>CAWBKO010000001.1:0-866137 GCA_963789435.1 uncultured Chloroflexia bacterium
GGAAGCCCATGGCCGATGCCCCCGAGCGGACACCAGCGCATCGCACGCAGCCACTTCCGGACGAGGTGGCTGTCATCGCGCGAGCGGCATCCGGGGACCGGACGGCGTTCGCGCAGCTGATGGAGCACTACCAGAGCGCGTGCTACGGCCTCGCGTGGCGCCTCCTGCGCGACCCCGACCAGGCCGCCGATGCGACCCAGGATGCCTTCATCCACGCCTACAAGGCGATCGGTTCCTACCGCGGGGGCATCTTTCGCTCGTGGCTGCTGCGGATCACCGCCAACGCCAGCTACGACATCCTTCGCCGCGCACAGCGTCGCCCATCCAGCCCGCTGCCGGACCCCGACGAAGGCGCGCCGGAGCTCCCGGACCTCGCCGCCATCAACCCGCACGGGGAAGCCATGAAGAGCGAGATGTACCGGCATCTGGAGGTGGCGCTGCGCCGGCTCCCGGAGGATCAGCGAATCGCCGTCGTGCTCTGCGACGTCTATGGCATGGACTACAACGAGGTGGCGTCGATGACCAGCTCCGCGCTTGGCACGGTGAAGTCGCGCATCCACCGTGGCCGCCTGCGATTGCGCGAGCTGCTCGCCGAGCACCGGGAACTGTTCACGGGATGAGGGCGTCTGGACCGATGGCATGCTGATTCCAAACCACCCTGACGACGAGCGTCTCTCGGCGCTGGCCTCGCGCGACGCCGATGCGACTGCCGACGCCGGCATGACCGCGCACGTCGCTTCCTGCATCCGCTGCACCGAGCTCGTCGACGAGCTCGGTGCGCTGCGCCTGTCGCTCGCCGACCTGCCCGACCTCAAGCCCTCCCGACCACTCCAGCTCGTCCCGCTCGTCGAGGCGGACCACGCCGTCGATCGCCTGGGAGGCTGGGCGCGCCGCTTCTTCGCGCCCGTCCTCGTGTCCGGGGCCGCGCTCGTCCTTGTCGGCGTCGTCGGGACGGCGGCCCGCCTTCAGCGGGATGGCATCCAGCCAGGCCGGCGCCGCGCCATCGGCCGCCCAAGAGGAGGTGGCGGCTGCTTCCGAGGCGCCAGCGGCAGGTGAGGCGACCGAGCCGGATGAGGCGGCGGCCGCTTCAATCGCCGCCGCAGCGCCCGGCTACGCGGAGGGTGGCGACGGCTCGACCCGTGACAGCGCGACCGCCGAACCCTCCAAGCAGGTCGACACGTTCTCGTCGAACGGCGGGCTGGCCGCGGCCGACGAGCCCGAATCCCCGGCGGACACGCAGGACGACGCGACTACAACGCTCGAGCGAGCCGGACCGCTCGCCCTGGCCGATGGTCCTCTTCGCCGGCGTCGCACTCATCGTCGCCGCGCTGCTCATGCGCTGGATCCTCGCCCCTCGACTGCTAGTTGCAAGCTGACGGCCGCGAAGAGAAGGGGAGGGGGAGGGGAGGAGAGGGGGGGAGGAAGGTGGGAGGAGAAAGGAATGAGGGGAGGGGGAGGAAGGGGAGGGGGTGGCCGTCAGAGGCTGAGCCGGCCCACCACGATGGCCCCCAGCAGCAGCCCAATGATCAGCGCCCCCGCCAGAACGGCGGCCCAGCCAGAGTCTCGGAAGTTGGCTCCGGCGGCGCCGGTCGTGGAGGGCGCCGCGTTCGAGGGATGCCGGGACCTCTCCGGGCTGGCGGACCGTCCGCGGGGCGGCCCGCGTCTCGGCCGCCGTCGCCCGCCAGGTTGCCCAGGTGCGCGTCGACGACGGCGACGCGGGGTGGATCGGCGAGCGCGAGGCTGCCCCAATGGCCGCCCGCGGGCGGGGCGGATGTCGGGTGGGAGCGGTCATAGTCGGCCCGGCTGGACGGATTCGACAGGATGGCCCACGCCTCGTTGATGGTGCGCATCCGCTCCGCCTCGTCCATTGCCCCCTCGTGAAGGTCGGGATGGTGCCGCTTCGCCAGGTGCCGGTGCGCACGCGCCACCTGCAACGGCGTCGCGTCGCGGGCGACGCCCAGGACGACGTACGGATCGAGGGTGCGACGGCCGGGCATGGCGCCGATTCTACGGCGCGGCGAGGCCGGCCAGATGGCCGGCCCGCAGGGCGGCATCGGTCTAGACTCAGAGGCGCCCATGGCCGACCGACGACCTCTCCTCATGCTCATCGACGGGCCGAGCCTCGTCTACCGCGGCTACTTCGCGTTGCCGCCGCTGACGATGTCGGACGGCACGCTGGTGAACGCCGTCTTCGGCTTCCTGCAGATCGTGCTGCGCGGCATGCAGGACGTGAAGCCGGACTTCGCGATCGTCAGCTTCGACGTCGGCAAGCCCCAGTTCCGCTTCGACGCCTATCCCGACTACAAGACGGGCCGGCCGTGGATGCCGGACGACCTGCGCGCCCAGTTCCCGATCGTGCGCGAGATCGCCGCCATGATGGGCATCCCTGTCCGCGAGCTGGAGGGCTACGAGGCCGACGACGTGATCGGCACGCTCACGAAGAAGGCGACCGCGCAGGGCGTGGACACGATGATCGTGTCCGGCGACCTCGACGGGCTGCAGCTCGTCGACGACAACGTTCGGCTGCTCACCACGCGCATGGGTGTGGCGGCCACCGTCATCTACGACGAGGCCAGAGTCATGGACCGATACGGCCTGCGCCCCGACCAGATGCTCGACTACAAGGCGCTCAAGGGCGACACCTCCGACAACATCCCCGGCGTGCCCGGGGTGGGGGAGAAGACGGCCATCAGCCTGCTCCAGCAGTTCGGGACGCTCGACGGCATCTACGAGGGGCTCGACGAGGTGAAGGGCAAGCTGCGCGACCGCCTGGCCGAGCATCGCGAGTCGGCATTCATGTCGCGCGAGATCGGCCGCATCATCACCGACCTGCCGGTCGAGCTCGGCCTGGACGAGGCGCGCACGGGCCGATACGACCGGCGAGCCGTGGCCCAGCGATTCCGCGAGCTCGAGTTCGGTCGCTCATCGATCGGCTGCCGGCGTCGAGCATCGCGCCGACCGGCCACGACAACCCCGAGCAGGAGACGGCCGGCGGCCTCCAGCTCAGCCTGGACCTGCTCGGTGGCCGGGCCGGCGCGCAGCCCGCGACCGAGGAGGCGCGCGCGCGAACGCCCGGATCCGCTGGCCGATCCGGGTGGCTCGATCGAGCACGTGGACCCGCGCATCGCGCGCTCGACCTCCGACCTCGATGAGCTCGCGACGTGGCTCGCAACGCACGGTGACGCCGTCGGCCTCGGCTGGCTGGTCGGCAGCGGCCGTCCGCTCGAGCGACGGCTGTTCGGGATCGCGCTGGCGGCGGCCGACGGAAGCGCCTGGTACGTGCCCTGCGATCCGGGCAGCGTCGCCGTCGAGCGCCTGCCGGCCGAGCTCCTGCGCGAGCGACCGGGTGCGCATCGGTCACGACCTGAAGCAGCTGGTGACCACGCTCTGCGGCCGATCGCGAGCTGGAGCTGCGGCGGCACCTTCGTCGACACGCTGGTTGCCGGCTACATGGTCAACCAGGCGCTGCGCGTCGCAGACGGTCGAGGACCTCGCCGCGCAGCACTTCGGCGCCGAGCTGCCGCCGAAGCCGGTGAACCCCGAGACGGGCGCCGAGGAGCAGCCGATCGCGCGTCGCGCGGCGGCCGAGGCGCTGACCGCGCTGCTCGCTCAGCCGATCCTGCGCCGCCAGCTGGAGCGAGGGCGGACTGGCGCAGCTGTTCGACGAGGTCGAGATGCCGCTCCTTCCGGTGCTGGCGCGGATGGAGAAGGCCGGAGTGAAGATCGACCTCGACGCGCTCGCCGCCATGAGCGAGGAGTTCGGCGCGACGCTGGCCGATCTCGAGGCCAGGATCTCGGGCTGGTCGGGCACGAGTTCAACATCGGCTCACCGCAGCCAGCTCGAGACAGTCCTGTTCGACGAGCTCGCGCTGCCGTCCACGAAGCGGACGCGGACCGGTCGCTCGACCGATGCATCGGTCCTGGAGGAGCTGCGTGACAAGCACGAGGTGGTCGGCCTCATCCTGGAGCACCGGCAGGTGTCGAAGCTGAAGTCGACGTACGTCGACGCGCTGCCGACGCCTGGTGGATGGCGGGCGCGCCTGCACACCACCTACCAGCAGGCGGTGGCCGCCACCGGGCGCCTGTCGAGCACCGATCCGAACCTGCAGAACATCCCGATCCGCACCGCGCTCGGCAGGCGCATCCGCCGCGCGTTCGTCGCGCCGCCCGGCAAGCTGCTGCTCGGCGCCGACTACTCGCAGCAGGAGCTGCGCATCCTCGCCCACGTCTCGCAGGATCCCGGGCTGAAGGCCGACTTCGCCGCCCACGCCGACATCCACCTCGCCGCCGCCGCGCGCGTCCTCGGCCTGGCGCCCGACCAGGTCGGCCGAAGGAGCGCAGCGTCGCGAAGATGATCAACTACGGGATCGCCTACGGGCTGTCCGACTTCGGGCTGGCGCAGCGCTGAGCATTCCCGCGAGGAGGCGCAGCGTCTTCATCGAGGACTACTACGCCGCCTATCCGGGGATCCGCCGCTACACGACCGAGATGGAGATCCTGGCGCGCGACCAGGGGTTCGTGACCACACTGCTCGGCCGGCGCCGGTACCTGCCGGAGCTCGCCGCCCGCAACGGCGTCGCTGCGTTCGGCCGGCGAGCGGATGGCGATCAACATGCCGATCCAGGGCACCGCCGCCGACGGCATGAAGATCGCGATGGTGCGGCTGGATGCCGCCATTCGCGAGCGCGGGCTGCGCTCGCAGATGCTGCTCCAGGTCCACGACGAGCTCGATCTTCGAGACCGATGAGGACGAGCTGCCGGCGCTGGCCGCGCTCGCGCGCGACATCATGCAGGGCCGCGTTGCCGCTCGACGTGCCGCTGGAGGTCGACCTCAAGGTCGGCGACAACTGGGAGCAGATGGACCGATACCTGGAGGACGACGCCGGCAGCTGGCGCCGCGTGCCGAAGAGCGCCGGGGACGTGGCCCGCGAGGAGGCCGAGGAAGAGGTCGCGCCGAGCTGGTTCGCATAGCGGCGCACCGCAGATTCACCGGGCCGCACTAACGCGGCGAACGGCGACCACGCTAATGCGGCCGAGCCTGCAGGCAGGACGTTCGGGCGCTGATCCATCTGACGCGGCTCGTGTACGATCTGCTGTGAGCGACAAAGGGGCGATCCGGCACACTCACATGCCGGAGCTTCCCGAGGTCGAGACGGTCGCGCGCGACCTGCAGCGCTGGGTCGCCGGCGCCACGATCACCGATGCGACGGTCAACTGGGAGCGCACGATCCGCCATCCGCAGCCGCCCGAGCGGTTCGTCGCCGAGATCGCCGGCGCCACGATCCGGCGCGTGAGCCGCCGCGCGAAGACGGTGCTGCTGCACCTGGAGGACGGACGGGTGATGACGGTCGCGCTGCGCATGACCGGCGCGCTGATCGTGGCGGCTGCCGGACGCGCCACCGGACCCCTACGCGCGCGTCGTGTTCGCGCTGGCCGACGGACGGGAGCTGCGCTACCGCGACGTCCGCAAGTTCGGGCGCATCGGCCTGTGGCCGGGCGGTGGCCTGCGCAGCGTCGGCGGCGGTCGAGGCGCGCGGTCGCGGAGGGTGCAAGGAGCCGGGCGCGCTACCGGATCGGCGAGGTCTTCAGCGGCCACGGTCCGGAGCCGCTCCAGCGCGGGTTCACCGCCGCCACGGCTGGCGGAGCGGCTGCAGGGTCGATCGGCGCAAGCTCAAGTCGCTGCTGCTCGACCAGAGCTTCATCGCCGGCGTCGGGAACATCTACGCCGACGAGGCGCTCTGGCGCGCTCGGCTCCACCCGCTGCGGACGGCCGACACGCCTCGACGCCGCGTGACGTCAGGCGGCTGCATCGCGCCGTGCGCCAGGTGCTGCGCCAGGGGATCGACCAACCGCGGCGCGAGCTTCAGCGACTACGTCGGCGCCGACGGCGAGCCGGGCGAGAACGCGGAGCGGCTGGCGGTCTATCGGCGCACCGATCAGCCGTGCTATCGCTGCGGCCGGCCGATCCGGCGCATCGTGGTCGGGCAGCGGAGCACGCATTTCTGCCCGCACTGCCAGCGCGAGCCGGTAGCATCCGACGCGGAATGAAGGTGATCGGCCTGACCGGCAACATCGGCTGCGGCAAGAGCACCGTCGCCGGCATGCTGCGGGAGGCGGGGGTGGCGACCATCGACGCCGATGCCGTCGCCCGCGAGATCCGCAACAACGACGCGGATGCCGGCGCCGAGATCGCAGGCGCGCTTCGGGACCTACGAGGCCGATGAGCTGGCGCGCGATCGTCTTCAGCGACGCCGACGCGCTGGCGCGACCTCGAGCGCATCCTGCATCCCCGGGTCCGCGGCGCGGTCCGCGCCCGGCTGGCCGAGCTGGACGAGGGCGGGGTCGCGGTCGCCGGCGTCGAGGCCATCAAGCTGCTCGAGTCGCCGCTTGCCGACGCCTGCGACCAGGTCTGGGTCGTGCGCTGCGAGGAGGCCGATGCGATCCGCCGCCTGGCGCGAGTCACGCGGCATGGACGAGGGGACGGCGCGGCAGCGGCTGGCCAACCAGTCGTCGCAGGACGAGAAGGTCGCGGCCGCCGACGTCGTGATCGACGGCTCGGCGCCGATCGAGGAGACGCGTCGCCAGGTGGAGCGGGCCCTGGCGACGCTGCGGGTCGGCCTAGTCCCCGGCCGCGCGCTCCTCGAACTCCGGCGGACGGGGAACCGGGAACCTGAACTCCTCGACCAGGCGGTCGATGGTCGAGCCCTCGGTCTCGGCCGTGCGGTCGTCCTCGTCGGACGAAGCGCCATCGTGAAGGGCCGCCCGCGGCCTGAGCTCGGCGATCTTCTCGGCCGTCTCCAGGTCGGCGCGGAGGATGTAGACGTCGCCGGTCCGCGCCAGAATGGTGACCGACTGGAGCGTGACCTTCGTCGACGGGCCCGGGATGACGCCCTCGTCCGCCTGCGCCTCGGCGCCTCCTCGGGGTCTGGCCGACCTCGGGGTTGAGCGGCATGGTCACGATGAGGTCGACGGTCTGGCCGGGGACGAGCGTCCCACCCACCGCGTTCGCCGCGGCGACGGTCAGACTCACCGCGCGCCAGTCGGGACCTTCCGGATCGAATTCGGCCCCGGGCTCGAGGATCGAGAAGGTCTGTCCCTCGGTGGTCGAGGCGAGCATGTTGCGGGTCACGAGCTGCCCGCCGGCGATCGGGATTCCGACGACACGCCCGAGGACCTCCTCGAGGCTGGTGAAGGCCGTGGCGTTCGTCGGGTCGGCGACGACGCTGCGCACCGCGACGTCGCCCTCCTCGACCGCCTTGCGGGCCGGGATGTCGCGGGTGGCGACCACCACGTACCGCATCTCCACGTCGCGATCGGTCGTGAGTCCGCTGGCCGAGAGGGCGACGTAGACCGTGCCCGCCACGAGGAGGGCGACGATCACGCCGGCGACGATGTAGACCTTCGACCGTCTTCTGTTCTTGTCTGAGTACTCGAGTTCCACGTGGTGTGCGCTCCTGGCGATCTGCGGGCTTGATCAGGACCACGGAACCAGCCGGGCACGCTGGGCGCGCCGGAGGTTCGGGTCGTGCGGGTCGGCGTACACGCCTGAGACGGCGTGGCCGAGGATGTCGTTGGAGGTGATCGTGTCGACCTGGAAGACGCCGAAGCCGATGATGTCCACGTACTGGCCGCTGCTCTCGGTGGTCGCCACGGTGAACCGGACGGTCTGGAGGTGGGTCACCGGCTGGCCGTCGCCGTTCGTGCCGGTCGCGCGGACGGTGAAGAGGTAGCAGCCCTGCGCCAGGCCGGCCGTGTTGATCGTGAGGGTCGAGAGGGCGCCGGTGCCGGTGGTCGGCGTGACGGACGGATTGCTGAACGTGATCGAGCCCATCCCGATCGACGCGTCCGTCGCGTCGAGCGAGCAGTCGGTGAACGAGGCGTCGTCCCAGCTGAGGGCGACGTCCGTCTGCTGCCGTTCCGCCGTCCCAGCGCGTCGCTGCGCTGGTCGCAGACGTAGATCGGCATCGTGATCGTCCCGCCCAACGAGCCGGTGTCGCCGTCGAGGACCGAGTTCGCCAGGCTGAAGTCGCGCGTGACCTTGATGTCGCCAGCGTCGCTGTAGTCGCCATCGTTGTTGCCATCGGTCTGGATGAGGACCGGAACCGGCACGCGGCGGCGCTGGTAGTAGGGATTGCCGGAGTGACCCTCGAGCCACACGGTGTAGATGCCCGGCGTGACACCGTTCGTCTGGAAGTCGGTCGTCGTGACCGCCGTCCCGCTCTTCGCCGGCTCGAAGACGTTCGGGTGAAGGTCGGCGTGTTGATGAAGCCCGGGTCTGGCGGCGAGACGACCGGGTCGGGGATGAGATTCGCGTTCGGGTATCCGGCCGCCGCGGCATCGGCGTCGCCGTGGAGGTGCATGGTGACGGTCGAGTGGAAGTCGTCATTGCGCGAGACCGTGAAGTTCGGACCGCTGACGGGATGTCGTGGTGGACTTCAGGCTGATCTGCACGGGCGGAGGCTGATCGAGAAGTCCGGGATCTCCATGACCATGCTGTCGTAGACGGCGAGCATGATCCGGTCACCGACGGCGAACGCATCGTCGAACTGTTGGACGACGAAGGAGGTGCTGTTGCCGGAGAGGACCCCGACCTGCGTGTCGCCGTTCGGCGGCGAGCTCACCGGCAGGAACGCCGGGCCCGGGTAGCCGGTGACGAGGTACGCGCCCTCGATGTCCTTGAGGGTGTTGTCGGTCACGCCCGGCGGCACGCCGTTGTAGTACACGCGGCGTCGGTCGCCTCGAAGTTCCGGACGTCGAGGGCGATGAAGCCGCGGAAGCTCGAGTCGTTGTGGGCCTTGCTGTCGTTGCCGTAGATGCTGAAGATCGGGCCGGGCGCCGCCTCGCTGGCCGGCGTTCGGACGTCGTAGCCGCGAGGACTCGAGTTGTCGACCTCGCCGGATCCGCTCGTGGCGGCGCTGGCCATGTGGTCGATGAATCCGCTCCCGGGTCCGGACGGGTTCGTGTAGCGGCGCGCCACGATCGGGACGGCGGGGCCGCCCTGGAGGTCGCATCGGGCCCTCGCGTTCGTCTCGAGCGTCGGCACGCCGACGACCCGCGCGAGGGTGGTCTCGACCTCAGAGGTGATCGCCACGCGGACCGTGGTGCTGGCGATGACGATGCCGCTCACCAGCTCATCGGCGTCGACGATCCCGCTGCCATCCAGGTCCGCATAGGTGGCGGGGCAGTCGATCGTGGCGGTCGTCCCCGAAGGCGAGTTCTGGAGGTTCGCGAGCGCCACGCTGCGAGCGATGGTCTCGGCCGCTCCATCGGTGTCGCCGGCGATCAGAGCTCGACAGGCGGCGAGGGCACCGGCATCCGCCGCGGTCTGGATGTGTCGGCGCTCCGAGACCTGGCGCCCGACATCGATCGCCACGCCGGCGAAGCCGAGCAGCACGACGATGAGGACCGCAAACATGACGAGCACCTGGCCACGGGGTGCGCGCGCGGCGAGCATCAGTTCATGACCATCGTGGCGGTCGAGCGCTGCACGAAGCGGCCGTTCGGATCGGTCGAGAGGAGCGCGCCGATGAACGGAACGATGATGTCCGAGCGGTACGTGACCGTGACCTGCACGAGGCACCCGGTCGGGTCGCTGACGGTGCAGTACGCCCCGGTCGTCGGGCAGGCCGTGGTTGGCGTCGCCATCGACGCGCAAAGGGTCATCGTCATGTCGCCGTTGATCCATCGGTCGTGGAGCCCGTCGCCGTTGAGGTCGGTCGCGTGGCCGGCGGGGCACGGGCGGGTGGCGACGAAGTGCGGCGAGCTGCGGCGAGCAGCATGCCGAACGAGTGCCGGCCGCCGTCGAGCGCCGTCGTGCACCGACGAGGTCGTTGACGGCGCGGGTCGAGGTGATGTCGAACCGGGCGATGGTGGCCGCGCGGGCGGCCTCGCGCGCCGCGTTGGTGAGCGTGACGTTCGCGCCGAAGAGGAGCCCGAACTGGATGATGCCGACGACGATCAGGAGCACCGGGAGCAGGACGGCCGCGAACTCGACCATCGCCTGTCCGCGCTCCACGGCGCGACGAGGCGCGCCGCGCCGGACGCTGCCGGCTTCGGCGCAGGGGGTGGCTCGGGGTCGGGCATGGTCAAGGCACGTGGCGGCTCATATCGGTTCAGATGGCGGGGCAGCCACCGCGATCGTATGAACGGCGGCATGGTATCGATATAGGGCCGTTGGGGGCGTAGTAGCGCATGGGACCGATGGGGGGCCCGCTAGAATCGAGTTGCCCATGCCCGACCTCAAGGTCAACGCCCCGTACGAGCCGACAGGCGATCAGCCTGCCGCGATCGCCTCGCTGGTCGATGGCATCGGAGCCGGGCTCAGCACCAGGTGCTGCTCGGCGCCACCGGCACCGGCAAGACCTTCACGGCGGCCAAGCTGATCGAGGCGGTGCAGAGGCCGACGCTCGTCATGGCCCACAACAAGACGCTGGCCGCGCAGCTCTACCAGGAGTTCAAGGAGTTCTTCCCGGACAACGCGGTCGAGTACTTCGTCAGCTACTACGACTACTTCCAGCCGGAGGCCTACCTGCCCCGGACCGATACGTACATCGAGAAGGACTCGTTCCCGGAACGACGAGATCGACCGGCTGCGCCACAACGCCACGCGGGCGCTGTTCGAGCGGCGAGACGTGATCATCGTCGCGTCGGTGTCGGCGATCTACGGCCTCGGAGCGCCGGTCGACTACGGCGCGACCGTCATCAACCTGAAGCGCGGCGGCCACTATCGCCGCGACGGGATCCTCCGCCACCTCGTCGACCTCCAGTACCAGCGCAACGACGCGGCGCTCGGACGCGCCAAGTTCCGCGTGCGCGGCGACGTCCTCGAGGTGCAGCCGCCGCACGGCGAGTACGTCGTGCGCATCGACTTCTTCGGGGACCAGGTGGAGCGGATCGTCGAGATCGACGACCTGACCGGCGAGGTGCTGGCGGAGCGGACCGAGGTGAACCTCTACCCGGCCTCGCACTACGTGACGCCGCGCGAGAAGCTGCTGGTTGCGGTCGACAAGATCGACGCCGAGATGGAGGAGCGTGTCCGCTGGCTGAACGACCAGGGGCGCGACCTGGAGGCCGCCCGGCTGCGGCAGCGGACCCAGTTCGACCTCGAGATGATGCGCGAGGTCGGCTACTGCTCGGGAATCGAGAACTACTCGCGCCACCTTGCCGGCCGGGAGGCAGGGTCACGGCCGTGGACGCTGATCGACTACTTCCCGACCGACTTCCTGCTGATCATGGACGAGAGCCACATCAGCATCCCGCAGGTCCACGGCATGTACAAGAACGACCGGACCCGCAAGGAGATCCTGGTCGACTTCGGCTTCCGGCTGCCATCGGCCCTCGACAACCGGCCCCTCACGTTCGAGGAGTTCGAGGACCACTTCAGCCAGGTCGTGTACATGAGCGCCACGCCCGGGCCGTACGAGACCGAGCGGGCCGATCGGGTGGCCGAGCAGTTCATCCGTCCGACCGGGGTCGTCGATCCGATCATCACCGTCCGCCCGACCGCCGGCCAGATCGACGACCTGCTGGCCGAGATCCGCGTCACCGTCGAGCGCGGCGAGCGGGTGCTCGTCACCACGCTCACCAAGAAGATGGCCGAGGACCTGGCCGACTACCTCGCGGAGCTCGGGGTCAAGGTGCAGTGGCTGCACTCCGAGGTCGACACGCTCGAACGGATCGAGATCCTGCGCGACCTCCGGCTCGGCGTGTACGACGTGCTCGTCGGGATCAACCTGCTCCGTGAAGGGCTCGACCTGCCCGAGGTGACGCTCGTCGCCATCCTCGACGCGGACAAGGAGGGCTTCCTGCGCAGCGGCGGATCGCTCATCCAGGTGATCGGGCGCGCGGCCCGCAACATCGGTGGGCGGGTGCTCATGTACGCGGACCGCGTCACCGACTCCATGAAGGCGGCGATCGACGAGACCGATCGGCGCCGCGAGAAGCAGACGGCATTCAACGTCGCGCACGGGATCACGCCCGAGACGATCATCAAGGAGATCCGCGAGCATCCACGAGAGCCTGCGCCGCGTCGCGGAGGAGCGGGCCGAGCTCCAGGTGGCCGGCAAGGAGCCGGAGGAGCTGGCCGCGATGACCGGCCGGCTCGAGGCCCAGATGAAGGAGGCGGCCCGCAACCTCGAGTTCGAACGCGCGGCCGCCCTCCGCGACGAGGTCCTTCAGCTGCGCCGGCTTCGCGAGGAGCTCGCCGCCGCGCCGGGCAGCATTCCCGCCGAGGTGTACGCGGCGGCGGCCGAGGAGGACGAGCGGCGATGGCCGCCGCGGACAGCGAGAGCGAGCCAGGTCTTCAGCGTCGCAGACGCGTCCGAACGTGATCGCCGCGGGATCGCGCGCGCCGCCACGCCGGCGCCGGAGGCGCCGCCTGTTGGCCGGCACGATGCCGCACGCGATCTTCGTCGAGACCGACGTCGATGGACGCGGCCTGGTCGGCGCGTATGCGGCGGAGCTCCCCGGCTGCGCCGTCTTCGCGGCAACCGACGAGGAGGCAGCGGGCGCCATGCCGCGAGCGGGTGAGCGCTTCACGACGTGGCTGCGATCCAACGGCGAGGCACAGGCCGAGCTTCGTCGGCGACAACTGGTACGAGGTGGAGCGCGCCGCGGCCGGGGACGGCGGGCATCGGCGTGCCGCCTTCACGCTTGACGAGCTGCCGCCGAGCGACGCGGAGTTCGCCGCCTGGATGCGCTGGCTCGAGCTTGCGCGCGAGGAGCTGGCCGAGGCGCTCGACGCCGGCGACCCGTCGCTTCGGCGCAGCTGCTCGACTCCATCGAGCGACAGGACGTGACGTTCGTGCGCGAGCTCGGCGGTGGCGCTCCCGAGCTCTCGACCGATCCGGTGGACCGCCTGTACGCGGCACGCGAGGCGCTGACCGATGCGCTCGACGCAGCCGGGCCGTCGCAGGATGGCGTGCGGCGCATGCTGCGCCTGGCGATCGCCGACGATCTCCGGGCGGCCGAGGCGCTCCGCCCGCCCGCGTGATCGACCTCGCGACCGCCTCGCCGAAACGGCTCCGTCACGCCGGCGATTGGCCGACGCCGAAGCCGCGTCGCGCGGCGGCCGGCACCGAGCTGCGAGCGCTCCAGGACGCGCATGCCGTCCTGCACGGCGGCGCCGCGCCCGTGCTCTCCGGCGACGGAACCGAACGCGCGCTGCTCATCGGCCAGGCTCCCGGGTGGCGCGAGATCGAGACCGGGCTGCCGTTCGCCTGGGACGCCGGCAAGCGGCTGTCCGGGTGGCTCGCCGCGGCAGGCATCTCGATCGACGACTTCCGCGAGCCGCTGGTACGCGACCAGCATCGGGAAGTGCTATCCCGGGCGTGCCCCGGGCTCGTCGGTCGACCGTCCGCCGTCGCGCGCCGACGTCGCACGCTGGACTCCGTTCCTGCTGCGAGGAGATCCGCCTGGTTGCACCCGAGGCTCGTGCTGCTGGTCGGCGGCATGGCCCATCGCTTCGCGTTCGGAGAGAAGGCGAAGCTCGACGACCTCGTCGGCAGGGAGCTGGCCTGGGAGGCGGCACCCGGGCGCATCGGTCCTGTGCCTGCCTCACCCATCCGGCGCGTCGACCTGGCTCAATGACCCGGCCCGCGTCGAGCTCTGGCGCCGCGGCATCGGGATCCTGCGCGACCGGTGGGCCGGCCTCGCTGCATGACGCGCGAGCTGCGTATTGGGTGCTGGCGGTCGTTGCGGCCTCGCCGCCTTCGTCGTCGCGCCTGCTCGTGCTCGGGTCGCTGGGGGCGCCGCGACCGGAGGTCGACCCGATGACGGTCAGGAGGCGCTCGCCGGCGGTGCCCCCGTGGACGCGATGGGGGAGCGACGAGCTGCACGTCACCGGCTGGTACGCCGAGCTGGATGCCGATTGCACGGGCGACACGGTGGCGCCGATGCCGACGGTCGCGTGGCTTCAGCGGGACTGTCCGCTTCGCGTCCTCGTCCCGGCGCAGCCGGCCGACGACGTGACCCAGGAGGAGCTGCTGCGCGATCGGGATCCGCCTCGCGGCGCCGCTCGGCAACGCGTTCCCGTCGCGCGCCGAGCCGACCGGCCCGAACCTGCGCGGCCAGCAGCTCGTGTTCGTCGGCCACTTCGCGGACGCGGCGGCCGCCTACTGCGTGCCGGAGCGCGTCGAACGCTGTCGGGCCACGCTCGTGGTCACTGACTACGACGAGCTGGTGCGCTAGCTGCCGGTCACCATGTCGAGCAGTCCGGACTGGCGGGCGCGCTTCATGAACCAGGCGAAGGCCGCGAGCCCGATGGGGACCGCCACCGCGGTCGAGAGGGCCAGGAAGAGCATCACCGTTCCGTCGGAGAGGGTGCCGATGGTGCCCGGTGAGCCATGGCCGAGGAGCCCGCGCCGCGATGCCTCGAGCCACCAGGTCGTGGGCGTGGCATAGGCGATGGGATGGAGGAAGCTCGGAAGGATGTCGATCGGGAAGATCGCTCCCGGAGATGAGGTAGATGGCACCCGCGATCGCCTCGGGGTAGTGCCAGGCCTCCTGACGCAGCTGGAGGCACCAGCCTGCCATGAAGATGCCCAGGGCGATCACGGCAAGCACGCCGAGCACCGTGGCGGGGACGAGGTAAAGCAGGTTCGGCCGCAGCTCGACGCCCAGGAACACGACGCCGACGAACAGGGTCAGCGCGACCGCGACGAACGAGACGAGCACGCGGGCCAGCGAGCGCCCGAGGAGGAACGGGAACAGCGAGGACGGCGTGACGACGACGTACTTGAGCATCCGGTACCGCTCCCGGTCCTCGAGGATCGACTGCACCAGCCCGCCCATCACGCCGAACACGACGTTCCACAGGGCGCTGCCGACGATCAGGAACTGGAGGAACTCGGTGCCCTGCCCGCCGGTGATGACCTGGAACATGACGACCAGGATCAATGCCGCCGCGAGCGGCTTCGCGATCGTGTAGACGGCAAACAGGAACGGGTCGGACCAGTTCGCCTCGACTGCCCAGCCGAGGCCGACGGCGGTGCGGAAGCTCCGCCAGGCGTCCGCCAGCGTGACGCCCCGCACCGAGGCGACGTTGCCGATCACTGCCACTTGAGGGTCAGGCGCCCCTCGCGCCGGGCGAGGTGCTCGAGGTAGCGGAGGGCGATCCGCGCCCCGACCAGGAAGATGACGCCCATGCCCGCGAGGATGGCGACCTCGACGCCCACCGGCAGCACGCCCTCGACGCCGCTGTCGGCGAACGCGAGCTGCCGCATGGCGTCCAGGCCAACTCCCAATGGAAGGGTCGCCATCACCAGGCCGACGACCGCGCCGGGCAGCGCGCCGAGCGGGAAATTGACCCCGCCCAGGAAGTAGATCGGCTCCTGGAGCAGCTCGGCAAGGTGGTTCGCCTCGCGCCCCCACATCAGGAAGAGGCTGGCGAAGAGCATGCCCATCCCATACAGCGGGATCATCGTCAGCGCGAAGACGCCGACCAGCAGGAGCGGCTGCGGGATGTCGTAGGTCACGCCGTAGAGGAGTGAGCCGATCCCGATGACGGCAATGCGCGCGCGAGCTCGTCATGACGAGCCCGCCGATCGCCATCCCGGCCAGGATGCTCATCAGGTGCATCGGCGCCGTGAAGTACAGCTCGAGGTTGCCCTGGTCCTTCTCCCAGTAGAACTGCGCCGCCATCATCCACACGACGTTGAGCCAGAACGAGGTCATGGCGCCGCCGAGGACGACGAAGCCGATGAACTCCTCGGGTGCCTCGAGGGCCCGATACACGAAGACGAATGCGCTCACCGCCAGGAACGGAAGCGCGATCTCGAAGAAGATCCACGACGGCTCGCGGGTCAGCCCGATGACGCGCGGATAGGCGCGGCCAATCACGGCGCGAAGGTTCGAGCGGACGATGCGTCCGGTCGACCACTCGGCCGCCTCCTGCGCATTGGTCGCGGCCGCGCCGCGGTAGGCGCTCACGATGTCGCCTCGTCGTTCCCGTTCTCGTCGCCGAAGCCGCGCCCGACGAGCTCGACGAACACGTCCTCGAGGCTTGGCTCCGACTTGGCAAGACCGATGAGGTGCGACCCGCGCTCGGCCACCGCGGTGACGACGCTGGTCAGCGCCGAGTCGTCGGCCAGGGCGACCTTCAGCGCCACGCGGTCCGACGCGGCTCCGTCGGCCAGCTCCTCGTCGGCGCGGACGGCCGAGAGCACGCCCGGCAGCTCGCCGATGCCGGCGATGCCGCCGTTGCGCGGCAGCTGGTCCAGCTCGAGGCGGAAGATCGATTCGGCCTGCACGCGGCGGCGCAGCTCCTCCGGCGTGCCGAGCGCCAGGATCTTGCCGCGATCCACGATCGCGATGCGGTCGCAGAGCTGCTCGGCCTCGACCATGTAATGGGTCGTGAGCAGCAGCGTGCGTCCGGGTGCCGCGGCCTTCCAGGAAAGCGTGTGCTCGCGGAGGTCACGGGCGGCCGCGACGTCGAGGCCGAGCGTCGGCTCGTCGAGGAAGAGGACCCACGGGTCGTTCAGGAGGCCGCGCGCGAAGTTGAGCTTCTGGCGCTGCCCGGTGGACAGCGAACGGATCTTCTGCTGCCGCTGCTCGGTCAGGCCGGTGATCTCGATCAGCTCATCGGTCCGGCGCCAGCCCTCACGCGTGGGAAGTCCGTAGAACTGGCTGAACATCCAGAGCTGCTCGCGGACGCGTGAGCAGGCCGTAGCCGGACTGCTCGCCGCCGCTCACCATGTTGATCACGCGCCGGATCTTGGCGGTCTCGGTGACGACGTCGAAGCCGGCGACCCTGGCGGTCCCGCTGGTCGGCAGGAGGAGCGTCGTCAGGATCTTGATCAGCGTCGTCTTGCCAGCGCCGTTCGGACCGAGCAGGCCGAAGTACTCGCCCGGCTGGACATCGAGGTCGACGCCGCCGAGGGCGGTCACGGGATCGGGCTTGGCCTTGTACACGCGGGTCACCCCGCGGGCGTGAATGGCGAGTTCGTCAGGCATGGGAAGGCAGCACCGGAGAGGGGATGGGCGGGAGTCGGATGGTAGCACCGCCGCCGAGCGACGGGCATCGGTCATTCGTCGCGCTGCTACCTCAGGAGACGCTCTGTCTCCCCGTCGCACTCGCCCGGCCCGTGCTCGCAGTCGGCCGAGAGCAGGCCCGCGCCCGACAGCATGAGCATGGCTTCGCGGACCTCCCGCTCGGTGCCGGAGGTCGGCACCATCTGGAGCGCGTTCTCAACCCGGGCGGTCAGGGTCGCGCTCAGCGACTCGGTGGCGCCGAAGGTGCGCCACTGTCCATCGCCATCCCAGATGACGATGCCGTATCCCTTGACCGCGATCGAGAACATCTGCCTGTTGCCCCAAAAGTACTGCTCGGGTACCGGTACTCAGCATCGGGCCGCGCGGGGCGAATGCCAACTGCGCTGGTCCGACCTCAAGGGCACCGCACCGACCAATCTGCGCTGGCCTGCGGCCTACTGACCGATCGTCAGGCCGAAGTCGTACGGGAAGTGCGGTTCGCCGGCGCCTGCACCACGAGGCAGCTGATCGACCGAGCGGGGCCAGGTGTAGGGGAGCCGTCCGCCGAATGGCGTGTCGCCGAACAGGACGTCGGCCACGCCGGCGCCCTCGCTGCCCGGCAGCCAGGCCACCACGACTGCGTCCGCCAGCTCGAGCGCGTCCCCGAGGATCAGTGGCCGGCCGGTGACGAGCACCACGATCAGCCGATTGGCACGATCGCGGACACTGCGGATCGTCTCGAGGTCGGCGTCCGCGAGCATCGGCTCCGCGTCATCTCCGACCCCCTCCGCATAGGGCTCCTCCCCGACAACGACGATCCCGACGTCCGCCGGCTCGGTCCCGGCATCCTCGAACCCTCCGGCGGGGTCGTACGTGACCGTTGCGGATCCGGCCATTGCCTGGATCCCCTCCAGGATGGTCGTGCCCTCGGTCGTCGGACCGGCCGCCGCCCTGCCAGCTGATCGTCCAGCCGCCGCTCTGGATGCCGATGTCGTCGGCAGAGCGACCCGCCACCAGGATTCGATCGGCAGCGTCTTCGATCGGCAGGGCGCCGTCGTTCTTCAGCAGCACGGCCGAGGCGGCGACGGCGCGCCGCGCGAGCTGGCGGTGGTCGGCGGAGCCGACCTCAGGCAGCAGGCTGCGCTCGGCGAGCGGATGCTCGAACAGGCCGAGCTCGAACTTGACGCGAAGGATTCGCCTGACCGCGTCGTCGATCCGGTCCGCGCTCACGTCGCCGGCCTCCACCGCCGCCAGCAGATCGGCGATGAATGCCTCGTAGTCGTAGGGCACCATGACCATGTCGATCCCGGCATTCATCGCCGGTGACGACGTTGGCGTATCGGTCCCCCGAGACCTGGTCGATGCCGCCCCAGTCGGAGACCACGAAGCCGTCGAAGCCAAGCTCCCCCTTGAGGACATCGGTGATCAGGTATTCCTGCGCATGCATCTGCAGGCCGCCCCAGCTGGAGTACGACACCATGATGCTTCGGGCGCCCGCGTCGATCGCCGCCTCGTAGGGCGGAAGGTGCACGGCGCGCAGGGTC
This sequence comes from uncultured Chloroflexia bacterium, assembly GCA_963789435.1. GTDB lineage: Bacteria > Chloroflexota > Limnocylindria > QHBO01 > QHBO01 > JACDBZ01. Next base: position 18,513 of record CAWBKO010000001.1, read on the forward strand.
TCCTCGTCGACCTCGGTCACGCCCTGGTCGATGAGGTAGTCGTTGGTCGTGGCGCTGCCCCAGGTCGTGCCGCCATCGCCGACGAAGTGCTTCGGGGTGGCCAGCACGGAGCTCGCGTCCGCAAGCTCCGCCCCCTGGAGGCCGCGGACGAAGGCCGCGCCGAGCTCGGAGACGAGCTCGGGCTGTCTCGCCGTAGCTCTCGTACGTCCGTCCCCAGCGGATGTCCTGCGGGCACGGCGACGACGGGCGCGTAGTTCCACCGCACGCCGGTTGCCGCCATCTCGCTCGGCCGTGACGCGCGCGATCTCCTCGACCAGCCCGGGATCACGCGTGGCACCAAGGCCGACCTGTTGCGGGAAGATGACCGCGCCGCGGACGTTGCCGTGGCCGTGGACCCCATCGACGCCGTAGAGGATCGGGATCCCGAGGCGAGTCCCCAGCGCTGCCTCCTGGAACTCGTCGACCATGTCGGCCCAGCCCTCGGGCGTGTTCGTCGGCGGTGTCCCGCCGCCACCACTGAGCACGCCACCGATGAAGCGTTCCGCAACGGCCCCGCGCGTCGATGCTGTTCTTCTCGACCAGCGTCATCTGCCCGATCTTCTCGGCGAGGGTCATGCGTGGCCAGCAGGTCGGCCGCGCGCTCGTCGGGATCGGCGGACGGATCCCGGTACGCGGAGGCGCTTGCGTCGGCGGACGGCTCGATCTCGCCGCCGCACGCCGTGAGGGCGAGAAGGATCACGAGGCAGAGCCGGGAGTGGCGCGCGAAAGGTCGTCTGGGCAGCACGTGGCTCCTGATAGCGCTCTCTCATTAGCATAGCCGCCAGGTCCACTTGCCCGGCGCGAAGCGAGCTTGATCGCGCTTGACAGACGGCTCTAGACTTCTCGAATGGCCCTGAGAGCGCTCTCACGCGCGGAGCTTCGACCCTGATGCGAGCGCCGAGCGGCCGGGCGACGCTGGAGCAGGTCGCCGAGGCCGCGAGGGTCTCCCGCGCGACCGCCTCTCGCGTCGTCAACGGCGATCGGCGCGTCGGCGGCTCGGCTCGCACGGCGGTGGAGACCGCCATCCACGAGCTGCGCTACGTCCCAAATCGCGCGGCCCGCAGCCTGGTCACGCGACGGAGCGACTCGGTCGCGGTCGTGATCCCCGAGCCCACGGCACAGCTGTTCGGCGACCCCTTCTTTCCACGCGTGCTGCGTGGGATCAGCGAGGCGCTCGACGCCAACGGGATGCAGCTCGTCCTGCTGATGCCGCAGGCACGGGCCGACGAGGATCGCGTGGAGCGGTACCTGGCTGCCGGACACGGCGACGGTGTGCTGCTGATCTCGCTCCACGGGTCCGACCCGCTGCCCGAGAGCCTTCGACGTCACGGCATCCCGTTCGTCGTCGGCGGCCGCCCCCCGAGCGCCGGCAGCCCCTACGTCGACGTCGACAACCGGGCAGGGGCGGGCGCGGCCGTCCAGCATCTGCTCGACGGGCATCGACGGCGGATCGCAACGATCGCCGGCCCGCAGGACATGGCCCCCGGTGCCGATCGCCTCGCCGGCTACCGCGAGCGGCTCGAGTCCGCCGGTGGTTCCAGCCACGACCTGGTCGAGATCGCGGACTTCACGCTCGAGGGAGGTCGGATCGCCATGGAGCGCCTCCTCGCTCGCGCGCCGACCATCGACGCGGTCTTCGTCGCATCGGACCTCATGGCGGTCGGCGCGCTGGGTGCGCTGCGCGCCGCAGGGCGGACGGTCCCCGGTGACGTGGCCGTGGTCGGCTTCGACGACTCGCCGTTGGCGAGCACGACACAGCCACTCCTCTCGAGCGTGCGCCAGCCAATCGAGGAGATGGGCCGCGAGATGACGCGATTGCTCATGCAGGAGATCCAGTCTCCGGGCGGCGCCCCGCGACGCGTGATCCTCGAGACGCAGCTGGTGGTTCGGGACTCGAGTGCCGGCCCGCCGGGAGGTGGTGCCGCCGGCAGCTAGGCCATCTCCGAACGAGCGTTCCTGGCACGGGAGAGGAAGAGGCATGAATCGACCGAATCTCATCCTTCGCAGACACGGCGCAATGACCTTCGAGCTCGGGTACTTCCAGGACGGCGTGTGGGTCGACCACCGCGCCGCGGATCGGACTGTCGTCCGGGACCCGGGCGCCGAAAGCCTGCTCGAGCGTGACGCCGACCCGATCGATGTCATCCACCAGTGGTTCTCCTGCTGCGCCGAGACCGTCGAGCCGGAGATTGCCGTCGCAGATCCAGACGGCGCCGTCCCGGCGGTGGGAATCGCCCTCCAGCCAGTCGCCGCTGCAGCTCAGCGGTGACGTCATCCCAGACTGGTTCTGCACCCGCCATTCGAGCGCTCGGCGAGCGCTTCCCACCGGACTTTGCGTGGGGCGCGGCGGCCGCCGCCTACCAGGTCGAGGGCTCGGTTGACCTCGATGGACGCGGCGCGAGCATCTGGGACACGTTCACCCACACGCCGGGTCGGATCGTCAACGACGAGACCGGCGACATCGCCTGCGACCACTACCGCCGATGGAACGACGACCTCGACCTCATGGCTGCGATGGGTCTGCGGGCGTATCGCTTCAGCGTCTCCTGGCCACGCGTTCAACCCAGCGGCTCCGGGGGCGGCAACCCGGCCGGCCTTGACTTCTACGACCGCCTCGTCGATGGGCTGCTGACCCGCGGGATCGAGCCGTGGCTGACGCTCTATCACTGGGACCTGCCACAACAGCTGGAGGACCGCGGCGGCTGGCTGGAGCCCGAGATCGTCGATCGTTTCGGCGACTACGCGGCTCTCGTGGCGCGCCGTCTTGGTGATCGCGTCAGCGCCTGGATCACGCTCAACGAGCCCCGGACGTTCACGCAGATGGGCTACGGCACCGGGGAGCACGCGCCTGGCCGTCGGGGGTGGGCCAATGCGCTGCGTGCTGCACATCACGCGCACCTCGCCCACGCCGTTGCCTTGGCCGCGATTCGCGGCGCGGCGCCGGATGCGCGGGTCGGCATCGCTCATGACATCGCCCACCTCGAACCCGGCGGCGACGGCGCAGCGGATCTCGAAGCGCTCGTCCGCTACGACGGCGCCATGCACCGCTGGTTCCTGGATCCGACGTTCGGCCGTGGATATCCTTCCGACCTGGTCGACTGGTACGACCGTCTCGGGATGCTGGACGGGCTCGACCTGGCGGCGGTGGCGAACCCGCCGCACCCCGACTTCCTTGCCGTGAACTACTACCGGCGCGAGCGCATCGTGGCCGCGCCGCCGGAAGGGGAGTGGGGGATCGGTGCGGTCGCGCTCGACGCGACGGGTGACCGGACCGGGAACGGGTGGGAGATTCATCCCGACGGGCTGCGAGCGACACTCGCGCGCGTTACGCGGGACTACGGTCCGCCCGCCATCGCCGTGACCGAGAACGGGGCGGCCTTCGAGGACGCCGTCGGCGACGACGGGTCGGTCGAGGATCCCGAGCGGCTCCGCTACCTCGCTTCGCACCTCGAGGCTGCGGGGGCCGCGATCGCGGAGGGCGTGCCGCTCATCGGCTGGTTCGCCTGGTCGCTCCTCGACAACTTCGAGTGGGCCATGGGCTACGGGACCCGCTTCGGCATCGTCCACGTCGACTTCGCGACGCAGCGACGGACCCTCAAGGCAAGCGGCCGGTGGTACCAGGCATTGCTGGCGACCGCCGCACGCTAGGCCACGGGGCCAACCGACACCGCCGCCGCAGCCCGTCTCCTCCACGACGGGTTGCGGCGGAGGACGCGGGCAAGAGCTGATTCCTGCCGAGCGCTGTCATGTTTGGGCCTCACCATCGGCGGCGATGACGTGGGACCTGGGGACTCTGAAAGCGAACAGGCGTTCGCATCGGCTCAGTTCCTGCTACGATGACGATCCGATGCCCTCCGACAAGATCGTCGTCCGCGGCGCACGCGAGCACAACCTCAAGAACGTCGACGTGGAGATGCCCCGCGATCGGCTGATCGTCATCACCGGCCTCTCCGGCTCGGGGAAGTCGAGCCTTGCCTTCGACACCATCTACGCCGAGGGCCAGCGCCGCTATGTCGAGAGCCTCTCCGCCTACGCGCGCCAGTTCCTGGGCCAGATGGAGAAGCCGGACGTCGACCAGATCGACGGGCTGAGCCCGGCCATCAGCATCGACCAGAAGGGCGCATCGAAGAACCCGCGCTCGACGGTCGGAACCGTCACCGAGATCTACGACTACCTGCGCCTGCTCTTCGCGCGCATCGGCCGCATGCACTGCCCGGTCTGCGGTCGGGAGATCGAGCGCCAGACCGTGGAGCAGATGGTCGACCAGGTCTACCAGCTGCCCGAGGGGACACGGGTGATGCTGATGGCGCCGCTCGTCCAGGATCGCAAGGGCGAGCACGAGAAGCTGCTCGCCGGAGCCAAGCAGGCCGGCTTCGTCCGCGTCCGGGTCGATGGCGAGCTCCGCGACCTCGACGAGGAGATCAAGCTCGACAAGAAGTACAAGCACAGCATCGCGGTCGTGGTCGACCGGCTGGTCGTTCGCCAGGCCGATGAGGACGGCAACAAGCGTCCGGATGCCTCCCGCATGGCGGACTCGATCGAGACGGCGCTGCGGCTGTCCGAGGGGCTCCTGATCGTCAACCTGCCGGACGCGCCGCCGAAGGAGGCCGACCGGCTGTACAGCGAGAAGTACGCCTGCCCGGAGCATGGCGGGTCCTTCGAGGAGCTCGCCCCGCGCAACTTCAGCTTCAACTCGCCGCACGGCGCCTGCCCCGACTGCACGGGGCTCGGGTCGCGGCTCGAGATCGACCCCGACCTCGTCCTGCCCAACGACGAGCTCTCGATCGACGAGGGCGCCGTGCTGCCGTGGCGCCGAATGGCCGCCACCGAGAGCTGGTTCAGCAAGATCCTCGACGCGGTTGCCGAGCACTACGGCTTCCGGACCGACGTCCCGGTTCGCGACCTGTCCGCTGAGGCGCGGCAGATCGTCCTGTATGGCAATCGCCACGAGCGCGTCGACGTGCGCTATCGGGCTCGCAACGGGAACATCCACACCTTCAAGACGACCTTCGAGGGGATCATCCCGAACCTGACCCGCCGCCATCGAGAGACGGGCTCGGAGGCGATGCGCACCGACTTCGAGCGCTACATGACGAACAAGCCCTGCCCGACCTGCAACGGCATGCGGCTCAAGCCGGAGTCGGTGGCGGTGACGGTCGGGGGCAAGAACATCATCGAGACGACGCGCCGATCGGTGACCGATGCGCTCGCCTGGTACGACGCGCTGCCGGAGCGCCTGACCGAGCGCGAGAACACGATCGCCCGCCAGGTGCTCAAGGAGATCCGCGCGCGGCTCGGCTTCCTGGTCGACGTCGGCCTGGACTACCTGACCCTGGACCGCGCGTCCGGGACGCTCAGCGGTGGCGAGGCGCAGCGTATCCGGCTGGCGACGCAGATCGGATCGAGCCTGATGGGCGTGCTCTACATCCTGGACGAGCCGTCGATCGGCCTCCACCAGCGCGACAACGCTCGGCTGATCGCGACGCTGGTTCGGCTCCGCGACCTGGGCAACACGCTGCTGGTGGTCGAGCACGACGAGGAGACGATCCGATCGGCCGACTGGGTCGTCGACATCGGTCCGGCGGCGGGGGAGCACGGCGGCCGGCTGATCCACTCGGGTCCGCTCGAAGGATTGCTCGAGAATCGGCGCTCGATCACCGCCGCCTATCTGCGCGGGGACAAGGCGCGTGCCGATCCCACGCAGGCGCCGGAACGGGAAGCGAGAGGCCCTGGTGATCCGCGGCGCGCGCGAGAACAACCTGAAGGGCATCGACGTCGCCTTCCCGCTCGGGAAGTTCGTGGCGGTGACGGGCGTGAGCGGGTCGGGCAAGTCGAGCCTGGTGACCCAGATCCTGCATCCGGCGCTGGCGCAGCGAATCTGGGGCTCGCGCGAGCCGGCCGGCAAGCACGACCGGATCGAGGGCGTCGACCTCATCGACAAGGTGATCCAGATCGACCAGTCGCCGATCGGCCGCACGCCGCGCTCGAATCCGGCGACCTACACCGGCCTCTGGGCGCCGCTGCGCGAGCTGCTTGCCGCCGTGCCCGAGTCGCGGCTGCGCGGCTACAAGCCGGGTCGCTTCAGCTTCAACGTCAAGGGCGGTCGTTGCGAGGCGTGCGAGGGCGCCGGCATCGTCCAGATCGAGATGCACTTCCTGCCCGACGTGTACGTGCAGTGCGAGGTCTGCAAGGGAAAGCGCTACAACCGCGAGACGCTCGAGATCCACTACAAGGGCAAGAACGTCGCCGAGATCCTGGAGATGACGGTGGAGGAGGCGCTCAAGTTCTTCGAGGTCGTGCCCACCATCCGCAACAAGCTCCAGACACTGTTCGACGTCGGGATGGGCTACATCCATCTCGGGCAGCCGGCCACGACGCTCTCCGGTGGCGAGGCGCAGCGCGTCAAGCTGGCGACGGAGCTCTCCAAGCGGGCGACCGGCAAGACCTTCTACATCCTCGACGAGCCGACCACGGGGCTGCACTTCGACGATGTCGCGCGGCTCCTCCAGGTCCTGTCGCGGCTCGTCGAGAGCGGCAACACGGTGGTGGTCATCGAGCACAACCTCGACGTCATCAAGACGGCGGACTGGGTGATCGACCTGGGGCCGGAGGGCGGCGACAAGGGCGGCTACCTCATCGCCGCCGGCACGCCGGAGCAGGTCGCGAAGGCTCCGAAGTCGAGCACCGGCCAATATCTGCGGCACGCGCTCGGGATGAGCGACGACGCGATCGTCGAGCCAACTCCACCACGCCGCCGCAGGCGCGAGGCGGTCGCCGCGGGTTCCTGAGGCTCAGGTGGATGCCCGGGCGTAGCCCATCTCGGCCAGAAACGGGGACGGGCGGACAGGGTCGAAGGCGAGGATGAGCTGCCGGGTCGCGCGGGTGAGCGCGACGTAGGCGAGGCGTCGTTCCTCCTCGAGCGCGCGGTTCGGATCGTCGGCATCGATCAGCGAGCGGCGGTTGGGGACTCTGTCGGCTTCGAAGCCGATGAGCACCACTGTCTCCCATTCGCGTCCCTTCGAGGCGTGGACCGTCGCGAGCTCGACGGTGGCCGATGGATCGCGCAGTGCCGCGACGCGCGCCCGCGCCGCGTCGTAGGCGGCGACAAAGGCGTCGAGGCGTGCGAAGCCGGCCGTCCACCCAAGGAGGGCATCGAGCGCGGCGTGGTCCTCGTCGCCGATGCTGTCCGATGCGGGGTTGTCGCGTGACCAGCCGCGGCCGATCCGAAGCCCCCGCAGGACGTGGAAGGGATGTTCAAGCGTCTGGATATCGCGGGCGGCGTCGATGAGAGCCACGACGCGCTCCGATTCGACGATGGGCGGGATCGCCGTCGTGTGGCGAACCCCTGCGTGGACAAGCGCCAGCAGGATCGGGGTCAGCTCGCCACGGGTGCGGGACAGGAAGCAGAGGCTGCGCCCGTTGGCGTCCTCGACGGCCGCGAGGCGTGCGACGCCGTCGGCCCACCTCGCATCCGCGGTGCTCCACGCCGTGATCGCAGCGCTCGGTCGATCGGGGCGCCCGCGGGGGCACGGATCGGCTTGGTGAAGCGCTCGCGGTTGACGGCGACCATGCGCGCCGAGGCGGCAACGACCGCCGGAGGGCATCGGTAATTCGTCGCCAGCATCACGCGGCGCGCCGCCGGATAGTCGGCTCCGAAACGCAGGATGCGTCGGACATCGGCAAGCCGCCAGGCGTAGATCGTCTGGTCGTCATCGCCGACCACGAACAGGTTGTCTTCCGGCGCGGCGAGGAGACGAACCAGCCGGAGTTGCGCCGCATCCACGTCCTGGAACTCGTCGACGCAGACGTGGCTGAAGCGCGTCTGCCACCGCAGGCGGAGCCGCGCATCGGTCTCGAGGAGGTCACATGCCCGCACCACGAGATCGTCGAAGTCGACGGCGCCGCGGACGCGGAGGAGGTCGGCATACGCCTCCAGCACGGCACGCGCGTTTTCGGGCGGAGGCCGCCCCTCGATCTTCATGCTGACAGCCACGTGTCGAGCTGCGGTGCCTCCGGTACGTCTGCAACCGCGCCGTCCGCGTGTACTCGCCGGCGAGCGCTGCGCAGCAGCGGCAATCGATCGGCGACGATGTTTCGCCCCTCGCCGGCATCGAGGAGGACCTGGCGCGCGAGCGCGTGCAGGGTCCGGACCTCGATCGATATGGCCGCCGGGACCCATGCAGCGAGGCGTCGCTCGACGCGAGCGGCAAGGTCCGCTGCCGCGTCACGGTTGAAGGTCACGACGCAGATCCGCTCGGCCTGAACGCCGCGGGAGAGCAGGACGGCGAGCCGGGCCACCATGGTCGTCGTCTTGCCGCTGCCGGCCGGCGCGATGATCTGGGCCGGTCCGTCGGGGAGCGTCGCGGCCGCGCGCTGCTCTGGGTCGAGCGCATCCAGGATCGGGTCGAGCAGCGACGTTTCGAGCGACCTGGAGCGTCATTGCTCGATGATCGTCAGAACGCCTTACCGGCCGCTCACCGGCGGCTTACCGGCCGAGGCCGTATCCTGTCCGGCGCCGCCCCCGGACCGACGAGGACCCAGCCACACCGATGATCCACGCGTGAGACGCCCGGCACAGTACGCCCGCGACGACGACACCGTGCCCTACGATCGAGACCTGATCCGGTCCGGCGGAGCCTCCCGCCGAGGCGATCGGCGCCGGCAGGCATCCGGGCCCTCCCGCCGCCGCGCTTCACCGAGGCGGCGTCGCGGCTCCTTCGGACGAACCCTGCGGACGATCCTGCTGCTTGCCCTGGTTGCGCTGCTGGTGGGCGGCGTGCTGCTCTTCCTCCGCGCGGCGAGCTTCAACGCGGCAGTCTCCAGCGCCCCATTCCCGTCCACGGCACTCCTCTGGGACCTCAACGGCAGTGAGCGCGTCAACGTGCTGATGGTCGGATACGGCGGCGGCAACCACGACGGGGCCTACCTCGCCGACTCCATCCAGATCCTTTCGATCGATCCAACGACGGACACGACGACCACGATCCCCATCCCACGCGACCTGTGGATCGAGGGGGTCGCCGCGTTCGCACAGAACGGCAAGGTCAACGAGGTCTACGCGGTCGGCCACGGCGCGGTCGATGGCGATGAGGCCGCGCGGCTCGACAACGCGGGCGATCTCATGACGGACGTCCTGTCGGAGGTGACCGGGCTGCGGATCGACCACTGGATCGCGATCGACTTCGCGGGCTTCCAGGAGATGGTGGACGCCGTTGGCGGCGTGACGGTGAACAACCCGGTCGCCTTCGACTACACGACGATCGAGGAGTTCCACCGCGCGGGACGCTGGGAGATGGGCGGCTTCGCGGCCGGCGAGATCCAGCTCGACGGCGCGGAGGCGCTCGCCTACGCGCGGGCTCGCTACACGAGCGTCGTCGCCGAGTCGAACGACTTCGCGCGGTCGGTCCGCCAGGCCCGCATCCTCAGCGCGCTTCGCACCAAGCTCGGGGATGGCGGCATCGGCGCGATCCTTCCCGGGTCTGGGCCTGATGGACGCGATGGAGCAGCGGGTTCGCACCGACCTGTCGGCAATCGACCTGTTCCTGCTCTCCTCGCACCTCGCGAGCGACCGACGCGTGGAGCTCACCGAGGACGTGGCACTCACGGCGACCACCAACACTGTTGGCCAGTACATTCTCGTCCCGATCGGCTGGACCGGGCCGGGCGACTACGGCCGGCTCCAGGAGTACCTCGCGGCCGAGCTTGAGAATCCCGTGGAGCTGGACGCGTCCGATGCGCCGTAAGCGGCGGCTTCGGCTGGCCGACCTCCCGCGGCTCGTCATCGGCGGCGCGGTCGCATTCGCCGGCCTGTTCGGTGGCCGCTACGGCCGCATCGAGGGTGCGCACGTCCTTGCCACCGATGCGGAGGGGCGCATCCTGGTGGTGCGCACCACGTACCTCGGTCCCGGCTGGATGCTGCCGGGAGGCCGGGTCGAGCGCGGCGAGACGCCCCATGCGGCGGCCGAGCGGGAGACGCTCGAGGAGACCGGTCTCCTCGCCCGCGTCGAGCGGCTCGTCTTCGTCGACGCCCACCGCGCCAGCGACGTGAGCTTCGTGTTCCTGGGCCATGTCGAAGGCGGCGAGCTGGAGCCGCAGTTCGGCGAGATCGCCGAGGCGGGATGGGTCGATCGCGATGAGATCGCCCGAACGTCCCCGCGGCTTCATCGGCTGCTGGAGCTGATCGACCGGGCTGACGGGGGAGTGACGTACCTCGGGCTCCGGGGCTAGCACGCCTAGAATCGGTCAATGAGCCCCCAGCGCGAGCTCCCGGCACCGCTGCGTGCCGTGCTGCGACGCCTCCCGACGACCCCGGGCGTGTACCTGATGAAGAACGCCTCGGGTCGGGTCCTTTACGTCGGCAAGGCGGACTCGCTGCGCGGCCGCGTCGCGTCGTACTTCGGCGCCCGCGGTCCGGAAGACGCGCGGATCGTCCGGATGGTGACGGAGGTCGCCGACGTCGAATACATCGTGACCGACACGGTCAGCGAGGCGTACCTGCTCGAGAGCAACCTGATCAAGGAGCACCGCCCGCGCTTCAACATCCGGCTGCGAGACGACAAGAGCTATCCGTTCGTGAAGATCACCCTCGGAGAGGACTTCCCGCGGATCGTGCGCACCCGGCGGCTCGTTCGCGACGGGAGCCGCTACTTCGGCCCGTACGCGTCCGCCTCGAGCGTCGACGAGACCCTCAAGCTGCTGCGCAAGATCTTCCCGTTCCGGACCTGCAACCTCGACATCCCGGAAGGGAAGCGGGTGCTCGAACGGCCGTGCCTGCTGTACTACATCAACCGATGCCAGGGACCGTGCATCGAGGCGATCCCCAAGACGGACTACCGCGAGACGATCGGACAGATCGTCGACTTCCTGGACGGCAAGCAGGAGCCGATCGCGGCCCAGCTGCGCAGCGAGATGGCAGGGCACAGCGACGCGCTGCGCTACGAGCAGGCGGCGACCACGCGCGACAAGCTGCGCGCCGTCGAGCGCACGATGGAGCAGCAGAAGATGGCGGCCTTCAGCCGCGCCGAGCACGACGTGATCGGCATGGCGCGCGAGGAGGACGAGGCCTGCATCCAGGTCATGCAGGTGCGCAGCGGGAAGCTGATCGGCCGGGAGCACTTCATCGTCGAGGGCGCCCGCGACGTCACCGATGCCGAGGTGCTCGGATCCTTCCTCCAGCAGTACTACGCCAGCACCGATGCCGTCCCGCGAGCGCTGCTCACCCCGCTCATGCCGGCCGATGCCGATGACCTCGCGGCCTACCTCGCCGACCGACGCGGCGTGCAGGTCACGATCTCGGTGCCGGAGCGCGGCGAGAAGCGCCGGCTGGTGGCGCTGGCCACCGGCAACGCGGTCGAGGCGCTGGCGCGTGAGCGCGCGGAATGGCTGGCCGATACCGCCAAGCGCGACGAGGCCCTCACCGAGCTCACGTCCGCGCTCGGGCTGCCGCGCGTCCCCGAGCGGATCGAGTGCTACGACATGAGCAACATCCAGGGCACGAGCGCGGTCGGCAGCATGGTCGTCTTCATCGATGGCAAGCCCGAGCCCAAGGAGTACCGACGATTCCGGATCCGGTCCGGCGATACCCCCGACGACTTCCGGATGATGGCCGAGGTCCTGCGCCGGCGATTCAGCCGGGTTGCCAAGCTGCGGTCGGAGACCGGGGCCCTGTCACTGGCGGCCGTCGGCGCCGACGAGGCGCCCGAAGAGCTCGAGACCGAGGAGGGGGAGCGACCGAGAGAGCAGGGCTGGGCCGTCCCGGACCTCGTCATCGTCGACGGCGGGAAGGGACAGCTGTCGACGGCGGTGGGGGTCATGAACGAGCTGGCGATCACCGACGTGCCGCTCACCGGCCTCGCCAAGCGGTTCGAGGAGCTCTACCTGCCGGGCCGATCGGATCCGGTCGTGCTTCCACGCCGATCGCAGGCGCTGTACCTCGTCCAGCGCATCCGCGACGAGGCGCATCGGTTCGCGATCACCTACCACCGGGACGTGCGCGGCAAGCGCGCGCTGCGCAGCGAGCTGGACGAGATCGCCGGCATCGGGCCCGGCCGTAAGAAGGCGCTGCTCAAGCGCTTCGGCTCGGTTCGCCGCATCCGCGAGGCATCGGTCGAGGAGGTGGCTGCCACCCCCGGCATCAGCCGGGACCTGGCGGAGCGCCTGAAGGGCCACCTGGCCCGCGAGGGGATGCTGGCCTGACCGGCGCTGATCACGGACTTGGGTATACTGGCGCCGCCCGCCGCTAAGAAAGCGGCGCGTTTCGTGTCCGAGGCACACCACGCCGGCGCGAGCTACCACACGATCGAGGATCCTTCGGCCATACCATGACCTGGCGTCGCATCGCCCCGTGGCTCATCGGGGTGATCGCCCTCGTGGCGATCTTCATCGACCTGCCGCGCACGACGCTCGGCCTCCGAGACTGGCTGCCCGACGAAGTCGGAGGGGTCCAGTTCCGCACCGTGCTCGGCCTCGACCTCCAGGGCGGCTTGAGCGTGACGCTGAAGGTGGTGCAGCAGGGCGACGAGCCGATCACCGACGAGCAGGTGGAGCTCGCCCGCGACACGATCGAACGGCGCGTCGCCGGCATCGGGGTCAGCGAGCCGCAGGTCCGAACCGAGACGTCCGGCGACGGTTCGCGGCTCATCGTGGTCGAGGTTCCCGGCGTCAGCGATGAGCAGCAGGTGCGCGACCTGGTCGGCTCCACCGGCCGGCTCCAGTTCGTCGACCCGATGGGTCAGCAGCTGACGGATGAGCAGGACATTCGCTCGCTCCTCGAGCAGGGCGTGGTCCGGGAGCTGTTCGACGGTGGCGAGATCCAGCCCGGGAGCGTCGCTCCCGACGTCGGCTCGGGCAACCAGATCGGCGTCTCGTTCACGCTCACCGATCGCGGCAGCCAGACCTGGTGCGAATTCACGACGGCGAACGTCGGGCAGCCCGGACCGATCGCGCTCGACGGCCGCATCATCACGACGCCGACGATCCAGGACCCGATCTGCGGCGGGACGACGATCATCACGATCGGCACCGCCACGCCGGAGAACGAGGTCGAGCGCACCAACCTCTTCAACACGCTGCGCTTCGGCGCCCTGCCGGTCTCGCTCACCGAACAGGCGGTGCTGACCGTCGATCCGACGCTCGGCGCCGGCTTCCTGGTCCAGGCGCTCGTCGGCGGCGGCATCGGCCTGCTGCTCGTCCTCTTCTTCATGATCGCGTACTACCGCCTGCCGGGCGTCCTGGCCGCGCTCGCGCTGGTCTTCTACACGCTGGTGGTCTACGCCATCTTCCGGATCATCGGGGTGACGCTGACGCTGGCCGGCGTGGCGGCCTTCATCCTCAGCATCGGCATGGCGGTCGACGCCAACATCCTCATCTTCGAACGCATGAAGGAGGAGATCCGGGCAGGCAAGACGCTGGGTCCGGCAATCGAGGCGGGCTTCAACCGTGCCTGGCCGAGCATCCTCGACTCGAACGTCAGCTCCCTCCTCGTCGCGGGCTGGCTCTACTGGCAGGGCACGACGGTCGTCCGCGGCTTCGCGCTCGTCCTGATCATCGGCGTGCTGGTCAGCATGTTCAGCGCGGTCACCGTCACGCGCACGATGCTCCGCTACGTCACCCGCACGAGCTGGGGACGCCGGCTCGAGCTCTACCACGTGGAGCGCTAGGCCATGTACGACATCGTCGGCAAGCGCAACCTGTGGTTCGCGATCAGCGCGCTGCTCACCATCCCCGGGCTCATCTTCATCTTCCTCGGCGGCCTGAAGCCCTCGATCGACTTCACCGGCGGCACGGAGTGGGAGGTGCGGTACGCCGAGGAGCCGACCGCCGCCGAGATGACCGATGCGCTGGCGGAGCTGGGCTACGACGACGCCATCGTCACCCCGCTCCCGGACGGCTTCCTCCGAATCCGAACGGCGCCGATCGACCTGATCCCGGCCGAGACGCCGGGCGCTTCACCCTCCGCTTCCGGGTCGGCGTCCGCGTCGGCGTCGCCCTCGACCTCGGCCGATGCATCGGCCTCGCCATCGGCCGAGCCATCGAGCAGCGAGGCGCCATCGCCGTCAGCCAGCTCGTCGGCGTCCGCGGAGCCATCGGCGTCGAGCAGCGAGTCCGCGGTGGCATCGCCGTCCACATCGGCGAGCCCGTCGGCTGAGCCATCACCCGCTCCGATCGTGGAGGGCACCGAGTTCGCGGATCTCGAGACCGCGCTCGAGGACCAGTTCGGCCCGGGCGAGCCGCGGCTGCTGCGCACGGTAGGCCCGATCATCGGCGCCGACCTCATCCGCAGCTCGGCCATCCTGATCGTCATCGGTGAGCTGTTCATCCTCGCGTACCTGTGGATGCGGTTCGGCTTCCGGTTCGGCACCGCGGCGATCGTGGCGCTGCTCCACGACGTCATCCTGGTCGTCGGCACGTTCGCGATCCTGGGGTACTTCTTCAACCTGGAGTTCGACGCGCTCTTCGTGACCGCGCTGCTGACGATCATCGGGTTCAGCGTCCACGACACGATCGTCGTGTTCGATCGGATCCGCGAGAACCGGATCCGCCACTCCGGCGAGTCGTTCGGCCACATCGTCAACCACTCGCTCCTCCAGACCGTCGCCCGATCGATCATCACGTCGCTGACGGTGGTCGTGACGCTCGGCGCGTTGCTGCTGCTCGGGCCGCCGACGATCCGGACCTTCACCCTGGCGTTGCTGCTCGGTGTCGTCAGTGGGACGTACTCGTCCATCTTCAACGCCAGCCAGATCCTGGTCGCCTGGAACGAGTGGGACGCGCGACGCAAGACGCGCGAGGGCCCGGCCCGGCCAGCCCGGAGCGCGTCGCGCTGATCCGGTAACGGAACGCTAAGCGGCCGGTGATCGGCCGCGGCTACCATGGCGGGGTGATCGCTCCGCGGCTCGAATGGTTGCTCCCGGACCCCGTGGCGGAGCCTCCCACCTTCACCGGTTTCGGCCGCCCGGTCGCCACGCTGCTGGCCCGGCGCGGATTCCGGGACGACGCCGGTCTCCAGGCCTTCCTGCAGGCGGGCGCCGGCGCGCTGCACGACCTGTCACGCATGGCAGACGCGGATCGCGCCCTCGACCGGATCGACGAGGCGCTGCGATCGGGCGAGCGAATCGCCATCTGGGGCGACTACGACGCGGACGGGATGACCGCCATCGTGGTCTGGGTCGAGGCGCTGCGCCGCCTTGGCGCGGATCCGGTGCGCTACGTTCCATCGCGCCTGGCGGAGGGCTACGGCCTCTCGGAGTCCGGCCTTCGAGAGCTCAGCGCCAGCGGCGTCGGCCTCGTCATCACCTGCGACTGCGGCGTGAGCAACGCGGCCGAAGTGGAGGTGGCGCGGGCGCTCGGCCTCGACGTCGTGATCACCGACCACCACCTCCCGCCTGCCATCCTGCCGCGCGCCGTGGCGGTGGTGGATCCGCACCGGCCGGACTGTGCCTATCCGGACACCGACCTGACCGGTGCCGGACTGTCGTACAAGCTGGCGGCAGCGCTCCTTGCCCGGCACGGGCTCCCGACCGACGGCCTCGCGGCCGTGGCCGCCATCGGCACCATCGCCGACATGGCGCCGATGACCGGCGAGAGCCGCGCCATCGTCAGGCTCGGGCTGGACGAGCTGGCTCGGACCCCGCACGCCGGGCTTCGCGCGCTGCTGGCGCGCTCCTGCGAGTCGCCAGGGCAGCCGACCGCGCGCGACCTCGCCTTCGGTGTCGTGCCGCGCATCAACGCGGCCGGCAGGATCGCCGACGCTGAAGTGGCGATGTCGCTGCTGCTCGAGAGGGATGCCACTCGTGCCGAGGCGATGGCCGACGAGCTCGAGCTCGTCCATGAGCGGCGCCGGGAGATGTCGAAGGTGGCGATCGACGCCGCTCGACTGCTGGCCGAGGCCATCCCCGGCGAGGGGCCGCTGGTCATCCGTGACGATGCGTGGGCGCCCGGGCTGCTGGGGCTCGTCGCCGGCCGCCTGGCCGACGACCTGGCGCGCCCGGTGGTCGCCGCCGCCCTGGTGGGTGACGAGGTTCGCGGCTCGGTGCGCGCGCCGGTCGACTTTCACGTGGCTGCGGCCCTCGAGGCGTGCGCGGCCCACCTCACGAAGCGCGGCGGCCATGCAGCGGCGGGAGGATTCAGCGCGCTTCCCTCGTCGTGGGAGGCGTTCGCGGACGCGTTCGGTGCACTCGAGCGGCCGCTTGGCGCGGGGTTGGACGTCGAGGTCCAGCATCCCGGACGCCAGCTGGTCGACCTCGTCCTGCCATCACGCTTCCTCGGGTGGGAGCTTGCGGACGAGCTCGGCCGCCTCGCGCCGTACGGCCCGGGACATCTCGAGCCGGTCCTGGCCGTGACCGGGCTGCGGGTTGGCAGCGTGCGCCGGATCGGCGCGCGCGAGACGCACATCTCGTTCCGCATGCTGCGCGGGATCGAGTCGGTCGACGCGATCGGGTTCGGGATGGACGCCGAACGCTCCCTTCCCGAGGAGGGCGCGCTGGTCGACCTCGTCGGCACCCTGGAGCGCGACACGTTCGGTGGCATGGCGCGCCTGCGACTGCGTGTCCTCGACTACGCCGATGCCGCCGCCAGCCCGCTGCTCGCCCGCCGGGCCGTCCCCGTCGAGCTGGCTCGCGCGGGATGACCGCGCCGCTCGAGCGACTCCGCGCTCGACGTGAGGCGCTCGGAGCACCGCTCTGCCTTGGCATCGATCCTCATCCGGACCAGCTGCCCGACGACCTGCCTTCGAGCGTGGTCGGGGTGGAAGCGTTCGCACGCGGCATCATCGAAGCGGCCGCTGATCATGCGGTGGCGGTGAAGATCAACGTCGCGTTCTTCGAGGCGTTCGGCGCCGCGGGCTGGGCAGCGCTCGAGCGGGTGCGACGGGACGTGCCGTCCGGCGCGCTCTGCATTCTCGACGCCAAGCGCGGGGACATCGGCCCGACCGCGGAGCGGTACGCGGCAGGCCTGTTCGGCAACCTCGATGCCGACGCGGTGACGCTGTCTCCCTACCTCGGCGAGGATGCCGTCACTCCCTTCCTGGACGTTCCCGATCGGCTCGTCTACCTCCTCGTCCGAACGAGCAACCCGTCGGCCGCGCGACTCCAGGAGCTGGCCGTCGATGGCGAGCCGCTGCACCTGCGGGTCGCGCGCTGGGCCGCCGGCGCCTGGGGTGACGGTCGGGTCGGCCTCGTGGTCGGCGCCACGGCGCCGCAGGAGCTGGCGGAGGTCCGGCACACGGTGCCCGGGCCGGCGTTCCTGGTGCCGGGCGTTGGTGCGCAGGGAGGCGACCTGGTCGCGTCGGCACGGGCATGCGACGGGGAGTGGGCTCCCGGCGTCGTGTCGGTCTCGCGCGGGATCGCGGGTGCATCGCGCGGTCGCGACTGGCGCGAGGCGGCCGCTCGTGCGGCAGAGGAGCTCCGCGGCCGCATGCGAGATGCGGTGCTACACTCCGATGCCACTGCTGCTCAGCGACCCACCACGGAGGTTCGCGACTAGATGCCGATTCCCGGACCGATGGAACTCATCCTGCTGCTGGTGATCGTCCTGATCATCTTCGGCCCCGGCAAGCTACCCGATATCGGCAACGCGGTCGGGAAGGGGATCCGTGAGTTCCGCAAGGCGTCGAACGAGCTGGAGGAGTCCGTCCGCGGCGAGCCGAAGAAGACGTCCACCGAGGAACGCCCGGCCAGCGAGACCCCCAAGCACTGAGGTCGCGCGACCCACGCGCTCGACGGCGCGCCGAACGTGACGACTGAGACGTCCCGCAGGGACGACGACGCGACGATGAGCCTCATCGAGCACCTCGAGGAGCTCCGCAGCCGCATCATCATCGTCGCCATCACGATCGTGCTGGCCGGGATCGTCGGCTTCTTCCTGTCCGAGCCGATCATCGCGATCCTCCGCGCCGCGCTTCCCGAAGGGAAGCAGACCCTGATCCAGATCAGCGTCGGAGAGTCGCTGGCCGTGCGGCTGCGGGTCGCGCTCTACGTGGGCGTCGCGATCTCGGTCCCCGTCATCCTCTTCCAGGTCTGGCGCTTCGTGACGCCCGGCCTGACGCGCAGCGAGCGGCGCCTGATCTGGCCAATGCTGATCGTCGCAGTCGCTGCTCTTCGCCCTCGGCATCGGCATCGGCTACTTCACGATCCCGTACGCGCTCAGCTTCCTGCTCGGCCTGACCCTGCCCGGCGTCGAGACCCAGCTGCGGCTGAGCGAGTACGTCAGCTTCGTGTCGACCGTGATGCTCGCCTTCGGGCTGGCGTTCCAGTTCCCGGTGCTGCTCCTCCTGCTGGCCCGCGTCGGGATCCTCAACTACCGCTTCCTGTCGGCGCGCCGCCGTTGGGCGATTCTCGGGATCGTCCTGTTCGCAATCATCGCCACGCCGGGCGGCGATCCGTTGAGCTCGACGGTCCTGTCGCTCGTCATGTACACCCTCTTCGAGGGAACGCTCCAGCTGATCCGCAAGATCCGGCCATGAGCGTCTGGCTCCTGACCGATGCGGCGATGGACGCGCACGCCATGCCCGGCCACCCGGAGCGGCCGGATCGGCGCGAGGCGGCCGCCGCCGGCGTGCGCGATGCCGCCGGCGACCGTCTGGAGGAGCCACCGGTCGAGGCGATCGACGTATCCACGCTCGAGCTGATCCACGATCCCGCCTACCTGGAGCTGCTCAACGACGCGGAGGCGCGCGGCGGTGGATGGCTCGACCCCGACACCTACCTCGTGCCGGGCTCGCTTCGCGCCGCCATGCTCGCCGCCGGCGCCGGCCTCCAGGCCGCGATCGCGGTCAGTACGGGTGCGCGCCAGGTGGCGTTCGCCGCCGTCCGGCCGCCGGGGCACCACGCCTCACGGGGGCGGGGCAGCGGCTTCTGCCTGGTCAACAACGTGGCCGTTGCCGTCGCTGGACTCCGGGCCCGGGGCCTTGCGGAGCGGGTCGCGATCGTCGACTGGGACGTGCACCACGGGAACGGGACGCAGGCGATCTTCGACGCCGATCCTGCCCTCTGCTACACGTCGACGCACGAGTCTCCGCATTACCCGGGCACCGGCTCGCGCGGTGAGACCGGCACCGGCGCCGGCGCCGGCACGAAGCACAACCTGCCGCTGTCGCCCGGCAGCGGCGACGAGGCGTTCGTCGCGGCATGGCGGGATGAGCTGCTTCCCGCCATCGAGGCGTTCGCGCCGGACGCCATCCTCGTGTCGGCGGGGTATGACGCGCACGCCGCTGACCCGCTTGCCGCGCTCGAGGTCACGGAGGCGGGCTTCGAGGCCGTGGCCGCGATGGTCGGCGCGCTCAGTGCGCGGCTCGGGCTGCCCGGCGTGGCGCTCACGCTCGAGGGTGGATACGACCTCGAGGCGCTGCGCGCGTCGGTTGCCGCGAGCGTGCGCGGCGTCCTGGCCGGTCGGGGCACAGGCCCGGAACATGGCTGATCTCGGGCTATACTCGTGGCCCGTGGGAGCACAGAGGGGAATAGTGGCGCGCAGTGCAGCGATCGAAGGCGCGGCGATGGAGGGTGATCTCTCGCATGCCCCGGAGCAGGATGCCGCGATCGAGCATCTCATCGTCATCAGCGGCCTCTCCGGCGCGGGAAAGAGCCAGGCGAGCAAGCTGTTCGAGGATCTCGGCTACTCGTGCGTGGACAACCTGCCACCCGCCCTCCTGGAGGACTACCTGGCGCTCCGTCGCGCCGAGCCGGATCGCTTTCGGCGCTCGGCGCTCGTTCTTGACATCCGAGCAGGCGATCCGGCTCCCGCCATCGAGCGTGCCGCCGCGGCCCTGGCCGCCGAGGGCACGAAGCTCGAGCTCATCTACCTCGAGGCGAGCGATGCGAGCCTCGTCAGCCGGTTCAGCGAGACCCGCCACCGGCACCCGCTCGAGGCGACCCGCAGCGGCGTCCAGGCCAGCATCGCGGAGGAACGGCGCCGGCTGGCGCGCACGCGGAGCTCGCTGACCACGTCATCGACACCAGCGGTCTCTCGATCGGACAGCTCAAGGACCGCCTCTTCGCCGTCATGCCGCGCGCATCGGTGTCCGAAGAGCTGCGGATCGACATCGTGACGTTCGGGTTCAAGTACGGGATCCCGCTCGAGGCCGATCTCGTCTTCGACGTGCGCTTCCTGACCAACCCGTACTGGGACCCGCAGCTCAAGCCACTCTCCGGGCTCGAGGAGCCGGTGCGCGACTTCGTCCTCAACCAGCCGCCCGCGCGACGCTTCCTGGAGCTCGTCACGGAGCTCCTCGAGCTGACCGTTCCCGCCTACCGCGCCGAGGGCAAGGAGCAGCTGCGGGTCGCGCTCGGCTGCACGGGCGGCTATCACCGATCGATCGCGCTGGCCGAGGAGCTGCGCAGCCGGCTGGCGGAGATGTCCGGCGCGACCGTGACCGTCTTCCACCGGGAGCTGGAGCGATGAAGGGCCCACGCCTGCCGCGCTGGCTCTATCCCGGCATGCACCTGAAGCGCTGGCTGGTGCTCCTGCTGGCCGGCATCGCCATCCTGGGGCTCGGCGCCGCGATCTTCATCCGCGACCTCTATCGCGAGAATGCGGCGGACGAGATCGCCGTCGTGTACTGGGTCACCGGCGCCTGGCTCGAGCCGGAGATCCGCGCGGCCCTGGTCGCACTGCTCGGCCTGGGGCTGACCGGCGGTCGGGTTCTGGGGGCTGATGCGATCGGTCATCTCGCCGTTCGTCGCTCGCGGCGACAGCGTGATGGAAGTCCTCTACACGAAGCGCTACCTTGGCCGCGGCCCGCGGATCGTGGCGCTCGGTGGGGGGACCGGCCTGTCGACGCTGCTGCGCGGGCTCAAGGGCTACAGCGCGAACATCACGGCGGTCGTGGCGGTGGCCGATGACGGCGGGAGCTCGGGACGCCTCCGCCAGCAGCTCGGCATCGTGCCACCCGGCGACATCCGCAACTGCATCGCCGCGCTTGCCGACGCGGAGCCGCTCATGACGCAGCTCATGCAGTACCGCTTCCCGGAGGGTTCGGGCCTCGATGACCACGCCTTCGGGAACCTCTTCATCGCCGCCATGACTGCCGTCACCGGTGACTTCGAGGAGGCGGTCCGGGAGTCCAACCGCGTCCTCGCGGTCCGCGGCCAGGTGCTGCCGGCCACGAGCGTGCCGCTCAACCTGTCGGCCCGGCTCGTCTCCGGCCGTCATCTCTACGGCCAGGTCGGCATCAGCCGCGCCGATGAGCCGATCGAACGCGTCTTCATCGAGCCGGACGACGTGCGCGCCAACCCGGAAGCGCTCGAGCGGATCCTCGAGGCCGACATGATCGTCATCGGTCCGGGCAGCCTCTTCAGCAGCGTGCTGCCGAACCTGCTCATCAGCGACGTGCGCGATGCGCTGGTCGCTGCTCCGGGCGTGAAGGTCTACGTCTGCAACGTGGCGACCCAGCCCGGCGAGACCGACAACCTCACGGCAAGCGAGCACCTGCGCGCGCTCTTCGCGCACATCGGTGACGACCTGATCGACTACGTGATCCTCAACCGCAACACCGACGCTCGCCGGCCCCCCGGCTGGCGTTCCGAGCCGGTCGATGTCGACGTCCGTCGGCTCGAGGAGCTCCCGGTCGTGATCATCGAGGAAGACGTGATCGACCCGAGCAATGCCCACCGCCACGATCCGGCCAAGCTGGCCGCCGCGATCATGCGGCTCCAGCAGGAGGACCGGAGCGCGCCGCGGCAGCGCCGCCTGCGACGCCCCGCGGCGACCGCCTCCTGAACGCATCGGTGCTGCTCGCCGGTGAGGTGAAGGGGGAGCTTGCCCGCATCCAGCCGGCGCGGAGTTGCTGCCGCCGGGCGGAGCTGCTCGGCCTCCTTCACGGCAGCAGCGGCCGCCTGCGCACCCTCGATCACGCGACGGCGCGCACCGCCGTCCTGCTTGCCGGGTCGCTGGGCATCCACGTGGATCCGCCGAGCGGCGTCGCCGCGGGCGAGCGTGGCCGGCATCCCGGCGCCCGCCACCACCTGGTGGTGGAGGTCTCGCGCCGCGAGCTCGGGACCTGGCAGTGGCTCGACGCACCTGCCTGCGATCGGCGATCGTTCCTGCGCGGCGTCCTCCTCGGATCGGGCTCGATCTCGTTCGGGCGTTCCGGCCCCCACGTCGAGTTCGTGCTCCGCAACGCCGAGGCGGCCGACACGCTGCAGGCGCTGCTGGCCGCAATGGGCGTTCGCGGCCTCCGCACCGCGCGTCGTGGCCATCACGTCGTCTACCTGAAGGGGCTCGACGAGATCGTCTCGCTGCTCGGCCTGGTCGGTGCGAACCGCGGGGTGCTCGAGCTCGAGACACAGCGGGTCGGCAGCGACGTCCGCGCGCGCGTGAACCGGCTGATCAACGCCGAGGGGGCGAATCTCGCGCGCACGGTCCACGCTGCCGATCGCCAGCTGGTGGCGATCGATCGGCTCCAGCGCGACGGCAGCCTGCCGCGGCTGGCACCCTCCCTCCGGGAGACGGCGGCGCAACGGCGGCGCATGCCGGACGCCGATCTGGACACGCTTGCCACGGCCCTCGGTGTCAGTCGCTCGGCCGTGAACCATCGACTTCGGCGGCTCGTCGAGCTTGCCGGCGACCGGGAGGACTGATGCGCGAACGCGTGATCGCCGGGAACTGGAAGATGAACCCGGGGAGCCTCGACGAGGCCCTCGCGCTTGCGCGCGCCGTGCAGGAGGCGGCAGGGACGGCGCCGGACGTCACGACCGTCATCTGTCCGCCGACGATCTGGCTGGCCGACGTGCGGCGGGACCTCGGCACGGGCGGCATCGCGATCGGTGCGCAGACCATGCACTTCGAGGAGCGCGGCGCATTCACGGGCGAGACCAGTCCGCTGATGCTCGCCGGGCTGGCCGAATTCGTGATCCTCGGCCACTCCGAGCGCCGGCAATACGACGGCGAGACCGATGAGGGGGTCGGGCGCAAGGTCGCCAGCGCTGTGGCCCACGGCCTGCGACCGATTGCCGCAATCGGCGAGCGCGCGGAGGAGCGACGGGCCGGCGCGACGTCGACGGTCATCGACCGCCAGCTGCGCGCGGCCATCGCCGGGCTCGATCGGCTGGGAGGCACGGGCCTCGTGATCGCCTATGAGCCGGTGTGGGCCATCGGAACCGGTGACGCGGCGTCGTCAACGGACGCCCAGGAGGTCTGCGCGCAGATCCGGAAGATCCTGCGCGAGACCGATGCCGGCGCCGCCGACACGGTGCCGATCCAGTACGGCGGCAGCGTGACGGCCGAGAACGCCGCCGAGCTCTTCGCCCAGCCCGACATCGACGGCGCGCTGGTCGGCGGTGCATCACTCAAGCCCGAGCAGTTCGGGGCGATCCTGCAGGCCGCCGCGGCCGCGGCCGGGTGACGCTCACCCTCGTCATCCTCGACGGGTTCGGCATCGGCGACGATCCGGAGCGCAACGCCCTCCTCGCCGCGCGGATGCCGGTCTGGGAGCGACTCACGCGCGAGTGGCCGACCGCGCGGCTCCAGGCGTCCGGAGAGTCAGTGGGACTGCCGCCGGGCCAGATGGGCAACAGCGAGGTCGGCCACCTCAACCTCGGCGCCGGCTTCCGTGTCCTCCAGGATCTGCCGCGCATCAACGAGGCCATCGCGACCGGAGCGTTCCGGGAGACGCCGGTGCTCGTTGCGGCCTGCCGCGCGGCGCTCGAGCGGGGAGGTCGGCTCCACCTCATGGGGCTCATCGGTCCTGGCGGCATCCACGCCATCGACGAGCACATCGTCGCGATGGTGGATCTCGCGGCGGCTGAGGGGCTGCCACCCGATCGGGTGCTCCTGCACGCGTTCACCGACGGGCGGGACACCCCACCCCGTTCCGCCGACCGCTACCTCCCCGAGCTCCTTGCCAGGGTCAGCGCGAAGGCAACGTTGGCGACGGTGAGCGGCCGGTATTACGCGATGGACCGCGACGGTCGCTGGGATCGCACCCGCTTGGCGTATGAGGCGCTCGTGCACGGCATCGGTGAGCTGGCGACGGATGGAGCGGCGGCCATCGCCGCGGCGTACGGACGCGGCGAGAACGACGAGTTCATCCTCCCAACCGTCATCGGCTCGTATGCGGGGATGGGGAACGAGGATGTCGTGATGCACCTCAACTTCCGCGCCGACCGCGCGCGGCAGCTGACGCAGGCCCTGGCGCTTCCTGAGTTCGACGCGTTCGATCGTGGCCCGCGGCCGCGCGACCTGGTGGTGGTCACGCTGACCGAGTACCAGTCGCCCGCCGGGCTGCCGGTCGCCGTCGCGTTCGGGCCGCTCGTCATCGACTCGCTGGCTGCCCACCTGGCGCGGCTCGGCAAGCGGCAGCTCCACGTCGCCGAGACGGAGAAGTACGCCCACGTCACCTACTTCTTCAACGGCGGCGTCGAGCCCCCGTTCCCCGGCGAGGACCGGGTCCTCGTGCCATCCAACCGGGACGTGCCGACGTACGACCTCGCGCCGGAGATGCGCGCCGTCCCCATCACCGATGCAATCGTCGCCGGCATCGGCTCAGGGGACTACGACTTCATCGTGGCCAACTATGCGAACCCCGACATGGTCGGACACACCGGCGTGTGGGACGCGGCGGTGAGCGCAGCCGAGATCATCGACGCGTGCCTGGCCCGTGTTGCGGACGCAGCGGCCGAGCACGGTGGAACCCTTGTCATCACCGCCGACCACGGCAACATCGAGGAGATGCGCGATGCGGAGGGCAATCCGCAGACCAAGCACACCACCTCGCCAGTCCCGATCGTGGTGGTCGGCGAGTCCATCCGGGGACGAAGCCTTCGAGACGGGGCGCTGTCGGACGTTGCGCCAACCCTGTGCGAGCTGCTCGCCATTCCCGTGGGGCCTGAGATGACCGGCCGCTCGCTCCTGGCCTGAGCCTCAGCGACGGAGCTTCCTGCTAGACTTCCCCGCGATGCAGATCCCTCTTCTTCTCGCCCAGATGATCCTCGCCATCTCGCTCATCGCGTCGATCCTGCTGCAGCAGCGCGGGACCGGCCTCGGTGGCGCGTTCGGCGGCGAGGTGACCGCCTATCGCAGCCGACGAGGCATCGAGCGGACCCTGTTCCGGATGACCATCGTGCTGGCAGTGCTCTTCGTCGCCTTCAGCCTGCTGAACCTGCTACAGCCCGCCTGATCAGGCCTCTGCTATCATCGGCCCTCGCAATCGGAATCGCTCCGAATGCGGCCGTGCCGAGGTGGCGGAATAGGCAGACGCGCTAGGTTCAGGACCTAGTGACCGCAAGGTCGTGTGGGTTCAAGTCCCTCCCTCGGTACCAACCTCCGGGCCCAGGTGGCGGAATTGGTATACGCGTACGTTTGAGGGGCGTATGAGGCAACTCATCCGGGTTCAAGTCCCGGCCTGGGCACCACTTCACTTCAGACCGATGCGCCGCTCGCGACAGCTTTGCGAGCGGCGTTTTCGTTGACCGTCTTCGCGTGACGGTTCCCGCCGCACGGGCGCAACGGCCACTCATTGGCGGATCGTGCGCCGGGCGGGCGGCAGAGCCAGGCAGAACGATCTCATCGTGACTGGGGCTCCCGCCGCACGCACGTTCGGGCACTCATTCGCTGGTATGCCCGTCCAACGCAAGGGTGGCACCGCCCGGTGGTACCCTGCCGCACGGGCGGTTAGCTCAGCTGGTCAGAGCGCCTCGCTTACACCGAGGAGGTCGGGGGTTCGAGCCCCTCACCGCCCACCATGAAGCCAAAGGAGGGAACATGGCCGAGATCCTCGTCCTGCTGGTACCGCCATCGTGCCGATCCTCGCGGTCTTCCTCGTGATCGACCTTGCGGTCCGGCTGGCGATCCGGCACGAGCATCGCAACCATCCAGACGTTGAGGCTAGCCCGGCTGGCGATGGTGTTGCTCGCCATCGGCCACGAGCATCGCAATCGATCCCGATGGCGGAGCACACGAGCGCTGACTTCCGGGCCGTGGATCTGTTCGCCGATGAGCGCCCCTCGATCGACCTCGAGTTCCGCGGGGAGGTGATCCTGTGGAAAGGGCCGGCACCCTACGTGTTCGTTCCCGTCCCGGAGGCGGAGTCCGAGGAGATCTCGGCCGTTGCGAGCCTGGTGACCTATGGCTGGGGGGTCATTCCGGTCTCGGTCCGGATCGGCGAATCCACCTGGACGACGTCCCTCTTTCCCAGGGACGGGCGCTACCTTGTGCCGATCAAGGTGGCGATCCAGAGGGCGGAGAGCCTCGAGGTGGGAGACCCGGTGAAGTTGTCAGTGAGGATCACCTTGCCGGACTGGATCCCACCCGGCCGATGAGCCCGGCTGCTGCTACGATGCTGCCCGTCAACCGCCGAGCGCGAGGAGCACCACCCGCATGCCACTCTGGCTGATCATCCTGCTGATCGCCGTCGCGGTCATCGTCCTCTTCCTGGTCTTCACCTACAACGGCCTGGTCCGCCTTCGGAACATGGTCGACGAGGCGTGGAACCAGATCAGCGTGCAGCTCAAGCGCCGCCACGACCTGATCCCGAACCTCGTCAACGCGGTCAAGGGCTACATGGACTTCGAGCAGGAGACGCTCACCAAGGTCATCGAGGCCCGATCTGCCGCGGTCAACGCGCAGCAGGGCGGGCCGGGCAACGCCGCCCAGGCGGCGCAGGCCGAGAACTTCCTGACCGGAGCCCTCCGCCAGCTGTTCGCGCTCGTCGAGAACTATCCCGATCTCAAGGCCAACGAGAACGTCATGCAGCTCCAGGAGGAGCTGACGACGACCGAGAACCAGATCGGCTTCAGCCGCCAGCACTACAACAGCACCGTCCGCGAGTTCAACACGAGCATCCAGACCTTCCCGAACGTGCTGATCGCCGGCATGTTCGGCTTCCGGGAGCGCGACTACTTCCAGATCGCCGAGGCCGATGCGGCGGTGCCCGAGGTGAACCTGCGCTCGGCGTAGGGCCATGAGCGCCGAGGCGCGCCCGGCGCCGACCACCTTCTACCGCGAGATCGCGCGCAACCGGCGACGCAGCTGGATCCTGGTCGTGATCGTGGTCATCGTGCTGGGCCTGCTGGGCGGCGCGATCGGTTACGCCACCGGGCTGGGATGGGGCGGCGTCGTGCTGGCCGTCGTCCTGGCAAGCGTCATGTCGGTCGGGTCCTACTACGCCGGCGACCAGCTGGTGATGGCGACCAGCGGCGCCCGCGAGATCGACCTCGCCAAGCCGCCGGAGCAGTACCAGCAGCTGATCAACATCGTCGAGGAGATGCGGCTGGCCGGCGGCCTGCCCAGGCCCCGCGTGTGGGTCATCGACGACACGGCACCCAACGCGTTCGCTACCGGGCGCGACCCGGAGCACGCCAGCGTGGCCGTGACGACCGGCCTGCTCCAGAAGCTCGACCGCGAGGAGCTCCAGGGGGTGATCGGCCACGAGCTGAGCCACGTCGGCAACCTCGACATCCGCTTCACCCTGCTGGTCGGCGTGCTCGTCGGCAGCATCGCTTTGCTGGCCGACTGGTTCCTGCGTTTCACGTTTTGGGGCGGTGGCCGCCGGAGCAGCAGCGACTCGGACCGCGGTGGGGGTGGGGGAGCGATGGCCCTCATCTTCGTCCTCGCCCTCGTCCTGGCCGTCGTGGCGCCGATCATCGGCCGGCTGGTGCAGGCGGCCGTGAGCCGCAGCCGCGAATCGCTGGCCGATGCGACGGCCGTCGACCTCACCCGCAACCCGGTCGGCCTGGCGCGGGCCCTCCGCAAGATCAGCGACGATCCGGAGGTGCTGGAGGTGGCGAACCGGGCGACGCAGCACCTGTACATCGTCAATCCGATCAAGAGCTTCGAGGAGCGATCGAAGTCGCTCTGGGACACCCATCCGCCGATCGGCGAGCGCATCCGGGCACTCGAGGCGATCGCCGGCCGGATGGGCTTCACGCCCCAGCAGACCGGCTAGGGTCGGACGGTGGAGGTCGAGATCCTGGCCGCCGACGCCGTGCCGGGTCCCGAGCTTGACACCTTCCTCCGCGAGGCCTGGGGCGCGGATGTTGTCGTTGCGCACGGCGAGCGCATCGCTCCCGCTGAGCTGCCAGGGCTGGTCGCGCTGTCAGCCGGGCGGGTCGTCGGGCACGCCTCGTACCGAATCGTCGACGGGGCGTGCGAAGTCACGACGATCGCGGCGGACCCGCCGCAGAACGGGATCGGCTCGCGGTTGATGGATGTGATCCTGGTCGAAGCCCGCCGGTCCGGTTGCCATACGGTCTGGCTGACCACCACGAACGACAACCTCGACGCGCTGCGCTTCTATCAGCGTCGGGGGTTCCGGCTGGTCGCGCTCCGGCCCGGCGCCGTGGACGTGGCACGCCGCAAGCTCAAGCCGGAGATCCCCGAGCTGGGCTCCTACGGGATCGCCATGCACGACGAGCTCGACCTTGCGCTGACGCTGTAGCCGGATTCGTCGGAAAGTTGCGGGGCGGGGAGCGCATCGGTATCCTTGCGACCGCCCGATTCGTGACGCGTGGCGGGGAGCTGAGGAGGCCTCAGCGACGATCGGCGCCGAGGTAGCTCAGTCGGTAGAGCACCGCCCTGAAGAGGCGGGTGTCGTCAGTTCGATTCTGACCCTCGGCACCAGCAACGCGGTATCATCGGGCACGAGCGGGCGGAAGTGGCTCAGTTGGTAGAGCATCACCTTGCCAAGGTGAGGGTCGCGGGTTCGAGTCCCGTCTTCCGCTCCATTTTCATGTCCGGCTGGTAGCAATCGTGGCTGACCTGCTAGCGTGAGACGAGGCGTTGCCCCGTCGTCTAGTGGTAGGACAGCGGACTTTGGATCCGTGAACCGAGGTTCGAATCCTCGCGGGGCAGCCAGCCGAATCGAGCGAGTGGCGACGTGCCCGAGTGGTTCAGGGAGCGGTCTGCAAAACCGCGTACACGGGTTCGATTCCCGTCGTCGCCTCCACCTTCCAAGCACGAAAGAGGGCCGAATCGCTTACCTGGAGCGGTTCGGCCCTTCGGTATTGACAGCGCCAGTTGACAGCCTAATGGGGACGGCCTCACTCGTCCGGGCAATCCCGCTCGACCCAAACGGTCCCGTTTCCGTTCGGATTATTCGGTGCCCGGTGCACGCCCGATGGCAACGGGTTCACCCCGCGACCGACCAGCTCGATCTCGTTTTGCTGCCCGATCCGCAACGTGTCGTGCGGGTGCGTCAGCGGAAGCTGCGCCAGCACGCCGCACGTGAGGTCGTACACAGTGATCTCGCCGCTCGGCTCCGCGTAGTCATCAAATAATTTGCCCCACGTGTGGGCCGGCAGGACAAGGGGCGTTGACTGGTGGTGGGAGGAAGCGATGATCACGTCGTGGTCGGACTCATTGAGACCAAAGACGACGGTTCCTGGGGCCTCGCCGATGCATCCCGAGAGCGCAAGCGATAGCGCGGCGCCTGCGATCCACGGCAGCATTCCGCCGACGACGGCCTTCGCGCGTGCGGTCACGTTCTGATCCTCATGTCGCGTCCGACCTATCCGGACGAGAGCAAGGCATTCATCCGGTCGGCTGCATCCCGCTCTAGGGCGAGCGAGTAGGTGTTCATTGTGAGGGCGATGGTCGAGTGCCCGAGCATCGCCGGCACGACGAGCGAAACCTAGTTTCGTCGGGAGGTGCGGATGATGAAGCCAAGCGCTCCACACAATGCCCCGAGCAATCCGAAGTACGCGACGGCAACTTCCATCGCCGTACTCTGAGCGCCAGCCGCGTCCACGCCACTGGCCATTCGTACTTGCCGCACAGGACCTGATTCCAAACGGCCGGTGGCCGCACGCGAGCAAGTCGAGGGCTAACTGCACCGGACCGCACCCGGAACACCGATTCCGTGGTGGCCTGCGTAGTTGCACGGATTCCCCTGGCGTCGTCGCACGCATACCTTCTGGCGGGCCGGACGGGGGGCGGTTCAGCCGAAGGACCCGTCCGGCCCGCCAACGCGCAGGCCAGAATTCCGCGTCCGGCCGAATCTAGCACCAGGGCTGATGCCGGCGTGCCATCGACGCCACATCATCGCCGCACGCGAAGTGGCCCGAATCCGGGTGCCCTCCGGATCAGGCCATCACATAGCGTACGACCGCCGTCATGTGGGCTTTGTCATCACGCCCGGTACAACCTACTCGTGGGCCGAGTGAACGACCGCGTGGCCTCGACCCCGCGAGATCAGCCAGCGATTGACGGGGAACGCCGCGACCCATGCGATGGCGAGTGAGATCGCGAGGCTGATCCAGAACAAGGCGTTGTCGAGGCGTGCGTCCATCGCTCCAGGGATCGCCAGCATCACGCCGTTGTCGACGATCTCCATCACCGTGATCGAGACCGTATCGGCGACGAATGCGAGCTCGAGCGCCGTCCGCAGCGCCATGCCCGACGAGACGAGGGGCCACAGGGTCAGGGCATAGCCGAAGACGAAGGCAAGCGCGATGGCCACGACGATGGTGGCGAAGTCGGTCCAGCCGAGAGTGGTGCCGAGCACCATGCCGAGGACCTCGCCGATGGCGCAGCCGGTGAGGCAATGGGTCGTCGCCTGAGCGGCAACGCGGTTAAGCGAGACGGGCTGATGCTGCTCGAGGTGATCCACGCGATGACGCTATCAGGATCGCGTAGGCTGTGATCACCGCGCCGGAGTGGCGGAATGGCAGACGCAGCCGGCTTAAACCCGGCGGCCGTAAGGCGTGGGGGTTCGAAT
Source organism: uncultured Chloroflexia bacterium (assembly GCA_963789435.1). Taxonomy (GTDB): domain Bacteria; phylum Chloroflexota; class Limnocylindria; order QHBO01; family QHBO01; genus JACDBZ01. Next base: position 49,195 of record CAWBKO010000001.1, read on the forward strand.
CCCTCCTCCGGCACCAGTCTCGCTCAGCGACGGCGCCCGAAGATGCTGCGACGCTCAGGCTTCTTGGCGGGTGCCGCCTGCTGCTGCTCGATGCCGATGACCGCCTGCGCCACCCGCCGCAGAGCAATCGTTGCCGGCGAGGAAGGGTGACCGATGACGAGCGGAACGCCCTCGTTCACGGAGCGGATCATCTCGACGTCGGTGTACGGCACCTCGGCCGCGGGCTTCATCTTGAGCAGGTTCTCGACGTCGCGCGTCTTGAGCAGCTCCTTGGGGAAGACGTGATTCACCACGATGGCGGCTCGCGCCTGCAGCGGCGTGGTCTCTGCCAGGAAGGTCATCAGCATGCTCATGGCGCGCAGCGCCGCGATCTCCGGGAAGAGGACGAAGACGTGCGCATCGGCCTGCTCGAGCAGCCAGACCGCGCGAGGGTCCAGGCGGCTGCCGAGGTCGACGATGATGTGATCGAACGACGCACGCAGCAGGTCGAAGATTCGCTCGAGGTGCTCGAGCGTCACGCGGAAGTCGGCCTCGGGCCGGACCGGCGCGGCGAGCACGACCAGTCCGGACGAGTGGCTCGTCAGGTACATGCGCGCCAGCTCCGGATCGGCGAGCGCCTGCTCGTCGCTTGCCAAGCCCGCCGATGTCGTAGCGCGGGGTGAGGTTGAGGTGGGTGGCCACCTGGCCGAACTGGAGGTCAAGGTCGACCAGCAGCACGCGCGACGGAGGCAGCACGGTATCCCGGGGCCGGGCGGGGCCGGTGGACGGTGCGCCCCCGCCCGCCAGCAGGACGGCGGTGTTCACCGCGAGGGTGGTGGTCCCGACGCCGCCCTTCGGGCTGAAGAAGGCGACGATCTCCGCATTGCCGGAGTGCGCGGGGGTGTCCGGCTGGACCTTGCCGGTGCGAATGAGCTGCGCCATGACGCGGCCCTCGAGCTCGCTGCGGGCGAAGCCGCCGACGATGACGTCGTCCGCACCCGGCCTCGAGGAAGGCGATCTGGGCCTCCACGTCGTTGGCCGGCGAGACGACGAGAATCGGCGTGATCCCATCGGCGCTGGCGGTGCGCAGCGAAGCGATCGCCCCGGACGCGGCGAGGCCCTCGGCAACGATGAGGTCGAACTTGCGTCCACGCATGGCGGCCACGGCATCGGCCGGTGAGCCGACCGAGGCGGTCGTGTATCCGACATCGGCGAGGGCTGACTCGAGCTCGGCGCGCAGGTTCGCCTCGCGCGCGCAGATGAGGATCGGGTTCGAGGGCATGGCCTTCTGGCAACGAGTTGAATGGAATCTGGAGTATACGGTCCGCGGCGGCGTTGCCACCGCACACCGTTCATCGGTATACTTCGGGCGCGCCTCCCAGCCAGGGGGGCGCGGTTCATGCTGATACCTGAGCCCCTTTCTGCCGCGTCGAAGGCTCCCGCCGACGACGTCGCAAACCCAGAGAGAGGAGGACGACGCCAATCATGCGCCGTTACGAACTCATGCTTCTGCTGCGGCCCGACCTGGAGGATGACAAGCTCCAGGCGGCCGTCGAGAAGGTTACCCGCGCCATCGTCAATGCCGGTGGCAGCCTCAGCAAGGTCTCGCCGTGGGGCAAGCGTCGCCTCGCGTACGACATCCAGCGTCACCGCGAGGCCAGCTACTTCCTGATCCACTTCGACATCGAGCCCTCGCAGGTTCGGGAGATCGAGCGCGGCATGCTGATCAGCGAGGAGATCCTGCGGCACCTCGTCACCGTGCTCGAGGACCGCGGCCCCGCCGATGAGCTCGCCCCGGCCGCGGCAGCGCGGACCACGGACGACGACGGGTTCGGCCCAGACCTGGACGACCCGGCGATCGTGATCGCGCCGGCCGCCACCGCCACCGCGGTCGTCGAGCCGGCAACGCCGGACGTCGCCGAGGACGTCGCCGAGGCCGAGACTGCCGAAGCGGAGGCCAGCACCGTCGACACCACACCAGACAGCTCGAACGATGAGGCCGACGTCACGCCGGCCGACGAGGAGGAGCCGGCATGACGCTCAACAAGATGATGATCATCGGCAACCTCGGTGCGGACCCGGAGCTTCGGTACACGCCGGGCGGGAAGGCCGTGACGGATCTGCGCGTCGCGGTCAACGACAACCGCAAGGGGCCTGACGGCGAGTGGATCGAGGAGACGCTCTGGTTCCGCGTGAGCGTTTGGGAGCAGCAGGCGGAGCGACTCGCCGAGCAGCTGCGCAAGGGCAACAAGATCTACGCCGAGGGCCAGCTGCGAGCCCGCGAGTACGAGGCGCGCGACGGCCAGAAGCGGACGTCGCTCGAGCTCGCGTTCGCGCGCGTCGTGAACCTCGAGCGCCGGCCGCGCGACGAGAGTGGCGCACGCGAGCGATGGCGGTGGCGCCGCCTACGACGACGCGCCGCCCCAGGTGCGCCCACGCGGCGCCGGCCAGCCCGAGCCGCAGTCCCAGCGTTCCTCCGCGCCGGGCGCGGAGATGGACGTCGACGACATTCCCTTCTAGCACGCACCAGATCCACGAGGACCGATACGCACCATGGCAAGCCCACGATCCCGCCGCGAGTCGGCGGACTACTACCGAGACCGCCGACGCCGCAAGGTCTGCAACTTCTGCGTCGACAAGGCGGAGAGCATCGATTACAAGGAGGTCAACCGCCTCCGTCGCTACCTGAGCGAGCGGGCCAAGATCGAGCCGCGACGCAAGACGGGCACCTGCGCTCGCCACCAGCGAATGCTGACGACCGCGCTGAAGCGGGCACGCCACGTGGCGCTGCTCCCGTACGCCCCGCAGCACCTCCGCCCCTAGCGATCAGGCCGGCCGAGGGTGAGTTGACGCTCATCGGCCGGTCGGCGACAGTATCCGGGCCCGAGGGGGAGTACCCCTGACAGGTGCCATCGTCAGGACGGCGGGCTCCTCCCGCCCGGTGGCACCGACCGATCCGCGTGGCGGTCGGGAGAGACCTTCGGCCGTCGACATCGATCCGGCCATAGGAGGTAACCCTCACTCGTGGACATCGTCCTGCTCGTGGGCTCGCTCGCGATCATCCTGATTGCCGCCGAGCTCTTCACCAACGGCATCGAGTGGCTCGGGCACCGGCTGAACCTTGCCGAGGGCGCGGTCGGCAGCGTCCTCGCTGCGGTGGCCACGGCCATGCCCGAGACGCTCATCCCGGTGATCGCGATCCTCGGGCCCGGTCATCCTCGGCGGGACCGCGACCGAGAGCTCACAGGCCGTCGGCGTCGGCGCGATCCTGGGTGCGCCGTTCATGCTCTCGACGCTGGCGATGTTCGTGACCGGCATCGCCATCGTCATCTTCACCCGGCGCGGCCGGCGAACCACCGATCTACGGGTGAACACGCGCGTGCTCGGGCGCGATGTCGCCTTCTTCGTGGTCGGCTACGGCATCGCCATCGGCACCGCCTTCCTGCCCCAGGAGGTGGCCTGGCTGAAGTGGGTGGCGGCAGGAGCCCTGTTCGTGCTCTATGCGATCTACGTGCGGCTGCACTTCACCGATGCCGCCGAGGAGAGCGACGCCGCGGATCTGAGTCAGCTGCACATCACCCGCGTGCCGCCCCTCCGCGGGCGGCAGATGCTCGAGATCGACCACTTTCCGGGCCCGCACTCGGTGACGGGCAGCGAGCCGCGCCTGGCAATCGTCGTCGCGCAGGTCGTGCTCGCCCTCGGGCTCATCATCGTTGGCGCCCAGGTCTTCGTCGGCGCCGTCGAGCACCTGTCGACCGTCATCGGCCTCGACCCGACCATCCTGGCGCTGATCATCGCGCCGATCGCGACCGAGCTGCCCGAGAAGTTCAACAGCGTGCTCTGGGTCCGCAACGGCAAGGACACCCTGGCCATGGGCAACATCACCGGCGCCATGGTCTTCCAGAGCTGCCTGCCGACCGTGCTGGGCCTGCTCTTCACGACCTGGACCTTCACGCCCGACAGCGCCATCCACTTCGCGTCGGCCGGCGTCGCGTTCGTTGCCACCATCGTCATCTTCGGCGGCATGATCTGGCGCGGTCGCCTCACGGCATGGGCGCTCCTGATCGGCGGGCCGCTCTATCTCGTCTACCTGTACCTCGCCCTCTTCACGTCGCTGGGCGCGTCCGCGGCGCCGGTGCACTGATCGTCATCGGCCGAGGCCGCTCCGGCGACCGTCCGGAGGTCGCGGGTATACTTGCGCGCGCCGATGCGTCGGTGGCGCGTCGGCGTATCTGAGCGAAGGAGGCAGCCTTGTTGGAGCAGGAGAATCGCACCCAGGCCGCGGCGGTGGAGACCACCACCGAGCTGTGGGCGTTCTTCCGTGGCGACTTCGTGCCACTCCGCGACGCGAACATCAACGTGATGACGCACGGCTTCAACTACGGGACAGCTGTCTTCGAGGGCATCCGCGCCTACTGGAACGCGGACGAGGAGCAGCTCTTCGCCCTCGAGCTGCTGGCGCACTACCGCCGCATCCGGGCCTCCGCGGGACTGCTGATGATGGAGATCGGCCAGTCGCCCGAGGAGCTTGCCGAGATCACCGTCGAGCTGTTGCGCCGCGACGGCCTGCGCGAGGACGTCTACCTGCGCCCGATCATCTACAAGAGCTCGGAGACGATCGGGGTACGGCTCCACAACCTCGATGCCGACATCACCATCTTCGGCGTTCCCTTCGGTCAGTACATCGACACGGAGGGCGGGATCCGCGCCCAGGTCAGCAGCTGGCGACGGACGGACGACAACGCCATCCCGGCACGCGGCAAGATCACCGGCGCCTACGTGAACGGCGCGCTCGCCAAGAGCGAGGCCCAGCTCAACGGCTTCGACGAGGCGATCGTGCTGACTTCCGACGGCCACGTCAGCGAGGGGAGCGCGGAGAACCTCTTCATCGTGAAGCGCGGGGTCCTGATCACGCCCCCCGTCACGGACAACATCCTCGAGGGCATCACGCGCGCGCGGCTGATGGAGATCGCCCGCGACGACCTCGGGATCGAGGTGATCGAGCGCTCGATCGACCGCACCGAGCTGTACGGCGCCGACGAGGTGTTCCTGTGCGGCACCGGGGCGCAGATCAGCCCCGTCATCGAGATCGACCGCCGGAGCATCGGCGGCGGACATCCCGGCGAGATCACCCGGAACCTGTCGCGGACCTACTTCGACGCCGTGCGGGGCCGTCTGCCGGCCTACCGCGGCTGGCTGACACCGGTCTACTAGGAGGCAGCGGCGCGACGGCTGGTTCTCGACCGCGACCGGCCGTGCGGCCGGTTCGACCACGATGACCACCACCACCAGCGACGATCCCGATCGCCTGCGCTGGCTGGGCCGCCTCCTCGAGATGGTCCCCGGCACGATCTCCTGGGCAATCCTGATCCTGCCGCTCTGGCTCAGCTTCAGCTATCCGTGGCTGGTCGCCTACTTCGTCCTGAGCTTCGACTTCTACTGGCTGTGCCGCGCGCTCTGGTTCGGCGGCGCGGTGATCATCGCCTTCGGACGGATCCGCGACGTGCTTGCCGTCGACTGGACCGAGCGGCTTGCCGGCCTCGCCGATCCGGCGGCCCGCCGAGCGATCCTCGAAGCCCGCCTCGCGTCGCTCGGCACCGACCTGCCTCGCGAGGCGCTCGGCGTCATCGCGCTCGCTCGTCCGAGCGGTGGGGAGCGGCGGCGGCTGCGGCGCGAGCTGGCGGAGCTGCGAGCGGTCGAGGCGCTGCCGGAGCCGCCACCATCGGCGGACGACCTGATCCACCTGGCCCTCATCCCGACCTACACCGAGCCGCTCGAGAAGCTGCGGCACACCGTCCGCGCTCTCGCCGATGCGGAGTGGCCGGCGAAGCGCAAGATCTGCGCGATCATCACGCGCGAGACGGACGAGTCCGGCATCGCCAACGTGAAGACCCTCCAGGCCGAGTTCCGCGGCGCATTCGCGGAGTTCATCCACATCCTCGATCCGCTCGAGCCGGGGATCGTGGTCGGCAAGAGCAGCGCGATGGCCTGGGGTGGCCGCTACCTGTATCGAAAGCTGGTGCGGGAGCGCGGCATGGATCCGCATCGGATCATCGTCACCGACCTCGACGCCGACTACCGCGTGCATCCGCAGTACTTCGCCTACCTGAGCCTGGGTGCACCTGACCGATCCGAACCGGGAGACGCAGCTCTATCAGCCGATCCCGTACTTCCACAACAACATCTGGCAGGCGCCGATGCTCCAGCGGCTGTTCGCCGCCGTGCTGACGCAGCTCCAGATGTGGCGCAGCGTGCTGCCGGAGAAGCTGCAGAGCTTCGGGTCGTACTCGACGACGCTGCACCTCGTCCACGACGTCGGCTATTGGGCAACCGACGCCATCCCGGAGGACAGCCGCTTCTACTGGAAGAGCTACTTCCGCTATGGCGACCGCTTCCGCGCCGTCCCACTCTTCATCCCGATCTACGGCGACGCGGTGCGCGCGCGTGGCTACTGGCGAAGCATGGCCGAGCAGTACCTGCAGGCACGACGCTGGGCGTGGGGCGTCACCGACATCCCGCTACGTGGTCGACAACGCGGTCAGGCACGCCGAGATTCCATTCTCGTCGCGCTTCTGGCGCGTCATCAACCTGTTCGGCGAGCACATCAACTGGGCGATCACGCCGTTCGTCCTCACGTTCGGCGCAACGGTGCCGCTGCTGATCAACCCCTCCTTCGCCGAGACGACCCTCGGCCAGAACCTGCCGCTGTACGCCAGCGCCATGCTCAGCATGGCGATCGTCAGCCTGGCGGTGCTCATCGTGGTCGAGCACCGGATCGTGCCGCCACGGCCGGCCGAGTGGGGTTGGGTCCAGCGGGTGCTCAGCTACGTGCAGTGGATCGGGCTGCCATTCGTCGGCATCATCTTCAGCATGGTCCCGGCGCTCGACGCCCAGACGCGCCTCCTCACCGGCCGCTACCTGGAGTACAAGGTCACCGAGAAGGTCTGAGCCGATGTCCGACCGCGTTCCGCCGATCGCCCGCATCCCTCTCTCCCGCTCGCTCCGGCGCCTCCTGATCCTTCCCTTCCTCGGCTTCCTCGCCGGCGCTGGCTGCCATCGCCGGCGGACTGCTCCTGGTGCCCGGCACCATCGGGACGGTGGTCGCCGGACTGGGCGGGGTCGTCATCCTTGGCGCGCTGATCGGCGCGATCGTGCTGCTCAGCGTGCGGCTCGACGATCGAGGAGGCGGCCGTCTGCCTCGGCTGGCTCGGAGGGAGAGCGGATCTATCCGCTGAGCCCCGGACCGGTCACGCGGGTTCGGCTGCGCGGTAAGAACGCTTCGCGGCTCCGCGCGGCGCCATGGCTGCTGCCCTGGCAGCTCGGCCCAGGACGGCTGCGCGGCGAGGAGGACGTGGAGGTCGTGCGCCTCGCACCGACCGCGACCGCGATCCTGGTGCCGACGGAGCGCGGCCGGCTGGCGATCGCTGCCGCCGATGAGAAGGGGCTGCTTGACGCCCTGTCGCGCGCCGCTCGAGCGCGGCAGCGGCTCGAGGAGCTGGTGCGCGAACCGCCGCCCGTGGTCGAGCCGCCGCCCGTGGAGGTGGAGGTGGCTCCGGCGCTGATGACCGGCATCGAGCGCGCCCTGTACGAGGACCGCATGGCCGAGGAGCGCGCGGCACTCGCCGCGGTCGAGGGAGAGCGCCTTGCCGCGGAGGCCGCCCTGTCGGAGGCCGCTGCCAGCACCAGCACGGAGCTCGCGACGGTTCCGGCCGAAACCGCCCGCCGTCGACGGCGCCTGCCGCGTCCGCACTTTGGCCTGCGCCCCGGACCCAGCCTCGCGCTGCTGGTGCTGCCGCTGGTCGGCGCCGGCGTCGCCTGGGGCCTCGCCGTCGTGCTCGGCCGGATGCCGAGCCCGGGCACCGATCTCGGCCGCCTCACCGCCCTGGGCCTCGTGCTCGCCGGACCCGCGACCACGGTCGGCGCGATCATGGCGCGCGTGTACTGGCCCCGTCTCGTGGCCGTGGTCGTGGCCGGCGGCCTGGCGACGGCGGTCTTCCTGGGGCGCGCTCTGCTGGGCTGAGCTGCCGGGCTGAATTGACACCGTGGCGGTCGGCTGCCACGATCGGCCACCAATCCGAACCACGGCGACGACGGAGCCACGACGGCCGTCAGCACAGGTCGGCAGCGAGCCCGGACGGTGGAAGCGGGCGACCACGGCGACGGCAGTCATCCCTCCCGAGCCGGAGGAGCCAAGCGGCGCGAGCCGTGCGTAACGCCTCCCGGGGTAGCCACCCGATATCCATGGCGACGAGTGGACTGCATGCCTCCCGTGGACGTCACGGGCGCATCGGTCAAGCGCGGGTGGTACCGCGGGAGCTGATCCCGTCCCGGATGTCCGGGGCGGGTTTCTTGTTGTCAGGAGCTGTGTTGAGCGAGTTGTTCAGGCCGGTGTCGAGCAAGCTGGAGGTCCCCGCGCTCGAGCGCGAGGTGATCGAGCGCTGGCGTGAGCGCGACACGATGGCGCGCTACCTGGCGCGCAACGACGACTCGGATCGGCGCTTCAGCTTCATCGACGGGCCGATCACGGCGAACAACCCCATGGGCGTGCACCACGCCTGGGGGCGAACGTACAAGGACCTCTTCCAGCGCTATCACACCATGCTCGGCGAGAAGCAGCGCTACCAGAACGGGTTCGACTGCCAGGGGCTGTGGATCGAGGTCAACGTCGAGCGCGACCTCGGCTTCAACGACAAGCGCCAGATCGAGGAGTACGGGATCGACCGCTTCGTCGAGCGCTGCAAGGCCTGGGTCGACACCTATGCCGCCATGCAGACCGAGCAGAGCAAGCGCCTCGGCTACTGGATGGACTGGGACAACAGCTACTACACGAACTCCGACGAGAACAACTACACGGTCTGGGCCTTCCTGGCCGAGTGCCACCGCCGCGGGCTGATCTATCGCGGCCACGACGTGATGCCCTGGTGTCCCGCGGTGCGGGACCGGGATCTCGAACATGGAGGCGGCCGAGGGGTACGCCGAGGTCAAGCACCTGTCGGTCACCCTGCGCCTGCCGATCACCAGCGCGGGCCACGAGGACGAGGACCTGCTCGTCTGGACCACGACGCCCTGGACGCTGTCGAGCAACGTCGCCGCCGCGGTGCATCCCGGCCTGACCTACCAGCTGGTCGAGGGCGCCGCTGGTCGCCGGTGGTGGGTGAGTGCCGGCTCGAAGGAGCGGGTCGCACGTGACGCGAGTCGTCGTGCGCGAGGCACCCGGCAGCGAGCTGCTGGAGCTCACCTACGCCGGGCCGTTCGACGAGCTGCCGGCCGCCGCCGGCGTGACCCACCGCGTCATCCCGTGGGACGAGGTCTCCGATGCCGAGGGAACCGGGATCGTGCACATCGCCCCGGGCTGCGGCCAGGAGGACTTCGCGCTCAGCAAGGCCTTCGACCTGCCCGTGATCGACCCGATCGACCAGTTCGGCGTCTTCGGCGAGGGCTTCGGCTGGCAGACCGGCCAGTACGCGGGCGCCACCAACGATCCCGCGACCGACATGGCCCGGGCGGTCGTGGCCGACCTGGAGTCGAAGGGCCTGCTGGTGGCGAAGGAGAACTACTCCCACTCGTATCCGCACTGCTGGCGGTGCAACACGCAGCTGATCTTCCGGCTGGTCGACGAGTGGTTCATCGCGACGGACGCGCTCCGCGAGCCGGTGGGCGCGTCGACGCGCTCGATGACCTGGCTGCCCGACGGGATCGGCCTCGAGGAGCGCGAGCTCGACTGGCTGCGAAACATGGGCGACTGGATGATCAGCAAGAAGCGGTACTACGGCCTGGCGCTGCCGATCTGGGAGTGCACCGACTGCGCCGCGTGGGAGGTCATCGGCTCGAAGGAGGAGCTCCGCGACCGGGCGGTGGCGGGCTGGGAGGACTTCGACGGTCACTCGCCGCATCGGCCCTGGATCGATGCCGTCGAGATCGCGTGCGGCAGCTGTGACGGGCGCTCGCGGCGCATCCTCGACGTCGGAAACCCGTGGCTTGACGCGGGGATCGTGGGGCTCTCGACGCTGAAGTGGAACACCGATCGCGAGTACTGGTCGCAGTGGTATCCGGCGGACTGGATCAGCGAGTCGTTTCCCGGCCAGTTCCGCAACTGGTTCTACGCGCTCCTGACCGAGTCGACCGTCATGACCGGCGAGGCGCCGGCACGGGCGCTCTTCGCGTACGCGCTCCTGCTCGACGAGAGCGGCGAGGAGATGCACAAGAGCAAGGGCAACTCGATCCCGTTCGACGAGGCCGCGGATCGCATCGGCTCCGACGTGATGCGCTGGATGTACGCGGCCGCCAATCCGGCGGTCAACCTGCGCTTCGGCTACGGGCCAGCGCACGAGGTCGTGCGCCGCTTCTTCCTGCCGCTCTGGAACACCTACGGCTTCCTCGTCACGTACGCTCGCCTGGACGGCTGGACGCCGGATCAGGCCGATGGCGTGGCCGAGGCGCGAACGCTCCTCGACCGATGGATCCTGTCGCGCCTCGACGCGCTGGTTGCCGAGACGAGGGTCTCGTTCGACGGCTACGACGCGATGCGCGCCACGAGGGCAATCGAGGCGTTCGTGGACGATCTCTCGAACTGGTACGTGCGCCGCAACCGGCGCCGCTTCTGGAAGGGCGAGCTCGACGCCGACAAGCGGGCCGCGTACGCGACGCTGCACGAGGTGCTGACGACGCTGGCCAGGCTGCGTGGCGCCGATCATCCCGCACGTCGCCGATGCGATCTGGGAGAACCTGGTCGCCGCCGTCGACGCCGGCGCGGACGGACAGCGTGCACCTCACCGACTTTCCCGAGCAGGTCGCGGGCCGTGCCGACCCGGGTGTCGATCGTGGCGTCGAGCTGGCACGCCGGACGGTGGCGCTCGGCCGTGGCGCGCGCTCGGCTGCGGCGGCTGCGCACGCGGCAGCCACTGCGGACGGCTCGCGTCAAGCTTCCCGCCGCGGCCACCGGCTTCGCCGACGAGGCGAGCGTCGACGAGGCGCTGCGCCAGGAGATCCGCGAGGAGCTCAACGTCCGCGAGATCGAGCTGATCCCCGACGAGTCGGAGATGGTCGAGCGCACGCTCTATCCGCTCCTGCCGGTGATCGGCCCCCGGCACGGCAACGCGGTCGGCGCGATCATGGCCGGCGTCCGCTCCGGCGACTGGCGCCTCGATGACGACGGGACCGCCATCGTCGGCGGGGTGACCCTGCAGCCGGACGAGTTCCAGCTCACCGCGCGTGCCCGACCCGGCCACGAGGTCGCGGAGGACGGCGACCTGCTGGTCGCGCTCGACACCACGCTGGACGACGAGCTCGCCGCGGAGGGCATCGCCCGCGAGGTCGCGCACCGGCTGCAGGCGATGCGCAAGGCGGCCGGCTACGAGATCAGCGACCGCGTTGACGTGGCGATCGCCGGCGATCACACCACCATCGACCAGCTGCGTCGCATTCCAGTCGTGGCTCGCCGACGAGCTGCTGGCGAGCTCCGTGGAGCTCGGGCCCGACGCCGCCGATCGCGGATGCCGACGCGAACGAGCAGCTCGACCTCGACGGCGTCAGCCTGCGCCTCTCGGTGGCCCGCGCCTGATCGCGCTCGAGGTCGGCTAGAGTGGGATCCGTGGAGGGCGGCACCGATCGAGACGCATCGTTGAGGCCCGTGCTCGTCCTGGCGGGCACGGCGCTGGTGCTGTACGCGCTCGACCAGCTCACCAAGGCGCTGGTGGTGGCGAACGTCCCATTCGGCGCCCGGTACGACGTGATCGGCGATCTCGTCCAGCTGTGGCACGTCCGCAACACCGGCGCCGCCTTCAGCATCCTTCCCGGCGCGACCTGGCTCTTCGTGCCGGTCACGATCGGCGCGATCGGGATGGTCGCCTACTTCCATCGAACGCTCCGCGACCGCGGGCCATGGATCCAGGTCATCCTGGGAGCCATCCTGGCCGGTGCGCTCGGCAACCTGACCGACCGGCTGCGGCTCGGCTACGTCATCGACTTCGTCAGCGTCGGCATCGGCGACGTCCGATTTCCGACCTTCAACGTGGCCGATTCGGCCGTGGTGCTCGGGATCGGCGCGCTGGTCGCGTACCTGACCTTCTTCGACCAGCCTCGCTCGGCGGAGGCCGCCGGGTGATGGCCCCGGTCGAGGAGCCGGACGGTCGAGGGCCCGGCGCCGGCGGGAAGGGTCGACCTGGCGGTCGCGTCGGTCGGCGGCATCAGCCGCGCCCACGCCCAGCGGCTCATCGGCGATGGGCGTGCGCTGGTCGACGGCGCGCGCCGGCGCTCGAGCGATCGGCTGGTCGGCGGCGAGCTCATCAGCGTGGAGCTCAGCGCGCCGCCGGACGAGACGCTCTTCCCCGAGACGATCCCGTTCGGCGTCGCCTACGAGGACGAGACGATGCTGATCGTCGACAAGCCGGCCGGCCTCGTCGTCCACCCCTCGGCCGGGCACACCACCGGCACGCTCGTCAACGCGCTGCTCGGCCGGTCGCGCGACCGGGGCGAGGCCCTCGGCTCGATCGCCGGCGTCGGGCGGCCGGGAATCGTGCATCGGCTCGACAAGGAGACCAGCGGGCTGATCGTGGTCGCCAAGACCGATCTCGCCCAGTCGAGCCTGATGCGCCAGTTCGGCGATCGGAGCATCGAGAAGGAGTACCTGGCGCTCGTGCGCGGCGAGGTGCCATCGTCGCGCGGCCGGATCGAGGCGCCGATCGGGCGCGACCCGCGCGACCGTCAGCGGATGGCCGTCGTCGCCGGCGGCCGGGCGTCGACGACGGAGTACGACGTGATCGCCACCGGCGGCGGCTACGCGCTCCTCGCGCTGCGACCGCTGACCGGGCGGACTCACCAGATCCGGGCGCACCTTTCCTACCTCGGCCTGCCGATCGCCGGCGACATCCGCTACGGCGGGGGAGAGGGGCCGGGCGGCCTGCGGCGCCAGTTCCTGCACGCGTCGCGCCTGGGGCTCGAGCGCCCGCTCGACGGGCGCCGCCTCCGCGCCTGGAGCGAGCTGCCGGCCGAGCTGGCCGCCTGCCTCGAGGCGTCGGGCGTCACCGTGCCCGCCGGGCGCCTGCCGGCCGGCGTCGGCGCCGAGGTCGAGCCGTGAGCGAGGACGAGGCGGTGAGCGACCCGCAGAAGCGGATGACGTTCCCGAACCCGATGCTGGTGGTCGTGTCGGGCCCATCGGGGGTCGGCAAGAGCACCATCGTCGCCGAGCTGGCGCGCCGCCACCCGCAGGTCGTGCCGATCGTGACCGCGACCACGCGCGAGCGGCGCGAGGGCGAGATCCACGGCGTGCACTATCACTTCCTCGATCGCGGCGACTTCATCGCGCTGCGCGACAGCGGCGGGCTGCTCGAGTGGGCCGAGGTGCATGGCAACCTGTACGGCACCCCGATCGACCAGGTGCGCGGCATCCTGGCGGCCGGTCGCGACGCCATCCTGACGATCGATCCGCAGGGCGCGCGCCAGGTCCGCGCGAAGGTCCCCGAAGCGCTGCTCATCTTCGTCAAGCCGCCCACGATGGAGGACCTCGCGAAGCGGCTCCGCAAGCGGGGCAGCGAGTCCGCCGAGTCCCTCGCACGCCGCCGGCGTGACGCGGAGCACTGGATGGCCGAGGCCGACGAGTACGACCACGTGGTCGTCAACGAGACCGGGCATGCGGAGGAGGCGGCCGAGCGCATCTGGGAGATCATCCAGGCAGAGGCACGCCGCGAGCCACCGCGTCGCCCACGGATCTGAAGGCGGCCCCGGGATGACCCTGCCCGGTCGCGCGGTGCGCGTGGCCGTCGACGCACTGGCCGACCGCCCCGAGCGCACGTTCAGCTACCTCGTTCCCTCCGAGCTGGAGATGCCCGCTCCCGGGCTCGCTCCTGCTGGTCCCGTACGGTCGCCGGCTGGCGCTGGGCTACGTGCTCGACGGCGACGCCGACGCACCGGCAGGGGACCTCAAGCCGATCGAGGCGGTCGTCTCCTCCCCGATGCTGACGCCCGATCTGCTGGTGCTGGCCGAGGAGATCGCCGCCTACTACCGGGCGCCGATCGGCACGACCCTGGCGGCGATGCTGCCGCCGGGCCTCGAGTCGCGGCTCGATCGGCGCTGGGAGATCCGCGACGGGACCGATCTGCCTGCCGGCCTGGCGGATGCGGCGGATGCGGACGGCCTGGTCGCCGATGCCAGCCTCATGCGCTCCGCGCCGCGCCGTGGGCGGAACGCCTGGCTCGAGCGGCTGCGGCGCGTCGGGCGCCATCCGCTCGCAGTGGTCACTGCGTGCTGCCGGAGATCAACCCACGCCGCGTCCGGGTGCTGCGCCCCGTGGCGGGCGACGCCGAGCCGCCTCGGCGCGCGCCCGTGCAGCGCGCCGTGCTCGAGGCGCTCGGCGGCGAGGAGCGCACGATGGCCGAGCTGGCCGAGGCGCTCGACATGCAGCCGGCCGCGCTGCTGGCTCCGGCCCGGCGGCTGGTCGCGCTGGGCCGGGCGGAGCTCGATTGGCGGACGGTCGAGCGCAGCCCGCTGGCGCATCGGGCCGAGACGCCGAACCTGCGTCACGAGCTCGCCGAGGAGCAGCTCGCCGCGCTCGACGCGATCGGCGCACTGGAGCCGGGCCACGAGCTCCTCGTCCAGGGCGTCGCGGCCTCCGGCAAGACCGATCTCTACCTCGCCGCCACGTTCGAGACCCTGGCGGCCGGACGGGACGTCATCGTGACGGTCCCGGAGGTGAGCCTCGTCCCGCAGATCGCCGACCGGCTCCGTGCGCTGATCGGGGACGAGCTCGGCGTCCTCCACTCCGGCCTCTCGGCGGGAGAGCGGCACGACGAGTGGTGGCGCATCCTGCGGGGCGAGGTCCGCGTCGTGATCGGCACGCGGACGGCAGCATTCGCGCCGCTCGCACGGCTCGGGCTCATCATCGTCGACGAGGAGCACGACGGCGGGTACAAGTCGGACCGGACGCCGCGCTACGACGCGCGCTGGGTGGCGCGCCGGCGCGCCGCGATCACCGGCGCGCGCGTCGTCCTGGGCAGCGCGACGCCCGACCTCGTCACCCTGGCGCGCGTGCGCGGCGGGCACGCCGAGCGCGCTCAGCTGGTCGAGCGCCGCGTGGGAGCCGCCCCCGCCATCGAGGTGGCGGACCTTCGCGCGGAGCTCGCCGGCGGCAACCGCTCGATCTTCTCCGCCGCGCTCGCCGATGCGCTCGGTTCGCTGCGTCGGGGGAGCGAGCAGGCGGTCCTGCTCCTGAACCGGCGCGGCGCCGCCACCTTCATCCTGTGCCGCGACTGCGGCGAGAGCCTGCGCTGCCCGGATTGCGAGCTGCCCTTCGTCTTCCACCTCGACGGTGGAACGCTGCGCTGCCACCACTGTGGCCGCTCGTCCGTTCCGACCGAGAAGTGCCCGAGCTGCGGGAGCGGCCGCATCCGCTACTTCGGCGCCGGCACGCAGCGCGTGGAGGCCGAGCTGCGGGCGCGATACCCGGGCCTGCGGATCGGACGCCTCGACTCGGACGCCCTCGCCGCTCGGCGTGGATTCGAGACGATCTACGACGACTTCCGCGAGGGCCGCACCGACGTGCTGGTCGGCACGCAGCTCGCCGCCAAGGGCCTCGACCTGCCGTCCGTCACGCTCGCCGGCGTGATCGCGGCCGACGTCACGCTCAACCTGCCCGACTACCGAGCGGCCGAGCGCACGTTCCAGCTGCTCGCGCAGGTGGCCGGCCGGGCCGGTCGCGGTCCAATGCCGGGCCGCGTCATCTTCCAGACCTACGCGCCGGGCCACTACGCGGTGCGCAACGCGGCCGCGCTCGACGTCGACGGATTCGCGGACGACGAGCTGCTTCGGCGCCGGCTGCTCGGCTATCCGCCCTTCAGCCTTCTCGCCAGGCTGCTCATCGCCGATGCGGACCGGGGAAGAGCGGAGGAGCGTGGCCGACAGGCGGCCGCCGCGGTCGCCGTTCCCGGCGCCGAGGTGCTCGGCCCGCTGCCGTCCTACGTCGTGCGGCGCGCCGGCCGCTACCGGATGCAGGTCGTCATTCGCGCGCCCGACGCCGAGACGCGCGCGCGCCGCACTCGAGCGCGTCCCGCCGGGAATCGCCATCGACGTCGACCCCGAGTCGCTCCTGTGAATCGGTACAATGCCGAGCGCCATGGCCATCCGCCGCATTCTCACCGCCGACGAGCCGATCCTGCGCGAGCGCACGAAGAGGGTTTCGACCTTCGACGCCAGCCTCCATCGGCTGCTCGACGACATGCTCGTGACGATGCGCGACGCGCCCGGCGTCGGGTTGGCCGCGAACCAGATCGGCATCCCGCTCCAGGTCGCCATCGTCGAGATCGACGACAAGATCACCGAGCTCGTGAACCCCCAGATCGTCAAGGGCTCCGGCGAGCAGGTCGACTGGGAGGGCTGCCTCTCGATCCCGGGCTACGTGGCCGAGGTCGCCCGTCACGAGAAGGTGACGGTCAAGGCGCGCGATCGGCACGGCAAGGAGTTCCGGGTGAGGGGGACCGAGCTCCTGGCGCGCGCGCTCCAGCACGAGATCGACCACCTCAACGGGACCCTCTACATCGACCACCTCGAGTCGCTCGAGGAGCTCGTTCGCGTCAGCGAATCGGTCGAGGAGGTCACCGAAGAGGCGGCCGCCGGCATCTAGTGGCGCGGCATCGGGCGGATCGCGTTCCTCGGCACGGGAGCCTTCGGGGTTCCGCTGCTGTCGCACGTCGCCGGCCAGGCCGACGACCTGATCGTGATCAGCCAGCCGGATCGACCGGCCGGGCGCCGCCTTCAGCTCCGCGCGACTCCGGTCGCCGCGTTCGCGCGCGAGCACGGGATCCCGGTCCTGACGCCAGGCCGGCTTCGCTCCGACGAGGCACGGGAGGCGCTGCGCACCTACGCTCCCGATGGCCTGGTGCTGGTCGCCTACGGCCAGCTGGTGCCGCAGACGCTGCTCGACGTCGCGGAGCGCCCGCCGCTCAACGTCCACCCGTCTCTCCTGCCACGCCACCGTGGCGCCGCGCCGGTTGCCGGCACCATCCTCGCCGGCGATCCGGAGGGCGGGGTGACGCTCATGGTGATGACCGCGGAGCTCGACGCTGGGCCGATCGTCCGACGCTGGCCGGTGCCCGCTCACCGGCCGCGAGACGACGCCCGAGCTGGAAGCCACGCTCGCCGACCTCGCGGCGGAGGTCGTCCCGCCGGAGCTCGAGCGCTGGGCATCGGGCGCCATCGACCAGGAGCCCCAGGACGAGGCCGCGGCGACGTACGTCCATCCCTTCACCCGCTCGGACGGCTGGATCGACTGGCAGCGGCCGGCGGTCGAGATCGACCGCCAGGTGCGGGCGCTCCAGCCCTGGCCCGGCGCCTGGACCACGGTCGACGGGCGGCGCATCCACATCCGGCGGGCGCGGTCGGTCACCGGCGTCGACGGGGTCCCGATCGGGGCGCTCTTCGCCGGCGAGACGCAGATCGTGGCGTGCGGGGTTGGCGCGCTGATGCTCGAGATCGTCCAGCCCGAGGGACGCGCGACGATGCCCGCCGACGCCTGGCGACGAGGGCTCGGCCGCGAGCACGTGATGCTGGGCGCCGGACGCCCCGCGGAGGTGGCGCGCTAGCTTCGCGCCGCCGACCGGCTCCGCCTCGACGCCCTCGCCCGGCAGGTGCAGCAGGTTGTGGACGCTCCAGACGCCGCCGATCGCTCCCGCCTCGGTGGCCAGGCGATCACGCATCTCCGCATCGGGCACTTCGCCGCGCAGGACGACGATGCCGCGCTCGACGTTGATGTTGATCGTTCCCTTCGGGACCGACGGGTCGCGGAAGAGCAGTGTCTCGACCTTCGACGTCAGCGTCCCGTCGTCGAGGAACGATTCGTCCCCGTCCCCGGCGCGCCGTGCGGCAGCGAGCCGCGCCCGAGGCGGTCGATCGAGCGAAGTGAGCGGCGCGACCCGCATGGCGGGCGGCACGACGGATCGTGGCTCCGCCCTGGTCAACCAGGCGCGCCCGGCGCGCCCGCCCGCGGGCAGGGTCGAAGAGGAAGGTCGCGATCGCGCCGGCGACCGCGGTGGCGGATGCGATCAGCGCCGTCCCGACCCAGCCCGCGCCGCGCGGCTCACGGCTGAGAGCTCGGCGGGTTCTGCGGCCGGTCGACCTGGCTGATCGGCGCACGTCTCGTGTGCGGTCGGTGAGGTTCATGGGTGGTGTCTCCGTGCGTGGTGTCTGGGGAACCGGTATGGCAGCCTGCGTGCCGCGATCGGCCGTGGACCGCCGGGTTACCGAAAAATCGGGCCGGAAGGAGGTCGGATATACTCGGCTCAGCCCCACGGAGGTGGGCAAACAGTGATGCTCTTCGACCCGCTCTACATCGTCCTCCTGGTGGTCACGTTGGCGATCACCGGCTGGGCCGCGTGGCGCGTCAGATCAACCTATGCAAAGTGGTCCAAGGTGGACTCGGGCATCAACGTCGACGCCTTCGACTTCGCTCGCCGGCTCCTGGATCGCCAGGGCCTGCAGGACGTCAAGATCGAGCCGACTCCCGGTCAGCTGACCGACCACTACGATCCCCGCGGCAAGGTGCTGCGGGTCAGCACCCAGGTGGCCGACGCGTCGGCCCTCACGACGGCCGGCGTGGTGACCAGCAGCGCCCGGCTGTCGGTGGCCGCAGCTGCCGTCATCGCCCACGAGGTTGGCCACGCACTGCAGGACCATGCCGGCGAGCCGGCCATGAAGCTGCGGCAGGCCATCGTTCCGGCGGCGCAGTTCGGCTCCGGCATCGCGCCGTGGCTGATCATCGCCGGCGTTCTGGACGCAGTGACCGGGCTCGCGCATCGTCGGCCTCATCGGCTTCGCCGGCGCCGTCCTCTTCACCTTCGCCACGCTGCCGGTCGAGATCGGCGCCTCAGGCAAGGCGCTCGCCTTCGTCAACGGGCTGGGCATGGTCGGGGAGAAGGAGAAGGGCGCACGCGACGTGCTCAAGGCCGCTGCCTGGACGTACGTGGCCGGCGCGCTGACCGCGCTGCTGACCTTCCTGTATTACGCGTGGCTCATCTTCGGACGGCGTGACTGATTCTCCGGTCGGGGGCCTTCCCCTCGCCGGCCCGGCGCCGGCGATCAGCGAGATCGACTCCGCATCGCTCGCCGCGTGGCTCTCCGCCCGCGGCGAGCCGCGCGTACCGGGTGGCGCAGGTGCTGTCCGGTGCCCACCGGCCGGAGGCATCGGCCTTCGACGATCTCACCGACCTGCCGGCTCCGCTGCGCGCGGAGCTGGCGCAGGCGTTCCGCTTCAGCACGATCACCGACAGCCACGTGCTCGGGCGCCGATGCGGGCATGACCGCCAAGGCGGTCCACGAGCTCGAGGACGGGCAGCGGATCGAATCGGTCCTGATGCGGTACGCGGCGCGGGGAGCCATGTCCGAGCGGACCACCATCTGCATCTCGTCGCAGGCGGGGTGCGCCGTGAACTGCCCGTTCTGCGCCACCGGCCAGGCCGGATTCGGCCGTCAGCTGAGCCCCGGCGAGATCGTCGACCAGGTCCTGCACTGGCATCGGCCGCCGTGGAACGCGCTCGGCGACGCGACGACGGGTCACTACAACATCGTGTTCATGGGGATGGGGGAGCCGCTCAACAACGCGGATCGCGTGTTCGAGGCCGTCCGCCTCCTCAACGATCCCGAGCGGCTCGGGATCGGCGCGCGGCACATCACCGTCAGCACCTCGGGCGTGGTCCCCGGCATGGACCGCATGGTCGAGGAGCTGCCCCAGGTCAACCTGGCGATCAGCCTTCACGCGGCCGCGGACGACCTCCGCGACGAGCTGGTGCCGATCAACCGCAAGTGGCCGATCCGTGAGGTGATCGCCGCCGGCCGGCGCTTCGCGGCACGCACCGGCCGACGGGTCAGCCTCGAGTACGTGATGATCGATGGGCTCAACGACACCGATGAGCAGGCCGATGGGCTGATCGAGCTCGCGCGCGGCTGGCGCTCGCACCTGAACCTGATCCCGCTCAACCCGACGCCGGGCTCGCGGTGGAGCGGGACGCCCGCGGCCGGCATCGAGCGTTTCGTTCGCCGCCTGCGCGACGGCGGCGTCTCGGTCACCGTCCGCGACACGCGCGGCCGGGAGATCGACGCGGCCTGCGGCCAGCTCCATGCGCAGCTGATCGGGCGATCTCTGCGCGAGGCACGCGAGGCGGCAGCGACGGCAACGCCGTCGTGACGGCCGAGCCGCAGATCAGCGCCAGCATCCTCACCGCCGACTTCGCGCCGGCTCGGCGACGAGGTGCGCCGCGCCGCGAACGGCGGCGTCGACTCGATCCACCTCGACGTCATGGACGGGCACTTCGTCGACAACCTCACCCTGGGGCCGGTCGTCGTGGGTGCCGTCCGGCGCGGTCACGGACCTGCCCTTCCACAGCCACCTGATGATCTCCAACCCGCTCGCCTACGTCGAGCGCTTCGCCGATGCGGGGAGCGACCTGATCGTCTTCCACGTCGAGGCCGATGACGACCCGACGGTCGTGATCGAGGCCATCGAACGCGCCGGCAAGCGCCCCGGGATGGCGCTGAACCCGGAGACGCGCCGCCGAGGCGGTGCACCCGTACCTCGAACGGCTCGACCTCCTGCTCGTCATGACCGTGCATCCCGGCTGGGGCGGGCAGCCCTTCATCGGCGAGGTGCTGCCGAAGCTATCGGCGCTGCGAGACGAGATCGCGCGACGAGGCCTGGACCTGCCGATCGGGGTCGACGGGGGAGTGAACCTCGAGACGATCGGGGCGACGCACGCCGCCGGCGGAACGGTCCTCGTCACCGGCAGCTCCCTGTACAGTACGGACGGCGACCTGGCGCCCACGGTCGCCGCCCTGCGGGCCGCCGCCCTCGCCCGCGCCGACACCGGTCACCGCCCGGAAAGGACCTGACGCTGCCGTCTCGCCGCTTCCTGCCACTCGGGCTCGCCAGCCTCGTCCTCCTCGCCGTGCTGGCTTCGTGCAGCCAGGACGGTCTGCCCTTTCTCCCGACTCCTTCGCCAACCCCGGAGCAGCCGCGCGAGGTGACCCTCACCGTCGTCACGCGGGGCACCGAAGAGCCCGTGGCAAATGCCGAGATCCGTGCCGACGCCGCTGCAGCCTTCACCGCCGCCGACGGCACGGCCACCATCACCGCCATGCGCGGGGCGTCCGTCGAGGTGCTGGCCGAGGGCCACGACCCCACGACGGCGACGGTGCCCGACGAGGGCGACCTGCCCGTCGAGATGCGCCCGAACGTGGTCACCGGGGTGGTCACCGATCCCGACGGCGCGCCGATCGCCGGCGTTCGCGTCTTCCTCGACGGCAGCGACCTCCTCACCGAGACCGACGAGGACGGTGCCTATGAGCTCGCCGGGCTGCCGGCGGACGGAACCCTGATCTACAAGATTCCCGGCTACCGCCTGGTCGAGCTGACGGTGGGTGACGAGCTGGCCCGGGACATCACCATGGAGCCCTTCGAGGCTCGCGCGCTCTATGCGCCGTCCGCCATCTTCGAGGCGCCGGGCCGGCTCGACGAGATGCTCGACCTCCTGGACCGGACGGAGGCAAACGCGCTCGTCATCGACGTCAAGGAGACCGATGGGCGGCTCTACTACGCCACCGACCTGCCCTCCGCCGTCGAGGTCGGGGCCGTCCGCGAGACGCCGGTCTTCGATCTCGAGGAGCTCCTGCCGATGCTCAAGGAGCGCGGGATCTACACGATCGCGCGGATGGTCAGCATGAAGGACAACACGTCAGCCGTCGCGCGGCCGGAGCTGGCAGTGCGCAACAGCGCGACCGGCGAGCCGTGGCGCGACAACATCGGCGGCGCATGGCTCGATCCGTCGGCGCCGGGGGTGGCCGAGTACCTCGCCAGCATCGCCGGCGACCTCGCCGACAAGGGCTTCGACGAGGTGCAGATGGACTACATCCGCTTCTTCAGCGACGGGCCTTACGCCGCCGCCGATACGAACCTGCCGAACACGCAGTCCTTCCGCCTGCCGGCGATCCAGCGCGTGCTGCGCGTGGTGAGCCAGGAGCTCGAGACGACGCGGACCTTCCTCGGGGCCGACGTGTTCCCGATCGCGCTTCATCGTGCCCGACGACCAGGGCATCGGACAGCGTCCGGAGGTGATCATGCCGTACGTCGACTACTTCTGCCCCATGGTCTACCCGTCGCACTACGGTCCGGGCGTGTTCGGGTTCGAGGTCCCGAACAACTTCCCGTACGAGGTGATCGACGAGACGCTCCAGATCATGAACCGGGAGAAGGAGGGGCTGCCGGTGGTGATCCGTCCCGTGGATCCAGGACTTCGGCTACGGATCGTTCGCGCCATACACCTCGGCGCAGGTGGAGGCCGAGATGACCGCTGCCGCCGACAACGAAGCGAAGGGCTGGATGATCTGGAACGCGCGCGCGGTCTTCACCGAGTCGGCACTCGGCCCGCCGCGCGACGGCGAGGACGCCGGGCCGGTCATCGCTGGACGAGCCCGCAGCGTCGGCCAGCGCAAGTCCGTCCGCTTCGCCCTGAGCTGATGCGCCTCGTCGTTCAGCGCGTGACCCGCGCGTCCGTGCGCGCCGGCGAGGAGCTGCTCGGAGAGATCGGGAGCGGTGCGCTCGTGCTCGCCGGGATCGGCGCCGACGATACGCCGGAGGTGGTGGATCGCATGGCCGACAAGCTCATCGGCCTGCGCTACTTCGAGGACGACGAAGGGCGGACCAACCTGGCAATCGCCGACGCCGGCGGCGCGCTGCTGGTGGTGAGCCAGTTCACGCTCCTCGCCGACATGCGTCGCGGACGGCGCCCCGGCTTCACCGATGCCGCGCCCCCGGAGCTCGCGATTCCGCTCATCGATCGCTTCGTCGAGCGCCTGCGATCCTCGGGCGTGGAGGTCCAGACCGGCCGCTTCGGCGCCGAGATGGCCGTGGAGCTGGTCAACGACGGCCCGTTCACGCTCGTCCTCGACTCGGACCGGGATCTCGGCTGACACAGCGACGCCCGCGTCGGATGACGCGGGCGCATCGGTCTCAGGAGGGGAGGGTCAGACCTTCTGGGCGGTCCGACGGCAGCGGCTGCAGGCCTTGACCTTCGATACCTTGCCGTCGGTGACGAGGGTCATCGGCTGAAGGTTGGGCAGCCATCGGCGCAGGGCGCGCTTGCGGTTCATCCCGACTGACTGGGGGTTCCAGCCGGTGATCGGGCGCTTGCCGCAGATGTCGCAGACGCGGGCCATGGTCGAATCAGACTCCATTCACAAGGGAAGCCGGGCGCGGGGCGCCGGGCGATCGGGATGGTAGCACGCTACGATCGGGCCATGCAATCGAGCCGAGCGGTCAGAGCGTGAGCGTCGCCGCACCGGACGAGCTCGATCAGCCGATCCGGCGCGCGATGCCCGAGCTGGCGCGGGGAGCCGCTGCGCTCGGCAGGCTCGGGATCTCGACGGCTCGCGAGGCCCTCTGGTACCTCCCGTTCCGCTACGACGACTTCAGCGAGCTCCGGCCGCTGGGCGAGCTGGTGCCCGACGAGAAGCAGTCCGCGCGCGTGACCGTGTCGGCGATCCGCGTCGAGCCCGGCTTCGGCCGGAAGCCGCAGCGGGTGGTCGCCCAGCTCACCGACGACACCGGCAGCGCCGAGGCGATCTGGTTCGGCCGCCGGTTCGTCGAGCGGCGGCTGCAGCAGGGCGACGAGGTGATCATCTCGGGCAAGGTGACGCAGCGGGGCTGGCGTCCGCAGTTCACCTCGCCGGAGTTCAGCCCGGTCGGTCGCGAGTCGGTGCACACGGCTCGCGTCGTGCCGGTCTACCACCTCACCGCCGGCGTGACCCAGAAGCGGCTCCGCGAGCTCCTGGCCCGAGTCCTGGATCACGCGCTGCCCTCCGTCGTCGACCCGCTGACCGACGAGGAGCGCGGGGGCCTTCTCGTGCTCGACGACGCGCTGCGCACGGCGCACTTCCCCGAGGAGGCGGCGGACGTGACCGAGGCGCTCGACCGGCTGGCATTCGACGAGCTGCTCGCCCTCCAGCTGACGCTCGCCCAGGCGCGGGAAGCGCGCGCCGGCCTGCGCGCGCCACGCATCGCGGTGTCCGACGCCGCCCGGGCCGAGATCATCGGCGCGCTGCCCTTCACCCTGACCGACGATCAGGAAGCGGCCGTCGCGGAGATCGTCGACGAGATCGCCGGCGAGCGGCCGATGCGCCGACTGCTGCAGGGCGACGTCGGCAGCGGCAAGACCGCGGTCGCGGCCGTGGCCCTGGCAAGCGCCGTTCGCGCCGGGTGGCAGGGGGCGCTGATGGCTCCGACCGAGATCCTGGCGCGGCAGCACCACGCCGGCCTGGCGCCGTTGCTCGAGGGCCTCGGGGTGCGGGCAGAGTTCCTGTCGGGGTCCCTGCCGGTGGCGCGCAAGCGAGAGATCCACGACGCCATCGCGGCCGGCGCCGCGGAGATCGTGATCGGCACGCACGCGGTGATCAGCGAGGCGGTCGAATTCCCGCGGCTCGGCCTGGTCATCGTCGACGAGCAGCACCGCTTCGGCGTCGGGCAACGCGCGGCGCTGCAGGCGAAGGGGAGCGGCGGCGAGCCGCACGTGCTGGCGCTGACCGCCACCCCGATCCCGCGGACGCTGGCGCTCAGCGTCTACGGCGACCTGTCGATCAGCACGATCCGTCACCTGCCGCCCGGACGGCATCCGATCCGCACGGAGATCCGTGACCGTCGGGCGATGCCCAAGATCGAGGCCTTCCTGGCCACCGAGGCCGCGGAGGGTCGCCAGGCCTTCGTGGTCGTGCCGCTCGTGGCCGAGTCGGACGCGCTGCAGGCGGCGAGCGCCGAGGCCGAGGCCGAGCGGCTGCGAGCGGCGCTGCCGCAGCTGCGCATCGGGATCGTGCATGGCCAGCAGAAGGCCGACCTCCGCGACGCGACGATGACCGCCTTCGCGGCCGGCGAGATGGACGTGCTCGTCGCCACGACGGTCATCGAGGTCGGGATCGACGTGCCGAACGCCAGCGTGATCGTGATCGAGGACGCCGAGCGGTTCGGCCTGGCGCAGCTGCACCAGCTGCGCGGTCGGGTCGGCCGCGGAACGCAGCGCTCGTTCTGCATCCTGCTCTCGGACGCGACCGATGACCTCGCCCTGCGCCGGCTCGAGGTCGTGCGGGGCTCGAACGACGGCTTCGCGATCGCCGAGGCCGATCTCGAGCTGCGCGGCGCCGGCAACCTGCTCGGCACTCGCCAGTCCGGGCTGCCGCCGCTGCGGGTGGCGTCCCTGTTCGAGCCCCGCCACATCGAGCTCGCGCAGCGGGCGCGCGGGCTGGCCGACTCGGTCGTCGCGACGGATCCGTCGCTGGCACGCAGGCCGCTCCTGGCGCGGCTCCAGAGCGACTTCGCGCCCGCCACCGAAGACGGCGACGCGGCCTGATGCGCGTCATCGCCGGCGTTGCCGGGGGCCAGCCGCTGGTCGCCCCACGCGACCGCGGCACGCGCCCGATCACGGATCGGGTCAAGGAGACCCTGTTCGCCATCCTCGGCGAGCGCGTGCCCGACGCGCGGGTCCTCGACCTCTACGCCGGCAGCGGCGCGATCGGCATCGAGGCGCTCTCGCGGGGCGCCGCGCACGCGACGTTCGTGGAGCAGGCGCGTCCGCCGCTCACCGCCCTGCGCACCAACCTGGAGCGGACGCACCTGGCCGACCTCGCCACCGTCGAGCCGATCGACGTCGAGCGGTTCCTCGCCGCGGGCGGCGGCGGGCCGTGGGACCTCGCCTTCCTCGATCCGCCGTACGAGGTGCGTGATATCGTGGCGCCGCTTCGCGCCCTCGAGCCGCACCTGGCTCCCGACGCGATGGTGGTGGTCAAGCACTTCTGGCGAACCGAGATGCCCGAGGTGGCCGGCCTGGAATCGGTCCGCCAGCGCAGGTTCGGCGAGACGATGCTCAGCTTTCTGGAGGCAGCAGGCCGATGACGCGAGTGGCGGTCTTTCCGGGCTCGTTCGACCCGATGACGAACGCCCATCTCGACGTCGCGCGACGCGCATCGGGCCTGTTCGACCGACTCGTGATCGGCGTGCTCAACAACCCGAAGAAGGCGCCCCTCTTCAGCATCGACGAGCGGGTCGACTTGATCGTGCGGTCGGTGGCCGACCTCGGCCCGCACGTCAGCGTGGACGCGTTCGACGGCCTGACGGTCACCTTCGCGCGCCGCCACGAGGCGGGCTTCATCGTCCGCGGCCTGCGCGCGGTGAGCGACTTCGAGGCGGAGCTGCAGATGGCGCTGACCAACCGGAAGCTGGCGCCCGAGGTCGACACCACGTTCCTGATGACCGCGCTGGAGTACGGCTACGTGAGCTCGTCGCTCACGAAGGAGGTCGCACGCTTCGGCGGCGACATCAGCCCGATGGTTCCCGGCCCGGTTGCTGCCGCGCTCGCCGACCGACTCGCCTCGGGGCCACGCGTATAATCGCGGCCAAGGAGGGTGCGCCACGGACATCATCTTCCTGGTCGAGCGGCTCGAATCGATGGTGGCAGCCGGCAAGAAGCTGCCGCTCACGAACAACGTCGTGCTCGACCAGGCGACCGTACTCGAGCTGATCGATCAGCTCCGTGTGTCCGTGCCCGACGAGGTGCGCCAGGCCCGCCGGATCACCGAGGATGCCGCCCGCGTCGCGGAGCGTGCGCGTGATGAGGGCGACGCCATCATCGGCCGCGCGCAGGAGCAGGCAGCGCAGATGCTGGAGGAGCGCGAGCTGGTCCGGGCGGCACAGCAGCGCGCCGGAGAGCTGCTGGAGCAGGCACAGGCGGAGGCGCGCGAGGTGCGTCGCGGTGCAGACGAGTACGCCGCCGGCGTCCTGATCCGGCTCGAGGGCGAATGCATCAAGGCCCTCACCAGCATCAAGCGCGGCATCGACATGCTCGATGAGCGCCACCGTCCGGCGACCAACGACGACGGCAATGCCCCGTCCGAGCGCGATCGTGGTGGATCCCGAGGAGCAGGCCCGGGCCACGACCCGGCCATGATCTCGTTCAACGTCGCCGGGCTCCTCCGTGAGCCGTCCGGCGCGATTCGCGACGCCCATCTTCGCGATCGGTACGTCACGCTCGGACCGGATGTCGAGCTGGCGGGCCCACTGGATGCCGACCTGCGCCTGCAGCGCACCAACCGAGGCATCATCGTGCGCGGCAGCGTGCGCGCGCCGCTGCGACGGACCTGCGCGCGCTGCACGGACGCCTACGTGGAGGATGTGCGCGTCGAGGTCGAGGAAGAGTTCCTGCCGAGCATCGATCCCGTGAGCGGCGCGCCGATCGCGGTGCCGGACGGGGCGGAGGAGGCCAGCCTGCGCATCGATGCGCACCACGAGATCGAGCTGGACTCGGTGCTGCACGACGAGCTCGCGCTCACCGAGCCGATGCATCCGCTCTGCCGGCCCGATTGCCCCGGCCTGTGCGTCGAGTGCGGTGGCCGGCTCGAGACGGGCGACCACGCGCACGGCGGAGATGAGATCGACCCACGCCTGGCGGGCCTGGCGACCCTGCTCAGGGATCGCAGCGACTAGCGTCATTCGCCACCCCGCCGACCCTCCGGCTATACTGCGGCGTCCCGTCACACATCGGTCAAGGAGTTCCGCGTGGGCGTTCCCAAGCGAAAGGTATCCAAGGCGCGCCAGGGTGAGCGCCGCGCGCATCTCGCGATCAGCGCACCGCCGCTGGTCGAGTGCGATCACTGTCACGAGCTGAAGCGCGCACATCACGTCTGCCCGACCTGCGGCTGGTACGCGGGCCGTGAGGCGGTCGCGATCGAGCCGATCGCCCCGGTCGAAGGCCAGCGCTAACAGCGATGCGGATCGCGGTCGACGCGATGGGAGGCGACCACGCCCCTCGCGAGATCGTCCGCGGCGCAATCGACTACGCACTGAAGAGCACCGACGAGATCAGTCTCGTCGGTGACGTGCCGCGCCTCGAGCGCGAGGTCGCCGCCTACGGCAAGGGTCTGCCGCCCAACGTTCACTACGTGGATGCGCCCGAGGTGATCGAGATGGGGGAGCATCCCGCCACAGCCCTGCGCACGAAGCGACGCTCGTCGATCGTGGTCGCCACCGACCTCGTGCGCGACGGGGACGCCGATGCGGTGGTCAGCGCCGGATCGACGGGGGCGACGATGGCCGCGGCCGTCTTCCGCCTGGGCCGGATCGACGGCATCGACCGCCCGGCACTGCCCGCGCACCTCGTCACCGCGACGGGGCCGGTGATGCTGCTGGACGTAGGCGCCAACGTCGACTCCGATCCGGAGAACCTGGTGCAGTTCGCCGCCATGGGCGCCATCTTCGCCGAGCACGTGCTTCACGTCAGCACTCCCCGAATCGGCCTGCTCAACATCGGAGAGGAGAGCGAGAAGGGGGACTCGCTGGCCCGCGAGGCGCACGCCAAGCTCGCCGCGCTCGACCTCCATTTCGTCGGAAACGTCGAGGCCCACGACATGATCGCGCACCGAGCCGACGTGGTCGTGTGCGACGGGTTCGTGGGTAACGTCGTGATCAAGTTCTTCCAGGGCCTCACCAGCTACATCTTTCGAGCGCTCCGCGAGGACCTCCAGCAGGGGCCGCTCGCCCCGCTCGCGCTCCTGGCGCTCAAGCCGGGCTTCGACCGCCTGCGAGCTCGCTTCGACTACGAGAGCTATGGCGGCGCGCCGCTGCTCGGGGTGAAGGGGGTCAGCATCGTCACGCACGGTCGCGCAAAGGCGCGGATGATCGAGAACGCGATCCGGGTCGCCTCCGAGTCGGCTGAGGCGCGCGTGCCGGAGCTGATCGAGCAATGGACGCGCGAGCACCCCGCGCTCGCGCATCGCGGCGTGCGATCGCGCATCGCCGCCCGGCTGCACCGGGACCGAGCCTGACCGTGCCGACCGGGACCGGCCGTGGCCGCAAGGCATCCGCCTCCGGATTGCTCGCCCGACGGCTCGCCCTCCTCGCGCTGTTCGAGGAGGAGTTCCGCCCGGGCAGCGCGGAGGCGGCGCTCGAGCGGCTCGTCGCTGAGCGAGAGGTTCCCGACGACGTCCGCGACCACGCGGCGCGGCTGGTGGAGGGGGTGTCGGAGCACCGGGACGCGCTCGACCAGCGGATCGCCGCCGAGGCGCCCCTGATCCCGGTTCCCGAGCTCGGCCGCGTCGAGCGGACGATCCTCCGGAGCGCGATCTACGAGGTGCTATACTCCGCCGCGACCCCGAGCGGGGAGACGATGCGTGACGCCGTATCCCTCGCCCGGATCTACGCCGGCGACGCAGCGCGGCGCCTCGTCAATGGCGTGCTAGGAAGCGTTTCCAGATCATCGGGTGGAGGAGCCTGAATTCGTGACAGACGGGACCACGTACGAACGTCTCAAGAAGATCATCGTCGAGCAGCTCGGCGTCGACGAGGAAGAGGTCCAGCCCCAGGCCTCGTTCGTCGAGGACCTCAATGCCGATTCGCTCGACCTGGTCGAGCTCATCATGAGCCTCGAAGAGGAGTTCGGCATGGAGATCTCGGATGAGGATGCCGAGAAGATCCAGAAGGTCCAGGACGCCGTCGACTTCATCGAGGAGAACCAGAAGTAGCACGGTTCGCCCATGGTTGCTCCGCCCCTGGACGAGCTCAGCGCCCGCCTCGGCATCGTCCTGCGTGAGCCGGAGCTCATCCGCCAGGCATTCGTCCACAGCTCCTTCTTCAACGAGAACCCGACGCTCGCCGCGGGCAACAACGAGCGGCTCGAGTTCTACGGTGACGCGGTCATCGGCGTTGCCGTCAGCCGCCTCCTGTTCGAACGCTATCCCGGCGAGGACGAGGGCTTCCTGACGGCCCGACGCGCCGCCCTCGTCAACCGCGAGGCCCTTGCGGCGATGGCACTCTCGATCGGCCTCGACCGATACCTGCTCCTTGGCCGCGGTGAGTCCGAGGCCGGCGGCGCGGCCCGCCCCTCGGTGCTGGCCGCCTGCTTCGAAGCGCTGGCCGGCGCGCTCTCGTTGAGCGAGGGCACCGAGCGCGCCGAGGCCGTCCTGGAGGGCCTGTTCGGGCCGCGCCTCGACGCCCTGGCGATGATCCCCGGCCCGCCGAAGTCCGCCAAGTCCCTGCTCCAGGAGTGGGCCCAGCGGCACCGTGGTGTGAAGCCGACCTACGTGGTCGTCGGCGCCACCGGCCCGCCGCACGATCAGCGCTTCCGGGTCACGGTGCTGATCGACGGTGCTGCGCTGGGCGTCGGTGCCGGCTCGAGCCGCCAACGCGCCGAGGAGCAGGCCGCCCAGGCCGCGATGCTCGCGCTGCCGGACGCTCCGGACGATCCCACTCAGCCGGCGATGCCGTGAGCCGCCTGAAGGAGCTCCGCCTCCACGGCTTCAAATCGTTCGCCGATCCGACCCGCTTCGTCTTCGAGCCGGGCGTGAACGCCGTCATCGGCCCGAACGGATCGGGCAAGAGCAACATGGCCGATGCGGTGCGGTGGGTGCTCGGCGAGCAGTCGAACCGATCGCTGCGGACGCGGCGTGCCGACGACGTCATCTTCGGCGGCTCGGACCAGCGCAAGCCGCTGGGCATGGCGGAGGCGAGCCTGACGCTCGACAACGCGGACGGCTGGCTGCCGATCGAGTTCTCCGAGGTCTCGATCGGCAGGCGCGCCTATCGGTCCGGGGAGGGTGAGTACCTCATCAACGGGGCTCGCGCCCGGCTGCGGGACGTGGTCGAGCTGCTGGGGGAGGGGCGGCTCGGCGCGAACGAGCTGGTCGTGGTGGGGCAGGGGACCGTGGATGCGGCCCTCTCGCTGCGGCCCGAGGAGCGACGTCAGCTGTTCGAAGAGGCGGCCGGCGTCAAGGGGCTGCAGGTGAAGCGCAACGAGGCCTCCGGCCGGCTGACGCGCTCGCTCGACAACCTGACGCGGGTGAGCGACCTGATCGGCGAGCTCAAGCCGCAGGTGCGGCGGCTGGCGATGCAGGCCGAGCATCAGCAGCAGCACGACACACTCGGCTCACGGGCTCGCGCGCTGGTGATCGCCTCCCATCGCCGCCGCGAGCAGGCCGCCCGGGCCGAGCTCGGGGAGGCTCGCCGCCGTGCGGCTGCCACCGAGGCCGAACTCGCCGCGTACCGCGCCGAGCAGGAAGCGGGACGCTCGGCCATCAGCGCCGCGGAAGCGCGGTACTGGGCCGCCGAGGAGGCTTCCCGTGCGACCGCAACCGCACGCCAGGAGGCTCGCGAGGAGCTCATCAGGCTGGATGGGCGGATCGAGGCCGTCGCCGCCCGGGAAGCGGAGCTCGTGGCGACCCTGGCGCGCGAGGAGCAGGAGCTCGCCGCTGCCGAACGTTCGCTCGCGTCCCTGGCCGACGGGACCGCCGGCGACGCCGTGGAGCCGGCCATCGCGGCTGCCGCCGCCGCCGAGCAGGCCTGGCGGTCGGCCGTCGCCGAGCTCGCCGCGGCCGACGATGAGCTGCTCGCCGCCGAGCAGGCAGTCTCCGAGCTCCGCGCGCGACACAGCGACCTGATCGCCTCGCAGGCTCGCGTCACCGAGGAGGCGGCGCGGCACGAAGCTCGGCTCGAGCAAACGGTCAACGAGCGGGACTCGGCCGAAGCGGAGCTCGGCGAGCTGCGCGCTGCGGCAACGGCGGCGGCGCAGGAGCCACGACGAGGCTTCGCGTAACGCGGCGGCGGCGTTGGCGACGCTCGAGGTCGCCGGCGGCGCTCGTGACACGGCGCAGGAAGCGGCGGACGCGACGCGACGCGTCGTCATCGAGCTCACTGAGCATCTTCAGGCGACGCGCGCCGAGCTGGCCGCGCTGGCGGAGCCGCACGACGCCGCCTCGCGGCTCGGTCGCCGGCTCTCCGCGGCCGGCTGGCCGACGCTGCTGGACGCCCTCTCAGCCCCCGAGGAGTCGTGGCCGGCCATCGAGGCGGTGGTCGGCGGCGAGCTCGAGAGCGCGCTGCTGTGGGCGGACGAGGACCCGACGGCCGAGATCGGTGACGCCCGCGGGGCCGCCCGCCTGCTCGCCCCCGACGCTGGAGCGCACGATGACGGGCGGACGCAGGCGCTGGCCGCGGTGGCGGGCGAGCGGACGCTGGCGGAATGGATCGCCATGCCGGCCCCACCGCGTGTCTTCGCGCGCACCGTGCTGGCGCCGGATCTGGATGCCCTGCTTGCCGGTTGGCGGCGGCTGCCCTCCGGCTGGGCGGCCGTCACGGTCACCGGCGACCTCGCGGACGCGCGCGGCGTCGTGATCCGCGGTCGCGGCGATCCGCCGGGCGGTGCCGCCGCGCGCGCACATGCGCGGCGCCGCGAGCTCGGGCAGGCCGTCACCGACATCGACGCCCGGTTCGCCGAGGCACAGCGCGCCGCGCACATCGCGGCCGAGGCCCTCCGCGCGTCACGGGCCGAGCACCTCGCCGCTCGAGAGGCCCACGACGAGCTGGAGCGCGCGGCGCGGGTCGCTCGCGAGTCCCGCTTTGCCGCCGACGCCGCCGTCGAGCGGGGGAAGGAGCGGCTTGACGCTCTCGACAGCGATCTCGTCACGCTCAGAGCCGGCCAGCCGACGCCGGATTCCGCTGTCGACGGCCGACGGGGAGCCGAACGCGCTGTCCGCTCGCCAGGCGGCCGCCGATCAGGCTCGCGTCGCGGCGCGATGCCCTTGCCGCGCGGCGGGACGAGTCGCGCGATGCGTGGACCAGCACGCGTCGCGCCGCCGAGGAGGTCGAGACGCGAACCGCCGGCATGCGCAGCGGCCGGGCGGCGAGCGAGGCGCGCGTGGCACAGCTGCGAGCCTCGATCCCGGAGCGCCGCACGGCGATCGCCGCCATCGCTGCGGAGCGTGCCGCCCTTGCCGGCCCTCACGAGGCGGCGGCCGCCGGTCGCGCATCCGCCGAGGCGGCACACCTCCAGGCGGAGGAGGCTCGCGCCGAGCGACGGGCAGAGCTGATGGCGCTGGAACGGGAGCAGGGCGGGGCCGGCACGCGGCTCGGCGAGCTCGAGCACGCGTCACAGACGGCCGCCATCGAGGCGTCACGCCGCGACGAGTCGCTCGCCGGGTTGCTGCGGGAGCGCGAGATGGCCCTCGAGGGCCTGCCCGAGGAGGCGGGGGAGGCGGATGGACCCATCGAGGAGATCGAAGCCCTCGACGATGCGGCGCTCGAGACCGAGCTGCGTCGGGTGCGCCGCACGCTGTCGCAGATCGGCTCGGTCAACCCGTTTGCCGTGCAGGAGCACCGTGAGCTGGCCAGCGCGTCTCGACGAGATGACAGCCCAGGACGCCGACCTCCGCGCGGCGATCTCCTCGACGGAGGAGCTGATCGCGACGCTTGATGGCGAGATCTCGGCGCAGTTCGACGCGGCATTCCGGGCGATCGGCGAGCGCTTCGACGAGTACTGCCAGCTGCTGTTCGCGGGCGGCTCCGGCTCACTCCAGATGGGGGACGAGGCCGACGGCGACGCGCCAGGTGGGATCGAGATCGTGGTGCGACCTCCCGGCAAGCGGCTGCAGCGCCTGGCGATGCTGTCGGGCGGCGAGCGCGCGCTGACCGGCGTGGCGCTCCTCTTCGCCATGCTGACCGTCAACCCGGTGCCGTTCTGCATCCTCGACGAGGTCGACGCGGCGCTGGACGAGGCCAACATCGGTCGCTTCGCCCAGGCGCTGCGCAAGCTCTCCGAGTCGATCGACTTCGTCGTCATCACCCACAACCGCGCGACGATCGAGGTGGCGGACACCATCTACGGCGTGACCATGACCGATGCGGCCGTCAGCGGCGTGCTCTCGCTTCGCCTGGCCGACCTGCCTGCCGACGTGACCGCCTGATGTTCCGGCGACGTCGCGACCAGCCGCGACGAGCCGCCGGCGCCCGAGGCGATGACGGTCGCGCGCCCGCGTCGCGAGCCGACGCGGCATGGGACTCCGTGCCCGCCCATCGGGCATCGGCGCCCGGCTGCGCTCCATCCTCGGAGCCGGCGTGCCCGCGACCGAGTCCACCTGGGACGAGGTCGAGGAGACCCTCATCGGCGCGGACGTCGGCGCCACGACCACCCTGGAGCTGGTCGATGCCGCCCGGCGCGCGCTTCCGAGCTGCGGGCGGCCGGACCGGCGAGGACGCCCGCCGGGCGCTGGCGACCGAGATCCGCGATCGGCTCGTCGCCGTCGGCGTCCGGGCAGTTCGAGCTCGGCGAGGCCCCGTCGGTGATCCTCTTCGTCGGCGTCAACGGCACCGGCAAGACGACCTCGATCGCCAAGCTCGCCGCCCGGCTCATCGGCGAGGGTCGCACGCGTGGCCCTCGCGGCGGCGGACACGTTCCGCGCGGCGGCCGTCGAGCAGCTGCGCATCTGGGGAGAGCAGCTCGGGGTGCCGGTCATCGCGCAGCGCGCCGGCGCGGATCCGGGCGCGGTCGCGTTCGACGCCGTGGTCGCCGCCGAGGCGCGGGGGCTCGATGCGGTGCTGGTCGACACCGCCGGCCGCCTGCAGAACAAGCAGCAGCTGATGGACGAGCTGGCCAAGATCCGCAACGTCATCGCAGCGACGCCTGCCCGGTCAGCCGCGGCACGTGCTGCTGGTCCTGGACGCGACGACCGGCCAGAACGGCCTGGCCCAGGCCGAGGTCTTCAGCCGCGAGGCGGGGGTGACCGGCATCATCCTGACCAAGCTGGACGGCACCGCCAAGGGCGGCGTCGCGCTGGCGGTGGCCGATCGGCTCGGGGTGCCGATCCTGTTCGCCGGCGTCGGCGAGGAGATCGACGCGCTGGCACCGTTCGACCCCGAGGCGTTCGTCGAGTGGCTGTTCGCCGCATAGCCTTCATTGCCGCCGGTGACGCCGCCCCGTAGAATGGGCAGCCGTTTGCCGGCACGTCGCGCCGGCTTCATTCCGCATCGGTCCATTCATGTTCGAATCTCTCTCTTCGCGCCTGCAGGGCATCACCGAGCGCCTCCGCGGCAAGGCACGGATCACCGAGGCCGACCTCGACGTCGCCCTGCGCGAGATCCGCCTCGCGCTGCTCGAGGCCGACGTCAACTTCAAGGTCGTCAAGGACTTCGTGGCGCGCATCCGCGAGCGCGCCGCCGGCAGCGGACCTGCTGACCGGCCTGAATCCGGGGCAGCAGATCGTCAAGATCGTCCACGAGGAGCTCGTCGCGGTGCTCGGCGGGGAGCGGCACCACCTTCGCCTCGACGCGAAGCCGTCCGTCCTCATGATGGTCGGCCTGCAGGGCTCCGGAAAGACGACGACCGCGGCCAAGCTGGCGGTTCGGCTGCGCAAGGACGGCCGCAAGCCGCTCCTCGTGGCGGCGGACGTCTACCGCCCCGCAGCCGTCGACCAGCTCGTCCAGCTCGGCGACCAGATCGGCGTGGAGGTCCACACCCGGCCGGTCGGCACCCCGGCGCTCGAGATCGCGCGCTCCGGGCTCGAGATCGCGCGCCAGCGCGGCGTCGACGTCATGATCCTCGACACCGCCGGCCGCCTGCACGTCGACGAGGCGATGATGGACGAGCTGGTCCGCATGGTCGGCAGCATCACGCCGTCCGAGACGCTCCTGGTCGTCGACGCCATGACCGGCCAGGAGGCGGTCCGCGTGGCCGAGGCGTTCCACGCCAAGCTGCCGGTCACCGGCCTCGTCCTCACCAAGATGGACGGCGACGCGCGCGGCGGCGCGGCGCTCAGCATCCGCGCCGCCACCGGCCTGCCGGTCGCGTTCCTCGGCACCGGCGAGCGGACCGATGGGCTCGAGGCGTTCCATCCCGATCGCCTCGCCCAGCGCATCCTCGGCATGGGCGACATCCTCAGCTTCGTCGAGCGCGTCCAGGAGAACGTCGACCAGGCGGAGGCCGAGAAGGCCGCCCAGCGGATGATGGAGAACCGCTTCACGCTCGAGGACTTCCGCAGCCAGCTGAACCAGATCAAGAAGATGGGACCGATCGGCCAGCTGCTCCAGATGGTGCCCGGCGCCGGCCAGATGGCCGGCGCGGCCCAGGAGGCGGTCGACTCGGGCCAGATGCGGCGGATCGAGGCGATCATCGACTCGATGACGCCCGAGGAGCGACGGCGACCCGAGCTCATCAAGGCCAGCCGCCGGCGACGCATCGCGCTCGGCAGCGGCACCTCGACCGCCGAGGTGAACCGGCTGCTCAAGCAGTTCGTCGAGATGCAGCGGATGATGAAGATGATCAGCGGCGGCAAGATGCCGCGGCTGGGTGGCGGCCTCGGCGCCCTGCTCGGTCGCTGAGCGGATGCACCGACTCGTCGTCGCCCTCGTCACGCTCATCGGCCTCACCGGGGCCGCCTTCATTGCCGGGCTACTTCCTGCTCTTCTCGGCGTCGACCGATCGCGCAGCCGCGCTGGCGCCGGCGGACAGCGCCGTCTACGTCAACGTCTACCTCCAGCCGTCGACCGGGCAGCAGATGAACCTCGGCGGCCTGATCGGCCGCCTGCCGGGCTTCGCCGACGAGGCCTCGCTGGACGAGAAGGTCGACCAGGTCGTCGAGAACCTGCTCGGAGCGAGCGGGCTGGCGCTCGACTACCGGCGAGCAGATCAAGCCGTGGCTCGGGAACCAGATCGCGGTCGCCGGCTGGCCGGCCGATGGCGACGTCGCCGCCCCCGAGGCGGTCGTCATCGTCGAGGTCAAGGATCGGGCAGCGGCCGAGGCCGCGCTCGGCGAGCTGGCCACCGAGCGGCGGGGTCAGCTTCACGGCGCAGACCTACCAGGGCGTCGAGCTGCAGGTGGCCGACGACCGGTGCCTACGCGTTCGTCGGCGAGATGCTGGTGTTCGGCGAGATCGAGCGAGGGCATCGAGGCCGTCGTCGACGTGCAGGGCGGCGGCGAGGCGCTTGCCGATCGCGCCGACTTCCGCGCGACGATGGAAGGGCTGCCGGCCGATCACCTGGCGAGCGCGTTCGTCGATCTCGCGGCCGCTGGCGGAGACCACCGGGACGACCGAGCAGCTCGACGGCCTTCAGCACCGCCGGCGCCGCGCTCATTGCCGAGCGCGACGGGATTCGCCTGAGCGGCAGCGCCCCGTTCGCGATCGAGGACGCGGCAGAGTCGGCGGCCGCCGGCTTCGGCCTCGGCGGCGAGCCCTCCAGCCTCGTCGACTGGATGCCGGAGGACACGATGGCGGAGCTTGTCGTCTTCGGCCTCCGCCAGACGCTGGAGGATGCCGAGGCGGCCGCGGCGTCCGCGCCGGAGGGCGAGCAGGTCACATCTGCGCTCGACACCATCCGAGCGCTGGCGTCCTTCGGCTTCGGGATCGACATCGACGCCGACCTGCTGCCGCTCCTCGACCGCGAGGTGGGCATCGCGGTGAGCGGCGTCGAGGGAAGCCTGCCGCATGGGCCAGATCCTGCTCCGGCCGGAGGATCCCGAGGCGGCGCGCGCCGCGCTGGCGCGGGTCGTCGAACGGCTCGTCGCGACCGGGACGGCCACCGAACGAACCGAAGAGGGAGCGGGCACCGAGATCACCGTCCTCAGCATCGCGGACCTCGGCGAGATCGCGTACGCGCTCGGCGAC
The DNA here is from genome assembly GCA_963789435.1 of uncultured Chloroflexia bacterium. GTDB lineage: Bacteria > Chloroflexota > Limnocylindria > QHBO01 > QHBO01 > JACDBZ01. The sequence goes on from CAWBKO010000001.1 coordinate 86,610, forward strand.
GGCATCATCATCATCGGGCTCGGCGTGGACGATGTGACAGCGGCACTCCAGGCGCACGCGGACGGCCGCGCGCTGGCCGGCAATGACCGATATGTGCAGACGTTCGAGGTCGCCGGAGAGCGTGCGGGCACCGAGGTGTACGTCGACATCGGTGCCGTCGTCGAGCTGTTCGGAGCGGGCGTCGATCTTCCGGACGACGCGCGCGATATCCTTGCCCAGATCGGGAGCTTCGGGTTCACCGCCCCCTCCCGCACCGATCGGATCGAATTCCACGCGGTGCTGACGGTCACTGGAGCCGTAGCGCTGCATTGAACCAGTCACCAACCCACACAGAGGTATCCACCACTTGGCAGTTCGCATTCGATTGACCCGCGTGGGCGCCACCAAGCGCCCGGCGTATCGGGTCATCGCCATCGACAAGCGGCGCTCCCGCGACGGACGCGCCCTCGAGATTCTGGGCTTCTACGACCCGCTCACCGAGCCCGCCACCGTCCATCTCGACACCGCGCGCATCAACGCCTGGATCGGCAAGGGCGCCCTGCCGTCGGACACGGTCGCAAAGCTCATCCGCCAGGCGGAGCGGGCCGCGCTCGAGCCGGCCGCCGCGGAGAAGCCGAAGCGGGCGACCCGCGCCGCGAAGCCCAAGCCATCGGCAAAGGCGAAGGCCAAGGCGGCGAAGGCCGCAGAGGCGCCTGCAGCCGACGAGGCCGCGCGCGGCCGAGACCGTCGCGGCCGACGCCGACGAGGCCGAGGCACCCGCCGCCGACGACGCGGCCGAGGCACCCGCCGAGGACGCGCCGCTGACGATGCCCAGCCGGCCGAGACACGACGGCGGCCGATGACGAGGCAGCGGCCGACGAGGCCGCCGAGCCCGAGAAGGCAGACGCATGAAAGAGTTTCTCGAGTACGTCGCACGAGGGCTCGTCGACAAGCCCGATGCGGTCTTCGTCGAGGTCGACGAGGACGGCGACGAAACGGTCCTGACGCTCGGCGTCGACCAGGAGGACATGGGTCGCGTCATCGGCCGCGACGGCCGTATCGCCAACGCGATCCGCAGCCTGCTCAAGGTGATGGCCACCAAGGACGGCCGACACGTCGAGCTCGAGATCGTTTCCGACGCCGACTGATCGCCGCCTGGCGGTCGCCAGGATCCTCGGCGCCAAGGGCCTGGCCGGCGCCGTGCGGGTCGAGCTGCTGACCGACTGGCCCGATCGGGTCGCGCCGGGCGCCGAGGTCTGGCTCGAGGGCGATGACGAGCCGATTCGCATCGTGCGCGTCGAGTCCGGCGGCCGCACGCCGGTCCTCCACCTCGACCGATTCACAACACGCGAGGCGGCCGAAGCGCTCAGCGACCGCTACCTCGAGGCGCCCGTCCGCCCGCTTCCGGACGAGACCTACTACTGGGACGACCTGGTCGGCCTGCGCGTGGAGGAGCCGGATGGCGCCCCGGTCGGGGAGCTCGTCGAGATCTTCCGCGCCGGCGACAACGAGGTCTACCGCATCGTCGGGCGAGCGCGGTGAGCGGCTGGTGCCCGCGTTGCGCTCGTCCGTCCTGCGGATCGACCTGGCGGACGGCCTCATCGTCATCGCCCCGGACGATGCCGAGGAGGTCCGCTGAGCGGTGCGGATCGACGTCGTCACGCATCTTCCCGGAGCTGGTCGCCGGACCGCTGGGGACCTCGATCATCGGCCGCGCGGTCGAAGCCGGCCTCGTCGAGTTCGGCGTGCATGACCTGCGCGAGCAGGGGATCGGGCGCCATCGGTCGGTGGACGACTATCCGTACGGCGGGGGAGCGGGCATGGTCATGCGGCCGGAGCCGCTGTTCGCGGCGGTTGAGCCGCTGCGCGCCGCCGGTGCCCACGTGATCCTGATGGATCCCGCCGGACGAGCGGCTGAGCGACCCGCTCGCTCGCGAGCTGGCCACCTTGCCGCATCTCGCCCTCGTCTGCGGCCGATACGAGGGCATCGACGAGCGCGTCCGGACGCTGGTCGACCGCGAGGTCAGCATCGGCGACTACGTGCTCACCGGCGGCGAGCTCCCGGCGCTCGTCCTCATCGACGCGGTCGTGCGGCTCGTGCCCGGCGTGATCGCCGAGGCATCCCACGAAGGCGACTCGTTCGCCTCGGGCCTGCTCGAGTACCCGCAGTACACGCGACCCGAGACCTTCCGGGACCTGCCGGTCCCTCCCGTCCTGCTGTCCGGGACATCACGGCGAGGTCGACCGATGGCGACGGCGCGAGGCGTTGCGCCGGACGCTCGAGCGGCCGGCCGGACCTGCTCGAGGCGGCCGACCGTGAGCGACGAGGATCGTCGCGATCGCTGCGACGAGCTGCGCGCCCGAGGACGGCCCGAAGACCCCTGACGGCGCCCTTGTGCGCGGCCACCGGCGTCGGCCGCTGGTATACTCGCCGGCGTCGCGGCCGCTTGAGCGCGGTCGCGTTCGTGTGTCACACATTCTAGCCGCGGGTACGCCCGCGATAACGAGGTCGCCCCCAGGATGAACGCCATCAAGGAGCTCGAGCGCGAGCAGCTCCGCACCGACGTTCCGGAGATCGCCCCCGGCGACACGGTCCGCGTCGCGGTGAAGGTGGTCGAGGGCAGCCGCGAGCGGATCCAGGTCTTCGAGGGCACCGTGATGCGAATGCGCGGCGGCGGCCTGAACAAGGCCATCACCGTCCGGCGCATCGCCAGCGGTGTCGGCGTGGAGCGCACCTTCATGGTGCACGCACCGCGAATCGAGAAGATCGAGGTGGTCCGTCACGGCGTGGCCCGACGCGCACAGCTCTACTTCCTTCGCGACCGCGTCGGCAAGTCCGCCACGCTCCGCGAGCGCCGCACCAACTGACCCTTCGGGCGGCGCCCGACGCGCGTCGCCATCGGCCCGGACCGATACACTGGCGGCGTGACAGCTCCCAGGCGCCCGCTCCGTGTCGTCAAGCCCTCCACCCGGATCGAGCGAGCCCACTGGAGCAACGGTCGAACGATGGTGGTCGGTGCTGATGCCGTCGGCGTCGCCTGCCTGAGCGGCCCGGTCCTGGCAGCAGCGGTCATCATGCCGGCATACGGGCGGCGGATCCCCGGCGTCCGCGACTCGAAGATGCTGTCGCGTGCTCAGCGCGAGCGGCTGTATCCCAAGATCATGCGCGGCGCTCTTGCCGTCGGGCTGGGTGCCGCCAGCGTCGCCGAGATCGATCGCATCAACATCTACCACGCCACGAACCTCGCCATGCGCCGTGCGATCTGCCGCTTGAGCGAGCGACAGCACGTGCTCATCGACGGCCTGCGGGTTCACCGCCTCGAGGACTTCGTCGGCTCGTACACCGCGATCGTGCACGGTGACGCGCGCTGCTACTCGATCGCCGCCGCCTCCATCGTCGCGAAGGTCGTTCGCGACCGCCTCATGGAACGTCTCGCCGTGCGCTACCCGCACTACGGCTGGGAGCACAACGCCGGATACGCGACCTTCACCCATCGCCGCGGCATCGAGGAGCGTGGCATCACGCCGTTCCATCGGCGCTCATTCGCCCGCGTGCGTGCCATCGCGATCGGGGAGCAGCTCGAGCTTGACCTTCCGCCGGAGAACCTGGACGCGCTCTTCGCCCCTGAGTACGCCGCAGTAAGCGAGGGGTAATCGGCGCGTAACCGCGCGTGATGGCAGGCTCGCTCATGGGCGACCCGCGTCATACCCTCGGCATCGCCGCAGAGCGGGCGGTGGCGACCTGGCTCGAGTCCTCCGGCTGGCGGGTACTGGGCCGGCGCGTGCGCGCCCCGGGTGGCGGCGAGGTGGACATCGTGGCCGTCGATCCGAAGGGAGTGCTCGTCGGCGTGGAGGTTCGTGCCCGCCGGACGTCGCGAACCGGCATCGGCACCGAGACGATCACCGCGGAGCGCGTCCGGCGAACCGCCCGCACCGTGGTGGCGTTCGCCGCAGAACGCCGGGTTCGTCACCGTGGGCTGCGGATTGACCTCGTGACCGTCAGCCCCGAGCCCGGCGGCATCCCCGGACAGCTGGCGGCTGCGGCGGACCGCGGACATCGGCGCCGCTGTAGGTCGGGTCAACCGCCGAAGATGCGCACGAGCACCTTGATCGACGCGATGTAGGGCCGGCTGACCGCGATAGATCCCGTGATGGTCGACGGCCCATTGGCCCTGGTAATAGGCGGCCAGCACCCGGTCGCGGTCACCGCCGTAGTGGCCGAGGTAGTGAGCGAGCAGACGAACACCCGCTCGGACGTTGTGGCGTAGATCGTTGATCTCGACCCGGGTTCCGAGCATCGCGTCGCCGACCCATTCCGCGGTCGCCGGCATCAGCTGCATGACGCCGACCGCGCCCGCGTAGCTGACCACCTCCTGCCGCCAGCCCGACTCCTGCCAGGCGACGGCAAGGGCCAGGGCGGGGGGAACGCCGTACCGGTTCGCTTCCTCGACGATCACCCGACGCACGGCGTCGCGCTTCGCGACGACCGTCGCCATCGAGGCCGGCATGGCTGTGGCTGCGGTCGCCGCGGCCGGCGCGGCGGCAGCGGCGGCACCGGGAATGGTCAGGCGCTGGCCGGCATAGATGCGGCTCGGGTTGCTGATGTCATTGGCCTGCACGATGGCCGATACGGTCACGCCGTAGGTGCGAGCGATGACCGTCAGATTCTGGCCACGGGTGACCAGGTGGACGCGGGTGGCAGCGGGCTTCGCGGCCGGGTGCGGCAGCCGGGGTTGCGGGCCTACTGGCAGGCGCGGCGGCGGCACCGGGAATGGTCAGGCGCTGGCCGGCATAGATGCGGCTCGGGTTGCTGATGTCATTGGCCTGCACGATGGCCGATACGGTCACGCCGTAGGTGCGAGCGATGACCGTCAGATTCTGGCCACGGGTGACCAGGTGGACGCGGGCGGCAGCGGGCTTCGCGGCCGGAGCGGCAGCCGGGGTGGCTGGAGGCTCCTCGGCGATGCGCAGGCGCTGGCCGGCGAAGATCCGGTTCGGGTCGGCCAGGTTGTTCAGGTCAACGAGGGTGGCAATGCTGACGCCATGCCGCTTCGAGAGCCGGGTCAGGTTGTCACCGGCCTGCACGACCACGACGGGATCGGCGGCCAGGGCGACGGTGGCCAGGATCGGTCCGGCAATCAGGGTGGCGACGAGCCCGACGAGCGGGCGGATCAGCAGGGGTCGTTGCAAGAGATCGTTCCTCCAGGTTGCGCTGCCTGCGCCACATGCGGTCCGGTGCAGAGACGCATCACGACGCGGGCGGATGCTAGGAGCGATCGATGGCGGGTCAAGGTACCTGCGGATCGTCAGGGAGTACTTCGGTACCGTGTGGTGGAGTCCGTGGAGGTTACGGCCCGAGGGGGCTCCCGCCCTCCTCTGGTATACTCATGACCTCGCACAACCCGTGCGAGATCCCATCACACACGCTCGGCGGATCCCGCTGATCCTCGGTGCCGCTCCGCGATCACGTCGCGGGCGGTGGACCGCGAGAGCCGATGTCGGGCGGAGGAACGAACCGGAGGTTTTTCTTTGGCTGCCACCAGCATGAAGCAGCTGCTCGAAGCGGGCGTCCACTTCGGGCATCAGACCCGCCGCTGGAATCCGAAGATGCGCGAGTACATCTTCGCCGAGCGGAACGGGATCCACATCATCGACCTGGCGCAGACCGTGTCGCGCCTCGAGCAGGCGCTCGACTTCGTGCGCGAGACGGTGCGGCGAGGGGACAGCGTCCTCTTCGTGGGCACCAAGAAGCAGGCCCAGGATGCGCTCGCCGAGGCGGCGGGCCGCTCCGGCCAGCATTACGTCAACACGCGCTGGCTGGGCGGGATGCTCACCAACTTCACCACGATCAAGCGTCGCATCCAGCGCCTGGAAGCGCTCGAGGCGCGCCGAGAGGCGGGCGAGTTCGAGCGGCTGACCAAGAAGGAAGCGACCAAGCTCACCGAGGAGATCAACAAGCTCGACGCGGCACTGGGTGGCATCCGCAAGATGCGGCGCCTGCCGGGGGCGGTCTTCATCGTCGACCCCCACCGCGAGTCGATTGCGGTGGCCGAGGCGCGACGGCTCGAGATCCCGATCGTGGCAATGACCGACACGAACTGCGATCCCGGACCTCATCGACTGGGTGATCCCGTCGAACGACGATGCCATCCGCTCGGTGCGCCTGATCTGCGGCCTCGTCGCCGATGCGGCGAGCGTCGCGCAGCAGGAGCGCCAGGCGAAGCTCGACGAGGAGTTCGAGCAGGCCGAGGCGATGCCGCCGGTCGACGACACCGCGCTCGGTTCGGAAGCCGACTACACCGCGGCCCTGGCCACGGGTGAGGCGCTCGTCTTCGAGCCCGAGCCCGAGGACGACGAGGAAGAGGAGCGCAAGGCGCGCGCGCGGCGAGCCGCCCACATCGAGGAGGGCGAGCCGGAGCACAACCCGGATCGGGAGCACGAGCGACAGATCCACGAGCAGATCAAGGAACACGAGCCGCGCCCGTAGGCGGCAGGCGGAAGGAACATGACGAACACACAGATGATCAAGCCCGAGGACGTGAAGCGGCTCCGGGAGCAGACCGGCGCCGGCATCATGGACTGCAAGCGCGCGCTCGAGGAGTCGGGCGGCGACTATGAGAAGGCCGCGCTCAACCTGCGCGAGAAGGGCCTCTCGACCGCCGCGAAGAAGGCGGGTCGCGTCGCGCGCGAGGGCATCGTGACCAGCTACATCCACCATGGTTCGCGGCTCGGCGTCCTGCTGGAGCTGAACTGCGAGACCGACTTCGTGGCGAGGACCGACGACTTCCAGCAGCTGGCTCGCGAGCTGGCGATGCAGGTCGCCGGCATGGCGCCCCAGTACGTCAGCCGCGACGACGTTCCCGCCGAGATCGTCGAGGAGCAGACAGCGCCTCTTCACGGTCGATGCGGAGCGTGACGGCCGGCCCGCAGACCGGATCCCGATGATCGTCGAGGGCAAGCTGAACAAGTGGTTCGAGTCGGTCTGCCTGCTCGAGCAGCCGTATCGCGACACCGACCGCAAGATCGGCGACCTCGTCACCGAGAAGATCGCCCTGCTGGGCGAGAACATCAGGGTCGCGCGCTTCGCGCGGATGGCCGTCGGGGAGACGGCGCAGCCAGGGACCGAAGAGGCCGCCTGACGGTGACCGAGCCGGCCTCCACCTCTGCCACGCCCGTCCCCTCGCCGGGTGCTGCTCAAGCTGTCCGGCGAGGCGCTCATGGGCGAGCACGAGTACGGCATCGATCCGGAGGTCGTGCGACTCATCGCCGGCCAGGTGGCCGCCGGCAAGCAGGACGGCACCGAGATCGCCGTCGTTGTCGGCGGTGGCAACATCTTCCGCGGGCTGGCCGCCAGCGCGCGGGGGATGGACCGCTCGACGGGGGACTACATGGGCATGCTGGCGACCGTCATGAACGGACTGGCCATCCAGGATGCTCTCGAGCAGCAGGGGTGCCCCACGCGCGTGATGAGCGCGATCGCCATGAATGAGATCTGCGAGCCGTACATCCGACGCCGCGCGGTCCGCCATCTCGAGAAGGGACGCGTGGTGGTGATGGTGGCCGGCACCGGCAACCCGTACTTCACCACCGACACCGCCGCGACACTGCGCGCGGTCGAGGTGCATGCCCAGGTGATCCTCAAGGCGACCCGCGTGGACGGGGTGTACGATGCCGACCCCGAAACGCATCCCGACGCTCAACGGTTCAGCCAGATCGGCTACACGGAGCTGCTGAGCAATCGGCTGCAGGCGCTCGACGCGACCGCCGTGAGCCTGGCGATGGACAACGAGATGCCGATCGTCGTGTTCGACATGACGGTCCCCGGCAATATCACCCGTGCGATCGCCGGCGAGCGAATCGGCACGCTGATCTCAGGAGACTGACCCGATGACGCACGAGGCGCTGATCGCGATCGAGCCCAGGATGCAGCACGCCATCGAGGCGATGGAGCGCGACTTCGCCGGCATCCGTACCGGCCGGGCGTCGACCGCACTGGTCGAGCGCATCACCGTCGAGTACTACGGCGCGCAGACGCCGCTGAACCAGGTCGCCGGCATCAGCACGCCCGACGCGCACCTGATCGTCATCCAGCCATGGGACCGATCGGTCCTGTCGGCGATCGAGAAGGCGATCACGAAGAGCGATATCGGCCTGACGCCGAACGTCGACGGCACGGTGGTCCGGCTGAACGTGCCACCCCTGACCGAGGATCGGCGCAAGGAGATGGTCAAGCAGGTCCACCGTCGCAGGGAAGAGGCTCGCGTCGAGGTCCGCAACCGCCGGCGCGAGGCGGCCGACGTGCTCAAGAAGGCGCTCCGGGATGGCGACCTCTCAGAAGACGAGGAGCGCCGGGAGCTCGAGGCGTTGCAGAAGCTGACCGACCGCCACGTCGAGGCGATCGACGCCCGGGCAGAGCGCAAGGAAGCCGAGATCCTGGAGGTCTGACCTGGTGCCGGACGAGGTCCGACCCCGGCACGTGGCGATCATCGCCGACGGAAATCGTCGCTGGGCGCGCGAGCGCGGCCTGCCGGTGCTCGCGGGACACATCCAGGGCATCGAGGCCATCCGCCCGATCGTGCGACGCGCGCGCGACCGCGGCGTGGAGACGCTCTCGGTCTACACGTTCAGCACCGAGAACTGGAATCGCCCCGAGGACGAGGTGTCGGGACTCTTCGGCCTGATCGACGGCGCCGTCCGGCAGTACACCGACGAGCTGATCACCGAGGGCGTCCGGGTCCGCGTCATCGGCCGCCTGCACGAGGCGCCGTCGGACGTCCAGCGCTCGATCCGGTCGGCCGAGGAGCGCACGGGCCATGGCACGCGGATGACGCTCAACATCTGCTTCAACTACTCGGGCCGCGCCGAGATCGTCGACGCCGCACGCGCGATGCTGGCGGCCCACGCGGATCCGCAGGGGATCGATGAGCCCCACTTCGCCGAGCACCTGTACACGGCCGGCCAGCCCGACGTCGACCTGATGATCCGGACCGGCGGCGACCAGCGCACGAGCAACTTCCTGCTCTGGCAGGCGGCATACGCCGAGCTCATCTTCTGCGCCAAGTTCTGGCCGGACTTCAGCGAGGACGACTTCGACGCGGCCCTCGACGAGTACGAGCGCCGCGACCGGCGCTTCGGAGGGTAGCGATGCTGAGAACCCGAGTCATGAGCGCGCTGGTCCTCGTGCCGATCATCCTGGCGATCGTGCTGCTCGGCGAGCCGTGGCTGTCGATCCTGATCGGCGTCGCGGCCTTCCTTGCGCTGGTGGAGCTGGTCGGCCTGCTCGACGCCGCCGGCCATCAGCCGCCCCAGGTGCTGACGATCATCGGCGGGCATGACGCTCGTTGCCGCCGGCCTGATCACCACCAACGGCGAGGGGGTGGGCGGTGCCGTTGCGCACCTGGTGGTTGCGCTCGACCCGCCGGGCCTGGTGGCGGCGACGATGGTCGCCGTCATGCTCGTCCTGGCCGCGGTCGGGTTCACCCGATCCGACCCGCGTGCCGGCTTCATGACCTGGGCGATGACCTCGTTCGGGGTGGCCTACATCGGTCTGCTCCTGCCGGCAATCGTGCTGGTGGCCCATCTCGCCCCCGCCGGCGGGTCGGCGAGCACCCCGGTCGGCGCGCTCGGGCTGGGGTCCGGGCCGGCGTGGGCGCTGCTGCTGGTCCTGGTGGTCTGGGGCTACGACACCGGCGCCTTCCTGACCGGGCGCCGGCTCGGTCGCCGGCGGCTGCTCGACCAGATCAGCCCGGCGAAGACCATGGAGGGCCTCGTCGGCGGCCTCGTGCTGGGCACGATCGCGGCCGGGATCGGCGCCGTGCTGGTCGGCCTGGAGCCATGGCATCCGCTGATCATCGGTCCGCTCGTCGGGCTGGCCGCCCAGGCCGGGGACCTGGCCGAGTCGATGCTCAAGCGCGCGGCCGGGCGGAAGGAGTCCGGCTTCCTGGTGCCCGGGCACGGCGGGATCCTCGATCGCATCGACTCGTTCCTGTTCGCCGCGCCGGTGCTTGCCGGCTACGCGCTGCTGGCTGCCGGCCGGGTGATATGACCGGCGTCGCGGTCCTCGGCTCGACCGGGTCGATCGGCCGCCAGGCGCTCGAGGTCATCGGACGGCACCCGGACCGCTTCGAGGTGGTTGGCGCTGGCCAGCGCCCACGGCGAACGACTCCGATGGCCGAGCAGCTGGCGGCCTGGCCGTCCGCGCGCTGGTGGTGCGCCGATGCGCGACCGCCGCAGCCATCGCGCCCGACCGCTGGGCGGAGGGCGGGCTCGACGGAGCTCGCCACCCTCGACGGCGTCGAGCTCGTCGTCGTCGCGACCACCGGCATGGCGGCACTGCCCGCGGTGCTCGCGGCGCTGCGCTCCGGGCGACGCGTGGCGCTTGCCAACAAGGAGACGCTCATCACCGGAGGTCACCTCGTGACCGCGCTGCTCGACGAGCTCGGCGGCGATCCGGCTCGATCGGCTCCGACCCGTCGACAGCGAGCACTCGGCCATCTGGCAGTGCCTGGTCGGGGAACCCGCCGGCTCGGTGGCGCGTCTCGTCCTGACCGCCAGCGGGGGACCGTTCCTTGGTCGCGACCCGCGAAACGCTCGACGCGGTGAGCGTCGACGAGGCGCTCGCTCATCCCACCTGGCGAATGGGGCCGAAGATCACGATCGACTCGGCGACGCTGGTCAACAAGGCGTTCGAGGTCATCGAGGCCAAATGGCTGTATCGACTTCCGTACTCTAAGATCGACGCCGTGATCCACCCCCAGAGCGTGGTGCACTCGCTCGTCGAGTTCACCGACGGCTCGTACAAGGCACAGCTGGGACTCCCCGACATGCGCCTCCCCATCCAGTACGCCCTCACCTTCCCCGAGCGGCTGCCTTCGCCCGCGCGACGGTCGGCGCCCGCGGAGTGGGGGAGCCTCGACTTCGAACCGCTCGCGCCGGGCGCCTACCCGGCGTACGACGCGGTCCGGGCGGCCGCCGAGGCCGGGGGCAACCGCGGCACCATCCTGAATGCGGCCGACGAGGTCGCGGTCGAGGCGTTCCTCGCCGGACGCATCGGCTTCCGGCAGATCGCAACCACCATCGCCGATGCGGTCGAGCCGGTGGGGCGCGCCGGACTGAGCCCGATCTCGACGGCCATCGCCGGCCTTGACGCCGAGATTCGCGTCCGAGCTCCGCAGCTCCCTCGGATTGGGCGCAGGAGCCTGATGGAGGTCCTCGGCACCATCGCCGCCTTCCTCGGCGTCCTGATCGTCCTGGTCCTCGTCCACGAGCTCGGGCACTTCATCGTGGCCAAGCGGGCCGGCATCACGGTCGAGGAGTTCGGGATCGGCTTCCCGCCGCGGATCGCCTCGGTCACCTGGCACGGGACGCGATACAGCCTGAACTGGATCCCGCTCGGCGGCTTCGTGAAGATGCTCGGCGAGGATGGCGACGTGGAGGTTCGCCGGCTGCGCGAGCAGGGGCTCACGAGGCCCGAGATCGAGCACGCCATGGCCGGCGCCTTCAACCGCAAGCCGATCTGGATCCGGGTCACGGTGCTGCTGGCCGGCGTGGTCGATGAACTTCGTGCTCGCCGCCGGGCTGTTCGCGTGGTGCGCTGAGCCTGCCGATCCCGATCGGCCACGGCCCGCTCACGGTCATCAGCATCCAGGACGGAAGCCCCGCCGAAGGCAAGCTGGAGGAGGGGGACGTCATCGTCGCCGCCGACGGCCGACGCTTCGAGCGATCGGCCGAGCTGACCGAGTACGTCGCCGGCCGCGCCGGATTCGTGGTCGAGCTGACCGTCGAGCGCGCGACGGCGAGGAGATCGAGGTCCCGATCATCCCGCGGTCGGTCAGCGCCGAGGATCGCGCGCGGGGCATCGGGCCGGTCGGCTTCGCCTATGAGCCCGCGCGAGCTGGTCGAGGAGCCGTCGACCGTCACCGGACCGCTCGACGCCATCGGTCGCGGGACGGCAGCGGCGTGGACGCTCGCCATCCAGATTCCCGGCGGCCTGGCCGATGCGGTCGGCGGCCTGCTCGGCCTGAACCCGAACGGCGGCGGATGCGATGGGCCCGATCGGCATCGCGCAGGAGACCGGGCGCGTGCTCGAAGCGCCGCTCGTCAGCCAGCTCCTCTTCGTCGGCGTCCTGTCGGTCAACCTCGCCGTGCTCAACGTCCTGCCCTTCCCGCCGCTCGACGGCGGCCGGATCGCTGTCGTCGCTGCTCGAGTCGGCGCGCCGCCGCAAGCTGCCGGCCGAGCGCGAGGCGCTCATCTACCTGACCGGCTTCGCCGTGCTGATCGCGCTCGTCATCCTGATCAGCATCCAGGACATCCAGCGGCTCGTCACGCGGCGGCTGACCATGCCTCTTCCAGTCCGCCAGAGTGCGGAGTAAGGGGTAATCGGGTATACTTCAGCACGGTTCGACCGGCCAATCGACGAACCGCAAATATTGAACTGAGTACCAGGACGTGGGTCGGTTCGCCTTCCCACGTCTTTGTTTGTCCCTTTGTTTTGACTCCGGGGCGCGGAGCGAGGAGCGGCCATGAATCGAGATTTCATCGGAGCACTGCTCCAGCTGAACGCCGAGAAGGGTGTGCCGCAGGAGATCCTGATCCGAACGCTGGAGCAGGCGATCGAGTCGGCCTATCGGCGCAATGCCGATGCGCCCGAGAACGTCGTCGTGACGCGTCAACCCGGAGACCGGCGAGATCAGCGTCGCCCGCGAGTACGAGGTCATGGCCACCCCGGAGGAGATCGAGGATCCCGAGGCCCAGATGATCGTGCAGGACGCCCAGAAGATCGACCCGAGCACCGGCGTCGGCGGGAAGGTCCGGATCCCGGAGAACGTGACCCAGGCGCAGCTCGGCCGCATCGCCGCGCAGACGGCGGGACAGGTCTACCGGCAGCGGCTGCGCGAGGCGCAGCGCGACGTCGTGTTCCAGCAGTACGCGGCCCGCGAGGGCGAGATCATGACCGGCACCGTCCAGCGCACGACCGATTCGGCCGTCGTGCTCGACATGGGCAAGGACGTCGAGGCGGTCCTGGCGGTCACCGAGCAGCTGCCGAGCGAGACGTATCGCATCGGCCAGCACCTCAAGGTCTACGTCATGGAGGTTCGCCGCACGACGCGCGGACCGGTGATCGTCGCCAGCCGGACGCATCGCGGGCTTCCTGCGCCGCCTGATGGAGATGGAGATCCCCGAGATCTACAACGGGACGGTCGTCATCCGCGGCATCGCCCGCGAGGCCGGCAGCCGGTCGAAGGTGGCGGTCGAGAGCCGGCAGCAGGGCGTCGACGCCAAGGGCGCGGCGGTCGGGCAGCGCGGCGCGCGCATCCAGTCGATCGTGGCCGAGCTGAACGGCGAGAAGGTCGACATCGTCCTGTGGGACGAGGACCCGGGTCGCTTCGTGGCCGAGGCGCTCTCGCCGGCAGAGGTGCTCAGCGTGCGCATCGACGAGGAGCACAAGATCGCCAACGTCATCGTCCCGGAGCGTCAGCTCAGCCTCGCCATCGGCAAGGAGGGCCAGAATGCGCGGCTGGCGGCCAAGCTGACCGGCTGGCGCATCGACATCCGAAGTCCGAGACCGGCGTCGCCACCGCGGCCGCCGGCGGAGACCACTCCGACCATTCCGAGCACGCCGGCGCGGACGAGGCAGCAGGAGGCAACGGCCGATGCCGAAGCGACGACCTGACCACGTCCCGACGCGGACCTGCGCGGTCTGCCGCCAGTCGCACCCGAAGCGCGACATGACGCGCATCGTGCGGGCGACCGATGGATCCATTCACCGCGACGAGACCGGCCGCGCGCCGGGTCGCGGAACCTATATCTGCCAGGACCCGGCCTGCCGCGACGGCGAGCGCAGCGCGGCCGCGGTGAAGCGAGCGCTCGGCGCCGATCCCGCGCCGGGGACGCTCGAATTCGAGGGAGCACCACATGCCACCACGTAGATACCGACCACGACGCGGGCCGCGCCCGCAGCGCAAGCGAACCGGCGCGCCGCCGGCGCCGCGCTGCTCGAGGCGCAGGCGCCCGTTCGCCCGGCTGGACCGGTCGAGCTTCCGAGCTCGATCGCCGTCAAGGACTTCGCCGAGACGCTCGGCGTCAGCATCGCCGAGATCATCAACGTCCTCATCCAGCAACGGCATCTTCGCCACCGTCAACCAGGCGATCGACTTCGATACCGCCTCGCTCGTCGCGGCGGAGCTCGGCTTCGAGGCGACCGAGGGCGGGGCCGCAGAGCGCGCGGCGGCCGTCGCGGCCAGCGAGCAGGACCTCGTCGCGCCGGGCGGCCCGGGCGAGGGCGACGGCAAGCCGACCCTGTGGACCGACGACGACCCGAGCAAGCTCGTGACGCGCGCGCCGATCGTGACCGTGATGGGCCACGTCGACCACGGCAAGACGAGCCTGCTCGACGCGATTCGCGAGACGAAGGTCGCCTCCGGCGAGAGCGGCGGGATCACCCAGCACATCGGCGCCAGCGAGGTGGACCACAACGGCAAGCGCATCGTCTTCCTCGACACGCCCGGCCACGAGGCATTCACCGCCATGCGTGCCCGCGGCGCGCAGGTGACCGACATCGCGATCATCGTGGTCGCGGCCGATGACGGCGTCATGCCCCAGACCAAGGAGGCGATCGACCACGTTCGGGCGGCCCGCGTGCCGATGATCGTGGCGATCAACAAGGTCGACAAGCCCGACGCCAACCCCGATCGGGTCAAGCAGGAGCTCGCCGACAACAAGGTGCTCATCGAGGAGTACGGCGGCGACGTGATCGCCGTGCCGGTGAGCGCCAAGCAGCGCACGGGGATCGACGACCTCATGGAGATGGTGCTCCTCGTCGCCGACCTGCAGGACCTCAAGGCCAATCCGGACCGCGCCGGCGATCGGCACGATCATCGAGTCGAAGGTCGACAAGGGCCGCGGCAACGTCGCCACCGTGCTCGTCCAGACCGGCACGCTCAAGGATCGGCCAGATCGTGAGCGTGGGTCGGACGTGGGGCCGCGTGCGCGCGCTCAACAACGCGGCCGGCAAGCGCGTCAAGGAGGCCGGCCCGGCATCGGCGGTCGAGATCATCGGCCTGCAGGGCCTGCCCGAGGCCGGCGACATCCTGCGCGTCGTCGCCGACGAGAAGACGGCCCGCGATGCCGCCGAGGCTGCCGACCGCGTGGCGGCCGGCGCCGACGGCCAGAACGTGAGCAGCCTCGAGGAGATCAGCGCCAAGATCCAGGCCAGCGAGGTCGCGGAGCTGCGCGTGGTGCTCAAGACCGACGTCCAGGGCTCGATCGGCGCGATCCGCCACTCGCTCGAGCGCCTGAACAACGACGAGGTCCGGATCAACATCCTGCGCGAGGGTGCCGGCGACATCAACGAGAGCGACGTCAACCTCGCCTCGGCGTCCGACGCGGTCGTCATCGGCTTCAACACGAAGCTCGACGCGGGCGCGCAGCGCTCCGTCGACGCCACCGGGGTCGACGTCCGCATCTACGACGTGATCTACAAGCTGACCGACGACATCGGCCAGGCGCTCCAGGGTCTCCTGGCGCCGAAGCTGGTCGAGCAGGTGGAGGGCCACGCCGAGGTGCGGATGGTGATCAAGGCCGGGCGCGCCGGCAACGTCGCCGGCTCGTACGTCACCGATGGCCGAATCGTGCGCGGCGGACAGGCGCGGCTCTTCCGGGCCGGGCAGCTGCTGGCCGACACGCGGATCACGTCGCTCAAGCGCTTCAAGGACGACGTCCGCGAGGTCGCCACCGGCTTCGAGTGCGGGATCGGGCTCGACGCCGATGACATCGCCGAGGGCGACGTCATCGAGTGCTACCAGATGGTGACCGAGGCCGCCTAGCCGATGAGCCAGCGTACGGATCGGCTCGACAGCCAGATCCGAGCCGAGCTCGCCGAGCTGCTCCACCGCGAGATGAAGGACCCGCGCGTCGGGTTCGCGACCATCACGCGCGTCGAGACCGCTCGCGACCTCGGCACGGCCAAGGTCTGGGTGAGCATCATGGGCACCGAGACCGAGCGTGAGCAGACGATGAAGGCCCTGACCGATGCCACGCCCTGGCTGCGGAGGCAGCTCGGCGGCCGGCTGACGCTGCGCCACGTTCCGGAGCTCGTCATCCGGCGAGACGACTCGATCGAGGCGGGGGACCGCGTTCTGCGCCTCCTCCGCGAGCTCGAGGACGAGGGGCGCTCGTGAGCCGCGAGGCAGTCGTGGAGGCGATCCGCAACGCTTCCCGGATCACAGCGATCTGCCACGAGAACCCGGACGCCGACACGCTCGGGTCCGCGCTCGCGCTGCGGATCGCCGCCGAGCGCCTCGGGAAGCAGGCGGAGGTGGTGGCCGCCGACCCGGTGCCGCCGTCCCTCGTCGATCTGCCCGGCGCGAGCGAGGTCCGGACCACGCCAGGGCTCGAGCCGGACGTGGCGGTCGTGCTCGACGGGCCGCTCGCGCGAACCGGTGCGGTGGTCACCAACGCGGCCGAGTGGCTCACGCGCGCCCGGATCGTGAACATCGACCATCACGTCTCCAATGACGGCGAGGGCACGGTCGCAGCCTGGATCGACCCCGATGCGGCCGCCACCTGCGAGATGGTCGCCCTGCTCATCCCGGAGCTCGGGGTGGAGATCGATGCCGAGATCGCGAGCGTGCTGACCGCCGGCATGGTGCAGGACACGCACACCTTCTCCCATCCGAACACGACGCCACGCACCCTGCGCGTGGCGGCCGACCTGGTCGAGGCCGGCGCGCCGCTGGCGGCGATCCATCGCTCGATCTACGCCGACAAGCCCTTCAGCACCCTCGCGCTGTGGGGGGAGATGCTGGCCGGGGTGGCGCAGCGTCGAGACGGGCGGATCGTGTACGCCGTGATGACGACCGCCATGCTCGCGGAGACCGGCACCGATCCGGTCGCATCCGAGGGATTCATCGACCTGCTCGCCTCCACCAAGGTTGCCGACATCACGGCCCTCTTCAAGGAAGTGGACGCGACGCACATGCGGGTCAGCGTTCGCACCTCGGCGCGGGCCGATGCGGTGGCCATCACCTCCGCCTTCGGCGGCGGCGGTCACGCCCGCGCCGCCGGGTGCTCGATCGAGGCGCCGCTGCCGGAGGCAATCGCGAAGCTGCTCGAGGAGTGCGAGCGCGAGCTCGATCGGGCCGATGCTCGGGGTCGTTAACCTCGACAAGCCGGTCGGCCCGACCAGCCACGACATGGTCGGCATGATGCGGCGGCTGAGCGGCACGCGGCGCATCGGCCATGCCGGCACCCTGGACCCGCTCGCCTCCGGGGTCCTGCCGATCCTCGTCGGCGGCGCAACCCGCTTCAGCGCGGAGCTGACGGGTGGCTCGAAGCGCTACGACGCCGTCATCCGGCTCGGAGCGCGGAGCGCGACCGACGACGCCGAGGGACCGATCGTTGCCATCGATGCGCCGCTTCCCGACGAGGCGACGGCGCGCGAGGCCCTGGCGAGCTTCGTCGGCACGTTCGACCAGCTGCCGCCAACCTTCAGCGCGCGCAAGGTCGGCGGCCGAACGGCTCACCGAGCGGCGCGCGCCGGCGACCCGATCGCGGTGCCACCGCGCCAGGTCACGATCCATTCCCTGGAGCTGCTCGCCTACGACCGTGATGACGAGGGCGCCGAGCTTCGCGTCGATCTGCGCTGCGGCGCCGGCACCTACGTCCGGTCGCTCGCCCGCGACCTCGGCGAGCGTCTCGGCTGCGGCGGATACCTGGGTGCGCTGCGGCGCACGGAGGCGGCCGGCTTGAGCGTGGATGACGCGATCACGCCCGATCGGCTCGAGGCACTGGCGGCCGACGGCCGGCTCGGGGAGGCGATCCTGCCAGTCGGCGACCTGTTGCCGCTGCCGCACGTCATCCTCGATGGCGATGCGGCGCACGCCTTCCGCAACGGATCGGCGCGTCCGCTCGGGGACCGGCCCGCCGCGGACGGGCGCGCGGCGGTGTTCGAGGGAGGCGAGCTGATCGGGATCGGATCGGTGACGTCGAACCTGCTGCAGCCGGAGAAGGTGCTGCCGCGCGAGGCGCCCGGGTGACGGCGCGCGGCCTCGATGACCTGCCAACCATCGGCCCGGCGGTCGTGACACTGGGGGTGTTCGACGGCGTCCACCTCGGCCACCGGCACGTGCTCGACGCGACCGTGCAGGCCGCCCGGGAACGCGACGCGGCCAGCGTTGCACTGGTCTTCAGCCCACATCCGGACGAGGTGATTCGGCCCGGCACCGTCGTCGAGCGCCTGCTGCCGCCGGAGGTGACGCTGGAGCGACTGGCGGGAACCGCCATCGACCACGCCTTCGAGATCCGGTTCGACGATGCGGTGCGCAGCCTCGAGCCGGAGGCGTTCCTTGCCGCGCTCGCGCCGGCAATGGAGCTGCGCGGCATCACGATGACCCCCGACAGCGCCTTCGGCCGAGCCCGCGCCGGCACGCTGGAGCGGGTGGCCGAGATCGGCGCCGAGAACGGATGGGACTGCATCTCGGTCGAGCCACTGGTGGTCGACGACGAGGTCGTCTCGTCCTCGCGCATCCGGCGAGCCCTCGCCGACGGTTGGATCGAGGAAGCTGCCGCCCTCATCGGCTCCCCGCCGTTCCTTCGCGGGACCGTGGTGCACGGCGACGAGCGTGGCAGGGAGCTTGGCTTCCCGACCGCCAACCTGGCTCTCGACTATGCGGCGGCGCTGCCGTCGCTGGGGATCTATCTCGGCCGCGTCAACGTGCCGGAACGCGGCGTCGGCCCCGACCATCCCGCCCTGGTGAGCGTCGGGGTGCGCCCCACGTTTCACGACGACGGGCGCGTGCTGGTGGAGGTCTACCTGCTCGACTGGGACGGCGACCTGTACGACGCCACGCTCGACCTCGAGCTCGTCGAGCGCCTCCGCGAGGAGCTGCGCTTCGACGACGCGGACTCGCTCGTGAAGCAGATGCGGGCCGATGAGCGGGAGGCGCGCCGGCTGCTGGCCCGTCAGGCAGGCGGTTGATTGGCCCCGCCCCGGTTCGCTCCAGGGCCCGCAGAGTGCGATCAGGGGGTCCCTCTGCTAAACTTCGAGCGTTACGGAAAAGAAAGTGGAGGAATACGTGCCGCTCGCCAAGGACGCGAAGAGCGCAATCGTCGACGAATACGCCACGCACGAGGGCGATACCGGATCTCCCGAGGTGCAGATTGCGCTTCTCACCGAGCGGATCAAGTCACTGACGGAGCACCTGCGCAGCTTTCCCAAGGACAATCACTCGCGCCGCGGGCTGCTCATGCTCGTCGGGCAGCGCCGACGGCTGCTTGCGTATCTGGTCCGCAACGATGTCGACCGATACCGCACCGTCATCAGCAGCCTGGGGCTGCGTCGCTAGTCACCGACCGCGATCGACCCGGAGCCAAGGCTCTGGGTCTCGCACATCTCACACCCAAACGGGCATCCACCCCCGCCTGACGCCTGCGCTCACCTGAGAGAGCGCGCCACGGGAATCGAGCGTCGGATGCCGCACAGCATCACTGGAGGAATCAGTGTCAATCAAGCACGAAGCCGAAATCGGCGGCAAGGTCTTCAGCATGGAGGCCGGCAAGCTCGCCGAGCAGGCAGACGGCGCGGTCGTCGTCAGATATGGCGAAACCGTCGTCCTGGCGACTGCGGTCGCCGCAAAGGAGCCTCGCGAAGGGGCCGACTTCTTCCCGCTCACCGTGGACTACGAGGAGCGGATGTACGCCGCGGGCAAGATCCCGGGCGGGTTCATCAAGCGTGAGTCACGCCCGTCGGAGGCCGCCATCCTGGCGATGCGCCTCACCGACCGGCCGCTTCGCCCGCTCTTCCCGAAGGGCTACTACAACGACGTCCAGGTCGTCCTGACGGTCCTCTCGACCGACCAGGAGAACGATCCGGACATCCTGGCGCTCAACGGCGCCTCGGCGGCGCTCAGCATCAGCCAGATCCCCTTCATGGGCCCGGTCGGCGCGGTCCGCGTCGGTCGCATCGGCGGCGAGTTCGTCACCAATCCGACCAACAGCCAGCTCGCCGAAAGCGAGCTCGACCTCGTCGTGGCGGGCACCCGCGAGGCCGTCATGATGGTGGAGGCCGGCGCCAAGATCCTGCCGGAGTCGGTCATGGCCGACGCCATTGCCTACGGGCACAGCGAGCTCCAGCAGTCGATTGACCTCCAGGAGAAGCTCGTCGCCTCGGCCGGCAAGCCGAAGAAGGTTCCGTTCATCGCCCCCAAGGCCTCGTCGGTCATCCAGCTCGGGCAGCTCCTCTCCGAGGGCCGCAGCGAGTTCGTCGTGTTCGACCTCGAGACGACCGCCATGAAGCCGGAGAACGGCTACATCGTCGACATCGCCGCGCTGCGCGTGCGCGATGGCCAGATCGTCGACACCTTCGAGTCGCTGGTGAACCCGGGGCGCCCGATCATCGGGCACCAGGTGCACGGCATCAAGACCGATGACGTCGCCAACGCGCCCACCGCCGCCGAGGTGCTCGGCGCCTTCGTCGACTGGGTGGGGGAGACGCCGATCGTCGCCCACAACACCGGGTTCGACGTCCCGTTCGTGCTTCGCCATCTGCCGCCCGATCGCCATTGGAAGCCATCGGCCGTCTTCGACACCCTCGAGCTGGGCTACCAGCTCTACCCCGATGCGGGCGGCTACAAGCTCGCCGACCTGGTGCGGTTCGTGTTCGGTCGTGACCACGCGGCGGCGCACCGCGCCATGCCCGACGCGGAAGCGACCGCTGAGCTCTTCCTCAACTTCACGAGCGGCCTACCGGAGCGCCTCGACGCGCTTCGCCGGGACATCGCCGACGAGGTGCGGAGGGCGCGCGAGAGTTACGACCGCTCCGAGCAGGGTGACCGGCTCGAGGACATCCGGCGACGCCACGGCATCGGCTCGCCGCTCATGGACGCCGTGACCAAGGCGACGGTCCGCGAGCTGGTGCTGAGCGAGAACGTGCGCATCGACGGCCGCGACACGCGGACGATCCGCCCGATCAGCGTGGAGGTCGGCGTCCTGCCGCGCACCCACGGCTCCGGGCTCTTCCAGCGCGGCCAGACGCAGGCGCTCTCGATCGCCACCCTCGGCCCGTCGAGCGACGTGCAGCGCATGGACACGATCTCGCCGGAGACCGAGAAGCGCTACATGCACCACTACAACATGCCGCCCTACTCGGTCGGCGAGGCCAAGTTCATGCGCGGCCCCGGCCGTCGCGAGATCGGCCACGGCGCGCTCGCCGAGCGAGCCCTGCTGCCCGTCCTCCCCAGCGTCGACGAGTTCCCGTACGTGATCCGCATCGTGTCCGAGGTGGTCAGCTCGAACGGCTCGACCTCGATGGCATCGACCTGTGGCTCAACGCTGGCGCTCATGGATGCCGGCGTGCCGATCAAGGCGCCGGTGGCCGGCGCGGCGATGGGCCTGATCACCGACAAGGACTCCGGTCGCTACGCCGTCCTGACCGATATCACCGGCAAGGAAGACGCGTACGGCGACATGGACTTCAAGGTGACCGGCACTGCGGAGGGCGTCACCGCGCTCCAGATGGACATCAAGACCGCCGGCATCACCACCGAGATCATGCGCGATGCGCTCGATCAGGCGCGTGACGCTCGGCTCCACATCCTGGGCAAGATGACCGAAGTCATCGGCACCAGCCGCGAGGAGCTGAGCCAGTACGCGCCGCGCATCACGACCATCAAGATCCCGGTCGACAAGATCCGCGACGTCATCGGCGCCGGCGGCAAGGTGATCCGCCAGATCACGGCCGAGACCGGGACGCAGATCAACGTCGAGGACGACGGCACGATCCAGATCGCCGCGACGAGCGGCGAGGCCGCCCAGAAGGCGATCGCCTGGATCGAGGGCCTGACCAAGGACGTCGAGGTCGGCAAGGAGTACCTCGGCAAGGTGACCCGGATCATGAACTTCGGTGCCTTCGTCGAGATCCTGCCCGGCAAGGAGGGGCTGGTCCACATCAGCCAGCTCGCCGACTACCGGGTGCCGCGCGTCGAGGACGTGGTCAGCATCGGCGACGAGCTGATGGTGGTCGTGACCGAGATCGACCGCATGGGCCGCGTGAACCTGAGCCGCCGCGCGGCCATGGAACGGCACATGGCCAAGGCCGGTTCCGGGAGCTCCGACAACTCATAGACCGATCGCACCGCCGCGGCGCGCGGCGGCGCGGTACCCTCGACGCCGATGGGCACCGCGGACGAGTCGGACGGAGGCGGGACGGCGCTGGCGCGCATCGCGGAGGCGGTTCACGGCTGCACCCGCTGTGCGCTCGCCCAGGGCCGCACGCAGACCGTCCCCGGCGAGGGGAACGTCCTGAGCGACGTGCTCCTCGTCGGCGAAGGCCCCGGCGCTCGCGAGGACCGCACCGGCCGCCCGTTCGTCGGGCCGGCAGGCGAGCTGCTGTCGGAGCTGCTCGGCGCAATCGGCTGGCAACGCGAGGACGTCTTCATCACGAACATCGTGAAGTGCCGGCCTCCCGCGAACCGTGATCCCGAGCCAGACGAGGTCGGAGCCTGCGCGCCGTACCTCGAAGCCCAGGAGCGGGCGCTCGACCCGGCGGTCATCGTGACGCTCGGCCGGCACTCTCTCCAGCGTTACCTGCCCGGCGCACGCATCGGCGCCATTCACGGCCGGCTGCGTCGCTCGTTCAGCGGTCAGCACGTCTTCCCGATGTACCATCCTGCTGCGGCGCTGCACCAGGCCTCGCTGCGCGAAACACTCTTCCGCGACATTCGTGGCCTGCCTTCGGCGCTGTTGGATGCCCGTCGTGCGCTCGACGACGAGCGCGCGGCATCGGTCCAGGCAGATGCGGTGGCGGCACCGGCACCGCATCCGGCGGCAGTCGTCGATGATGCCGAACAGATGACCCTCTTTTAGGAGCTCCCATGTCCGATTCCCTGCGCATCATCCCGCTCGGCGGGGTGGGCGAGGTCGGCAAGAACATCACCGTCATCGAGATCGACGACGACATCCTGGTCGTGGACTGCGGCCTCGCCTTTCCCGAGCCGGAGATGCTCGGCATCGATCTCGTCATCCCGGATGCCACCTACCTCGCGGAGAACCGCGACCGGGTGCGGGGCATCATCCTCACCCACGGTCATGAGGACCACACCGGCGCATTGCCGTACGTCCTGCCCAAGATCCCCGGCACGCCCATCTATGCCACCCGGCTCACCGAGGGGCTCGTCCAGGGCAAGCTGAAGGAGCACAAGCTCCTCGAGTCGACCCCGCTCCACGTCATCGAACCTGGACAGGAGTTCGCGGTCGGCTCCTTCACGGTCCTGCCGTTCCGCGTGAACCACTCGATCCCGGATGGCGTCGGCTACGCGATCACCACGCGCCTGGGCACCATCGTCCACACCGGAGACTTCAAGTTCGACCACACCCCGCCCGACGGGCGGCGCGCCGACCTGGGCCTGATCGCCGAGATCGGCAACCGCGGCGTCGAGTTCCTCCTCAGCGACTCCACCCGCGCCGAGAAGGACGGCTACACCCTGTCGGAGACGACGGTCGGCGAGAGCCTCAACCGGCTCGTCGGTGAAGCGCCCGGGCGCGTGATCGTCGCGACCTTCGCCAGCAACATCGGCCGCGTCCAGCAGGTGATCGATGCGGCGTGGGCCAACGGCCGCAAGATGGTCGCGCTGGGGCGCAGCATGGAGCAGAACACGGCGATCGCGCTCGAGCGCGGCTACCTCGACTCGCGCGACGGCACCTTCGTGCGCAAGGACCAGCTGCAGCGGCTGCCGAAGGACGAGCTCGTCGTCATGACGACCGGCTCGCAGGGTGAGCCGATGAGCGGGCTCACGCGAATGAGCAACCGCGACCACCGCAACATCACCATCGAGCCCGGCGACACGGTCATCGTGTCGGCAAGCCCGATCCCCGGCAACGAGGAGGCGGTCGCCAAGACGATCGACAACCTCTTCAAGGAAGGGGCGATGGTGCACTACGAGCCGCTCGTGCACTGCCATGTGTCCGGACATGGCTCGCGGGAGGAGCTCAAGCTCATGCTCGGGCTCGTCAAGCCGCGCCACTTCGTGCCGGTGCACGGTGAATACCGGATGCTCGTCCAGCACGCGCTGCTCGCCGAGGGTGCCGGCGTCGACGTCGACAAGATCTTCGTGCTGGAGAACGGGCAGGTGGTCGAGTTTGACGGCCAGACGGGGCGGATGGCCGGCTCGGTGACCGCCGGCGCGGTGCTGGTCGACGGCATCGCGACGATCGACGGGATCGACGGTGTCGTCCTGCGCGACCGCCGCATGCTCGCGTCCGACGGTGTGGTGATGGTCGCACTGACCATCGACGCCAAGACCGGCCAACCCGTCGGGGTGGCGGACCTCGTCAGCCGCGGCTTCCTGGCGGATCCTGACGACCCGATCATGGCCGCTGCCCGGGACCACCTGATGGATGCGCTCCGCCAGCGCCGCGAGGACGAGCACAATGCCGAGGCCGGGTATGTGAAGACGAAGATCCGCGACACGTTGAGCCGATTCTTCCATCAGCGCACGAAGCGACGCCCCATGATCCTTCCCATCGTGTTGGAGGTCTGACCCGGCCCGTGGCCACCCGACGCAGGACGACCGCCCGGCGCCGGCCGAGCAGGCGGCGTCGACCGCAGAGCTCGATGGTCGTCAGCGGCCGCTTCGTGCGCGAAGCGGTGGCGTTCGTGCTGCTCCTGCTCGCGATCATCAGCGTCATCGCCCTCTTCGCTCCGGATGCCGGAGCCATCGTGCGCCCCTGGCACGACGTCCTGTCGACGAGCCTCGGGTGGGGGATCGCATTCGCCGCACCCCTGCTGGCCGGCTTCGCGCTCATGCTGTGGATGAAGACCATGCCGGCGGAGCGCTGGATGGCGGCGACCGGCGCCGCCCTGTTCGCGCTGGCGCTGCTCGGGATGTTCCACCTGTCGGTGGGCGGGGCGCCGGATGCCGTCGAAACCGGCCAGGGTGGGGGAGCGATCGGATTCGGGGTGAGCGCCGTCCTCACCGGCGCCGTCGGCACGGCCGGTGCGTGGGTCGTGCTCGTCCTCATGGTGGTCGTTGGCCTGCTGCTCTACTTCAACATGACCATCGGTGACCTCGTGGCCGCCTACCTCGCCGGTCGCGCCGATACCAAGGAGCGGGAGGCGGACGAGGCGCGGCGCGCGGCGGGACGCCGTCCGAAGCAAGACGACGCACGCGGACGCGCCGACGCGTCGGAAGGACCGGCTGCGCGTCCCGGGCTGATCGACCGCATGCGCGACCGGCTGGCGGGCGGCGAGATGGACGAGGAGCCGCCGGTCATTCTGCGCCGCGAGCGGCCGGCACCCGGCGCCAACGGGGCCGCGCGACCGACGCCCCTCGTACCAGCGCGGGAAGACGAGCTCGTGCCGCACCCGGTGACGGCGGAGCTCGAGCACACGGAGGAGGCGCATCTCGCGGAGGCTGCCGCCGTCGATGCCGTCGATGCGGCGCTCGAGCCGGTCGAGCGCGTCTGGGAGCTTCCCGGGCTGGAGCTGCTCACGAATGCGCCGGAGTCATCGGCGGCACAGATGGACCTCACCGCCAAGGGCCAGCGCATTCGCGAGACGCTGGCGCACTTCGGCATCGGCGTGAAGGTCGCCCGCATCCAGGAGGGGCCGGTCGTCACCCAGTACGCCCTCGACGTGGAGCCCGGCATCAAGCTGAGCCGGATCGAGGGGCTGTCCGACAACCTGGCGCTGGCGCTGGCGGCTCGCAGCATCAGGATCGAGGCGCCGATTCCCGGGGAGCCGTTCGTGGGGGTCGAGATCCCGAACTCCGCGTTCGACCTGGTGACCCTCAAGGAGGTGCTCGCCAGCCGAGTTCACGTCGAGGCGTCAAAGAAGTCGAAGCTGGCGTTCGCGCTCGGGCAGGACGTCGCCGGCCAGCCGTTCAGCGCCGACCTCGCCAAGATGCCGCACCTGCTCATCGCCGGCGCGACCGGCTCGGGCAAGAGCGTCTGTGTCAATGCGATCATCGACAGCTTCTTGATGAACGCGACGCCGGCCGAGGTGAAGCTGATCCTCATCGACCCCAAGCGCGTGGAGCTCGCGCAGTACAAGGGCATCCCGCACCTGCTGTGCGAGGTGATCGTGGACACGGACAAGGCGGTCAACGCGCTCAAGTGGACGGTCGGCACCATGGAGAGCCGGTACGCGGAGTTCGCGGCGCGTGGCGTACGCAACATCGGCGGCTACAACGAGGCGCTGCGCGCCGGCGAGCCGCGCATGCCGTACATCGTCATCCTGATCGACGAGCTGGCGGACCTGATGATGGTCAGCGCCTACGAGGTCGAGGCCACCATCACGCGCATCGCACAGCTGGCGCGCGCCACCGGCATCCACCTCATCGTGGCCACCCAGCGACCGTCCGTGCAGGTGATCACCGGGCTCATCAAGGCAAACATCCCCAGCCGGATCGCCTTCGCGATGACGTCGGGGATCGACAGCCGCACCATCCTCGACACGACCGGCGCGGAGGACCTGCTGGGGCGCGGCGACATGCTCTACCAGCCGATCGACGCGCCGCGCGCCGTCCGCCTGCAGGGCGTGCTCGTCACCGATCTCGAGATCGAGGCAGTGGCTCGCCACTGGCGGGCCCAGGGCGGACCGCAGTACCGGCCCGAGATCACGGCCCCGCGCCGCGACGGCAAGCCGGGCGGCCGGCCCGGCGAGGAGGACGAGGACGATGACGCCGATGCGCTCTTCACCCAGGCAGTCGACATCGTGCGCCGCTCGGACAAGGCATCGGCATCGCTCCTTCAGCGACGCCTTCGCATCGGCTATGCGCGGGCGGCGCGCATCCTCGACCAGATGGAGGATCGCGGGATCGTGGGACCCGCCGACGGCAGCCGATTCCGTGAGGTGCTCGTCACCCCGGACGGCTGGGGCGGCGATGTGGGTCCCGACGAGGCCGATGAGCCGTGACCGAGCAGGACCACAAGCTCGGGGAGGTGCTGCGCGCTGCGCGCGAGGCGAAGGAGATCGACCTCATCCGGGTCGAGCGCGATACGAAGATCCGGGAACGCTACCTGTCCGCGCTCGAGCGCGGCGAGTATCGCGAGCTGCCCGGCGCCGTCTACACCAAGGGCTTCCTGCGGAACTATGGCGCGTACCTCGGACTGGATCCCGAGTATCTGATCGATCTCTACCGGCTCGAAACGTCCGGCCTGGCCACGGCGCGCCCGACTGCCGCGGGTCCGCCACGTCCGATCACCGTGCGTCGCCGCCGGACCTTCGTCGTAACCCCGGGGGCGGTGGCCGCGGCGATCCTCACCATCCTGGTGGGCGCCTTCGTCGCATGGCTCGGCTACGAGTTCGTCAACTTCGCCCGCACGCCCGAGCTTCGGATCGTCGAGCCCGCCGGTGACGTCTCGGCACATACCGGTTCGACCATCACCATCCGCGGCGTCACCGCACCCGACGCGGAGATCACCGTCAGTGGGCTCCCGGAGAATCCGAGCACCACGGCCGATGCGGACGGCAACTTCGAGATGACGTTGGGCCTCCTACCAGGGTCGAACGAGATCCGTGTCCAGGCCATGGATCCGGTGACCGATCGCGACTCGGCCGTGTCCGTGCTGCGCGTCAACGTGGTGGGCGAGGTGGAACCGAGCCCATCGGCCAGCGGGGTCGCAGTCACGCTCGATCAGCCGGCGGCCGACGCGATCGTCACCGGCGCGGTCTCCGTCTCCGGCACGGCGACTCCCGGCGAGCGCCTCGACGTGAGCGCGGTGCTCATCACGGCGCCCACGCCGACCTTCACGGTCACCGACGCCGCCGGTGCCGCGGTCAAGATCACACCCGCCACGCCATCGGCGCCCGCAGCGGCCAGCATGACGGCGGACGCTGCCGGCGCCTTCAGCGGCAGCCTGTCGCTGCCTGCGGGCACCTGGGACGTGGTCGTCACGCCGACCTCGGGCGAGCCGGTCACCCGGCGAGTCACGGTCGGCCCCGGCGACGGCCTGACCTCGACGCTCGGCCTGAACGGTGGCGACTCGTACCTCGAGGTCGAGGAGGATGGCGTGCCGGTCGCCGGCGTCTCGGGCGGCATCAGCGACGACGGCGAGCGCGTCAACATGAGTGCGCGACAGACGATCCGCATCCGCGCGGGCAACGCCGGAGCCGTCCGGCTGTCGATCAACGGGATCGGCCTCGGCGCCATGGGCAGCAACGGCGCCGTCATCGAGTGGCGCATCACGCGATCAGGCGACTGAGACGAAGATAGGGGAGACATGGCAGCAGATTCATCGTTCGACGTGGTCAGCGACTTCGATCAGCAGGAGCTGGTCAACGCGCTCGACCAGGCGCGGCGTGAAATCGCGACGCGCTACGACTTCAAGGGCAGCAAGGTGGCGTTCGAGCTGACCAAGGACGCGCTCGTGCTGACCGCCGACGACGAGTATCGCGCCGGCGTGGCGAAGGACCTCCTCGAGTCGAAGGCCGTGCGACGAGGCCTGAGCCTCAAGATCTTCGGTTGGGGCAAGGTCGAGCCGGCGGGGGGTGGCACCGTCCGGCAGGAGATCAAGCTGACGCGCGGCCTGACCAGCGAGCAGGCGAAGGAGCTCTCGAAGCGGATTCGGGAGGCGTTTCCCAAGACGAAGCCGAACATCCAGGGCGACGCGGTCCGCGTCTCGGCCAAGTCCAAGGACGACCTCCAGGCGGTGATTGCGGACCTGAGAGGGCTCGACTACCCGGTCGCCCTTCAGTTCACGAACTACCGCTAGGCCGATGCCCGCAACGCGCCCGCCGACGGACGACGAGCTCGTCGCCGCGGCGCGACGGCTCGGGCGAGCGCTCGTCAAGCGCGGCTGGCAGATGGCGAGCGCCGAGTCGTGCACCGGCGGGCTGGTCGGGCACGTGATCACCCAGGTCCCGCGCTCGAGCGATCACTACCTCGGCGGCATCGTCAGCTACTCGGATGCGGTCAAGGAGGAGCTCCTCGACGTCCCCGGCGAGCTCATCGACGACGTCGGCGCGGTCTCGGCCGAGGTGGCCGAGGCGATGACCAGCGGCGCCCTGGCGCGCTTCCCGGTGGCGAGGCTTGCCGTCGCCGTGACCGGCATCGCGGGGCCGGACGGTGGATCGGCGGACAAGCCAGTCGGCCTGACCTACGTGGCGGCAGCCCTTCGTTCGGGATCGGCCGTGGTGGAACGCCACACCTGGCCGCATGACCGAGCGGGCAACAAGCGCGCGTCCGCGCTGGCGGCGCTCGAGCTCGGCGCGCGCCTGGCCTCCGAGGCCTAGGGCGTGGTCGAGTTCGGGGAGCGGATCCACGTCATCGGCATCGCGGGCTCGGGAGCGGCCGGAACGGCGCTCCTGCTGCGCCGAGCGGGTGCGCTCGTCGACGGCTGCGACGCGGACGGACCCTCACCGTATACGCCGCCGCTCGAGGCGGCGGGCATCGGGTGGGTGACCCAGCACGATCCGGCCCACCTGGCCGGCATCGACCGCGTCGCAATCTCACCGGCGGTCCGCGCCGTCCCCGATCACGCGGAGCTCGCCGCCGCCGAAGCGCGTGGCCTTCCAGTCGCCACCTGGCAGGCGCTGCTCGGTGAGCTCCAGTCCTCGCCCGGGCACATCGGCCTCGGCGTCACCGGCACGCACGGCAAGTCGACCACCACGGCACTGCTCGGCCACCTGCTCATCGTCGCCGGGCTGGACCCGACCGTGGAAGTCGGCGCCTTCATCGGCGCCTGGGGCGCATCGGTCCGGCCGGGTGGGGGAGCGTCGTTCCTGGTGGAGGCGGACGAGTTCGGCGACAACTTCCTCAACTACCACCCCGCGGGCGCCATCGTCACCAACGTCGAGATGGATCATCCCGACTACTTCGCCGATGCGGCCGCCGTGACCGATTCCTTCGAGCGATTCGTTCGCGGCATGTCCGCGCACCCGGCGCTGAACGGCCGCCTGCTGGTGATCGCCGCCAACGATCCGGGCGCCGCCGAGCTGATCGGTCGGCTGCGCGGCTGGCAGGGGCGCATCCTGCGCTACGGTCCCGGCGGTGAGATCGCCGCCACCGACGTGGTGCGTGGCCGCGCGGGAACCAGCTTCACGCTGTTCGACCACCCGTTCGAGATGACGCTGGCGGGGGAGCACAACGTCCTCAACGCCACCGCGGCGCTGATCATGGCCCGCACGCTGGGGGCGGATCTCGAGCTGCTGGCCGAGGGGCTGCGGACATTCGCCGGAGCCGGGCGGCGCATGGAGCTGATCGCGGATACTGCGGCGGTGACGATCTACGACGACTACGGCCACCACCCGACCGAGGTGCGCGCCGCGCTTGCCGCCGCACGCCAGAAGGTTGGCCCCGATCGGCGGCTGTGGGCCGTCTTCGAGCCACACATGTACTCGCGCACCGCACTGCTGCTGGACGCCTTCGCGGCCGCCTTCACCGATGCCAACGAGGTGGTGGTGGCCGACATCTTCGCCAGCCGCGATACACCCGAGGCGATGGCCTCGACGAGCGCCGAGGCGCTGGCGGACGCCATCGAGCGCACGTCGGCCGTGCCGGCCATCGCCGCCGGCGACGTCGACGCCACGACGGACTACGTCGCCGAGCACGTCACCGAGGGCGACGCGGTGCTCGTGATGGGCGCCGGCAAGTCGTATCGAATCGCGCGAGGACTGGCGGAGCGCCTCGCGGGCGACGCGGCCTCGTGATCGGCGCTCGCTCGGCCATCCTCGGCCTGCTGCTGGCGTTGGCGGTCGCCATCGCCTACCAGGGCGTGGTGCGCCTCGTCCAGGCCTCCGGTGCCCGCGACCAGCCGGCGCTGATCCTGATCCTGCTGCTGGCGGCCTTCCTTGGGGTGCTGACCGCCGTCGCCACCCGCATGCTGCGCCTGCCGGGCGCCACGGCTCCGACGGCGCTCGTCCTGGGCTGGACGCTGGTGCCGGTCATCCTGGCCGCCATCCCGAGCGACGCCACGCAGCTCTTCGCGGCCGACGGCGCGCTCTCGGCCAACCAGGCGCTGGCCCTGGCCACCGCCACCGTCGCCGCCGCGGTCACGCTCGGAGTGCCCGCCGACCGCCGCTGATGGCCGCCGACGACCGCGACCTGATCGACGACCAGATCCGCTACTACCGTGCCCGGGCGGCGGAGTACGACGAGACCTCGCCGGCCCCGGAGGATGACCAGTTCGCCGCCGATGCCGGACGGATCCGAGAGGCCTTGCGCGCCTTTGCGCCGCGCGGCAGGATCCTCGAGCTGGCAGCCGGCACCGGCCAGTGGACCGGCCTGCTGGCGGACTTCGCGGACGAGCTCGTCGTCACCGATGCGTCGCCCGAGATGCTCGAGCTCAATCGGGCCAAGGTCGGGGAGCGCGACAACACGCGCTACGAGGTCGTCGACGCGTTCGGCATCGAGCCTGCCCACGCCTTCGACACGGTCTTCTTCGGCTTCTTCCTGTCCCACGTGCCTCCGGGGCGCTTCGAGCCGTTCTGGGGCCTCCTGGAGGGCCTCCTGGCGCCGGGCGGGCGGGTCTTCTTCGTGGACGAGGGACGCCACTTCCTGTGGCGCGAGGATTGGGTCGACGAGGCGGCAGGCGTCGTGCGGCGCCCGCTGGCCGACGGGACGGTTCATCGAGCGGTCAAGGTGCTGTGGAGCGCCGATGACCTCGCGGGCCGCCTGCGAGACCTCGGCTGGGACGCATCGGTCACCGATGAAGGGCCGTTCTACTGGGGCAGCGCGACCAGGTAGTTGCATATGCAACCATCGGTGGTATGATTCGTCCATGCCAGCCATCACCGTCGACGACATCACCGTCCTCCCACGCATTCCGGCGCCGGACCCCGTCCACGCCCGCCAGCGCGCCGTCCGTGGCGTGACCACTGCGCCACGCGGGTTCGAAGGGGACGGATTCCCGGTGCGAAGGGCATTCGCCGGCGTGGATCTCGGCGAGCTCGACCCATTCATCCATCTCGACCAGATGGGCGAGGTCGAGTACGCGCCGGGTGAGCCAAAGGGGACGCCGTGGCACCCGCACCGCGGCTTCGAGACGGTGACCTACATCATCGACGGCACGTTCGAGCACAGCGACTCGAATGGCGGCGGGGGAGTGATCACCAACGGCGACACGCAATGGATGACTGCCGGCGCCGGCATCCTGCACATCGAGAAGCCGCCGGAGGCCCTCGTGGTCAGCGGCGGCCTCTTCCACGGCTTCCAGCTGTGGGTCAACCTGCCGAGCGCGCAGAAGTGGGCTGCGCCGCGCTACCAGGACATCCGGGCGCGGGAAGTCGGCCTGCTGTCCTCGTCCGACGGGGGGGCGCTCGTGCGCGTCATCGCGGGCGAGGTCGCCGGCCATGCCGGCCCCGGCTCGACCTACACGCCGATGTCGCTGGTGCACGCCACGCTCAGCCCCGAGGCGGAGCTATCGATCCCCTGGCGGGCCGACTACAACGCGCTCGTCTACGTCCTGGCCGGGGCCGGAACGGTGGGTGCGGACCGAGTTCCCGTGCGGAGCGGTCAGCTCGCCGTGTTCGGGCCGGGCAACGCCCTCACCGTCGCCGCCTCGCGCAGCCAGGAGAGCCGCAGCCCAACGCTCGACGTGCTCATCCTCGGCGGCCGCCCGATCCGCGAGCCGGTCGCGTGGGCCGGGCCGTTCGTGATGAACACCCGGGATGAGGTGATGCAGGCCTTCACGGACTACCAGGCCGGCAAGCTGGGCACCATCCCAGCGGTGCATGGGGCGCCCACCACGCTCACCGAGTCGCGGCCGAGCGACCCCGCCTGAGCGCGATCTCGTGGAGGAGCATCGCCACCAATGGTCGGTGGTCGACTTCTACGTGGAGCGTGATCGGCCGATGATGCGACAGGCCTGCGTCTGCGGCGCCGAGCGAGCGATCCGCGCCTGGGACCGCTCCTGGAGCCCACCGGGGACGCCGAGGCGCGGCGCCGGGCCCAGATAGCCAAAAGGCAGGGCACGAGCGAGCTCATGCCCTGCCTCGCGCGACGGTGTTACCGAGGCAGGTCCCGGTTGCCGTCCTCGTCCAGGTCGCCGTCCTCGGCGCCTTCCTCGAGCTTGTCGCCAGCACCAGCTCCGGCTCCGGCGCCAACGGCACCGCCGACGATCGCTCCGGGAGGGCCGGCGATCGCGCCGCCCACCAGGGCGCCTCCGACGGCACCACCGGCACCGCCGACGCCCGCGCTGCCTTCCTCGTCACCCTCGGTGGCTTCGCCGGCAATCGCGCCACCGGCGGCACCGAGGGCACCGCCAACGACAGCGCCGACAGGTCCGCCGACGACAGCGCCGGCCACGGCACCGCCAACAGCACCGGTGGCGCCGCCGATGGCCTCGGCACCATGCTCGCCATGACCTTCGTGGTCGTGGTCGTGGTCGTGGTCGTCATGCCCGACGACGCTGTCGTCCGTCACAGGACGCTCGTAGGTCGAGTCTGCCTGTGGATCGCGGGTTCGATCATCCATTGCGGATATCTCCTCAGTCAGTATCTAGTCGCGATGCCCAGCGGGCATCGGACTGCCAATGGCAATACTGGTGCCAGCCCCGGCTGACAGAGGTGGAGGTAACATAACATACATTTGCGGAAGTACAGCAATCGACCGGACTGAGTAGCCTTCGGCTCGGATTCGGCTCGCAATGGTCATGGCCACGGTAGTTCGATTCTCCTATCAGTCGGGCGCGTGCGCGCGCGTAGGCTGGCGATATGGGACACACACTGTGGTCATTCGCCATCGCCGGGCTCGGCATCGGTAGCCTGGCCATGGTCGGCGGAACGGCCATCGGCGGCGAGATCGGCCCATTGGCGGTCGGATATGGACTGCTGGTCTCGCAGTGGCCGCGCTGTACCTCGTCGCCGGCCTGGCCATCCGCGAGCGCGTCTGGCGCCGCCTGTCGACTCCGACCATCGAGGCTCCGAATCCGGATCGCCTGGCAGGTCGCCGAGTCTTCTAGCCCGCGGCTCGTCGCTGGCGCAGCGCCTCGAAGCCGATGATGGCCGCCGAGGTGGCCGCACCCAGCTCCGGCGCACGCTCGCGGCCGTAGCCGATTCGCACCCGCACGTCCGCCTGGTCGATGAACGAGCGCGTGACGCCGCGTCGCTCACCGCCGATCAGCACGAACAGGCCGCCCGTCAGGTCCGTCTCGCTGAGCTCCGTCGCATCCTCCGAGGCCACGGCACACGCAATTCGCATCCCGAGCCGCTTGCAGACGGCCGCGGCCTCCTCGACGGACGCGGTCACGCGCGGTCGGAATCAGCTCGCTCGCGCCGGCGGATGCGCGCGTGACCGTGCCGACCGCCGTCTCCCAGCTGCGACGCACGATCAGCCCGTCAACGCCCGCCGCATAGAGCGGCGCGCACGGCCTGCCCGAAGTTGAACGGGTCCTCGATCCCGTCGAGCAGCACGATGAGCGACTTCTCCCCCACCTCCGCCAGCAGCGTGCCCACGCCTGCGCTCGACGACGCGGCCCGACGAGGGCGACGACGCCGCCGTGCGTGCGCCCTGACGCGAGCTCGTCGATCATCTCGGGCACAACCGTCTCGATCCGGACGCCGCGCTCGCGCGCCAGCGCGCGCAGCCGCCCGAAGCGACGATCACCTGGCCGCGTGGCCCAGATCCGATGGACCGGGCGCACGCCGCCTTCCAGGACTGGCCTCGACCGAGACGTGACCCTCGACCACCATCGGCCACTGGTTGACCGGCACCGATCCGCGATCCGGCCCGTACGGGATCAGGTCGCCCTCGCCCAGGTACGGCGCATCGGCCGACCGAGGGCGGCAAACCGATCGCGCGACGACGCTCCTCGAGCCTCGCGGCGTCGACGACCGGCAGCGGATACTCGATCTCACCATCGTCGGCCAGCAGCACGATCGTGCCGTACACCTGCTGCTCGCCCGCCAGCGCGGCGGATCGATCGGTGAGCGTTGCCAGGTGCCGGGGATCCGCGTCGCCGGACTCGACGGCCGCCGCGAGCAGCGGCAGCCATGATCGTCGCAGGTCGTTCGCGCGGTCAGCGTGCTGCGCCAGCATCCAGGCCGCATCGGCACCGGTCGGCGCCGACCAGCCGCAGGCCCGGCCACGCGCCGGTCTCCTCGATGAGCGAGCCGAAGCGCGCGACGTTTGCCTCGTTGACGGCCAGCAGCGTCGCGCCTCGGGCGGTGCCTCGTCCCATGCGTCGAGGGCGGCGATCAGCGGAGTCACCGGCTCCGGCCAGCCGGCGCTCCAGCTCGGCGTCGAGGGATGGCTCGGCGGCGGTGCGCGCGAAGAACGCATCCGCGGCGTCCAGCTCGCGGGCGGTCATGTCGAGGAGCTCCTCGCGGAGCCCGGGTAGCTGTGGCACGCGCGCGATCAGCGCGATGCTGCGCTGCGTCGTCGGGCGGTGCGTCCGGCGGCGGTGAGCTCGGCGGCGATCGACTCGGGCAGGTGGCCGCTGACGCGGACGCCGCGCTCCTCGTAGCGCTCCTCGACGTCGCCCGAGCTGCGCGCCCGCGCGACGAGCTCCGCACGGTCGTACGGCACGACGGCGTCGACGGCCACCATCTGGCCGCGCAGCGCATCGGCGATCCGTTCGCGCAGCAGCGTGAGCCCGGCGCCGGTGGCTGCGCTGACGAAGACGGCCCGGTCGGTCGAGGGCGCGGCGGCATCATCGACCGCAAGCAGGTCGATCTTGTTGAAGACGGTGATGCGCGGCTTGTCACCGGCCCCCAGCTCGTCGAGGACGGTCTGCACCGCGGCCTGCTGGCCGACGAAGTCGGGATCGGCGGCGTCGACCACCTCGAGCAGCAGATCGGCGCGCATCACCTCCTCGAGGGTGGCGCGGAAGGCGTCGACGAGGTCGTGCGGCAGCTTGTTGATGAATCCGACCGTGTCGGTGATGACGACCTGGTGCCCGGTCGACAGCGAGAGCTGGCGGCTGGTCGGGTCGAGGGTGGCGAACAGCATGTCGGCCACGTAGACGTCCGCATCGGCGAGGGCGTTGAGCAGCGTGCTCTTGCCGGCGTTCGTATAGCCGACCAGCGCGACGCTGGCGACCTCGTTGCGGTCTCGCTTGCGGGCGGCGGTGGCGCGATGCCTCTTCACGTCGCCCAGATCGGCCTTGACCTTCTTGATCTTCTCGCGGATGAGCCGGCGGTCGGTCTCGAGCTGGCTCTCGCCGGGACCTCGCGTGCCGATGCCGCCGCCGGTGCGCGACAGGTGGCTCCACAGGCGGGTCAGCCGCGGCAGGTGGTACTCGAGCGCGGCCAGCTCGACCTGGAGGCGGCCCTCCTTGGTCTTCGCGTGACGGGCGAAGATGTCGATGATCAGCGCCGAGCGGTCCAGCACCTTGCAGCCGAGCAGCTCCTCGAGGCTGCGCTGCTGGTTCGGGGCCAGCTCGTCGTCGACGATGAGCACGTTGAAGTCGCTCTCCGCCTTCTCGTCGAGCAGCTCGGCCGCGCGGCCCTTGCCGAAGTACCACACCGGGTCCGGCCTGGGCCGTCGCTGGAACGCGCTGCCCACCACGGTCGCCCCGGCCGTCTCGGCCAGGGCTGCCGAGCTCCGCCAGCGAGCGCTGCACCGGCCAGCGACCATCGCCGGGATCGTCGAGGCCGATGAGGAAGGCGCGCTCGACCGGGGTGGTGAGGTCGATCATGCGTGCGCGTTCAGACATCTGTTCGATCCATGGTAGCCGACATGCCCTCGGTGGGTCTGAAGCGGGGGCCGTGCCGGGCGGATCGGTACGAACGTCCTACAGCCATCCTACCCCGCCTCTGCGATACCACCACGAACGGAACAAGCGGGGGCACACGCAGGAGGGCGCGTTGGTTTCCAACGACCCGGTCGCGCCGCGCATGACCGCCACGACCGGCGGGATGACCCGACGGCTGCTGGCAGCCGTGGTGCTTGCTGTGCTTGCCTTCGCGGCCGTGCTACCGCCTGAGCCTGGCCGTGATCACCGACGACGCGATCGCCATCCTCGTCGCGAGCTGCGGCCGCCATCGTCGTTGCCGCCCTCGCACTCGGCACGCATCGTGGCGCCGATGGTGGCGACGCAGGCCGACCTCCAGGAGCGGTACGAGGCCGCCCTTGCCGATGCGCTTCGGGATCCGCTGACCGGCCTGGGCAACCATCGAGCGTTCCACGAGGAGCTCGGGCGCCAGGTCGCCGCCTCGCTGCGCTACGACGTGCCGCTCGCCCTGTTCCTGATCGACCTGGACGAGTTCAAGGCAATCAACGACGGCCGCGGCCACGCCGGCGGCGATCGGGTGCTGCGTGGATTCGGCGGGCTGCTCGCCGGCTCGCTCCGGCTGGCGGATCGGGCATTCCGCGTGGGCGGCGATGAGTTCGCCGTGCTCCTGCCGCACACCGATCTCGAGGGCGCCCAGGTCGTGGCGCGACGGCTGCTGGCGCAGTCCCTGCAGCCGGTGCTCCGCGTCGAAGACCTCGAGCCGCTCTCGTTCTCCGGGGGCATCTCGGCATGCCGGAGCTCGCGCTGGGGACGGCACAGCTGTATTCACAGGCCGACGCCGCGATGTACGCGGCGAAGCGCGGCGGACGGACCGAGGTCGCGAGCTTCGATCCGACCATGGAGCTCGCAGCAGAGCGGATCGGGCTCGTCGTCTTCCGCGATCGCCGAGGTGATCGCGCGTGGCCAGCTGCGGGCCGGTGTATCAGCCGATCGTCTCGTTGGACAGCCGCCGCGTCATCGGCTTCGAAGGCTTGATTCGACCGGTTCCGCCGGCCCCGTTCACCGATCCCGCGGCGCTGCTCGCCGCCGCCGAGGCGAACGGCCGGCTCACCGCCCTGGACATGGCCTGCATCGAGACGATCGTGGCGGGGGCCGGAGCGCTGCCGGATGACGCCTTCCTGACCCTCAACCTCTCACCTCCCACGATCGAGGCGTCCGAGTGGAGCAGTGGCGCGCTGCTCGCGCTCCTGGCGCGGCACAGCGTTCCGCCGGAACGGATCGTCGTGGAGCTCACGGAACGACAGCAGCTGCACGACCTCGATCGAGCGCGGTCGCGGATCGATGCCTGCCGGCGCGCCGGCATCCGGTTCGCGGCGGACGACATCGGCGCCGGCAACGCCGGGCTTCGACTCCTTGCCGAGATTCGGTTCGACATCCTCAAGGTGGACCTGACGCTCGTGCAGCGCAGCGCCTCCGAAGGGCCATCCAGCGCGGTGCTCAGCTCCGTCGTCGAGCTCGCGGCGCGGACGGGTGCGCTCGTCATCGCCGAGGGGATCGAGCACGAGAGCCAGCTCGGCGCAGCTCCGCGAGCTGGGCATCACGGCCGGACAGGGCTACCACCTCGGGCGGCCCGGGCTCGCTCGAGCCTGCCCTGCCGATGAGCGAGCCGGCCGCCGCCGGTGTGGCCGACTGGCGGCAGTCGATGGGCCTGACCTCGGTCAGCTGAGCGCGGCGCGCAGCAGGCCGTCCGCTCGTGCCACGAGGTCGAGCTCGTCGGCCGGCCCGTCGCCGGCGGCGACCCACAGGATGCGAGGATCGCGGCGGAACCAGGTGAGCTGGCGCTTCGCGTACTGCCGCGTCCGCCGGGCCGTGACCTCGACCGCCTGCTCGAGCGACCACTCCCCCGCCAGGTGACGCGACGGCCTCGCGGTAGCCGTGGCCGCTCATCGGTCGCAGCTCGGGGCCGTAGCCGGCATCCAGCAGGACGCGAACCTCGTCGAGCAGGCCGCTGCGCAAACAGGTCGGGCGGCACGCTCGTCGATGCGCCGGTAGAGCACCTCGCGCGGGCGGCTGATCCCGAGCAACGCGACGCGGCCCCGGTACGGATCGCTCGACGGCACCACTCCCCCACCTCCGGCCTCGGAACGCTCCAGCGCGCGCAGCACGCGACGCGGATTGCGAAGGTCGATCTGCTCGGCGGCGGCGGGATCGGTCGCGGCCAACCGAGCGGCCAGGGCTCGAGGCCGTCCGCGGCGAGCTCATCAGCCAGGCGGGCTCGCAGCTCCGGGGACCAGGGCTGCGCCGCGTAGTCGTGCCCATCGAGCAGCGCGGAGACGTAGAGCCCGGTGCCGCCCACGATCATCGGCAGGCGGCCCCGATCCGCCACCGCGGGATCACGCGCGCGCACGCTCGACCCATTGGGCAACGGTGAACGGCTCGTCGGGATCGGCCAGGTCGAGCAGGTGGTGCGGGACCGACGCGCGGGCGGCGGCATCGGGCTTGGCGGTGCCGATGTCCATGCCGCGGTAGACCTGGCGCGAGTCGGCGACCAGGATCTCGACCGGGAGGCGCTTGGCGAGGGCCAGCGCCAGGTCGGTCTTGCCGGATGCCGTCGGTCCGACGATCCCGATCAACGGGGATGGACGGTCGGCCTGGTCAGCTGGTCTGGTCAACGCCGCGCCGATGCCTCAGACCTCGACGAGGCGCTGGACCTGCTCGATGGCGCTCGCCCGCCCGGTGGCGGGATCGGCGGTGATGATCACCGCGTTGAAGGAGACCGGGCCCTCCGCGACCGCGAAGCGCGTCGGCAGGTGTCGGGTGAAGCGCGGGAGGACGGTCTCGAGGCTGAAGCCGATGACCGAGTCACGCGGGCCCGGTCATGCCGATGTCGCTGATGTAGGCCGTCCCGCCGGGCAGGACGCGAGCGTCGGCCGTCGGCACGTGCGTGTGGGTGCCGACCACCCCGCTCACCCGCCCGTCGAGGTACCAGCCCATGGCGTTCTTCTCGGACGTGATCTCGCAGTGGAAGTCGAGGATCCGGATCCGCGGCAGCGGCTCGGCAGCGCCGTCGAGCAGCTCGTCGAGCTTCGTGAACGGCGAGTCGAGCTGGTTCATGAAGACGCGGCCCATGGCGTTGATGACCGCCACCTCGGTG
The DNA here is from genome assembly GCA_963789435.1 of uncultured Chloroflexia bacterium. Classification (GTDB taxonomy): domain Bacteria; phylum Chloroflexota; class Limnocylindria; order QHBO01; family QHBO01; genus JACDBZ01. Next base: position 126,350 of record CAWBKO010000001.1, read on the forward strand.
CCGTCATCGGCGTGGTGGACCAGCCAGCCGCGCCCGGGGCCTCGTCGGGGTAGTTGATCGGGCGCAGGACCGGCCGTCCGGTGTCGAGATAGTCGTAGATCTCGCGCTTGTCCCAGATGTGGTTGCCGCTGGTGATGACGTCGATGCCGCCGCCGAGCAGCTCCTCGGCAAGGCTCGGGGTGAGGCCCGCGCCCGCCGCGGTGTTCTCGCCGTTGGCGATCACCAGGTCGATGTTCATCTCGCGGCGCAGCTCCGGCAGCGTCTGCGCGACCGCCAGGCGGCCCGGCTTGCCGATGATGTCCCCGATGACGCAGATGCGAACCGCCCGGCTCACCGCGCGTAGTCGACGGCGCGCGTCTCGCGGATGACGGTCACCTTGATCTGCCCGGGGTACTGCAGCTGCTCCTCGATCTTCTTGACGACGTCGCGGGCCAGCCGGCTCGACGCCAGGTCGTCGATGTCCTCCGGGCGCACCAGGATGCGGATCTCGCGGCCGGCCTGGATGGCGAAGCAGCGCTCGACGCCGGGGAAGCTGAGCGCGATCTGCTGGAGGTCGTCGAGCCGCTTCACGTAGTTGTCGAGGTTCTCGCCGCGCGCGCCCGGCCGCGAAGCGCTGATCGCGTCGGCGATCTGGACCACGGTCGCCTCGGTCGACGCCTGCTCGACCTCCTGGTGGTGCGCCGCGATGGCATTGCAGACGACCGGATTCACGCCGTAGCGCTGGGCGATGTCGCCGCCGATGAGGGCGTGCGGCCCCTCCACCTCGTGGTCGACCGCCTTGCCGATGTCGTGCAGCAGGCCGCCCTTCTTCGACTCCGCCACGTTGGCGCCGATCTCGGCCGCCAGCAGCCCGGACAGCCGCGCCGTCTCGATGCAGTGGTTGAGCACGTTCTGGCCGTAGCTGGTGCGGTACTTGAGCCGCCCGAGCAGCTTGATCAGCTCCGGGTGCAGGCCGGGCACGCCGGCGTCATAGGCCGCCTGCTCGCCCGCCTGGCGCATGACGACCTCGATCTCGGACCGGCACTTGGCGACCGTCTCCTCGATGCGGCCGGGGTGGATCCGGCCGTCGGAGATGAGCTTGAGCAGCGCCATGCGCGCCACCTCGCGGCGCACCGGGTCGAAGCCGGACAGCACGACCGCCTCGGGCGTGTCGTCGATGATCAGGTCGACGCCGGTCGCCTGCTCCAGCGCGCGGATGTTGCGGCCCTCGCGGCCGATGATGCGGCCCTTCATCTCCTCGTTCGGCAGCGGCACGACGGTGATGGTCGCCTCGGAGGTGTGGTCGGCGGCGATCCGCTGCATGACGGTGGTCAGGATGCGTCGCGCGCGATCGTCGCCCTCCTCGAGCGCGTGACGCTCGATCTCGCGCACGCGATGCTGTGCCTCTGCCTGGGCCTCGTCCACGATCTGGCCGATCAGCCCTTCGCGCGCCTCGGTCGCGCTCAGGCCCGAGACCCGTTCGAGCTCGGCAAGCTGTCGCTGCCGGACCTCACGGCGCGCGAAGCAGCTCCGCCTCCAGCTCCTGCTGCTGGGCGGCGAGCCCTGCCTCTCGGCTGCTCGAACGCCTCCAGCTTGCGATCGAGCGCCTCCTCCCGGTCCAGGAGTCGGCGCTCGGAGCGCTGGATCGTGGCACGCTGTTCGCGCGCCTCCTCTTCGGCAGCACGACGCACCTGCAGCGCCTCGTCCTTGCCCTCGAGGACGATCTCCTTCTGCTTGGCGCGCGCGTCGGCAACCAGGCGTTCGGCGTAGTGCTCTGCGTGCTTGACGGATCGGCCGCTGAGCAGGCGGCGGGCGAAGAATCCAATGACGATGCCGCCAACGGCGGCGATCGCCGCCACGAGGACGACGTCGTTGTCAGGCATATCGGCTCCCCATTCGTTGGAGCCCGGTATGGGCGGTATCGCGCCGGCCACGCCGGCCGGCGCATCGACAAGACGTTGATCGAAGGTCATGTCGGGCCGGTTCCCGATCGGGGGAGTGTAGCGCAACTCCGCCGAAACCCGGCGGCGGCCGGTCAGGCCGCGAAGATTCGGCCCATCAGGCGAACGTGGTCGAGGTCGCGGGGCACGAAATCCTGGCAGCATGATGCGCTGCGTCCCCTGCTTCTCGAGCGCGGCCACACGCTCGCGCGCCTCGTCCGGGGTGCCCATGATCCAGCGTCCTCGTCGCTCGGCCAGCCACGCCTCTCCGTCGGCCGCACCGTGCCCGAGCGCCTGCATCAGGTCGTTGACGCGGGTGCGAAGGTCGACCTCGGTCTCGGCCACCAGGACTCCGGTCATCGCGGAGTAGACGAGCTCATCGGGATCGCGACCCACCTGCCGGCAGGCGGCGCGCACCCGCCCGTAGGCGGCCGGCGCCGCGTCCGGCGAGGCGGAGAGCAGGTTGAACTCGTCGCCGTAGCGGGCGACCAGCTCGGCCAGCCGCGGCATCCCCTTTCCGCCGAGGATGATGTGCGGGTGACGGCGGCCGCCGCGGGCAATGTCACCGTGGCGTTTCGCGTCTCGGACCTGCCAGTTCGTGCCGTCGAACGACCAGCCATCCTCCTCGGTCCAGAGGCCGTGGATCAGCGCAAGCTCCTCGGCGAGCATGTCGTAGCGCTCCGCCAGCGGCGGGAACGGGATGCCAAGCTGGGCGTGCTCCTCGTCGTTCCAGCCGGCGCCAAAGCCGGCTTCGATGCGGCCGCCACTCATCTCATCGGCCGTCTGGATGACCTTGGCCAGGTTGCCCGGGATCCGGAACGTGACCGGCGAGACGAGCGTGCCGAGCCGGATCGTCGTCGTCTCGCGAGCCAGGCCGGCCAGGGTCGTCCAGGCATCGGTCGTCGGGAGGCCGCTTTCGCCGGGGAAGCTCGCGTAATGATCGGATCGGAAGAAGGCCTCGAGCCCGGCCTCCTCGGCGGTGCGGGCGAGGGCCAGGATCTCGTCGTAGCTGAGCCCCTGCTGGGGCTCGGTCATCAGGGCGTAGCGCATGCCCCCAGCCTAGTCGGACGGTCGACTGGCCGCTTGACCGGCCGGACCCACCTCAGAAGCTGGTGGCGCGTCCGTAGCCGATGCGCTCGGCGCGCTCGAGCCAGCGCGGGCTGGTGTCCGGGACCCGGTCGGATGATCGGCAATGAGATCGGGCTCCTGCCAATCGTCCTCGGCGTCGCTCAGTGGCCGAACCACCTCCCCCACGGGAAGGTTGCGGTATTCATCGAGCCAGTCAATGAGCTTCACGCTGAAGAGCCTACGCACCATCCGTGCCAGCGCGCATCCGTAGAAGTACGGAACGAGCTACGGAGGATCGGGCTCAGGGAGCATCGCTGGCACCGGCGGAACGCGTGCGTCGCGAGGAGCCACGAGCCTCCTTGTAGACTCTCGAGGTACCGGTCGAGGTCAGCCCGCGCGATCGTCTCGGCGATCACGTCGAGCGGCAGATCCTCCACGCGCTGGAATCGGACGCACGACTTCCCCATGTTGAGGGCCTTGCCCGACGCGGCGTACCGCTCCCGGAACCAGCGCTCGGTCGCCCGATCGCCGTAGACCGTGTTCAGGTAGAGGCTCATGTAGTTCTTCTGGTTGGCCAGGCCGGCCAGGCCCAATGGCTGGCCGTTGTAGGTGTCGGGGAACCGTTCGAGCGGCACGTACCAGCCGATCATGCCGAACTGCATGCCCTCGCGATACCCGTCGGGCAGGTTGTCGCGCACCACGTTGCGCACCGCCTCGACGGCCGTCCGCCGATCCTCCGGCAGCCCGAGCGATGTATTCGTCCACGGTCTGTGCGTTGCTCGTCACCATCAGCGGTCCCACCTCCTCCGTCCCATTCGGAATCCATCCTGAGCGTGCCTCATGGCAGGTCGTCCCCCACCTCCGGCGAGCCGGCGTGGCGGATCGTCGCTCGCACCGTTTCCGGGTCGAATCCGCGGCGCATCAGGAACATCCCGATCCGCTGGAGCGCTCGAGGCTCGGCCGGCAGCGGCCTGCCGCGCAGGTGGCGCTCGAGCGCGTCGCGAGCTCGCTCGGCCTCGGAGCCCGGCAGCGCCGCGTCCTCCGGCACGCGCTCGGGCGCGGCATGGTCGGCGCGGTACGCCTCGATGACGTCGCGACCGACGCCATGCTGGCGGAGCTCCGCCTCGATCATGCGCAGGCCGCGCGGCGCATGGCGGTCACGCTGCTCGCCCCACCAGCGGGCGAATGCCGCGTCATCGACGTACCCGAGGTCGGCGAGGCGATCGAGCGTCGCCACCAGGACGGGCTCCTCCGCACCGGCACGTCGCAGGCGTCGTTCGAGCTCCCAGCGCGTCCGCGGGCGGGCGCCGAGGAACCGGGCCGCGATCTCCATGGCTGCCTCCGGGCCTGGTGGCGTCGCGGATCGTTCGGCGCGCGCGCCGCGACCGCCGGGTGCGCGGTCAGTCATCGGTCCAGGCTCGCGAACGGTGACCTTCCAGGATCCGTCTCGGCGACGCCCAGCCGAGCAGATGGGGCGCCGTCCAGCCTGCGGTCGGGACCAGGCGCTGGACCTCGAGCGCATCGTCGACGCGGACCTCGTCCCATGCATGCACCACCCGACCGTCGCCGAGCGCCAGGCCAACGTGACCCCAGTCGCGCCGCGTCCCCTCGACCGGGCCGCCACACGCGTAGAAGACGAACGCTCCCGCCAAGGGCGGCGAGCCGGGATCGTACGGTTCGACGCCGTACTGGATCGCCGACGCAGCAGCACTCTCCCCACCAAAGACCTCAATCTCGTTCGGGCGCTCGTACGCATCCTCCACGAATGCGAGACAGCGCAGCGGATACGTGCGCTCCCCGACCCGTTCGAGGGCCCATGCGACGGCGGCCTCGGCGTAGCAGGCTGAGATCGCCCCTGGCGACCCGGTCGCGCTATTCCGCTTCGCTGATGCCGTCGACACCGACCTCGATGCTCGCCACGCGCCCACGAATCTCGTCATCGATGCTCTTGGCGATCTCCGGGTTCGCCTTGAGGAAGTCGCGCGCGTTCTCACGGCCCTGGCCGAGTCGCACGTCGCCGTAGTTGAACCAGGCACCGGTCTTGGAGAGGACGCCGGCGGCGATCCCGACGTCGAGCAACCCGCCTTCGACGCTGATTCCCTCGTTGTACATGATGTCGAACTCGGCAACGCGGAACGGGCTGGCGACCTTGTTCTTGACGACCTTGACCCTCGTCCGCGAGCCGATCGCATCGGTCCCCTGCTTGAGGGTTTCGATGCGCCGGATGTCCATCCGGATGCTGGCGTAGAACTTGAGGGCGCGACCGCCCGGCGTGGTCTCGGGGTTGCCGAACATGACGCCGATCTTCTCGCGCAGCTGGTTGGTGAAGATGAGCGCCGTATTGCTGCGGTTGATGGCACCGGTCAGCTTGCGCAGCGCCTGGCTCATGAGTCGCGCCTGCATGCCCACGTGCGCATCGCCCATGTCGCCCTCGATCTCGGCACGCGGCACGAGCGCCGCCACCGAGTCGACGATGACGACGTCCACCCCGTTCGAGCGAATCAGGGTCTCCGCGATCTCGAGCGCCTGTTCCCCGGTGTCGGGCTGGCTGACCAGCAGCTCGTCGACGTCGACCCCAACGTTGCGGGCGTAGCCGGGATCGAGCGCGTGCTCCGCATCGATGAAGGCCACGATCCCACCCTGGCGCTGGGCGTTGCCGGCCACGTGGTAGCAGAGGGTCGTCTTGCCGCTCGACTCGGGGCCGTAGATCTCGGTGATGCGGCCACGCGGCACACCGCCGACGCCGAGCGCGAGATCCAGCGCCACCGACCCGGTCGAGATCGACTCGACGTTCTGGGCGGCGCGATCGCCGAGGCGCATGATCGCGCCGCGGCCGAACTGCTTCTCAATCTGGAGGATGGCGGCATCCACGGCGCGGCCGCGCTCTCCGTTCCTCTCAACCGGGACCTGGGCAACTGCCACCGGTGCATCCATCTGTCGTTCGCTCCTGATCAGTCGTGTGTGGGTCCCGGCGGCGCTGGGTTCACTCCTCGTCGCGGGGCTGCTCGCGCTCCTTGCGCCTCGGCTTGATCACCTCGACCGATGCCGGCGGCTCATACGAGGACGTCGGTGGGAGCTTCGGCGCCTTCTCCTTGGCCTTGCGCTTGGGCTCCTTGCGCGGTCGATCTCGGCCCTTTGCCATCGCTCGAACCTCCTGCTTCGAGCCGGTCGAGGTGCGCGATCCTGCGCCACCGGCCCTTACCAACCGATTACCCGACGCTTACCAGCTCGCGCCGGACCTCGTCGGATTCGCTTCGATTCTACGCTTCGCCTCGTGACAGCTCATGCGACGCAAACGCCATTCTACAACCGATGTCATACGTCGTCATACGTGTTCGACATCGCGACGGAAGTTGGCCTCGACGCTCCCGCGAAGGTCAGCGAACGAACCATCGGCAAGGGATGCGCGAATGCGTCGGAGGAGCGCCAGGGTCCACGTCACGTTGTGCAGCGTTGCGAGCCGGTAGGCCAGCAGCTCCCGAGCCCGGAACAGGTGCGCCAGGTACGCCCGGGAGTGGTTGCGACATGCCTCGCAGGCGCACGACGGGTCGATCGGCGCCGGGTCGTCCTGGAGCCGGCTGTTGCGCAGGTTGAGGCGTCCGGAATCGGTCCAGACCTGCCCCGTTCGCGCCACGCGCGTGGGGAGCACGCAGTCGAAGAGGTCGATGCCGTGCTCGACGGCGGCGAAGAAGTCCGCGGGGGAGCCGACGCCCATCAGGTAGCGCGGCCGCGGATCATCGGCGAGCGCGTCGGCGATGACCTCGAGCGTGGCCGACATCTCCGATTTCGACTCCCCGACCGAGAGGCCGCCGACCGCGATCCCGTCAAACGGCAGCGCAGAGATTGCCGCCGCCGACGCGCGGCGCAGCTCGGGGTCGACCCCGCCCTGGATGATGCCGAAGACGGCCTGGTCGGGCCGCCCGCGGGCTGCCAGCGATCGCGCCGCCCAGCGGTGGGTGCGCTCCATCGCCTCGGCGACCTCTGCACGCGGCCGCGTTGGATCCACCAGCTGATCGAAGGCCATGGCGATGTCCGACCCGAGCAGCGCCTGGATCGCCATCGCGCGCTCGGGGGTCAGCCGATGGGTCGAGCCGTCGAGGTGACTGGTGAATGTCGCCCCGTCATCGTCGACCTGGCGCAGGTCGGCCATGCTGAAGACCTGGAAGCCGCCGGAATCGGTCAGGATCGGTCCGTCCCAGGCCATGAAGCGATGCAGACCGCCGAGGCGTGCGATCCGCTCGGCGGTCGGACGCAGGTTGAGGTGATACGTGTTACCGAGGATCATCTGGGTCCCGGCGTCGCGCAGGTCCCCGGGGGTCAGCGCCTTGACGGTGGCCTGGGTGCCGACCGGCATGAACTCGGGGGTCTCGACGACGCCGTGAGGAGTCTCGATCCGACCCAGCCTGGCGCGGCCGACGCCGGTCGGAATGAACGAGTGGGCGATCGGAGCGGACGTTGACACCGCCGGAGAGGATAGGCTACGTGCACTACGGAGAGGTGACCGGCGCGTGCGATTGACCGAATGGCCGCGGATGCCGTTCCTGAACGACGAAGTGAAGGAATGGATCGCGATCGAGCTGCAGAGCCTCGGGGTGGAGGATCTGGCCGTCTATGCCCTGGAGGCGGGTACCGAAGGCGATGAACGCCGGGTGATGGTCGCCACCGAGGTCGGCCTGCTCGACCATCGGTATGCCCCATTCGGGTCATCGGCCCGATACCGGCTGGCGATGCTCATGTATCCGTGGCAGGTCCTGCGCGGCGTCGAGCTCCGTGCCGATACGTTCCGTCTCTGGGCTCGCGAGCACCGCACCCGCTGGTCCTTCCGATTGCATCACCCGCACTTCGAGGCGGCCACCGAGTCGCCCGACCTCGGCCAGGCGCTCTGCGACCTGGCCCGCGTCTGCGCCGTGATGGCCGAGCCGTTCGGCGTTCCCGCCGGCCGCGTGTCGAGCGACGTGCCCGGCGTCATCCCCGGCGGCCCGCGCCCGCTCCCGCCCGTCGACGATGCCCCCGAGCCGGACGCTGGCGCCACCGATGGCGAGGCGCCGCCCGAGGAGGCCGAACATGGTGACGGGGCGCAGGCATCGGATGGGGAGCAGGCGACGCCGACGGCCGTCGCCATCGGCGAGGGGGAAGAGATCATCGAGCTGAGCGACGAGGAGAGGGCCGCCGTGCCGACCCGCTCCGACGACGGCTGAGCTATGGCGATCGGCCGTTTGCGCTGGAGCGCATCTAGCAACGGAGGAGCGGCCTCTCTCCTCCCGTTCTGAGCACCTATTTGCGGCCCGTCGCAAATACGGAGTTCACATCTGGCCGAACTTCTTTGTTAGTTGCGGCGGGGCGCAAACCGGCGGTTCAGACGATCAGCATCGCGTCCCCGAAGCTGAAGAACCGATAGCCCGCATCCAGCGCCGCTCGATACGCCCCCAGGAGCACGTCGCGCGCCTCGATGGGCGTGGCCTCGCCCCCCATCCCGCCCTGGACGAACGCCGTCACCAGCAGGAGCAATGAGCTCCGCGGCAGATGGAAGTTGGTGATGAGCGCATCCACGGATCGAAACGCGTGCGGGGGCGTGATGTAGAGATCGGTCCAACCCGACGCGGCGCCGGTCCGCGCCGTCGTCTCGAGCACGCGCACCGCCGTGGTGCCGACCGCGACGATCCGGCCTCCCGTCTGGCGCGCGGCCGTCATTGCACCGCGCGTGGCGTCCGGGACCTCGTACCACTCGCGGTGGATGTGGTGCTCATCGATGAACTCGCCCTCGAGCGGCCGAAACGTGTCCAGGCCCACGTGTAGTGTCACGCTCGCACGCCCGACGCCGCGGTCGGCCAGCGCGGCAAGGAGCTCGGGGGTGAAGTGGAGCCCGGCAGTCGGTGCCGCGGCCGAGCCAGGCGGCCGGGCGTACACGGTCTGGTAGCGCTCGGCCGGTGCGGATCGGTCGTGGATGTACGGAGGGAGCGGCATCTCGCCAGCGGCAGCCATGACCGAATGCGGGTCGCCGTCGAACCGGACGGCCCGAATGCCGTCGGCGAGATGCTCCCCCACCTCCACCGTCTCGCCGTTGCGCAGCTCCAGCACCTCGCCCACCCGTACCTTGCGTGACGGGCGGGTCAGCGCCTCCCAGCGGCCGGAACCGTCGTCGATCGGACGCAGGACGAGGATCTCAACGGCTCCGCCGCTTCGCCGTCGAGCCGCCAGCCGGGCCGGGATGACCCGGGAGTCGTTGACGACCAGCAGGTCGCCGGGGTGCAGGTGCTCGCCGAGGTCGCGAAACGTCGCGTGCTCGAGCTCGGCGGGGCGTGATCGGTCGAGCACGAGAAGCCGGGAAGAATCACGCGGCTCGGCCGGGGCCTGCGCGATCGCATCGGTCGGAAGCTCGTAGTCGAAGTCATCGACCCGCAGTCGCGAGGCATCCATGGGTGACAAGCGTAGCGCCCGGCCGGACGGACCGGCCGGGCGCCGTCGAGTCAGGGGATCAGCCTGCGAGGCCGGTGATCCAATCCTGGGCAAAGAAGACGAGGAACGCAATGGCCACGACCCACATCAACGGGTGGATCTGCTCCATCTTGCCGCGGACCGCCTTGATCAGCACCCAGCTGATGAACCCGGCGCCGATGCCGACAGTGATGTCGTACGTCAGTGGCATGAGGATCATCGTCAACAGCGCCGGGAAGCCCTCCTCCACATCCGCGACCGGAATGTCTTTGATCAACGTGAACATCAGGTAGCCGACGAGGACCAGGGCCGGGGCCGTGGCAGCGGCTGGGACGATCAGGGCGATCGGCGAAAGCAGGATCGCGAACAGGAAGAGGACTCCTGTCGCCACGGACGTCAAGCCCGTCCGGCCTCCATCGGCGACTCCCGCCGCGCTCTCGATGTAGGTCGTGTTGGAGCTGACGCCTGCCGCACCGCCAGCCACGGCGGCCACGGAGTCCACGAGGAGCGCGCGGCCGACGCCCGGGACCGATCCGTCCGGGAGCGCAAGGCCGGCCTCGGCCGCCACGCCCGTCACGGTTCCCATAGTGTCGAAGAAGTCCGTCAACAGGATCGCGAAGATCACGAGCAGCGCCGTCACGATCGGCAGGACGCTGAAGACCTGCCCGAGATCGAAGTGGCCCAGCGTGTCGAATCTCGGCGTCGCGATGAGCTCATTGCCCGGCGGAATGCTGGTCACTCCGGTCACGAGGGCGAGAACCGTCGTTAGCAGGATGCTGATCACCAGGGCAGCCCGGATGCGAAGCACGTAGAGCACGACGGTGATAAGGAGGCCTGCGAGGAAGACCCACTGCGCCGGTTGGGTGGGGAACGAGACGGTCACAAGCGTGCCCGGAACGTTGGACTTGACAAGTCCCCCATTCGCAAAGCCGATGAACAGGATGAACAAGCCGATGCCGACACCAATCGCTCGCTTGAGCGAGACCGGAACGGCATTCATGATCGCCTCGCGGAGGCCGACGAGCACGAGCAACGTGACGAGAATTCCCTCGATCACGATGACCCCCATCGCGCCGGCGGGACTGAGCCCCCGACCGGTCAGCGAGAACGCGACGATGGCATTTATGCCGAGCCCGGCCGCGAGCGCGAACGGATAGTTCGCCACCAAACCCATGGCGATCGTCATGATCCCTGCGACCAGCGCGGTTCCCGCGGCGATGGTCGCAAGGTTCCATGCCGGATCCGCCTGCCCCATGGCCTCAAAGCCCCCGGTCAGGATGGATCCATTCAGGAACAGGATGTAGGCCATGACCATGAACGTGGTCAGACCAGCCCTGAGCTCCGTACCGACCGTGGTCCCCCGCTCAGTCAGCTTGAAGAACGCATCGAGCCCACCAGTCGCCGCCGGTGGCTCTGGCTCCCTCCTGGGTACCTCGGTCGCATCTACCGCCATTCGGGTCACCCTCCGCACTAAAGAGCACGCGCGAACCCGACACCATGTTGGGCACCGGTGCCGCTGCGCAGCCTACCCCCGCGCCGCCGCGACCGATGCCCGATTTCGACGTACGGGCGTCAGCGACGGCCAAGCAGGTTGAGGAGGATCGTGAGGACCACGCTGATGACGATCATCGTCGTGATCGGGAAGTAGAACCCGCCACGCTCGCCCTCGATGGCGATGTCGCCCGGCAGGCGCCCGAACGGCAGGCGCACGCCCAGCACGGCAAGGCCGCCGAACACCACAAGCACGATGCCGACGACGAGAACGATGCGACCCAGCTCAGGACTCATGTTGTCGCATTGTGCACATGCCATAGACTCCGGCCAATGAAGCGCGGGCTGCTCGTCCTGGCCGCCTTGATCTCGAGCTGCGGCTGCACCGACGAAGGTTGCGCCAATGTCGTCCGCTTCATCGTTCCAGTCGATCTCGAAGCCGACATCGGATACCGGATCCAGGCCTGCATCGAGGATGCGTGCGTCATCGAGACGCTCGCCGTCAGCGACGGCAGCACGGCATCGGCCGGGTCGATCACGCTGCACGTCGACGACGACTCCGTCGAGCTCATGCTCGGTGACGGCGACTTCCTCGATGGATCCGACATGCAGCTGTCCGTCTTCGACGGTGACGTGGCGCTCTCCGAGTTCAGCGGCCCGGTCGAAATGACATTCAGCCGCCCGAACGGCCCGTTCTGCGGTCCGACGTGCTACTTCGCCGAGGTAGAGGCCTCAGCCGTCGAATAGCCCTGGCTGCGCCGATGCCGCCGTCGGCGGCGTCATGCCAAGGTGCTGCCACCCGCTCGCCGTGAGCTGGCGGCCGCGCGAGGTTCGTGCCAGCAGGCCGATCTGCATCAGGTAGGGCTCGACGACGTCCTCGATCGTCTCGATCGGCTCGGAGACCGTTGCGGCCATCGTGGCCAGGCCGACTGGCCCACCGGCATGATGGTCGGCCATGGCCTGCAGCAGCTGCCGATCCATGGCGTCAAGGCCACGCTCGTCGATCTCGAGCAGGCGCAGCGCGTCGGCCGCCAGCGCCTCGGTCACTCCCCCATCGCCTCCACCGCGGACCTGGGCGTAGTCGCGCACGCGCTTGAGGAGCCGGTTGGCGATGCGCGGCGTGCCGCGCGAGCGGCCGGCGACCAGCGCGGCGGCCTCATCGGTCAGGGAGATGTCGAGGATCTCGGCGGACCGGCGCAGGATGCGCTCGAGGTCGGGCTGGGCGTAGTAGTCGAGCCGATAGGTCACGCCGAACCGATCCCGCAGCGGGCCGGTGATGGAGCCCACCCTCGTCGTCGCGCCGATGACCGTGACGTGCTCGATCTGGAGCCGCACCGACCGCGCGCCCGGGCCCTTGCCGAGCACCACGTCGAGCGCGAAATCCTCCATCGCGGGATACAGGATCTCCTCCACGACATGACTGAGCCGATGGATCTCGTCGATGAAGAGCACGTCGCCCTTGCCGAGGCTGGTCAGCACGGCGGCCAGGTCGCCGGCGCGCTCGATCGCCGGGCCGGAGGTCGTCCGGATCTGCGCACCCATCTCGGCCGCGACGATGTTCGCCAGCGTCGTCTTGCCGAGTCCCGGCGGGCCGTACAGCAGGATGTGATCGACCGGCTCGGACCGATGCTGTGCCGCGTCGATCAGGATCGCGAGGTTCTCCTTGACCCGATCCTGGCCGGCGAACTCATCGAGCCGTCGCGGCCGTACGGTCGACTCGAGCGCGAGCTCCTCTTCGGCGATCGCGGTGCTCGTGATGCGCTCGATCGTCATCGGTCCGCCGCCAAATCGAACATGTGACCGATTCTAGCCTCCGGGAACCGGAACCGGCTGGGGTTCGGGCGTGAGCAGCGTGGGCTGCCCGGCCACGACCCGGCCACCGTCGTCGATGCTGACGAAGACCCCGAATCTCCGCCCATCGTCGAGTGTCGCGACCACGTTGCCCGCCGCGTCGTCAGGGAACGCGCATCGCTCGGTGTCGCGGCATGTCTGGTAGCTGAACTCCACATCCACCACGCCCGTCAGCGTCGCCAGCTGCGGCCGCGCCGCGTTCACGGCGGTGTCACACGTGAGGCGCGGCGGCGCATCGAACGCATCGGCGGCGCAGGTCACCGGCGACGTCAGCGCGCACGCGGCGATGGCAAGCCCGATCGCCGCGGCCATGGCTGCGTCGACGACGGCTCTCATGCCAGCGCGCCCAGGTCGGCCGGGGTGTCGACATCGGGTGGATGGGCCCCGACGTCGACCGGCGTGACGAGCTGCGGGTGATCGGTGAGGATCGAGCGCAGGCCCTCGTCGCCTGTGGCCTCGTGCGCCAGGCGGAAGGCTTCCCGCAGGAGCAGGACCGGCGGACCGAGACGGCCATCGGCCCACGCAGCGACGACCGGTCGGTCGCTTCGCGCGGCACCGACAACGACGCGGACCGTCGCCACGGGTAGCGTCGGCTGGTCGCCGAGCAAAATGACGGCGGCGCCAACTTCCGGAGGGACCGCGCTGATGCCCAGCCTGAGCGAGCGGCTCATGCCGGCGGCCGGATCCGTGTTGACGACCGGAACGACATCGTTTGGCACCGCCATACCGGGCGGCACCACCACGAGGATCGGCGCAAGGCGCGCCTCCCGTGCGGTGTCGATGACTGAGCCGAGCATCGTGCGATCGCCGACGCGCGCGAACTGCTTCGGCGACCCGAACCTCGTCGAGGCGCCCGCGGCGAGAATGACGGCTGCGGTCTGCACGCGTGGATTGTGTCAGGGTTTCGCCAGCCGCCTACGATGCGTCCATGGCGAATGCATCGACAACCGGAGGGACCGCGGTCGGATCTCGCTACGGGCACACAAACGTGATAGCGCGTGACTGGCAGCGGCTGGCCGCGTTCTACGAGACCGTATTCGGATGTGTCCCCGTGCCGCCGGAGCGCAATTACCGGGGTGAGATCGTCGAGCGCGGCACGGCCGTGCCGGGAGCCGCGTTCCGTGGCGTCCACCTCCGGCTCCCCGGCCACGGGCCGGACGGGCCAACGCTCGAGATCTACACGTACGAGGCCAACGCACCATCCTCCCCCTCCGTGGCGAACCGGCTTGGCTGGGGACATGTCGCGTTCGCGGTCGACGACGTCGCGTCGGCGAGTCGGGCCGTCCTGGCTGCCGGGGGCTCTTTGGTTGGTGAGATCGTCACGACGCAGATCGCGGACGGACGCCGCGTGACGTGGTGCTACATGGCCGATCCGGAGGACAACCTCGTCGAGCTGCAGAGCTGGTCGTCGCCAGATGGCTGAGGCGTACGACCTGCTGATCGAGAACGGCACCGTGGTCGACGGAAGTGGCGATCCGGGATTCGCGGCGGCGGTCGGCGTACGAGACGGACGGCTCGAGGTCGTGCGCGGTGCGACCGATGAGGTGACCGCCGAGCGGCGGATCGACGCGACGGGCATGACGGTCGCCCCCGGCTTCATCGACCTGCACAGCCACTCCGGGCTGATGATCTTCGACGATCCGCGTCACGAGCCGAAGGTGCGCCAGGGCATCACCACGGAGGTCATCGGCGTCGACGGGCTCAGCTATGCCCCGATTCCCGATCCGGCCGATCTCGAGGCTCTCGTGCACATGAACTCGGGCCTGGACGGCTGGCCGGAGATCAACTACGACTGGTCGAGCGTCGAGTCCTATCTCGACCGCCTCGATGCCCTCCGCCCATCGCTCAACCTCGCGTTCCTGGTCGGCAACTCCGCCCTGCGGCTGGCCGCCATCGGCTGGGAGGAGGTCGAGGCCAGCGAGAAGGACGTCGCCAACATGCGGGCCATCCTGCGCGAGGCGATGGAGCAGGGCGCCATCGGGCTGTCGTCCGGCCTGGACTACCCGCCCGGCGCCTATGCCAGCACCGATGAGCTCGCCCAGCTCACGGCCGAGGCCGCCGCTCACGGCGGGTTCTACCACACGCACGTCCGCTACTCGCTGGGCGACCGCTACCTCGACCCGTTCCGCGAGGCGATCGAGATCGGTCGCCGCGGCCAGGGCCCGGCGCACATCACCCACTTCTACCACCGGCAGACGTTCCCGGGTGGTCCGGAGCCGATGCTGGCGCTGGTCGACGACGCGCGCGCCGAGGGCCTCGACGTCACCTTCGACACGTATCCCTACGAATGGGCCAGCACGCGGCTGTTGATCATGATTCCGCCCTGGGTCCAGGCCGGCGGACCAACGAGAACGAAGTCTCGTCTGTCGGACATGGGCGTGCGGAACCGCATCCGGCGGGAGCTCGCAGAGCGCGGCGTGCAGTACGCCGGTCGGCGGGCGTGGGACGACGTGCGGCTCGGCGCATTCACGCGTCCCGACCTGCTGCGCTGGGAGGGCCACACCCTTGGCGAGGTGATCGCCGACCGTGGCGAGGACCCGGTCGACGTGCTGTGCGAGCTGCTCCTCGAGGAGGATCTGCGAGTCAACCAGGTGACGCCGGGGCCATGGACCGAGACGCTTCGCGATTTCATCCGGCACCCGGTCGGCATGGTCGGCACCGACTCGACGTTCGTGGGCGAGAAGCCCTCGCCCCGCACCTACGGGTCGTTCCCGCGAATCCTGGGCCAGTTCGTCCGGGAGGAGGCGCTTGTCAGCCTCGAGGAGGCGGTGCGATCGATGACATCGGCCGCCGCCGCCCGGCTGGGCCTGCCGGATCGCGGCCTCGTGCGGGACGGGTACGCCGCGGATCTCGTGGTCTTCGACCCGGCGCGCGTGCGCTCCAACGCGACCTACGACCAGCCGAGACAGTTCCCAACCGGGATCGAGTGGGTCGTCGTCGGCTGGCGAAATCGTGGTGGAGGCCGGCGAGCACACCGGCGCTCGCCCCGGTCGCGTGCTCCGCCGAGGCGCGTGAGCCCGGCGTAGGATTCGCCGATGGAGCCCACCTTCCCCACCGATGGCGTCGAGCTCACCGTGCTGCGGGTCGTGACCGACGTCGATCGCTCCCGGACCTGGTATCGCGACGTGCTCGGCGCAACCGACTACCGCGAATACGGCGGCACGTCGGCGGTCATGCGGTTCCAGGGCGTGTGGCTCCTCCTCGTGACCGGTGGTGGGCCGACGAGCGACAAGCCGACGGTCAGCTTCGCGCCACCGGCCGACCCAGACACCGTCTCGCACGAGCTGACCCTGCGGGTGCCCGACTGCATGGCGGCATACGACATCCTCCGAGGACGAGGCGCCGAATTCCTGACGCCACCCGTGACGCAGGGCCCAGAGATCCGCGCCTTCTTCCGCGACCCCGACGGGCACCTGCTCGAGATCAGCGAGGTCCGCCGGGCCTAGCTCGCCTTCTGAGCGTCGGCGCGCAGCATCGACCCGATTGCCGCCGACTCCATCGGCCTGCCGAAGTAGAAGCCCTGTGCGAGGCGGGCGCCGAGAGCGGTGAGGCCGACGACCTGTCCGTGCCGCTCCACTCCCTCGGCGACGATCTCGAGATCCAGGGAGCGCGCCAGACGGATGATCGAGCGCACCAGGGCGCGCTCGCCCTGCTCCTCGCCGTCGATGCCGTCCACGAACGAACGATCGATCTTGAGCACGTCGATCGGGAAGCGCCGCAGATGGCTGAGGGACGAATAGCCGGTACCGAAGTCGTCGAGGGCAATCCGGATGCCGAGGTTCTTGAGGCCGGCGATCGCGACGGTGGTGGCCTCGCCGACGTCGAGGAGAGCGCTCTCTGTGACCTCCACCACCAGGTTCGCCGGCGGCAGCCCGGCGCCCGCGAGCACGGCGCGAACCGTCTCGACAAAGCCGGGGTCCTGGATCTGGCGCGACGCGACGTTCACCGCCATCGAGAGCGCGCGGCCCGGATAGGCTCGATGCCACTCGGCGCCCTGGCGACAGGCCTCCTCGAGGACCCACTGCCCAAGGGGAACGATGAGGCCCGTCTCCTCGGCGAGTGGGATGAATTCGTCCGGCTGCGCGAGGTGACCGTCCGGCTGCCGCCAGCGCACGAGCGCCTCGACCCCGACCATCGCGCCGCCCGCGAGCTCGACCACCGGCTGGTAGTGCAGCACGAACTCCCCGGCCTCGAGTGACGCCTCGAGCCTGCCCCGCAGCTCGAGCCGACGCAGCGCCGATGCATGCATCGCGGCCTGGTAGAACTCGAACCGGCCCTTTCCGAGCGCCTTGGCCGTGTACATCGCCGCATCCGCGTTGCGCAGCAGCTCATCGGCCGTCTCTCCCTCGCCGGGCGAGCCCGCATCGTTTCCGAGCGCAATGCCGATGCTCGCCTGCACGAAGATCTGACGAGCGGCGAGGACGAACGGCTGGCGAAGCGCTTCGAGAATCCGCTCCGCAACCTGGCCCGCGAGCTCCTCATCGGTCTCCTCGATGAGGATCCCGAACTCATCGCCGCCCAGACGCGATGCCGTGTCCTGGCGCCGCAGGCAGGCCCGGATTCGCTCCGACACCGCAGTCAGCAGCTCGTCGCCGGCGGCGTGGCCGAGGCTGTCGTTGACGACCTTGAAGTCGTCGAGGTCGATGAACAGGACGGCCGCACGCTCGTTGGGCTGGCGCGCCATTCGAGCCAGCGCGTGCGTCACGCGATCCGCCAAAGAGCGCGCGGTTGGCGAGGCCGGTGAGCGGATCGTGAAACGCCTCGTGCTGGAGCTGATCCTCCAGCCGCTTCCGATCGGTGACGTCGCGGAAGTTCAGCACCACGCCTCCAATCGCAGGCTCGTGCAACAGGTTCTGCCCGATCGCCTCAACCCATCGCCACGAGCCGTCCGCGTGTCGAACCCGCATCTCCGCCGTCTGAGACGCACCGTCGACCGCGAGGAGCCCCTCCAGCATCGAATTCACGAGCCCTCGGTCGTCCAGGTGGACCTCCCCCTCGAACAGGAGGCCGACACGTGCCGCCGGGTCATGTCCCAGGACGCGACGGATGGCGTCAGATTCGTACGTGATCTCACCGCCTGGCCCAAGGATCGTGACGACGTCCGAGGAGTTCTGGACGAGCGAACGGAAGCGCGCCTCGCGCTGGCTCAGATCGCCGGCCATCGTGTGCAGCTGCACGTTGAGCTCGGTCAGCGTCCGGTTCTGGACGCCCAGGCGTCGTGAGTAGCCGCCGAAGGCGAGCCAGAGCAACGCGAGCAGCGCTGTCCCCGCGCCAGCCGTGATCAGGAAGACCTCGGCTCTCGAGTCGGCGACACGCTCATCGATCGGTCCGGCGTCGATGTACACCTCGAATACGCCGATGGCATTCCCGTCCGACGTGCCTCGAATCGGCACGTAGATCTCGAGGAAGCGATCCGGGAGCAGTGCCGAGGCCTCTTTCGAACTCGTCGTTGGTGCCGAACTCGGCGACGGTGCTGCCGCCAAACGCCCTGGACAGCTCTTCGTCGATGTCGACCCTGACGCCGGTCAGGCTCTCCTCCGTCGTGTACAGGATTCGCCCATCCCGCGTGAAGACATTGAGGCGCCGCATGTCGCCGGAGGCAACGAGCCTGTCCAGCTGTGCGTCCACCTCGGCGTCCGGGACGGCGCCGAGGTTGAGGCTTCCCTCGGTCACGATCGGGTCGACATAGCCGCGGACGATCGACTCGGCGTTGTCCACCGCCGACTCGATCGCCGACTCGCGAAGCTGATCCGATGTCCGCGTCGCGATGGCGACGGCCAGCAGGAGGACGACCACCGCGCTGCTGGCGAGCACGGCCGATCGCAGCCTTGGGCGCGGAAGGCGGCGGGCAAGGGCGAGCAGCGTGGGAATCCGATTCGGCACGACGACAGCGTGATCGAGTCACGCTCCAATCGCCACGCATCCTTGGTACTACATCGCCTCGCTCAAACGTTTGTCCTATGGCGGTCCTGCAACGCCACCACGAACATCGGCCAATGACTCGCCAGTTCCACGCCGGCGCCGCCGGCCTCGTGCTCGTCGTCCTCGGAGGCTGCGCCGCTGCACCCGCCGCGGCACCCGTCACGCTCCAGTCTGCGGGAGCTGAATGACTCTGGCGTCAGCGGCACGGTGACCATGACCACGATCGACGAGGGACACACGCTCGTCGAGGTCGACGTCGAGGCCGCCGGGCATTCGAACATGCCGGCGCACATCCATCCGGGCACATGCGCCGAGCTGGTTCCGCAGCCGAAGTACGCGCTGCAGAGCGTCATCGACGGGCGCTCGAGCACTGCTGTGGCGGCCTCCCTCGACGAGCTGCTCTCCGGGGAGCAGGCGCTCAACATCCACATGTCCAACGAGCACATGGATCTCTACAGCGCGTGCGGCGAGCTCGGGTAGCCCTCCTCCCGGCGGCCAGCTTCGGCGCCCGTGCCCATTGATCCGGGGCTCACGGTCAGTGCATCCTTCTCGGCATGAGGCGCATCCTTCCTGACGGCTGGCCCGGGCTGGTGGGTATTGCCGTCCTCGTGGGCGGATCGGCGCTCGCGGTGGGGACGCCACGGGTGTCCGAGGTCGGTGGGTTCGCCAGCTCAGACTTCTTCTTCACCGATGAGCGGGGCCCCGATCTCGGCCTGGCAGTCGCGGGCGTCGGCGCGCTCAACACCGAGGCGGATGCCGCGGCCGTTGCACTCGGAGATGATGGCTACGCCGAGCGGAGCCTGACGCTGATCGGCACCTTCGACACCAACGCCCATGCGCGGCGGGCCGCAGACTCGCTCGCCCTCGAAGCGCCGGCGCGGGTGCTGATCCTCGACCGCGTTCTGATTGCCTATCAGCTCGTGCCCGACCCGGAGGACGACCCGATTCCAGCCGCGACGCAGCTCGCGGACCTCGGCGCGGACGTTCTCGTCCAGGGCGACCGGTTCGGCGATGGCCAGGTGGTCGTCGACGTCAGCTGTCGCGCAGCGGATCACGATGCCGCCGCCGTCATCGCCGCTCCGCTCGCCGACTACCCGGTCGCGTACCCGTTCGCCCGCCCGCCGTGGGTCGGTCCCCCGCTGACCGAGGACGAGGCGCTCGCCCGTTCGACCTATCGGCGGTGGGCGGCAAGATTCGCGGACGCATTCGCGAACGACCCGTGGATGCGCGAGTACGCGGACCGAATCCTCGCGGCCGACTCCGAGGCCGAGTACGCCGCGCTGAACGCCGAGCTGCAGGCTCACATGCGGGAGCTCCAGGGCGGGGGCATCGAGGGTGACGTCCACCCCGAGGTGGCGGCGTTGCTGGCATCGGCGCCGAGCGGCACGGATCCGGCTGCCTACACCGAATGGCAGCTCGAGCTGGGCGGGCTGATGGGACCGCTGGCGACATCGGGCGGCAGGCAGCCCAGCTGGCTGGATCAGCGCGAGGCCGCGTACCTGGCGGGCACTCGCGCAGTCGACGACCGCGTCGAGATCGGCTGGGTCATCTTCAACCGGTTCGAGCTTGGGTTCACGGGGCTGCTGGCCTACCTCGACCAGCAGGGCTGCGTGGACGTTCGCGTGCGGCTCACGGACTACGACGACGTCCGGCTGGACTGAGGTTCCGGCTCAGAACGGCTTGACGATCATCAGCGCCAGGATGGTGAACAGCATCACGGTCATGAAGATGCCGCCGCGCGCCGCTCGGGACGAGAGCGCGACGAACTCGGGCGGCGGTCCTGCCGCGCCGGGCGGCGGCGGTTCAGCGGTCAGAGCAACCATCTTCCTGATGGTCCGCAACTGCACGAGGTTCGCAAAGACGAGAGTGATGAGAAACAGGACGATGGCCACGCCGAGCCAGAGCTGGACGAGCGGGTTGTATCCCTTGGTGATGATCAGGCCAACACCCATCAGGAAGACGAAGACGGCCCCTGGCTCGACGACCTTCTCGGTGATCCACTGGCTGACGCGGAGCGCAAAGTTGCCGTGCATCGGTTCCTTTGCGGCCCTCGCCGCGATGAAGGGGAAGGCAATCGTCGGTCCGAAGGCCACGATCACGCCGCCGACATGGAGATAGAGAAAGAGGGTGCTCAACCAGGCCAAGGGATCACCGTTCGCTGCTCGGTCCGACGCCACAGCGTACGCACTCGGTCAATGGCTGGCGGTCGGCGCTAGGATGCACCGATGGAGCGCCCGAGCCTGACCGTCCGCACGCTGCCGCCAGGCGTCACCGCACCGGACACCGCCCCCCTCGTCATCCCCACCGATGCGCCGGCGCCGGGGCGCGCCCGGCCCGCCGCTCCCCTGCGCCGCGAGGGGCCGGCCAAGCTCACCGGCGAGGCGAAGTACGCGGACGACCTCGTCTTCCCCGGCGCGTGGTTCGGCGCCACCATCCGATCCACGCAGCCTCACGCGCGCCTGCTCGGCATCGAGCTCGACGATGCATTCGACTGGAAGCGCATCGTGGTCGTCACCGCCGATGACATTCCCGGCGAGAACATCGTCAGCCTGATCGATGACGACCAGCCGGTGCTCGTCCCGGTGGGTGGCGAGATTCGACACCAGGCGGAGGCCTGCGCGCTCATCGCGGCACCGGACCGCGCCACGCTCCACGAGGCACGCCGCCACGTCCGCCTCCGCACCGAGCGCCTGCCGGCGGTGTTCGATCCCCTGATGTCGGAGCACGAGTTCGCCCAGTACACCGTCTCGCGCGGCGACGCGGCCGGTGCGATGGCACACGCCGAGCTGGTGATCGAGGGAACCTACCGCGTCGGCCACCAGGAGCAGCTCTACATCGAGAACCAGGCGATGATCGCCGTCCCGCGCGAGGACGGCGGCGTCACCGTCCACGGCTCGCTCCAGTGCCCGTACTACATCCACAAGGCGATGAAGCGGGCGCTGAACATGGGCGACGAGCTGGCGGTCGTCGTCCAGGCCGAGACCGGCGGCGGGTTCGGCGGCAAGGAGGAGTACCCGTCGGTCATCGCGCTGCACGCGGCGCTGCTGGCGCTGAAGTGCCACAAGCCGGTCCGCATGATCTACGACCGTCACGAGGACATCAGCGCCACGACCAAGCGCCACCCGGCGGTCGTCCGGTACCGGAGCGGCGTGAGCGCCACCGGCGAGCTGATCGCACAGGAGGTCGAGGTCATCATGGACGGCGGCGCGTACTGCACGCTGACGCCGGTGGTGCTCTCCCGCGGCGTGCTGCATGCCGGCGGCCCGTATCGGTGCGAGAACGTGCGGATCACCGGTCGCGCCATGGCGACCAACACGCCGCCGAACGGTGCCTTCCGCGGCTTCGGCGCCCCACAGACGGAGTTCGCGGCCGAGATGCAGATCAATCGCATCGCCGATGCGCTCGACGCGTCACCGCTCGACCTCCGCCGTCGCTGGGTCTATCGCGAGGGCGACGTGACGCCCACCGGCCAGGTGCTGCGCGAGAGCGTGGGCGGCATCGAGGTGCTGGAGGCGGCCGCCGCCGAATCGGCCTTCGACCGGACGCATGCGCAGACCCGATCCATGCGCGAGGGCCGGACGGACGGCGCGCGGATGGCCTCCGGCATCGGCCTTGCGCTGGCCTGGCATGGCGCCGGATTCACCGGCTCCGGCGAGGTCCGGCTGGCATCGGTCGCCTCGCTCGAGCTGACCGATGACGGACGCATCCGCATCCTGACCGCCTGGACCGAGATGGGCCAGGGCACGAAGACGATCTTCCCGCAGCTCGTCGCCGATGCGCTGGGCGTCGAGTACGACGAGGTCGAGATCGCGCCGCAGGACACGTCGATCGTGCCGGATTCCGGGCCGACCGTCGCCAGCCGAACGGCCATGGTCGTGGGCGGGCTGCTGATCAAGGCGGCCGAGCGAGCTGCGCACGCGGGTCGAGGAGGCGACAGGACGGCCATTCGCGGCGTCGTATCGCGATGCCGGACCGATGCGCATCGACGAGCAGTTCACGCCCTACCCCGGCGAGCCGTTCGACGACAAGCAGTACACCGGCGACGCGTATCCCGCCTTCGGCTGGGCGGCGGCGGTCGCCAGGGTCGAGGTCGATCTCGACACCGGCGAGGTCGCGGTCCGCGAGTGCGTCAGCGCCGACGACATCGGCCGCGTGATCCATCCCATCCTTGCCGAGGGCCAGGTCGAGGGCGGCACGCTCCAGGCGATCGGCTACGCGACGATCGAGGAGATGAAGCTGGTCGACGGCCGCTACCTCAACGACCGTCTGGCCACCTACCTGATCCCGACCTCGCTCGACGCGCCGCGCATCAAGGCGATCCTGGTCGAGAAGCCATACTCGGGTGCGCCGCACGGCGCGAAGGGGGTCGGTGAGCTGCCGATGGACGTCGGCGCGCCGGCCGTGGTCGCCGCCATCCACGACGCGACCGGGGTCTGGATCCACGACCTGCCGGCCACGCCCGAACGCATCATCGCCGCACTGACCGACGGCGAGCCGCCTCAGCGCGCCGGGCGTCTCGCTCGAGGAGCCCGGCGCAGGGAACACCGCCGATCGAGGACCTGCCGCGCGGCGGCGACCGGATGCCCTTCCGCGCCCCCACGGACCCAGGGGAGCCCCGATGAGCTTCTCCTTCACCGTCAACGGCGAGCCGGTCGAGGTCGAGGCAACCGGCACCCGGCGCCTGCTCGACGTGCTCCGAGAGGACCTTGGGCTGACCGGGACCAAGGAAGGGTGCGGGGAGGGCGAGTGCGGCGCATGCTCGGTGCTGATCGATGGCGCGGTCGTCGACGCCTGCCTCGTGCCCGTCAGCCAGGCGCAGGGCGCATCGGTCGGAACGGTCGAAGGGCTCGCGGACGCAGGGCCGGCTCGGCGTCCTCCAGCAGGCATTCCTCGAGACCGGTGGCGCGCAATGCGGCATCTGCACGCCCGGCATGCTGATCGCCGGCGGCGCGTTCCTGGCATCCGGCGCGGAGCCCAGTGACGAGAACATTCGCGAGGCGATCGCCGGCAACCTGTGTCGCTGCACGGGCTACACCAAGATCATCGACGCCATTGCGCTGGCGGCCGAACGGAGTGCACACCCATGACCGATCAGACCGAGACCCTCGAAGAGGCGATCGACGACCACGACATCACGCTGGCGCTGACACCCGCGCGGCTCCTCCTGCTGGTCATCGGCGTCTACGTCCTCCTCCGGTTCATCCGGGGTCTGCGGGGGTAGACCGATGCCGAATGCCGTCGAGCCGCCGTCCGAGTCCCCGACTCGCCTGGAAGCCGCGTACGCGCTGCTGGCGGATGCCACGGGCGCCGCGTGGCGGCCGCTGGCCGGCGGCACCGACCTCATGGTCCAGATGACCGGTGAGATCGGCGAGCCGCCCGAGCGCGTCCTCGACATCTGGGGCTTGGACGAGCTGCGGGGCATCACGGTCGAGAGCGACGCGCTCGTCATCGGCGCGCTCACGACGTACACCGAGCTGCGCCGATCGCCGCTGGTCGCCGAGTTCGTGCCGGCGCTCGAGGAGGCTGCCGCGACCATCGGTGCGGCCCAGATCCAGAACCGCGGCACCATCGGCGGCAACGTGGCCAACGCCTCCCCCGCCGGAGACACGCTCCCGGTGCTGCTTGGCGCTCGGGGCGGACATCGTGGTCGGCTCCGCTGCCGGGGAGCGAACGGTCGCCGCCGACGAGTTCTGGACCGGCTACCGGACGACGGCGCGTCGGCCGGACGAGCTGGTCGTCCGCATCCGCATCCCGCTCGCCTCGGATCGCGTGGTCAGGTTCCGGAAGATCGGCACGCGCCGGGCACAGGCGATCAGCAAGGTGGTCATGGCGCTGGCCTGGCGCTCGACCACCGATGATGGCCCCTGGACCGACGTGCGCCTCGCCCTCGGCTCCGTGGCGGCCACGACGATCCGCGCTGCCGCCGCCGAATCCGTCCTGGAGGGCGCGCGTCCGACCCGCGAAATGGCCGATGCCGCAGCCGCGGCGCTGACGGCGGAGCTCCATCCGATCGATGACGTGCGCTCGACTGCCGACTACCGCCGGACCGTGGCGGGTCGTGTCCTGCATCGGCTCATCCGCGACGCCGGTGGGTGGTGATGGAGCCCACGCCACCAGCGACGCCCAACGCGCTGCCGTCCGGGACGGTCAGCCTGCTCTTCACGGACATCGATGGGTCGACGCGCCTCCTCGAGCAGCTCGGCGACGCGTACGCCACCTTGCTGAGCGATCACCATCGGCTCGTCAGCGAAGCGATCGCGGCGCACGGCGGCAGCCACGTCGACGCTGCGGGCGATGGCCTGTTCGTCTCCTTCCCGACCGCGCGGGAGGCGCTGCTCGCATGCATCGACGCGCAGCGAGCCCTTGCGAAGCACCAGTGGCCACAGGGTGCCGACGTGCGGGTGCGGATGGGCCTGCACACGGGCGAACCGATGAGCGCGGTCGCGGGCTACGTTGGGATCGACGTGCACCGCGCGGCGCGCATCTGCGCCGCCGGCCACGGTGGCCAGATCCTTGTCTCGGAGGCTGCCCACGCGCTCATCGGAACGGCGGTGCCGGACGAGGTGAGCTTCCGCGACCTCGGGGAGCATCGGCTCAAGGACCTCGCGACGCCGATACGTCTGTACCAGGTCCTCGGGCCCGAGCTGCCGTCTGAATTTCCCCCGGTCCGATCGCTCGAAACGCTCCCAAACAACCTGCCGAACCAGCTCTCCAGCTTCGTCGGTCGCTCGCAGGAGATCGCGGATGCTCAGGAGCGCCTTGCCACGACCTCGATCCTCACCCTCACAGGCCCGGGCGGCGTGGGAAAGACCCGGCTCGCGCTGGAGGTCGGGGCGCACCTCGTCGACGCCTACCCCGGTGGCGTCTGGTACATCGAGCTCGGCGCCCTGAATGACGGGGCGCTGATCGGCGACACGATCGTTTCGGCGCTCCAGCTGAAGCAGGCGGCCGGCGGACCGATCCCGGCACTGACGTCGGCGCTCGCCGACAGGCGCGTGCTCCTGATCCTGGACAACTGCGAGCATCTGCTCGACCCGGTCGTCGAAGTCGCCGACCAGCTTCTCCGCCGCTGCCCTGACCTGCGCATCGTTGCAACCAGTCGCGAGGCGCTCGGAATGTCAGGCGAGAGCCTGATGCCCGTGCCGTCGATGTCGTTGCCCGAACCGGGAGGGCCCGCCTCACCCGAGGCATTCGAGCGACTGGCCTCGTGCGACGCGGTGCAGCTCTTCATCGACCGCGGCCGCGCGGTGCTGCCCGGATTTGCCCTCACGGAGGAGAACGCGGAGGCGATCGGACAGATCTGCCTGCGCCTCGACGGCATCCCGCTGGCGGTCGAGCTCGCGGCCGCGCGAGTCCGATCGCTGCCGCCGCACCAGATCGCGGCGCGACTTGACAACCGATTCCGCCTCCTGACCGGCGGCAGCCGCACGTCGCTGCCCCGGCATCGCACCCTGCGCGCCGCCATGGACTGGAGCTTCGACATGCTCGGGGAGGCCGAGCAGGCACTGCTGCCTCGCCTCTCAGCCTTCGCTGGCTCGTTCTCCCTCGAGGCCGCCGAGGCAGTCACGACCGGCGGTGCCGTGGAGCAGGACGAGGTGATCGACCTGCTGGCGCGCCTGGTCGACAAGTCGCTGCTCATGCCGGATGAAGGGTCGACCGAGGCCAGGTATCGCATGCTCGAAACCATTCGCGACTACGCGCAGGAACGACTGGTCGAAGCTGGCGAGGCGTCGGAGGTCTACGGCCGCCACCGCGATTGGTTCGTCGCGCTGGTCGCGCAGGCCCGGCCCGGGTTCTTCGACGGCCCCGAGCAGGCGGCCTGGCTGGCCAGGCTATCGGATGATCACGACAACCTCCGTGCGGCACTGCAGTGGACCGACCAGGATCCCGATGGTGCCAGCGCGGAGCTGAGCCTGGCATCCGGCCTCTGGCGGTTCTGGGAGATCCGCGGCCACCTGGCGGAGGGAAGCGCGTGGCTGGACCGGGCGCTCGCCCGGACGGGCGGCGAGATCTCCCAGCGGCGTGCCCTCGGACTGACCGGCGTGGGCGTGCTGGCAACCCACCGCGGCGATCACGCGGCCGCGTCCGCGGCTCACGAGGCCAGCCTTCTCCTTCACCGCGAGCTCGGCAACCCGAACGCGATCGCGGCGGCGTGCAGCAACGTCGCCAGCGCAGCGATCGAGCAGGGAAACTTCGATCGCGCGCGTGAGCTTTACCGGGAGGCCGTTGGCCTGTCGCGGACCACGGGCGACCTCCAAGGGGCCGCCTTCAGCCTGCTCAACCTTGCCGACCTGTCGGCTCGGCAGGGAGAAGACGCCGAGGCCGACGACCTCTACGCACAGAGCATCCAGACCTTCGAGACCTTCGGCGACCTGTGGGGCATGGCGCACGCCACCTCGCGGCTGGCCCTGGTCAGCCGCCGGCGCGGCGACCTGACCGCAGCCCGTACGCGATACAACGACGCGATGGATCTCTATCGCCGCATCGGCGACCGTCGAGCGGAGGCCCGCATGCTGGCTGGGCTGGGCGACGTCGCCGCGCAGGAAGGCGACGAAACCGCCGCCGCTGCCGCTTACCGGGAGAGCCTCACACTGCGCAGCCAGCTGGGTGACCGCGCCGGCATTGCGGCGATGTTCGAGCGCCTCGCCGGCGTCGCGGAGGCGGCGCCGGAGCGTGCGGCACGACTCCTCGGGATGGCGGCCGCCCTGCGGGAGGCGATCGGAGCCCCACTCTCAGTGGCGGCAACCGCCGACCTCGACCAATTCGTCGCCGGGCTGGGTCGAACGCTCAGCCCCGAGGCCCTGCGCGCCGCGATGTCTGAAGGTCGGCGCGCAACCCTGCAGGCGGCAATCGAGTTTGCCTCGCAGGGCTAGCGGCTCACCCGCCGCCCTCGCTGACCGGCACGAGCCGATCGGCCAGGAGCCCATGGGCCTGCCGGTGCACCTCCTCGGCAGCCTCGGCGCTTGGCGCGTCGACGAGGCAGAACACCTTCCCGGTCGCCTCGTCGTACCAGTAGCGCAGATAGTTGACGCCGTAGGGTGGGCCGACCTCGACGTCGCGCGCGTGGGCCTGGGCGAGCGCGTCGGCCGTCAGGTTCGGTATGAATTCGTGTTCGTCCAGAAAGAGCGGCATGGTGCCTCGCCTTGCGGTCGTGCAGAAACCCCCGTCACGCATGATACGGCGGTGATGCATCGGTCAAACGTCGCGCATGCGACACCAAGGTCGTCGCGCACCCGTCGCGGGGTGCCCGCATGACGGATTCACCGCGCAGCAGCACCCCGAAAGCCACGATCTTCGGCGCGGCCGAGGATTTCCGAGCGTGGCTCTCGGCCAACCACGATACGGCAACCGAGCTGTGGGTCGGCTACTACAAGAAAGGCGTGCCGAAGACATCGATGACCTACAAGGAGTCGGTCGACCTCGGGCTCTGCTTCGGCTGGATCGACGGGCTCACCCGGCGGATCGACGACGAGGTGTACGCGATTCGGTTCACACCCCGCAAGAAGCGGAGCACCTGGAGCGCGGTGAACGTGGCGCGCATGGGCGAGCTGATCGCCGCCGGCAGCGCCCATCCGTCGGGGATTCGAGCGTTCGAGGCTCGCACCGAAGACAACACCGGCATCTACTCGTACGAGAACCGTCCCGCCGACCTGCCGGATGCCTACCTGGCGCAACTCAAGGCGAATGAAGGTGCGTGGAGCTGGTGGCAGGCGCAGCGCCCGGGCTATCGGCGCGTCGCGACCTGGTGGGTCGTATCGGCCAAGCTTGAGGCAACCCGCGACCGGCGCCTGGCAACGCTGATCGATGACTCTGCGGCCGGACGGATGATCAAATCACAGCGGTACGGCGAGCCGAAGGAACCAGACCGATGACCATCCTCGAACTGTCGGCCGGGTGACAGACGACGTGTCGCGCATTCCTCTTGGCTGTCACGTGACCGAGGGCTATGCTGCCCTGCGGAAGCGACGCGGCCGAGATTGGCGAAGCACCGGCTGCGACGACTGACGGAGGGCTCATGGCACGCGCGATTGACCAGCGTCGCATGACGATCGAGCAGCGGCTTCGGACGGAGCCAACCGTCTGGCTGAGCTCCACGCGGCCGGATGGCCGGCCGCACGTCGTACCCGTCTGGTTCAGCTGGGACGGCAGCGTGTTCGACCTGTTCAGCAAACCGAACGCTCAGAAGGTCCGCAACCTGCGCGAGCATCCCGACGTGATGCTCGCCGTCGGTCAGCCGGCGGAGGAGTGGGACGTGGAGCTCGTCGAGGGGACCGCCGCCGTCATCGCCAACCCGACCGCCGAAGTCATCCGTCCAACCATGTTCGAGAAGTACGCCGACCTCATGGCGCGCGCGGCGCTCGACACGGACACCTTCGTCAGCACCTACAGCCAGCCGGTCCGCATCACCCCGACCCGTTTCCTTGGCTACGGCGGCAAGGGATGGACCGATCCGGCGCTGACTCCGGACGGCGACCAGGACGTCGAGGGCCACATCAGCCTCTCCGGAATCCGGTCCGGCTGGACCGATGCGCAGCAGGCGATGCTCACCGAGATCGCTCGGGTGGCACGGCTGACCAGACGCCGCCCCGAGCTGCTCGCCCTCGAGGAGTAGTCAGGTCGGCTGGATGAACATCCAGCGGTGGCCCTCCAGATCCTCCGCTCGGTACAGCCGCCCGAACGGCTCGTCCTGGATCCCGGAGAGGAGCCGCGCCCCGGCTTCGCGGGCCCGAGCGTAATGTGCATCGACGTCGTCGATCTCGACCTGAACGCCATCGATCACCCAGGGGACGCGCGACCAGCGCGCGGCGGCCTCGCAACTCTCGCGATGGCGCTTCGGGCTCTGGTAGTCGGGCGTCGGGGAGGCGAGCATGATAAGGCCCTCCCCTGCCTCCAGCTGCGCGTGGCTGATGGTGCCGTTCTCATCGGTGTAACGCTCATCGGCCTGCTCTCGAAAGCCAAATGCCTTCTCCAGCCAGCCGATGGCGGCCGCCGGGTCTTCGTACGCAATCATCGGTACGACCGCCGAGCTGCGTTGGTCCGCCATATCGATCACCTCCACATGCGCGTCTCACCGCAGCCTAGCCCGGCTATCGTTGGGCCGTGACGGACAACCGCTCCGGGGAGCTCTTCGGTCGATACGACCCGAGCCGGATCCAGATCCTGGGTTGGATCCTCATCGCCCTGCTCCTCTACTTCGCCGCGGAGCCGCTCCTCGTGCCGTACTTCGCCGCGTCGATGGCCATCATCTCAACGTACCTGTTCGTCCGCAATGACTATCCGCTGGCCCGAACGCTCGCATGGACGATCCCCACCGCGGCGCTATTCGTCTCGTCGGTCATTGCCGATGGATGGGCGTGGGCGTTGCTCACCTACGCGGCGATGCTGTTTCACGGAGCCTTCTACGTGACCTCGATGCTTCGCCGGGCGTGGTACGGCAGCCCGGCATGACCGGGACCGATGGCACAATCGTCGGCATGAACGATCGTCCAGCCGGCATCGAGCTGACGGGCGCTGGAGTCCCGCACCTGGAAACCGTCCTCACGCCGGAGGCGCTCTCGTTCGTCGCAGACCTGCATCGGTCCTTCAACCCTCGCAGGCTGGAGATGCTGGCGAAGCGGGCGGAGCGCCAGGCTCGCTTCGACGCCGGCGAGCTTCCCGACTTCCTGCCCGAGACGGCATCGGTCCGCGAGGATGACTCCTGGCGGGTGACGTCGGCTCCCGCCGACCTCGACGATCGCCGGGTCGAGATCACCGGCCCTGCCGAGCCCAAGATGATGATCAACGCCCTCAACAGCGGCGCCAGGGTCTTCATGTGCGACTTCGAGGACGCCCTCTCCCCCACCTGGGAGAACGTGGTCACCGGCCAGTGGGCGGTCTCCGAGGCCGTGCGACGGCGCCTCAGCTTCCAGACCGATGACAAGGCGTATGCCCTCGACGAAACCATCGCCACCCTCGTCATCCGGCCGCGTGGCTGGCACCTTCACGAAGCCCACCTGCTGGTCGACGGCGAGCCGATCAGCGCAAGCCTGTTCGACTTCGGTCTCGTCCTCTTTCACAACGCCGCCGAGCAGCTGCATCGCGGCTCCGGCCCCTACTTCTACCTGCCGAAGCTCGAATCGCACCTCGAGGCGCGCCTCTGGAACGACGTCTTCGTCCACGCCCAGGACCGGCTTGGCATCCCGCAGGGCTCCATCCGCGCCACCGTGCTCGTCGAGACGATCCTGGCCGCCTTCGAGATGGAGGAGATCCTCTGGGAGCTGCGCGAGCACTCCGCCGGCCTCAACGCCGGCCGCTGGGACTACATCTTCAGCCTGATCAAGAAGTTCCGATCGCGCGGCGACATGATCCTGCCCGACCGATCCGAGATCACGATGAGCGTGCCCTTCATGCGCGCTTACACCGAGGCGCTGGTGCGGACGTGTCATCGCCGAGGGGCGCACGCCATGGGCGGGATGGCAGCCTTCATCCCCTCGCGCCGCGACCCGGAGGTCAACGAGAAGGCGCTCGCTCGCGTGCGCGATGACAAGGAGCGCGAGTCATCCGACGGCTTCGACGGCACGTGGGTGGCCCATCCCGACCTCGTCCCCGTTGCCGCGGAGGTGTTCGACGCCGTCCTCGGCTCACGGCCGAACCAGAAGGACCGATTGCGTTCCGAGGTCGAGGTCACGGCCCGCGACCTGGTCGACGTTCGCATCCCGGGCAGTCGCCCGACCCAGCGCGGCGTGCGGGCCAACGTCTCGATCGGCCTCTCCTATCTCGCCTCGTGGCTGTCCGGCAACGGCGCAGCGGCCATCAACAACCTCATGGAGGATGCCGCCACCGCGGAGATCAGCCGCTCGCAGCTGTGGCAGTGGCGAACGCATTCCGTCCCACTCGACGACGGCAAGCCGATGACGGCCGAGCGCTATGTGACCATCCGAGACGAGGAGCTTGCCACCCTCCGTTCATCGCTACCTGACTTCCCCTGGGACGATGCGACCGCCGTGCTCGACGAGCTCGTTCTCTCCGACGAGTTCGCGGAGTTCCTGACGTTGCGCGCTTAGCCCGAGTCGCTCGCCTAGCGTCCCCGGCAGGAACGACCGCTCCGGCGAGTCCACGATCGGCGCGGCCACGACCGCCACCCGTCGGCGTCGGCCGAGCGTGACGTCTCCGTCGCGCGAAGGTCAGCTTCGACGGGCCACGGGCGCGTTCGGCGCGAGGTACCGGCGCCGATGCGGGCGTTGATCGACTGCGCCTCGCCTTGGCGCAGGATTCACCCCGACGCGGAGACCTAGCGCTCCCGCCCCGGCTCCCGTCATCGACCACGACCGAGGCGGAGGAGATGCGCTCGACGTTCTTCGCCTGCGGGCTTCTCGACGACGACCGCGAAGTACAAGCGGCTCCCCAGGTACCAGATCGGCGCGAGGCGGATGCCGCCGTCCAGATCCTGGGTGGCGAGCACTGCGTACCAGCGCTCGGCCAGGAATGACCGTAGGTGGTCGGTCAGCTCGCCCATTGCAGGCAGCCTCGCTCCGAATGTGTCACGCGCATGCCAAGATCTTGCCAAAGTTGCGGCTCGCACGCTCAGCGCGCCGTCAGCCGCGCGGCGGCTCGATGATCAGGTGCATCCGCCCCTTCCCGACTGCCTGCTCGTGCCGGCGGCAGATGCCCATCGGTGCGCCGATGATCCTGAACTGGGGGTCGCGAAAGCCGAACGAGACCGTCCGTAACGCGCGCTCGTAGCAGCCTTTGACGTTGCAGTGCCTGCGCACCATGTGCTCGCGGTACTCGCCGATCCTGATCGTAGCCCCACACGAGCAGTCGATCCGCGTCCGGAAGATGTCGCGGTCGACGTAGCTCACTCGAGGAGCGATAGAACACGTGTTCTATGACGCCAATGCGTGGAGCCGGGAGAGCCTCCCGCAGCCGACGCTCATCTGGCGGTCTTCGCGGCGCGCCTACAATTCCGTGCATGGCCGATCCAGCCGTGGACGCGCTGCTCTATCTGCTCGACGAGGCGTTCGAGGGGCGTGGGATCGAGGAATCGAACGAGAGCCAGGCCCTTCTGACGAACCTCGCAACGGTGACCGATGCGGAATGGCGTGCGACGGTACCCGGCGCGACCCGCACGATCGAGTCGATGGTCCTCCATGTCGCGGCCTGCAAGGTCATGTACGACAACTACGCGTTCGGACCGGGCACAAAGCAATGGGGAACCCCCGAGGTCGAGGGCTGGGTCGGCACCGATGCTCCGATGACGGAGACGATCGACTGGCTGCGCCAGGCGCATCGGCCCTTCAGAGACCACGTTGCGGCGCTGACCGATGACGACCTCGACGCGCCACGGATGACGAATTGGGGCGAGGAGCGCCCGACGCGCTGGATCGTCGCCGCCATCATCGGCCACGACTTCTACCATGCAGGCGAGATCAACCACCTGCGCAGCCTGCTCGGTACCGACGACCGCTGGCGCTGGCAGCAGTTCGAGGAGCCCGTCGGACCCGACCGATGAGTTCCGCTGGCGCCATCGGTCCAAGGGTCGACGCCACACAGGAGATATCCATGCTCAAGGACAGCCACGCGTTTTCGGGCTATTCGACCGACGACATCCCGAAGGCGAAAGCGTTCTACGAGGGGAAGCTGGGATTGGACGTCACCGAGGAGAACGGGATGCTCAGCCTGAAGTTTCCGGGCGGCCAGACGGTGCTGATCTACCCCAAGGGTGACGCTCACCAGCCGGCGACCTTCACCGTTCTCAACTTCCCGGTCGACGACATCGAAGCGACCGTTGACAGCCTCGTCGAGGCCGGCGTGACGTTCGAGCGGTACGCCGAGATGGCAAACCAGGACGAGCGCGGAATCGCGCGCGATGAGTACGGGCCGCCGATCGCCTGGTTCACGGATCCCGCAGGCAACATCCTGTCGGTGCTGGAGCAGACGTAGCGGTCCAGGACGAGGATTGATCGGCCCGGCGCGACGTGGGGAGCGAGGCGTGTCATGGTCCTCGCATGCGCTGGTCGGGCCTGCTTGTCGCGTTGACGCTTGCCGGCTGTGCGGGCCCGCCCCCGATCTCCTCGCCTGGCCAATCAACCGACCCAACCCGATCGGCGGAGCCGACGTCATCGGCATCTTCCCCTTCGCCGAGCGAATCACCGATTGAGTCGCCAGGGCTGGTTCGCTCGGACCTGCGGGCGGCGGTCGAGGTCGCGGACATTCGTGCGCATCTCGAGGAGCTCCAGCGGATCGCCGATGCGAACGGTGGCAACCGCGCGACCGGCACGACCGGACCCGTCCGAGCGAGCCGCCACGATCTAGCTGCGTCAGCCGACCGCCTTGGCCAGGCGCGAGGGTGTCTTGTTCAGAGTCGCATCGAGATCGGTCAGGTAGGAGCGATAGATCGGCTCGAGGTCCGCATCGGTCGCGGCATCCAGGTGCAGCAGCAGACCGCGGGCGGTCGTCATGCCGAGGCGGTTGGCAGCGACCCACTGCTGCATCGCCGCGAAGAAGGCGCCATCGCCCATCGCCGCGCGCAGGCCATTCAGGAACTCGGTGGTCCGATAGAACACGGTGTGGAAGTACCCGTCGCAGCTGCTCCAGTCACCACCGGTGATCGGGCCAGCCTCCCAGGCGAACACGGGACTGTCGATCGGGCGGGTGGAACACTGGTCCGGACCGATGCCCATCAGGTACCGAGCGCTGAAGTCGGCGAAGCCCTCGTCGAGCCAGGGCTCACGCTGCTGGTCGTTGCCGAGCTGGGCGTAGAACCACTGGTGCGCGACCTCGTGGTAGACGACGTACGTGTCGGCAACCTTGCCGCGCGTCAGGTGGATGGCGCGCGGGTACTCCATGCTGAAGCCGCCGCCCGCTCCCACCTCCGCCAGCACGAGGTCGGGCCACGGGTATTTGCCAAATGCCTCGTCGAGGCCGATGAGCGCCGTACGCGCCAGCTCCGCCGTGGCGGCGCCCGAGACGGTCTCCGTGTAGACGCGGATGATCGTGCCGGCGGCATCGGTCTCCGTGAGCCGGAACCGCGGGTTCACGACGAAGCTGAAGTCGCGCACGTCGGTCACTTCGCAGCTCCATGACGTTCCCGTGCCGTCCGGCGCGCTGACGAGCCCAGGGCAGGCGACGGCGTCGCGCACGAGGGGGGTCGTCGTCTCGAGATCGAGGCTGATGGCATCGGCGGTGAAGGAGATCTGCGGGTCGCCCAGCCCGTAGACCTCGTGCTCGGTCGAGAGGATCGGGAACCACTGCCCGAAGCTGAGCACGCCGTTCTCGCTGCTGAGGCGTGCGCTGAACGCATCCGGGCTGGTGGCCAGCGTGAGCCCGAACGTCAGGCCGATCTCGACGGTCTCGCCAACACCCAGATCCTCGAGCGGAACGTGAAGGTTGATGGTTGTCGTCCATTCGGGGTCGACCTCCTCGCCGTCCACGGTGAGCGGCTCCGTCATCTCGAAGTAGCCGAGGGCACGGGGCACGACGGCGAGGTTGACGTGGTCGATCGTGCGTGACGACCGATTGGTGAGATGCAGCTGCTCGACCGCATCGAGCCTGCCTGCGGCCACGTCGAGGGTCGCCGTGATCTCGTACCGCTGCGACAGGTTGGTGGTGGTCGCGGCGGCTGCCCGGTCGCCGACCGGGACCGACGAAGCTCCGAGCGCCAGGAGCGCTGCGAGCACGAGCGGACCACGGAGCGGCATCCGGCCATGTTGCCGAAGCAACGATCGCCTGTCATCCTCCGTCCCACGCCAATGAACTCCCAGCCTCCGCGCCGTCTCCCTCGGCGCTGGGCCCTCGCCGCCATGGCGTTGGTCATCCTCTTCGTCTCCGGCTTCACCGTCGTGCGTGCCAACGTATTCGGCATGGGCGAGCGGTTCGACCGCTGGGCGGCGCGGGTCGAGGCGATCATCGATCCGCCGCCCGACCGCTCGACCATCCCCACCGTGGTGGTCACGCCCGAACCGAGCCCGTCCGCGACGCCACGCGCGACGCCGACACCCGAGAGCGCTCCCTCGGCGACGCCGTCCCCGACGCCGCTCGTTCGGGCACCCGTCGACGTCAACCTCGTCCAGGACGCCGCGGCGGTCTTCGCCTCACAGCTGACCGAGAAGGACTGCGCCGTTGCCGGCACCCAGATGGTGCTCACCATCCTCGGCCTGGGCAACACCTCGCCGGAGTTCCAGACCGAGCTTCACGACCGCGTCGGCGAATTCGAGTCGTGGGAGGACAGCCACAACGGGGGCTGGGGCCCCGCTGCCGTCTCATTGGCCCTCGCCGCGTACGGAGCGCCGGGATACGAGATCCGCGCCTACGAGTCACACCTCGACGCGCTGCGCGGCGCCGCGACCGCCCTCTCCGCGACGCGGAAGCCGGTCGTCTTCTTCCCGTGGTGGGGCGCCCACACGTGGGTCATGACCGGCTACCGCGCCGACGCCGATCCCCTCCTGTTTGCCGACGCGAACGTGAGCGGGCTCTACATCCTCGACCCGTGGCATCCGCGGACGTCCTCCATCTGGGGATATTCCGATCCGCCGGGCAACTTCGAGGACCTCGCCGAGATGGAGCGCAACTGGCCGGCCGGGGCCGGCCCGCCCGGATTCGAAGCGGTGGGGCCGGGCTGGACGCGGCCCGAGGGCGCCTACCCCGACCGTGATGGGAAGTACGTGATCCTGGTCCCGACCATCCCGCTCGACTCGTAGACATCACCCGCCGGGTTCGAGATCTCCACGGTCGGGGCTGCCTGCGAATCCACGCAACCGGATCGCAAGGGCCACGCCCAACAGCGCCACCTTGGCCGCCTGGCCGATCGAGAAGCCAAGCGGAATCGCGATGATGCCGAGCGGGGCAAGCAGGAGCTGGACGGCGATCACGGTGATGCCCAGCGCCGCCAGTGAGGCGAGCACCTGCAGCAGCGTGTGCCGGGTGGCGTAGATCGCCCGGCTGAGGAGGTGGGTCAGGCTCTCGAATGGGATCGAGATGGCGAACGCGGCCAGCACCGAGGCCGTGAGCGCGACGTCCTCCTGGTCGAACCGGCCGCCACCGAGCAGGATCCGAATCGCCAGCTCACCGATCACGATGAGGACGATTGCCGCGGCGGTCGTGATCAGACCGATGCTGATCAGGTTCGTGCGCAGCACACGAAGAAAGCCATGTCGGTCGTCGGTGGCGTGCGCAATCGACAGCGCCGGAAACGCAGCCAATGCGAATGCCACGCCGATGACGCTGACCGGCACGCTCTGGAAGTTACGGGCGAAGCTCACCGCCGTGACGCTGCCTGCCGCAAGCGTCGTGGCCACGGACGTGAAGTAGAGGAACGTGATCGGCTCGACCGGATGGCTCAGCATCTTCGGCAGCATCAGCCGAACGAACTCACGCACCGATGCAGTGCGGAAGGAACCGCCGAGGCCGATGCGGAAGCGGCTCGACCGCAGCCCGACGAACCGGCTCGCCAGGTGCAGGACTGCGCCGATGACCGCGCCGATCGCCGGCCCGAAGATCCCCAGGCCGGTGAACACGAGCGTCCCGATGATGATCCCGCCGTTGTAGAGGAGCGGCGCGAGCCCGTACCAGAAGAAGCGTTGCTCGGCGAGGAGCACCTGGCCCAGCGTCAGTGACGCAGCGAACAGGATCGGCGTGACCAGCATCACCCGGAAGAGCGACACGTAGAGCTCTCGCTGCTCGCCCTCGAAGCCCGGTGCGATCAGTCCCGTGGTCGCGTCGGCTGCGACGAACAGGACGACTGCCGCCGCGCCCATCACGGTCACCGCGGCCGTCAGGATCGTGCGGGCGAAGCGATCCCCCTCCTGACCGTCGCCCTGGCTGCGCAGCCTGAGGAAGATCGGGATGAACGGTGCCGCCAGGCCGGCCTCCACCAGCACGTCCAGCAGCAGCTCGGGCAGCACGAAGGCCGCGTTGTAGGCGTCCAGCTCGGAGCCGGCGCCGAAGGTGCGAGCGAACGTCCGATCTCGAACGAGCCCCAGGAGGTAGCTGCCGAAGATGAGGACAGAGAGGAGCGCGGCGCCCTCGGGCAGGTAGCGCCCGACCAGTGCTCGGAGACGCCGGGGTCCCCTCACCGGCCGGGGAACGTGTCGCGCAGCCAGCTGATGTGCGAGCGGTGCTCAGCCTCGTGCTGGAGGAGGTGATGGAGCACCCAGTCGGGCGCAGCGTCATAGCGCTCGAAGGAGCGGACGCGATGGAAGTCGTCATTGGTCATCGGCCGCAGCTGGTCCAGGACCCATGTCCGCACCGTCGCCAGGCGAGCGACGTGCTCCTCGAGCGACTGCCCATCGATCCGCGAGAGGTGGCGCGCACCGCCCTCGCCCGGACCCTCGCGGTCCGGCCACGGCAGCACCTGGGCAAGCTCCGGCGGCTCGTCGTCGCGCTCGAGGATCTCCTCCACGACCCAGGCGGCCTCGATCAGGGCGATGTGATAGAGCAGCGTGCCGATGCTGTTGAGCGGCGCATCG
This sequence comes from uncultured Chloroflexia bacterium, assembly GCA_963789435.1. Lineage (GTDB taxonomy): Bacteria > Chloroflexota > Limnocylindria > QHBO01 > QHBO01 > JACDBZ01. The sequence goes on from CAWBKO010000001.1 coordinate 164,481, forward strand.
GGGTACCAGTCGACCATCTCCGACGTGATGCCATCGAGCTCCTTGAGCGTGTCGGCTCGACCGTCCTCGAATGCCGCGAGCCAGAGGCCAACTTCGGGGTCGTCGCCGATGGGTGTCAGGACGAGCCGGCTGCGGGCCCGGTCCCCCATCAGCCGCAGGCTCCAGCCTCGGGCGCATCCAGCGCCAGAACCTCGCGGAGCGGGAGCACGATCTGCTGCTCGGTGTACAGCCAGCGGACCGTCAGATTGAGCTGCGTCACGATGATCGCGCTGCCGGGCATGTAATAGGCAGCCGCCTCCTGCCAGCTCACCGGGACCTCCACCGTGGTCATGGGCACGAGTGTAGGGGTGGGCACAAGCGTGAGCGGTACCGATGAGGGGTGACGTGCCGCAGGATCCGTGTTACGCTCGCAGAAGCAACGCCCACTCAGGGCATCACATCGCGGCAGCACGCAACGCTCCTCTCAACGGTCTTTACGGCGAGATGGCTCGCTGAGGCCGCGCAGAAGGAGTGTTTCTCTTTGTTGACCTACCAGGACAAGACGCTGACGTGCGTCGACTGCGGAATGGAATTCTCGTTCACCGCGAGCGACCAGCAGTTCTACGCCGATCGTCAGTTCAGCGAGCCGCGCCGGTGTCCGGCCTGCCGCGCCGCCAAGAAGGCGGCCCGCGGCGAGAGCACCGGTGGCTACAGCAGCGGCGGCGGCGGCGGATATGGAGGCGGTGGCTATAGCGACCGTCCTCGCGAGATGTTCAGCGCCACCTGCGACAGCTGTGGCAAGGAAGCTCGCGTTCCGTTCCGGCCCACCGGCACCAAGCCGGTCTACTGCAGCGACTGCTTCCGCCGCTAACCGCGACGGCTACGCATCGAACGACCCGGCGGGTTTACTCGCCGGGTCGTTTGGCGTCCGGGAGCACCTCGTCCGGTACGTCGCCGGTGTCGTCGGGCCTCCACGGCTTCGCCCACGGATAGCGGCGGCTGGCCACTTCCAGGGCAGTCAGCATCTCGCCTCGCGCGTCCGAGATCGCCTGGGCCGTACGTGCCGCTTCCGCCGGATCGGTATCGTTGCGCTCCGACTCGACCCGCAGCCCTTCCGTCAAGCGTCGATAGGCCTGGATGGCGTCGTTGGCCGTCCGCGTGATCTGACTGGTCGTCTGACGCAGCAGGCGCAGCTGCTCTTCGGGGCGCAATTCGCGCGCCAACTCCCCGTCGAGCTGCGCGCTCAGCTCCTCGATGCGGGTCGTCGCATGGCGGATGGCGCGCAGGTCGCCTGAGCTGCGTCGGGACAGTCGGGTGGTTGATCTGATCAGGGACTCAGGGTACACCACCGTGGCGATCAGTCCTCGGCGCGGTAGACCAGGCCGATCCCTCCGGGATCCATCAGCGTCAGCAAATCGCCCTCGATCGTGGGGATGAAACCGTCGCCGATGACGCTGACGACGTGGTCGTCCTGGGCGCTGAGCTCTGCCGGGCACGTTGTCTCGTCCATGGCCCATGACGGTGCCTGAATCTGGTCACCCTGTTCGATCCACTCACCGGAGAAGGTGCGGCAGCCGGTCGAGCCAGTGAACGTCCCGTCCTCGCTCAGCTCGAGCGTCGCCGGCTCCCCCATTGGCGAGGCCGCGATGTCCCCGACGAGCACCGTTTCGAGCACCCAGGTCGATGCCGACGAGCTCGGCCGTCGGCGGCGGGGCGAGGGCCGCGAAGCGCAGCTCGACCCCGTCGCCGCGCGCGACCAGCTCGTCGCCCTCGCGGACGATCTCACGGACCCGCGCCAGGGCCGCCATGTAGGCGGCCTCCGCGGCCATCGCCGCCGGCTCCACGCAGGCCATCGCGGTCTGCGCCAGGTTGTCGAGATGCAGCCCGTCGGCGCCCATCGTGATCTCGCCGCCGTACGTGTTGCAGGCCGCGGATCCGCCGATCCGGCTGCCGGTGATCGTCATCGTGATGCGGTGGTCGGCCAGGACCGGAGCGTCATCGCCATCGATCGAGCCACCCGTGAGCACCCAGTCGCCGACCACCGCCCCGCCGGACGCGGGCGGAACGCTCGGAGCGCCCTGGTCGGCACCGCAGGCCGCGAGGATCAGCGCAAGAAGGACGGAACGTGGGCCATCGCATGCCGCCCGGACGCCCGCGGATGCCGATCGGTTGCCTCATCTCCTCACAGCCGGCGCTCCAGGAACCGCCCCGGCGACTCTCCCGGCGAGCGGCCGCGCACGATCACGTCCACGATTGCTCCCGCACGGCCATCCCCTCGTACGGCGTGTAGTCGCTGGTGTGATGCAGGTCCGCCTGGCGCAGCGTCCGACGCGCGGCCGGATCCCAGATCACGAGATCGGCGTCCCGGCCCGACCTCGATTGCTCCCTTGGACGGCAGGCCGAACCGTCGCGCGGGGGCGGTCGCCAGCACCTCGACGAGCCGCTCGATCGTGATGCGACCCTTTGCGACGCCTTCCGAGTACAGGACGGCGAGGAGCGTCTCGATCCCCGGCCCCCCGTTGCTGATCTCCGGGAAGGGCGGAGCGGGCACTCGCTTCTCGGTGTCCAGCCGATCGGGGACGTGATCGCTGCCGACGACGTCGAGTACCCCATCCCGCAGGCCGGCCCACAGGGCGTCAACGTCGGCCGCTGTCCGGAGCGGCGGCGAGATGACGCGCTTGATCACCTCGGCCTCGTCGGGATCGTCATAGGCCGCATCGGTGAAGGTCAGGTAGTGGGGACAGGTCTCGGCATAGACCGGTTGTCCGCGCTGCTTCGCCTCAGCCACCGCGTCCAGGGCCTCGTCGCAGCTCAGGTGGACGACATAGAGCGGAGCGTCCGCGCGTCGTGCCATCTCGATCGCCTTGCGGGTGGCCGCGCCCTCCGCGGCCGACGGCCGGGTCAGTGCGTGGTAGCGGCACGCGGTGTGGCCATCGCGCAGGGCATCGGCAACGAGCGGGTCGATGAGCGCCGGCTCCTCGCAGTGGACCTGGAGCATGCCGCCGTGCCGGGCGGCCGTGCGCATCGCAGCGAGCAGGTCGTCATCGGCGAGCCGGAAGTCGTAGACCATGAATGCCTTGAAGGTCGGGACGCCAGCGTCGATGAGGGCCGGCAGCTCACCGATCGGGTCGTCCTGCTGACCGCTGACCACCGCGCACAGCCCGAAGTCGATCGGCGACTCGCCGTCCGTCCGCGAGCGGAACTCGTGCGAGCCCGCGCAGCAGCGAACGCGCGCCCCGCATCGGTGATGCCCGTGCCGGGGTTGTTGAACGTCAGGACCGTGGTGGTGCCGCCGTGCGCGGCGGCCATGGTGTCCTGCCGGAACCGATCGGGATGCTCGGCATCGGGAAGCCGAAGGTGGGTGTGGACGTCGATGACGCCGGGCAGCACGAGCATGCCGCCGGCGTCCATGACGCGGGCGCCGTCCACGGCCAAATCGGGTCCGACGGCCTCGATCCGGCCCTCGCGCACGGCCACGTCACCGGTCTGGGAGCCAGCGGCGGTCACGATGGTGCCGCCGCGGATCACGAGGTCGGCCAGCTCAGGCCTCCTCGCTGATCTCGATCTCCTGGGCGCCCTCCCAGAGGACGCGGCGCCCGACCTCGCGCAACCGGTCGAGCCAGCCCTCGTCGGGGATGAGCGTCGCGAAGTGGTTTCCGGCCAGCGGGCCGACTCGCGAGCTGAAGCTGCACGCGCCGTACGGGAAGAGGATCTCGCACTCGCTGATCTCGCCGGTGTAGATCAGCAGGTCGCCGGGTGCCGGGTGCGCGGTGTGGTTCTCGTACCCGACGTCGGGCCGTTCCTCGCCGAACGGGATCCAGGTCGACTCGCCGCTCCACTTGCAATGGATCAGCCTCGAGCGGATGGGGAGCCAGGGCAGGAGAGCTTGCCGCGTCAGCGGGGCGTTCGGCTCCCAGCGCGCGGAGAACGCCGCATCCCCCACCCGGATCTTGAGATCAGCCATGCGGCGCAGCATACGCTCGGTGCGCCCGACGTCTCGGCAGGATGTCGAAGCGCGCGGTGCGCACGGAGGGTGCATCGGGCATGATGGATCGACAATAGCGGAGGGCCCCATGGCGGACGCGCGTCCAACGATCAGTACTCACGTCCTTGACCTCGCGAGCGGGAGCCCCGCTGCCGGGGTGGGGGTCGCCCTCTTCCACCTTGCCGACGGCGGCACACCGGAGCTCATCTCGGACCTTCAGACCGATGACGACGGCCGGATCCGCGACCTCCTTGACGGTGGCGAGCTCAGCGAAGGCGACTACCAGCTCGCCTTCGACCTCGGCGGCTATGCCGACGATCCGGATGCCTTCTTCCAGAGCGCCGCGCTCGCCCTGCGCATCTCCGATACGGCGCGCTCGTATCACGTGCCGCTGCTGCTCAGCCCGTTCGGGATGAGCGCCTATCGCGGCACCTGAGCGCCACATGAAGACGATCGAGGAGCTCAACGCGCTCGACGCCGACGGCTTCGTCGCGTCGCTCGAGCGGCTCTTCGAGGGCGCTCCCCGCTTCGTGCGCCGCCTTGCCGACGCCCGGCCCTTCGAGTCGGAGGACGAGCTGATCGACGCCGCGCGCGCCACCGCGCGCGAGATGCCGGAGGAGGAGCAGGTCGAGCTGCTGAACTCCCATCCGCGCATCGGTGCCGATCCCGCCGCCCTCTCGGATCTCTCCCGCCGCGAGCAGGGCGATCGATGCGCCGGCGGGCAGGGACGACGCATGGGTCGGCGAGGAGCTCACGGCGCTGAACGAGGCCTACGAGTCGCTGTTCGGCTTCCGCTTCGTCGTGTTCGTGGCCGGTCGCCCTCGCGCCGACATCATCCCGCTCCTCGAGCGGGCAGCTCCACGCCGACCGTGACGAGGAGCTGCGTCGCGGCCTCGACGACGTCGTCCTCATCGCGTCCGATCGGATGGACGGTCTGCGCGGTCCGCGGCCGCTGCGCGAGGAGCTGCGCGAGGCGATCGCGCTCGAGATCTCGCGCTGGATGGTCGGCGAGATCGACCGCGACGGGCTGGTTCGCGCGACGCATCGGCTCATCGAGGAGGGGGTCGAGTCCCCCGCTCTGCTCGCGCTCTCGCTTGCCGAACCAGGACGAGGGGCACCGACGTTGGTGCCGGTCGTGGAGCGGCTGATGGGCGAGATCGGGCTCGGCGGGCTGGGACCAGGGCCAGGCAGGACAGCTGCTGGCGCTGCATGCCGCCGCCTCGATCCTCGGCGAGGTGAGCCAGCCGATCGACGGCGCGCGACGGATCGCGACGGTCTCCGGCCAACGCACAGTTCCGCGACCTTGTCGGGCGCTGGGAGTCGGCGGCGGACGACCGTGAAGCGGTCGACGCGGAGATCCGACGGGCCGCCACCGAGCTGTTCGGGGCGCCGGACGGCGAGGCGTGACGCGTGAGGCACGAGATCACCTACGGCAAGGCGGACGTCAAGGTCTATCGCACCCATGCCGAGCCGCTGACCGGCGTCACGCCGATCCCCGAGTCGCCGTTCACCGGCCGCGACAACACGCTGACGGCCGCCGAGATCGAGGTGGTCGTGCGCGGCGAGGTCTTCCTCGACGCCTACACCAAGGGCGACAACCGCCTGGTGGTCGCCACCGACACCATGAAGAACTTCATCCACGCGGTCTCGCTGCGCGCCCGCGCCCGCGACGCTCGAGGAGTGGCTGCTCGAGGTGGGTACCGCCTTCCTCGACACCTACCCGCACATGGAGCGCCTCACGATGCTCGGCCGCGACCTCCCGTTCCCCGCCGCGGTCGTTCCCGCCGACGACGGCGACGGCTTCGAGGCATCGGATCGCCTGTTCAGCCGCGACCGATGCGACCACGGCTCGGCCCAGCCTGGACCTCGCTCGCGACGAGGACGGCTCGGTCCGCATCACCGACCACGAGTCCGGCCGCCGCGAGCTCCAGCTCATCAAGATCACCGGCTCGGCGTTCGCCGACTTCGCCCGCGACGAGCACACGACCCTGCCCGAGCGCCCGGATCGGCCGCTCTACATCTGGTGCGACATCGGCTGGCGATACGCCGATGCGTCAGCACGCCGTGCTGGCCGACCCCGCCCGCTACGTGGCCAGCCGAGCAGGTCGCCGACCTGGCCGTCGCCGTCTTCCACGAGTTCGTCAGCCTGTCCATCCAGCACCTCGTCAACGAGATCGGCGAGCGGATGCTCCAGCGATGGCCGCAGCTGGCGGAGGTCAGCTTCGACGCCCAGAACCGGCTCTGGGACCTCGTCGCCGAGTCGAGCGAGGATCCGCGCGTGAAGACGTACAGCGATCCGCGCCCGCCGTTCGGCCACATCGGCCTCGTCCTCCGTCGCGACTGAACCCGCGATCCGCGTAGGATACTTCGACGTTCCCGGGCATCGGCAGCGTGGTACGCGGCATGCGGCCGATATTCCGCGATCCGCCTCGGCAGCTAGATCGCCGCCGGGGCGGCGTGCACGCCGTACGAGCGACCGAGATCATCGCTCGATTGCCGGACGTGGCCAGGCGTCCGTCCCCGGAGCCGCCGAATTATCGGGCGGGGTCGAGCAGGATCCGCAGCCCGGCAGCGACGGCCGGGATCAGCTTCGAGGGTCTCGCCGATCGGACGGCGCCCATCCGCTCGTAGAAGCCGACCGCGTTCGGTCGGCGTCGATCTCGGGCGACGCACCACTGCTCGCAACCTCCAGCGCATGCTCGAACAGGCGACGACCGGCGCCAGATCCGATGGCGGACGGCTCCACCCACAGGTCCTCCAGCTCCGCCGGGTCGCCCGGGATCACGCGGTGGTAGCCGATCGGCGTCGCCGGACGAGGACTCCAGGACCCAGACCTCGTGGCGGCCGACGTCTTCGGCACGGAGCGTCATCGCGTCTCGCACCCGCTCCAGGAAGGCGGCGTCGTATCCCCAGTGCGCCTTCGAGCGCGCGGCGAGGGCGCTCAGCGCATCGGCCTCGTCGGGGCGAGCTCGACGGATGCGCGGCTCAGGCATCGGTGCCGGCGCCGATCATGGCCGGGTGATCGATCGCCGGGCATCGGTTCATGACCACCAGCAGCCCGGCCTCCTCCGCGAGCAGCGCGGCCTCCTCGTTCCAGACGCTCCAGCTGCATCCAGACGGCCTTCGCGCCGATGGCGATCGCCTCCTCGACGTGCGGCAGCACGAGCTCGGAGCGCCGGAAGAGGTCGACCACCTCGATCCGCGCGCGCAGGTCGGGCGGGACCGACAGGAGGTCCGGGTAGACCGGCTTGCCGTGGACGAGCTTCTCGTTCGGGTGGATCGGCACGATGTCGTACCCCTGGCTCAGCAGGTAGCGCGAGACACCGAACGACGCGCGCCACGGACGGGACGAGAGGCCGACGACGGCCCAGACCCGATACGAGCGAAGGATCTGCTCGGCGACCGTCGGGTCGCTCCAGCGGTCGGCCGGCGAGCTCATCGGCTGCGCGCGAGCTCCTGGAGCGCCGCCTTGATGCGGATGTCGAGCTCCCCGCCCGCGCCGGCCACCGCGCCCGCGGCCCGGCGCGCCTCGCTCGCCGAGTAGCCGAGCGACTCGAGTGCCGCCGCGACGTCGGAATCGGTTGAGCTGGGGCCACCCGCGGCGATGCCGGCCGCGTGCACCTTCTCCTTGAGCTCCAGGATGATGCGCTGCGCGGTCTTGCGGCCTACCCCGGAGACGCTGGTGTAGACGTCGACGTCATCGGTCACGATCGCAAGCTGGAGCCGCGTCACCGGATGCGCGGCCGTGATGGCCAGCGCCAGCCGAGGGCCGACCTGCGAGACGGTCATGCAGCAGCTCGAAGAAGGCGAGCTCCTCGGTCGTGGCGAAGCCGAAGAGCGCCTGCTGGTCCTCCCGGACGAGGTGGTGGGTGTAGACCGATGCCTCCGTGCCGACGCGCAGCCTGGCGAGCAGCGCAGGGCCGGCCACCACCCGATAGCCGATGCCTCCGACCTCGACGAGCGCGTAGTCCTGGCCGACGTGCGTCACCGGCCCGCGCACCGACCCGATCAACCGATGCACCGCCCGGGGCTCGGACGCCGCCCGATAGGCGCAGCCGATGGCGATCGCGAGCGCGTCCGTGGCGTCGTCCGGAACGCCGGCGAGCGACACGCTCGAGGAGCCGCTCGACCATCGCCGCCACCTGGGCCTTGTCGGCCGAGCCGTTGCCGCAGACCGTCTGCTTCACCTCGTTCGGGGTCGGCTCGTCGATCGGGACGTTCGCCTCCGCGGCCGCGAGCAGCGCGACGCCTCGCGCCTGGCCGACCGCCATCGCCGTCTGCACGTTGCGCTGGAAGAAGAGGCGCTCGATCCCGACGCGCTCGGGCCGATGCTCGCCGATGAGCGTGCCGCAGCGCCCCGTGGAGCTGCTTGAGCCGCTCGGCGTCCGTCGCGTCGGCCGGCGTGCGGATGCAGCCGGCGTCGACCATGCGCACCTCGCCGTCGCGGAGCTCGACCACGCCGAAGCCGCAGATGGCCGTTCCGGGGTCGATTCCGAGCGTGATCACCCGGCCATGGTAGCCACCCGGGACCATCACACGCGTTCGTAAGCATCTCGTCCGAAGGGGTTGACATCGTTCGAACTATCTCGTACGATGCGCGTAGTTCGAATGTTATCGGACGACATGCAACCTGATTGGACGAAGGGATCGTGATAGAACAATGATGCTCACACCGAACCCTGGCGTCCTCGATTCACTGATTCGGGACCGCCAGACGCAGCTCCGAACGCCTCCGACCCGGCGACCGGCGTCGCCACCCGTCGCGTTGCGCGTTCGGATCGGTCACGCGATGATCGCTGCCGGAAGCACGCTGAGCGGCGAGCGGGTCGAGGTGACCCGCTCCGCCCTCGGCACTCCGACGCGCCGCCTGACCACACAACCGGAGGACTGACCGATGGCGCCTACCCGTCGCCCCGGCACCCCGCCCGTCGTGACCATCGACGTGTCGCCTGCGTACGAGCTGCTCGAATCGCTCGTCACCACGTTCGACACCGGTGAGGCCGACACGTACGAGATCGGCCCTGAATGGGTCGCGGAGGCTCGCCGTCGAGCCGGCGATGACCTGCTCGAACGCATCGAGTCCGTCTCGCACGGCGACTCCGACACCTTCATTCACCTGATGGGCCTCGTCTACGACACGCCGACGCCGCGTGACGTCCCGGCCTTCCTCAAGCACCTGCGCCAGACCGATGCCGACGAGATCCGGCTCCACCTCGTGCAGTTCTACGCGCGCGAGACGCGCCGCACGACGCCGCCGAGCGTGATCCGCGCCGCCGTCGCCGGTGACGCCGATGCCCAGGCCGAGTTCCTCCGAACCTCGCATCCCGAGTGGGAGCCGTGGACCGACTATCTGCGCCGCGTCCTCACCATCGACGCCGAGGGCTACAAGCGCGAGCTGATCGAGGTCCTCGAGCTGTGGGCGGAGCGAGTCTGGAAGCCGGAGTCGCTGACGATCACGCCGATCCTCGAGCGCGATGCGGAGGTCAAGCGGGACCTCCTGCGCGAGCTGCCGATCGACCAGTTCGTGACGACCGCCACGAACGGCGTCGAGTTCGCGCCGCGTCCCGGCATCGACCGCGTGGTGATGGTGCCGAGCTTCGTGAACCGGCCGCTCGTCTCCTACCTCGAGCTCGGCGAGGCCCTGATCATCATCTACCCGGTGGCCGACGAGAGCGTCTCCGCCGATGCCGACTCTCCCCCGCTGCGTCTCGTGCGCCTGTCGAAGGCGCTCGGCGACGAGAAGCGGCTGCGCATCCTGCGCGCGCTCTCCGACGGCGAGAAGACGCTCATGGAGCTGGCGGACATGTTCGGCGTCGCCAAGACCACGATGCACCACCACATGATCGTCCTTCGCTCGGCCGGCCTGGTCGCCGTCGGCGTTGGACAGAAGCGCTATCGGCTCCGCACCGAGACCGTGCCGGACGTCGGCGCATTGCTCAGCGGGTACCTCGGCGCCGCGACTGGTCCGTCCGCGGCGTCGAGGTCGCCCGCTCGTCCACGAAGGCGCCGGACCGGCACCGAGGGCTGACGCGGTGCGCCTCGGGCTTCAGCTCCCGTCGTTCACCTACCCCGGTGGCACGCCGCGGCTGCGCTCCGAGCTCCGCGAGATCGCCCAGGCGGCGGAGGCCGCCGGATTCGACTCGCTGTGGGTGATGGACCACCTCTTTCAGCTTCCCGCCGATACCGGTTGGGGCGGGCCGGACGAGCCGATGCTCGAGGCCTACGCAACCCTCGGCTTCCTGTCCGGCGTCACCAACCGCCTGCGCCTCGGGGCATTGGTCGGATGCGCGCTGTTCCGCGAGCCCGGCCTGCTGGTGAAGACGGCGACCACCGTCGACGTCCTGTCGGGCGGGCAGGCTCACCTTCGGCATCGGCGCCGGCTGGTACGAGCGCGAAGCCCGTGGGCTGGGCATCGCCTGGCCCGACCGTCGAGAGCGCTTCGCGCGCCTCGAGGAGACCCTTCGGATCGCCCATCAGCTGTGGGCGGACGATCGAGCCTCCTTTGCCGGCCGCTTCGCCACCCTCGCCGAACCGATCATCCGGCCCCAACCGGTCTCGCGGCCCCATCCCCCGATCATGATCGGCGGCAATGGCGAGCGCCGCACCCTTCGCCTGGTCGCCCGTTACGGCGACGCCTGCAACTTCCTGGTGCTGGAGCCGGACGAGATCCGCGCCAAGCTGGCGGTCCTGCGGGCCCACTGCGAGGACCTCGGGCGAGACGTGCGCGAGATCGAGATCACCGCGCTCGACGAGGTCGACCTGCGGCCGGGCCGGATGACGGCCGCCGACGTCGTCGCACGAGCGCGCGCCCAGGCAGCAGCCGGCGTCGAGCACCTCATCGTCAACATGCCGGAGGTCTGGGACGTCCGGCACCTGGAGCTCATCGGCCGCGAGGTCGTCCCAGCGCTTCAGGAGCTCGCCGCTTAGACGACCTGGGCTTCGAGCTGCTCCATCAGGTCGGCGGGGATGTCGAAGTTGGCGTACACGTTCTGGACGTCGTCGAGATCCTCGAGCCGCTCCATGAACAGCAGCACCTGCTTGGCGGTCTTCTCGTCGCCGATCTCGACCTTGGTGGTCGGCTCCATCGACAGCTCGGCCGAATCGGCCTCGAAGCCGCCCTCGGCGAGGCTGCGCCGCACCGACTCGAGGTCGGCCGGCTCGGTGGTCACGATGATCGCGCCGGCATCCGGTGCGCCGACGTCGGAGGCACCGGCATCGATCGCCGCCAGGGTCACCTCGTCGGGGTCCTTCCCGTTCAGCGGGCAGGCTGATGATCCCCTTCTGCTCGAACTGCCAGCCGACGGTCGAGAGCGAACCGCCGGCCTTGCTGAAGACGCTGCGGATCTCCGACGCCGTCCGGTTCCGGTTGTCGGTCATGGCAGCCACGATCACCGCGACGTTGGCCGGCCCGAGGCCCTCGTAGGTGACCTCCTCGTACTGCTCGGCATCGGCTCCGCTGCCGCTCGCGCGCTCGATGGCGCGCTTGATGTTCTCAGCCGGCATCGAGTTGGCCTTGGCCTTGTCGACGGCCATGCGGAGCCGGTAGTTCGCGTCCTGGTCTCCCCCACCCTGGCGCGCTGCGGTGATGATCTCGCGGGCAAGCTTCGTGAAGAGCGCGCCGCGTTTCGCGTCGTTCGCGCCCTTCTGCCGCTTGATCTGTGACCACTTGCTGTGGCCGGACATGGATCCTCCTGCCCGCGGGCACGCGCGGGCAATTGTCGTGCTGAATGCGAGCGCGAATTCTACCAAACGGGTCAGCCCGCCCTGCGAATGCGCTCCCCCAGCGGCGCCAGCAGCACGCGGTCCACGCTCCAGCGGCCGGCGCCGAGCACCACCAGCACCGAACACAGGCCGAACAGGCAGACGTGGGCGATCACCGGGTCGTCCGGCAGCGCAAAGAGCGCTTGCGTCAGCGCGGCGAAGCCGACGATGGCCGCGAAGCGTGTCAGCACGCCCAGCACGATGGCCACGCCAAGGGCCGTCTCCACGATCGCGGCTCCCACGACCCAGAGCTCCGGCGACACCGGCACAAGCGACGTCAGCTGGTACTGATCGACCGCCGCGAGCGCCTGGTCGTAGATGAGCAGCTTGTCGACGATGCCCGATGCAATGAAGGCGCCGCCCAGGCCGAGCCGCACCAGCAGCGGCACGAGGTCGTCATAGCGGTCCGGGGCCAGGTTCTCAGTCGCCGCGCGCGCCCCGGGCCCGCGCGGGAACGCGGCGCGCAGCAGGTCGTCGAGCGACGGACGGCCCGGACCCAGGATGGCGATCACAGCGAGCGCACCGCCCACGTCGAGCATCATCACCAGCTCGGGATGGTCGAACAGGGTGACCACGTATGCCCCGAGGGCGAGCAGCGCGGCCGGCCGGACCGCCAGGCCGAGCAGGATGAGGAACCCGGTCCCCGTCAGCAGGAGCCCGAACAGGCTGCCCGACTCGAGCGTCGGCATGAAGCGCACGCGAGAGAGACCCGCGCCGATGACGACGAGGCCCACCGACAGTCGCACCATCCACGGCAGGTACTCGACGTAGCCGCCGGCGCGTTCGATGAACCTGACGCGTGCCGCCTCGAGCGGCCGCCATCGCGCCCAGGCCAACGACGGCCAGGAGCGCGGCACCGAGGCCGATCGCGAGCAGCAGCGCCGAGCCCGGCTGCGCAAGCGCATCGAGCAGGAAGCCGATCGGGTCCGGCGACGGTTCGGGGTCGGTGACGTAGTCGACGTGGGCGACCAGGCGGTCGAACATCGGGTCCCTACCCTTGCAAGGCGCGCTCCTATAATGGCGCTCCCACAAACGCCACCGACCGCCCGAGGCGGCTCCATCGGCCTCGGCGACTCCGGCACGAGCATGCGCAAGGAGCACCGATGAAGCCGACCACCCCCGACAAGATCCGGAACGTCGCTCTCATCTCCCACGGTGGCGCCGGCAAGACGAGCCTCGCTGAGGCGATGCTCTTCGACGCCGGCGCGATCTCACGCCTCGGGACCGTCGAGGCGGGCACCACCGCCCTGGACTGGGATCCCGACGAGCAGAAGCGCAACCAGAGCATCAACCTCGCCATCGGCTCGATCGAGCACGATGGGGTGCGCATCACGATCGTCGACACTCCCGGCTACGCCGACTTCCAGGCCGATGTCGTGGAGGCGCTGGCCGCCGTCGACGCCGCGATCGTGGTCATCGACGCCTCCGCCGGGGTCGAGGTCGGCACCGAGGAGGTCTGGAGGCTCGCCGACGCCCGCGGCCTCCCGCGAATGATCTTCGTCAACAAGATGGACCGCGAGAACGCGAACTACGACGCCACGCTCGATCAGCTCAAGGCGCGATTCGGTCCGAAGATCGCCCCCGTCTACCTGCCCGATCGGCTCCGCGGAGACGTTCCGCGGCTACGTGGACGTGATCGAGGAGCACGCCAACGTCTACGAGAACGGCACGCCGAAGGAGGTACCCATCCCGGAGGAGCTCGAGGGGATCGAGCACTCGCGCCGCGACGCACTGGTCGAGGCCGCGGCCGAGGCGTCCGACGAGCTGATGGAGAAGTACCTCGAGGGCCAGGCGTTCACCGATGCCGAGATCGAGGCCGCCCTCCACAAGGGCACGCGCGAGGGCAGCGTGGTGCCGGTCTTCGTCGGATCCGCGACGCAGAACATCGGCGTCCGCGAGCTGATCAGCATGATCGCCAAGCACATCCCATCCCCCGCCGAGGTGGGCACCCGCACCACCGCCGACGGGAAGGAGATCTCGCCCGATCCGAACGGACCCTTCATCGCCCAGGTCTTCAAGGCCACCGCCGACCCGTTCGTCGGACGGCTGACCTACTTCCGGGTCGTCTCCGGCACGCTCAACGGGCAGGGTCACGTCTACAACGCCTCGCGCAAGGAGGAGGAGCGCATCGGCAACCTCCTCTCGGTCCAGGGCAAGGACACCGATACCCTGGCGAAGGTCGGCCCCGGCGACATCGCCGCCGTGGCAAAGCTGACCTCGACCGCTGCCGGCGACACGCTCGTCGCCGACCGGTCGGGCGCTGTCCAGCTCGCGCCGCTCGCCTTCCCGGCGCCGTCGCTGCAGGTCGCCATCGAGCCGGAGTCGAAGGCCGATCTCGACAAGCTCGGCCAGGCGCTCCATCGGCTCGCCGAGGAGGACCCGTGCGTGCTGATCCGCCGGGAGGAAGGCACCGGCGAGACGATCCTGACGGCCATGGGCGACGCGCACGTGGACGTCATCGTGGATCGCCTGAAGCGCAAGTTCGGCGCGGCGGTCCGAACCGAGACTCCTCGCGTCCCGTATCGCGAGACGATCCGGCAGGCGGCGCGGATCGACAACAAGTACAAGCGACAGACCGGCGGCCATGGCCAGTACGGCCACGTGGTGATCGAGTTCGAGCCGGCCGAGATGGGCACCGGGTTCCAGTTCGGCAACAAGATCGTCGGCGGCGTGGTGCCGAAGCAGTACATCCCCGCCGTCGAGAAGGGGCTGCGCGAGGCGATGGCCGAGGGTGTGCTGGCCGGCTACCCGGTCGTCGACCTGCAGGCAACGCTGGTCGACGGCTCGTACCACACGGTCGACAGCTCCGAGATGGCGTTCAAGGTCGCGGCCAGCCAGGCGCTGAAGAAGGCCTTCGACAGCGCGTCACCGGCGCTGCTGGAGCCGATCCTCGAGGTCGACGTGGTCGTTCCCGACGAGTTCATGGGCGACGTGATGGGCCAGATCACCTCGAAGCGCGGCCACGTGCTGGGAATGGACTCGGCCGAGGGCCTGCAGCATCTCAAGGCGCAGGTCCCGCAGGCCGAGATGTTCCATTACGCCACCGAGCTGCGCTCGATCACCCAGGGCCGCGGCCGCTTCAGCTGGAAGGTCGACCACTATGCCGAGGTCCCGCACAACATCGCCGACAAGGTGGTCGCGGATGCCTCGAGCAACGGCCACGGAGCGGAGCGCGGCCACTGAGCGCGGGTCAGCCCTCGCGGTACGCCCAGGGCTCGCCGGTGGAGCGCTTGCGGGCGAGCGATCGGCGGTGGACGATCCCCTCGGCGACGTAGGTGGCGACCGCCACCAGCGCGGCCACCAACGTCACCAGCCATGGCGCGATCGACCACGGATCGGACGAGCCTGCCAGCACGGTGGCGATCCAGATCAGGAGCGCGGTGAGCCCGGCGGCGGTGAATCCGCTGGCAACGGCGCCGGTCAGGAAGGCGAGACCCATCAGTCGGTGACCTCCGCGACGGCGAGATGGCGCTTCCCGCGCCGCAGCAGCAGCCACCGTCCGGCCAGCAGGTCCGATCGGTCCGGCACCGCGGCGGGATCGGCGACGCGCACGTTGTTGACGTAGGCACCACCCTCGCCGAGGACGCGCCGCGCCTGCCCGCGGCTCTCGGAGAGCCCGGACTCAACGAACAGGTCGAGCACCGGCGGCAGCCCGTTCGACGCCGCGAGGGACGCCCGCGGCAGATCGGCGAAGGCCGCCTCCAGCGTGGCCGCGTCGAGGCTGCGCAGGTCACCGCCGCCGAAGAGCGCCTCCGATGCGGAGATGGCGGCGCGCGTCGCATCGGCCCCGTGGACGAGCTCGGTGACCTCCGCCGCCAGGGCTCGCTGCGCGGCCCGCGACTCCGGATGGGCGACGACCTCCGACTCGAGCGACTCGATCTCGTCGTGCGAGCGGAAGCTGAAGACGCGCAGGTACGTCCCGACGACGCTGTCGTCGACGTTGAGGAACCACTGGTAGAACGCGAACGGCGAGGTCAGCTCGGGGTCGAGCCACAGCGTCGAGCCCTCGCTCTTGCCGAACTTCTCGCCGTCGGGCCGCGTGATGAGCGGCGTTGCGAGCGCGTGGGCGGTGGCGCCCTCGACGCGCCGGATCAGGTCCGACGCCGGCGGTGAGGTTTCCCCACTGGTCACTGCCGCCGAGCTGCAGGGTGCAGCCGTGGCGCCGATACAGCTCGAGGAAGTCGACCGCCTGCATGACCTGGTAGCTGAACTCCGTGTAGCTGATGCCGCCGGCCTCGAGGCGCGCGCTGACGGACTCCTTTGCCAGCATGCGGCTGACGCTGAAGTGCTTCCCGATGTCGCGGAGCCAGTCGATTGCCGACATCTTCGCGGTCCAGTCGAGGTTGTTGACGATCACGGCCGCGTTGGGCCCGTCGAAGTCGAGGTAGCGCTCGACCTGGGACCTGATCCGCTCGACCCAGCCGGCGATCACCTCGGGGTCGTTCAGGGTGCGCTCGGTGGTGCGACCGCTCGGGTCGCCGACGAGGCCTGTCGCGCCGCCGACGAGGCCGATCGGCGTATGCCCCGCCAGCTGGAGCCGGCGCATGGTCACCAGCAGCACCAGGTTGCCGAAATGGAGGCTCGGCGCGGTCGGGTCGAAACCGCCGTAGTAGGTCACGGGGCCGGCCGCCATCGCGGCACGCAGCGCGTCGAGATCGGTGCTGTGGGCGATCATGCCGCGCCATTCGAGGTCGTCGAGGACGCGCGTTCTCTCTTGCATCGGGACCCGAGTATACGAACCTGTGCTCGGCGGCGAGCCTGCGGCCGGCGCTCGCCGCGCGGGCGTCCGTGCTACCCTGCCGCCCGATGACCCGACGTCCACCGTCGCCCAACGGGCGACCCGCGACGCGTCGTGGCACCCGGGGCACCAATCCGCGCCGCCGGCCCGGCTCCACCGCGCTCCCCCGAATCATCCTGGCGGTGTTCGGCCTGCTGGCGGTCGGCCTCTTCGCGCTCATCCTGAACGTCTATGGCTCGTTCACGAGCGGGCTGCCGGACGTGGCCGGGATCGAGAACTTCGACCTCGTGGAGGGCTCGACCGTCCTGTCGAGCGACGGAACCGAGCTCGCCAGGTTCGCCATCGAGGACCGCCAGGAGATCAGCTTCGACGAGATGCCGGAGGTCATGATCGAGGCGCAGGTCGCCGCCGAGGACCAGACCTTCTGGACCAATCCGTGCGTGGACCTCCGCAGCATCGTGCGGGCCGTGCTCCAGAACTTCCAGGCCGGCGAGACCGTCTCCGGCGCCTCGACCATCTGCCAACAGCTGGTCCGGATGCGCCTCTTCGGCGCCGAGCTCATGGCCGATGCCGACCGCCAGGTCGAGCGCAAGATCAAGGAGGCGATCCTGGCGCTGCGCCTCGACGACCGCTACCCGGGCACGGAGGGCAAGCAGCGCATCATCGAGATGTACCTCAACCAGGTCTATTACGGCAACAACGCCTACGGCATCTGGGCGGCCGCCAGGGCGTACTTCGAGAAGGACCTGCAGTCCGACGACCCGGCGCAGCAGCTGACGACCAGCGAGGCCGCCTTCCTGGCCGGGCTGGTGCGCGCGCCGTCGCGCCTTGACCCGACGCCGGAGGCCGTGGCCGCAGGAGATCGACGGGCAGGAGCGCCTCGTCGTGCCCCCGACCGCGCAGGCGATCACGGTCCGCAACATCGTCCTGGACCAGATGCTGGACTCGGACTTCATCACCCAGGCCGAGCACGACGCCGCGGTGGCCGAGCAGGTCGTGCTGGCGCCCCCGGAAGACAGGGCCTACCGCGCCCCGCACTTCGTCTACGCCGTGCGTCGGGAGGCGGCCGAGCTGCTGGATGGCGAGGAGCTGCTCGACACGGGCGGGCTGCGGATCATCACCACCCTCGACTACGAGGGCTACCAGACCCCCGCCGAGAAGTGGGCGCAGGTCGCCTACGACATGGATCGCATGAGCAACGAGGAGCTCGTCGCCAAGTACGGGGAGGCGGCGCTGGCCTGGATCGCCCAGCTGCAGGGTCGCAACATCAACAACGACGCCATCGTGACCGTCAACTATCGGACCGGGGCCGTGCTCGCCTACGTCGGCAGCGCCAGCTTCTTCGGCGAGTCGACGCCCGAGCACCAGGCGAACTTCGACGTGCTCGGCCAGGCGTACCGACAGTCGGGCTCGGCGTTCAAGCCGATCACCTACGCCGCCGGATTCGAGGCGGGCACCATCACGCCGTCGAGCATGTTCATGGACGTCGAGGGCGAGATCGTGGACGGATACAGCGTCCCGGACGCCGACGGGCGCGAGCGCGGTCCCGTGCGGGTGCGCGACGCCCTGAAGTACTCGCTCAACATCCCGGTCACGAAGGCACAGCAGCTGATCGGCACCGACGCGGTCGTCAACCTCGGCGAGCGCCTCGGCCTCGATTGGGATCCCCGGCAGGAGGACGCGGTCGCCGTGCCGTCCCTGACCCTGGGGACCATCGGCGTGCACTTCAAGGACCTGGTCGGCGCCTACGGTGGGATCGCCAACGGCGGCCGGTTCAACCCGCCCTACCTGATCGAGCGCATCGAGGACTCGCGCGGGAACGTGATCTATGACCACGCCACCGATACCGAGGATCCCGAGCAGGTCCTCTCGGCCGCATCGGCCTACCTCGTCACCGACATCCTCGCCGACAACACCGATCCGGCCACGAATCCGCTGTGGGGCCCTCGCTTCCAGCTCCAGACCGATGCCGGCCGGCGGCCGGCAACGCTGAAGACCGGCACCACCAATGACTTCAAGGACCTCCAGGCGGTCGGATTCCTGGCACCCGATCCGGATCCGGAGGTCAGCGACGGCGCCATCGTGACCGGCGTCTGGGTCGGCAACAGCGACTTCTCGGCAATCGAGGACGTGTTCGCGGCCGATGGGCCGACGTTCATCTGGCACGACTACATGGCCGAGGTGGCTGCCCTGAACGAGCTGCCGGTCCACGACTTCGAGCGCCCCGAGGGCATCGTCGAGGTCACCGTCGATGCCATCAGCGGCATGCTGCCGGGCGAGTTCAGCGACACGACGGTCACCGAGGTCTTCCGCGCCGATCGCCAGCCGACGGAGCAGGACACGCTGCATCGCGAGCTGCGCATCGAGGCGGTGACCGGCAAGATCTGGCAGGAGGGCTGCGGCGACTTCGCAACGGTCGCCCCATCCTCGTCGCCGGATCCATCCGCCGAGCCGAGCCCGCCGGAGGCCGAGGAGAAGGTCTTCCTCGACCTCGCCGGGTGGGAGGAGGAGCGCCCGACCTGGGAGGAGGCCAACCTCGCCTGGATCGAGGAGTGGACCGAACGCGAGGACGAGCTGAACTCGGGCGTTCGGTCGCCGTACCCCGGGCCGCTCGACGCTCCGCTCGCCCCGCCGGAGGAGTGCACACCGGGCGAGATCCCCACCTCCTCGCCGTCGCCATCGCCGACACCGACGCCATCGCCGACGCCGGTGCCAACCCCGACGCCGGTCCCGACCCTGCCGCCGACGCCGGTCCCGACCGTGCCGCCGACGCCGACCCCGATCATGCCGACGCCGACGCCCGTCCCGACGCCCACGGCCGGCGCTCCCTAGAGCTCGGCCACCGTGGCGCCCTCGCCGCCCTCGTCACGGCGGCCACCGCGCACGGCGCGGACGCGCGGGTGCTCGGCCAGCGCCTCGCGCACGGCGCGGCGCAGCGCGCCGGTCCCGATGCCGTGCACGATGACGACGCTGTCGAGCCCGGCGAGCAGCGCGTCGTCCAGGTAGGCGTGCAGCCGCTCGAGCGCCGCCTCGACCCGCTCGCCGTGGAGGTCCAGCGTCGGCGACACGCGTTCGGCGGCGCGGCGGCGCATCTCCTCCGCCTCCAGGTCGCGCGGCGCCGGCCCGGTGATCGGCTCGGGCACCACGTCGAGGTCGTCCGCGGGGATCACGAGCCTGGCGTCGTCGGTCTCGAGCGTGACCCGGCCCGTCCGGCCGCTGATCTCCAGGATGCGTCCGGTGCTGCCCAGTGTTCGAGAACGCGCCCAGAGGCCGACGCGTGGCTGGGGAGCGTCCGGCCCCTCTTCCTCCTGCTCCTCGGCTCCGGCACGGAAACGCCGGGGGCCGCTGCCGTCTCGCTGCGCACCCGGCGCGCCTTGTTGGCGAGGTCCTCGAACGCCTCCGCTCCGCGCGGCGCACGGCTGCCCCGCAGGTTCCGCTGCCGGGTGAGCTCGCGGCGCACGTCGACCACCTCGCGCTCGGCGCGGGCAAGCATGTCGTCGGCCGCACGCCGGGCATCCGCGAGGAGCGTGCCGGCCTCCTGCCGCGCACGCGCGACCCCGGTGCGAGCGCGCTCGCGTTCATCGGCCGCCGAGCTCCGCTCCGCCAGTGCGGCGTCGAGGGCTGCCTGCTGCGCCTCCTGTGCTCGAGAGATCGCGGCCAGCGTCTCCTCCATGCTGGCGTGCTCCTTCGAGATCCGCTCGCGCGCATCGGCCAGGATCTCGCTGGGCAGGCCGAGCCGCTCCGCGATGGCGAATGCCTGGCTCTTCCCCGGCAGGCCGATCGAGAGCCGGTAGGTCGGCCGCAGCGTGGCGACGTCGAACTCGACCGCGGCGTTCGTGACCGACGGATGTTCGGTCGCGAACGTCTTCAGCTCGGCGTAGTGGGTCGTCGCGGCGACCATGGAGCCAGCGTCGAGCAGCCGCGTGACGACCGCCATGGCCAGGGCCGAGCCCTCCGTCGGATCGGTGCCCGCTCCCACCTCGTCGAGCAGGACCAGCGTCGCCGGCCCCGCGGCCTCCACGAATCGGACCACGTTGCGCAGGTGGCTCGAGAACGTGGACAGCGATTGGGCAATGCTCTGCTCGTCGCCGATGTCGGCCATCACGCGTCGGAAGACGGGCAGCCGGGCTCCCTCCGCGGCCGGCACCCGCAACCCCGCCTGGTTCATGAGCGCCAGCAGCCCGAGCGTCTTCAGCGAGACCGTCTTGCCGCCGGTGTTCGGACCCGTGACGACCAGGGCCCGATACCCGAAGCGATCGCCGAGGCGCAGGTCGATCGGAACCGCCGCTGCGCCGAGCAGCGGATGGCGCGCCGAGAGGAGCTCGGCCGCGTCCTCCGCCGGCGTCGGGCGCACGGCGTCCATCCGCGATCCGAGCCGCGCGCGCGCCATCCAGAGGTCGGCGCGTGCCAGCGCCGCCAGGCTGTCGCGCAGCGCGTCGCTGCGAGCCTCGACTGCCGCGGACAGCTCGTCGAGGATCCGCTCCTCCTCGCGCGCCGCGGCGAGCGACGCCTCCGTCCACGCGTTGTTCAGCTCGACGACGGTCAGAGGCTCGATGAAGAGCGTCGCGCCCGAGGCGCTCTGGTCGTGGACGATCCCCTTGACCTTGCCCTTGGCCTCGGCCCTGATCGGGATCACGTAGCGGCCGGAGCGGACAGTCACGATCGGCTCACCGATCACCCCCGCCAGCTGGGTGGAGCGCAGCATCGTGTTCAGCCGTTCGCGCACCCGATCCTGCGAGGTCCGCAGCCGCCGCCGAATGGTGGCCAGCTCGGACGAGGCGGAGTCCAGGATCTCGCCGCTCTCATCGACGCTGCGGACGATTCGCGCCGCGAGCTCGGGCGCGGCATCAAGGTCCTCGCGCAGGCCGGCAAGGTGAGGCTCCGTCCAGCTCCGGAGGCGCTCCTCGAATCGCGCGGTGGCCTCCAGCGTGTCGGCGACCTCGAGCAGCTCCGCCGGCGTCAGCCGCCCGCCACGCGCGGCCCGGTCGAGCGAGCCGCGGATGTCACGCGCGCCGCCGATCGATGCCTGTGCCTGGTCGTCGAGCAGCCGCCCGGCCTCATCGGTCTGGTCCTGGAGCAGGCCGACGTGCTCGGCGTCGGGACTCGGCACGGACGCCAGCGCCAGCTCCCGTGCCGGCTCGAAGCTGGTCAGCTCGGCCAGCTGCTGGACGATTGCCCCGAACTCGAGCGCGCGCAGGGTGCCCTCGTCGGCCGCGACCGACGGGCGCTCAGCGGCGGGAGACGTGCGGGTCATCGGCAATCCAGAAGCGCATCGGGCGTTCGGCCCAGGGACCGGCGTAACCGACTCCGATCCGCGGTCCGCTGCGGATCCGCGGGATCGGTCCGGAGCGGGGCTCGATGATCACCGGGCCGGAAAGGAGATCGGCGCCGTTCAGTGCGCGATCGATCCCGAGCGCCCGGCCGACGTTGCCCGGACCGGCCGCCAGCCGGGAATCGAGCGGGCGCGGCCCCCGCAGCCCGCGCGCCAGCCCGATCCCCTCGTCGATCTCGAGCGCGCGGATCAGCACCGCCTCCGGCTTGTGACCGGGCCCGGTGACCACGTTCATGCAGTGGTGAAGGCCGTAGATCAGGTAGACGTAGAGATGTCCCGGTAGGCCGAACATGACCGCATTGCGCGGCGTCCGTCCACGGGAGGAGTGCGCCGCGAGGTCCTCCGGCCCGGCGTAGGCCTCGACCTCCACGATGCGGCCGCCGATGCGTGCCGTCGGTCGTGGCGTGGACGAGGCGAGCCCCGAGCAGGTCGCGCGCGACCGCGACCGAAGGCCGGTCGAACCACAGCCGCGCGGGGGCCGCGGACTCGGCCGGCGCCGAGATCACGGGACGAGGAGGTCGGCGATCTCCTTCGGAACGAAGGGGCGCGCCAGGTACCCGGCCGTCGGGATCAGGACCTCGCGGAAGTACGCGATGATGACCGAGTCGTTGAGCAGCTCGTAATACGAGCTGACCCAGCCGCCGGTCTCGCCCCCCGGCACGGAAGAAGCTGTCGAGGACGACGAGCTGGAACATCAGCACCAGCGCGGCGAAGACGAGGCCGAAGACTGCCCCGCCGATCTCGTCGAGCTGCTTGACGATCGGCAGCCGTGTCCGGCGGTAGAAGGCGCGGATGGCGAAGAAGCCGGCGATCGACGAAGCCGAAGAAGAGGATGGCGAAGATGAGGAGCTCGCGCAGCTCCGGCGTGAAGGCGCGCCAGAAGCCGAGGAGGTCCACGACGGGGCCCTTGAGCTGCGAGGCAAGCACGAACGCCACGATCACCGCGATCGAGTTCAGCACGTAGCGGATCATGCCCTGGGTGAAGCCGGCAAAGACGCCGCCCGCCAGGATGCCGATGATCACGAGATCGATCCAGCTCAGCCGCTCGAGCAGCTCCACGCTCTCCACTCCTTGATATGGTCATGACGCCGAACGCAGGGAGGTCCGGCTCGGGCGGCCGCAAGGGTACCAGCCGCCCGCAGCGGCCGACAAGGCGCCGATCCTCCTATCGGATCTCCGCTCCGAGGTGGTGGCGCAGCGAGCCGCGCACCTTGTTGAGTGCCTTCTCGACCGCCTTGACGTCACCGGGGTCCTCCGGCTGGAACCGCAGCGAGATGGCGTAGCTGACGCGACCGGGGCCGATCTGCTCGCCGCGGTAGGCATCGAACAGGCGGAGGTCCGCCAGCAGTGGCCCGGCGCTCATCCGCGCGATGCGCAGCAGCTCCCCGACCGGCGTCGCCTCGTCGACGACCACCGCAAGGTCGCGATCGATCGGCTGCGCGGCGGAGATCGGAGCGCGAGCGACGCTCGGCGGGAACCAGGTCGAACAGGCGATCGAGGTCGATCGAAGCATCCACGGGACGGCCGGCGAGGCCCCATGCCTCGACGACCTGCGGATGGGCTTCGCCGAGCGACCCGTAGGGCCGTCCGGAGGCGTCGCACACGAGCCCGGTGCGGCCGGGATGCCGGTGCGGATGGCGGGTCTCGGCCTCCTCCGCGCGGTAGGCGGGGCGTGGGGCGCCGAGGGCGTCGTGGAGCGCGTCGATGATGCTCTTCACGTCGGCCACGTCGACCTGCCGCGCCGGCTCACCCGCGAATGCCGGCGCGGCGTCGCCGGCCAGCACGATGCCCAGCTCCCACGACTCGTAGCGATCGGTGCCCGCCGTCTCGGCTCGCCGCTCGCGTGGCGTTGGTGTGCCGGGGTGGTACCAGTAGACCTTGCCG
Organism: uncultured Chloroflexia bacterium; assembly: GCA_963789435.1. GTDB lineage: Bacteria > Chloroflexota > Limnocylindria > QHBO01 > QHBO01 > JACDBZ01. Next base: position 188,160 of record CAWBKO010000001.1, read on the forward strand.
ACGTCGAAGAGCCGCACGTCCGCCTGCCGCCATCGCGCGTTCTCGGCCACCCCCGCCAGGAGGGACGGATACAGGCTCGGTCGCAGGATGGCGTGCTCCTCGCTGAGCGGGTTGAACAGTCGGATCAGCTCGGCGCCGCCCGAGGGGTACCGGGTCCGTTCGAGGTCTGCCGGCCCGATCAGCGCATGGCTCACCATCTCGTCGAGGCCGAGCCCGGCCAGGATGCGGCGCACCTCGTGGCGTGGCTCGCTCGGGTCGACCCGATAGGGAGGCAGCGAGGCCCGCGGCAGCCGCCCGGGGATGCGCTCGTATCCGTGCGCGCGGGCCACCTCCTCGGCGATGTCGGCATCCGTGGTCACGTCGAGGCGATGCGGAGGCACGCCGACCTCGAGGGCATCGCCATCGCCGTCCACCTCGAACTCGAGCGGGCGAAGCAGCTCGGTCACGCGCGCGCCCGTCAGCTCCAGGCCGAGCAGCCGGGCGAGTCGATCGACGCTGACTGCGACGCGGCGACGGGGCTTGGGCTCGGGGTCGTTGTCGACGATCCCGCGCGCCACGCTGCGCGCCGGTGATCTCCGCGATCAGACGGGCGGCACGGTCGACCGCGAACCGGGGCAGGTCGTGCCCGATCCCCTTCTCGTGCCGCATGCTGGCCTCCGACCGCAGCCCGAGCCGCCGGGCGGTGTTGCGGATGGTCGGCCCGTGGAAGATCGCCGACTCGAGGATGACGCTGGTCGTGTCCGAGCCGACCTCGGTGGAGGCGCCGCCCATGATCCCGGCCAGCCCGATGGCGTGCTTCTCGTCGGCGATGACCAGCATCCGTTCGTCGAGGCGTCGCTCGACGTGATCGATCGTGACGAGGCGTTCGCCGTCGCGCGCGCGGCGGACGACGATCTGCACCGCCGGGAATGGCATCGGCGTCGTAGGCGTGCATCGGCTGCCCCAGCTCGTGCATCACGTAGTTGGTGACGTCGACGACCGCGCTGATCGGCCGCATCCCGGCAGCGATGAGCCGTCGCTGCATCCAGTCAGGCGACGCGCCGTTCGCGACGCCACCGAACCAGCGGGCCGTGAAGCGCGGGTTGAGCTCCGGCTCCTCGATGCGCACCGAGACGTGGGCCGACGTCGCGTCATCGGTCTCGCTGACGCCGGCATCCGGCAGTCGCAGCTCGGCACCGGTGAATGCCGCGATCTCGCGCGCCAGGCCGACCATCGAGAGCGCATCGCCGCGGTTCGGCTTGACGTCGACGTCGAGCACCGTCTCGCCCAGCAGCTCGGCCAGCGGCGTGCCGAGCTCGATCTCGTCGCCGTGCCCGAGGATGTGGATCCCGTCGGCATCGGCGCCGAGCCCGAGCTCGATCGGGCTGCACAGCATCCCGTTGCTGACCACGCCCCGGATCTTGCTGCGCTCGATGCGGCGGCCACCTGGCAGGACGGCGCCGACCAGCGCGGTCGGCACGAGCTGCCCGACCTCGAGGTTCTGCGCCCCGCACACGATCTCCAGCTCACCGCCGTTCCCGCCGACGTCGACCCTCGTCAGCCACAGGGTGTCGGCATTCGGGTGCCGCTCGACCTGGAGCACGCGTCCGACGACCACCTCGGTCCACTCGGCGCGGCCAGGTCGACCTAGCTCACCTCCATGCCGCGCATGGTCAGCTCCTCGGCGAGCTCGCGCGGCGACGAGGTCGAAGGCGACGTACTCGCGCAGCCACGAGAGCGGGACGCGCATCTAGCGGCCCTCCGCGAACTGGGTGACGAAGCGAGCATCGGCGCTGAAGAAGAGCCGGATGTCGCCGATGCCGTGGCGCAGCATCGCCATCCGATCGGGACCCATCCCGAACGCGTAGCCCTGGTACTCGTCCGGATCGAAGCCGCCGTTGCGCAGCACGGTCGGATGGACCATGCCGGCGCCCAGGATCGTCATCCAGCCGGTGCGCCCGCAGGCCGGACAGCCCTCCCCGCCGCAGACCAGGCAGCCGATGTCGAACGCGACGCTCGGCTCGGTGAACGGGTAGTAGCCCGGGCGAAACCGGGTGCGAACGTCGCGGCCGTAGAGCGCGCGCGCGACCTCCTCGAGAATGCCCTTGAGGTCGGCGAGGCTGGTCTCGCGGTCCACCACGAGCCCTTCGATCTGGAAGAACTCGAAGGCATGGCTGGCGTCGACCGCCTCGTACCGGAAGCAGCGACCCGGCGTCAGGATGCGGATCGGCGCGTCCAGCGCCTGCATGGCGCGCATCTGGACCGGGCTGGTGTGGGTGCGCAGGATCGTGCCATCGGCTGCCGGCCTGCGGCTCCCCCGCCTCGACGCTCCCGGGCTCGGCAACGAACAGCGTGTCCCACAGGTCGCGCGCCGGGTGATCCGGCGGGATGTTCAGCAGCTCGAAGTTGTACTCCTCGGTCTCGACCTCGGGGCCCTCGAAGACCTCGAAGCCGTAGGCGTGGAAGATCTCGCGCAGGTCGCGCATCAGGGTCTGCACCGGATGCAGGTGGCCGACCGGCACCGGCCTGCCCGGCGCGCTCATGTCGATCGCCTCGGAGGCCAGTCGCGCCTCGAGGCCGCCGGCCTGGAGCTCGCCGAGCCGAGCCTCGATCGCCGCTTCGAGCTCCTGGCGGAGCTCGTTCGCACGCTGGCCGATCGCCGGGCGTTCCGGCGCCGGCACCGATCCGAGCTGGCGCAGGAGCCCGGTCAGGCGTCCCGATCGTCCGAGCAGGTCGTGCCGCAGCCGATCCACCGCATCGGCGTCTGCAGCGGATGCCAGCGCGTCCCTGGCGTCGACGCCGATGCGTTCCAGGTCGTCGGAGATCGTCATTGGCTCATCGGTCCGTCATCCATGATGGGTGAAAACGAACGACCCCGCCCCGGATTCCGGGACAGGGTCGGCGAGGACCGGCGGCGGTGCCGTCGGTCAGGTGGTAAAGGAGGCCTTGGCGGTCGCGACGATCGCCGCGAACGCGGCCGGCTCGCGAACGGCCATGTCGGCCAGGATCTTCCGGTCCACCTCGACGCCCGCGGCCTTCAGGCCCGGCGATGAAGCGACCGTACGGCATGCCCTGGAGCCGCGCGGCGGCGTTGATGCGCTCGATCCAGAGGCGTCGCATGTCGCGCTTGCGGTTGCGGCGGTCACGGTACGCATAGACGAGGGCGTGGATGAGCGCCTCGCGCGCGGGACGGACGAGCGTCGAGCGCGTGCCGCGGCGGCCTTCGGCGCGGTTGAGCAGCTTCTTGTGGCGGCGGTGGGCGGTGACGCCACGCTTGACTCGAGACATCGGCTACTTCCCCTTGCCGGCGTACGGCATCAGGCGCTCGAGCTGCGCGGTGTGGGCCTTGGGGGCCTCGCCGACGCCCTCGTAGCGCCGCGCGCGGCGGCTCGACTTGATCTCGAGGTGATGGCCGCGCCAGGCCTTCGGGCGGACCCATTTTCCGGATCCGGTCTTCCGAAAGCGCTTGGCCGTGCCCTTGTGGGTCTTCATCTTCGGCATGTGGTTACGATCCCTGCTGTGCCGGCGCCTCGCTCGACGCCGGAGCGGCCGGCTCCCGTGGTGGGGCCGGGCTCTTGGCGGCGATCGCGTCACCGATGGTGTCGCCGGCAGCCGCGGAGCTCTCCGCTTCGCCGTTCTCAGTCTTCTTCTCGGCCCGTTTCTCGACCGGGGCCATGACGATGTACATGCTGCGACCCTCGAGCAGCGGCTGCCGCTCGATGGTCCCGTGCTCGGCCAACACCTCGGCCGTGCGCATCAGCAGGTCGCGTCCGAGGTTCGCGTGGCTGATCTCGCGCCCGCGGAAGCGGACGGTGACCTTGACGCGATCCCCCTTGTCGAGGAATTCGGCCGCACGTCGCGCCTTCGTCTTGAGGTCGTGGACGTCGATCTTGACGGCCAGCCGAACCTCCTTGAAGGACTGCGACTTCTGCTTCTTCTTCTGTTCCCGTTCGCGTTTCTGCAGCTCGTACTTGTACTGGCCGTAGTCGAGGATTCGGCAGACCGGCGGGACCGCGGTGGGAGCGACCTCCACGAGATCGAGTCCCTTCTCCTGTGCCAGGGCGAGCGCTTCAGCCGTGGGCATGACGCCTAACTGTTGCCCTTCATCGTCGATGACCCTCACCTCTCGGATGCGGATCAGCTCATTGATGCGGAGGTCCCTTGCCAGCTTCCTTGCTCTCCTTCAACAACAAGGCCACCTCACCGATCACGGACGGGTGGCCCTGCAACGTACGCGAAATGCCGACGGATGATACACCGATATCGAGCGGACGGTCAACGCGATCAGGCTCGAATCGAGCACGCCGCGGCGCCGATGAACGCCCGTCCCAGGCGCTCATTCCTGCGCCGATCGGCTCCAGGGCGAAGAGCGGGATGACGCGCTTCGTCTTGCGCTCGTAGTACGTGTACATCGGGAAGTCCTTGATCACGAGCTGCCACAGGCGATCGCGCTCGGGCCCTCGACCTCGCGCGCCCGGACCTCACGATCCTGGCGCCCGATCCGCACGCTGGCGAGCGGATTGTCGCGAAGGTTGGCGGCCCAGGCGGGATCCTTCGCCGAACCGCCGCGGGAGCCGACGATCACCAGGTTCTCGCCGTCGTCGAACGCGTAGAGCGTGACCGCGCGCGGCGTGCCGCTCCTGCGGCCGGTGGCGGTGAGCGTGACCTGCCGCTTCATCGCTCAGCGCGGGTAGTCGAAGAAGACGGCGACCTGCCGCCCGTCGGGATCGGCGACGCGGAAGCTGCGCGTGCCCTCCCATCGGTCGCCGGACGGCGGCGCGACGAGCGCAAAGCCTCGCTGGCCGAGCTCCTGGGCCCAGGCGTCGACCTCCGAGGCGGTGTCGACCTTGAAGCCGATCTGCAGCCCGTCGCGCGTCGGCTTCTCGCCGTGGCGGAAGCTCAGCTCGAACCCACCCGACTCGAGGTCGACGGCGCCCTCGGCCGACGCGATGCGTCGGAAGCCGAAGGCGGACTCGTAGAACTCCGCCGCACGAGCCGGGTCGGTCGAGAGCAGCGCCAGCTGGCCGACGCCGCGCATCTTCCTCACCGAGATGCCACCTGCCGCAATTCGTGACCGATGCCGTTACGAATTGGCGGGAGCGGCGTCCGTGTCCTCGGCCGCGCTCGGCCACAGCTCGCGCGATGCGTTGCGGGCCTGCAGGTCGGCAACGAACTCGTCGATCGGCACGCCCTGCGACGACTCGCCGGTGCGGAGTCGCGGCGAGACCGCGCCGGCCTCCGCGTCGCGGTCACCCACCACGACCATGACCGGGATCTTCTGCTCCTGCGCGTCGCGCAGCTTGAGCTGCATGCGCTCGGACCGCTCGTCGACCTCGGCGCGCAGGCCGGCCTCGGCCAGCCGTGCCCGGACCGACTCGGCGTAGTCCAGGTGGCGGTCGGCGATCGGCACGACCATCACCTGCACCGGCGCCAGCCAGAACGGGAATGCTCCGGTGTAGTGCTCGGTGATGATGCCGATGAAGCGCTCGAAGCTGCCGTAGATCGCGTAGTGGATGACGACCGGACGCTCGAAGCCGCCATCGGCCGCGCGGTACTCGAGGTCGAAGCGCTGCGGCAGCTGGTAGTCGGCCTGGATGGTCGCCATCTGCCATTCGCGGCCGAGGGCATCCTCGATGAAGATGTCGATCTTCGGGGCGTAGAACGCGCCGCCGCCCTCATCGAGCGTGTAGGGCATGCCGTCCTCTTCGAGCCGGTCGCGGAGGCGGTTCTCGGCCTTCTCCCAGAACTCGTCCGAGCCGAGGCGCTTCTCCGGACGCGTCGCCAGCCTGGCGCGAGGCTCGAAGCCGAACGGCGCGTACTGCTTGCGGACCAGCGACAGCGCGAGGCGCAGCTCGTCGTCGACCTGGTCGTCGCGGCAGAAGACGTGGGAGTCGTCCTGGGTCAGCTGTCGGACGCGGAACATGCCGGCCAGGACGCCGGTGCGCTCCTTGCGGAACAGGGCCGAGTAGTCGGCGAAGCGGATCGGCAGCTCGCGGTAGGAGTGCGCCCGGGTCTTGTAGATCAGGATCTCCTCCGGGCAGTTCATCGGCTTCAGCCCGGAGACGTGGTCGTGGTCGTCGAGGACGAACATGTTGTCCTGGTAGTTGTCCCAGTGGCCGCTCGTCTCCCACAGCTCCTTGCGCACCAGGCTCGGCGTGCGGACCTCGGCGAAGCCGGCGTCGCGGCGGACCTGGCGCGACCAGTCCTCGAGCTCGCGCCAGAGCGCCATGCCGCGCGGGTGGAGGAAGGGAGCTGCCGGCGACTCGGGGTGGAAGGTGAACAGGTCGAGCTCGCGGCCGAGCTTGCGATGGTCGCGCTTCTTCGCCTCCTCGATGCGCCACAGGTGCTGGTCGAGCTCCTCCTGTGAGTCCCACGCGGTGCCGTAGATGCGCTGGAGCATCGGCCGCGTCTCGTCGCCGCGCCAGTAGGCGCCGGCGGTGTTGAGGAGCTTGAACGCGCCCAGCTCCTTCGTCGAGCCGAGGTGCCCGCCGCGGCAGAGGTCCTCGAACGACCCGTGCCGGTAGAAGCTGACGGTCGGCCCGTCGGACTCGGGCAGGTCATTCACGATCTCGACCTTGAACGGCTGGCCCTTTGCGTCGAGCTCGGCGACAGCGTCGGCCCGCGGAAGGTCCTTCGAGTGCTCGAAGGCGAGGTCGGCGGCCTGCTGCTCGCGCATCTTGGCCTCGATCTGCTCGAGGTCGGCGGGCGTCAGCGGCCGCGGCAGATCGAAGTCGTAGTAGAAGCCGTCCTTGATGGCCGGTCCGATGCCGAGCTTCGCGTCCGGGAAGAGCTCGAGGACCGCCGCGGCCATCATGTGCGCCGCGCTGTGCCGCATGGCGGCGAGCCGATCCTCGGTGCCGGATGAGAGTGCGGCGGCCGCGTCCTGGGCGATCTCGTCAGCGTCGATTGCCATGCGCCGAAGGGTAGCGCATGACGCTGGGGGCAACTATGGACGCTCGTCCACCTCGGGGCCGACGTGCTCTTCGTGCTCGTATTGGTCCGGCGCCAGCTCGGGCTCGCCCGGCATGCCGGTCTCCGGGATCGGGTCGTCCATGTCGCCCGTCGGCGGCGTCATCGTGCCACCGCCCGGATAGGCGTCGTCGCCGATCGGGTCGCCGGCCTCACGCTCCGGCCTGTCGAGCGGCCCCTCGCCGGGTTGCTCGTGCGTCTCGCGCTGCGTCATCGGTCCTGCTCGCTGCGGGTTGTGCCTGAAACCGATGCAATCCGCGGACCATTTCCGCGGAGCGTCAGATGCGCTTGAACTGCTCGAACGGCTGGCGGCAGTCGGCGCAGTGGTAGATGGCGCGGCAGAGCGTCGGGCCGAACGGGTTGTCGAGCGTCGTGTTACGCGAGCCGCAGTACGGGCACTCGGCGATCGGCAGCACCGCCAGCTCGTCGAGGCCGTTGCCAGCGGTCATGACCGGGGGCGCGAAGCCGCTGCGCCGCAGCCGCTCGCGTCCGGCATCAGTGATGCGCTCGCTCGTCCACGGGGTCGCGAAGCTCGACCTCGACCTCCACGCGGTCCGCGATGGCGAGCTCGGTCAGCCGCTCGCCGATTTGCTGTCGCATGACCTCGATGGCGGGGCAGCCGACGAAGGTCGGCAGCAGCTCGACGCGGGCCAGCGTGCCGTCGTCGTCGACACGCACGTCGCCGATGACGCCGAGGTCGACCAGGCTGATCGCCGGGATCTCGGGATCCGGGATCCTCGCCGAGCGCCTCCCAGACGAGCTGCTCACGCGTTGCGGCGTCCGTCGGGATCACCATGTCGCCCCCACCTCCGAGCGTGCCACGAGCGTGAACTGGCCGTGGAGCCAGCGGAAGTCATCGGTGCGTCGCGTCCGCCCATCCAGGCTCGGCGCCGCGACCGGCAGGTCGGCGACGATCAGCCCCAGGACCGGCCTGACGGCGGCCTGCCAGGTCGCGTGCAGGGCTCGCATCGGCTCGGGCAGGAAGCCGTGGCGCAGGAGCTCCTCCTCGGCGGCAAGCGGCGCGAACACCTCCTGCGCGTCGCGGCCACAGCCGGGTGAGCGAGTCGACGAGCCGATCGCTGCGCGTCCGGCGGCCCATCGGCCAGGCGCCGCAGCCAGGCATCGGCGTGCATGCGGTGGTACGTCTCCTCGCGCCGCATCTTTGCGGCCAGCTGCGCGAGCGGCTCCCACGAGCTGCGCGCCAGGGCGGCCGAGCCGGACGGCGTCCGCCGTCTCGTACAGGTACCGCCGCGCGACGCTGAACGCCCAGTCGCCACGCGCGTGATCGAGCAGTGCGGCGTGGCGGTAGGCGTCGGCCTCGCGCCCGAAGGCAATCTGATCCGCGTCGTCGCCGGTCAGCGTGGCGAGCAGCTCGTAGAGGGCGCGGGCATGACCGATCTCGTCCTGGGCGATCGAGCTGGTGGCGACGTCCTCCTCGAGCATCGGCGCGATGCCGGTCCACTCGGAGTCCCAGAAGCCGATGACGAACTCGTCGTCGGCGACGCTCAGCAGCAGCTCGGCGAGGGCGTCGCGGCCGGCTGACGTCCAGCTCCGGCGGTGTCATCGAGCCGTCACTCGGTCGCCTCCCCGCCGGCGCGGGCCTTCGCCGCCTCGAGCTTGTGCTTGATGATGTAGCCGCCCGGCTTCTTGTGCGACCGATCGAATGGCGGCTTGAGCAGGTCGGGGTCGTCGAGCTCGGTGATCGCCTCGCGCGGGACGATCCACAGCCGGTGGCTCTCGCCGCGCCGCCCGTAGAACTCGCGCGCGTAGTGCATGGCGAGCTCCTCGTCGGGGGCGCATTGACGTTCCCCGAATGGATCATCGGGTCGCCCTCGTCCTCCTGCCGGAAGACCTCCCAGATGCCTTCGCCGCTGCAGTGCGTCATGCGGCGGCGGTGGCGCCCCCCAGGAGCGCGTCGCGCACCCATTGCGTCTCGGCGAAGCTGACGCGGCGGAAGTCGAGGCGCTCCTGCGACGCCGGCCCGTGGCCGGTGACGACCGACTTCAGCTCGGCCCAGTCGGGCTCGGTGTAGTGCCAGCGGCCGTCGGCCTCGTCGTGGCGCAGCTCCGGGTCCGGGATCACCAGGCCGAGCTCCCGGATGCGGGGCACGTAGATCGAGAGGAACTCCTGGCGCAGCTGCTCGTTGTTCTTTGCCTTGATCCCCCAGTGGAGGTCCTTGTCCTTCGCCGGGTCGGTCGGCGGCCCGTGCATCTGCATCAGCGGGCCCCACCATCGGTCGAGCGCCTCCTGCACCATGGCGCGCTGCGTCTCGGTCCCGTTCATCAGCGTCAGCACCACGTCGCGCCCGTGCATGATGTGGACGGACTCCTCCCAGCAGATCTTCTTCATCGTTCGCGCGTACGGCGCGTAGGAGGAGTCGCGCAGCGCCTGCTGGCTGACGATCGCGGCCGCGTCCACCAGCCAGGCGATGATGCCGACGTCCGCCCACGACCGCGTCGGGTAGTGGAAGACGTTGTGGAACTTCGTCTTGCCGTCGAGCAGGTCGGCCAGCATCTGCGAGCGCGGCTTGCCGAGATCCTCGGCGACCCGATACAGCAGCTGCGCGTGGCCGACCTCGTCCTGGATCTTGCTCGTCAGCGCCAGCTTCCGGCGCAGGGTCGGCGCCCGCATGATCCAGTCTCGCTCGGGGAGCACGCCCATCAGCTCCGAGTTGGCGTGCATCTCGACGAACTTGAGGACCGCGGCGCGGTACTCGTCGGGCATCCAGTTGTCGGCCTCGACCTTGCCGCCGGAGCCGACGTGCGCGTAGAAGGCGTCGGCGTCCCCGGCCTGGTATCGCGGCCGAGCGTTCAGCGGCTGGATCGTATCGGCGTCATCCATGGCTGATAAGGGTACCGCAAGACCTCAGCCGTGATGGAGCTCGAGGGTCGTGTCGAGGACCTCGTCGCGCACCATGGACCTGGCCGTGGCACCGCCGCCGTACTTCGCCAGCAGCTCGTGGCTGCACGCCTCGATCCGTGCCGGGTCGGTCGCGCGCTCGACCCGCACCGGCAACGCGGTCCCGTCGATGACGAGCGCCGCAGGGCCGGCAGCGACCGCCTCGCGATACCAGCGCGCGCCGGGCCCCTTGCCACGAGCGGACCAGCACCCGGTCGGATGCGTCCACCACCACCCAGATGGTGGCGCGGTGCGCCTCGCCTCCGGCCGAGCGCGTCTCGATGTCGACCTCCGTCGCGTCCCGAAGCCGCGCGAGCGTGCGCGGCGTCGAAGGCCGGATCAGTCATGCGGGGCCCGCTTCAGCGGCCGATGCCAGCGCTGGTAGGCCTCGTCCCGTCCGGCATCGACGTGCAGTCCGATCCGGCGCGACCGTCACGTCCGGGCGCGGAACGTAGAGGTCGACCGGAAGCAGCCCGGCGGTCCGCACGAGCAGATAGTCGGCGAAGACGGCGTCGACGGTCCCGATCCGCGTCGTCCCGCGCCCGAGCAGACGCGCTCCCGGCTTGATCGTCTCCTGCTCCACGCGACGTAGCCTAGCCGGCCTACCGAGCGCGGCCACCGTCGAGGCCCGAGGACTGATCGTGACGGGAGCGGCAGGCTGCCGAACGGCTCTCCGTCGAGATGGATGCGCGTGTCGCCGTCGCCATCGGCCTCGACGACGGTGCCGGACCGCATGGTCACCGCCGGATGGTTGACGTGGGTGCCGCGGTACAGGTTCGGGAGCTGTCGCAGCACGGTGAGCCGCGAGATGTCGCCGACCACGCAGACGTCGAGGCGGCCATCGTCGACGGCTGCGCATCGGGCGCGATGCGCATGCCGCCGCCGTAGTAGGCGCCGTTGGCGATCGCCACGAACAGCACGTCCGCCGTCTCCGTCGCGCCGTCGATCGTCAGGCGAATCCGCCGGTTCTCGAAGCGACGCAGCTCGGTGAGCGTCGTGAGCGAGGTAGCCGGCGCGCCCCGCCTGCCACCCGCTCCGATCGGCCATCGCGGCGGCCACCTGCGCGTCGAAGCCGATGCCGCCCGCGGAGGCGAACCAGCGTTCGCTGCCGGTGCCGTTGTCGCGCGTGCGCCACGTCGATTGCTCGGGTTGCGTGCCCGATCGCGATCTTCCAGGCGGATGCGAGCTCGACCGGCAGCCCCAGGCTGCGGGCGAGGTCGTTCCCGGAGCCGAGCGGCACGATCCCCAGCGCTGCCGGCTCGCCGGCCGCGAGCAGGCCGTTGACGACCTCCTGCACCGTGCCGTCGCCACCGACGGCGATCACTCGATCGTGACCATGACGGACGGCGTCGGCGGCAAGGGTCTCGGCGTCGCCCGGCCGGCGCGTGATCTCGAGTCCGCACGTCCGGGCGCGCGCCCAGGCGCTCGCGCAGCCAGTCGACGGACCGCAACGCGCGCCCGCCGCCGGCGGCGGGGTTGACGATCACGAGCGGGGCGAGCGACATCGGGGCATTGTGGCGATTCGCGTCAACCGCTCGGGCGCGCTACCGTGACCGACATGGATCGATTGATGATCGCGATCGCGCGCGTCGCTCGGTGCTGCGGCCGGCGCCTTCGCCGGGCTGGTCGCCGTACAGCTCATGCGCATGCGTCGCATGGAGTTCCTGCCCGCCTGGCCGGGCTTCGCCATCAACCACATCATCGATGCCCTCGACCGGCGAGCCGACGAACCCGGCGCACCTCAACATCGTCGTGCTCGGCGACTCGACAACGGCCGGCGTCGGCGTCAGCCGGCCGGAGGATGCGCTCCCCTATCTCCTCGCGCGGCGCGTCGCCGATGCCGAGATGCGATCGGTCAGGGTCGTCGCTCATGGCTGGGCCGGGGCGCGCGTCGCGCGACCTTCCCCGCAACCAGGTGCCGCATGCCACCGCGCCGATCGCTTCCGAATCACCGCGGCGCCGTTCCTGCCGGAGTGCCGACATCGTCGCGGTCGTGATCGGCTCCAACGACGCGACCCACCGAACGCCACCGAACCGCTACCGCGCGCGACCTGCGCGCGCACGCTCGAAGGGATCAGGAAGCAGGCACCGAACGCGCGCATCGTGCTTGCCGGAATCCCCGCATTCCGCGGCGCGCTCCCCGCCCTGGAGCCGCTCATCTTCCTGGCCGACCAGTACGGGCGCCTCCTGCGGCCGATCAGCCGCGGCGGAGGCGGCGCGGATCGGCGCTGCCTACGCCGATCTGCATGCGCAGGTTCCGGCGCTCATTGCCGGCCGCCGGGACGTCCTGTCGAGCGACAACTTCCACCCGTCGGCGGTCGGTTACGACGCGTGGGCGGAGGTCATCTTCCAGGCGCTGCAGGCCGGCCCGGCCGACGGCGCCTCGGAGGCCGATCGACCCCCTCGAGGCCGAGGGCGCCTGAGTACCGACGGCGCTTGCAGCGCCGGGGCCCCGTGGTGCGATGCTGCGCGCGAAGCTCATCCGAGCGGCCCTTGTGCCCACGGGGGAGACGCGTGCGTCAGGTCCTGGTCTTCGGCATCGCGCTGGCGACGCTGGTCGCCAGCCTCGGCCTTGCCGCGCCCGCTCGCGCCGCGACACCGGCCAAGGTGGCGATCATCGTCGGCCCGGTCGGCGAGGAGCTGACGCCGGTCTACATCAGCCTGGCCGATGCGGCCGCCACCGCGGCCGAGACGCGCGGCGCGACGGTGGCCAAGGCGTACTCGCCCGACGCGGACGCCGAGCAGGTGCTGGAGGCGGTCGAGGGCGCCAACATCGTCGTCTACTTCGGCCACGGCGTCGGCACGCCGAACCCGTACTACCGATCATCCCAGCGCGGCCACCACCAACGGCTGGGGCCTGAACGGGCCGAAGGCCGACGGCGATCACGCCGACTCGGTCAGCCGACGGCGCGCTGACCTACTACGGCGAGGCGTGGATCGCGGAGCATGCCCATCCGGCGCCGGGCTGGGTGATGATCTACTCGAACGCCTGCTACGCGCCCGGCGCGTCGGAAGGATTCGACAAGCCGGCCAACGAGAAGAAGGCCGCCGACCGGGTGGCGGCCTACAGCCGCGCGCCACTGGCCGAGCTTGGCGCATCGGCGTACTTCGCCACCGACTTCTACGAGGGCGCCGCGCACCTGGTCGGCACGCTGCTGGACCAGCCGACCCTGCCCTACGGCGAGGTCTTCGCCTCCGAGCCGAACTTCGTCGCCGATGGCGTGGCCCGACTGCCGCACGGCCTGATCGAGGGCGCCGAGACGCTGGCTGCACCGGTCCCCGTACTTCGAGGGCAAGGTCGACTACTGGTACGCCTTCGCCGGCGACCCGACGGCCAGCCTGGCGGAGGGCGCAGACGGGGCGCTCGCCGCCGCGCGCGGATGCCGGCGGACCGGCCGATACCCCGCTGGCGGCCGTGGACGGCCTCGCGACCGGCATGGCCTCGAGCTACGCCGAGAGCATCGGCTGGGAGGGCGAGCCGACGGTCGCCCTGCCGGTCGAGCTCGGCGGCGGCATGCCGGACGGGGAACCGAGGTGGGTGCTCGTGTGCGCCGACCGTTGCGTCGCGCCTGCCCGTGGTGGACTCGTGCCCGTGCTACGTGGGGACCGAGGACCAGCGGATCGCGAACCTGTCGCACGCGGCCTGGCGGCTCGTCACGGACGCGCCGCTCGAGGAGGGCCTGATTCCGGTCGAGGTGCACCTGGCTCCGGTCGGCGTGCCGCTCGGGGTCGCCCGACGCCTAGGCGGCGGCGCCGATCGCGTGCTCGGGATCGGCGCGCCGCTCGTGGCGCGGCTGCGGCTGCCGAGCTGGAAGCGTCGCGAGAGCGAGCCGATCTCGCGGCGAAGCAGCTCGCTCCACGGCTGCTCGAACGGTGCCGGCGACCGGATAGCGGCCGAGGAAGACCGTGCGCGCCAGCGCGCCCTTGGCGGGGTATTGCCCGGGCTCGAACTCGAGGGCGTAGTGGTGCTCGCCACTCGCCGCGCGACGCGACGAGCGGATGCGGGCCCAGAGCGAGGTCGTTCCGCCCGGCAGCTCGAAGCTGACCAGGTGCGTCTCGCGCTCGACCAGCGGCTCGTTGGTCGCCAGCAGCGCGCCGCCGACCGAGACGTCCTGGACCGAGGCCGTCGCTCCGTCGACGGTGCCCGGCATGTCGACCGCGAAGCGCACGGCGCTGCGGCGCTCGGCGGCGAACCGCAGGGAGCGGACGCGCTGGGCCGCGACCCACACGAGCGCCGCGTTGACGACCAGCCAGACGAACGCACCGGCGGCGGCCAGCTCGGACGTCGTAGTCGATCGAGAAGACGTCAGCAGATGGAGGACGTAGACCGTGGCGCCGACGAAGCAGCGCCGAACGCGGCGCGCAGCATGATCGGCGCCTCGATCCGGCCCCGGTTCGCGGCCATCCGGCCCTTCGGCGTGACGCGGAAACGTGGCCTGCGCGACGTGAAGAGGTTGAGCGTCGCAAGGAAGTTCGGCGACATCCGCACGAGATCGAAGACGATCGACAGGATGGGACGATATGCCCCGCGGCCGAGCAGGTAGAGCGCCGCCTGCTGGAGCCCGTAGGTGACCCCGAAGGCGATGGCGAACGTGAGCCCGTCGGCGATGATCGGGATGCTGCCCGGAGACCAGGACGAGCGGCGGCAGGGCGAGGAAGCCGAGCGTGCGCCATGAGTCGAACCAGCCGAGCAGGGTTGCGGCGTAGCCGAGCCGCTGGCCGAGCGTCAGCCCGCTGGCGGTCAGCGGATTCTCGATGCTGGAGCACCTGCATCGCGCCGGTCCCCCATCGGTTGCGCTGAAGCTGGTACTGGCCGGCATCGTCGGCCGCCAGGCCACGAGCCAGCACCTCGTTGTGATAGACGGTCCTCCAGCCGGCGCGATGGAATCGAATGGTGGTGTGGATGTCCTCGGTGATGGTGTCGGTCGCAGCGCCGCCCACCGCGCGGAGCGCCTCGGCCCGCACCAGTGCGCTGGTGCCGCACCAGAAGGCGGCATTCCATCGGTTCTTGCCGGGCTGGAGGAGCCGATAGAAGAGCGTCTGCTCATGGAATGGCTCACCGTAGGCGATCCCGCTTCCGTGCTCGAAGCTGGTGACGTTGTAGAAGTCCTGCGGCGTCTGGACGAGCGCGACGCGCTTGTCGGCGAAGTAGCCGAGCGTGGCGCGCAGGAAGTCGGGTCCCGCGACATGGTCGGCATCGAGGAAGGCCAGGATCTCGGCGTCGACCACGCCAAGCGCGTGATTCACGTTGCCCGCCTTGGCGTGCTCATGGGTCGGACGTGCGAGATAGCGCGCGCCCAGCGAGGCCGCGAGCTTGGCGATCTCCGGCCGCTCACCGTCGTCGAGCACCCAGGTCTCGTGCTCCGGCTCGAGCGCGACCGCCGCCGCGATCGTCGGCACCAGGATCTCGGGGCCCTCGTTGTAGGTCGGGATCAGCACCGCGACACTCGGGAGCGCGGGCCAGCGCGCGACGGCGGGGCCGGACGTCGACGTCCCACAGGCTGAAGGTGAACAGCCCAAGGCCGATGGCTGCATGCACCTCGAAGGCCAGCATCGGTACCGACAGATACCAGGCGTCGATGTTCATGGTTGCGGTGGCTCGCCACGCCAGGTAGACCGCCGTCGCGCCCAGCGCGAGGACGGCCACGGTGCGAATGAGGAGAAGCCTGCGCGGTGCGTCGGGCGCCGGGAGATGCCCGCGGCGGCGGGAGGTGGTGGTCATCGCTGACAGGACACCATCCCGGAGGACAATGGGCCATCGACCAATGGTCCCGCCGGTGGGCGTACTCTAGGAGACGGTCACCCGGATGGTGTGGTGGCCGCGGGCGCCGTCCGGCGCCGGACGCGTCTTCTGATCGGTCTGGATCTCGCCCTCGCCGTCGATGGCGCGGACGCGAACCAGGTGGTCGCCGCTGGTCGCCTCCCAGCGGCGCACGAACTGGACCCAGGTGGCATCCGAGATCGGGGCGCTCAGCTCGGCCGGCTCCCATCCTTCCTCGTCGATCTGGACCTCCACCGCGCCGACGCCGCGGTCGGGCGCCCACGCCACCCCGGCGATCGCGATGGTGCCCGCCTCGACGCGAGCACCGTCGCGGGGCACGTCGATCCGCGACTGGGTCAGGATCGGCGCCTGCTTGGCCCATCCCAGCGGAACCCAGTACGCATCGAACGCCTCGAGCGTCGTCAGCTCGATCTCGGCCAGCCACTTGGTGGCGCTCACGTAGCCGTAGAGGCCCGGCACGATGAGGCGGGCAGGGTATCCGTGGTCGGCAGGCAGCGGCTCGCCGTTCATGGTGACGGCAACCAGGGGCTCGCGGTCGTCGGCGATCGCCCAGGCGGTCGGGAATCCGACGGTGAAGCCGTCCACCGCGCGCCCGACGATCTGCGTCGCTTCGGGGCTGATGCCGGCCCGATCCAGCAGCTCCTTGAGGCGGACGCCCGACCACAGCGCGTTGCCGACCAGGTCGCCGCCGACCTCGTTGCTGACGCACGCGATCGTGCACGTACTGCTCGTGGAGGTGCATCGCGACGCAGCTCGTCGTAGGTCAGCTCGAACGGTCGCTCCACCATGCCGGTCAGGCGCAGCCGCCAGGTGGTCATGGTCCGGCCGCGGCACGAGCAGCGCGGTGTCGATCCGATAGAAGTCGCGGTTCGGGACGACGATGGGAGTCAGCTCCGGCACGTCGAGCGATGCCCCGGCAGGCAGCGCCGGCGCCGTCTCGACCGGCGCTGGAATCGCTCCGCCCTGTGGCACGGCGTTCAGGCGGCCGCGATCGAGGAGCGTCCGGCCGACGAGGCCGCTCGCCGCCGCGACGCCGACCACCGCGATCGAGGTTCCCGAGGAAGCGGCGACGCCCCCAGTCGGGCATCTCGGCCACCGGCGCGACGCGCGCTCGGCGGCCAGCCGCATCAGCCGGCCGAGCAGCCAGATGGCGATCGCCGACGGCTGCGCGCAGCCACGATCAGGGTCGTGATCGGCTCGGACAGCGGATCGCGCAGGCCGGCGCCCAGCGCCAGGATGCCGCCGAGGGCGATCAGGATGCGCGCCAGTGCCGGGCCGGGTCCGCGCCAGCACGCCGATGCCGGCGGTGATCGCCACGGCCACCGCCGCGATGAACAGGTTGAGGACGAGCTTGTCGGCCTCGCCGACGAGGTCCACCACGAACTGCTTAGCGCCCGGCGGCTGGAGCGCGATGACCAGGTCGCCGACGGCGATGATGGGACTCGCCGCACCCGGCAGCAGGCCAGCAAGCAGCTCGGCGCCACCCAGCGCGGCGGCACCCGAGGCAAGGCCCGCGATGGCGGCGGCCGTGCGGCTCGGGATCGGCTCGGGATCGGATGGCATCGTCATCGGTCGTCACTAGCGTACGCGCGTCGGGAACAGCCGTCCGAATCGGTCGCTGCAGTCCGATCGCTTCGCGGCGATGGCCGGGAGCTGCGCTGCGGGGCTTGGGCTAGACTCTGAGACATGGCCGGCATGCTGTGGGTCAGCGACCGAGAGCCCGGCGTTCGTCAGCTCTTCGCCGAGCTGCTGCCGGAGGCCGAGGTCCTGGCACCCGACGAGCTCCTTGCCCGACTCTCGCTCGGCCAGCACCCCGATGCCCTGATCATCGACGGCACCCAGCTCCTCGAGCTGCCGACCGCCCGCGCGCAGCTCGCTGCTCGGGCTTCCACGGCTCCTCGATCTGCACCGGCATGCTGCTCGCCTCGATGCCGACCGAACCTCATCTCCGGCCCGGGCGTGGCCGTGCTCGCCAAGCCGTTCTGCGTCGAGGATCTCGAGGCCGCGGTCGAGTGGCTGCGCGGGGTACCCGGATCGCTTCCGGCGCCGTCGGCGCCGTTCGGCGCGCTCGTCCAGCGCCGCCGCGCTCGCCGTCCGCTGCGGGGCCGGCTGCCGGCCCACTGATCGGCTCCCCTATCATCGGGCGCATGCCCGATCGCATCGACCTCCGCTCCGACACCGTCACGCTGCCGATCGCAGCCGATGCGTCGCGCGATGGCCGATGCCGAGGTCGGCGACGACCAGTACGGCGAGGACCCGTCGGTCAATCGGCTCCAGGAGGAGATCGCGGAGACTGCTCGGCACCGAGGCCGCGCTCTTCCTGCCGAGCGGCACCATGGCCAACCAGGTCGCGCTGCGCACCCTGACCCGCCCGGGCGACGACGTGCTGGTCCCGACCGAGTCGCACCTCGTCCTCCACGAGACCGGCGCCGGCGCCGCGAACGCCGGCGTCCAGTTCAGCGCCATCGGATCGGGTGGGCTCTTCGACGCCGATGCCGTTCGTGCCGCGATCAAGCCACCGGGCCACATCGTGTACCCGCCGACCACGCTGCTCGTGGCGGAGAACACCCACAACCGGGCCGGCGGCATCGTGTTCCCGGCCGGATCTGCTGCGCGAGGCGCTTGCCGTCGCTCGCGAGCACGGGCTCGCGACCTACCTCGACGGCGCGCGCATCCTCAATGCGGCCGTGGCCAGCGGGCGGCCCGCCGCCGATCTGGCACGCGGCTTCGACCTGGTCGGGCATGTCGCTCAGCAAGGGTCTCGGCGCCCCAGCCGGCTCGATGCTGGCGGGCTCAGCCGACCTGATCGAGCGCGCGCATCGGTACCGGCGCATGGCCGGCGGCGCGATGCGCCAGGCCGGGATCCTGGCCGCGGCCGGCTCGTACGCACTGGCGCACAACGTCGATCGGCTGGCGGAGGATCACGCGAATGCCCGCCTGCTGGCGGAGGAGCTGCTGCGAGGAGACGACATCGAGCTCGACCTTGCCGCGGTCCAGACCAACATCGTCATCTTTCGACCTGGTCGCCCGCCGCGGCGTTCCCGGATGCGGCGACGTTCGTCGAGCGCTGCCGCGAGCGTGGCGTGCTGCTCAACCCGTTCGGCCCGCGGACCGTGCGCGCGGTCACCCACCTCGACGTCGGACGCCGATCAGTGCCGCGCCGCGGCAAAGGTGATGCGCGCCGTCGCCGACGGCGCGACGGTCTCCGCCTAGACCTGCTCCATCGGCTCGACCTTGTCGGGGTCGAGCGTGAGGGACGCCGAGTTGATGCAGTAGCGCAGGCCGGTCGGCTGATCGCGGGCATCGTCGAAGATGTGGCCGAGGTGGCCGCCGCATCGGGCGCAGTGCACCTCGGTGCGCTTCATGAAGAACGATCCATCGGTCTCGGTCTCGACCGCGTCCGGGATCCTTCGGCGCGTAGAAGGACGGCCAGCCGGTGCCGGACTCGAACTTGGTGCTCGGCGTCGAACAGCTCGGCGCCGCAGCCGGCGCATCGGTAGACGCCGGAGCCATGCTCGTCCCAATAGGCGCCGGTGAAGGCCTGCTCGGTTCCCTTCTGTCGGAGGACGCGGTACTGGTCCGGGGTGAGCTCGGCCGCCATTCCGCGTCGGATTTCGTGAGCTTCTCGGTGGTCATTGGATAAGCCTAGCGCTCCAGGTCGTTGAGCGCCCGCGCACGATTGCCCCGGCTATCCTTGGCCGATGCAGCGGCGCATCCTCCTGGCCCCCGGCGCGTCCGGCAACCTCGAGCAGCTGCGTGCGCACGAGCGCGGCCTCGGCGCGCGGGGCTTCGAGGTGCGGCTCGTCCAGCTTCCCAAGGGGACCGCGGAGCGAGCCGTCCCCGTCTACGCGGCCGCGATCGAGTCGGCGGGCGAGCCACCACCCATCACCGGTGGCCAGTCGTTCGGCGGGAGGGTGGCGTCGCTGGCGGCCGCCGAGCTGCCGCCGGCGGCACTCGTTCTCCTCTGCTATCCGCTGCATGCTCCCGGCCGGCAGCCCTCCTGGGACGATCGCACGGCGCACTGGCCACGGATCACGTGCCCGGTGCTCCTGCTCTCCGGGGAGTCGGATCCGTTCGCGGAGATCGGGCTGCTGCGGACGCGCCGTCAAGCGACTGCCCGACGCGACCCTCGTCACCTACCCCGGGGTCGGACACGGCCTCGGTGGCGTGCTCGAGGACGCGCTCGATCGGGTTGCATCCTTCGCGACCGAACGTACCTGACACAATCTGGCAAGAATCGGCGGTATCCTCACGCCGATGCGCGCCTCACGACTCGTCCAGCTGCTCCTCTTCCTGCAGACCCGGGGTCGAACGACGGCCGCCGTGCTGGCCCGCGAGCTCGAGGTATCCGAGCGGACGGTGCATCGTGACGTCGACGCGCTCAGCGCGGCCGGCGTGCCGATCTACGCCGAACGTGGGCCCCACGGCGGCATCCAGCTCATCGACGGCTACCGGACCCGGCTCACCGGGCTGACCGGCGAGGAGGCGGAGGCCCTGTTCCTGTCGGGACTGCCGGGACCGGCGGCCGAGCTGGGACTGGGGACCGTCGTTGCGGCGGCGCGCCTCAAGGTGCTCGCCGCGCTGCCCTCCGAGCTGCGGGTGCGCGCGTCGCGACTGGTCGAACGATTCCACCTCGACGCCGCGGGCTGGTTCCACGCGAGCGAGGAGGTCCCGCATCTCGCCGTCCTGGCCGATGCGGTCTGGGAGTCCCGTCGCATCCGGATCACCTATCGCCGCGGCGACCAGGCAGTGGAACGCTCCCTCGACCCGCTCGGCCTCGTGCTGAAGGCCGGGACCTGGTACCTGGTGGCCAACTCCGAGGGCCAGGCCCGCACCTACCGGGTCTCGCGCATCAGCAGCGCGGTCGCCAGCGAGGAGGTCGTCCCCAGACCGCCAGGACTTCGACCTGCCCGCCTACTGGGACGAGTCGATCACCGCGTACGAGCGCGATGCGCCGCGCATCGCCATCACCATCCGCATCGATCCGTCCGTGCTGGGCGTCCTCGCCGACGCAGTGGGCGGCCAGGCCGTGCGCCAGGCCGAGAGGATCCCGGCGAACGATGCCGAGGGATGGGTCCACCTGCGCGTGACGGCGGACTGGCCGGAGGAGGTGCCCGGCCGCCTCATCATGCTCGGCAGCCGGGCGGAGATCCTCGATCCCCCCGAGGTTCGTGAGCGCGCGATCCTCCTGGCGCGCCGAATGCTCGAGCGGCACGCCGCCCTCTAGCGTCGGTCGGTCCGCCTCGACGGCAGTCGCACCCATCGGGTACGACCCTCGAGGAGGAGGCGCCGTCGGGCCTGATCCGCCACGGCCCGCTCACGGTCGTCGACGAGCGCTCGGATGAACTCTGGATTCAACATCGGTGCCTGT
This sequence comes from uncultured Chloroflexia bacterium, assembly GCA_963789435.1. Classification (GTDB taxonomy): domain Bacteria; phylum Chloroflexota; class Limnocylindria; order QHBO01; family QHBO01; genus JACDBZ01. The sequence continues at coordinate 209,159 of CAWBKO010000001.1, forward strand.
GTCCTTCATCGCATGTACACCATCACCGTACTGCCGGTTCATGCCAGAACCTGTCGACTATCTCCGGCGAGAAGATCAGAGTGCGCCGGCAACCGCCGAGATCACGGAAACGACGAACCAACCGAGCAGCAGGACGATGGCGACGATGAGGCCGATGAGCCCGCCGAGGACGAGCCAGTCGTTCCGGGTCGAGGTCTCGGGGTGCTCGAGGTGGCGGCGGACGATGGCGAGGTTCCGCGTGTTGGCCTTGAACCACAGGTCGAAGGCGTCGCCAAGCAGGGGTATCGAGCCGATCGCGATGTCGATCACCGAGTTGGCGAGCATGCGCGCCACCACGACGCGCGGCAGCCCGAAGCGCGACGCCCGCCAGACCACGAAGAGGCCGATCCCGCCGCTCAGCACGTCGCCGACGACCGGAACGAAGCCGATCAGCGCATCGATGCCGAATCGACGCCCCGTGCCCGGCACGGGGATGCTGTTGTCCAGGAGCCAGGCGATGGCCTCCACTTCGGCGAGGCCACGCGGCCGTTCGGCGTACGCCGGCGGGAGTCGATTGACGGTGCGCATGTGGCCCTGACCATGCACGTGCGGTGCCCTCGGTGTCGAGCAGGACGGATGACGTAGCCGACAGCGGCCGTTATAGGTGTCGACAGCCGCGTCAAAATCTGGATACTCCTCGCATGAACGCCGTGCCCCGCGCAGCCGTGCCGCCGATGCCGTCCGCTCCGACCACGTCTCGCGTGCTCGGCGTCGGCGTGCTGCGGGCTCTCCTGCTCGGGGAGGCCGTCCTCGGACTCATCCTGGCGATCGAGCTGAGCATGCTGGCGTCGAACGATGCCAGCGCGTCCGGCGAACAGACGTTGCGCTTCGCAGCCGGGTTCGCATTCCTCTTCGCGATCTTTGCCGCCTTCGCGTCGCGCGGCGCACGCCGCCGACGCCCCGGCTCGTGGACCCTGGCGGCGATTCTCCAGCTGGTCCTGGCGATCGGGACCGGGATCGCCATCCTGGTGGCGACCTGGCATCCCGTCTACCTGGTCGGGTTCGCGCTCGCGGCGGTCGTGATGCTCGTCCTCTCGACCTCGTCGGTGCGGCGAGCGCTCGGCCAGGAGTAATCGGCAGCGACGGGCTCGCCGCAGTTCCTGACATATGTGGTCATGATCCCGCGCTAGTCTGAGCTCGATGCCGGACCTCAATCCACACGATCCCGGCCCGCAGCTGGCCGGTGACCGCGGCGAGGCGCACGCCACCGCAGCGCGCGAGCCGCTGGCGATCGGACGCGCGAGCGTCCGCATCGGCACCGCCTCATGGACCGATCCGACCATGACCGCCCCCGGCGTCTTCTATCCGCCCGATGCCGGCACCGCCGAGGATCGGCTCGTCTATTACGCCAACCAGTTCCCGCTGGTCGAGGTGGATGCCACCTACTACGCGCTCCCGTCGCGTCGCACCGGCGAGCTGTGGCTGGAGCGGACGCCGGCGGACTTCACGTTCGACATCAAGGCGCATGCCCTGATGACCGGACAGCCCTCCGAGGTGAGCCGGCTGCCGAAGGACCTGCGCGAGGAGCTGCCGGCCGAGATCCTCGACAAGAAGCGCGTCTACGCGCGCGAGCTGCCCAACGAGATCGAGGACGAGATCTGGGCGCGGTTCATGGACGGCATCGAGCCCCTTCGCAGCTCCGGCAAGCTGGGCGCGATCTTCCTCCAGTATCCACGCTGGTTCTTCCCGACGAACGAGTCACGAGACGAGATCGTGAAGGCTCGGGAGCGCCTCGGCGACACCCCCTTCGCGGTCGAGCTGCGTCACGCGAGCTGGTTCAACGAGAAGAACGCGGAGCGAACGATCCGCTTCCTCGAGAAGTACGAGATCCCATTCGTGATGGTCGACGCTCCGCCGGGGACGAAGTCATCGGTTCCCCCGATCACGCTCGTCAGCTCGCCGAAGATGGCCGTCGTCCGCTTCCACGGACGGCGCACGGAGACGTGGGAGAAGTCCGGCATCCCGGTCGTCGAGCGCTTCCGCTACCTCTATGACGAATCGGAGCTCGGCGAGTGGGTCCCGCGCATCCGCGAGGCGGCCGCGGAGGTGCCGGAGGTGCACATCCTGATGAACAACTGCTACGCCAACTATGGGACGACCAACGCGCGCGAGATCGCCGATCTCCTCGCGGCCGAGGTACCGCGCCTGGATCGCTGAGCCGCTACCCTGAGCGGGTGGGGAAGGTTGGCGGGCCGCTCTGCCTGGTCCTGGCGATGACGCTGGCGGCCTGTACCTTCCCGCCGCCGCGCACGGCGACCCCATCGCCGTCGGCCTCACCCTCCCCCACCCCGACGCCGACGCCGGCCTCCACGCCATCCCCGACAGCCTCGCCCAGCCCAGCCGCGGCCGTGCCGGACTTCGCGGCCGGCGAGATCGTCTCGACCACCATCGACGGGCTGCGCGTGCGCGGCCTGCCCGGACTCGAGGCGCGCGTCGTCACCGGCCTGCTTCCCAACGCCTTCGCGCTGCGCGTGGTCATGGGACCCATCCCGGTGGACGACCTCGGCTGGTATCTCGTAGCCGACGCCGACGCGCGCGAGCCCGACTTCAGTGAGGGCTGGGTCGCGGCCGGGTTCGAGCCCGAGCCGCTGCTTGCCGCAACCGGCGAAACCGTGGCGGACTCGCCGTACGTCGCCTCCATGGACCAGGTCGGCGATGCGGAGCAGGGGCCGATCGAGATCGGATCCGGGGATCACGCGATTCGCTGGATCGCGCTGGATCCGGAGCACGTCCGGTGCTCGTTCGGTGTCTCATTCACCCCGGCTGGCGCGGCGGACCCAATTCCCGCCATTCGGGCCACCATCGGCACGGGGGTCGATCGGGGTACGTTGCAGCCGCAGTCGTTCGCCGCGCTCAACCTCAGCGGTCCCGTCTTCGCGAACGTGACATCGGACTGCGCCTGGGCGCTGGTGATCGTTCGCATCCTGCCGGAGGCGACACCCTCGCCCTCGCCCTGAGCCGCGGAGCTCCTGGGACCTAGCGGTTCGCGCCCTCCAGCGACTCCGTCAGCTCCGCATCGTTCGGGTCGTACAGGAGGCAGATGTAGCCGCGGTCGCCCGAGCTCCACGAGTCCTCAGAAGGCGTGATCATCGCGCCGTAGATCTCGGAGGATAGCGTACGGGCGTCCCGACGTACGGCTCGAAGTCCGGCTCGCAGATCTGCGTGAAGATCGCATCCAGCGCACTGTCGGGCGGATACGTTCCGTCGCCCTCGTAATTCGAGAGCGCGAAGACCTCGTACTCGTGCGCCTGGTCGCAGGGGACGCCGTCGACGTCGCTGATCTCACCCTCTTCCGTGGTGTTGAAGCAGTCGCCCTCGCGCAGCTCATCCACGGACACGTTGCCGGCGGAGGCCAGCGAACCGTCGTCGCCGCGGCGGGCGGCCGTCAGGTAGCCAACCGCGAGCGCAATGGCGAGCACCGGGATCCACCAGAAACGGATCCAGCGGCGCCAGCCCGGATCGGCGGTGGTGGTTGCCGCGCCACCCTGGGCCGCCCAGGCAGTCTGGTCGGCAGGTGTCGCCTCAGCCCCCCGAATCAGGCCGCAGCGGTGGCACGCGGAGTCCGTCTCATTGTTGTCCGCGTAGCATCGCTTGCAGACCCATCGCTCATTCACGGCGAGACTGTAGCCGATCCCGAACCTCGCTCGCGCCAGTACGTTTGGACGAAGCGCTCCTGGGCCTCGGTCTCGACAGCCATCGGGTGCCGCAGCTCCCGCACACGTGCAATTGCGGCGTCCGCCTCCCAGCCGGCGGCGATGAGCGCGCATGCGGCCACCGTCCCGGTGCGGCCGACGCCGCCCATGCACGCAACCGCAACGTCTGCGCTCTCGCGGCCGTCCGCGACCGAGCGCAGGATCTCGTCCATCTCGGCCGTGCTCGCGGGAGGCGCTCCATCGGGCATCGGGTGACGCTCGATCTCGAGGCCGAAGCCGGCGGCGCGCTCGACGAGCTCAGCATCGCTCCACCGCGCGAGCTCCTCATCCTCGACGAGGAGGATCAACCGGGCAACACCCGCACGCTTGAGTGCGGCCAGGTCCCGCGCGAGGTCGGCGCGATATACATGGCCGGGGTAGCGCACGGACGGGCCGCGCTTGCCCGGCAGCACCGTCATCCCGATCCGCCCGGGCCGCCCATCCGCGAGGTCGCTCGCCGGGATCCAGTCGATCCGCGGCGGCGGATCGACGCCCGATTCGGACACCTAGTTGAGCTGGCCGTTGCCGCGCGAGCAGAAGTGGCCCTGCGGATCCAGCGGTTCGCCGCAGAACGGGCAGGCAGGACGGCCGGACACCACGAGCGCCTCAGCCCGCTGTACGAAGGCGCGTGCGCTCGGGCGCGTCGATCCGGACGCGGAGGAGATCCGGACCCTCCTCGGCGTCGTCGGGCAGCTCCGCGTACTCGCCGTCATCGGTCGGCGTCTGTGCCTCGATGACCACGGCCTCCTTGCTCGCATCCCACGCAAGGGCCATCGCTCCAACCCGGAACAGCTCGACCACGGGCTCCTCGAGCGGAAGCTCGTCGGCGGCTTCGGACTGCGCGGGCGCGTCGACCGCGTCGAGCAGGTCGTCGAGCCGCTGGGCAAGCGCCACCACCTGCACCTTCTCGAGGCCCACGCTGATCAATGCGCCGCCCTTGCGCGCCTGGAGATAGAAGGACCGATCGCCCGGCTCCCCGACCGTCCCTGCCAGGAACCGATCCGGTCCGTCGAAGATGAAGAGTCGTCGTGTCATCGGCCTCATCGTAGCGGTTGCCGACCCGGTAGAGTTTCGGTGCAGATGAGCACCATCGCGATCTGACCGATGCGACAGCGGCTCCGCCCATTCCGCGACCGCGCCATGGCTCGTCGACCCGACGATGACTCGCTTCCCCTCTCGCCCCGAGCGCGCCGGATCGGGGGATGGATCGCGGCGGCGCTGCTGGTCGGCGGCATCGCGCTCGCGTTCCGGATCCTCGGCGGCAACGGCGACGGAACGGTCATCGATGCATCGCCCTCGGGCTCGACCGGATCGTCCGCGCAGAGCATCACGTTCGGGACGGCGCTCGACCCGGCCACCGGCGAAGTGGCGGCAGACGCCCGCACCGAGCGCTTCGCCGACGGCGACACCTTCGTCTATTCGGTGACCCCGTCGGGATCGGTTCCAGCAACGCGTCTACGTCGAGGTGGAACGGACCGACGGTGGCGCGGCCGAAGTGGTCCAGGAGCCGGTCGAGGGCCAGCCATTGCCGAATCCGACGGTCATCGCCTTCACCGTTCCGGCGTCCAACCTGCTGGACGGTCTTCGGCCCCGGCCGGTACCTGATGACCATCTACGCCGAGCCCGGCGGCAGACGCGCTCGCGGAAGGGTCGTTCGAGCTGGTCGCACCCGCGGGCAGCCCGACCGCCAGCCCTCCGGCCAACAGCCCCCCCGGCCGTAGCGCCATAGGGACAGAGAAAGGGACCGGAGACGTGCCCCATCTCCGATCCCAATTTGGCAAGCCGGCGTGCCCATCCGACTCGTCTCTGCGCAGAGTACGGTCCCCCAACCGCACCTGTCAACACTCAATTGACCGATAGCGCCTCGCTGGTGAGCTCATAGGCTCCTCGGTGGTCGCCCGCATCGGCCCGCAGATCGGCCCACTCGCGGAGGACCTCGCGAAGGCGGAGCGGAACGCGACTCGAACGGGCAAGCGTCGCCGCATCGGCGAATCGCTGCTCTGCTGCCGGCAGCTGGCCGTCGGCGCGCAGTGCGCGCGCTTCGGTGAGCATGGCAGCCAGGCTGGCGAGCTCGTTGCCGCTGCGTGTGGCGTAGCCACGCGCGTCGGCCGCGAGGCGCAGCGCACCGGCCGTGTCACCGGCCGCCAGCGCGACCTGGGCCTCGGTATCGGCGACCGCTGCCATCCAGCGTTCGTCTCCGGTGCTCTCGATCTGGGCGCGTGCCTCGCTCGCGAGCTCTCGGGCACGATCGATCTGGCCGACCGCCAGGTAGGCGAGCGCAAGGTCGTTCTCGATGCGTGCCGACTCGAAGATCGCCCCGGCGGCGCGGTAGAGGGCCATGCCCTGTGTTCCTGCACGAATGGCAGCCTCGAAGTCGCCGACCTCTCGGTAGCCGATCGCGAGATTGAACAGGAATGCGGCGCGGCGCCGGTCGTCCAGGTCGGCCGCCAGCCCGCGGGCCTCCTCGAGATAGGCGAGCGCGCGGGGAGCCTGGCCGGCGCGTGACTCCACGGCCGCCAGCGAGGTGAGCAGGCGCATCTCGAAGTCGGGCTCAACGTGCAGCCCGCCGCGGACCTGTTCGAGCAGTGCGTTCAGCAGGCTGCGCGCGTCTGGCTCGTTGTCCGACTGGTAGAGGCCGTAGGCGAGCCAGTAGCGTGCGAGCGCGGCATCTCCATCGCGGGAGGCCAGCCCGTAGATGCGCGCGGCCTCCGACGCGGCGGCGATCGTCTCCTTGCCGCGATCGAGGCGGGCGAGCGCCTCGGCGAGGCCACGCAGCAGATCGGCGCGTGATGCCTCGTCCGGCGAGTCCGCGAGCAGGGCGCTGATATCCGTCGGCCGCCACCTGCCACTCGCCGGCGGCGAGCTGCATGTCGACCTCGAGGCGCGTCCACGCCGGATGGGCCTCGTCGATGAAGTGGCTGGCCGGCAGGTTGAGCCGCTCGGCGATGTGGTTGAGGGCGACCATCGACGGTCGCGCGATGCCCGTCTCGAGGGCGCTGACGTACGCCTTGGTGTAGCGATCACCGGCGACCTGCTGCTGGGTGAGCCCGGCACGGTGGCGGGCCTCGCGAATCCGCTGACCGATGCGATGCGCGAGCTCGCGGTCGCTCTCGGTGGCTCGGGCGGTCGTCTTCGTCCTCGGCATGGCGAGCAGTCTACACCCGGTTGGCAAGCCTCATTTGACCGGAGACTGACCCGATCGTACTGCCCGAATCACTTCAACCGGGACCGTCGGGTCATTGTCCGTCGCCGTGCCCGGCGCGACGGTGCCAGAGCGCAACTCCCCGGTGGACGGGGTGGGCGTTTCCAGTCAAGGAGAGTCAGATGCGTTCGAAGCGAATCCTGCGCTCCCTCGTGGTCGCCGGCACGGCAGCGGCGCTGAGCATCCTCAGCATCGTCTCGACCGTCATGGCCGTCACGGGCGGCGGCGATTTCCCCCGCGTCCGCTAGGCGAAGCACCCGCCCGGACGTTCCGTCCGGGCCTTGAGCGATCGGCCCTTGATTCCGGCGGCTAGTGCCCGTGCTGGTAGTAGGGGTTCGCGCCTGCCTCGTGGTCGGTGACGTCGACGATCGCCTGGATCGCCGGTACCGCGGCGCGGATGGCCGTCTCCACGCCCTGCTTCAGGGTCACGTCCACGGCGGCGCAGCCCTGGCAGCCACCGCCGAACCGCATGAACGCGGTCCCGTCCTTCACCTCGACCAGCGTCACCTGCCCGCCGTGTGAGCCGACGCCCGGGTTGATCTGCCGATCGATGACCTCCTGGACGGCGCGCGCCACGGGGTCCTGCCAGCCCTCGTTCGGGTTGGCGATGCGCAGCCCGCCGCCGGTGACCGCTGGATCGAGCTCGATCGTTGCGCCCGCAAGATCGGTGGCCGTCGCGCGGATCGAGCACGACCGTCAGGCCGTCCGACTCGACCGCCAGGTCGTCGGCCGCGCGCTCACGCGGATCCTCGAGCGCGATCTCGTACCGGAACCGCGGCCCGTCCTTGGCGAGGATGCGGACGCGCAGGACCGCTTCGGGGAATTCGTTGAAGGTGCGGACGCCGTCGATCTTGGTGCGGGCGTCCGGGCTGATGGTGAGCAGCTGATCGATCATCACGCACCATGCTACCTCGTTCAGCCGAGTGGCGGCAGGTCCTGCTCATCGGTGAGCACCGGGGCGAAGGGATCACCGATCTCGGCGACGCGCGCGGGGGCCTCGCGGATGGTCCATCGGTCCGGGCGCAGCGCGGCGTCCTCGAGCTCGTCCCAGCCGATCGGCATGCTCACCGGGGCACCCGGCGGCCGGCCGAGGGCTGTACGGCGCGACGAGCGTCTTGTTGATCGCGTTCTGCGTGTAGTCGAGCCGAGCCTTGCCCCTGCGCGCCCGCTTCGCCCACTCCCAGCTCACCAGGTCGGGCACCGTCGCGCCAACGGCGCGCGAGAGTCCCTCGACCCAGGCGCTCGTGTCGGCGAAGGAGGGACCGGGGCGGATGCGGATCCAGACCTGGATCCCCCGCTTGCCGGTCACCTTCGGATATCCGCGCACGCCGAGGTGGCTCAGCGCCGTCCGGAACAGGCGCGCCAGCGCCACGACCTCGTCCCAGGTCGTGTCCGGCCCGGGGTCGATGTCGATCAGTGCGTACGACGGCCGATCCGGGCGCCTCGGTCGGCGAGGTCCACGGGTGGAGCTCGATGGCCGCCTCCTGCGCGAGCCAGATCAGGGTCGCCGGCTCGTCGACCACCGGGTAGTCCTTCGGCCCCTCCTCGCGGTGGTGGTAGGTCCAGCGCTTGACCCACGCCGGCGCGTGCTTCGGCAGGTCCTTCTGCCAGAACCCCTTCTGCCTCGATCGCCGTTCGGGAAGCGCTGCACCGTGAGGCCGCGGTCGCGGAGATACGGCACCAGCGTGGGCCCGATGGCGAGGTGGTAGCGGAACAGGTCGCGCTTGGTGACCGCGGCGCCTCCGTCGCGGCCCGGGAAGAGCACCTTGTCGAGGTTGGTGACGCGAACCTCGCGGCCGGCCACCTGCCAGATGCCCTCCCGCTCCATGGCCTCGAGCGCCGCGGCGGCGTCATCGGTCTGCATCGGCGCATTGTGGACCTCGCGCTCGGCGGCGGCAGTGGCGGTCGCCGCGTCGACCTCGCGCTCGCGCCGGACCGATGTCGGCGCCTTGCCGATCTCGAGGCCCTTGAAGGCGGCCTGGCGCAGCAGGTCGTCCGCCGTCCAGTCGGCGAACTCGACCCGGATGACGAGCTTCGGCTCGACCCAGTGCGCGCCCTTCAGCCTCGGCACCGGATCCAGGACCGATGTGTCGCGCGCCAGCTCATCGAGCGTGGCGCGCAGCTCGCGGCGGGTCCGCGTGTCGATCCCGCTGCCCACCTGTCCGGCGTGCACCCATCGATCGCCGGACTGCGCACCGCCACGATGAGCGAGCCGAGGTCGCGATGGGTCCCCTGCCCCTCGAGCCACCCGACCACGACCACCTCCTGCTCGCGGCGCAGCTTGACCTTGAGCCAGCTGCGAGACCGGCGGCCGGGCTCGTACGGCGAGCGGCGCAGCTTGGCCACGATGCCCTCCAGCTCCTGGGCGCGCGCCGCCTCGGTGAACGCCAGGCCGTCGCCGACGACGTGGCTGGCGTACCCAACGCGCGGATGCGGGCGCAGGCGCGAGCGCAGCAGCCGCTTCCGCTCCTCGAGCGGCACGAGCAGCAGCGAGCGACCGTCGAGATGGAGCAGGTCGAAGGCCTGGTAGACGACCGGCGCCGGCTGACCGGGCGCCTTCGACCCCGGAACGCGGCCGGTGCGGATGCCCGTCCGGTCCTGCAGCAGGCTGAAGCTCGGGCGCCCCTCGGCGTCGAGCGCCACCACCTCGCCGTCGACGATCGCCTCGCGCGCGTCGATCCACGGAGCCTCGCCCGGCGAGCTCGGGGAAGTAGCGCGACGCGTCCAGCTGGTTGCGGGTCCAGATCCGGGCGCGACCGTCACGCACGACTGCCTCGACCCGGTAGCCGTCCCACTTGACCTCGAAGAGCCAGTCGGGGTCGTCGAAGGCGGCGTCCGCCAGGGTCGCCTTCATCGGCGGGATGAAGTCGGGCATCGGCGCCTCGCGCGCCGCCGACAGGTCGATCTCCCCCACCGGGCGCGGCGGCTGCGCCTCGAAGCGCGGCGGCACCCCATCTCGCACCTCGTCGTTGGTGCGGCCGGTCTTCACGCTGCGAGGGTGATCCTCGGCGTCCCAGCCGGCGACCGCGTCTGCGTCGCGCTTGTGGAGGAGGAGCCATCGCTCGCGCTCGTCGTCTCGGCCGCCGCGGTTGTCGGTGCGGATGATCGTGAAGCGTCCGCGCAGCTTCTCGCCATGCAGCACGAACTTGATCTCGCCCGTGCGCAGGGCGGCCGACGGATCCGGCGTCTCGGCCTCGGGCTCGTACGTGCCCCAGTCCCAGACGATGACGTCGCCCGCCCCGTATTGGGCCGTCGGGATGACTCCCTCGAAGTCGAAGTACTCGATCGGGTGGTCCTCGGTGCGCATCGCCAGCCGGCGGGCCGACGGGTCGAGCGTCGGGCCCTTCGGCACGGCCCAGCTCACGAGCACGCCGCCGATCTCGAGGCGCACGTCGTAGTGCAACGCGGTCGCGCGATGGCGCTGGATCGGTGAACCGGCCGCTGCGCTCGACCAGCTCGCCGGGCGCCGGCTCCGGCGTGGCTCCGAAGTCGCGCTTGCGCCGATACTCCTCGAGCGGCATCGGGCTCAGCCGGGCAGCTCGAGGTCGCCGAGCGTCGGCACCACCAGCGTCGCGCCCGCGTCACGCAGCGCGGCCTCATCGACCGCGGCGCCGGCCAGCACGCCGATGGCGACCATCCCCGCCGCGCTCGCGGCCCGCATGTCCCAGGTCGAGTCGCCCACGTACCAGCAGTCCGCCGGGGGCAACGCCGAGCTCCCGAGCGCCAAGCAGGAGGAGGTCGGGCGCCGGCTTGGCTCGCTCGACGTGGCTGCCATCCACGATCCGCGGCTCGTGATCGAGCCCGAGCGCGGCGATCGAGGCCGTCACCTGCTCGCGGCGCGACGAGGTGGCGATCGCCCACGTCAGCCCGCGCTCGTCGAGCGCGCGGAGGAGCTCCCGCGCGCCGGGCAGCGGCTGCGGATCGCGGTTCCGCTCGTCGAACAGCTCGCCGCTGCGCCGATCGATTGCCTCGGCCTCCTCATCGGTCAGGCTGCCGGCCCGCGGCCGCCGCCACCTCGCGCGCCAGCTGCCGGCCATCCATCCCGATCATCGGCTCCAGCTGCGAGCGCGCATGGCGGGGATGCCGAGCTCGTCGAAGACGGCCGCCCAGGCGTCGATGCGCGCCGGCACGGTGTCGACCAGCGTTCCATCGAGGTCGAACAGGATCGCGTCGGGTGCTCGCAGCGGCCGGCATCGGTCGTACGATACCGGGCCGATGCCTTCCGAGTTCGCCCGCCACTGGACGCTCGACCCGAGCGTCACGTTCCTGAACCACGGCTCGTTCGGCGCGACGCCGCGACCGGTGCTCGCGGCGCAGGCCGCGTGGCGCGAGCGGATGGAGCGCGAGCCGGTCGCCTTCTTCATGCGCGACCTGGAGCCGGCCCTGGACGCGGCGCGCGCCGCGCTCGGCGGCTTCGTCGGGGCCGACCCCGACGACCTCGTCTTCGTGCCGAACGCCACCGCCGGCATCAACACGGTCGCGCGATCGCTCGACCTCGGCCCGGGCGACGAGATCCTCACCACCGATCACGCCTACAACGCCGTCAGGAACGTCCTGCGAGGCCGCGGCCGAGCGCGCGGGCGCGCGCGTCGTTGTCGTCGCGCTCCCCTTCCCCGGTGCGACGCCCGAGGACGGCGATCGACCTGATGCTCGGCGCCGTGACGCCGCGCACCCGGCTGGCGCTGATCGACCACGTCACCAGCACGACCGCCCTCGTGCTGCCGATCGAGCAGATCGTGCGCGCGCTGGCGGAGCGCGGGATCGACACGCTGGTCGACGGGGCGCACGCGCCGGGCATGCTCGACCTCGACGTGGGGTCGATCGGTGCCGCCTACTACACCGGCAACGGCCACAAGTGGCTGTGCGCGCCGAAGGGCTCCGGCTTCCTCCATGTGCGGCGCGACCTTCAGCCACGCGTGCGGCCGCTGGCCATCAGCCACGGCGCGAACTCGCCGCGTACGGACCGATCACGCTTCCGGCTCGAGCACGACTGGACGGGCACCGCCGATCCGTCGGCATACCTGAGCATTCCGGCGGCCATCGAGTTCGGCGCGCGGCTGCTGGACGGAGGCTGGGCCGCGCTCCTGCCGAGCGGAATCGCGATGTGGCGCTGCGGGGTCGCGACCTGCTCTGCTCAGCGCTCGGGGTCGACGCCCCGGCGCCCGACGCGATGGTCGGCAGCATGGCGTCGGTGGCGCTCCCGCTCGAGCCGGCGACGCCCCGCCCGACGACGGGATCACCGACGACGAGCTGCACGCGGCGCTCGAGGCGCAGGGCATCCAGGTGGTGGTCGCGCCATGGCCGCAGCGCCCCGACGGCGGCCCGTGGCGGCGCGTCATCCGCATCAGCGCCGCGCCGTACGTGGCGATCGAGGACATCGAGCGCCTGGCGCAGCGCGCTCCCGAGCGGCACTGGCCGCGCTGGCCGACTAGGATCAGCTCATGCCGATCGATCCCGCCACGCTCGACCCCGACCCGATCCGCCAGCTCGCCGCGTGGCTCGCCGATGCGTCCGCCACCGGCCTGCCGCTTCCGAATGCCTTCGCACTGGCCACCGCCGACGACGAGGGCATGCCATCGGTCCGCTTCGTCCTGCTCAACGGGCTCGACGCCGACGGGCTGCGCTACTTCACCCACCGCGGCAGCCGCAAGGGGCGCGACGTCGCCATCAACCCGCACGCCTCCGCCGCCTTCTGGTGGCCGTCGCTCAACCGCCAGGCCCGCGTGAGCGGGTCGGTTCGCCTGCTCTCCGATGCGGATTCGCTCGCCTACTGGCGCACGCGGCCGCGCGGCAGCCAGCTCTCGGCGACCGTCTCGGCGCAGGGCCAGGAGATCGGATCGCGCGAGGAGCTGGAGGCCCGGGTGGCGGAGCTGGCGGCACGCAACCCGGACGAGCTTCCCCTGCCGCCGATGTGGGGCGGCTACCTCATCGTGCCGCGCATCATCGAGTTCTGGGAGAGCCGCCCGGACCGCTTGCACGACCGCGTCGAGTACCGGCGCGGCGGCGACGGATCGTGGAACCCGCGCCGGCTCCAGCCCTAGCCGTCGTCCTCGTCGACACCGGGCAGCTCGACCACCACCGCCGCGTGACGCGGTGAGCGGTTGTAGGCCGCGGCGATCAGCGCGCCGATCAGCCCGCCGACCAGGCCGGCGACGAGCGCGAGCACGAGGCGCGCACGACCGGGATGACCGCGTACCAGGTGCTCGAGATCCAGCGCAGCGCCCCGACCTGGTCGCCGAGCGGCAGCAGCGCCCTGGCGACGCCCAGCGTGAAGGCGAGGTCGCGCTGCCACTCGAGCAGGGTGCCGGCGAACCAGGCGAGGATCGCACCCAGGACGGCGCCGATGACGAGCCCGAGCGCGCCGCCGACCCACGCGCCGGCCCCGAACGAGGCCCGCACCGAGACGGCCGCCAGCCGTCCGCGAACGAGCCTCACGGTATCGACCCCACCGCGCGTCCACCGCGGCGCGTGAGGACCAGCAGCGCCACGCGCCAGGCTACCCATCGAGAACACGATCGCATAGGCGAGGTAGACGGCCAGCGACCAGTCGCCGACGAGGCTCGGCTGCCGGACGCGAGGCCGATCGAGGTCGGGCTCGAGCGCGAGCGCGTCGCCGCGCCCGGCGGGCGCGAGGAACGCCTCGGCGGCGAGCTCGCCGGCGGGCCGCAGGCTGCCGTCCGGCCGGTAGAGGCCGAAGTCCTCGACCCCGATTCCGGCGATCTGGGTGGCGAAGTCGCGCAGCGTCCACCACGTGGCGGCCGCCACGAAGCCGGCCGGCTCGTCGCCGCGGAGGTCACTCGATCGACCGTGTAGGTGTCCTCGAAGATCACCCGCTGGCGCTCCTCGTCGCTCGGCTGTATCGGCCCAGCGGCCGAACTCGAGAATCATGATGGGCTTGCCGGGGTTCGCGTTGCGCGCCGCAACCAGCGCCGGTCCGGTATCGGTGGCTGGATCCTCGCCGTAGAAGACGCCGTGATAGAACGTGAAGCCCGCCACGTCGAGCGGCGCGTGGGTCGGATCGTCGGGCGCCCACCCGTACGCGGCCTGGCCGGTGAGCCGGGTGCCGTCGATGGCGCGGTCGACCTCGTGGAGCTCCCGAAGCGCATCGGTCCGCTCCTCGTCGCCGCCCGACTCGTTGGCAAACCCGTGGAAGAGCACGGACGGTCGGTTCATGTCGCGCAGCGCCATCTCGCGCACCATCTGCTGCGGGATGCCGCGCGCCATGGTGCGCTCGAACACGAGCGGGGTGGCGTGGTAGAGCGGGATCTCCTCCCAGACGGCGAAGCCGAGCCGATCGGCGAGCATGAGCGTGGTCGGGTCGGCCGGTTGATGTCCGGTCCGCAGCAGGTCGGCGCCAACCGCGGCGGCCTCGCGCAGCATCGCCCGCGCTCCGCCGGGCGTCTGCACCGGGCTCCCGCTGAGCAGCTCGCCGTCCTCGCCCGAAGTCGAGGGTCTCGCCGTGGACCCCGACGCCCACGGAAGAAGGCCGGCTCGCCGTTGAGGAGCACCTGCGGCCGCTCGGGTCGACGGACACGTGGCGGATGCCGAACGTCGTCCAGAACTCGTCGCGATCGCGGCCCTCGCGCGCGTCGAGCGGCGGCGCACCGGCGAGCAGCTGGAGTCGAAGGACGTAGAGCGACGGGACGGCCGGCGTCCAGAGCGTCGGCATCGCCGAACTCGATCGTCAGCGTCGTGCCGGCGACGCCTCCCGGGCCGGGGAACGGCACCTCCTGCTCGACGACCGCCAGCGGATCGGTGATGTCCGCCACGAGCGAACGCGGGTCGGGGTCGAGCAGGTTGCCATCGTCGACCGAGGCGGCCAGGATCGTCGCCCGCAGCATGGCCGTCCCGCCGGGCACAGCCGGCGCGTCGTCGGGCGCCGCGTCCGTGCGCCGGCAAGCGTCGCCGCATGGTCCAGCAGGACCTCGACCTCCACGCGCGTCGAGGTGGGTCACGACGTCGGCCCGCGCGACATGCGACGGCGCGGACGCCTCGAGCCAGACCGGTCCGGTCAGCCCGCCGTAGTTCCACCAGTCGATCAGCCCCCACGGCACGGTGTCGCTGCGCGTTCCGAGCGGGATGGTGTGCACGCGCACGGCCAGCACGTTCGGCTGCCCGAGCGCCACGTGCGCGCCGACGTCGAACGCGAAGGGCGTCGAGCCGCCCTCGTGGTAGCCGAGCCAGGTGCCGTTCAGCCACACGTCGGCGACGTAGTTCGCCGACCCGAATCGAAGGGTGACGGCCCGTCCTGCCCAGTCGGCCGGCACCTCGAACGTTCGCCGATACCAGGCTCCCGTCTCCCTCGCCGTCCGGCGGCGGATTCGTCGTTCCGGGTACCGCCAGCGTCTCCCAACCCGCGTCGTCGTAGGCCGCCAGGTGCCGCTCCCCCGCCTCCTGCTCGATCTCGGGCAGCGACGTCTCCCGCGCCGTCATCGTCAGCTGCTGGTCGAGTGCCAGGCGCTCGACGCGCCACGGTCCGTCGAGATCCAGGCGCGGCCTCGGCTGCCAGTCGAAGCTCGGCACCGGCGTGGCCGTTCTGCATCGCGACGGCGAGCCCGCCGCTGTCGACGATGGTCAGGGTCGGGGCGAGCGTGCCGGCCGTGCCGGCGGGCAGGCATGCGGCCAGCCCGACGACCAGCATCCCGGACGCGAGGAGTGCGGAGCGCATCGGAATCATGATGGCAGCGCCCGCGGGCCCGTGCAGTCGGGCATACTCGTGCGGTGAGCGCGCACGTCGTCGTCATCGGCTCCCTCAACGTCGACCTGGTGGTCACCGCCGACCGCCTCCCCCTACCGGGTGAGACGGTGCTCGGCGGCCAGTTCGGCACGCACGATGGCGGCAAGGGCGCGAACCAGGCGGTCGCGGCGGCGCGCGTGGGGGCGCGGGTGAGCATGATCGGCGCCGTCGGGGCCGATGCGCACGGCGAGCGCGCCGTGGCGTCGCTGGCGGCCGAGGGGATCGACACGTCCCGCATTCGGCGTCTCGAGGCGGAGGCCACCGGCGTGGCGATCATCGCCGTCGGGCCGCGCGGCGAGAACCAGATCGTCGTGGCGCCGGGGGCGAACGCGCTGCTCGAGCTCGATGACGACGACCGCGCGCTGATCGGCGTCCGCGAACGTGGTGCTGACCAGCCACGAGATTCCCGCGGCGCGACCATCGACGCGCTGCGGACGGCGCATGCCGCCGGCATCACGGCCATCCTCAACCCGGCGCCGGCGCGCGCGCTCCCGTCGGAGATCCTCTCGCTCGGGCCGATCCTGACGCCGAACGAGCACGAGCTGGTGGTCGCCATCGGCAACGACGTGACCGACACCGCGCTCGACGAGCTCGCCGCCCGCCACCAGGGGCCGATCATCGTCACGCAGGGTCCGGCGGGCGCTCTGCTGGCCGAGGGCGACGCGGCGCGATCGGTTCGACGGCCGGCTGGCGCCGAGCGTGGTCGACACGACCGGGGCCGGCGACACGTTCTGCGGCGTCCTCGCCGCCTGGCTCGCCGAGGGTCGCCCGCTGGGCGAGGCGATCGACGCCGCCAACGCTGCCGGCGCCCTGTCGGTCGCGCGCCGTCGGCGCCCGGGCCGGGATGCCCACCCGGGAGGCGCTCGAGACCTTCCTGCAGGAATCCCGCGAGTAGCCGGTCAACGTCGACGATCGGGTCCCGGCACACCACGTGCTTAGCGATCGCCCGTCAACCAACCGCGATCTCCGGAGGATCCATGGACGCCATCGCTCTGCTCAAGGCCGACCACGACAAGGTCAAGAAGATGCTCGCCGAAGGCGAGGAGACCACCGAGCGCGCCGAGAAGACGCGCACCGAGCTCTTCGACACGCTCAAGTCCGAGATGCTGATCCACGAGCGGATCGAGGAGGAGATCTTCTATCCGGCGCTCAAGTCACATCCGAAGGCCAGGGACATCGTGCTCGAAGGCTACGAGGAGCACCACGTCGTCGACGAGATCATGGGCGAGCTCGAGGCGACCGCCGTCACGGACGAGACCTGGGGCGCCAAGTTCAAGGTCATGAAGGAGAACATCGAGCACCACATCGAGGAAGAGGAGGGCGACATGTTCAAGCAGGCTCGCCAGATCTTCGACGCCGATGAGCTCGAGGAGCTCGGGGCTCGGATGCTGGAGCTCAAGCAGCTCGGGCAGCAGGTCGAAGCCGGCGCCTGATCGTCGGGTCGGGCGGCCGCTACGGCTACGCCAGGTAGGCAGTCGCATCGTCGCCCGCGCGGCAAGCTTGATCCGCTCGGCGTAGGCGATTGCCGCCTTCACGCTGAGGACCGGCTCCGAGTCGTATGCGGCCCCGGAGCGCATACGCGCGACGATAGATCACGAGCCGCTCGAGGAAGTCGTTGCGCTCTCGGCGATCCATCGGTCTGTCCTTCCACGCACTCGACGGGACCGACGGGAATGTCGGGCCTCTACCGAGTGGCCTGAGGATCCCAAAGGCGCCCATCTCGGGCATCGGGCATGCGGCCGTCGTCGTGCGCGACAAGCGTGGCATCGGGGCGGCCGAATGGCGTAGCGCGGTCGCCGGACATGGAAGGGCCGGGCGCGTCCGAGGGGAAGAAGGAGGCAGCCCGGCTAAGTCGATACGGTACCGGCGCCGGGATGTGCCGTCATTACATTATGTTCATGACGGCGATGTCATGACGGGCGGCCGGGGGCCGCCTTCGTGGCATACGCTATGCACGGCAAGCAAGCCCATGCCCACCAACCGCACCGTTGGAGGAACAATGCACGAGTCCACTCATCGTCAGACGCGCGCTTCGAGGATGGCCGCCGCGGCATTGATCGCCGGATTCGCGATCGCCGGCTGCGCGGCCGATTCTGGAGCGCAATCCCAGGCCGCAGAGTCGGAGGCCGCAGGCGGGGGTACGACGATCGACGTCACGCTCCAGGAGTGGGCAGTCACGCCCTCGGCGGCATCGGCGGCGGCCGGCGACGTCACATTCGCGGTCACCAACAACGGACCTGACGACATCCACGAATTCGTCGTGCTGAAGACCGATCTCGACCCCGGCGACCTGCCGACCGATGACCACGGGGCGGTCACCGAGGACGGGGAAGGAATCGAGGTCGTGGACGAGATCGAGGACGTCCCGGTCGGCGAGACCCAGGAGCTGGCCGTGACGCTCGAGGCAGGCAACTACGTCCTGCTCTGCAACATCTACGACGAGGATGAGGACGAGGCTCACTACCAGATGGGCATGCGGACCGCATTCGAGGTAACCGACTAGGCGTTCGCCGCGATACTGCGGCAATGCCGGACGCCGAGCTGATCGTCCACAACGGCCGGGTCTTCCCGTCCGGTCGACCGGGCTCGCGTATCGATGCCACCGCCACCGCCGTCGCGGTTGGCGGTGGCCGCATCGTGGCCGTCGGCGACGAGCGCCAGGCGCGGGAGTGGACCGCGCCGTCGACCACGCTGTTCGACGCCGGCGGCGGCCTGGTGATGCCCGGCTTCGATGACGCGCACATGCACCTGCGCGACGGCGCGATCAGCCTGGAGCGGCTCGATCTCTTCGGCATGACGAGGCTCGACGCGGTCCAGGCGGCGATCGCGGCAGTACGCGGCGGCGCGGCCCGCACAGTCGTGGATCGCCGGTCGCGGCTGGCTCTACGCTGCGTTCCCGGGTGGCATGCCCACGCGCGAGCAGCTCGACGCCGTGGTGCCGGACCGGCCCGCCTACTTCGAGTGCTTCGACGGACACTCCGGCTGGGCGAACTCGCGCGCGCTGGATGCGGCCGGGATCTCCGACGAGACGCTCGACCCGCCCGACGGCCGCATCGTGCGCGATGCCGCGGGGCGCGCGACCGGTGCCCTCAAGGAACGAGCCGTCGAATTGGTCGACCGGATGCTGCCGGTGCCCGGCGAGGCTGAGATGCCGGATCTGCTCGAGCGCGCATTGCGTCGCGCCGCGGAGCTCGGGATCACGTCCGTCCAGGACGCGTGGGGACGGCCCGAGGACCTGCGCCTCCTCCGTCGTTTGGCGTCAGACGGCCGGCTTCCGCTCCGCGTGCGCCTGGCGCTCGACATGCTGCCCGGCGGCACCGGCTTCGTGGAGCAGCTCGACGAGTTCGAGGCGCTGCGGGCGGAGACAGCCCGACACGGCACGCCTGCGAACCGGGATCCTGAAGTCCTTCCTGGACGGCGTCGTCGAGGCAAGGACGGCGTACCTGCTCGAGCCGTATCCCGGAACCGATGCGCGCGGCGATCCGCGTTGGGATGACGATGACCTGCGCGAGGCGGTCGCGCATCGCGCACGCGCGTGGCTGGCAGGTGGAGCTGCACGCCATCGGCGACGCGGCCGTCCGCCAGGCGCTCGACGCCTACGAGGCGCTCGGGCCTGGCGCGGCCGCGACCAGGCGACACCGCGTCGAGCACATCGAGACGTTGCACCCGACCGACCTGCCTCGCTTCGCCGAGCTCGGCGTCGTCGCCAGCATGCAGCCGATGCACGCCGTGCCGGAGGCCAGCCAGGTCGACATCTGGCGCGAAAGCTGCATCCGCCGGTCGCAGCCAGCGGCTGGCGCCTCAAGAGCCTGCTGGACTCGGGGGCGGTGCTCGCGTTCGGCAGCGACTGGCCGGTCGTGCCGATCGATCCGCTGCTCGAGATCCATGCAGCGGTCAACCGCCGGACGCCGAGCGGGGAGCCGCCGGGCGGGTGGCTGCCCGCGGAGGCGGTCTCGATCGCCGATGCGCTTGCGGCCGCGACCTGGGGCAGCGCGTTTGCCGAGCACGCCGAGGCGGAGCGCGGCCACCTGTCGCCCGGCGCGCTGGCCGACCTGATCGTGCTGGATCGCGACCTGCTGCACGAGGACGGCGGCGCCATCGCCGGCAGCCAGGTCATCCTGACGGTCGTCGACGGCGAGGTCGTGCACGCCGTCTGACTGCTAGCTCTCCGGGGGTGTCGCTGCTGCGCGATCGCCCTCTGCCCAGGGCATCAACGGTGGGGGTGTGAACGTCGCGGTGATGTCGATGCGTCGCCCGCCATCGGCAATGGACGCCGCCGCGGCCTCGAGGATCTCGACCACGTGGGCTGCCTGCTCCGCGCTGGCCCGGTGCGGTCGGCCCTCGGCGATCGCGTCGGCCATCTCAGCCACGCCGCGAGCCCACGCCGTGCCGCGAAACGGCGGGCGAACCGGGTCCAGCAGCTCGTAGCCTTCGCCGTAGGAACCCAGCTCGACGGTTGCATCGGCCTTCTCGAAGTTGCCGAGGGCGAGGGACGCGTCGTCGCCGTGGAACTCGATACCTTCGCCATTCTTCGCGGGCGTCCCGATGTAGAAGCTGCTCGTGAGCCGCATGACGGCTCCACCGTCGAGCTCGATGGCGGCGACGATGAGATCCGGACTACCGATGCGGAACGGCGTGCCGTCCAATGTCGTCCGGTCCGGCATGAGCTCCCAGCCCCACGCACGGACCGAACGAGCCGGCCCCAGGATCGAGGTCACGATCGTCAGCGGATAGACGCCCACGTCGACCATCACGCCGACGTCGAAGAACGGCACCGGAGCCGGGTGCCACGCCTCGATCCGACCGTGGTTGACCTCGGCATACACCGCTCGAACCTGCCCGAGGCGGCCGCTCCGGACCACGGCGGCGGCCGTCTGCTGCGCCTCGCCCAGAAAGGTCGACGGCGAGCAGCCGAGCCGCAGCCCTCGCGACGCGGCGAGCGCGACCAGCTCCTGCGCCTCGCTCGAGCGGAGCGCCATCGGCTTCTCGCTGTACACGTGACGCCCCGCCTCGAGGGATCGCTTCGTCACCTCGTAGTGGGCGTGGTGGATGGACAGGTTGACGACGATGTCGACCGACGGGTCGGCCAGCAGCTCATCGAGCGAGCCGTGGATCGGGCAGCCGTGCTCCGCGCCGAACGCCGCAGCCTTCTTGGCGTCCAGGTCGGTCGCGGCCGCCAGCCGGATCTGCGGGTGGGTCAGGATGTTGGTGGCATAGGCGCCCGCGATATTGCCGGTGCCGACGATGCCGAGGCCGAGAGGCGTCACGATCGGAGAGGCTACGACAGTTGCGATGCCCTATCGTGGCGCCATGCGACACGACCAGATCGCGCTCCAGCTCTACACCGTCCGCCGGCTCGCCGCGGACGGACCTGGCCGGAACGCTGCGGGCTGTCGCCGCCGCCGGCTACCGGGCGGTTGAGCTTGCGGGGTTGCCCGAGACCCCGCCGGACGAGCTGGCGCGGCTGCTGGACGATGCAGGCCTTCGGGCCGTTGCCGCGCACGAGGGCATCGAGCTGCTGCGCGACGGATCGCCCCGCGGTCGCCGACCGGCTGGCAACGGTCGGGTGTCCGCTGGTGATCGTGCCCTGGATGCCGGAGGAGGACCGCCGCACCGCCGACGACGTGCGCCGCTTTGCGGCCGAGCTTGGAGAGTTCGCCAAACGGCTCGCGGAGCGCGGGATGCAGCTCGGCTATCACAATCACGCGTTCGAGTTCGAGCCTCTCGACTGCGCGACGGTCTGGGACGTCCTGCTGGCCGAGCTCCCGCCCGAGGTTCAGCTCGAGCTCGACGTCTACTGGGCGGCGGTCGGCAGGGCGCGACCCACTCGCGCTCATCCGAGCGACGCCGGACCGCATCCGCCTGCTGCACATGAAGGACCGGGCGGCCGGTTCCGAGCCGCATGACGCGCCGGCCGGGCAGGGAACCCTGCCGTTCCCGGACATTGTCGAGGCGGCCCGGTCAGCCGGGCGTCGACTGGTTCGTCGCTGAGCAGGACGAGCCCGATGACGTTCTCCACGACATCAAGCTGGCATTCGAGTACCTCGAAGGCCTCGCACTGGTGCACTGACCGCCTGTCGAAGGCGCCCATCACGAGGCCGCGCGCTGGTGCCTCTCCGTGATCCGACGACGCCTCCATGGCTCGAAGGCCGGATGTCCGTGCTTGCGTTTCCAGGCGAGAAGGATGTCGCCGCCCTGCGGAGTGCTGGCGGCCTGCTTGAGGGTAAGACCGGCCGGTAGCTGCCGCACCAGTTCGGACAGCCGCTCATGAAGCTCGGTCAGCTGTTCTGCGGTTGGTGAAGGTCGGTCCAGCTTCACTGCTCGAGTCTCCAGGACGATCCGACCGAGGCGACTGGGGGCACATCTCGCCCTCGGCCGGATCATCACGACGGTATCCGCGACCGACCCGACGGACCATCCGGGAAAGCACGGAGTCGCCTACCCAATCGCGACTCCGGATGCGGTGATGTGCGGTGGAGCACCGATGGAGTGGCTGTATGAAGGAGCGAAACCCTACCTATCCGCACCTCACCACACTTGACAGCACTCCGTACTCTTCCATTCCCGGCGGTGCCCCCGCCTCGCCTGAAGCAGCGTGCCCTGAAGGACGTGGGACATGGAGCTGCTGTTGGTGCCGGATTTGGCCATGATCGGGGCGCTCGTCGGCCTCGTCGCGCTGGTCCTGGTGTTTCTCAAAGCGACACGGCCGGCCGCATGAACCCGGTCCGCACGATGCGCCTCGCCTGCTCGGGATTCTCGACGGACGTGCGGCTGACACAGCTGCACGGGCGCTGGGTCGCATCTGCGGATACGCCGGACGGACCAAGCCTCGGGATGGGATGGTTCCCGGTCGATGCGCTGGAAGAGGCACTCGAGCCCTTCGATGGCTTCGTCGAGGAATTGATGGCCACGGTGCCCGAGGATCTGAATTGGCGCTAGACCGCCGGCCACTGCATTGCTCGATGGCTCAGGGAGAGGGCCGGAATGGAAGGTACCCGTTCCGACCCTCCCCCTGCGGCATGTGAGCAGGAGGCCGCGCTTCCCGGCGGCTTCCGCTAGCGTCGACCGATGCGCTTACCGGCCGCCCGCGCCGTCATCCTGGCGGCGTCAGTGCGGCGCAGAGGTCGGTGGCGTTACCCCGAAAACTGTGAGCGGTCGCGGTGAACGTTGCGTCAAGCTCGTCGTGCAAATGGCCGCGGAATAGCCACTGCGAGGGTCCCCCACGTCGGTCGGGAAGTACCCGGCGATGACGGTGCCATTGATGATCGCGTCGATGGTCCCATCCGCGTGGAAGACCAGATCCTGGCGGTAGCCACCGCGGACCAAGACCGACATGTCCGGCGAGTCGAGATTGGTCACCGTCCCGCGGGCTCGGCCTACGTTGCGGACGACAACATCGCCATTAGGCTGCTCCGGGAATACGAGCTGATTCCCTCCCGCGGCAATGTCCCACTCGACCTCGAAGTCGCAAAGCAATCCGGCGGGCCAAATCACCGTAAACCCCTCCAGGGGCGTTCGCTCCGGCCCGGCCGCCAAGTGCGGGACTGGCCGTGAGGGCGGCGAGGCAGGCCGCCGCGCCCGCCCTCCGAAGGTAGGTAGGTAGGCGTCGCATTGGATGGGCACCTCCGTTACGCGACGGGTCGGGTTCGCCAGTGGCTCGGCGCGGCTTCGGGCAGCGTGGGCGACCAAGGGTTGAGAGCCGCGTGTCAGTGCACCCCGTCAGTTTGCGCACGATGAGCGGCGCCTGGGCCCTCGGTCAAGAGGACAAGCGCTCGCCGCGTACGTGAAGCTAGAGATTCTTGAGCAGCGGCGGCATCAACCTGCGTTGGGGACCGCTGGCCCTGTCGCCGCCGCCGCTCTGCTTTCGCACAGCCGACACATGGCATCGTCATCCGGAACGTCGGAGCGCATATCCAGCGGGGTGACAAAGAAGCGTTGGCAGGCGGTCCCGACAGCAGTTTCGTTGACCGATACGGCTCGATGCCACAGTGGTTGCTCGACATCCTTATTTTCCCTACCGGGTGACAGGTGCCGTCGAACCCACGCGACCTCGGCCGGTAGTTCCATGTCGTTCACAGCGGAGCCTTGCGACCGTACTTGAGTGTCCACTTGGTGCGAGCCCGCTTGCCCGCCCGCGAAGCGATTGCATCGGAGACAGTGCTGTCAGGCGGCATCGCGGCAAGCACCGCCATGACGGCCTGGTAGAACTCCATTTCCTGGCGCCGCAGCTCGGTCGATTCCGTGCTCGGGTGCCCTTCCTCCATCGTCATCGCCGCCGGCTCTATGCAACCCACATGCCGATGCGTCGCACTCGAGCCGCACGTGATCTGCCACGAGCCGGCGGTCCAACTACCTCCCCTGAGGTCGGTCCGCCGGCTCGTTCGTTTACCCCTGTTTGTCGCCCAGCAGGCGCTGTGCCGTGCCCGAGGGGATCAGGTAAGGAACGCGTCCTCGATTCTCCATTCGTGGTCCTGGCGCATTCGAGGCAGTCCACCAGGATCTGCTGTTGAGCGGATACCCTCGGCACGCCGGACAGCTCAAACCCGGTATCCGCGGCATCGCCGGTCGCCGGGCACACGATCATCAGCCGCCGAAGCAGAGTCCCGTGACGGGCACGCCACTCGGCCGAGTATGCTGCCCGTTCGTCATGCACCACGCTCATTGCGTAACCCCCAATGCTGTGTTTTTCGGCAGGCGCCGAAAGCAACCCGCATGCCAGCCAGTCCGGTGGCGATGCTCAGGCATCGGAGCGCGCCAGCTCGCCTGCCGGGCCGGCAAACGCCAACCTCCTTGACCGGCGTACCCATGCGGAGCGCAACCCGGAATAGTGGGGGCCTTGTGGATCGGCCTTGCCGGGACCACAGTCACCGTCCCATGTCGAGGAGGGACCGATGGCACCGGTGCTCATCTCATGTCCCATCACCGGACGGCTGGTTCCGACCGGTATCGAGGCCGAGTCTGAGGACGACCTGGACACGGCAGGTCACGTCCTGTTGGCATGTCCTGACTGCGGCGGCGACCATCCGTGGGACTCTACGGACGCGGCGCTGGCGCCAGAGGCGACTTAGCGTTCGGCTAGTCCTTCGGAGGGAGACTCGAAGCAAAAGACCGCCAATATGGCGGTCATTTCGTGCTCAGATCGGTGTGATGGTGGGCGACACTGGACTCGAACCAGTGACCTCTTGCATGTCAAGCAAGTGCTCTAACCAGCTGAGCTAGCCGCCCATCGATTTCGTGCTCCCGGATGAACACTTGCCTGTCAGCTGGGTGCTCATCGGGCCGGAGCGAAATGGTATCAGAGCATGTGGCTGAGCGCGACCGGACAGCCGGCAGCACAGCGCTGCGCTGGAACTGCTTGCCGCTAGCGGCCTGCCGTCACCGCCATGAACCCCGCGTTCACCTCGCCCTTGTGAGCTGCGAACGCTGCCAGAACTTCTTCCTTCTCCCGCTGGGGCACCTCGACGGCGTCAAGGGTCCGCCCGAGCTCAGCCGCGACTTCATCGAACTCGTCTGGCGAGATCTGAAGGTCGCGATGGGCTTCCTCAAGGCCGACCGACGTGCTCCCCGGTTTCGTGGCGGTGTACTCGAACGGCCCGCCGGCGACATTGCAGACCCACAGCGTGCGCATGAACTTCAGGCCCGGCAGCCTGCCCAGGTTGTTCGTGTGCCATTCGCGCAGGGCCGGGTTTTCCGATTGCTGGCCAACGATCGGGTTCTGCACGACCGCATCGCTGAAATGGTCGACCACTGCTGCGATGGCGAAGACGCCCCCGAGCCGTTCGTACAAACTTGCATCAGGCATTGGTCATCTCCTCGGTGTCATGTCCAGTCGGGGTATCTCCATCCCCACGGTGCGTCGCGAGCGCCGCCCATACTAACGCTAGCAATCCGTTTACCTTAGACCGGGGCACGCCCAAGGTCAACGAGAAATCGGAGGGTTCGGCACATATCCACCGCCGCCCTTACCATGCGGATATGGAGATGCCACGCGGAACACGGGAGCTCGAGGCGATGGCCGCCCTCCGCGAGCCCACGCGACGCCGGCTGTATCAGTTCGTGGAACGCCAACCGGATGCCGTGAGCCGAGACGAAGCGGCGAAAGCCATCGGCATCAGCCGCGCGCTCGCCGCGTTCCATCTTGACAAGCTCATCGAGGTCGGCGTGCTCAAGGCCGAGTATCGCCGCCTGTCCGGGCGAACCGGTCCGGGGGCGGGTCGGACCTCGAAGCTGTACCGGCGATCCCGTCATGACATCGCCGTAAGCCTGCCGCCCCGCGACCACCAGCTACTGGCTCGCCTGTTGGCGGCGTCGATCGACTCGAGCGCCGAGGACTTCCCCGCCGCAGAGCCGGCACGCGAGTACGGGCGATCGCTCGGGCGGCGCGCCCGCAAGCGGCTCCGAGGACATCCGGGACCCGCCCGCCTCCTGGACTGCGTCGAGGCCGTGCTGGAACGCCTTGGATTCGAGCCGTATCGGCCGTCTCCGTCCGAGGTTCGACTTCGCAATTGTCCATTCGATCCCCTGTCACGCACCTACACGCCGCTCGTCTGTGGTGTCGGGCAGGCGGTCATCACCGGCGTCACCCAGGGTGTCGGCGCGCCGGAGTTGCGCATTGGTCGCCACCAGCAGCCCGACCGCTGCTGTGGCGTGGTCGCGTTGCCTTCCTCGAGCCACGACCCTTCGAGCGCCTAGCTACCTCCGCGAGCACTGGCACCCCTCCTGCAGTCAACGGCTACTGATAGAAGCGTTGCCGCCCACCCTTTCGGATCGGGGAAAGCGATAACGCGCTAAAGCTGATCTAGCTGGAGGCTCTCATGTGTCTTACCTGTGGATGCATGGATGCCCATCTTGAGATGGGCTCGTCCAACATCACCTACGAGGACGTCAAGGCTGCCGCCGATGAGAACGGGCGCACCGTGGCGGAGACGCTCGCGATCGTCGATCGAACGGTCGCCAAGGACCGCGGCGACCACGCGGCAGAGTACGAGCCCGGTTCCTGAGCCCCGGCTGCTCGCGTTCCGCGATCAGCGCTCCCAGTCGCTCGCGCGCGGGACGCCGGATCCCAGGACGCGGGCAATCTCGGCTCGGTATCGGCCACCCGACGGATGGCGCGCCAGCCAGCGCAGGTAGTCGGGATCGACCGAGGCGAGCTCGTCGAGCGTGCGCCCGGCGTAATGGCCGAAGTCCAGCGTGGTGGCGTCGAAGCTCGAGGCTGCACCCGGCCCCACCGGCACGCTCGGCTCGCGGCGGATCTCGAAGGCGCGCCGCTCATCGGAATCGTTCATCGCTCGGCTCCCGCTGCTTGCTCGTCCGGCGGGCATCCTAGCCGCAACCGGTGCGTGTTGGCAACGGACTCGCTCACGACCGATGGATCTCCTGCCCGTCGACGATGGTCAGGTCAGATCGGACCGTCGCCAGCGCATCATCGGCCCGCTGCAGCGCCTCCAGGCTTGCCGTCAGTACCGCGAGGTCGGCGCGCGCACCGACGCGCAGGTGCCCCTCGTCAGGGGCCCCGATCGTCAGCGCCGGGGCGAGCGTGTACGCCGACAGCGCCTCCGCGAAGGTCAGCGCCTGGGTCGGTCGCCAGTCCGCCCGCGCGTCCGAGGGGAGGCGGCGGTGGACGGCCGCGAAGATGCCGAGCCACGGGTTGACCGATTCGACCGGCGCATCGGAGCCGGCCGCGAGGAGCGCACCCTCCGAGGCAAGCGATCGCCAGGCATACGCGTCGGCCTGGCGCCCGTCCCAGCGCGCCTCCACCAGGTCTCGATCGGCCGCCGCGTGGATCGGCTGGAAGCTGGCGACCACGCCAAGTGGGGCAAACCGTCTTCGCGTCCGAGGGCCGCAGCAGCTGCGCGTGCTCGATCCGGTCGCGCGGGACGCCGGCACCGCGCGCGCCGGCGCGCTCGACCGCGTCGAGGACGAAGGCGACGGCCCGGTCGCCGATGGCGTGCATCGCCATGCCGATCCCGGCCGCGCGCGCCGCAGCGATGTCCGCGTCGAGCCGTTCGGCGGTGATGCGCATGATGCCGGCGTCGCCCTCCGCGCGTGAAGAGGGCGGCCGTGCCGGAGCCCAGCGCGCCGTCGGTGTAGTGCTTGGCCCACCCGAAGCGCATCGTGCGGCGGCCGTCCAGCATGGCCCCGGTGCGGAGCGCGCGCGACGCGGCGGCGGCGATCGCGTCGGCCGGGATGCCGATGCTGAGGCGCAGCCGGCCGTCCACCAGGTGCGCCGAGGTCGGTCAACGAGGAGTACGAGTCGCCGAGCGGCGCGTCGTCCCCGACCCCGTTCTCGTCGGTGTAGTCGCCCGCCTCGGAGGCCCCGGTGATCCCGAGCGACGAGAGCTCGCCGATCGCGGCGTCGAGCGGATCCTCCAGCGCGGCACCCTGCAGGCGGGTGACGAGCGGAGCGACCAGGTCGAGCGCGCGCTCGCGCAGAATCCCGGTCGGATCGCCGCGCCCATCGCGCTCGATCCGTCCGCCGGCAGGATCGGGGGTCGTGCGGTCCAGGCCCGCGCGGCGACGGGCGGCCGCCGACGCCCACGCCGAATGGCCGTCGTGGCTCATCAGGAAGGCCGCTCGATCGCCGACAGCCGCTTCCAGGAGCGCCTCGCCACCGGCAAGCTGGGCGTCCTTCCAGCCACGGCCACCGATCCACTCATCGGGAGGGGTGCGTGCTGCCGCCTCCGACAGGCGGGCGGCCATCTCGCCCGGGTCGAGTGCGTCGTCGAGGAGAACCTGTCGCCGTGCGCGCGCCAGCCCAACGAGGTGGAGATGGAAGTCGTGGATGCCCGGGAATGACGGCGGCATCGCCTACGTCGACGACGCGCGCTCCGGGAGTGACGGTGATCTCGTCGCGGCGGCCGACGGCCACCACCCGCCCGTCCGCGATCCCGATCGCCTCCGCGACCTCGAGCCCACCGGGATTCGCGGCCACCACGACCGATCCGCGGATGACGAGCTCGACGGCGGGGCGGCTCACGGCTCCGGTCGGCGGGCGGCCCGCGGCGTCTGCACGAAATCGGCGGGCCCGCTGCCGAGCGCGATGCGCAGCAGCGCGACCGGCACGACGACGAGCCAGTGCGACAGGAAGAGCGCGCCGCGGGTGGCCCGGCCCAGGAGCGTGAACCCACGCTCCCCCACCGCCCAGAGCCCCGCCAGCGCCAGCAGGAACACGCCGAGCCCATAGCCGATGAAGAGCGAGACCGGCACCGTCCAGTCCGCCGGCCGCGGCATCGGGATCGTGACCAGCGAGGCGATGATCGCGGCGACGAACAGCGGCGGGATGAGGAACTCGCCGGTGAAGGCCAGGAAGTCGGCCTTCCGGCTCCACGGCTCGGAGCCGGCCAGGAGGCCGGGACCGTGCTCGAGCAACCTTCGCAGGCTGCCCTCCGCCCAGCGCAACCGCTGGCGCCACAGCGCATCGAGCCCTTCGACCGCCTCCTCCCCCACCTCGGCCTCGGGGGCCAGTGTCACGTGGCGGCCGTAGGCGGACATGCGGGTCGAAAGCTCGAGATCTTCCGTCACGGCGCGAGCGCTCCAGCCGCCCGAAGCCTCGAGCGCCGCTCGCCGCACGAACATCCCGTTACCGCGCAGCTCCGCTGTCCCGTCGGTGACCCAGCGACCGCACTGGCTGGCCATGTCCATCAGCTGCTCCTCGGCCTGTGAACGGGTCAGCCACGAGACCGATGCATTGCGCGGCACGCGCGCGACCTGCAGCGCATCCGCCTCGGGGTCGCGCCGCCAGGCGCGCATGGCGCGTTCGAGGAAGGCGGGCTCGACGCGCGTGTCGGCGTCGATGACCCCGATCACGTCGCCGGACAGGAATGGCATGGCGAAGGCCAGCGCCGCGCCCTTGGTCGCCGGGTCCGAGCCCCGTTCGCGGCGCCGAACCTGGATCGGGGCACCATCCGGGATGGCGGCCCGCGCCGCATCGCCGGTTTCGTCGCTGGAGCTGTCGTCGACGACGAGGACCTCGTAGGCGGGCGCGCCGCTCCGGTGGTAGCGAAGCGCCGCCAGCGAACGCACCGTGTCGTCGATGACGCTCGCCTCGTTGCGGGCAGGCACGATCAGCGATACGAACGGCAGGTCGTTGGCGAGCCCGGTCGGCTCCCCCGCGCCGCTGCGCGCATGCTCGGTCACCCGGCGCAGCACCCGGCTGCCCCGCCAGGCGAGCCAGGCGACGTACGTGATCGAGAGGGCGATGGCGAACTGGAGCGCCCGCGCGGCGGGCGGGACGGTGATCGTCACCCAGGCCACGATGACCGATGCGAGCAGGAAGGCGGTGGCGAAGAGCCTAACGGCCATCGGCGGCCGGAGGGCGTCTGCGCCTCCGACGGTGCGGCGGCTCCGGCCGGTCGACCGCGCTCGGGATTCCAGGCGAGGGCGCGGCGGCGACGGCCTCGAGCGGCCTCGGCGGGCGTCTGGTCGTGCTGGTGGAGGCCGGCGCGCGCGTTCCGGCGCCACGAGGCGATGCCCGCCCAGAGCGTCCCGAGCCCGAGCACGGCCATCACCACCGGGATGCCGGCTCCCGGGACGAAAATGTTGATCAGGTCCGCCGTCGCCGGCGCGAGGATGACCGGCAGGAACGAGGCGAGCGACAGGAGCGTGTTGAGGATGCCGAAGATCCGCCCGCGCACCTCGCTCGGCAGCTCCTCCTGCAGCGCCGTCTGCGATGGGATGGCGACGAACGCGTACTCCAGGCCGGCGAAGACGGCGATCACGACGACGACCGCGATCAGGCTCACGAACGGCGCGATCGATGGGATGGCGTTCTCGATCGGCGAGAAGGCGGGTCCGAAGAGCGAGGTGATCGGCCGGACCAGGGCGAGAGCGATCAGGGTCAGGCCCATCGCGATCAGGCCGATGTCGATCGCGAGGCGCTTCGGCAGGCCCTTGCCGTACGAGTTGAGGAAGAGGATGCCGACCACGGCCCCCAGGCCGGCCGGGCCCATGATGAAGAAGAAGTCCTCCGCCCGCAGCAGCAGGATGTCGGTCGCGAAGCCCGGACCGATGGCGCCCAGCACGCCGATCAGGCTGGCGGCGACGCCAAGGTAGGTCAGGCTCCAGGCGATGCGGCGATTGGCGCGGATGAAGCCGACGCCCTCCCCGAGCTGGTCGAACAGCTCACGCACCGCGCGCCCGGCGGCGGCGCGTACGGCCGGGGCCTCGTGGTCGGGCTTGACGGATGGCAGCGGGATGATCGCGACGGCCGAGAGCGCGAACATGACGGCGACGATCACGTAGACGGCGGTCGAACCGAGCACGTTGAGGACGAGCGGGCCGAGGAAGCCGAAGCCGATGGCGAAGGTGGCGTTGATCGTCAGGATGAAGATCGAGTTGGCGGCCATCAGGTGCCGTCGCTCGACGATCCGCGGGATCGAGGTGAGCTCGGCCGGTGCGAATACCGCGGTCGCCGTCGCGACCAGGAAGTTGATCAGGTAGACGAGCGGAACGATCGCGGTGCTCGTCGTCGGCGCGACGAAGATGAACAGGATCGTGCCGAGCGCCCGGAAGACGTTGGTCGCCAGCATGATCACCTTCGCGTCGCCCCGCTCGACCAGGATCGCCGCCGAGCGTGCTGAACAGCACCGCGGGCACCAGGAAGGTGAGGATCAGCACGGCGTTGGCGGTCAGCGAGCCCGTCGTCGTCACGACCGTGGCGATCAGCGCGGCGAGCACCATGTTGCTCGCGAGCTGGCTCAGCGTCTGGGCAGACCACAGGTAGACGAATCCGCGGTTCTTGAAGACCGATCCGGCGCCGCTGAGGTCCTGGCCGGTGCCGGCGTCGGGTGGCAGCTCGACGTGCGCCATCGGGTTAGCCGTCCTCGGGACCGCGCGCCAGGTATTCGGTGAAGCGCCGCTCGACGTCGAGACGATCCATCAGGATCCGATGACCGCAGCCCTCGCAGATCAGCCCGATGTCCGCACCGAGCCGGACCACCTCCCAGTCGCGGCTGCCGCACGGATGCTCCTTGCGGAGGCGGAGCCGGTCGCCGATGCGGAGGTCGAGCGGTGCCGCCACCGTCACTCGCCGCCCTCCCCGGCGGTCACCCCGGTGAAGTTGAACGATCCGAGGTGGAGCGCCGGAACCCGGTGGGCGCCGACGAACTCGCCCGGCAGCAGCTTGGTGCTGTCGCTCATGGCTCGGACGTCGCTGAACGCCTCGGGGATCGCCTGGGTGAACCGGAAGTTCATGACCGGCTTGGACAGTCGACCGTTCTCGATCAGGAACGTGCCGTCCTTGGTCATGCCCGTCAGGATCGCCTTCTTGGGGTGAACCGGGTTGATGTAGTGGAAGCGGGTCACCCAGATCCCACGTTCGACGCCGGCGATCAGCTCGTCGCGCGGCGTCGAGCCCGGCGCCATGAACAGGTTGAGCGGCAGCGGGCCGACGAGGTTCGGGGCCGGGAGCGCGTGGCCGGTCGAGCCGGTACCCGCCCGCGCGCCGGTGGCCGCGTCGTGCACCACCGCCCGCGCGACGCCATCGCTGGATCAGATCCACGCGCTTTCGCGTAACGCCCTCGAAGTCGATCACCATCGGCATGCCGCTCGGATCCGTGCCGTCGTCCCAGATGCTGACGCTCTCCCCCATGAGCCGCTGGCCGAGCTCCATGAACGAGCGGCCCTCCTCGTGCGCGAGTCCCGAGAAGCCGATGTAGCTGAGGTACTCGAGCAGGCCGCCGACTGCGTACTCCTCGAGGATGACTTCGTACTCGCCCGCCTCCAGCTCGACCGCACCGCGCATGGCGTCTCCCTTGGCGGCGGCCTCGATCCCGAGCGCCTCGGCATCGATCTCGCCGACGTCGGTCGCCCCTGCGTGCGCGTACCCGGACGCGGCCCGGGAGCCGAAGCCGTCCATCATCACCGTGAGGAGCGCGGCCCGGCTGCTCTGGTGCCGCGCACGGATGCCGTGCGAGTTCGCGACGGCGACGGTCATGACCGACGTCGAGAACGAGCCGGCCGACTGGAGCCCCTTTGCCTCGCCGGCGGCGATGACCGCACGCGCGCCTTCGGCACGTCGCTCGGCGCTTGCCTCCGCCGTCGCGGCCACGTAGCCAAGCTCCGGATCGTGCTCGCGGCCGTCCGGCTCCGGCAGCACCGCCGCGCGCTGGTTCGGCGCCGATCGCTCGGCGATGGCGGCGGCACGCTCGACGACGTCGCGGATGCCGCCATCGTCGAGCCGGTTCGTGCTGGCCACTCCGATCCGAGTCCTGATCGATGACCCGAACCTGGAGCGTCGCGTCGTGCTCCCGCACGTTCTGGTGGATCCGGTTCGTGGCGAAGCGGGTCAGCGCCGAATCCTGTGCGAGGTAGAGCGCCTCGGTCTGCTCGGCCGTCGAGGCGGCCAGGGCACGATCGAGCAGCTCTTCGATGGCCGGATGACGTGGCTACCATCGGCCGACACCCACCTGCACGCCGCGGAATCGGGCCGGCGCCGCGCCATGGCCCACATGGCCCGTCTGCACCGGCTCACCCTTCCCACAGTTCGGCAGCCCCCAGAGCGTCCACTCGTCGGGGCCGCAGATCGCGTCACAGCTCCCCCAGAAGCGCGGCGTGATCCCCGTGTAGGTCGGATTCTTGACCAGCTGCGTGCGCTTGCCGTTCTTGATGATCCAGCCGGCCTGGTCGCCGAACTGGAAGTTCAGGCGCCGGTCGTCGATCGACCAGCTCTTGTTGATGCTCATGAAGATGCCGTCGCGCGTATCGGCGATGAGGTCGTCGAGGGAGCCGGCCCTGCCCGGGGCGCAGGTTGACATTCGTCATGCGGATGAGCGGGATGTGGCTCCAGGTCCAGGCGCGCGCGCTGCCCATGCTGCGGCGGTCGATGCGCGGCGCCGTCTCGCGACTCGTCAGGTAGCCCACCAGCAGCCCGTTCTCGATGAGGGGCACGTTCTGGGCCGGCACGCCCTCGTCGTCATAGCCGAAGGTGCCGAGCCCGCCGGGTGCGGTGGCATCGGCGTCGATGCTGACGAGGTCGCTGCCATAGCGCAGGCTGCCCAGCTTGTCGGTGGTGAGAAAGCTCGTGCCGGCGAAGCTTGCCTCGGTCCCGAAGACGCGGTCGAGCTCGGTCGGGTGGCCGCACGACTCGTGGATCTGGAGCGCGACCTGCGTCGAGTCGAGGATCAGATCCATCTCGCCGGACGGGCATTGCGGCGCGTCGAGCAGGGCGACGGCCAGCTCGGCGGTCTCCTGCGCGTGCTCGGCCAGGTCGAGCGCGCGCACCGCCTCGAAGCCGCCGGTCACGAACTGGCCGCCGAACGAGTTCGGATAGCTTCGCTGCTGCATCTCGGATTCGTTCACGGCGGTCGCCTCGATCCCGCCACCGGCCTCGACGATCTCCTGCTCGATCCGCGCGCCGCTGGTGGACGCGAACGTCTTCGTCTCGCGACCGGCCATGAACGCTCCCCTCGCGGATCGCGACGCCCGGCACCCGCGCCATCGCCGCATCGGCCTCCATCAGGATCCGGAGCTTGTCGTCCAGGCTGACGGCGAACGGGTCCTCGTCGTACGGGGTGCGGTAGGTGGCCGTCACCGGCTGCGTGTCGTCGAGCTCGATCGGCTCCTTCTGCGCCACGGCCGAGGCACGAGCGATCTCGACCGCCTCGCCCGCGATCCGGTCCGCCTCGTCCGGCGCGAGCAGCGCGCTCGAGCTGAAGCCCCAGGCGCCGTTGACCAGCACGCGGACCCCGAAGCCGGCGCTGACGTTCGAGGTCGCCGCCTCGAGCGCGCCGTTCTTGACGGTCAGCCCCTCGTTCCGGCGCTCGACGACGCGAACGTCGGCGTAGTCGGCGCCGAGGCGGTCGGCGCTATCGAGGGCGCGTTGGATCAGTTCGTTCACGGCGTGTCCGATGCAGCAGGGTGGATGGCGCTACAGGCTACTCGACCGACCGGGCGACCTGCGGGGTCAGATCGCGTCGCGTGCCGGGGACGATCAGGCTGCTGCGCTCCTCGACGGTGAAGACGGCATCGATCGACTGCTGGAGCAGGGTCAGGATGCCACCGGGCCGCTCGATCGCGGAGCGCAGGCCGGGCGGCGAGCCGATGGCGCTGATCGTGAACGAGCGACCGAGGGCAACACCGTCGATCTCGATCGCGCCCGGTCCCGAGCACGGCAACCGAGCGGGCCGTGATCCGCACGTCGTCCACCGCGATCGCCTCCGCGCCCGCATTGCGCAGCTCGTAGATGAGGTCGTTCACGGCGGTTGGGTCGAACGAGCCGTCGATCTCGATCGCGATCCCCTGGCCCTCGACGCCGCGCAGACCGGCGAAGGTGGCCAGCCCGTCGACATTCTCCTGGGTCAGCTCGAGCACCGACTGCCCCTGCAGCTCGGCGCGCTCGTAGTCGCGGATCTGCTCCCGCAGGTTGGCGAGGCCGTCGCTCAGCTCCACGTTGCGGGCCGAGAGCGTCTCGATCAGGGTCGAGAGCTCCTGCGCCGAGAGGCTCGACAGCTCGATCGGCCGCGCCTGCGAGCGAAGCTGGCCGACCAGCAGGATGCCGATGATGAGCGCCACGGCGAAGAGGCTGAGCTGCGCCAGCCGGGCGGCCATCAGTCGGCCTCCGGGATCGGCGTGCCCCAGCGCAGCCGGGTGTTGCCGATGAATGCGGGCAGCGTCAGCTCGTCGCGCGCCTCGCTGGCGAACTGGAGCCCGTAGGCGTCGATCCGCCGCGCCACCCGCGCCAGGTAGCTCGGGTGCGCCAGGAACCGGTCGCGAAGCCCATCCGGACCGATCGCCTCGATCCGGTACGGCGGCGAGAGCGGGACGTCGTTGACCAGGATGGCCGAGCCCGCGCCGTAGATGGAGGTGGTCGACACCAGCCGCTCGGCCGGCGGGCCGCCCTCGACCGCGCCGCCGGAGATGGTGATCGCCTCGGCGCCGGACGCCCAGAGCGCCGTCACGATGTCGCGGATGTCGTCGACGAGCACGATGTAGTTCGTCGGGCTCTCGCCGACCGGCACCGGCCGCTGCGAGTCGGCGATCTCGATCGACGGCGCCCGGCCCGCGCACCTCGTCCAGCCCGGACGCCAGGCGCGCGACCGCGAGTGCCTCGTTGAGCGCCTCCAGCTCGCTGCGAGAGCCCTCGGAACGCTCCTGGAAGGTGCGGACCCGGTCCTCGGCCTCCTCGATCTCGGCGCGCATGCTCTCCTGCTGCCGCTGCAGCTGCTCGGCCTCCGTGACCAGCACGCGCTGCGCCGACGTGACGAACTCCTGCCGCGCCAGCGAGCTGTTCCACTGGGCCGCGCCGACGAACCCGATGGCCGCGAGTGCGGCGGCGATGCTGATCGCCCACTGCGGGCGCGAGAGGCGCGGCGGGGCGGGACGGCGGCGGGTCATCCGGATCGACCGTCGGGCGCGGCGCGCGACCCACACTGCGCCACCGATGGCGGCGATCGCGGCCGCCGCGAGCAGGAGGAGCAGCGGCAGCGAGCTCCCGCCGGTCGCGGCGGCCGGACTCGCCGGGTGCCGAATCGGGCGGCTCGACGGGTTCGTCGATCGACGCCGCCCTCATCGATCTCGCCGGCCGGCGGGCGATCGACGTTCGATGGCGGCGATCGGCTCGGGCGCGATCGGCTCCGGCGCATCCACGCCGAACTCGGCGTAGAAGTCGGCGTAGAGCTGGTCGGCGGGAACGCCGGTGCCCGCCTCGAGCGCCTCCGCGTCGGACGCGCCGTCGCGGTAGGCGGCCGCGATGCGCGCGATCGCCTCGCGTCCGTATCGGTCGATGATGTTGTCGATCATGGTCGTGCCCTGCGCGTACGACAGCTGCCCGCCGCGCTCGCCGATCGGGAACTGCTCGGTGATGGCCTCGAACGAGAAGAGCCCGCCGCCGGACGCCTCGAACTCGACGATCCCGCGCTGGTCGCCGGCGTCGCTCGTCTCCGACCAGGTCGCGATCCCCTCGTTCAGCCAGCGCGCCGGCTCGTGGAACGGGTTGTTGGTCGCGTCGTAGAAGACGACGTGGGTGACCTCGTGGACCATCGCGACCTCCAGGTACGCCTGCGAGCCACCGCCGAGCCACATGAAGATCGTTCGCAGCTCCGAGTAGGCCGCCGCGCCGGTCCACTCCCGCGCACCCGGCCCGAGCGCGCCGAAGAAGTCCTCGCGCGAGTCGTACACGAAGACGTCGACCGGTCCGGCCAGCTCGGTGCCGAGCAGGTCCTCCGCCTGCGCGACGCCGACCGCGGTGAGCTCGCCGAAGCGACGCGCCTGCGCCTCCGCGTCTCCGTACCAATGCACGGTCGTCTCGCCCAGCTGCGCCTGCTGCCAGTCGAGGCCCGGCGCGGTCGTCTTCGTAGCGGATGGTCTCCTCCGGTCCGAGCACCACCTCGTCGCCGACGGTGGCGCGCCATTGGTAGGTCACCAGCGTGTTCGGGGCGACGTGGTCGGCCGAGGTGTCCCAGACGTAGGTCGCGCGATCGCCGTCGGGCTCGACGGGGACGACGAACGAGACGTCGCTGCCCGGCGTGCGCATCAGCAGCTCCAGGCTGATCGGGCGCGGAGCCCATGCAGCTCGACCTCGAACCGGATCTCGACCTCGTACGTCGAGTCGGCCGTCGCCTCGCCGAAGCCATCGAAGCCGAGCGCCGTGCGGGGCGGTCACCGAGGCCGATGACGAGCGCGGCGCTGGCCGCCGCCGCCAGGCGGATCAGCCGTCCCACGACACCCGCCCGAAATCGAGGAGGCCGATGGTGAGATTTCCGAGGCCGCGCAGCCCGTCGGCGACCAGCCACCAGGTCTCGCCGTACGACCATGGGATGACCGGCGCCTGCTCGGCGACGTAGTCCTCGACCGCCTCGTACGCGGCGCCCACCTCGTCCTCCGGGACGGCTGCCGCCGCGTCGAGCAGCGCGACGAAGTCGGCGTCGCGCCAGTCGCCGTAGTTGCTCAGGGCGCCCGGCTCGAGCAGCAGGCCGTACAGGGCGTGCGGCGACGCGTAGTCGGCGATCCAGTTGATGGTGAAGATCTGCGACGAGCGCCGCGTGTCGACGCAGCTCGAGGAAGTCGTTGAACGTCCATCGTCTCGACCTCGATCTCGACGCCGAGCTCCTCGCGCCACACGGCGACCGCGGGATCGACGAACAGGCCGTTGCCGTTCACGACGATCGTGCCGAGCTCGCTGCGGTCGGCGTAGCCGGCCTCGTCGAGCAGCGTCGCGGGCGCGGTCGGGATCGGCCTCCAGCTGCGGGCTGAAGCCGTCCGGCCAGATCGCCGGCGGCACCAGGCTGGCGGCCGCCTGCGCCCCGGAGCCCTCGGCGAGCGGCACGAGCCGCTCGCGGTCGAGCGCCAGCGCGAAGGCGAGGCGCACCCGCGCGTCGTCGAACGGTGGGCTGGGTGGTGTCGAAGCCGAAGTAGCTGATGGTCAGCGGCTCGGCGGCGTGGAGCCGCGGGCCGAGCTCGGCGTCGTACGCGATCCAGGTGGCGTCGAAGCCGGCGACCTGCACGAGGTCCGCTTCGTCGTTCGCGAACGCGGTCACCGAGTCCGCCTCGACGCGCGCCGACCCATCGGATCTCCGTCGATCGGCGGCGGCCCGGCCACGTACCGATCGTTGGCGCGCAGCACGAGGTCGGCGCCCTCGACGCCGTCCACGACGTACGGGCCGCTGCCGACGAACGAGGTGGCGGTCTGCCAGGTCGGTGTCGCGTCGGCCTGCTCGGGCACCACGAAGGTCGCCGGGGTGGCGACGATGTCGAGGAAGTACGAGGCCGGGTGGCGCAGCGTGACGATCAGCGTCTCGTCGTCGGGCGCCTCGATCCCGACCTCGTCCTCGGTCGCATCGCCGGCAAGCCGCTCCGGCGCGCCCTGCACGATGCTCAGCACGTCGGGGGCGGTGGCCGCGGTGGCCGGATCCAGCAGCCGCAGCCACGAGCGGCGGATGTCCTCGGCGACGAGCGGCGCGCCGTCGCTGAACTCGAGGTCGGGCCGGACGGCGAACGTGTACGTCAGCCCATCGGCGCTGATCTCCCAGCCCGACGCCAGCGATGGATACGGCTCACCGGTCTCGTCCAGGCGCGTCAGGCCGGCGTAGAGCTGGAGGAGCAGCTGCACGTCGGCGGCATCGGCGATGAACGCCGGATCCAGCGTGCCGGGTGGGCCGGCGAGGTAGCGCAGGCCGGGTCCCGCCGCCAGGATCGGTCCCCCCGATGTGCTGGTGGACAGCGCGATCACGCCCGCCGCGACGAACGCGGCAACCCGTGTCAAGCGTCGCATGCGGGCTCCACAGCAGGGGCAGCCACGGTGAGGGCTCGGCGCACGGCGGCTAGTATACGGTCGCCGTGCAGCACGTCCATGAACACCGATTCCAACCTCAGCCCGCGGGCAGCCTGACGCTGCGCCAGTTCGTCGAGTCGCTTCGGCGCTGGACGCCCGAGATGCGCCAGATGGTCCAGATCGCCCTGACCCGCACCGACGAAGAACGCCGCCAGTACCTCCAGCAGTTCCATGCCGGGCACCACGAGCGGCAGGCCGGGCCGCTCGACGGATTCATGCGCTGGGCGTACTCCGACCCGCGGCTCGAGGAGATCCCGCTGCTGCTCGCGGAGCTCGGCCGGACCGATGCCGACTACGACGGGCGCGCTCGAGCACGAGGCCGATGTGCTCGTCCGCGAGCGCGCGCAGGGCAAGACGCCGGCGCAGCGCGTCGCCGACTACCTCGCCCTGCTGGGCATGGAGACCAGCGACCGCGTGCGAGCGGCGGTCGCCAGCCTGCTGCCCGCACGGCACGCCGGAGCCGGCCGTCACCGCCACCATCCGGCAGATGCGACGCCGCTGGCTCGAGCTCTACGGCGACGATCCATTCTTCGGCGAGGATTGAACGGGTGCGACGCCGCCTCCTCGCCTGGGTCCTGATCCTGTACGGCGTCCTCGGCCTCGTGCTGGTGCTCGGCGGCGCGGCCATCGGGCTCGACGTGACGGCGCGCATCGAACGGCTGACCGCAACCGCCGACGGCACGCTGGCGGCCGCGGCGCGCAGCACCGACGTGGCCGCCGAGGCGTTCACGAACGTCGACGCCAGCCTCTCCGAGTCGCAGGCATCGGCCGACGCGGCCGCCGAGCTGGCGCGCGACGCCTCCGGGGACCATGGCGTCGCTCGCCCAGGCGATGGAGCTCTCGGTGTTCGGCGCACAGCCGCTGCTGCCGCTGGCCGCCGAGTTCGACGCCAGCGCGGAGCAGGCGTCC
The DNA here is from genome assembly GCA_963789435.1 of uncultured Chloroflexia bacterium. GTDB lineage: Bacteria > Chloroflexota > Limnocylindria > QHBO01 > QHBO01 > JACDBZ01. Next base: position 249,004 of record CAWBKO010000001.1, read on the forward strand.
GCGCTGGCCGAGACGCTCGACCACGTGGCCGTCTCGCTGGGCGACACGCGCACCGACGTCGCGAGCATCGGCACGGAGCTCGCCGGCCTGAGCGCAGCAGCTCGGCGCGCTGCGCGATGCGAACGCACACGAGCCGGGACGGCGCCGCCGCTCAGGCTCTTCGTGCTCCTGCTGCTCGCCTGGCTGCTGGTGCCGGCGGCCGGCGGCCTGCTGATGGGGCTGGCGCTGCTGCGGCCTCGCGCGCGTCGCTGGCACCGAGCGCCTGAGCCTCAGTCCGCGGTGCGGATGACCCGGCGCAGCCGCAGCAGCGAGACGACGTAGAGCACGAGACCGATCCCGAGCAGCGCACCGAGCATCCACGTGTCGCGCACCTCGCCGCGCAGCATCAGCTCCTGGAGCGTCTCGATGCCGTGGGTCACCGGCAGCGCATAGGCGATGTACTGCATCCATGGCGCGAAGTCGGCCACCGGCAGGACGAACCCGGAGAAGAAGACGCTTGCCAGCAGGATGAGCATCGAGAGCTGCACCGCCTGGCGCTCGGAGTCGGCGACGAGCGAGATGAGCAGCCCGAAGCCGAGCGAGGCGAAGGTGAGCAGCAGCACGATCCCGACAAAGAGGCCGATGCTGCCAAGCAGCGGCACGCCCAGGACGCCCACCAGCAGCGCGCCGACCAGGCCGCTGACCGCGAGGCTGACCACCGCGTACGCAACGTACTTGCCGACCAGCAGCTCCATCGAGGTCACCGGAGCCACCCGGAAGCGGTCCATCTGGCCGCTGAGCCGCTCGCGGACCATGGAGAGGGCCGTGAGCGTCACCGCCAGGTGCTGAATGATCAGCGCGAACACGGCCGGCCCGAAGAAGTTGATCACGTCGGGCGGTGTCGGTGCCACGTTCTCGGTCTCCGCCGTGGTCGGACGCGCGATCACCTCGGGCGGGATGTCGGTCACCTCCGGCCCGAGCTCACCCTCGGCGAAGGCGATTCCCGCTTCAGCCGCGCGCTCGATGATCTCCGCGTTCAGGCTGCTGACGAGGATCGAGGTTGCCAGGGTGGCGAGCTGGTCGTAGACGGGGTCCACCTGGTTCCAGGCGACCCGGATCGTGGTCTGGCGGCCCTCACGCAGCTCCGCGACGGCGTTCTCGGGCGCGACCACCAGGAGGTCGATGCTGCCGTTGCGCAGCCGCTCTTCGGCTCCCTCGCGATCCTCACTCACCTGCGTGATCTGGAGGCGCCCCGGAGCGAGATCCTCGTAGTCCTCCGCCGATCGCGAGAAGTCGCTTTCCGCCGGAACCACGATCTCCGTGACGAACGGAGCGCGATAGCCGCTGTAGCCGAGCCCGAACAGGGCCATCACCGCGAACGGACCAAGGATCAGGCTCAGCAGGGCGCCGGGGCGCCGGATGACCTCGCGCAGCTCCTTGGTGGTGAAGGCCGCGATGCGCACGAGGCTGTGGGCGATGCCCTGCACCAGGTCACCCATGGGGCGCCGCCTCCTGCTCGGATGTCATGGTGGCGGCCTCATCTCCCCGCGACCGCCGTCGTTCGACGAGATGGGTGAACACCTCGTCGAAGGTCGGCTGGTGCTCCTCCATGCCGACAACCGCAATCCCCGCCTCCCGCAGCTTCTCGATGATCTGGGGCGTGGTGCTCGCCGCGTCCTCGGTGGTCACGAAGAGCTGACGGGCGGCCGGCTGTCGTACTGCGGTGACGCCCGGTATGCGAGCGAGCATGTCGGCATCCACGGCACGCTCGGTCGTGACCTCGAGCACGTCGCCGCCGAACGCCTTCTTGCGCAGCTCGTCCGGTGCGTCATAGGCGACGAGCTCACCATCGGCGATGAGCGCCACGCGGTCGCAATACTCGGCCTCGGAGACGTACTGGGTCGTGACCAGCAGGGTGCGTCCCTGGTCGCGCAGCGCTCGCAGCTCGTCCCAGACCTTCACGCGCAGGATCGGATCGATCCCCGCAGTCGGCTCATCGACGAACAGCACCTGCGGACTGTGGACGAGCGCACATGCCAGCTCCAGGCGCCGCTGCATGCCACCGGAGAGGTCGCGCGCCAGCCGGTGCCGGGCATCGTAGAGGTCGACCACCTCGAGCGCCCGGCGGATGAGCCGCCCGCGGCGGAAGGGGCCGATGCCGTAGAGGGCGGCCACGAAGCCGACGTTTTCCTGCGCCGACAGATCCTCGTAGAGGCTGAACAGCTGCGGCATGTAGGCCAGCCGCCCACGGATGCGTCGGGTGAAGCGGAGCGGGTCCTCGCCCAGCACGCGGATCTCGCCTGACGTTCGGCCGAGCGTCCCCGTCAGCATGCGAACGGTGGTGGTCTTGCCCGACCCGCTCGGCCCGATCAGCCCGAGGATGGTGCCCGCATCGACGTCGAAAGAGAGGCGACGGACGACCTCGCGCCCTTCGAACGAGCGCGTGACGTCGCGCGCGACGATGATCGGTTCGGCACTGGTGGTGGTCACGCAGGGGCCGAATGCAATTCATATGCCGCACGCCGAGCAAGCGCTTGCCGGTCAAGGAACGCCTCGGCGGGCCAGCAGAGCGCGCAGACGGTCGGCGTCGCGTACGGCGTGACCGTCGATGTCGTTGTTGAAATATGCCCATACCGGCGATCCCGCAGCAGCCCACGCGGCGATGCGATCAGCCCACGCCCTCAGTCGCTGAGATGTGTACCGGCCACCGTACTTCGTCCCAGAGCCGTGAAAACGGACATAGACGAACGGCCCGACCGGCTCAGGACGCGTTGCGGAGCCCGGCATGTCGTGCAGACAGAGGGCGACCCCGGAGTCATCCAGCGCCTTTGCCAGCCATGAGCCGTACCAGCGGCGATCCCGGATCTCGATAGCCTGCGGCTCCTCCCGGGGCACGGCGTCCAGGAAGGCCACCAGCCGCTCGTGGTTCGGAAGCCAACGTGGTGGTAGCTGGTAAAGGACCGGTCCGAGGTGGTCGCCGAGGCGGCGGGCTCGCGTCCACAGGCGCGCCAGCGCTTCCTCCGGCTCGCGCAGACGGCGCACGTGGGTCAGGTATCGGCTTGCCTTGACCGCGAAGGTGAAGCCAACCGGCACGCGCCGCGCCCACTCGACGAACGTCCCGGCTTCGGGGAGCCGATAGAAGCTGTTGTTCAGCTCGACGGTATCGAACTCGCGAGCGTAGAGCTCGAGCCATCGGTCGTGAGGGGCGTCGGCCGGGTAGAACCGGCCAGCCCAGTGCCGATAGTCCCACCCGGACGTCCCTACGCGAACGAGGCTGGCCATCGGTGGTCATCAGGCACGCGGTATGCCATGGAACCACACACGCCGCAAAGGAGGTATCGATGAGCGATCTCAGCACGAAGCAGCGCGACGCGCTTCGCAAGGATCAGTTCGCCTACGTCGACCGCGAGGGCGAGGAGCACCTCCCCATCCACGACGAGTCGCACGTCCGCAACGCGATCGCCCGCTTCAACCAGACCGACTTTGAGAGCAAGGCAGCCAAGGAACGGGCGCGCAAGAAGATCCTTGCCGCGGCCGAGCGTCACGGCATCGACGTGGACGAGGACAGCAACGTCCGCGAGCCGGCGGACTGACAGCCTAGAAGCGCTCGCCCTGGTCGGAGAGCTCGTCGCCGTCATCGTCGCCTGGGGGCGTGCCGCCCGCCAGGCGCTCGGGATCGTCCGGCGCGTCCTGTGATTCCGGGCCGGAGATCTCGCGCTGCTCGGCCGGAATGAACGGGCGGTCCTCCTCGTCGGGCGTCAGGTCGCCGGTGGCGCCGGTCATCCCGCCGCGCCCTGATTCGTTCGGACCCGTCATCGCTGTACCGGGGCTTCGACGTTGCCCCGCCACGCCCCCGTCTCGCTGCCGCGGCTCTCGATGAACTCCTTGAACCGCTCGAGGTCTCCCTTCACCCGCCGATCCAGGAACCCGAGCGCGGTGCCGACGTTCTCGACGGGGCCTTCGGGGTCCGCATCGAGCTGCAGCGTCACCCGCGTCGTCTCGTCATCGATCCGGTGGAAGGTGACCACGCCGGCGTTCTCGGCGCCCGAGGTGGCGTTCCACGCGACGCGCTCGTCGGGATGCTGCTCCGTGATCTCGGCATCCCACTCCTTTTCCTTGCCGCCGACCTCGGCCACCCAGTGGACATGCGTGTCATCGGTCTGGGTGACCGACTTCACGCCCTCCATGAAGCGCGGGAACTCCTCGAACTGGGTCCATTGGTTGTAGACGGTGCTGACCGATGCGTTGACGTCAATGCTCTCGACGACGGAAGCCATCTCGGAATCTCCTCCACGTGCGAAGCGGATGTGTTCGTGCCACCTTGGCTTGCAAGGCCCGCGCCAGTCCGGCAGGCACGCGCAATGCATCGGACTGCCGTCGGAAGACGTACCAGGGGATTGCGCGATGCCAAAGCAATGGAGTGACAAGCGAGAGCGTCAGTACGAACACATCAAGGAGTCGTACAAGGATCGCGGCGTCGGAACGGACGAGGCCGAGGAACGCGCGGCGCGCACCGTGAACAAGGAGCGCCGAGAGGACGGCGAGACGCGGGAGAAGCGCTGAAGCCGCCTCAGCTCCCCAGCAGGCCGTCGTGAAGGACGCGGGCGTTGTGGAGCAGCATGCCGTCGAGCGTGTCGGCCCCTGAGCCGGGCGGGCCGAGCGCGTCCGCGTAGAGGGGCTCGTCGCTGATCGTCGCGCCCGTTTCGGCGGCCACCGCATCGGCGAGCTGGGGGTTCACGGACGACTCGGCGAAGATGGCGTGCACGTCGTTGTCGCGGATCAGGTTGACGAGCTCCTCGATGTCGCGCGCGCTCGGAACGGCGCTGACGTCGAGGCTGGGAAACACCGATCCCAGGAATTGCAGGCCGATATTCGTCGATGAAGTAGCCGAGCGCGTCGTGATCGGTCACCACCTTACGCCGATCGGCCGGGATCTCGTCGATGAGCGCCCGGATCTCCCGATCCGCTGCCTCCAGGCGCCCGATCAGGACGTCCGCCCGCTCACCGATACCGTCTGCCGCGGCGGGCGCCGCCTCGATGAGCGCATCGCGGGCGTTCTCGACCATCACGATCGCGTTGGGGGCGCTCATCCAGTAGTGCGGGTCGACCTCCCCATCCTCCGATGTCCGAAGGTCGACGCCCTCGCTGAGATCGCGGACGCGATCCTCTCCGCCGATCGTCTCGATCGCATCGTCCAACCAGGTCTCCAGGCCCGCTCCACTCTTCAGGATCAGCGTCGCCTGCTCGATCGCCGCGCCGGCCGCGGGGGTGATCTCGAAGTCGTGCGCCTCGATCCCCGGCTTCAGCAGCACGATGAGCTCGATCGCGTCCCCGCCGACCTCGGCGGCGATCGATCCAACCTGCGTCGTCGTCGCGACCACCGGCACGCCACCCGCGCCCGACGATGACGGGCCGCTGCACGCCATCAGCGCGGCGGCGCAGATCACAACGCCGATGGCTGCGCCGACGATACTGAGTCTCATATGCGATACCATATCGCCCAGGCCGTGACCCGGTCAAGCCCTCGGCGGGCTCCCTATACTCAGCGTGCCCCGTCGCCATCCGGCCTGTTCCTAGTGCCCGCGGAGGGTTCGTGGCCCGCTCGACTCCCAGCCTGAGATCAACGGCGCCCTCGCTGCGGCGGGCCGGAATGGCACTGGCCGTGCTTGCCTGCATCCTCGCGGCCCCCGCTCCCCTGCTGGCGCACGCGGAGCTGGTCTCCTCGGATCCGTTGCCCAACGCGTCGCTGGTCGAAGCGCCGGATGGCGTCACGATGACGTTCAGCGAACCGATCGACGCCGCCAACGCCTCCGTGCAGCTGCTGGACGCTCAGCTGCGCGCGCTCGACGGCCTTGGCCCCGTCACGGTGGACGAGGACGGTACGGTCGCGCGGGTCGACCTGCCGTCGCTGGAACCGGGCGTCTACACGGTGAGCTACCAGGTGGTCTCGACGGTCGACGGCCATGCGACCGCCGGCATCTTCGCGTTCGTGATCGATCCGACCGGAGCGCAGGCTCCGCCGGCGAGCCCGCCGATCTCTTCCTCGCCGTCAGTTGACGCCTGGGCCGTCGCCGCACGCTGGCTGGCCCTCCTCGCCGCTCTCGTGGGGCTCGGGACGCTGATGACCTGGTGGCAGTCCGGGCGCTCGACGCTCGAGGCGCTGGCGCCGAGCGTGGACCGGCGGCCGCCCTGGCGGCTGCTCGCCGTCGCTTCGGCGGGAACCTTCATCGGCCTCGCGCTCTACCTCGTGCTCTCGGCACGCCCGATTCGCCGCCGCGGGCGGCATTCCGCTCGATATCGCCGCCCCGTTCGGCTGGACGCCGTTCGCGATCGCCATGCGCGTGTCCCTGCTGTTCGCGTTGATCGCCGTCGTCGTCGGACTCGTTGGGGCCGGGGCCAGCGGCCGGTTCGCCGGGCGCGGGCTGGTCGCGCTTGCCGGCGGCAGCATGGCGGTTTCATTGGCCGGGATGAGCTTCGCCGGCCACGCGTCCGCGCTCGGCGGTCCACTCAACGCAACGATCGATTGGCTGCACCTGGTGGCGGCCGCGGCCTGGCTCGGCGGGCTCCCCGCCGTCTACGTCCTCGCGGCACGCGTGCGGACGGTCGGAGGCTCGGTCCGATCCGTTGCCGCCGAGATGCTCCGCCATCACGGACGCCTTGCGCTGGTCGCCGCCCCGCTGGTCGTGCTGACCGGGCTGGCAAACTCGCCGCTGGTGCTGGGCACGCCCCGTGAGCTGGTCGCGAGCTCGTACGGCAACCTGCTGCTTGTCAAGGCGCTGCTCGTGAGCCTGGCGCTGGCGATCGGCGCCGCGAACCACCTCCTGCTGCGCGGTCGCGGCCGCGGACACCTGGCGACCCTTGTCGGAGCCGAGCTGCTCATCGCGGCGGTCGCCGTCATGGCCGGCGCAACGATGGTGACGATTCAGCCCAGCGCCGCGAGACAGCCCGTGCTCACCGGTCCATCGGTCCATCCGGCACACTTCTTCGGCGAAGCCGGGCCATCGTCCATCCATGCGTCGGTGAGCCTGCCTGCGCCGGGCCAGCAGACCTACCAGGTCACCGTCCTCGACGCCGCTCGACGGGAGGCCGCGCCCGGACATCCAGAAGGTCTTGCTGACGTTCACGCCGCCCAGGGAGAGCGGCCTGCCGGAGGAGCGCGTGGAGCTCGAGCCGCGCGAGATCGGCGGGCTGTATGCGATCGCCGGCGCGTACACGCCGGTCGTGGGTGAATGGGGGCTTGCTGTGTCCGTTCGGCGCTCCGGCGCACTGGACGAGTCCGTCGCGTTCGCCATGGGAGTGAGCGAGCCGAGCCCGGCGGTCGTCGGTCCGCCGCCGGACACGGGCATCGGCGTGCCCGGGCCACTCGCAATGCTGTGGCAGGTCCTGCCGCCGGGGCTGGCGGGCTGGATCCCGGGCCTCCTCGCGATCGCCGCCTTCGTTCTCGTCGGCATCCGTTCCCGCCGGCTGGTGCCGCTGCGCGCAATCCTCCTGGTCGTTGGGGCGGTGGCGATGCTCGGCGCCGGCTCGCGCACCGTCGTCGAGGCCGCGAACCGGCCCGCCGCGTCCGACCTGACCGCATACCAGGGCGGCGACCCGGGATCCGCCGAAGACGGCAAGCTCATCTACCTCGCGAACTGCGCCAGCTGCCACGGCACCGACGGTGCCGGCGACGGCCCGACCGCGACGGTCCCTCGCCCCCGACCGCTCGAGGAGTCCCTGGCCCGCATGTCGGACGCCGAGGTGTCGTACCGTATCGCCAACGGGCTGGCGGGCACGCCGATGCCGGCATTCGCTGCCGGCCTGACCGAGCAGGAGCGGCGCGACCTCGTGAGCTACCTGCGCAACGGGCTGGAGGATTGAAACGATGCGCTCCACGCGCCTCGCGATCGGCGCGACGATCGCGCTCGCAGTCGCGATCATGCCGGCCGCCGCGCTGGCCCATGCGGGGCTGGTGTCCAGCTCGCCGGCTGCCGATGAGACGCTCACGGTTCCGCCAGAGGCGGTGAGCCTGGTCTTCGACGGCGAGCTCATGCCTGAGGGCACCGGCTTCACGGTGACCGATGCCGACGGTGACGTGATCGGCGAGGGCGCGCTCGATTTGACGGTCGCCGAGCGAAACGAGATCCGCGGCGACCTCGCGGCCGCCGGGCCGAGCACCTACTCGGTCAATTGGACTGCGGTCTCCGCAGATGGGCATGAAGAGAGCGGCGGCTTCACCTTCACCGTCGCCGACGCCGAGCATCACCCAACACCGCCGGCATGCCGCCCGATCGCCACCCGCTCCCCCTGCTCGGCTCGATCGTGCTCCTTGGCGCGGCCGCGATCGGCATGCGGCGCGCGCGGAGGCCGGGCTCATGATCCGGGCCAGCCTCCTCGCCGGACTGCTCCTTGCCGTCGTGCTGAGTGCGTGCCTCGGCGGCGATGCCGACTGCGCCGCCCTGCCGACGCGGATCGAGCTCAGCCTCAGCGCGGATGAGCTCACCCCGGCGAACCCGTCCGTGTGTCGCGACCGCGAGGTGACGCTGGTCGTGACCTCCGAGGTGGACGGCATCCTCCACATCCACGGCTACGATGACGAGGTGCCGGCCACCGACGTCGCGGCCGGCGAGGTGACGGAGCTCGTCTTCACGACGGGCCGCAGCGGCCAGTTCCCGATCGAGCTCCACACCGACGAGAACACCCAGGGCGTCGCGCTCGGCATCTTCACCGTCCATGAGCCGTAGGATCCGCCTCGCAGCGGTGGCGGCGGGCCTCGGCGCCCTGGTGATGCCTCTGCCGGTGGCGGCGCATGCGATCGGCGGCACGTTCCAGCTTCCGGTCCCGCTGTGGCTCTACCTTGCCGGCGCGGGCACGGCAGTGGCCGCGTCCTTCGTGGTCACGACCCTCACGGCACGCACCGCCAGCACGGGACCCTCGTACCGCACGTGGCCGGTGCCCGCCGGCCTCGCCGGAGGCGTACGGGTGTTCCTGCGCGTGCTGGGACTCGCGTGGTGGTACGGCGCGATCGCGGTCGGATTCGTGGTCGGCGATATCTCGCCCCTCCCGGCGGTGCTTCTCTGGATCTTCATCTGGGTCGGCCTGCCGATCGTCGCCGTCACCGCCGGCAACGCGTGGCCGTCGCTGAGCCCGTTCCGGACGACCTTTGCGGCCCTCGAATGGCTGGCGCGTCGTGCCGGAGTCGATCGGCTCGACATGGGCCTGGCATACCCGCGCGGGCTGGCCCGGTGGCCGGCTGTCCTCCTGCTCGCCGCCGGGATCTGGGCCGAGCTCATCCTCCCGGGCCGCACCGTCGCTGTGACGGTCGCGCTGCTCATGCTCGGCTACACGCTCATCACGCTGGCCGGCATGCTTCTCTTCGGGCAGATCGCGTGGTTGCGCCATGCCGAGCTGTTCGAGGTGGAGCTGGGCTGGTTCGGCCGGATCGGCCCGATCGTGCGACGCTCGCGAAGCGCGGACCTGTGCGCCGCCTGCGAGGAGCGGTGCGACCCCGACCGATGCCTGGACTGCCCGGAGTGCAGCACCGCCGCGGAGGATGGCGAGCGTGCTGCGGAGCTGCGTCCGTGGATCGTGGGCCTCGCCGACGTCGGCCGTCCCGCTTGGTCCGACGCGGTCTTCATCGTCCTGGCGCTCGCCGGCGTGACGTACGACGGCATGCGTGAGACCTCGATCGGGAACGTCCTCTTCAACGCGTTCTATCCCCCGGTTTCCTCGATCCTCGGAGCCTCGAATGCGGCGACCTTCCTGCTCGTCGAGACGCTCCAATTCGCGACGGTCTTCGGGGTCTTCCTGGCCGCCTTCGTGTCGATCGCGGCCACGACCCGCGCCCTCAGCGACCCGCGATCACGTGGACCGCTCGGCGCGCTGGCCGGACGATACGCCGCGACGTTGCTGCCGATCGCGGGCGGCTACCTGATCGCCCACTACCTCACGCTCGTGATCCAGGGGGTCGTGTGGCTGCCGTCACTGCTCGCCGACCCGCTGATGAGCCTTGCTCCGCAGCTCGACGCGATCCCGATCGTGGCCGTCTGGTACGTCAGCGTGGCCGCCATCGTGGGCGGACACATCGCGGGGATCGTGATCGCACATCGGCTTGCGCTGCGCGACGCTCCCGGCCGGGCAACCCTCGCCGGCTTGCCGATGGTGACGCTCATGGTCGGCTACACGGTCCTGTCGCTCTGGATCATCGCCGCCCCGATCGTGGTCGAGCCCGGCGTACCGCCCGCCGCCCTGCTGCGATGACCGAGGTCAGCATCGGCCTGGCGTTCATCGCCGGCCTGATCTCGTTCGTCTCGCCGTGCGTGCTTGCGCTGCTGCCGGTCTACCTTGCCTTCCTCGGCGACGCGTCCGTCGCCGATGGGCGCGGCGGGGCGACTGTGGTCTCGCGGACAACGATCGTTCCGCAGGCGCTCCTGTTCGTCGGTGGCTTCACCGCCGTCTTCGTGGTCCTCGGCACGTCGATCGGCATCGTCGGGGGGCCGCTGTTCAGGATCCCGGAGATTCGCCAGGTGGCCGGCCTCGCCGTCATCGCGCTCGGCATCCTGACGACCGGGCTCTTCGGGCCGATCCTCGATCGCTTCAGGATCGGCGTCGACTCATCATCGCTGCCTGCGGCGCGCTCGATTCGCTCGCTGGCCCTCGGCGCGTTCGTCGGCATCGGCTGGACGCCGTGCATCGGTCCTGTGCTCGGCGCGATCTTCACGATGGGCATCTCGAGCGGGTCGGCACCGGCCGTGTTCGTCCTGCTGATCGCCTATTCGGCGGGGCTGGCCATCCCATTCCTGGCGGCAGCGCTGGCGCTCCCCCGCCTGCGACCGCTGCTCGATTGGCTGCGCCGCCACCATCGGGTCGTCCAGGTCATCGCCGGTGCGTTCATCGTCGCCATCGGCGTGATGATCTTCTTCAACACCTTCGCCCGGCTCGCCGGCCTCTTCACCTTCATCCTCTGAGGCTGGCACGCCGCCTGCGGCCCTCACGCTGAGCACCCAGACAGGAGAATCCGATGCACCTCGACGGACTCAAGGTCGCCGTGCTGGTGACCGATGGCTACGAGCCGAGTGAGCTGACCGAGCCGATCGCCGCTCTGCGCGACGCGGGCGCGGAGGTCGCCATCGTGTCCGACCATGACGGCACCATCCGCGGAAAGACCGATGCCGACACCGCCACCGTCGACCTGACGCTCGACACCGCCCGGGCCGACGACTACGGTGCCCTGCTGCTCCCCGGCGGGGTCAAGAATCCCGACACGATGCGCCAGAACGAGCGCGGCGTTGCCTTCGTCCGCGAATTCGCCGATGCGGGCAAGCCGATCGCTGCCATCTGCCACGCGCCCTGGATGCTGATCGAGGCCGACATCGTTCGCGGCCGCCGCGTGACGAGCTACCCATCGCTGAAGACCGACCTCCGCAACGCCGGCGCCGAATGGGTGGACGAGGAGGTCGTGGTCGACCAGGGAATCGTCACCAGCCGGAGCCCGCGCGATCTCTCCGCGTTCAACGCCAAGATGCTCGAGGAGTTCGCGGAAGGGATCCACCAGCGCCGCGCCACGACCGGGCGCGCCACCGCTTGACGGAGCTGTCTGACCGCTGGTCTATTGCGCAAACCGTAGGCGAGATCGGTTACGACGGCTTGTTGCTCTGGTCGATGGCGAGCTTGGCGACCTTGACGGCGATGCTGCCACCGGGAACGAGCAGCCCAACGGTGTCCGCGCCGATGTCGAACAGCGCCTCTCGGTTCATCATCTTGCCCACGCGGTCGGCCAGCGCCTGACCCGGCCGCATCTGGCCGGTCACGGCATCGAGCTCCACGATGCCCTTCTTGTCCTTCGGCTTCCAATGGAACTCGAATGCCCACCACGGCCGGTAGTAGAGGTCGATGTTCTGGATCGTCATCGACTCCTCGGTCACGCTGTCGGCCTGGACCGGCTTCATCATCGACGCCAGCAGCTGGCGGACGACGTAGGAGGCGCGCTGCTCCGGCGGCACGACGACGGTCTCGTCCTCGCTCAATGCCGCAAGGTCGCTCACCTCGTGCCGTGGCCCGCCCACGATCGCCGTCGCATCGGTCACGGGGGCTCCGCTGACGCCGTCCAGGTAGAGCTCCGAGCTGAACTCGTCGCGGCAGTGCTCAAGGGTCGGCAGGGTGAAGGATCCCCGACCGCCGGCCGAATCGATGGTGTACTCCTGGCCGAGGACGGTGACCTGCCGGACCTCCGGCCCGCTGGCCGGCACGGTGTAGTCGCGGGTGCGCTCGTAGACGTAGCGGGCCTGACAGGCGACGTGCCAGAAGGGCTCGAGCCGGCGCTGGCTCGCGACCAGCTCGATGTCGTCCGGCTTCGGACGCTGGAGCAGGTTCCCGAGTCCCGATCCGAACGCGCCGGTGCGGCGATCCATCGCCCGCTGGCGGATCTCCTCGACCGTCAGACGCTGGTCGAGTTCGTAGACGTGCTGATCCGCGAGCTCGATCTCCATGCCGCTCTTCCTCGTACGCCGTTGTTCCCCGCCGGCGCCATCATCGCGCAGCCACGCAAGCGGGCCTAGTCCTCGCCGAGGGCGGTCCCCATCGCGGCCATCCAGGGCCTACCCGATAGCGGAGCAAACCCGCAGCGACCGATCGGTCTTCCGCCGCGAGCGACTCGGCCGCCTCGAGGCTCTCCGCACGGACGATGGCCATCCCGACGTGTGTCCCAATCGCGTCGTCCAGGAACGGGCCACCGAGCACCATCAGGCCACGGTCATGGAGCGACCGCATGAACTCCAGGTGAGCGCCGATGCCGGGCTGCTCGCGGTACGCGACACCATCGGCCCAGGCCGGTCCGGGCGAGTGCTCGATCACGAAGAGGGTCGTCACCTCAGCGGCGACGGAAGGCCGCCCACGCGATAACGCCGATCAACAGGACGATGGCCAGCATGGCACCGATGGATACGATCGGGCTGCCGGTCTCGATGACGTCCATCGGTGCTCCTCCGCTTGCCGGAATGGCGCCCCCGGAGGGATTCGAACCCCCGACGCCCGCCTTAGGACGGCGGCGCTCTATCCACTGAGCTACGGGGGCGGCGCCGATCGGATCCTACCGTATCATCCGCCGCATGCCCCCACGACCGACCCTCTTCGTTCGGCACGGCTGCCACCTCTGCGAGGAGGCGAGCGTCCTGCTCGACGACATGCTGGGAACCGATGGATGGGACGCGGTCGACATCGAGACCGATGACGACCTGCTCGTGCGCTACGCGCACCGCATCCCGGTGCTCGCCGTCGACGGCACCGATCGGCTCGAGCTGGTCATCACCCGCCCCGACCTCGAGGCGGTCCTGGGCCGATGATCCCGGCGGTCCTGCGACGGCGGCGCGGGAGCCTGCTGTGGCTGATCGGCATCGTCATCCTGGCGGTCCTGCTCGGCGTGCTGGCCACGATCCCGCTGCTGCGCGGCGAACCCGACGGACGCATCGGCTCACTGGTCGGCCAGGCCGCGCCCGAGCTGGAGGGCCAGGACCTCGACGGTCGAACCTGGTCGCTGGCCGATGCCGACGGGCGGCTGGTGTGGGTCAACTTCTGGGCCACCAGCTGCGAGCCGTGCCGCACCGAGATGCCTGCCATGCAGCGCCTCGCCGAGGCCTACCCCGATGAGCTCCTCATCCTGGGCGTCGACTGGGGCGAGGGGCGTGACGCCGTCACCGACTTCGTCGATCGCTACGGCGTCGACTACCCGATCCTGCTCGACCCGACCCTCGAGACCTACTACCGCTGGGCAGGCACCGATGGGCTGCCGCGGCACTACTTCATCGGTGCGGAGGGCACGGTCCTGCGCGAGGTGATCGGCCCGCTCGATCCGGCGCGGATGGTGGCGATCCTGGAGGAGCTGCTGGCGTCCTAGCGGGTGGCGTTCGCTCCTCCGGCCATGGCCGGCAGCAGGATCACGACGTCTTCGGCGCGTACCGGCGTGTCGAGGCCCTCGCGATGCCGGATGTCGTCGCCGTTGACGTACACGTTCACGAACGACGAGAGCGTGCCATCCGGGCGAAGCCGGTCGGCGAGCGCCGGATGGCCGGTGAAGAGCCCATCGAGCACCTCCCCCACCGTGCCACCGGCGGCCGGAAGCTCACGCGATCCACCCACCACCCCGCGCAGGACGGGCGGGATGCGCACCACGCTCATGCGGCACCTCCCCGCGCGTCCCACCACGCCTCGAAGGCGGAGAGGCTCGGCGCGATCGGTTCGTCGAGCGTGATGTCGAAGGCGTCGAGGGTCTTGAGGCCGTTCCCGCTGATGACGAGCACGACCTCTTCGTCAGGGCCGATGACACCGCGCTCGATCGGCCTGGCGCAGGGCGCCGACGGTGACGCCGCCGGCGGTCTCGGTCAGGACGCCCTCGCTTTCGGCCAGGTCGCGCACCGCGGCGACGACGTCCTCGTCGGAGACGCCCTCGATGCTGCCGCCGCTCGCTCGGGCCAGATCCAGCGACGGCACGCCGTCGGCCGGGCTGCCGATGGCCAGCGAGCGGACGATCGTTCGAGGCGTGCCGACCGGCTCGACCTCGGTTGCGCCGGCCGCGAAGGCCGCCGCGACGGGACCGCATCCGGCCGCCTGGCCGCCGACGAAGCGCGTCTCGTGCGGCTCGATCAGCCCGACCGCGACGAGCTCCTCGAAGCCGCGCGCGACCTTCGTGTACATGCGATCCCGATGCGATCGGCGCAACGACCGCGTCGGGCGCGCGCCATCCGAGCTGCTCGGCGATCTCGAACGCGATGGTCTTCGAGCCCTCGGAGTAGAACGGACGCAGGTTGACGTTGACGACCGCCCAGCCGTCGAGCTCATCGGTCAGCTCCAGGCAGAGCCGGTTGACCGCGTCGTAGGGTCCGTCGACCCGTACCACGGTCGCCCCCAGCGCTGCCGCCTGGGCGACCTTCGCGGGCTCCAGGTCGGCCGGGACGAACACGATGGCCCGCAGCCCGAGCGACGCCGCCGTTGCCGCAACCGATGCGGCCAGGTTGCCGGTGGATGCGCATGCCAGCGTGTGGAACCCGAAGTCTCGGGCGCGCGTGGCCGCAACGGCCACCACCCGATCCTTGAACGAGAGCGTCGGATTGCGAGAGTCGTCCTTGACCCACAGGCGCTTGAGCCCGAGCCGGCGAGCCAGTCGCGGAGCGGGGATCAGGGGCGAGAAGCCCACCGCCAGCCCATCGTGCGGCGCAGCATCGACCGGCAGGAGCTCGACGTAGCGCCAGATGCTCGTCGGCCGTGCGGCGATGGCCTCGCGGGTCAACCGAGCGGCGATCCGCTCGTAGTCGTAGACGGCGCGCAGCGGCCCGAAGCAGCGGCTGCAGATGAAATTGGGGCCAACGGGCGCATCGGCGCCGCAGTTGCCGCACCGGAGTCCGGCGAATCCGGTGGCTGAATCGGTAGTGGTGTTCGGCAATGGTCAGGGTCATGGCGAGGTCCTCATCGTCGGCTGCGGGTGGATTCGGCCCGCGGCGTTCGATGGGTAACACGAAGGCCGCGGTTCTGATTCCGCGGCCCCATCTCCGAACGAACCCTCGCCTCCAGCTGGCGGCGCAACGACGCTGCCTCTAGGCGGGGCCCTCGTTCAGACGGGGCCGCCCGGGCATCGCCATGGTGGTCAGCTGGGAAACGTTCATTCGGGCAGCATCCTGCCATCCACCGACCCGGGCCGTCAACAGGCGATCCGTCGCGGCCAGGGCCGTGGATGGCAGTCGATGGGACGTCAGCCCTCGACGACGATCGTCCCGTTCATGTCGGGGTGGATGTCACAGACGAAGAAGTACTCGCCCGCATCCTGGGCCGGCACCTCGACCTCGAGGGTCTCGCCCTGGTTGACGGGATCGCTGGTGGCGATCTGGTCCCCACCCTCCTCGGTGTAGACCGATACGTTGTGCGGCGCACTGTCGTTGTTCGTGAAGCTGATCGTGAACGCGGCGCCAGCAGGTGCCTGGATGACGCTGGCGTCGAACGCAAGGTCCGCCGCGGTGAGCAGGACGACACCGTCGACCACGGCAACGGTGCCGCCGCCGGCGTTATCGCTGCCCGAGTCAGCGGGCGTGCTGCACGCAGCAAGCAATGCGACCATGCCGATCACGAGGGAGAACGCGCCGCCGCGGCGCAGCAGGGAACGAAGGGAAGTCACGGAAATGGCGTCCTTTCGAAGGGAACGTCGGGCCGATGTGGCACGACCATTCTAGGCGGGATGTCAGGAGATCGCCCGGAAGCCGCCCTTATCGGTTGCCTCGATACGGACCGGCATCGGTCCGGGGTCGTGGGTGAAGTAGCACCACCAGCCTTCCGCGGCGGCGCGCGGCACGAGCTGATGGCGGATCTCGACGGCGTCGATCGGATAGTCGTCGTAGGCGCTTGTCCAGCGCACCGGGACCTGCCAGCGGGTGGGGATGAGGTCGCCCCAGAAGATGGCGCGCTCGGTCGGATCGCCGGCACGGCCGCCCGGGTTCTCGACGCCGATCAGCACCGCCTGCGAGCCGCGCGTGTGGCCGCCGGTGCGCAGCACCCGCACGCCCTCGACCAGCTCCACCTCCCCGTTCACCTCGGCCAGCTGCCCGGCCGCGCGCACCGCGTCGAGCTGCTCGACCTGCATGATGCCCTGCAGCCGAAGCTCGTCGCCGTGCGCCGCCTCCGCCTCGTCGCGCTGGACGACGTAGCGGGCGTTGCGGAAGGCTGGCCGCCCATCGGCGCCGATCATGCCGCCGGCATGGTCGTAGTGGAGATGGCTGACCACGACGAAGTCGATCGACGCCGGATCCTCGCCCACGGCCCGCAGCGCCGCGGCCGGGTCGCCTCCCTCGACGCCCTTGATGTCGCGGTCCTTGTCGGTCATGCGCGCGCCGGTGCCGGTCTCGACCAGGATGCGCTTGCCACCGGCCTCGACGAGCAGCAGGTTCAGCCGGCAGAGGAGGCGCCCCCGGTCGTCGGTCTCGGACAGCCCGCCCCACAGCGCACGCGGCACAACGCCGAAGAAGCCGCCGGCGTCGGGGCGGAACCAGCCGCCCCGGACGACCCGGACGGTGGCACCGCCGGCGAAGCGTTGCGGATCCTCGATGACGTGGAGCGGCTCGCTCACCGGATCACGCGGCCACGGTCGAAGTCGGCGTGGTAGCGGCTGGCGGTTGGATCGGTCTGTCCGCGGTACTTGCTTCCGATGCGCGCGTCGCCGTACGCGACCTCGACCGGCGAGCTGAGGCGCTGGAAGCTGATCTGGCCGATCTTCATGCCGTCATAGAGCTTGATCGGAAGGTTGGCCACGTTGCTCAGCTCCAGGGTCAGCGTCCCCTCCCAGCCCGGATCCACGTAGCCGGCCGTCGAGTGGATGAGGAGGCCCAGCCGCCCAAGCGAACTCTTGCCCTCGAGGCGGGCGACGAGGTCGTCAGGCAGGCCGACGCGCTCGAGCGTGGCTCCCAGCACGAACTCGCCGGGATGCAGGATGAATGGCTCGTCGCCGGATATCTCGACGAGCTCGGTGAGTTCCGGCTGGTCCATGCGCGGGTCGATCACCGCCGTCCGGTTGTTGCGGAAGACCCGGAACCTGTTGCCGACGTGGAGGTCGATGCTCGACGGCTGGATCGCCTCGGGCGTGAATGGGTCGACGACGATCCGGCCGGCGTCGATCTCGGCGCGAATGTCGCGGTCGGACAGGATCATGCGGCGCTGATGTTAGACCCGTGGACGCTGCTTGATGAGCCGATCCACCTCGCGCTGGAGCGTCTCGATGTCGTCGTACGCGTGATAGACCGATGCGAACCGGATGTAGGCGAGCTGGTCGAGCTCGCGCAGCGCGTCGGTCGCCAGGCGGCCGATGTCCGTCGAGGGGATCTCTGCGTCGCCGCGCGAGCGCAGCTGGCTCTCGATCTCGTCGAGCGCCGCCTCCACGCGGTCGAGGGTCACGGGCCGCTTCTGGAGCGCCTTGAGCAGGCCGGTCCGCAACTTCTCCCGATCGAAATCCTGCCGGCTGCCGTCACGCTTGACCACGACCAGCCGGGCGCCCTCGGCGCGCTCGTAAGTGGTGAATCGGTAGGAGCACGCCTCGCACTCGCGACGGCGCCGGATGGTGCTGCCCGCGTCGAGGTCGCGCGAATCGATGACGCGGGTTCCGGTCTGCTCGCAACGGGGACATCGCATGGGTCAACTACACCAGTGGTTGTGTTGTGCCGGAGCATACCACAACATGTGGGCGGCTCGGCGTGGCAGTCAGGCCCCGCCGATTGCGGAGCGCAGACGCCCTTCGGCCGCTCCCCCGCGACGCTGGCCCAGCGCATCCAGGCCGATGAGCGCCGCGCCGAGCACGGGGCGCTCGGTCAGGCGTCGCGTCCGTGCATGCGGCAGCGCCGCGCGGAGCCGCTCCTCGATTCGAGCGTAGAAGCCGGGCTCCTCGGTCCTGAACACCCCGCCGGTGAGGACGACGTCGACCTCTCGGCTGGCGACCCGCAGACGGCGAGCGATGGCGATTGCCATCACGGCCAATTCGTCGGCCAGGCGGTCGGCGATGGCTCTGGCGACGCGGTCGCCCTCGGCAGCTGCCGCAAAGACGAGTGGCGTCAGCTCCTCGAGCCGACGGGTGCTCATTCGACCGTCATACATCGCGCGCGTGACGTCGATCGGACGGCGGAGCCCCACCGCCCGCGGAACACTCGTCGCGAGCGACGTCGGCGCCCCGCGGCCGTCGCGGGCGCGCACCGCCGCCGCGAGTGCCTCGCGTCCGACCCCGTATCCACCGCCCCAATCGCCGGACAGGTCGCCGATCCCGGCGAGCCGTGCCTCCCGGCCGTCCGGCCCGACTCCGACCGCGTTCACGCCCGCGCCGCAGATGACCACGACGCCCCAGCCCGACGGCGAGCCGGCACGCAGCGCGGCAAACGCGTCGTTCCGGACCTCGACCCGTTCCGCGAGGGCCTGCCCTTCGATCGCGTCGCGCAACAGGCGGACGTCGCCCGGAAAGTCCGCGCCGGCGAGACAGAAGCTGCCGACATCGATCGGTGCCGTCGCGCCGGCAATCTTGCGTGCCTGTCCGACGAGGTCGCGCAGCCGCTCCATGGCGGTGTGGATGGGCACCTGCTGGTGCGAGATCGTCGGACCTCGCAGCAGCGCGAGAAGGGCGCCGGAGCGGGAGACGAGCGCGAGATCGGTCTTCGAGTTGCCCCCGTCCACGGCGAGGACCGCGGGGCGCGGATCGCTCACGCGGTGGGCGCCGGCACGGCCGGCCGCGGGGATCCGATAGGGGCCAGCTCCTCACCCACCTCGAGCTCGTCGACGCGGGCGAACCTGGCACCCACGTCGCGCAGCCGTTCGACGACTTCCGCGAGCGCGGGCGCAACCGGGTCAGGCCAGGTATGCAGGAGCACGATGGCGCCATCGCCACGTGCGATGACCCCCTCGACGGCCGCTTCGACGACCTCGCGCGCCGTTCGAGCGGGCTCCCACTCGTAGACCTCGACGTCCCATCCGACGTGGCGGTAGCCGAGCGCGGACAGGCGGTCGACGAGGCCCGCGGTGTCCGCGCCCGCCCCGAACGGGAACCGTAGCCACGGCCGCGGGTCGACGCCGGTGGCATCGATGATCGCGCGCTGCGCCTCTCGGATGTCCTCCTCGAAGCCGTCCTCGCTGAGCAGCGGCATACGAGCGTGATAGAAGGAGTGGTTGCCGATCAGGTGCCCGTCGGTACCCACGCGTCGCGCGAGCTCGCCGAACGCCTCGACCCAGCGACCCTGCAGGAAGAAGGTGGCTCGGACGTCGAGGCGCTTCAGCTCGTCGAGGACCCACGCCGTGTGGTCGCCGTGGTGCGGTCGATCGGGATGCTCGGCGTCGAAGGTCAACGCCACCCGCGGTCCATCGGTCATTTCTCGACACCGGTGATGACGATGCCACGCATGAAGGCCCGCTGGGCGAAGAAGAAGACGACCATGGGGATGATGATCGTCATCAGGGTGGCGGCCTGCACGAGCTCCGGGCTGCTGCCGTAGATGCTGTTGAAGGCCGCGAGACCGGTGGCAATCGGTTGCAGGTCGGGCTTCGACGAGAGGTACAGCAGCGGCTCGAAGTAGAGGTTCCACGTGTACACCAGGTGGAAGACGGCCACCGCCACGATCACCGCCCAGGACTGCGGGATGATGATCTGGGTCAGGATCTTGAACGGCCCGGCGCCGTCGATCTTGGCTGCGTCGTCCAGCTCGCGCGGCAGGGTGAGGAAGTACTGGCGCAGCAGGAAGACGTCATACGCGTTCGCGAAGAAGGCCGGCACCAGCAGAGGAAGCCAGGTGCCGACCCATCCGATCTTGACGAAGATCGTGTACGTCGGGATCAGGGTGACGGCCGCCGGCAGGAAGATCGTCGACAGCAGCAGCAGGAAGAGCAGGTTGCGTCCGCGGAATCGGAAGCGCGCGAAGCCGTAGGCGACCACGACGCACGACAGCAGTGTGCCGATGGTGCCGATCACCGCCAGCGCAGCGGTGTTGAAGAGCAGGCGCGGGAAGTCGATGATCTCCCATACGTCGCCGAAGTTCGACCATTTCGGCGCGAACTCCCACGAGTTCTCGAGCGATCGCCACGAGCCCTGCCAGGTGATCAGGCCGGCGGCAGGATCGGCCGGATCGACGAACTCGCTCTCCTGGCGGCCCTTCGTCACCAGGGCCAGATCGCGCGTGGTGCCGTCGGGCAAGGGGACGTGGTACACGTCGTACTCGCGGCCCTCGTACTCGAAGGTCGCGGAATCGGCCGGCCACAGCGGCGATCCGCTCGCCGTGATCTGGTCGGTCGACTTCAGCGCGGTGGTGACGGTGCGCAGCATCGGCGACAGGAAGGCGGCGAGGACCACCACGGCGAAGAAGGTCACCGCGAACGAGCGGAACGTCGCGGCCCGATTGGCCGGCTTGCGTTGGACGCGCTCGACGTCGATGGCCGGGAGCGGTGGCGCGCCGACCAGCTTCGCCTCGCGCGCCATCTACTTCGTCTCCCCGGCGTAGTAGACCCAGTACTTCGCGCTCCAGAAGAGAAGCAGGGTCAGCGCGAGGATGATGACGAACAGCACCCAGGCGAGGGTCGCGCCGAACGACATGTCCTGGAACGTGAAGAAGGTCTTGTAGAGGTAGATGTTGAAGAAGAAGGTGCTGCCTCCCGGGCGGCCATCGCCGCTGAACAGGACGAGCGGCACCAGGAAGTATTGGAGGACGCCGACGGTTCCAAGCGTGATGCTGTAGAAGATCACGGGCGACATCAGCGGCAGGGTCACGTTGCGCAGCTGGCCCCACCAGCCGGCACCATCGACACGCGCCGCGTCATAGAGCTCGGTGGGAACGTTCTGCATGCCCGCGATGTTGATGATCACGGCGCTGCCGATCCCCCACAGCCCGACCATCACGAGCGCCGGGTAGACCCAGGAGGGGTCGTTCAGCCAGTTCGGGCCGTCGAGCCCGAAGAAGGCGAGCGTTCCATTGATCCAGCCGGCCTCCGGGTTGAGCATGCCGCTCCACGCGAAGATGGCGGCAACGAACGGGATCACGAAGGGCATGAAGAACAGCGCCTGGAAGTAGCGCGATCCCCGCAGCGACTTGCTGTTGAGCAGCAACGCGAGCGCGAAGGGCAGGATCAGGCCGACGGGCAATGCGATCGCCGCAAACTTGAAGGTCACCAGCAGCGCGTCCCAGGTCCGAGCATCTTTGAAAAGATGGGCGTAGTTGTCGAGCCCCACGAAGCGGAGCGGCGTGTCCTGGATGAGGTTGATGTTGGTGAACGTGAAGATGAAGGTCGCCACCATCGGCGCCAGGGTCAGGAACAGAAAGCCGATGAGCCACGGCGAGATGAAGAGCCAGCCCCACATCGCCTCACGCCTGGCCAGGCTGTGGCGTGGCTGGTTCTTGTCCCCAAGGGCGTCGGATTTCATCTCGACGATCGCCATCGGTAACCTCCATGGAGGGAGAGGGGCCCGCCCGCCGCGGAGGCGGACGGGCCCGAGAATCCGCTACTCAGCGCGATCGTAGATCGCCTGCAGCTCCTCCGTGAACGCCTGGATCTCGGCGTCGACGTCGAGTCCTTCCGTGCTCCGGAGCGTGTCACCGAAGGCGACGATACGCTCGAACGCCTCCTGGTAGTTCGGCACGAATGCCTCGAAGCTCGGGTTGTCGGCAAAGGCAACCGAGTCTCGAACGACCTGCCAGTCGACGTCCTGCGGGTAGGTCTCGTCCAGGCCGGCGAAGAACGCATCCTGGTCTGCCTCGATCGCCGGCATTCCGCCGTAGATCTGCAGCAGCTCCGCAGATGCGTCACCGATCAGGTAGGTGAGGACCTCGAACGCCTCCTCCGGATGCTCGGTATCGCCCCAGATCCGGAAGGTGTCGGCGTTGAAGTTGGAGGTCGTTGTGCCGTTGTACTCCGGAACGGCAGCGACATCCCAGTCCTCGCCTGCATCGCCGATGCAGCACGTGTACCACAGGTGCGTGAGCGCCATTGCGGCCTTGCCCGAGTTGTACACGTTGCCATTGCCCTGTTCGGGCGCATCACGCTGCGCCAGGTTCATGGACGTGTGATCTTCCCAGTAGGCCTGGTACAGCCACTTCCAGGCAGCCGCCCAGTGCTCCGGGACCTGCGCGGTCGTGCCGTCGTCGGCGACAAGGCTGCCGGACCCGAAGTACGAGCCGGCTGCGCGGAGATCCTGGTACTGCGGCTCATAGCCCCACTGCACGATGGTCTCCGGGTCGAAGTCAGGGCTCGTCGCGTCGTTGCCGGCCTCATCGACCGTCAGACGCTTGGCCAGCTCCTGCAATGTGTCCATGTCCCACGTGACTTCCTCGCCGTCGAGGATGTACGGGTCACCGTACGCGTGCGGCGGGTACTCGAGGCCGGCCTCGTCGAACATGTCGCGATGGTAGAACAGCATTGAGGGGTAGCTGGCGAACGGCAGGCCGATCTGGCCCTCGCCACCAACGTTGAAGAACTCGACCGCGCCCTCGCTGAACTGGCTGGTGTCGTAGCCGGTCGACTCGATCAGGTCGGTCAGGTCCAGCCACTGGCCATGGAAGGCCTCGGCACCCGAGACGCCCACCGGACCGACGATGTCCGGAGCGTTGTCACCGGCGATCTCGGTCGACATGACGTCGAAGGCGGTGTCGTAGTCGACGATCTCGAGCACGAGCTCGATGTCGTCGTGCGACTCGTTGAACGCGGCCACGACCGCCTCCTCGGTCGGGACCTGGGCCGGGTCATCCCCTGCTCCCAAGCAGCAGAACCAATGGATCTCGACGACGTCGCCCGTCGCTCCATCAGAGCTGGCGGGTTCGCCCGAGCCCGGATCCTCGGACTGGCCGGTCTGATTGCCGCACGCGGCGAGGATCAGGGCCAGGATCGCGAAGACCGAGCCGAAGCGTAGAACGGTGCTGCGCATGTAGTTGCCTCCAACTGGGTTGAACCACCACTCTCCAGGCGATGCGTCGTTCAGGCGCGCCCCTCCTCTCCCCCAACCGCGACGCTCGACTCGCGGCGGCCGATGCCGGCCACCGAGACTCGTATGCGTTCAGAAGCCGACAGCCAGTGGGCTCGGACGACGTCGCGCTCGAGGTAGTACCGGGTGCGATCGCCGCGCACGAAGCTGCGCGCGACTTCAACGGGAGATTCATCGGCCGCGAAGGCCACGCCGTCGATCTGGAGCGCCAAGCGAGCGCGGCGACTTGCCGAGCAGCTTTGCTTCCCGGGCCCGCAGGCTCACCGGCTCCACCGACTCCCTTGCACGGACAATACGGGTCTCGTAACGCTCGCCCAGGATGTCGTAGAGCGACCGGTGCTCGAAATCGAACGCGAGCAGCCCGGGGAAGCGCTCTGCCGGCAGGCGCGCCTGCTCGAGGATGAGCGGCTCGCCACCGCCGAGCCTGACGCGCTCGAGGTAGACGACCGGCGCATCCGCGTCGATGCCCAGGAGCCCGCCGACGGCGGTGCCGGCCGGCTCGATGCGACCGGTGACGAGGCGCGTGGCCGGGTCGAGCCCGCGACGCTTCATCTCTTCCTCGAAGCTCATCGAGCCGGCAATGTCGCGGTCAATGCGCGGCTGGGAGACGAACGTGCCGCGACCGCGCGTGCGCTCGATTCGGCCTTCCCGCACCAGCTCGCCGAGGGCGTGCCGAACCGTGATCAGGCTGCACCCGTAGCGCTCGGCGAGGTCGCGCTCGGTCGGCATGCGGTCGCCCGGCTCCCACTCATGGCCATCGAGTGCGGCGGTCAGGTCGCGAAGGACCTGGTGGTGCAGCGGTATCGGCCCGGGCTCGAGTTTGAACCGCGCCATGACAGCCTCGTCCTCGGTGCGATGGATCGGGCTTGACCCATGTTGCTCATAACGTTATAAGCAATGTGTCAATACCCTGTCGAGGATCAGATGGGTATCAAGGTCACCGTCATCGGTGGTGGGAGCACCTATACGCCGGAGCTCGTCGAAGGGCTTGCGAGCCGACGGACCAGGCTGCCGATCGACGAGCTCGTCCTTCACGACATCGATTCCAACCGCCGCGACATCGTCGGCGGGCTGGCCGGCCGCATGCTCCGAAGGATGGAGTGGGACGGGCGCCTCACCCTGACCGGTGACACCGACGCGGCCGTGGACGGCGCGGACTTCGTCCTCATCCAGCTCCGAATCGGAGGCCAGGCGGCCCGTCTCCTCGACGAGACGCTCCCCCTCCGCTTCGATACCATCGGCCAGGAAACGACCGGGGCCGGCGGGTTTGCCAAGGCGCTGCGAACGGTGCCGATCATCCTCGAGCTCGCCGAGCTCGTTCGACGTCGGGCGGCTGCCGGCGCCTGGATCATCGACTTCACCAACCCGGTCGGGATCGTGAGCCAGGCGCTTTCCGATGAGGGCCACCGTGCGCTCGGCCTCTGCAACGTGGCCATCTCGCTGCAGCGGCGCCTCGCGGAACGCCTCGGCGTCGACCCCGATCGGCTGGCCCTCGACCACGTCGGGCTGAACCACCTCAGCTGGATCACCGCCGCGCGGGTCGATGGCGTCGATCGGCTCCCGGAGCTGCTCGACCGCGACGGAGACACGATCGCCGGTGACCTTCAGATGCCGGTCGCACGGCTCCGCGAGCTTGGCGCGGTGCCGTCCTACTACCTGCGTTACTACTACGCGTTTGACGAGGTGCTCGCCGAGCAGCGGGCGGGGCACAGCCGGGCCGAGGAGGTCATGGGGCTCGAGCGCCAGCTACTCGACATGTACGCCGACCCGGCGCTCGACACGAAACCCGCCCTGCTCAACGACCGCGGAGGCGCCTTCTACAGCGAGGCGGCCGCGCAGCTGCTGGCCTCCCTCCATGACGGCGCTGGCGACGTCCAGGTGGTCGACGTCCGCAACGGCGAGGCGCTCGCCGGGCTTGGCCCCGACGACGTGGTCGAGGTGCCCGCCCGGATCGATCGAGATGGGGCGCATCCGGTCCCGCAGCCGCCAATGAGCGATGAGATGCTCGCGCTGGTCCGCGCCGCCAAGGAGTACGAGCGGCTCGCCATCCGCGCCGCTCGGTCGGGGGCCCGTGAGGACGCGCGCCTTGCGCTCGAGGCAAACCCGCTCGTCGGCCCGCGCATCGGCGATGTGAGGCCGCTGCTCGATGCGCTGCTCGAGGCGAACCAGGCGCACCTGCCGCAGTTCGCGACCCGCTGATGGCGGCGGCACCCGCGCCGTCACGCATGCGGCGCGAGATCGAGGAGATCCCCGACGCCATCGATCGGGTGCTCGCCGCCGCACCCGAGGACCTGCGTGCGGTGGCCGAGGCCGTCGACCGCCTCCGGCCGCGGTGGGTCATGGTCGCCGCACGCGGAACCTCGGATCATGCTGCGGTCTACGCCCAGTACCTGATCGAGACGCACCTGGGCCTGCCGAGCGGCCTGGCCAAGCCATCGGTCACGACCGTCTACGGCGCACGATTGGCGTGGCGGGACGGCCTGCTGCTGGCCATCTCGCAGTCCGGCCAGAGTCCCGACATCGTCGGCGTCGTCCAGGCGGCGCGCGAGGGCGGCGCGCTGACGATCTCCATCACCAATGAGCATCCATCGCCGCTTGCCGCCGCCGCCGAGTTCAGCCTGCTCTGTCACGCCGGCGCGGAGCTGGCGATCCCGGCCACGAAGACCTATGTCGCCGAGCTGGCGGTGGTGGCGTCGCTTGTCGCGGCGATTCGGCCGGACGACGCCCTGGGCCGGGGCCTGGCGGCCCTGCCGGCAGTGCTGCGCGCCACCATCAGCGCAGACCGATGCCTGGCTCGAGGGCCCCGGCGCGGAGCTGGTTCGTGCCCTTGCGGATGGTGATCGCGCGCTGCTCGTCTCGCGGGGCTACAACCTGGCAACCACGCTCGAGCTGGCCCTCAAGCTGAAGGAGACCTGCGGCCTGTTCGCCGAGGCATATTCGACCGCCGACTTCGCGCACGGTCCGCTCGTGCTTGCGCAGGCGGCCGTCCCCACGATCGGGATCCGACCCGACGGCGCCATGGGAGCGCTGGTCGACGAGACGCTGGCGGCGGTCGCCGGCCGCGGCGGGCTGGCGACCGTCATCGGTGGGCCGGAGGCCGCGCAGATCCCCGGCGCACTCTCGCTGCCATCGCCGATGCCGGAGGCGCTTACCCCGCTGCAGTTCGTGGTGCCCGGCCAGCTCCTGGTGGAGACGACAGCGCGGGCGCGCGGGATCAGCCCGGATGCGCCGATCGGCCTCGGCAAGGTGACCCTCACGCGCTGAAGGCCCGAGTCAAGCTCTGGCGGGTGCGCTCCAGGCGGGCCGCCACCGACGCGTCCGCGGGCCTGCCAGGCTCCCAGGCAAGCAGGACCTCGACGATCTCGGCCATCCGCAAACGGGCGTGGGTCACGTTGCCGTGACCGCGCCGGTAGTAGATGTGCGGCTCCTCGTCGTCGGGAGGTCGATGCGGCAGCCGCGTGATAGCGCAGCCGCGTTCCACGGTCACGATGCCGCGCAGCGCGCGCTCCAGGTTCGCCTCGTACTCCATGTGGAGCCCGTGGAGCTCCTCCGGCGCCATCATCTCCTGCAGCCCGGTGACCTCGTCGTCGAGCAGGTCCTCCTGGGCGCCGAGACGGCCGACCGCCTCGTCCGGATCGAGATCGCGACGGCGGAGCGCATCGATCTCGTCCGCGACCGATAACAGCAGCCCATCGATTCGGTTGGTGCGTTCCAGCACCTCGTTGCGGTAAGCCCCGAGCTCCTTGCCCTGCCCGAAGACGCTCCGCCGCCGGCCGCCGAATAACGCGCGCATCGTCCTAGACTACCCCGCCTTGCGCCGCTTGATCTCGTCCGTCAGCGCCGGGACGATCTGGAAGAGGTCCCCGACCACGAACAGGTCGGCGAACTCGCCGATCGGCGCATCGGGGTCACGGTTGATGGCGATCACGTGCTCCGCGGTCTGCATGCCGACCCGGTGCTGGATGGCGCCGCTGATGCCGGCACCGATGTACAGCGCCGGCTTGACGACCTTCCCGGTCTGCCCGATCTGCAGCTGGTATGGGATCCACCCCGCGTCGGCAGCAGCGCGCGACGCACCGACGGCACCGCCCAGGGCCGCGGCAAGATCGCGAAGCGGTCCGAAGCCGTCCTCGCTGCCGACGCCTCGGCCACCCGCCACGATGACGGTCGCCTCCTCGAGGTTGACGACCTTCGCCTCGGCCGGGTGGCTCTCGGCTACCGTTGCCTTCGAGAATGCGGACTCGGCCGCCTCCGGCGCCTCAGCGACCTCGGCGCTGCCCGTGCCGCCCTCTGCGGGGGTGAACGTGTTCGCCAGCACGAGGGCGACGGATGGTGCCGGTGCGCCGTCCGCCGGTCGCGACGTGGTGATGACGCTTCCCTGGAGGGTCGCCTGCTCGGTCTCGAGGACGCCATCGACAACGCGCGCCGAACGCACGGGGCCGAAGGCCGGCACGTGGAGGGTGCCGACCAGCGCCGCGGCGAGGTCGCGGCCGTTCGGCGTTGCCGGGGCCAGGACCGCCAGCGCATCGGCGTCGCGCACTGCCGCAACCGCGGCCGGAGCGTAGATGACGGCCGGCCGGTCCTCATCGCCCAGGACGATGGCCCGAGCGGCGCCCTGGGCGCCAAGCCCGGCGGCGCCGGCGGCTGCGCCCGCCCCGTAGGCGAGCGCGACGGCCGCACCGCCCGACTGGGCGGCCAGCTCCGCTGCGCCGGTTGCCAGCTCGAGCGCCGAGCGTGCCGGCTTGCCGCCGGCGAATTCGGCCAGGAAGAGGATGTCCTTGCTCATCAGATCAGCTTTCTCTGCTCGAGCCAGTCGGCGATCTTGGTCGCGGCCTCGGCCGCGAGGAGGCCCTCGATACGCTCGGTAGGCGGCTTTTCCTCGGGCGGGCGCGCATCCGTGACCTGGGTCAGGGCAGCGCCCGACAGCTCGTCGGCCGAGAGGCCCACGTCGTCCAGCGACCAGGTCTCGAGCGACTTGCGCTTGGCGGCCATGATGCCCTTGAGGCTTGCGTAGCGCGGCTCCCCCACCTGGTCGGTGACGGTGGCCACGACGGGCAGCGGAGCCTCGATCCAGTCGAAGCCAGTGGCCGAGAGGCGGCGAACGCGGGCCGCGCCATCGGTCAGCTTCAGCTCTGAGCCATAGCTCAGCAACGGCACGTCGCGCATGGCGGCAACCGCGCCGGGCACCAGCGACCCGCGCGCGTCGTCCGAGGCCATGCCCATCAGGGCGACGTCCGGCGCCAGCTTGTCGAGCGCGGCGGCAAGGACCTTCGCGGTCGCCCACTCATCGGCGCCGGAAAGGGCCGCGTCGCTCACGAGCACGGCGTCGTCACCGCCCATGGCAAGCGCCCGGCGAAGGGCCTCGGAGGCCTGCTCCGGTCCCATCGACAGGTAGGTCACGTGATCGACGGTCCCGTCGTCGACCAGGCGCAGCGCCTGCTCGATGGCGTACTCGTCGAGCGGGTTGATGATGGCCTCGACGCCGGCGCGCTCGAGGCGCAGGTCATCGGTGTAGCGCTTGTCGGCGCTGGTGGCCGGGACCTGTTTGATACAGACGACGATCTTCACGTTCGGCTTGCGTGCTCCTGCCTACGAACCCTGCTTCGCGACGCCGGCCCGCTGAAGGAGCTGGCGCGCGACGATAAGGCGCTGGATCTGCTGGGTCCCCTCGTAGAGCTGCGTGATCTTCGCGTCACGCATCATGCGCTCGACAGGGTACTCGGTGATATAGCCGTATCCGCCCAGCACCTGGACCGCATCGGTGGTGACCCGCATGGCCGTGTCCCCGGCCACGAGCTTGGCGCTGGACGTCCAGTATGGAAGGTCCGGCGCGTTTGCATCGACGCGCGCCGCGGCGGCGTAGGTCAGCTGGCGTGCCGCCTCGGTCTGCGAGGCCATGTCGGCGAGCATCCACTGGATGCCCTGGAAGTCGGCCACGCGCTGCCCGAACTGCTGCCGGTCGGCGGCGTAGGCGACCGCTGCGTCGATCGCACCCTGGGCGATGCCCACCGCCTGGGCCGCAATGCTCAACCGCGAGCGGTCGAGCGTCTCCATCGCGATCCGGAAGCCCTCTCCCTCGTCGCCGATGCGGTTGGCAGCCGGCACATGGACGTCGTCGAAGGTGAGCTCGGCGGTCGGCGAGCCACGGATCCCCATCTTGTGCTCGACGCGCGGCGCCGCGAAACCGGGCGTATCCGCTTCGACGATGAAGGCGCTCATCCCCTTGCGACCGCCGGCCGCGGGATCGGTGAGGGCGAAGACGGTCAGGACCTTGGCGATCGAGCCGTGGGTGATGAAGCTCTTGCTGCCGTTGAGGACGTAGTCATCACCGTCGCGCGTCGCCCGCATGCGGTTGGATGCGACGTCGCTGCCGGCGGCGGCCTCGGTCAATGCGAACGCGATCAGCCACTCGCCGGAGGCCAGGCGGGGAAGGTATCGGTCCTGCTGCTCCTCGGAGCCGGCAAGGATGATGGGCAATGCGCCGAGCTTCTGGACGATCGGGATCAGGCTGGTGCTCGCGTCGGCTCGCGCGATCTCCTCGACCAGGATGCACTGCGCGACCGTATCGAGCGCGGTGCCGCCGTGTTTCTCCGCGAAGCAGGTGCCCAGCAGGTCCTGCTGCGCCAGCAGGTCCTTGAGGTCCCACGGGAACTCCGAGGCCTCGTCGATCGCCGCGGCGCGGGGAGCGATCCGCTCGTCGGCGAGCTCGCGCACCATGGCACGCAGCTCGTCGTGCTCGGCGGTCGGCAGGTAGGTCACGCAGCTCCTCGGACACGCAGCGGCGAACGGTCAATCTCGGGAACGCGAGTCTAGCCGATGCGGCATCGAGTGGTCCGGGGTCTCAATTTGCCCCTCGCGGAGCTGGACGGGTGGTGGCGCGCCAACCAGCTTGGCCTTACGACCGGCGAGGTGACATTCAGGGCCAGTTCACCGGTCGTTGGGCCATCCCGGTTGGCAGATGGACCGGCGGAGGGGCGTTCGACGGCCACAGGGCCAATGGGATTGGCACATGCCGGTCAGTCGTGCGGGCCCTGCAGCTCCACCTGGTCGCCGTCGATCCGAGCTCGATACGACACCTGGCGCGAGCCGGCGGGGCCATGCACCACTGAGCCATCGGCCAGTCGGAAGGTCGAGAAGTGCCACGGACAGATGATGGTGTCGCCCTTGAGCTCGCCCTCCGAGAGCGGCCCGCCAGCGTGCGAGCAGGTCTCCTTGAGCGCGTGGACCACGTCGCCGCGTCGCACCGAGCATCACGGCGGTCGTGCCGAACATGATCTTGGTCGGCGTTCCCTCCGGCACCTCCGACACGGCGACGGCAGCGGTGAATTCCTTTGCGCGCTTGCCGCGGCTGAAGGCGTTGTGGTTGACCATGTAGCCGTACTTGAAGACGACGTGGCCGCCGATGTAGCCGCCGACGCTGACCACCAGGTAGCCGACCAGCAGCACCCAGAAGGCACCGTCGTGCGCGCCGCCGAGGCGTTGGAGCAGCGAGATCGTGAAGGCGATGGTGGCGACGATGTTGACGAGGCCGTGCAGCCCGGCCACGTCGCGCTCCGCGCTGTTCGGCGCGGTGTCCTTGTAGTCGGTGAGTCCGCTGAGGATGGCGCCCAGGGCCGAGAGCCATGCCAGCCCGAGCACCCACGTCGTCGCAGTCTCGAGACCGTCGACGGAGAAGAACATCCGCAGGACGTCGAGCAGCAGGGCCGCGGTCGCGCCGCCGATCACGACATCGACCAGCACGGCGTGGAGCGAGTGTCCCAGCCAGGCGCCGTTCAGCAGGTCCTGGAGCAGCCTCCCCGGACCGCCGAGGACCCGGTAGAACCCGTCCGTCGCCCCCGCGATCCCGTTCGACAGGCCGCGGAGCGGCCGAGCCATCCGTTCGAGCATCACCCACCTCCTGCGCTCACCATACGCCCGTGGTTGCAGGCGGCAAACCCCGCTCGCATGCAGCCGGTCAGGCGGGTCAGGCGGTCAGCTCGGCGGCGAATTCGCCGAAGACCTCCACGTAGCGGTCGACGTCGGCGTCGCTGTGCTGGACCGAGAGCGTCCACTGGTCGTCAGGGCCAGGCGGCAGCAGGATGCCGCGGTTGAGGAGGTAGAAGAAGCTGGCCTCCCACAGCTCGGAATCGAGGCCGACGAGGTCGCGGTAGCCGGTGACGCGCTCGGGCGTGAACATGACGCAGCCCTTAGGGCCGACGTTGATCGCGTAGCCGGGGACCTCGTGCTCGTCGAGGACGGCCTGGCTGCCGGCGGTCAGCCGATCGGCCATGGCGTGCAGGCGCGGATAGACGTCCTTGGTGAGGATCTGGGTGAGCGTCACCAATCCGGCGGTCATCGAGAGCGGGTTGCCGTTGAACGTGCCGAGGTGCGCGACACGGGTCGAGCCACCGGGGATCGTCGATCGGTCGATGCCGCCCTCGACGGCGCCCTTGCTGGAGGCCGGCGTGCCCTCGAGGGTCTCGATGGCGGCCATCACTTCCCGCTTGCCCCCGAATGCGCCGATCGGGATCCCGCCTCCGATGCTCTTGGCGAGGCAGAACAGGTCGGCCTTGACGCCGAAGTGCTCGTATGCCCCACCCCACGCCAGGACGACGCCGGTCTTGACCTCGTCGAAGATGAGGACGGCGCCGTGCTCGGTGGCGAGCTCGCGGACGCGCTCGAGGAACCCGGCATTCGGCGGGACGACGCCGATGTTGAACTGCACCGGCTCGATGATGATCGCGGCGATCTCGCCGGCGTGAGCCTCCAGGATCCCCGCGAGCAGCTCCGGCTCGTTGAACGGCGCGATCACCGTCTCGGCGATCCGGCTGCGCGGGATCCCGGCGCTGGCCGGCACGGTCGTCGGCGACTCGATGGGGCCCATCGCCTCGCGCGGCGGCTGGATGCTGACCAGCACGTCATCGTGATGGCCGTGGTAGCCGCCCTCGAACTTGATGATCTTCTCGCGCCCGGTGTAGCCCCGCGCGACGCGAATGGCGTCCATGGTGGCCTCGGTGCCGGAGTTGCTGAACCGGACGAGGTCGGCGCCGAATCGGGCCCTGATCTCCTCCGCCAGCGCGATCCCATCCTCGACCGGGAACGTGTAGCAGGTGCCGTTGGCGACCCGGTACTGGAGCGCCTCGGCCAGGAGCGGATGCGAGTGGCCGGCGGCCAGGACGCCGAAGGCCATGTCGAAGTCGATGTACTCGTTGCCGTCGGCGTCCCAGATGCGGCTGCCGCGCGCATCGGTCATGAAGGTCGGATACGGGTCATAGACCTGGAACGAGCTGGCCACGCCGAGCGGCAGCGATTGGCGCGCGCGCTCGAACAGCGCGGCGCTCTTGGCCGTCCGCTTGCGGTAGTCCGCCTCCTCGCGCGCGCCGATCTCGGCGACGCGTGCCCGATCGATCTGACCCTTCGTGACCGTCACGATCCTCCTAACGAGCTCCCCATTGGTAGCTCTCCTTGATGAATCGCAGCTCGACCAGCGTCTCGGTCGAGCGGATGCCGCCGATATCGGCGAACCGTTCGGTCAGCACGCGCAACAGGTGATCGTTGTCCTCGCACACGACCTCGCAGAACAGGTCGTAGCGCCCGGCGGTGATGACGACGTAGGTGACCTCGTCGAGCGCGGCGATCTGCTCGGCGATCTCGTTCAACCGCCCGGCCTCGACCTTGAGGCCGATCAGCGCCGGCTGCTGGAATCCCATCGCCAGCGGGTCGGTGACCCCGACGATCTGCACGACCCGGCGGCTGATGAGCCGCTCGGCGCGCTGGCGGACGGTGGCTTCTGGGACCTGCAGCTCGCGCCCGATCTGGGCGTACGGTCGCCGGCCATCAAGCTGCAGACACTTGATGATTGCCTTGTCCAGGTCGTCCAGGACGGGTCGCCGCCCGGACTGCTGGATCGTTCTCACCGCCATGTGCCGAAGAGTACTCAGCGACGCGGGGTCGGTCAACTTTCCGCAAGGATTGGCGTCATATCTTGCGGATTCCGCAGCCTCGCAAAGCAGAGCGAGTCGGTGAGCTGGCCATCCGCACCCAGGCGGTTGTGGCGCAGGCGCGCCTCGAGCTCGAACCCAGCTCGCATGGCCACGGCGGCGCTGCGCTGGTTGCGGGCATCACACCAGATCTCGACGCGCTCTGCGCCGAGGTCGTCGAACGCGAAGTCGGCGATCCGGCGCGTCGCCTCCGTTGCCAGGCCGTTGCCGGTCATGCCGGTCCGGATCCAATAGCCGATCTCGAACCGCGGCACGTCCCAGTCGATGCGGATGCAGGCCGCTGGACCCGACGAACGCGCCGCCGTCAACGCAGATACAGGTGGAGGCGCAGGTCCCTGCGCGTCAGGAATTCGGCCCTCGCCTCACGCACGTTGGCCTCCACGTCCTCGACGGACTGCTCGTCATCGGCCCATGGCATCCATGGGCGAAGCTCGACCATCGACTCCGTGATCGCGGCGTGCAGATCGGCCCCGTCGCCGGGGAGTGGCGCACGAATGAGCAGGCGCTCGGACTCGAAGTCGCTCGGGGAACGTCGCGGAGGATCGGCGGCGTCACGCGAGCTTCCGCGCCCACGTCGCGCTGCCAGGCGCCGGTGGCATCGGCCAGGAGCTCGGCGACGTCGCGAACGGCGACATCGGTCCGGTCGAGGTCGGTGGTGCCGTCGCGCAGCATGATCAGGCAGAAGGGGCAGGCCGTCGCGATCGCGTCGGGAGACTTCTCGAGCGCCTGCGACACCCGTTTGTGGTTGATGCGCGTTCCCTCGCGCTCCTCCATCCACATCCGCGCGCCTCCCGCGCCACAGCACATGCCCTTGCGGTGATGGAGGTCCATCTCGACGACGCTCTGGCCCGGCACCGACTCGACCACGCGGCGGCCCTCGTCGTAGACCTCGTTGTAGCGGCCGAGGTAGCAGGCATCGTGGTAGGCGACGACCGCCTCGTGATGCTCGGTTGGCACCAGCCGGCCCTCGGCGACGAGCCGATCCAGCAGCTGGGTGTGATGGATGACCTGCACGCCGATCAGGCCGAACTGCGGATACTCGTTGCGGATGGTGTTGAAGCAGTGCGGGCAGGTCGCGACGATGGTGCTGATGCCGTGCTCGGCATGCGCCGCGGAGAGCGTCGCCACGTTCTCCTCGGCGAGCATCTGGTAGAGGTACTCGTTGCCGGCCCGCCGCGCCGGATCGCCGGTGCAGGTCTCCTGCGTCCCCAGCACGGCGAAGGGCACCTCGGCCTGCTTCAGCAGCTGGGCCATGGCGCGCACCACCTTGCGGTTGCGATCGTCGAACGCGCCGGCACAGCCGACCCAGAACAGGACGCGGCCCGAGAGCGGGTCCCCCGTGGGACGCGCCTCGTAGATCGGTCGCCACGGGCGGCCGTCGCTGGCCGCCGCGGGACGCGGCGCATCGGTCGCTCCAAGGACCGGGACGTCCAGGTCCTTGCGCCCAGTCGAGCCGCGAGGACTTCGGCTGGCCCCACGGGATTGCCGGCGTTCTCCATGTTGCGGAAGGCGGCGTTGAGCTCCTTCGGGAAGCGGCTCTCCTCGAGGACGGCGTTGCGGCGGATCTCGACGATCGTGTCGACGTGCTCGATCAGCACGGGGCAGCCCTCGACGCACCAACCGCAGGTCGTGCACTGCCAGACGGCCTCCTCCGGGATGGCGTTGTCCATCAGCGGCAGGCTGAGCGCGTCGGTCGGCTCGTTCGTTGGCCAGTCCGAGCGCTGCGTCCGAGGCCGCGGCTCCGCCGTTGGCCCCGCCCTTCCACGCCCGCTGCGCCGATGCGGCCGCCGCCAGCGCCGTCTCAGCGGCCGCGATCTGGTCGCGGAGACCCTCCATCAGGTGCTTGGGCGAGAGCGTCTTGCCGGTCATCGAGGCCGGGCAGAACTCCATGCAGCGGCCGCACTCGGTGCAGGCCAGGCCGTCGGCAAGGTGGCGCCAGGTCAGGTCCTTGAGGCCCTTGGCCCCGAATACCGGCAGCTCCTCGCCTTCCTCCGGCTCCGCCTCGAGATCCATCTTGCGCAGCGCGCCGCGCGGCTCGAGGTTGCGGAAGTAGACGTTCGGCTCGCTGCTGATGATGTGGAGGTGCTTGCTGTAGGGCAGGTAGGCGCCGAAGCCCAGGACGAGGAGGATGTGGGCCCAGGCGGCGGATCCAAAGCCGATCAGGGCGGCCGCCTGGCCGATGGGCTCCAGGCGCCAGGCTCAGCGGGCCGGCAAGGATGGCCCACGTACGTGACGGCGTCTCGGGCTCGACGACGTACGAGAAGGCGTCCCCCACCAGCTCGGTGAGGACGATGAAGAAGATGAGCCCCAGGATGACGAACGCGTCGCGCGTCAGCGCCAGTCGCGCCGGCCGCGTGATCGTCCGGCGAATCACGAAGTAGATGACCGATGCCAGCACCAGCCCAACGAACAGGTTCGCGAAGAAGACGATCAGGCTCCAGAAGAAGCCGCCGAAGAACCAGCCCACGATCGCCTCGACCAGCCCGTTGGTGAGGTAGTTGCCGGTCGTCGCCAGCAGGACGATGAAGCCCCAGAAGACGAAGGCGTGGGTCAGGCCGGGCCCGAGATCCTGGAGGAGCCGTCGCTGGCCGATGACGAAGACGCCGAGCGACTTGATGCGCTCCCACACGTGGTCATGCGGTCGAGCGGCCGTCCGCTGCGCAGCACCGCCAGGTGCCACCGCGCCCGGCGCCAGAACAGCACGATCGCCGCCGCCACCGGGACGACGACGAGCGGATAGAACGGGATGCTGGCTTCCATGGATCCGCGCCATGGTAGCCGTGGACGGCCTGCCGTCGGTGCCGCGCTCGCGCGAAACCTCCCGGATTCATATAGGCGTGATCACGGGGTGGTTGGATCGCCGGTGATCTCGGACTTCAGGCCTGTTCAGCCGACGCGTTGCGGGCCCCAGTGGATCTCTGGACCCCACTGGGCCGCCTTAGCGGCGCTATCGAGTCACCCGGTGATCGAAAGCGTCCCGGCGATGAGACCAACCGCAACGCTTGCCAATACTCCTCCGGCACGGGCAGAGTGCGGCGCCAGGTACGGCATTCCCCTTGTCGGTGTATTCCAGACCCATGTCACGACAAACGGGAACACCAACGTTATAGCCGCGATCAACAGATCGATGATGAGCCATGGACCGACAACCAGGCCCACATCGGGCGCTACCAGAAGGCCGATCCGTGCCAGACCAAACCCTACGCCGACGCCCGCGCCGACATACGCGACGCACCGCATTGGCTCAGTGGTCTCCGCCGGCGAGCTGGTCGAGAGCGTGGCGCAGCACTGGCAGGAGCGCCGCAAGCGATTCGGTCGCTCCCTTCGGCGAGCCCGGCAGGTTGGCGATCAGCGTCGTGCCGCGCGTTCCGACCACTCCACGGGAAAGGGCGGCCATCGGCGTGGATGCCAGGCCGGCCGCACGCATGAGCTCGGCCAATCCGGGAGCCTCGCGGTCGATGACCCGGCGCGTGGCAGCGGGAGTCACGTCGGTGGGCGTCAGGCCGGTGCCGCCGGTGGTGAGGATGAGCCGATGGCCGGCATCGGCCAGGCGGGCCAAGGTCGAGGCAATGAGCGACTCTTCGTCGGCGACGACGAGCGCCTCTGGCGCGACGTCGAACCCGGCATCGCGCAGTGCGGCGACCAGGGCGGGACCGGAGGCATCCTCCCGCTCCCCCGCCGCGGATCGATTCGAGCAGGTGACGACGACGGCCTCGTGCTCGGCGCGCGGAACTTCCTCAGCGCGCGTAGTCGCCGGAGCGGCCGCCCGACTTCTCGAGCAGCTCGACGCGCTCGATCACGATGTCGCGCTGCAGCGCCTTGGCCATGTCGTAGAGCGTCGAGCGCTGCGACGCTGGCGGCGGTGAGGGCCTCCATCTCGACACCGGTGCGGGCGGTGGCGCGAGCCTCGGCACGGATGTCGACGAGGCCCGTCGCGGGATCCGGGGTGAGCTCGACCTCCACCAGATCGAGCGGCAGCGGATGGCAGAGCGGGATGAGCTCGGACGTGCGCTTCGCCCCGCCGATGCCGGCCAGTCGGGCGGTCACGAGTGCATCCCCCTTCGGGCCGCCGGCATCGAGCAGGGTGGCAAGCACCTCGGGGCGCATGCGTACCACGGCCGCGCGCCACCGCCCGGCGCGCGGTGATCGGCTTGTCGCCGACGTCGACCATGCGCGGCGCGCCGGACTCGTCGAGGTGGCTCGGCTTCATCGCCAGGACTGGAGCAGCAGCGGCTCGAACACGATGGCCTCGTAGGACAGCGCGGGCTCCGCCGCCGCCTGGCCCTCCGGCACGATGAGCAGGCCGTTCGCGTCGGCCATCGGGCGGAGCTGCGACGACGCCTGCCCGCCGGCCGGCCGAGCGTGGATCTGCGCCGTCTTCGTGCCAGACCGCCACCCGCAGGAACGCCCGCCGCGGGGGGTCCTTCTCGATCCGCTCGGTCGGCGTCGCCCGCACGTGCAAGCCGTCCGTCACCGGGCAGATCGAGCATCGTGCGGATGAACGGGCGCACGAAGAGCTCGAAGGTCACCAGCGCGC
Source organism: uncultured Chloroflexia bacterium (assembly GCA_963789435.1). Classification (GTDB taxonomy): domain Bacteria; phylum Chloroflexota; class Limnocylindria; order QHBO01; family QHBO01; genus JACDBZ01. The sequence continues at coordinate 286,946 of CAWBKO010000001.1, forward strand.
TGACCGGATTGCCCGGCAGACCGATGACGGTCGCGCCACCCAGTGCACCCACCGCCAGCGGCTTGCCTGGCTGGACCGCGATCCGCCAGAAGTCGAGGCTCCCGTGCCGCTCCAGGACCGCGCGGACGTAATCGTGGCGGCCGACGCTGACGCCGCCGGAGGTCACCACCAGGTCGGCCTGGCGTGCCGCATCCATCAGTGCCGATTCGATCGGCCACTCTTCGTCCAGCTGGCGCGGCAGGATGAGCGGCTCCCCGCCGGCCTCGGTGACGGCCGCGGCCAATGCGACTCCGTTGGCATCGTGGATCTGGCCCGGGCCGAGCGGCTCCCCGGGCCCGATGAGCTCGTTGCCGGTCGAGAGGATCGCGACCACCGGGCGGCGGCGGACCGTGACGTCGCCGATGCCGAGCGATGCCAGCACGGCGATCTTCGCGGGCGTCAGCGCACCGGGCAGGCAGATCTCGTCGCCGGCCCGCGTGTCGTGCGCCGCGGCGCGGACGTGGTTCGCGCTGAGCACCGCCCCCGGAATCGACACCGAGCCGTCTGCCTCCGTGACATCCTCGATCGGCACGACCGCATCGGCGCCGGGAGGCAGCGGCGCTCCGGTCATGATGCCGACCGCCGTTCCGGGCTCGACGGTGGGCAGCTCGCCGGCGCCGGCCGCGATCTCGCCGACCACGCGCAGGGACCCCGGCGTATCGGCGGCGCGAACGGCGAAGCCGTCCATCGCGGAGTTGGCGAACGGCGGGACGTCGACGGAGGCGATCACGTTCGGCTCGGCAAGCACGCGCCCGACGGCATCGGTCAGCGAGATGGATTCGGTCCCGGCCAGGTGCGCCCGCGCGAGCAGGCGCCGATACGCCTCGTCCAGCGTGAGCATCGGTCGCCTAGAGTCCCAGCTTCATGCGGGCGTCGATCAGCCGCAGGATCCCCCGCCGCGTGACGAGCCCGAGCGGCTGCCGCGCCTCGTCGCCGATCACCGGCAGCTGGCCGACCTCGCGCTCCTGGATGAGGCGCAGCGCTTCGGCAAGCGGCTCGTCGGGGCCGATCGTGGCCAGGTCGCCGTAGCGAGTCATGATGTCGGTCACTCGCCGGTCGGCCCAGGCATCGCGTGGCAGGCGGCGCACGTCGCCGAGCGTGACCACGCCGGCCAGGCCACCGTCCTCGTGGCGCACCAGGAAGGAGCGGTCGTCGCCGCGCAGCATGCGCTCCGACACGAGATCGGCGACCGACTCGTTCGGGGATACGGCCGCGGGCGAGACCTCCATCGCGTCCCGCACGCGTACGCCGCTCAGCGAGCGCTCCACGCCGGCCTGCTGGAGCGTCGCCTCCGCCGCGGTGGCAAGGAACCAGCCGACCAGCGCCAGCCAGAGGCCGCTGCCGATGTCGCGCGAACGAAGGGCCCAGAAGATGCCGCCGGCGACCATGAGGTAACCGATCACACGGCCAACCATCGCGGCCTGCCGGGTCGCCACCAACCGATCGCCGCGAATGCGCCACAGGATGGCGCGCAGGACGCGACCGCCGTCCATGGGATAGCCGGGGACGAGGTTGAACGCTCCGAGGGCGACGTTGATGACGCCGAGCCAGCCGACGAGCGCCTGGACCTGGGCCTGCTGGATGAGCGCGCCGGCGACCAGCAGCAGGCCTCCGATCACCAGGCTCATGAGCGGGCCGGCAAGCGCGATCAGGGCCTCGTCGCGAGCGCTGGCGGACTCCGTCTCGATGGTGGTGGCGCCGCCGAAGATGAAGAGCGTGATGCCACCGACCTTCAGCCCAAGGCGGCGCGCGACGATGGCGTGCGAGAGCTCGTGCGCGAGCACCGAGCCGAAGAAGAGCACGGCCGTCCCCGCCCCCAGGAGCCAGTATTGGCCGGCCGTCCAGCCCGGAATGACGCGCGGGAAGAATGCGTCGGCGAGCGAGAAGGTGAGCAGGAACGCGATCACCAGCCAGCTGGGGTGAATCGCGAGATCGATGCCGGCCACGCGGCCGATCTTCCATCCTGAGCCGCCCATCGGCTGAGTCTAGTTCAGGCCCGGGCGGGCGTCGCCGAGCGCATCTCGCCAGCGCGCGAAGCCGATGAGGCCGACGATGAACGCCGTCACCACGATCGCCGCCCCGGCGGCCAGCGCCGCGTCGAACCAGAACGGCTCAGGGAAGAGGACGATCAGCCGGGAGCCTTCGGAGAAGAGATACGTGCCCGGCGGGAAGAAGATGGCATGGAACGCCAGGAAGGCGGGCTCGAAGGCGACCGCGAAGATGGCGGCCAGGATGACGGCAAGACGCGCCGATGAGCCCCGCGGCGGTGAACATGATCCGACCCTGGCGCCGTCGCTCGCGGCGGAGCCAGGCGCCGGTGACCACGGCCAGCGACGAGGGCGACCACCGTGATACCAGCGAGCACGCGAACGAGCCTGGAAACGTCGCCCATGTGCGAGCGCTCGCGCTCGTCGAGCAGCGGCTCGCCCGGAGTGAGCGCGGCGCCGAAGTCGCCGCCGACATAGAGGTCCCCGAGGATCTCGCCGGTGACACGGTCGATCTCGGCCTGGGACGTGTCGAACGCAGCCGCCACGCCGTGCCGAGCCTGGAGCACGGAGGTGAACCACGGGTTGAAGAGCAGCAGCGGACCGGTGAGGGTCACCGCGACGGCCAGCGAGAGTGCCGAAAAGCACCCCGACCGCGACGGGCGCGCGCGCGATGGGCTCGGAAGGGCCGAAGGTCAGAGGACGCGCCGGGTGGTGCCGATGAGCATCGAGAGCGCGAGTCCGACCAGGCTGATCACGATCGAGCCGAGCAGCGCGGCCAATGAAGTCGGCCACCGTGAGCCCGAGGTTCAGCTCGGCCGAGATGGCGCCGACCAGCAGCAGCAGAAGCGCGTTCAGCACCAGCAGGAAGAGGCCAAGCGTCATGATCGTGATCGGCAGCGTGAAGATGACCAGGATCGGGCGGATGAACGCGTTGATCAGCCCGAAGATGAACGCCACCAGCAGCAGCTTCCAGAGCTCGCCGCTGAAGTCGAGACCCGGCACGATCTGAACGGCCACCCACATGGCGGCGGCTGTGACGAGAATCCCGATGACTCGGTCCATGCGAATAGCCTAGCCGATGCCGTCCATGCCCGGCGGCCCGGCGAGCAAGCGGCCTCGCACCCAGGCGGCCCGCACCATGTCCGGATGTGGCCGGAAGACGAGTCGGCCGGCGACCTCATCGGCGGATGACGGCGAGTCCTCGCCCGACAGCGGCTCCGTGACGCGCGGATCGACGGCGATCAGATCGGCCTCCTTCCCCACCTCCAGCGAGCCGATCTCCGCATCCATGCCGAGCACGCGCGCGCCGTCGAGCGTTCCCATGCGCACCCAGTCGAGCGGGCGCAGCGCGGCGGCGGGATCGGCGCGGCCGGTGAGCTCCAGCACGCGCTGGGTGACCGCGCCGGCGCGCATGACGCTGAAGATCGAGACCTCCGGGCCGGCGGCCACGTCGCTGCCGAGGCCGACCGTCATGCCCGCGGCGCGATGAGCGCCGAGCGGCATCATTCCGCTCGAGAGGAACAGGTTCGAGGCCGGGCAATGGGCGACGCGCGCGTCCGCCTCGACCAGCCGATCGACCTCGCGCGAGGACAGGTGGATGGCGTGCGCCAGGATCGTCCGCGCGCCGAGTGCCCCGGCACGGTCGTAGACGTCGAGGTAGTCCTCCGCCTCGGGAAAGAGCCGCGCCACCTCCGCGATCTCATCGGTGTCCTCCGACAGGTGGGTCTGCCAGTAGGCGCCGTGCCGCGAGGCGAGCGCGGCCGAGTCGCGCAGCATCTCCGCGGAGCAGCTGACGGCGAATCGCGGCGTGAACGCGTAGCGAAGGCGGCCGCCGTCGGCCCCGTGCCAGCGCGTGGCGAGCTCGTCGGACTGGCGCAGCGACGTCTCCAGGATCTCGCTCGGCGCGATCTCGGTGTCGTAGCTGAGCCGATCCATCATCACCTTGCCGATGACGGCCCGGATGCCGTGCGCCTCGGCGGCGGCAAAGGCCGCATCGGTCGACTCCGGCCAGAGCGCCGCGTAGGCGACCACCGTCGTCGTCCCCGCGGCAGCGAACGAGCGAAACGCCGCCGGGGCCTGCCGCTCGGCTACCGACCGGTCGTACGCCCGCTCGAGCGGAAAGATGTAGCGATCCAGCCAGGTCAGCAGGTCGAGGCCGCTCCCCAGCCCGGCGTTCGGAATCTGCGGAAGGTGGGCGTGCAGGTCGACCATGCCGGGCATGAGCACCAGCGGGCGCAAGTCGAGCGCCGAAGGCGGGCGCATCGGCGTCGACCCAGCGCGCCACTCGGGTGATACGCCCCGATTCATCGACCTCCAGCATGCCGTCGGGCTCGTCGAGGAGCCCTCCATCGGCCAGCGGCGAGAGGAGGCGAGCGCGAAGCGCAAAGGGGGGTTGAGCCGGAATCGCCGTCATCGGCGCCGATGCTACTCGCCAAGACCGAGTACTCTTGCGGTTCTACAGTTAGGAGGCCTCTCATGGCCAATGGTTCCATCAAGAAGATCGTGGCCGATCGCGGCTTCGGCTTCATCACCGGCGAGGATGGCAAGGACTATTTCTTCCACCGCGACGGGCTCAGTGAGTCGATCGACTTCGATCGTCTCGTCGGCGGCGAGGCAGTGACCTTCGACGTCGAGTCAAACCCGCGCGGTCCGCGCGCATCGAACATCAAGGCTGCCGAGTAACTCACTCGGCTTCCTTACGTCGATGAGGCGGCTGCCGACGTCCACTCGGGCGCTCGGCAGCCGCTTCAACATATCCGGCCACAAACGGCTCGCGGCGGCCTTCGCAATCGTCGCCGCGATCCTGGTGGCGGCCGTGGCGGGCATCCTGCTCCTCCGTCCGTTCGACGCCGTGCACGCCGACCAGATCCAGGGCGGCCTCGACCATCCGTGGGACATCGCCTTCACCGATGACCGGCGCATGCTCGTCACTGAGCGCATCGGGCGGGTGCGCGTCTACGCGAGCGGCGAGCCGGGTGCAGCGCTCCTGGACACGGCAACCATCCCGGACGTTCGCGCCGAGCTCGAGTCCGGGCTGATGGGGATCGCCATCCGCGGCGACGCCGTCTTCGTCTGCGCCTCCCGCGATCACGACGGCGCGTGGAGCGTGGAGCTCATGCGCTCGACGCTCGGTGGCGACTCGCTCCCTTTCGCCCTTCGAAGTCGTCCCGATCGGCGAGACGACGGGCGCCGCCCGCCACCAGGGATGTGCCGTCGAAGTGGACGGCTCGGATCACATCTGGCTGAGCATCGGTGACGCCAACCTGCCGGCGGGTGAGAACCCCGCCCAGGATCCGGATCGGCTCAATGGCAAGGTGCTGCGCGTGAACCTCGATGGATCGGCTCCCGACGACAACCCGTTCGGGAACGCGATCTACAGCCTCGGCCATCGCAATCCGCAGGGGCTGGCCTTCGCGCCCGACGGCGCGCGTCTGGGAGGTCGAGCACGGCACCGATGAGAACGACGAGGTCAACCTCCTCCAGCCCGGCGGCAACTACGGCTACCCGTGCTTCACCGGCGCCGATACGACGGGACCGATCCCCGACGGCTGCGGGCCCGCCTCCGACTACCTGGCACCGGCATGGGCGTCCGGCTCCCCGACCCTCGCCACCTCCGGCGCAACGTTCCTCATCGGTCCTGGCTGGCGAGACTGGGAAGACAACCTCATCGTCAGCACGCTCAAGGAGGAGGACCTGCGACGCTTCTCCGTGGGCGCCGATGGTGAGCTCACCCTGGAGGAGACGCTGCTCGACGATCGGTTCGGCCGGCTACGCGCCGTCGTGATCGGTCCGGACGGCGCGCTCTACATCTCTACCGCCAACGGCGGCGACGACCGAATCCTGCGGGTCACCCACTGAGGTCGAGGTGCTCTAGCGGGCGCGCATCCGGTTGTTGCGCGGGTTGTGCTCCACCTCGGCCAGCCCCAGCGCCTCGAGCAGCGGCGGCAGGTACATGCCGAAGCGGCCGCGGTAGCCCTTTCGGATGCCGTACCAGCCCCCGACCGGGTTCGAGTCGGATCGGCCCCAGGCTTCGACGGTGCCATCGGCGGCGTCCTTCTGCTCATCGGCAGCGCCAAGTGGGACCCAGTCGCCCTGCTCCTTCAGCCAGGCCTGGAGATCCTCGATGGCGCGCAGGTGGTAGGTCAGCCTGGTCGAGCCCACCTGGCAGACGAGCTGCGGCGGATCGGCCGCCTCGTCCCGGTACATCTCGTACTCGCTTGTGCCCGGCGGTGTCTTCAGCCGCCACGGATCTTCCTTGGTCCCGCTTCCGAGAGTTGCGTCGCTCACGCCAATCCTCCGCTGCGCCTGAGTGGACAGGTGCTGACTGTACGCCCTTGACCGATCCGACGCGGTGCGGATGATTGAGCCGGCATGACCATCGAGCAGCTCCTGCCCGGCATCGTCGGCGCCTTCGTCGGCGCCATCGGCTGGCTGATCGTGGGCCTCTTCATCCAGCGCCAGCAGTTCGCGCGGCAGGCCAAGAACGCGGCGCGCGCCGTGTACTTCGAGCTCGACTCGAATACCGCCAACGTGCAGTTCGCGGTCGACCTCGGCGCGTTCACGCCGCTGGCGCGATCCTCGTACGAGCGCGTGCTGCCCGAGCTCGCGACATGGCTCCCGCCCGAGGAGCTTCGCCTCATCGTCACCGCCTACATGAGCCACGCCGGCTACGACCAGCTGGGCTCCGACGGCGAGGTCCCCGACGAGGTGCGTCGGCACGTCCTCGCCGAGATCCTGGAGACGAACCGGCGGGCGCGCGAGCTGCTGGGAGCGCGAGTCTTCTCGGATCGTGAGCGACGGCTCATGCAGCAGGGCCGCGCAGGAGGCCAGGCATGAGCGTCGACCACCAGGCTCTCTTCGAGCACGTCATCGACATCATGAACCGCAGGGACTGGGATGCCCTCGGCGATGTCTATCACGACGACTACGTCGAGGAGTATCCGCAGTCGGGCGAGGTGATCCGCGGGCTGGCGAACGCCCGGGCGGTGCGCGAGAGCTACCCGGGTGGGTTCGTCGACCAGGGCGCTCGAAGACCGGAACCCGCGCGTCGTCGGCACGGCAGCCGGAATGGGTCCGCACGCCGGCCTTCACGGTGGTCCGGGTCGCCGGCACCGGTGACACGGCCACCGCCACCTTCCGCAGCCGCTACCCGGATGGATCGACATGGTGGGTCGTCACCATCTTCGAGGTGCGTGGCGACAAGATCGCCCGGGGCACGATGTTCTTCGCTCCCCTGTTCGACCCTCCGGACTGGCGCGCCCCGTATCGGGAGGGTGGCTGACGGATCAGTGCCGCTCTGCGACCTGCGCCGTGCAGTCCGAGCAGACGGCCGTGAGCCCCTCGAGGTCGTGGAGGTTGGCTGACGCCGCGTAGTTCCGGCCGCAGAACGTGCGGTGGCCGATGAGCACGCCATCGCTCCATCGCTCGGCGACGGCGATGTGCCAGATGTTCTCGTTGGCACCCTGGACGCCAAACGGCGACTCGGGCCGCAGCTCTTCTGCCATCGGTCGAGTCTACGCTCAGCCGCCCCTGAGCCAAGTTCGCGGAGCGAGCGACTAGACTTCCGGCGTGACGGAGGATGCGGGCGTCGGGGGCGCCTATCGCGGGTTCCTCTTCGCCGACCTGCGCGGTTACACCGCCTTCGGCGAAGCCCAGGGTGACCGAGCCGCCGCCGATCTCCTCGATGCCTATCGCGCGCTTGTGCGCGAGGAGGTCGAACGGCACGCCGGGGCCGAGATCCGGACCGAAGGCGACTCGTTCTACGTGGTCTTTGCCTCAGCGCGCGATGCGGTCGCCTGCGCTCTCTCGATCATCGAGGCGGCCTCGCGGTACTCGGCGCAGCATGCCGATGCTCCCCTCCGGATCGGGATCGGTATCAACGCCGGCGAGACGGTCCAGCGCGGCGAGGCGTTCGTTGGCAGCGCAGTCAACCTCGCGGCGCGAGTGTGCGCCGAGGCCCGAGCCGGTGAGGTGCTCGTCACCTCGACGGTGCGCGACGTGGCGAGAGGCGGAGCGACCGTTCGATTCGTGCCCCGTGGGGTCAAGCGCTTCAAAGGCATCGCCGATCGCGTTCCGGTGTTCGCCGTGACCGCGACGCCGGCCCGGGAGCGCTCGTTGCGGCCGGTGCGTGTACCGATGAAGCCGCCGGTACCGTGGATTGCTCTCGCGGCCACCGTGGCCCTCGGCGGCGTGATCGCGGCATTCGCCATCCAGAGCGGATGGCTCGATGAGACCGGTCTTCCGGGGTCCGAGGCGCCATCGGCGGAAAGCGCGCAACCGGAAGGGGCATCGGGATCTGTCGGAGCCGTTAGCCCCTCGTCGTCATTTCCCGCCGAGGCCGAAGACGCGCTGCTGGCTCGAATCGGCGAGGAGGTCGGGGAGTTCTGCGACCGGGCCGATCTCGACGATCGGCCCCGGATCAACATCGATCGGGAGCTCGGCGGCCTCGGGGGAACCGGGGTCGCTCGTGTCCCCATCCCGGTCACGGCCGGTCTTGAATGCGCGCTTCACACGTCATCGGCGCCGACGACCCTGCACTACTGGGCGACCAAGGCGTACCAGGACTTCGATCCGATCGGCCTGGCCGAGGCGATGATCATCAGCGACGTCGCGAGCTTCGACGTCCCACAGGGCGACTGCACCAGCCAGCAACCCGCATACGGGCCGTGGGAATTCGGCGGCGTCGGTGGACGGTTGCTGTGCAGGACGTCCTTCGGGGATGCCGTCCTCGAGTGGACCTATGACGGCGTGCCCCTGGTGGCGATCGCCACTCGCCGCGACGGTGACGCGCAGACGCTCCTGCAGTGGTGGAGGGATGAGGCCCGCTTCCTTCGCGACGAGTAGGACGCGGGCCCGTCCCTGGCGAACTTCCCGCGCTTCGTAACGGGCCGCAGGTTGCGGCGTTCGAACTAGTGGGGTCGGACGCAGGTTCGGCGCAGGTTACTGCGCCGAGGGCAGCCCTGCGCTCCGACCCCGCTGCGCCGAAGGGCATGGCCGGTCAGTCGCCGGCTGCAGCTTTCCACGGGCGCGGATCGGTCCGCAGCAGCGAGTACAGCAGCACGTCCTGGTTGCGGCCGTCGTTGAAGAACGCCCCGCGCGCCGTCCCCTCGAGCGTGAAGCCGCACTTCTCCGCGATGCGCCGCGATGCGGCGTTCTCGGGCACGATGACCAGGTGGATGCGGTGCTCCTTCTTCGTCGCGAACAGGTAGTCGACGAGCAGCTGGACCGCTTCGGTCACGTAGCCCTGACCGGCATGGCGGTTGTCGTAGAGCTGGTAGCCAAGCTCGAAGGCGTCCCAGTAGGCGACCGGCCGGAAGAACTCGATGTGGCCGGCGATCTCTCCCTCGGGATTCACGATCACCAGCATGCCGTCGGTCTTCTGCCAGAACCCGTTCTCCGCGAACTCGTGACGGAACGCAGACTCGGACTTGACGCCGAGCGGGTAGTACGGGCCGCGCGCCGCAATGCCCGTGTGCGCGTCGTAGAGGCGGTCGAGGTCGGCTTCGCGGACCGGCCGCAGGCTGATCCGCCGTCCTTCGAGCATGGTCGTCACCGTAGTGGTCGGGGCGAGAGGATTCGAACCTCCGACCTCTTGAACCCCATTCAAGTGCGCTACCAGACTGCGCTACGCCCCGACCGAGCGGCCAGTATAGCCAACGCAACCGATGCCGCCGTCAGGCGCCGAGCTCGTCCTTAGGAGCTCGCGACATGAGCTCCGCGACGGCCGCGAGCGGCGGCACTGACTCGAACACGACGGCTCGGACCTGCTCCGCGATCGGCATCTCGACCTCGTGCGCAGCCGCCAGCTCAAGCGCGCCCGCCAGGGTTGCCACGCCCTCGACCACGCCCGAGATGTGCTCCCCCGCCTCCGGCCAGGGGACGCCCGAGGCGATCAGCTCGCCGGCCCGGCGGTTGCGCGACAGCGGGCTCATGCAGGTGGCGATGAGGTCGCCCACGCCGGCGAGGCCGGCGAACGTGAGCGGGATGCGCGCCTGCGGCAACGCCGACTCGGGTCATCTCGGCCAGGCCCCGGGTGATGATGCCGGCCTTGGCCGAGTCGCCGAATCCGAGGCCGTCGACCATGCCCGCGGCCAGCGCCGTCACGTTCTTCAGCGCCCCGCACAGCTCCACGCCGACGACGTCCGGGTTGGTGTAGACCCGGAACCGATCCGAGGACAGCACCGTCGCCAGATCGGCCGCAAGCTCGGCGTCCTCGGACGCGATAACCGATCCGGCTGGCTTGCCACCGGCGATCTCGCGCGCCAGGTTGGGGCCGGACAAAGCGGCGACCCGCCGGCCGGGCAGCACGTCGTCGATGACCTGCGTCATCCGCAGGTGCGTGCCCTCTTCGATGCCCTTCGCGACGGACAGGAGCGCCGCATCGGGGTCCAGGAGCGGCCCGACGACCTCGAGCGTCCCCCGCAGGTGCGCGGACGGCACGGCCAGCACGTAGAACCGGTGCGGCTCCGACAGGTAGGCGTCATCGGTCACCACGCGGACGTTCGGCGGAAACACGATTCCCGGCAGGTAGCGGTCGTTGGTTCGCGCCTGCGCCAGGCGCTCGCCGGCTTCGGGCGTGTGGGCGCGCAGGCTGACCGGGCGCTGCGCATCGGCGAGGAGGACGGCAAGGGTGGTGCCCCACGCACCGGCGCCGATGACTCCGATCTGGTCGCTCATCGCGGGGACGATAGCGGAGGATCGAGCAGGGATGCAGCAACCTCACTCGCCGGACGCAGGCTCGTGAACGCAATCACCTCGACCGCCGAGTCCGGTCGACCTGCACCGGTGCGGTCGAGCCAGGCGGCGGCGATCCCCGCACCGACGGCGCCCATGACGTCATTCGTCCACGAGTCTCCGAGCATGATGGCCTCATCCGCGGACGTGCCGGCCACGCGCAGAGCGAGCTCGAAAATCGCGGGGTCTGGCTTGCTCACGCCCGCAGCCTCGGAGATCACCAACCCGTCGAACAGGTCTCGCATCCCGGTGTACGCGAAGCTTGTGCTCCTGCTCCGCCACCAGGTTGTTCGTGACTGCCACCACGCGTGCGCCGCGACGGCGGACCTCGGCGAGCAGCTCGGCGGCACCATCGACCGGCCGGCACGCACGAAGGTATGCCTGCGCGGTAGGCGTCCGCGAGCTCTTCGGCCTCCTGGCCATCCAGCTCAGCGGCACCGGACTCAGTCACGAGGCGCCGGATGCGCTCGGCCCTCAGTCGATCGACGCTGAGCTCCCCCGACATCCACAGGGCATGCGTCTCCTCGACGATCTCGAGGAACCGATCTGCGAGCCGTTGGGGGTCGGCGCCGGCCAGGGCCCGATGCGTGGCGACCGCCTCGATGACCGCGTCCCGTGCGGGGCCGATCCAGTCGACCACCGTGTCGTCGATGTCGACGAGCAGCGCCTGCCTCATCGGCTCCGCGTGGTTCGCCGGCGCGGACGCGCGGCGCGACGAGAGGCCTCCTCCGACTCGCGCTTGCGAAGGATGAGGCGGATCGGCGTTCCGAGGAAGCCGAACTTCTCGCGGATCTGGTTCTCGAGGTAGCGCTTGTAGCTGAAGTGGATGATCTCGGGGTCGTTGCAGAAGACGACGAACGTCGGCGGCGCCACGCCGACCTGGGTCGCGTAGAAGATCTTGGGCAGCCGATTGCGCACGTGCGAGGGCGGATGGGCGCGGACGGCGTCCATCACCAGCCGGTTGAGCTCGCCGGTCGGCACGCGCCGGTAGCGCTCCTCGGCGACCCGCAGCGCCTCGCGCAGGATTCGCTCGGCTCGCTGCCCGGTCAGCGCCGATGCGAACACGATGTCCGCCCATGCCAGGTACGGCGCCTCCCGCCGCAGGCGCTTCAGCCATTTGTCGGCGGTGTTCTCGTCCTTCTCGACCGCGTCCCACTTGTTGAGGACGAGCACGATGCCCTTGTGCGCCTCGAGCACGTAGCCGACCACGTGCGCGTCCTGCGCGGTGTAGCCCTCGGTCGCATCGGTCATGACCACCGCCACGTCGGCGGAGTCGATGGCCTTCATGCTGCGCAGCACGCTGTAGCGCTCGATCCCCTTCTCGATCGCCCCGCGGCGGCGGATGCCGGCCGTGTCGACCAGCACCAGCGGCTGGCCGTCGAGCTCGATCGTGGTGTCGATCGGGTCGCGCGTGGTGCCGGGCTTGTCGGACACGATCATGCGATCGGAGCCGAAGACGCGGTTCACGAAGGTCGACTTGCCGGTGTTGGGCCGTCCCACGATCGCCACCCGCGGCGCACCGAGCTCGGTCTCGGCGAGCTCGGCCATCTCCTCTTCGGTGAGGTCCTCGGGTGAGACCGATACCGCCGCCTCCGCCTCGGTCGGCGGCGGGAGGCGCTCGACGATGAGATCGGCCAGGTCGCCGGTGTTGCGGCCGTGCTGCGCCGAGATGGTGATGGACGGGTCGAAGCCGAGGGCGTAGAACTCGACCGCATCGGCTTCGCGGGCAGGGTTGTCGCCCTTGTTGATGACGAGGATGACCGGCGCTTCCGCGCGCCGCAGGCGGTCCGCGACCTCGTGGTCGAGCGGGGCGATTCCGGCGTGCGCGTCCACCACGAACAGGATGAGATCGGCCTCCTCGACCGCCACGCGGGCCTGTTCCTGCACGCGCTCCTCGATATCGGTGCCCGGCTCAAGCTCAAGGCCGCCGGTGTCGACCACGGTGAACGTGCGCCCGGCCCACTCCGACGTGCCGTACACGCGGTCGCGGGTCGTGCCGGAGACGTCGGAGATGATCGCGACGCGCTCGCCGATGAGCCGGTTGAAGAGCGTGCTCTTGCCGACGTTCGGGCGGCCGACGATGGCGACCACGGGGAGTGAGGACATGCCGAGGAGTGTAGCGGCGGACGCTCGATCGGCCCTCGGTGCTCACCTTGGCTCTTGTCATCGGTCCCCATTCGATAGGATCGGGTCGTGAAGATCGGGGTTGCGGCCACACGGCTGGCGGGCGTGGACGGTGTCACGTTCGAGACGGCCAAGTGGGAGACCGTCCTGGAAGAGATGGGCCACGAGCTGCGTCTCTGCGCCGGCGAGGTCGACGCGCTCCGCTACCAGGCGCGCCTGGTGCCGCCGATGCATTTCACCTGGCCCCCGGCCGAGCGGGTGACCGCCGCCGCCTTCGATCCGGAGAGCCATCCGGACGCGGTGCGCTCCGAGATCAATCGGCTGGCGGACCTGCTGCACCCCGTCCTCGACGACTGGGCATCTCGCAACGAGCTCGACGTGGTCATCGTCGAGAACGCCTGGGCAATCCCGATGCACCTGCCCCTCGGAGTTGCCCTGCGCCGCATGATCGAGGAGCGCCGGCTGCCGGCGATCGGCCACCACCACGACTACTGGTGGGAGCGCGAGCGATTCGCCGGATGTGTCGTGCCCGAGGTGCTCGAGATGGCCTTCCCACCCGACCTGCCGTGGGTGCGGCACGTCAGCATCAACAGCCTCGCGGCCGCGCAGCTGCGTGAGCGGCGCGGCCTCCGCTCCACGGTCATTCCGAACGTGTTCGACTTCGATCGGCCTCGTCCGCGTCGAGCGCCCGCCGTTCGCCGGCGCCTGCGCACGGAGCTCGGCATGAACGAGCGTGGACTCCTGGTCGTGCAGCCGACGCGGGTCGTGCCGCGCAAGGGCATCGAGCTGGCCATCGAGCTCGTCGGACGGCTGAAGGACCCCGACGCCGTGCTCCTGATCACGTCGCCGGCCGGGGACGAGGGGCTCGACTACCTCGTCGAGCTGGAGCGACTGGCGGAGCGCCACAAGGTGCGCCTGGCATACGCGGCGGACCGCTTCGCGCCCGACCACGAGGGCAAGCCGATCCGGCCCGCCCACTCGCTCCACGACGCGTATCTCGCCGCCGACCTGATCACCTATCCGAGCCTCTACGAGGGCTTCGGCAATGCCCTGCTGGAGGCCATCTACTACGGCGTTCCGGTGCTCGTGAACCGATATCCGGTGTATGTCGCCGACATCGGTCCGCTCGGCCTCCGTCTGATCGAGATCGACGGCGCGATCACCGATGACACGATCAAGGAGGTCCGCGCCCTTCTCGCCAATCCGCGGAGGATCCGGGAGAACGCGCACCACAACTTCGAGATCGCCAGGAAGCACCTGTCGTATCGGGTGCTGCGCCGGCAGCTGCGACGCCTGATCAACGAGGTGACGGCGGCCGAGGCGATCTCCTAGACGACGCCGCGCGCCGCCCACGCGCGAGCGGTGACCACGAACGGTGCGGCGGGGAGCAGGCTTCGGCACTTCTCCCGCAGCTCGGCCTGGCGTTCAGGATCGAGGCTGGCCAGGTACTTCCCCGCAGGCCCGACTGCGAGGGAGAAGGGCTGCCACCACTCTTCGAAGCTCTGGTGCTCGAGGCTCGAGGTGAGCGTCGCCCGTTCGACGTCGCGAAGGCCGGCGGCTTCCATCAGCTCCGCCAGGTGACCCTCGCGGGTCCCGGGGAGCCCCGATTCGTCATCGACGTCAGGGTCGAGCTCGCGGGCGGCCTCCCAGAAGACGCGGAGCGGGCTCTGGCCGCCGCCGTAGTCCCAGACGCAGGCGGCGACGACACCACCCTGTCGCGTGACGCGCGCCATCTCCCCCAGTCCCGCGACCGGATCCGACATGAAGTGGACGACGAGCTGCGCCAGGGCGGCATCGAACCCTCCGTCCGGAACGGGAGATGCTCCGCGGATGCCGTTTGCACGTCGACGCCGGGGTTGCGGGCACGAGCGGCGGCAACGAATGGCTCGGATGGGTCGACCGCCGCTACGGCTTCAGCGCCCAGCCGAGCGACCAGCTCGGCGGTGAGTGCGCCCGGCCCGCAGCCGACGTCGATCACCCGCTGCCCGGCTCGAACTCCGGCGAGATCCGCGAGCTGTGGGGAGAGCAGTGCCGAGTACCTGCCCATGAAGCGGTCATACGCGTCCGCGGCGACGTCGAAGCTCAACCGCACAATCCTCAGGCCGTGAGCGCGTAGACACGCTCGCGAACCTCTTCAAGATCGACCTCGGGCGTTGAGGTGCCGCCGGTGATGCCGATGCGGGCCTTGCCCTGCAGCCAGTCCGCGTGCTCCGCCTCCAGCTCGTCGGCATCGGCGACATGGACGGTCTCCGGCAGGATCTGGCTGCACTTCACGGCCAGCTCCTTGGTGTTCGAGCTGTTCTTGCCGCCGACCACGATCATCGCGTCCACCTCGCGCGCCAGCACCACGCTGTCGTCCTGGCGCGTCAGCGTGACCGGGCACACGGTGTTGACGACGCGCAGGTCGTGGGCGCGGCGCAGGCAGAAGGCGGCGAACTCCTCCAGCTTCGACGGCAGGATGGTCGACTGGGAAAGCACGCCGATCTTCTTGGTGCGCGGCACCCGCTCCCAGGTGGATCGGTCCATGTCGTCCACCACCACGTGCTTGTCGCCGGCATACGAGCGGACGCCCTTGACCTCCGGGTGATCCTCGTGGCCGATGATGCACACCGTGTAGCCGGCTTCCGCCAGCTCGGCGGCGGCCTTCTGGCTCTGGAGCACCCAGGTGCAGGTGGCGTCGATGACCTCGAGGCTCTCCTTGCCCTTGACCTGCTCGTACTCCGACTTCGGGACACCGTGTGCGCGGATGACGAGCGTGCCGCCCTCGACCTGGTCTGCGAGGTCGGCGGTGCGGATGCCGCGATCGGACAGATCGGCCTTGATGCCGGGGTTGTGCACCAGCTGGCCGAGGGTGGTGACCTCCTTGCCCTCGGATGCGGCGTGCTTGGCCTTGTCGATCGCGAGCCGCACGCCGTAGCAGAAGCCGGCGCGCTCGGCGATGCGAACGTCAGGTCGGGTTGCCGTGGTCATCGCCTTCATTCTAGGAGGGATCCCGTCGCAGAGCTCGCTGCGCCGGAGTCGTCAGGTCGCGTGCAGTCGTGCTCCTCGTGGAGTCGGTTCGACCCTTGAACGACCCAGGGAGTGCCGGTGCTGGTCCGGCGGCAGGAGCCGAGCAATTTCAGCCGTGATCCGTTCAGTCCCGGCGACCAGGGCCTCGCGATCGAGCCGGCCATCGCGGCTCGATACGGCAGCGTGAACAGCTCGCCGATGCGGATCCTGATCCTTGTTGCGTGCGGCCACCGAGAGCGGCCCGGGAAGAGCCGATGCGTGCCCGCGATCCCCACCGGCAGCAGCGGGGCACCCGACCGCATGGCCAGGAAGGCGGCTCCGGGCTTCAGCGGCTTGAGATGACCGTCGCGCGCGCGCGTCCCCTCGGGGAAGATCCCGATCGGGCGACCCGCGGCCAGCGCCTCGAGCGAGAAGCGCTGCGCGGCGCGATCTCCCTCGCCGCGCCTGACGAAGTAGACGGCCGATTGGGTCGCCAGCCAACCGAGAATGGGCCAGCCGCGCATCTCGATCTTGGCCATGAAGTGGATGACCCGGCCGACCTGGTGCCCCGTCGCCCACCCGACGAGAGGCGGATCGACGTTCGAGGTGTGATTCGAGACGATGATGAACGATCCCGTTCGCGGCACGTGCTCGACGCCCTCCACCCGCGCATCGAACAGGAGGCGTCCAAGCCCGCCGGCGATGACCGCGCCCGGATGCCAGAACCAGCTACGCACCGATCTCCTCCAGGCGCTCGACGATCGCGTCCACGCAGGCCTCGACGTCAAGCTCGCCCGTATCGACGATGAGCGCGTCCGCCGGGATGCGCAGCGGCGCGACCGCGCGCTCCGAGTCCGCCGCGTCCCTGCGTCGAATCTCCTCGAGGTACTCGAGCTTCCGCTCCGGCGTCCCCATCTCCGCGGCGCGACGAGCGGCACGCACCTCCGCGCTCGCGGTGAGGTAGACCTTCAGCGTCGCGTCGGGAAGGATGACGGTGCCGATGTCGCGCCCGACCATGACCACGTCGCCGCGGAAGGCGGCGGCGCGCTGAACGGGCAGCATCGCCTGGCGCACCTCCACGTGCCGGCTGACGGCGCTCACCGCGCGGTCGACCTCCGGGCTGCGGAGCTCCGCGGTGACGTCGCGACCGGCGAGCAGGACGGCCTCCTGGTCGCCGCTGTCGGGACCTGCCCGCTCGATCTCGATCCGGCAGGTGTCGGCCAGCGCCGCCGAGCGCCGGGCCGTCGTGCAGGTCGATCCCCTCCTCGAGCGCTGCCAGGGTGAGCGCGCGGTACATCGAGGCCCGTGTCGACGAATCTCGCGCCGATGCGCCGCGCGAGCGCCCGACCGACGGTGGTCTTGCCGGCCCCGGACGGGCCGTCGATGGCCACCGCGATCGTCATCGCCGCCCCCCGCCGGCCAGCGCCGCGACCTCAGACGGGACGGAGGTAGCGCCACTGCCCGCTTCGCAGGCCGCCGAGGCTCAACGTACCGATCCGCGTCCGGACGAGACGCTCGACGCTCGCGTCGACCGCGTGAAAGATGCGGCGCACCTCCCGCTTCCGGCCCTCGCCGATCCGGACCTGGAGCCAGACGCCGGCCTCATCGCGCGTTCGCTCGACCTCGGGCGGCGGGAGCGCGAATCGTGCTTCCACCAGCCTTGCCGGGCCATCGTCGAGCGTGACGCCATCGCGGAGCTGCTTGAGCACGGCGCGCGTCGGCGCCGGCGTGACGAGCGCCGCGTACTCGCGCAGATTGCCGTAGCGCGGGTGGACGACGCGGTTCGCCCAATCGCCATCGTTGGTCAGGATCATGAGCCCTTCCGACTCGACGTCCAGCCGCCCGGCCGGCCAGAGACGCTCGTCGCCGCGCGTCCACCAGCGCCACCACCGAGCGCCGGCCGCGCTCGTCGTGGGCCGAGCTGAGGAAGCCGGGCGGTTTGTGAACGGCGAGGTGGATGGCGCGCGATGGGGATCGCAGCGGACGGCCGTCGACCTCGATCGTGTCCACTGCCGGATCCGCGGAGGAGCCGAGCTGCGCCACGGTCCCGTTGACGCGGACGCGGCCGTCGACCACGAGCTGCTCTGCCTGGCGGCGCGATGCGAGTCCGGCGCGCGCGATGAGCTTCTGGAGCCGCTCACTCGCCATCGGCGACAGCCGGCTCCGTCGAGGGCGGTGAGCTGCGCGGCCTCGCTGGACAGCGGCGGGAGATCGTCCAGCGAGGTCAGGCCGAAGCGCTCGAGGAACGTGAAGGTGGTCCCGAACAGGACGGGCCGGCCGGGCGTGTCTCGCCGGCCAAGCTCCACCACCAGCCGCCGATGCATCAGCGAGCGGATCACGTAGTCCGAGTCGACGCCGCGGACTCGCTCGACGTCGCCGCGCGTGCACGGCTGGCGATAGGCCACGACCGCCAACGCCTCGAGCGCCGCTGGCGAAAGGCGCGCCTCCTCTCTCGCCGCGTAGGCAGCCAGCCGCGCGCCAACCTCGGGCGCCGTGACGAGCTGCCACGCGTCGTCGTTGTGCTGAAGCCGGATTCCCCGCTCGTCGTCGGTCGAGCCGCTCGGCAAGCGACGAGAGGGCCGCCTCGGCCTGCAGGCGCGGCACGCTGCCGAGCTCCCCCAGCTCGGTCGAGCTCAGCGGACGCTCGGCGATGAAGAGGAGCGCCTCGTAGAAGACCGCGAGATCGTCCGGTGTGCCCTGATCATTCATCCGCCCGACTCCGGAACCGACTCGATGGTGATGGGACCGAAGAGATCGTCCTGCCGCGCCGTCACCTGCCGCCGCCGCACCAGCTCGAGGGTCGCGAGGAAGGTCACGGCCGCCTCGGTCCGCGAGCGGCAGCGAGCGAGGATCGACTGGAGCACGATGCGGCCACTCCGCGAGAGCGCCTCCCGCAGCACCGCGATCTGCTGGCCGATGGTGATCTCGCGAGCGACGATCTCGGGAGGCGGCGCCACCGGCTCGGGGATGGCGGCCAGCCGTTCCAGGGCCGAGACGAGCACGCCGACCGGCATCGGCTCGGTCGGGACCTCCGGCAGGTCGGACTCGCGCGGCTCGCGGCGCATGAGAGGCGCGGTGCCATCGCGCTCGCCGAGCGAGACGGAGGCATCGCGAAGGGCGCGATACTCCACCAGGCGACGCCGTAGCTCGTCCTCGTCCATCTCGTCGGCGCCGTCCGGCAGCGGCGGGAGCGGCTCGGCCGGCAGCATGCGCTTCGACTTGATGAAGATGAGCTGTGCCGCGATGGCGACGAACTCGGACAGGTGGGCGGCATCGACCGGGTGCCGGGCCAGGTGCTCGACGTAGGCGTCGGCCACCTCCGCCAGCGGGACGGTCAGCACGTCGAGCTGCCGGGACTCGATCAGGTGCAGCAACAGCTGGAGCGGTCCCTCGAAGGTGGGCAGGGCGACCGTGAACTCGCCCTCCCCGATCGGGACGGCGGTCGTGGCGCCTGGCTCGACTGTGATCGGCTGCATGCCGTCAGCCTGCGTCATCGGCCATGGTCAGCGCTCGCAGGAGCTGCACGTCCGCATCCGCCACCTCGCCCCGGATGAAGCGTCCGACCCGCGGCGGGAGGCCCGCCCCGGCCGCGAGATCGGCCGACATCGGCTGGTGATGCAGGTAGAGGTGGAACGGGTGACGCCACGACGTCGGATCCGGGCTGGCGACGCGGCTGCAGGACCGACGGGGCGAGCGCCTCCAGCAGCACGCCCGCGACCCGGTGCCAGAGCCGCATGCGGTGGCCCTTGGCGGCGTCGTGCAGCAGCGCGGCGGCGAGGAGGTCGCCGTCGTCCTGCCCGCTCCGCAGCAGCTGCTCGGCGACGTCGAGGCCATGGCGGCGATCCGCGACGGGCATCGATTCGAAGAGGGCCACGCCGCGCTCCGGCAGGATCCGGTGCACGAGAGCCTCCTCCTCCGGCTCGACGCGCGCCCGCACGTGGGCGACGAGCTGCCCGACCCTATGCACCGGTGAGCACCTGGGCCACGGGAAAGGCCAGCGAGAGAAGGGCTCGCAGCGGGCTGCCCGGCAGGAAGACGAGCAGCAGCAGCACGATGATCCCGTAGGGGGCGTATTGCTGGATCGTGACGGCCTGCCGCGGCGGCAGGTAGGCGAGCAGGACGTTGTAGCCGTCCAGCGGCGGGATCGGGATCAGGTTGAAGATGGCCAGCAGGATGTTGAGCTGGACGATGAGCGACGACGAGGTTCAGGAAGAACCCGCTCTCGACGCCGACGAGCGCCATGACCCGGAAGACCACCGCGAAGGCGATCGCCACCACCACGTTCGCGATCGGCCCGGCGAAGGCAACCAGTGCCATCGACCGACGTCCGCCCTGCAGCGCCGCCGGGTTCACCATCACCGGCTTCGCCCAGCCGAATCCGGCGATCACCAGCATGAGCGCGCCGATCGGATCGAGGTGCGCGATCGGGTTGAGCGTCAGGCGGCCCATGGCCCGCGGACGCCCATCCCCCAGCTGATCGGCCGTCAGCGCGTGGCTGAACTCGTGGAAGGTCAGGCCGACGAGCAGTGCGACGACCCCCGCGATCAGGCGCTCGATTGAGACGTCCCCGATCGGCATCTACGTCAGCCGCGGGAGGAGGTCACCCAGCAGGGTCACGAGCTTCGCGGCGCCCACCTGCCCCACCTCGATGACCTCCTCGTGCGAGGCGCCGGTCTCGACGTCGTCGGTGGCCTTGTTCGTGATGAGGCTGAACCCGAGCACCCGGCGTTCGGCGTGGCGCGCCACGATCGTCTCGTGCGCCGTGCTCATGCCGACGGCGTCGCCGCCCAGCGTGCGCAGCATGCGCAGCTCCGCCCGCGTCTCGTACGACGGGCCGGAGAGCATGACGTAGACGCCCTCGCGGAGCGCGACGCCCGTCCGCTCGCCGGCCTCGAGCGCCGCGGCCCGATACGCCGGGTCGTAGGCATCGACCATGGGCGGGAAGCGGGCGCCGAACCGATCCAGGTTCGGGCCGGTCAGCGGATTGTCGCCCGACAGGTTGATGTGATCGGCGATCAACATCACGTCGCCGGGATCGAAGTCGGGGTTGAGGCCGCCCGCGGCGTTGGTGAGGACCACGGTCTCGATCCCCAGCGCCAGGGCGGCACGCAGCAGCAGGGTCGACTCGCGCTGCGAGTAGCCCTCGTAGGGATGCGCCCTGCCGACGAGCAGGATCGCGGGCGTCCCGGCGACGGTGCCGGCAACCAGCTCGCCGGCGTGGCCCTCGACGGCAGTGCCGGGAACGTGCGGGATGTCGCGGTAGCTCAGCCGCAGCCGAGGCTCGGAATCGAGAAGCTCGACGACACCACCCAGCCCGGAGCCGAGCACCGCCACGAGACGTGGCTGGCCGAGGGATGGTTCAGCGTCGAGGTGGCGCTTGATCGCATCGGTCGCCTCCCCGATGCGCCGATCCAGCTCCGCGCCGTGAACGTCATTGGAGATCGCGCCGGGGGCGGCCACGCCCACCTACATCCGCTCCAGCAGGTCGCGCTTCTTCGCCTCGTACTCCTCGGGGGTGATGAGCCCCTTGTCGCGGAGGCCGGCCAGTCGCTCGAGCGTCGCGCCGATCTCGTCGGCGGCGCTCCGGGCCTCCGGCGCGGGCGGCGGGGCCGGACGCCGCCGCGCCCTCGTCGTGGACGGCCACGCGGTCGGAGCCGGCTCGCGGCGGCATCGGCTCGGCGGGTCGCAGCTCGGGTGCCTCGGCTGCCTTCTGGTAGCGAGGTCGGGCCAGCTCCGGCTGCTCGAGCATCTGCTTCTGGTCGAACATGGCCTTCTTGAACTCGACCGGGTCCGCGATCATCGGGAAGTCGGCACAGGTTCTTCCCGCCCGCCTCCTCGGCCGCGGTCAGGATGTCGAGCGTGCCGAAGCCGAAGATCCGGCCGAAGACGCTCTGGTCGAGGCGCGCGTCATTGATCTTCTCGAGGCTCGTGTCGGTGACGCTCTTGTTCAGGACGCCCTCGGCACGCATCACCCGCCGCGTGGTGATCAGCCACTCCTGGTTGCGCCAATCCCACAGCGTGAAGGCGATGAACCCGAGGGCGACGATCAGCGCCACGATCGTCGCGATGGTCAGGATGCCGTCGATGGTCCCGCTGCCGACCGGCTCGGTGCCGGACACGAGGAAGATGACAATGGCAAGCGCGACGACGGTGAGGACGATCCACAGCCACGTTCGCGCGATGATCGGCGAACCAGTGCTGGCGGCTCTCGTAGACGACCTCTTCGCCACGGCTGAGGAGGTTCCGGGCGTAGCTCATCGGTTTCGTGCGCTCCGTTTCAAGCTCTCGGATGCGCCCGTGCGTAAACCTCGCGGACGCGCTCGCCGGTCAGGTGCGTGTAGAGCTGGGTGGTGCTGATGCTAGCATGGCCGAGCAGGGCCTGGACCACGCGAAGGTCGGCTCCACCCTCCAGCAGATGCGTCGCAAAGCTGTGCCGAAACGTGTGCGGTGTCACGCGCTCGTCGATCCCCGCGGCCTCGGTCCAGCGCTTCACGAGGCGCCACACCGACTCCCGGCTCATCCGGTTCCCGCGCTTGCCAACGAAGACGGCCGGGGTAGGCCTGGCGGCCGTCCATGCCGCCCGCGGGACCGATGCGGTAGCGATGCAGTCGCTCGCGCGCCTCGTCGCCCATCGGCACGCGCCGCTCCTTGTTGCCCTTGCCGATGACGCGAACCTGCTGTCCGCGCAGGTCGACCCGGTCGGTGTCGAGCCCGACGAGCTCGCTGACCCGCAGCCCACAGGCATAGAGCAGCTCCAGGATGGCCCGATCCCGGATGGCGATCGGGTCGTCCGCCGGCGGCGCGTCGAGGATGCGCTCCACGTCGTCCGGCGCCAGCACGTCCGGCAGGTAGGTGCCCGGCCGTGGCGCATCGACCAGCGCCGGGACGTCCCGGGTGGCGATGCCCTCGCGCAGCGCAAACCCATAGAAGCTGCGCACCGCCGCGCTCTTGCGCGCCTGGGTGCTGCCCCGGGCGCCGGCACGCTGGAGGCCCCGCACGAAGTCGACGAGCGGCTTCGGATCATCGCGCCAGCCGGTGCCGGCGCCCTCGGCGAACTGGGCGAGGTCACCGCGGTAGGCCTTGATCGTGAGCGGCGACAGGCCGCGCTCGACGCGGAGCTCGACGAGGAAGGCGTCGATCGCATCGGTCAGGACCGCGTCCGCCATCATCGGGCGGCCGCGCGCAGGAGTGCCTCTGCCGCCGCCTGGGCCTCGTCCCCCGCGCCCTCGCCGCCGAGCATGGCCGCCAGCTCCCGGGTGCGCTCGTCGGGACCGAGCGGCGTGGCGTCGGTCGTCGTCCGGCCGCCGGCCTCCCGCTTCCCGACCACGATGTGCGCGTCCGCGTGCGCGGCCACCTGCGCGAGATGGGTCACGCACAGCACCTGGTGGTAGCGGCCCAGGGTCCGCAGGCGCTCACCCAGCGCCGACGCGTTCCGGCCGCCGACCCCGGCGTCGATCTCGTCGAAGACGAGGAGCGGCGTCTCGTCGGCGGTTGCCAGCACGACCTTCAGGGCCAACGACAGCCGGCTGGCCTCGCCGCCCGACGCGATTCGGGAGAGCGGGCGCGGCGGCTCCCCGGCGTTGGGTGCGAACGTGAATGTCACGCGATCGGCGCCGTGCGAGCCGATCTCCACCGGCATCGAGCTCGATGCCGAAGGAGCCGGCGCTGAGCCCGAGCGGAGGAAGCTCGGCGTTGACCGCCTCTGTCAGCCGATCGGCCGCGACGCTCCGCGCCGCCGTCAGCTGACCGCCGCCTCCTCGAGCGCCGAACGTCGCTCCAGCTCCTCGGCGCGAAGCCGCTCGCGCGCGCCCTCCTGGTTCTCGAGCGCCTCGAGCTCGGCGGCGGCCGACGCGCCGAACGCGATCACCGCCTCCAGCGAGTCGCCGTACTTGCGTCGCAGGTCGTAGAGCAGCGCCAGCCGCTCCTCCGCCGCGGCGCGGCTGGCGGGATCGAGGTCGACGCCGTCGGCGACGTCGCTCGCGTCCCGGGCGAGCTCAGATGCCTCGGCCGCCAGCGCGGCGGCACGGTCCGCCAGCGTCGCGAACCGCTCGTCGTGCTGTGCCGCGGTGGCCAGGCCGCGCTCGGCGCTGCCGATGGCGTCCGCTGCCCCTCCCTCGTCACGGAGCGCGGCAACCGCCTCGGCCGCTGACCGCGCGATCGTCTCGGCATGCTCGGCGGCGCGAAGCTGCGCCTCCAGCTCGGCGTCCTCGCCGTCGCGCGGCGCGGCAGCGCCGATCTCGTCCACCTGGTGGCGCAGCAGCTCGACCCGGCGAGCCAGCTCGTGTGCATCGGTCAACAGCTCCGCCGCGGCGGCCACCGTCGTTCGCCAGGCCCGATACCGTTCGTCGACCGCAACCGAATCGTGTCCGCCGAACCCGTCGAGGAGCGCCAATTGGCGCGCCGGCTCGAGCAGGCGCTGCTGATCGTGCTGTCCGTGGATCTCGCCGAGTCGCGCGCCGAGGCCGGCGAGCCCGCCGACCGTGACCGCGCGGTCGTTCACGCGCGCGACCGACCTGCCGTCGGCTCCCACCTCGCGGCGCACGATGATGCTGCCATCGCCGGCGTCGACCACCTCGCGCATCGCGTCGTCGGCCGGCAGGTCGGGAGCGTCGAAGATCGCCTCGACTCGCGCGGCGTCGGTCCCCGACCGGACCTGGTCGGTCGCGGCACGCGCCCCGAGCGCCAGCGCCACGGCGTCGACCACCAGCGACTTCCCGGCGCCCGTCTCGCCGGTCAGGACGGTGAACCCGTCGCCCAGCGAAAGGCGCACGGACTCGACCACCGCCAGGTTCTCGACCGTGAGCTCTCGCAGTGCCATCAGTACGGCAGCAGGCTGGCCTTGGTGCGCAGCAGGTCGTAGAAGGGGGTGGCTCCGGTCGGCTCGAGCAGGCGGAGCGGCTCCGGAAGCGCCCGAACCTCGACCGTGTCGCCCGGGCCGAGCTCGATGTCCCATTGGCCGTCGATGCTCACGATCGCGGGGTCGGCGGCCTCGCGCAGGGTGAGCTGGACGACGTGGTCCTCGCCGGCGACCACGCTGTGCAGCGGCGACAGGTAGCTGGCGACCGGCGTGATGATCATGTTGCGCAGCCGCGGGTCCAGGATCGAGCCTCCGGCGCTGAAGCTGTAGGCGGTCGACCCCGTCGGCGTGGCGACGACGACGGCATCGGCAACGTAGGTGGCGAGATGGCTGCCCGAGACTTCGACCTCGAGGCGGATCATCCGCACGCGGCGGCCGCGTGCCACCACGACCTCGTTGAGGCAGGCATGCCGCTCGGCGACCTTCCCATCGGGATGGACGATGGCGGCCTCGATCCGAAACCGATCCTCGATCGTGTAATCGCCGGCAACGACCTGGTCGAGCGCGCGCTCGAGCCCATCCGTCTCGACCTTGGCCATGAAGCCGACGCGCCCGAGGTTGATGCCGAGCGCCGGCACGCCGCTCTCGCCGATGGCGTTGGCGCTGCGCAGGAAGGTGCCGTCGCCGCCGAGCACGCAGACCAGGTCGCTGCCCGACGCGCAGTGCGTGGCGATCGCGTCACGGTCGTCGGCGCGGGCGTCCCAGGCGTCGACATCGTGTGCCTGGCACCAGGCGTGCGCTCGGTCGAGCACCGCGCGGGCCTCGTCGTTGTAGGGGTTGAAGGCGAAGCCGATGCGTCGCAGCTCCATCAGGACCCGTCCGCCGCGCCCCGGCCCTCGACCGCCCGGGCAAGCGCGTCGATGCGCTCGCCGAGCGCCGCGATCTCCATCGCCAGGTCCGCGGGCGCGGATCGCTCGCGAACGGCGGCGTAGGAGCGGTCGAGCCCGGCGGCGATCAGTGCGCGCATCAGGCTGGACGGCGACACGCCGCGCGCCCGGGCCGCCTCCTCGACGCGCTCGAGCAGCGCGTCGGGCATCCGCAGGCTGACGATCTGGCGCATCGTGTCCGGTGCCGGCTCGTGGGGTACCGGCTCGATCACCTCGATGCCCTCGAAGCCGATGCCGAGCTGCTCCGCCTCGTTCGCGCCGCGCGCCACCCTGCGTTTCATCGAGCGCATCGTAATACGCGTGTGCTACACGCCGTTGACGGCCTCGACGCTGCTCTCGGCGAATGCCTCCCCGTCTGCCGCAGTGCCACGGAGATCGACCAGGAACTCGACGTTGCCGTCGGCGCCGGTGATCGGCGACCGGATCACTCGATGTGCGTGGAGGCCCGCCGGCACGGCGTCCCGTGCGAGATCACGGAGGACGCGCTGCCAGATGGCGGCGTCACGCACCACGCCGCCGCGCGGGACGTCGTCGCGTCCGGCCTCGAACTGCGGCTTCACGAGCGCGATGGCCCTGCCGTCAGCGGCGAGCAGCCCGCGGACGGCCGGCAGCACCACGCGCAGGCTGATGAAGCTGAGATCGAGCGTGGCAAGGTCGATCGGCTCCGGCAGGGACGCCAGATCCCGGAGGTTCGTGCGCTCCATGCTCACCACGCGCGGGTCCCGCCGCAGCCGATCGATGAGCTGCGCGCGCCCGACGTCCACGGCGTACACGATGCGCGCGCCACGGCTCAGCAGCACGTCGGTGAAGCCGCCCGTGGAGGCCCCGGCGTCGAGACAGGCCATGCCGGTCGGGTCGATCCCGAACTCGTCCAGCGCGCGCTCGAGCTTGGCGCCCGCCCGGCTCGCCCAGCGCGGCTTGTCGACCAGCGAGACCGATGCGTCCGCCGCGACCAGCTGCCCCGGCTTGAGCGAGCGCGTGCCCGCGCCCTCGAGCTCCACGTCGCCGGCCACGATCAGCGCCTGGGCCTCGGCCCTCGATCGCGCCAGGCGTCGCTCGACGAGGAGCTGGTCGAGCCGGATTCGCGTCACGACGCGATGGTACGTCGGTCGTCCCGCTAGGCGGCCGAGACCCTCGGGCGTCGCTTTGGCGCCGCCTCGGTGACGCCGAGCGCCTCGCGGACCTGGGCCAGGATCCCCGGGGCATCGATGCGCTGCTGGCGCCGCAGGTCCTCGACCGCCCCGTGGTGGACGAAGCCATCGGCCAGCGCGACCTTGTGGACCGGGACATGGATGCCGGCACGATTGAGTGCGTCGAGCACGCCATCGCCGAAGCCGCCCATGACGGCCGACTCCTCCGCGGTCACCACAAGACGCTTGCCGGCGGCATGCTCGCCGATGAGCGCCTCGTCGAGCGGCTTCGCCCAGCGCGCGTTGATGACGGTGCTGGCCACGCCATCGGCCTCGAGCTCGACCGCAACGGCCAGCAGGCGCTGGACGATCGGGCCGAATCCGACCATGAGCAGGTCGTCGCCGGTGCGCAGCACCTCCGCTCGGCCGACCTCGAGCGGGACGCCGATCCGATCGGCCAGGTCCTCGCCGGCGTCCCGCGGATAGAGCAGCGCCACCGGCCCGTCGAGGCCGAGCGCCGTCACGACCAGGTCGCGCAGCTCCTGCTCGTCCTTCGGCGAGCCGACCGCCAGGTTCGGGAGCGCGCGGAGGCCGGGAAGCATGAACATGCCCTGGTGGCTGGTGCCGTCCTCGCCGACGAGGCCGGATCGGTCGAGGCCGAGCAGGACCGGCACGCCGTTCTGGCACACGTCGTGGACCAGGCCGTCAAACGCACGCTGGCTGAAGGTCGAGTAGAGCGCCACGACCGGCCGCATGCCTGCCAGCGCAAGGCCGGCGGCCATCGTCACCGCGTGCGGCTCGGCGATGCCGACGTCATGGAACCGCGACGGGAAGTGCTCCGCGAAGCGAGAGAGGCCGGTGCCGGTCGGCATGCCGGCCGTGATGGCGGTGATGCGCTCATCGGTCTCGCCAAGCCGGACGAGCTCCTCGACGAAGGTCTGGGTGTAGGTCTTCGGCTTGTGGGTCGGCTTGCCCTCGGCAGGCAGCGGCTCCTCGGTGGGATCGATGAGCGCGAGGTCGATCGGCGGCAGGCTGGCACCGTGGAAGCTCATCGAGTCCGCCTCGGCCGGTGCGTAGCCCTTGCCCTTCGTCGTCTTCACATGGACCAGGACGGGGGCCTGCAGGCGGAAGGCGGCCTCGAATGCGGCCTCGAGCTCGTCGAGGTCATGACCATCGAGCACGCCGATGTAGGTGATGCCCATGTCCTCGAAGAATCCGACCTTCGCCCAGCTCCGCTTGAAGCCTTCCTTCGCCCAGGCCAGCAGCCTGAAGGCCGGCCTGCCGATGAGTGGGATGCGCGGCAGCGCCTGCTGGGTGACCGACTTCGTCTCCTGGTAGGCACGCGACAGGCGCATCTTGTTCAGGCGCGTGGAGAGCCCGCCAACGGAGCGGCTGATGCTCATCTCGTTGTCGTTCAGCACGATGAGCAGCGCCTGCTTGGTATGGCCGAGGTGGTTGAGCGCCTCCATCGTCAGGCCGGAGCCGATGGCTGCGTCGCCGACGCAGACGGCGATCCGCTGGCGGCGCGCCGGATCGGACTTCCGGCGGACGTCGCGGGCGGCCGCCAGGCCGACGCCGATGCTGACCCCGGTCCCGGCGTGTCCCCCGTCGAAGACGTCGTGCTCGCTCTCCGAACGGCGCGGGAAGCCACCGATGCCGTCGATCTGGCGCAGGGTGTCGAAGCGGTCCCATCGGTTCGTCAGGAGCTTGTGCGCGTACGCCTGATGACCGGTGTCCCACACGATCCGATCGCGCGGCGAGTCCATCACCCGGTGCAGCGCGATCGTGATCTCGACGGCACCCAGCGAGCTCGCCAGGTGCCCACCGGTCCGCTCAACGGTGCGGATCATCTTCTCGCGCAGGTCCGCGGCCAGGGTCTCCAGCTGCTCCGGCGTCAGGTCCTGCAGCTGCGACGGCTCACGAATCGTTTCGAGCAGCGTCACTCCGATGCGTCTCCTTGGGGATGAGCACGAGTATACGGCCGAAGCCAGCTCCGCTCCTCATGCGCAACGGACCCGCATGGCTTCGCGTCTCCTTCCTGCCAACGGCGCCCGCGCCATTGACGCTGACCGTCACGCGACGCCGACCCGGCGGAAAGGAGGTCACCGGCCCGCTCTCTCGAAGTGCCCGTTCCATGCCTGACGTGCCTTTCAGCGGAGGACTTTCCAGTGAGACGCTTCAGCATCTCTGTCTGTCTGGTCAGCATCATGAGCCTCCTGCTCGCGGCGCCCGCCCTCGCTGCCGCCCCGGGCAACGATACCTACGCCGGTCGGGCAACGATCGGCTCACTCCCGTTCAGCGATTCTCTCGACACGTCGGAGGCGACGACGGACGCCGACGATGCGGAGTGGAATGCCAGCTGTGGCGCTCCAGCAACCGACGCGAGCGTCTGGTACGAGTTCACTTCAGCGTCCGATACCGGCGTTGTCGTCGATACCGGTGGCAGCGATTACACGGTCGGCATCGCGGTCGTGTCGGGCGCGCCCGGAGCGCTCGTGACCGAGGCGTGCGGCCCCAACGCGATCGGGTTCTTCGCGGCGGCCGGCGCCTCCTACTCGATCGTCGTCTTCGACGACCAGGAGGACGGCGGCGGGAATGGCGGCATGCTGTCGCTCGCTGTTGACGTGCAGCCCCCGCCGCCCATCATCGACGTCACCGTTGATCCCGTTGCGAGGTTCAACTCCCGCACCGGAAGCGCGACCGTCACGGGCACGGTCACCTGCTCGGGCAGTGGCGTTGAGTTCGCCTTCATCGATGTGCAGCTGAGCCAGCGGGTAGGCCGCTTCATCGTGTCGGGCTTCGGTTCGGCCGAGGTCTCGTGCGACGGCGAGACGCATGCCTGGAGTGCCGAGGTGTTCGGCCAGAACGGCCTCTTCAAGGGAGGCAAGGCCGCAGCGGTGACCATCGGCGTGGCCTGCGATCCATTCCAGTGTGGCGAGACCTTCCAGGAGACTACCGTCCGTCTCAAGGGCGGCTGACGGGCAGGGAGGGCGCGGACCGAAACGGACGCGCCCTCCACTCAACGGAGCGCCTTCTGGAGCACGTGGCTCCGCTTGACCTCGACATAGCCGATGCGCTCGTAGAACCGATGCGCACGCTGACGCTCGACGCGCGAGCGAACGATGATGGTGGTGGCGCCGGTCGATCGCGCCCATGACTCCGCCGCGTCCACCAGCTCGTTGCCGATGCCGCCGGATCTGTGCGTCTCGTCCACCACCAGGCCGTGGATGACCACCTGGTCGGCGGCCTCGAGCCCGGCATGCCGGCCAACGTGGATCCAGCCGATGGCGACGTCCTCGGGATCGACGGCCACCAGGAGCTCGTGGTCATGGTGCGCGCGGACGTCTGCCATGCGCCGAGCCAGCTCGTCGGGCGCCACCGGGTAACCGAGCTGCGTCGTCAGCGCCGCTACCCGCTCGGCATCGGCGTCCCGCATCGGCCGGATGCGGGTCATTCCCCTTCGGTGGGCTCCGGCTCAGCCGGCTCGGCTCCGGTCACGCCGCGGCGGCCGAGCTCAGTGATGGTGAGCTCCGCCTCGCGGAGACGCGTATCGCACGCGGCATGCAGCCGCAGGCCCTGCTTGTAGAGCTTGATGCTCTCTTCCAGGCCGGCGTTGCCGCCCTCCAGGCGCTGGACGGTCTGCTGGAGCGCCACGACCAGCTCGTCGAATGGCCGCCGAGCGAGCTCCTCGTCGGTGAGCACGTCGAGCCTGGCGTCGTCGATCATGACAAGAGCTCCTCGCTGCCGTCGGCGCGGGTGCGCTCGACGCGGGTCTCCACGGTACCGCGCGCCACCGTCACCTGCAGCGGCTCCCCCGTCGCCACCTCGGTCGCGTCGCGCAGGATCCGGCCATCGGCAGTTCGCGCGACGGCATAGCCGCGCTCGAGCGTCGCCGTCGGCGAGAGCGTGCGCAGTGTCGCGTGCGCCGATTCCAGGAGCATCCGGCGGCGAGCCACGCGGTCCACCAGTGCCCGCGCTGACCGGTCGAGCAGGTCCGACGTGCGCTGTCGGGCCGCGCCCATGTCGGGTGCCAGGCCGGCGAGTGCGCGGCGCTCGGCGTCGAGGAACGTTCGTCGCTCCACGGCCCGACCCAGCAGGGCCGCCGTCGCCCGGTCGCGCAGGCGTCCGATCACGGTCGCCAGCTGCGTGGCGTCCGGCGTCGCAAGCTCTGCGGCCGCGCTCGGCGTCGGCGCGCGGAGATCGGCGGCGAAATCTGCCAGCGTGACGTCGGACTCGTGGCCCACGCCTACGATGATCGGCACCGGCGACTCCGCCACCGCCCGTACGACGCGCTCGTCATTGAAGCTCCACAGGTCCTCGAGCGAGCCGCCGCCGCGGGCCAGGATGATCGTGTCGAGATCCCGCTGGGCATAGAGCCGTTGGAGCGCGCGCACGATCGCCGGCGCGGCGGTCACGCCCTGGACCACGCTCGGCGACAGGATCAGCTCGACGAGCGGATAGCGTCGCCGCAGCACGTTGTTGATGTCGCGCCACACGGCGCCGACCGGCGAGGTGACGACGCCGATGCGTCGGGGCCAGCGCGATATCGGGCGCTTGCGCGCGTCCTCGAAGAGACCCGCGGCCGCCAATTGCGTGCGCAGCGCCTCGTAGCGGGCGTGCAGGTCGCCCGCGCCCGCCGCGGTGATGGAGTCGACATAGAGCTGGTAGACGCCCTGGGGCTCATAGGCGCGGACGCGGCCGTGGATGATGACGTTCATGCCGTGAGTGGGCCGCATGCCGGCGCGGGCCAGCTCTTCGCGGAAGAGCGCGGCGCGGACCTGGCTGTTGGCGTCCTTGAGCGTGAAGAAGCAGTGCCCGGACGGCGGGAACGATGGCTGGCTCACCTCGCCCTCGACCCACACGTCGGCGAGGACGCTGTCGCCGTCGAGGAGGGTGCGAACGCGGCGGTTCAGGTCGGTGACCCGCAGGATGCGCGGAGTTGCGCGCGGTTGCGCCGGCGCGGCTTCAGCGGGTGGCGGCTCTTCTTCGGCCGCCTCTTGCGGCGGATCCCACAGCGACGGCTGGTCTGCCATGCGTCCTACTGGATCCGGGTGACGTACTCGCCGTTCCGCGTGTCGATGCGCAGCACGTCGCCCTCGTTCACGAAGAGCGGCACCGAGACGACGAGCCCGGTCTCGACGGTGGCCTGCTTCTTGGCGCCGGTGGCCGTGTCCCCGGCGAAGCCGGGATCGGTCTGGGTCACCCGCAGGTCGACCGTCAGGGGCAGGTCGACGCCGAGCACCTCGCCCTCGTAGGTGCTCACGAAGACATCGGTGTTCTCGAGGAGGTACTTCGCGTCGTCGCCGAGCATGGCGCCGCGGATCGCGAACTGGTCGTACGACTCGGTGTCCATGAAGTGGTACGCGTCGCCATCGGAGTACAGGTACTGGGCCTTGCGCTGCTCCACCCGGGCACGCGGCCAGCGGGTCCCGGCCTGGAAGGTCCGCTCGACGATGTCGCCCTTGCGCACGTTCTGAAGCTTCATCCGGACCTGCGCGGAGCCTCGCGCCATCTTGATGTGGGTCCAGTCGAGGACCTTCAAGAGCTGGCCGTCGAGCTCGATGATGACGCCCTTCTTGACGTCGCCGGTGCTGATCAATCGCTGCTCCTGCTCATGGACCGATGCGGTGCTCTCCTCAGAATAGCGCCGCGACATGGTTCGGCCGATGCTGACGGCCCCGGCAGCCTGAACGAGCCAGATTCACACTGGACGTGCACTACGCCCGATCAACAGCCTCGAGCGGTCGGAATTCACACAGTGCGTGCAAAGGGTGCCGAGAGTGACCGTTCGGAGCGTTCCGGCGCGCGTAGCGCACACTTCACGTGAATTTTGCCTGCTCAGCCGATGACGAGCGCCTCGCGCGGCGAGGTCGTCAGCAATCGCGGTCCCGACGCCTCCAGCGCCACGATGTCCTCGATCCGGATGCCCGTCACGCCGGGCAGGTAGATCCCCGGCTCGATGCTGAACACCATGCCGGCCTCGAGGACGAAGGCCTCCGATTTCCGGAGCCGCGGCGGCTCGTGGGTCTCGAGCCCGATCCCGTGGCCGAGGCCGTGGCCGTAGGGCTCGACGCCCTCGGCCTCGATTCGGCGACGCGCGATGGCATCCAGCTCCTGGCCGCTGACACCGACGGCGGCCGCGTCGATCGCCGCCTGCTGCGCTTCACGTACGGCATCGTGGTAGCGACGGACGTCGTCGGGAACCTCGCCGACAAAGAGCGTGCGTGTCATGTCGGACCGATACCCGTCGACGATGCACCCGAAGTCGATGAGCAGCACGTTGCCGGGCTCGATGCGCGCTTCGGATGGCCGGCCGTGCGGCATCGCGGCACGCGCACCGGCGAGGACGATCGGTTCGAAGGCAAGGCCCTCCGCCCCGTTCATCCGGAACCAACGCTCGAGCTCGAGGGCGACCTCCTGCTCCGTCATGCCGGAGCGCACGAACTCGACGAGATGCTCGAAGCAGGCGTCCGTCAGCACGCAGGCCCGACCGATCGCGTCCACCTCGTCCGCGGTCTTGCGGATCCGCAGCGGGACGAGCTCGTCGTCGATCGCGTGAAGCTCGACGCCCGGCGCGGCCTCGCTCAGCGCCGCCCAGTCGGCGTGCGTCACGGCGGCAGCCTCCATGCCGAGCGCCTCGATCTCGTGGCGCAGGAGCAGGGGCGGAAGCTCATCCTGGATCGGCCCGGCCGTCGCGGCGATCTCCCAGGCTGGGGCCTCGTGAGCGGCCTGCTCCGTGTAACGAGAGTCGGCGAGGATCAGGCTCGCTTCACGGGTCACCAGCAGCGTGCCGGCGAAGCCGGAGGTCGGTCCCTCGGCATCGCTCAACCGGAAGCCGCTGAAATAGCGCTTGTTCGCATTCCGCGAAATGAGCGACCGCGTCGAGCTGCCGCTCACCGAGGAGCGCGCGTAGCGCCGCCAGGCGCGCATCGGTCATTGGCCGGCGCACTCCTCGCGAGCCTGTGCGACGAGGGCCTCGTGCTCGGCATTCGTGCGCGAGAAGTA
This sequence comes from uncultured Chloroflexia bacterium, assembly GCA_963789435.1. Classification (GTDB taxonomy): domain Bacteria; phylum Chloroflexota; class Limnocylindria; order QHBO01; family QHBO01; genus JACDBZ01. Next base: position 320,697 of record CAWBKO010000001.1, read on the forward strand.
GTGCGATCCGTCGCGCGTACCGCCCGGACATCCGGCCACGAAATAGAGATAACCGTCGTCGAGCGGCGCGCTCGCGACGGCCTCGATCGAGCCGATCCGGGGTGCGGCGATCGGCATCGGCGGCAGGCCCGGCCGGGTGTACGTCTGGAAGCCCAGCAGGTACTCCTCGAGGGCGACGTCGCCACCGCCGACCTCGAGCGGCGGCCACCAATCGGCGGATCCCCACTCGTCGACCGGTAGCAATGCACCCTCGGTATTCGCCAGGAGCGGGTGTCCCTCGGGGCGCAGCTGGCCGGTCATGACCCCGTATTGCAGCGTCGGGTCCGCGTTGAGCAGGCCATTCGTCTCGCCGTTGTCGGGATTCAGGAACCGATTGATGTAGACGGCGGCGATGAGGGGGCGCTCCTCGTCGATGACGGCCTCTCGCTCCACGATGCTGGCGATGATGACCGCCTCGTCGAGCGTCAGTCCCTTTGCCGTGATGGCCTCCCGGATCTCAGGGGTGAGCTTGGTCCCGAACTCGGTGAGCAGCCGCTCGACCACCTTCCGGGGCGACGCCTCCGCGCCGCTCATCTGGTATTCGAGCGTCTCGGGCGGGATGTAGCCCTCGAGGGAGCGGCCGGCCGGCAGGTCGATCAGGAAGTCGAACTGGTTCAGCAGATCGGCCGGCGGTGCCTCGAGGATGGCGGCGAACTCTTCGAGGTTCGTCGTCATCTCGCTCTGGCCGAACGCGGCGACCACCTCCTCGAGCCGCAGCCCTTCGACGAGGGTGACGCTGGTCGTCGGGCCGAACGGCACGCCCTGCAGCGCCGCGACGATCTCGGAGGGACGCAGCCTCGGCGACAGGTCGTAGGTGCCGGCGGCGAGCGTGCCCTCTCGACCGGCCGAGATGACGGCGTACTGGAAGGCGATCTGGCTGCTGATCAGCCCCTCGTCGAACAGCAGCTGGCCGATCGTCGTGTCGGTGCGCCCGGTCTCGACGACGACCGTCACGCGCCGCTGCTCGTCGCTGGCCGGCGCATCCTCGAGCACCTCGGGCTGGTACCACTTCACGAAGTCCTGGACCAGGCCGTGCTCGATGGCGCCGGGATTGTCCTCGACCCAGGCCATGACGCGCGGCGCGAAGAACACGTTGAAGCCGATCACGATGAGGGCAATGAGGAGCGCGATCGACCCCGCGATCCAGGCCACCAGCAGCAGCGGCTGGACCCGGCGGCGGCGGCGCATCGGCCCTTCGCGCTGCTCGCGAAGCTGGCGGATGCGCGCGTTGCGGCGGTCTTCGTACTCGCCCATGGGCGCGGGGCGTCGGCTCATTCGGTCTCCTCAGGGGGACCCGTCCGGCGACGGGCGTCCAGATATTGTTGCAGGATCAGGCGGGCGGCGGTCGAATCCAGCTCCCCGCTCTCGCGTCGCGGCCGCCTGCCGGCCTCGGCCAGGCGCTCCCCCGCCTCCCATGAGCTCAGGCGCTCGTCCATGTACGCAACCCGGATGCCGCGAGCGACCAGGCGCTCGCCGAAGGCCATCGCGGACGCTGCCTGCGCGCCCTCGGTCCCGTCCATGTTGAGCGGCAGACCGATCACGACGAGCTCCGGCGACTCGGACTGACCAGCGCCTCGATCGCCGCGAGGTCGGCCTCGAGGTTGCGGCGAATGATGGCGGCCCGGGCAAAGGCCATCCCGGTCTCGGTATCACCGACCGCCACGCCGATGCGCCGGCTGCCGTGATCGAGGCCGATGAGCGTGCTCAAGGCGCCGCGACGTCCTCGCCGGCGATCCTGACCTCGATGCGCCAGTCGATACCGGGCACGGAGCTGACCCAGCCGGGCCACAGGTCGACGGTTGGCGTCGCCGAGATCGGCCAATGCGGCACGCGCATCCTCGGCGGACTGTCCGCGAACGCGGTCGATGACCTCCTCCCGGTCGATGGCGGGCGTCGACGCGCCGGTCACGGTCACCGCGACGATGAGCGCATCCCCGTCCCGGCGCGCCTCGCCGATGGTCACCTCGGTCGCCGACGCCAGGAGCTCGTGTCCGGACGGCAGGACGCCGGCGTCGCCGAGCAGCCGCTCGCCGGCCAGGGCGATGACCTCGTCGCGATCGACGGTCAGGCGGTCGTAGGCGAGCGTGCCGCTGATCTCGGCCGATTCCTGGTCGCGGGTCCCCACCAACCCGTCGAGACCCTCGATGACCGGGGCGGGCGGTTCGGCCGGATCGGCGTGGACCACGTCGCCGGCCGGCGTCGAGCGCATCGGCGACGGCAACGTCCAGGGAGCCCAGGAGGCTGGCGGTCGCGTCGTCGACATCCTGCTGCGTGATCTCGATGCCCGTGTCGTCGACACCGCCGGCCGTCGCCTCAGGGTTGAGGACCAACCGCTCGCGGTTGTTTCCGAAGCCGCGCAGGCGGGCGGCAACGTTCTGGCTCAGGATCGTATTGATCGCGTCGGCCGCAACATTGGCGGCCGGGCCAATCGCTGCGGCAGCGATGGCGGCCGCCGCCTCGCCGGCGAGGATCGTTCCCTCAGCCGTGAGCTGCCCGGCTGGCACGATGACGTTTTCGGTCGTCTCGAACGCCTGGTCGCCGGCCTCGGCGCCGACCGCGACGAGGGTCCCTGCGTCGACCGCCACATCGAACGAGTTGAAGTTGCGAAAGACGACCACGCCGGTCGCCGCCACCTGGATCGGATACGTCCCCGTCGCCGCCACCGGGGCGGTTGCCTCCACCGTGCCGCGCTGCTGGACGGGATCCTCGATCCGGATCTCGTAGGCGACCGGGCCAAGCGGCTCGCTGACGGGCACGATCGTGACGGTGGCCGCTGGGAGCACGGTCGCGCCGAGCACGCCCGCGCCGACGAGGAGCGCTGCCAGGCCACCGAGCAGCAGCGCCAGCTGGGATCGCGCGGCGTGACCGCCCCGTCCGGAAGCGGTTCGTGGGCTCGGCACCACCGGCACCGCGCGCGTCTCGGTGTCGGCTCCCGCAGCCGGCTGACGTCGCAATCGCGGCCAGCGCGACCGTCTCCATCGCCGCCGGGGCGTCGCCGCGGACGACATGGATCGAGGCTCGTCGGGCCTGCGCCGCCTCGGCCGGTGCGGGCAGCGCCAGTCGGGCATCCTCGACCGACGCGTAGGCATCGAGGCCCGCCTCGGCCGCCAGCGAGCGGGTGAGCGCGTCGCCGACCACCGCCAGCGCGCGGCCTGCCTCCTCCGCTATTCGAGCCAACAGCCGGAGGGCAACGACGCTCGACGTCGCCCGCGACCGACCCGGCGCTACCAGCACGACCCGCTCCCCGGCCGCTGCGCGCAGGCGGCGGGCGACCGAGGTGACCTCGTCATCGGTCTCCAGGTAGAGGAGCGTCGCCTCCTCGCTCACAGCGCCATCTCGCGAACGACGCCGCGCATTGCGCGATCGACCACCGATGCCCCCGCGTCCAGGATGAGTGCCTGGTGGGCCAGCGCCATGGGGGTCACGTCCTGCCGCGTGCCGAGGCTGCCGGTGGCGTCACGAAGCCCGATGACCTCGTCGGGGGCCATCGCCCGCACCTGGGGCCGGCGGGAAAACGGCAGGCGATTCCACCAGCCTTCCTCGTCCAGCACGGCTCGCACCTGCGGCAGGTCGGCGCCGCCGCCGCACAGGAGGACGCGCGCCGGCAGCAGCTCGCCGCCGGCGAGGTCGCCGATCATGAGCTCCACCCCGGAGCGCCAGATGCGCGCATCCTCGAGCAGCGCGTCGGCGACCTCGGCGCGGTCCTCGGTGGCGACCGCCAGCTTCGCCGCCTCCGCCTCGGCGAACGACACCCCGAGGCGCTCGGCCAGCCCCTTGGTGAAGGCCCGCCCGCCCAGGGCGAGCATCTTGGTGCCGGCGATGCCGCCGCCGCGCACGAGCGCGACGTCGGTCGTCCCACCGCCGATGTCGATGAAGACCGCGCCGGCGTCGCCCGAGCTCCCCCGCATCGAGGCAGGTGGCCACCGCGTACGGCTCCGCGATCACGCCGAGCAGCTCGAGGTCGAGGGCGTTGGCGACCGACTGGAGCGCGCCGAGGTGGACCATCGGCGCGAAGGCGTTGAAGAGATGCATCTCGACCTGGGCGCCGGTGAAGCCGATCGGGTTGCTGACCGGGTACCCGTCGATCGTCATCTCGACGATGGCGGCATGCACGAGCCGCACGTCGAGCCGATCCATGCCGGACTCCCAGCGGATGCGCTCCTCGGCCTCGCGCAAGGCAAGCTCCTGGGCACGGGTCACGATCCGCTCGAGCTCGGGCTCGCCGAGCGGGGCACGTGCGTCGTCGCGTCGCATGGTGAGCGTGCTGGTGGAGCCCTTGACGAGCTCGCCGGCGATGCCGATCACCGCCGCGGCCGGCCTGCGGCCCGCCATGGCGCTGGCCTCGTCCATCGCGACACGGCAGTTGGCCACCACGGCATCGATGTCGCTCACCGTGCCCGACTGCATGTGCGCCAGGCCCTGCCGCTGCCGGCCGCTGCCGTGCACGACGCCGAGCAGCCGGCCCTCGGCATCCTGCTCGACCGACAGGACGAGCGCCTTCGCGAACTCGGTGCCGATGTCGAGCGCGGCGATCGCCGGAGCGCCGCCCGACCGCGCCGACACTCCGAAGCCGGTCCGCGACGCGACCCCAGAGCTGCTGCACGACGGTCACGCTGGTCGTGCTCAGGCCGTCTCGATCCGCTGGAGCGCCTCGAGCGCCAGCCGAGCCGCTTCGCGCATGGCATCGTCGAGGCGCGAAGCGTCGCGACCGCCGGCCTGCGCCAGGTCCGCACGACCTCCGCCGCCGCCGCCGATGAGCGGCGCCGCCTGCCGAACGACCGCTCCGGCATCGAAGCCCTCCGCCGCGAGGTCGCTGCTTGCCGCGACCAGGATCGACGGCTTGCCGTCCGCGGCGCCGCCGGAGACGAGCACGAAGCGGCCGGTCATGCCGCGCAGGTCGTCGGCGAGGCCGCGCAGCGCGTTCGCATCGGCCTCCGGATACGACTGCACGACGACCTTCGCGTTTCCCGCCTCCTGCGCGCCATGCAGTGCCGCCGCCGCATCCAGTCGCGCGCCGGCCGCGCGTGGCGCCTTGGCCGCCTTCTCCGCCTCGCGCAGGCGCGCCAGCAGGGCCTCGACCCGCTGGGGGACGTTCTCCTCGCGCTCGCCGAGCAGCAGGGCCGTCGAGCGCAGCGCCTCGAGCCGGGTGCCGACCAGCTCGGCCGCCGCCTCGCCGGTGACGGCCTCGATCCGCCGCAGGCCGGCGCCGATGCTGGACTCGCCGGTGATGACGAACTGGCCGATCTGCCCGGTCGTCGCGACATGCGTCCCGCCGCACAGCTCCTTGCTGTAGCCGTCGACCTGGACGACCCGGACCGACTCGGGCAGGTACTTCTCCCCGAAGAACATGTCGGCGCCGAGCGCCTGCGCCTCCTCCATCTTCATCCACTCCGGGTTGACGGCGGCATTGCGACGGATCTGGGCATTGACGAGCCGCTCGACCTCGCGCAGCGACTCGCGCGGCGTCGCCGATTGCGCCGGGAAGTCGAAGCGCAGCGCCTCGGGGCCGACCCAGGATCCCTGCTTGCTTGGCCTGCTCGCCGAGCACCTCGCGCAGGGCCCGATGGAGGAGGTGGGTGCCGGTGTGATTCCTTGCCGCAGCCCAGCGCCGAGCCTCGTCGACCTCGCCGCGCACAACGTCGCCGACGCTGAGCTCGCCGGTGACCTCGCCCAGGTGCGCGATGGCGTCACCGGCTCGCTGCGTGTCGTCGACCCGAAGCCGGCCGTCCGGGCCGATCAGCTCGCCGCGGTCGCCGATCTGCCCGCCGCCCTCGGCATAGAACGGGCGTGCGATCGAGCACGACCGCCGCGGGCGACCCGGGCACGACGGCCAGCACGCGCAGGTCGTCGGCGCTCGTCTCGTTCGGGTAGCCGATGAACTCGCTGCGCAGGCGCGGCCACCTCGGGATCCGAGCTGGAGGCCGCCGCGCTTCTCGCCGCGCGATCGCTCGCGCTGCTCGGCCATGGCCGCGTCGAAGCCCGGACGATCCACGCCCACCCCGCGCTCGGCCGCCATCTCGATGGTCAGGTCGATCGGGAAGCCGAAGGTGTCGTGCAGGCGGAACGCATCGGCGCCGCTGATCGTGCCGCCGGCGCGAACGAGCTCGTCCAGGCGCGCGCTGCCGGCCTCGAGCGTGCGCGCGAACTTCTCCTCCTCGGCCTCGATCGCGTCGAGCACGGCATCCCGCCGCTCGGCGAGCTGCGGATATGCCTCGCCCATGATGTCGATCACGACCGAAGCGGTCTCGCGCAGGAACGGCCGCGCGATCCCGAGCAGCCTGCCGTGGCGCACCGCGCGCCGAATGATGCGGCGCAGCACGTAGCCGGGACCCTCGTTCGACGGGGTCACGCCCTCGGCCAGCAGGAAGGTCATGGCGCGCGAGTGATCGGCGACCACCTGGTAGCTGAAGCGCTCGCTCTCGACGGTCTCGGGGTCGTGACCGATGAACTCCGCCAGGCGCTCGATGATCGGCACGAACAGATCGGTCCGGTAGTTCGAGTCGACGCCCTGGATTGCGGACGTCAGGCGCTCGAGCCCGGTGCCGGTGTCAACGCTCTTGAACGGGAGGGGCGAGAGGGTCCCGTCCGCCGCCCGATCGAACTGCATGAAGACGAGGTTGCCGACCTCCAGCCAGCGAGGGCAGTGCTCCGAATGGTCCGGGATGCACTCCGGCCCCTCGGAGAGCTCGACACCGCGGTCGTAGTGCAGCTCGCTGCAGGGCCCGCAGGGGCCGGTCTCGCCCATGCTCCAGAAGTTCTTCTCGTCGCCGACCGCGATGTTGCCCCAGCGCACGAGCCGCTCCGGCGGCAGCCCGATCTCATCGGTCCAGATGGCGGCGGCCTCGTCGTCATCGGTGTAGACCGTTGCGGCAAGAAGGTCCGCCGGAATGCCGAACTCGTTCGTCAGCAGCTCCCAGTGCCAGTGGATCGCCTCGCGCTTGAAGTAGTCGCCGAAGCTCCAGTTGCCGAGCATCTCGAACAGGGTGTTGTGGCGCGGCGTGCGGCCGACCTCCTCGAAGTCGTTGTGCTTGCCGGCCACCCGAAGAACGGGCTGCGCGTCGACGGCGCGCACGTAGTCGCGCTTCTCCTCGCCGGTCAGCACGCGCTTGAACGGCGCCATCCCGGAGTTCACGAAGAGCAGCGTCGGGATCGTCCCGGGCGAGCAGCGGCGCCGGGGGCACGCGCGTGTGCCCTCGCTCCTCGAAGAAGCGCTGGAAGCGCTCGCGGATCTCGGCCGCGCTCATCGGCTGCATCGGTTCATCCTTCGTTCCACGACGAGAGCCGGCGACCCACCGGCTCTCGTGTGCGTGAACTGCGGTCGTCGTGGTCAGGTCGGGTCAGGAGGCGGCGCCCTCGGGCTGTGCGCCGGCGGCCACGTCGTAGTCGGTGACCATCTCGGCGCGCGCCTGCTCGGCGGCCGCACGTCCCTCGTTCACCGCGTCGCCGATCTCCGCCTTCTTGGTCTCGACGAAGTCGTTGACGTGCTCGCGGAGCTCCTCGCCGGTCTGCGGGGCAAGGATCAGCCCCAGCGCGGCGCCGATGAGCCCGCCGATCACCACGCCGGCCAGGAAGCTGCCGAATCCGGAGTCCTTCATGAGTGGGATGCGTCCTCTCGCGTTTCCCACGATTCTACCGGCGCCGCCTCCGCCCGTCGCGGAGCGGCGGTGATCTGGACGTCTCGAGGCTGAGCTGGAGGCTGTTCATGATGTCGCTCAGCCGGTCGAGCTTGACCGCCACGTCCTCGCTGAGCACCTCGACGTTGCTCGTCAGCTCGCGGGCGTGGATGAGGATCGGCTGCAGCTCGTGTTCCGGTGGTCGGCCGTCAGGCGCCGGAGGTCCGTCGTCAGCGCTCGCGACTCCCTGATGAGCGGCGTCGTCTGCCAGGCCAGGTAGACAAGCGCTCCGCCGGCGGCCAGCACGCCGAGCCCGGCGCCGATGTTGAAGATGGCCAGCGCGAAATCCATCGGGCGACTCTACACCGCGCCGCGGCTACTCCTCGACGCGGATCGGTCCGAGGGCGCTGAGCAGCGATACGGCCACCATCAGCACCTGCGCCGGCACCGACGCGGCCACGATGTGCATGTCGCCCATCCGCAGCAGCTCGAGACCCGTCCGCTCCCCGACCTGGTCGCCGATGACCACGCCGATGACGGCCGCCACCGCCAATGCCAGCACGGACCTCCCCCACCGGCCGCGAACGGCGATGAAGAGGAGGAGGTTGATGAGCGCCAGCATCGGCACCCAGATCAGCCAGGGTGGCATCCCGGCCGCCGGCGCCTAAGCGTCGGAGCGAGCGATGCGCCCCCCGCCGAGGCACTCCGCGCCGTCGTAGAGCACCGCGGCCTGGCCCGGGCGCGGGCGCCCAGACCGGCTCGGCCGTCTCGACCAGGAATCGATCCCGGCCCACCATCGTGACCTCGGCCGGCACGTCCGGCGCGCGATGCCGGATGCGGACCGATGCGTCGAAGCGCTCCGCTGGCGGCTCGCCCGCCGTGAACCGCGCATCGTGAACCGTGAAGGTGCGCTGCGCGATCTCGTCGCGACGGCCGATGACCAGGGTGTTGGTGGCGGGCAGGACCTCGCGGACGTAGACCGCCTCACCCAGCGCGACCCCGAGCCCGTGGCGCTGGCCCACGGTGTAGTGGGCGTAGCCGGTGTGCGTGCCGACGCGCGTGCCGTCGACGTCGACGATCGGTCCCGGGTCGCCCGCGTAGCCGCGGCGCTCCTCGAGCAGCGCGCGGTAGTCGCCGAGCGGGACGAAGCAGATCTCCTGGCTCTCCGGCTTGTCCGCCGTCGGCAGCTTGAGCTCGGACGCGATCTTCCGCACCTCCGGCTTCGTCAGGTCGCCGAGCGGGAAGCGCGTGCGTGCCAGCTGGTCCTGGTCGAGCACCCACAGGAAGTAGGTCTGGTCCTTGTCGGCATCGGCGGCGCGCAGGAGGCGCCAGCGGCCGTCGCGGTACTCGAGCCGCGCGTAGTGGCCGGTGGCGACCGCATCGGCTCCGTAGGCGGCCAGGCCGCGGTGCAGCAGCTCGTCGAACTTGATGTACTGGTTGCACGCCTGGCACGGGTTCGGCGTGGCGCCGTCGAGGTAGGCGTCGACGAAGGTGTCGATCACGCGTTCGCCGAACTCGCGCTCCACGTTGAGCGTGAAGAACGGGATCTCGATCAGCTGGGCCACGCGACGCGCGTCGTCGGCGGCGTCCGGCGAGCAGCACGAGCGGGAGAGCTCGTAGCCTTCCGGCAGGTCGGCGTGCGTGCGCATCCAGACGCCGATGACCTCGTCCTCGCCCCGCTGCTGGGCCAGGAGCGCGGCGGCAACCGACGAGTCGACGCCACCGCTCATGGCGGCGACGACGCGGCTCATGCCGGCACCGCCGCCTGTGGCTGAACGCCGCGCGACGCGCGAAGGCGGGGCAGGACGAGCTGCAGCGCGGCCAGCGTCGCGTCGATGTCGGCGTCCGTGGTCTCCGGGCCGAGCGTGAGGCGCAGCGACCCGTGCGCAATGCCCGGGTCGAAGCCCATCGCCAGCAGGACGTGGCTCGGCTCGGTGCTGCCGGAGGTGCACGCGCTGCCGGTGGAGGTCTCGACGCCCTCGAGGTCGAGCGCCGCGACGAGATCGCCACCCTCGACGCCGTCGATCACGACGCTGACGTTGTTCGGGAGCCGATCCTCCGGATGCCCGGTCAGCGTCACGCCCTCGAACGCGAGCAGGCCCTCGACGAGGCGCGCGCTCAGATTCCCGAGCCGATCGGCTTCAGCGGCTCGCGCCTCAGGGTCCGCGTGGACCAGCGCGAAGGCGCGACCGAATCCGACGATGCCGGCCACGTTCTCGGTGCCGGCGCGCCGCTGGCGCTCCTGCGACCCGCCCTGGAGCTGCGGCAGGAGCTGCGTGCCGCGCCGCACGAAGAGCGCGCCAACGCCCTGCGGCCCGCCGAGCTTGTGCGCCGAGAGGCTGACGAGGTCCGCCTGCCAGGCATTGACGTCGATCGGCTCATGGGCGGCCAGCTGCACCGCGTCAACGTGGAAGCGCGCCGCGTGCCCGCGCACGATCTCGCCGATGGCGGCGACCGGCTGACGCGTCCCGACCTCGTTGTTGGCGGCCATGACGCTCACCAGCGTCGTGCGCTCGGTCAGCGCGGCGGCGACGTCGATCGGGTCGACGCGGCCGTATCGGTCCACGGGCAGGACGGTGACGTCGAAGCCGCTCCGCTCGAGGATGGCGACGGAGTTGAGGATCGCCTTGTGCTCGACCGCGGTGGTGATGACGTGGCGTCCGCGCCCGGTCGCCGCCCAGCCGACGCCCTTGACGGCCAGGTTGTCGGCCTCGGTGCCGCCGCCGGTGAACACGATCTCGCGCGGCTGTGCGCCGATCAGCTGCGCGATCGTCTCCCGCGCCTCGTCGACCCCCTGGCGCGCGCGACGCCCGGCCGCGTGCAGGCTCGACGGGTTGCCAGCGTGCTCGGTGAGGTACGGCAGCATCGCCTCCAGCACGGGTGGTCGGAGGGGCGAGGTGGCCGCGTGATCGAGGTAGATCGCCATCGGAGCGATGATAGGCCGCGGCCGCCTGACGTGCGTTCGCGGGCCGTGTCAAGTTCCCGTTTGCGCTGGGGCGCAACTACCGACGACGCTGGAGCCGATCCGAGCTTCGATTCACCCCAGGTCGCAAACATTGGTGGCCGTTTGGGCGATGTGGGCCTCTCCTTCGTTGTTCGTTGCGCCCGTGCGCAAACGGCGTGAAACCGTAAGATCCGCCCAACGTGGCTGAGGTGTGCGCATGATCGTTCGGACCCTGGATGAGATCACCGGCACGGAGCGGACGTGCGCGGCGATGGCTGGCGCGCGCAGCGGCTGCTGGTGCGCGACGACGGCCTCGGCTTCTCGCTGTCGGAGACGACAGTCGACGCCGGCGCCGAGATGAACCTCTGGTACAAGCATCACCTCGAGGCCTGCTTCGTCATCGAGGGCGAGGCCGAGATCACGGAGCGCGACACCGGCGTCGTCGCACCGCATCGGTCCCGGCTCGGCCTACTCGCCCGAGCACGACCGGCACACGCATCCGCGTCATCTCGCCGCTGCGCCTGGTCTGCGTATTCAACCCGGCTCTCACCGGCCGCGAGACCCACGACGCCGATGGGAGCTACCTGCCCGCCGAGGACTGAGTCAATCGCCGATATCGATCGGGGTGCAGAAGTTGTCCGCGCTGTTGCCGGTGCAGATCCGGTAGTCGCCCGATCTCGCGGGCTCGGGGATCGGCACACGGTCCGGTCCTGGCCCGCCGACCCCAATGTCTGGCACCACCACCGCCTCCTGGTCCGCAGGTAGCCACGATCGCTCCCAGCCCGCACCCGGACCGTCGGAAAACAGGTTGTAACGAAGGGCGTACGACCTCGCCGACCCGCTCCTCGAGAACGAAGAGGACACCGCGCACGGTCTCCTCGGGGAACGTCAAGGCGACGACGCCCCCAGGCGAGATTTCGTTTGGATCCGCCACCATCAGGTCGGGGCGCATCTCGGCGGCGGGGTCGGCGGGGCCTTGTTCCACGACTGGGCCAGGACCAGCGCTGCATCCCGTGGCCACCGCTGCCGACAAGAACCAGGATCGGCTCGGCGGTCCGACCCGCCTCAGTCGTCCTCGACGATGCGGAGGCGGAGCTCGTCGAGCTGCTTGGGCGAGATCGGCGAGGGCGCGCCCATCATGAGATCGGTCCCCGACTGCGTCTTCGGGAAGGCCATCACCTCGCGGATGTTGTCGACCTCGGCGAAGAGGGCGGCCCATCGGTCGAGGCCGATGGCGATCCCGCCGTGGGGCGGGGCGCCGTACTCGAGCGCGTCGAGCAGGGCGCCGAACTGGTCGCGCATGCCCTCGATGCTGTGGCCCATGAGCCCGAACGCCTTCTCGAGCAGGTCTCGCTGGTGAATGCGGACCGATCCACCGCCGGACTCCCACCCGTTGAGCGCCAGGTCGTACTGCTGGGCTCGGACGGCGCCAGGATCGGAGTCCATGAGGGCGATGTCCTCGGGCACCGGCGCGCTGAACGGGTTGTGGGTGGCGTCCCAGCGCTGGCCCTCCTCCTCCCACGTGAACATCGGGAAGCGGTGCACCCAGACGTAGGCAAGGACTCCGGGACGGCGCTCGCCCAGCCGGTCGCCCATCTCGAGCCGAACGTGGCCGAGCGCCTCGGCGCTCCTGATCGGATCGGCGTCGGCGACGATGAGGATCAGGTCGCCGGCGGAGGCCCCCGTCGCCTCGAGCAGCTCCGCCTCGCGGCCTTCGAGGAACTTCGCGGCCGGCCCGTGCAGCGCGCCGTCCGCCTGAACCGAGAGGTGGACGAGGCCTTTCGCGCCGTGGCGCTTCGCCAGGTCGATCAGCTCGTCGAGCTGCTTGCGTGAGTAGTCGCCGCATCCCGGCGCCACGATGGCGCGGACGGCGCCGCCGGCCGCGATCGGCTCACTGAAGACACGGAAGTCGACTCTCGCGAACCGCATCGGTGATGTTCACGAGCTCGAGCCCGAAGCGGATGTCGGGCTTGTCGGACCCATATCGGTCCATTGCCTCGGCGTAGGTCAGGCGCGGGAACGGCTCGGCGAGGATCGGCCGCTCGGGCAGCACCTCCTTCGCCACGCGGGTCACGACGCGCTCGACGGTCGAGATCACGTCCTCCTCGGTCACGAAGCTCATCTCGATGTCGACCTGGGTGTGCTCCGGCTGGCGGTCGCCGCGCATGTCCTCGTCGCGGTACGCGTGCGCGAGCTGGTAGTAGCGGTCGTAGCCGGCCACCATGAGCAGCTGCTTGAGCTGCTGCGGCGACTGCGGCAGTGCGTAGAACTCGCCCGGACGCAGCCGCGAGGGCACCACGAAGTCGCGAGCTCCCTCGGGCGTGGACCGAATGAGGGTCGGCGTCTCAATCTCGACGAAGCCCTCGTCCTCGAGCGCCGCCCGAATGGCCGACGCCAGACGCGCGCGAAGGAGCATCCGCCCTTGCATCGGCGGCCGGCGCAGGTCCAGGTACCGGTGCTTCAGGCGAAGCGACTCGTCCAGGCCGGGCTGCTCCTCGTTGATGTAGAACGGGCGGCACCTTCGACGGGTTGAGCACGACGAACCGATCCACCGCGACCTCGACCTCCCCGGTGGCGAGGTCGGCGTTGGTCGTTCCCTCGGGCCGATGCCGCACGATCCCCTCGACCTGCACCACCCACTCGCTCCGGGCCGGCTCCGCCTCGGCGTGGGCCGCAGCGGCCTCATCGGCGTTCGTCACCACCTGCGTGATCCCGTGGCGATCCCGCAGGTCGAAGAAGGCGAGGTGGCCATGGTCGCGCCGGCGATGCACCCATCCGGCCAACGTGACGCGCTGGCCGACGTGCTCGGCACGCAGCTCGCCACAGGTCTGGGTACGGAAGCTGGTGCTCATGGGAGCGGTCATGGTAGCCGATCACCTGCGGCTATCATGGCCCGCCGATGAGCCGACCCCGAAGTCGCCGAATTCCTGTTGCCTGCTGACCGCCGAGGTGCGATGAGTGGCCGCCCAGCCGTTTCGTCCCGATCGCAGGCGTGCGCTGAACGAGGCATTCAAGCGCGCCGAGTCCTTCGGGCCGATCCGACCCGCGGCAATCGGCCTCGCCGGCGGTCTTGTCGCGTCCTACGTCGCGGACGGGCTGCTGGCTCCGGTGGTCGGACCGCCGCTGCGCCAACTCGCCAGCGCGGCGGTCTTCGTGGCCGTGATGGCACCCCTCTGGCTGCTCGTTCAGCCGGCGAGCGTCCGTCGCGCGTACGACGTCATGACCTGGCTCAACGGTTGGGAGTCGGAGCGCTGGCAGGACGAGCTGGGTCACCGCCTGACCGCGCTGCCGCGCGCCACACCGGCGATGGTCGACGTGCTGCCCGACACGATGGGCCTCCGGCCGCTGCGGGTCGAGCTGCTGGCCGCGAACGGGCGGCTCGACGAGGCACGAGAGCGCCTCGCCTTGCTCCCCGCCGATACCGCATGGCAGCGATTCGAGCGCGAGGCGCTGGCCGAGTGGGTGTCATGGTGGTCCGACGAGCCCGCGGATCTGGCCGAGATGCGTCGCGCCGTCGACGGGATCGAGGACGAGGAACGGCGGCTGGCCGCTCGCGCGATGGTCGCGGCCGCCGAGGCGCGTCGGGCGGCGACAGCCGGCGGCGATGCCGTCGGTCCGCTCTCGGCGCTGCGCGACGAGCTGGGCGATCGCCCCCGCCGCTATGCGTTCGGCTACACGGCCGGCGTGCTGGTCATGGTGGTGCTGATGGGCATCGTGGCGAGCATCACGATCACCATCGGCGCCGGCTTCATTCGCTGACGGCGGAGATCACGTCCTCGAGCGCCACATCGTCGCGCTGCTCGCCGCTGTCGAGGTCTTTCAGCGCCAACGCCTCGCCCTCGCCGATGATGACCGCCCAACGCGCGCCTGCCTTGGCCGCCGATTCGAGCTGCTTGCCGAGCTTCCGAGACGAGCCGTCGGGACGCACAGCCAGCCCGGCTTCCCGCAGGGTTGCCGCCACGCGCAGCCGGTGAGCCTGGTCCTCGGTTGCGCCGATCACCGCGACGAGGGGCGCGGGTTGTGGCGGCGTCACGCCCTGCTCCTGCAGGGCGAGCACGGTGCGGTCGAGGCCCAGCCCGAAACCGATCCCCGGCGTCGGCCGCCCACCGAGCAGCTCCACCAGGCCGTCATAGCGCCCCCCGGCACCGATCGCCTGCTGCTGGCCCTCCCGGCCGGCGACGTAGAACTCGAACGCGGTCCGCGTGTAGTAGTCGAGGCCGCGGACGAGCCGATGGTCGACCTCGTACCGCACGCCGAGCGCGTCAAGCAGAGACCGAACGCCGTCGAAGTGCTCGCGGCAGGCGTCACACAGGTGATCGATCGCGCGCGGCGCGCCGGCCGCCAGATCGGCGGCCAGGTCCTTGTCGTCCAGCACGCGGAGCGGATTGACCCGCAGGCGCCGCCGCGAATCCTCGGTGAGCCGCTCCTCGTGGGACGCGAAGTACTCGATCAACACCTCCCGGTAAGCCGGCCGGCATGTCGCGTCGCCGATCGAATTGACGTGAGCGACCACGTCCCGGAGGCCGACCTCCGCGTAGAACCGATGGCCGAGCTCGATCAGCTCGGCGTCCACGGCGGGACCCGCATCGCCGATGACCTCGACGTCCCACTGGCTGAACTGGCGGAAGCGGCCGGCCTGCGGTCGGTCGTAGCGGAACATGGGGCCGATGAGGGTCAGGCGCAGCGGCCCGGGCCTGACGTGCATGCCGTGCTCGATGAACGCGCGGACGATCCCGGCGGTCGGTTCCGGCCGGAGCGCCCAGGGCGCCGCCTCTTCCTCGCTGCCCTTTGCGCCGGAGACCCGGAACATCTCCTTCTCGACCGCGTCGCTGCTCTCGCCGAGCCCGCGCGCGAACAGCTCGATGCGCTCGAAGAGGGGGATCTCGAAGCGCTCGAACGCGTAGCGGCGGCGCGAGGTCGCGCGCGAACGTCCTCGACGTGGCTCCACGCGGGGGTCTCCTCGGGCAGCAGATCGCGCGTGCCGCGCGGCGCAGTGATCTGGCGGGCCATGGGCCGCAGTCTATCGGCCCGGACGGCTACTCCTCGGTCGAACCGGCTCGCATTCGGCGACGGGTCGAAACGTCGACCGGACGGTCGCGGCCCTCAGCGGCTGGGTGCTCCACCAATGCCACGAGCCGGCTGGCCATGAAGCGTCCGGTGCGGACGGGCGTGCCGCCGCGCGTCACCTCGCTGACCTCGACCACGCCGCGGGCGGTCGTGACCTCGATGCGCCGCCCGGCGCGCGTGGCAACGATCTCGAAGGTCTGGGTGCCGCCCTGCCCGGTATCGACGACGGCCTCGACGCGATCGCCTCTCATGGTCCCTACCGAGCCTCGCGCGTGACGCTGGTGATGTCGCGCAGCCGCTCGATCTTGGCGAGGACGCGGGCGAGCTGCTGGAGCGACTCCACCTTGAAGGTGGCGGTGATGACCGCCGTGCCGTCGGGATGGGTGGCCACCGACGCCGCCACGATGTTGACCTTGTATTCGGCGACGACGTTGGTGATCTCGTTGAGCAGGCCCGGCCGGTCGAGCGCGGAGATGCGCACCGTGATCGGGTAGGTCTGCTGTCCGGCCAGCTCCCACTCGACGTCGATCAGCCGCTCGATGTCCCGCTCGGACAGGACCGATGGACACGACGCGCGGTGCACCGTCACGCCCTTGCCCCGCGTCACGTAGCCGGTGATCTCGTCGCCGGGGATCGGCGAGCAGCACTTGGCGAAACGCACCAGCAGGTCGCCGACGCCCTTCACCTTCACGCCGGTCGTGGACGGCGAGGCCGGCGGTGCCTCCTCGGGGAGCGTGATCGCGGCGTCGTCGTGGATCTCGAGCTTGCTCACCACGCTCGCCGACGAGACGGCTCCGTAGCCGATGGCGGCGTAGAAGTCGTCCATCTCCTTGTATCGGTACTGCGTCGCGATCTCGGCCAGCTTGGTGGCGTCGACCGATGCCAGCGTCTCGTGGGCGAGGCGTCGCAGCTCCCGGTCGAGCAGCTCCTTGCCCTGCGTGATGTTCTCGTCGCGCTGCTGGCGCTTGAACCAGGCCCGGATCTTCTCGCGGGCATGGCTGGTGCGGACGATGTTCATCCAGTCGCGCGACGGGCCATGCGCCGCCTTGGTGGTCACGATCTCGACGATGTCGCCGTTGCGCAGCTTGTAGTCGAGCGGCACCAGCCGGTTGTTCACCTTGGCGCCGATGGTGCGATGGCCGACATCGGTGTGGATGCGGTAGGCGAAGTCGAGGGTGGTGGCGCCCGCGGGCAGGTCCTTGACGTCGCCCTTCGGCGTGAACACGAACACCTGGTCCTGGAAGACGTCGAGCTTGAGGCCCTCCACGAACTCGGTGGCGTCCACCACCTCGCGCTGCCAGTCGATCAGCTGCCGAACCCAGGCCAGCTTCTCGTCGTAGCGCCGGTCGCCGCGGCTCCCCTCCTTGTAGCGCCAATGGGCCGCGATCCCCGCCTCCGACACCTCGTGCATCTGGTAGGTCCGGATCTGGACCTCGAGCGGCTTCGCCTCGGGACCGATGACCGCCGTGTGCAGCGACTGGTACATGTTCGCCTTCGGCATGGCGATGTAGTCGTCGAACTGGCCCGGCACCGGTCGCCACAGGGAGTGCACGACGCCGAGGGCGGCGTAGCAGTCCTTCACGTCGGCCACGAGCACGCGGATGGCGTGCAGGTCGTAGATCTCGGTGAACTCGGACCCCTTGCGCTCCATCTTCTTGGCGATGGAGTACAGGTGCTTCGGGCGGCCGCTGATCTCGGCCGTGATCCCGACCTTGGCGAGCTCCTTGCGCAGGATCCCGATGCTCTTGTTGATGAAGCTCTCGCGCGCCCGGCGCCGGTCGGTGAGCATCTCGACCAGCTGGCGGTACTTCTCCGGCTCGAGGTACTTGAATGCCAGGTCCTCGAGCTCCCACTTGATCTGCCACATGCCCAGCCGATGCGCCAGCGGCGCGTAGATCTCCATCGTCTGGCGGGCGATCCGCTGCTGCTTGTCCTCGGGCAGGAACTCGAGCGTGCGCATGTTGTGGAGCCGGTCGGCGAGCTTGATGATGACGACGCGCACGTCCTCGGCCATGGCCATGAACATCTTCCGGATGTTCTCGGCCTGCTGCTCCTCCATCGTCCGCGCGCTGCCGAACTTGGAGAGCTTCGTCACGCCGTCCACCAGCCGCGCCACCTCGCGGCCGAACCGCTTCTCGAGCTCGGCGAGCGTGTAGTCGGTGTCCTCCGGCACGTCGTGCAGCAGCGCCGCGGCGAGCGTCTCGGCATCCATCTGCAGCGTCGCGAGGTAGTAGGTCACCTCGACGGGGTGCGTGACATACGGCTCGCCCGACCCGCGGAGCTGGCCCTCGTGCGCGGCGGAGGCGGTCTCGTACGCGCGCCGGATCAGGCTCTCGTCGACGTTCGGCCGGTGCTTCCTGGCCTCGGCGACGATCTCGTCGATGGTGTGGAGGCGCTCGCCCACGGCGTCGCCGCCGCGCGTGATCCGTTGCACGACGGCCGCCGGGGAGAAGCGTGCCAGCTGCGCCATAGGACTCCCGATCCTAGCACGCGCCACGCTCAGAGCCCGATGGCGCGGAAGTCCCGTCCTGCTTCAGCGCTCGAAGGCCAGACCCTCGATCACACGAACCGACGGCAGGCTGCGAAGGGCATCCGGCGCCAGCTTCAGCTTCGAGCTCCGATTGCCGCCGCCGAGCACGATCCATGGCGGGCTCCATGACGCGGGCATCGACCAGGATCGGCAGATCCTCAGGCAGCCCGAATGGCGTCACGCCGCCGATCTCCATGCCGGTCAGCGCGCGCACCGGATCGGCGCCGGCAAAGGAGGCCTTCCGCACGCCCATCTCGCGCCGCACGACCCGGTTGACGTCGAGCGAGGTGGTGGCCAGCAGGACGCAAACGGCGAAGATCGGCTCGGCGCCCTTCGAGGCGACGACGATCGTGTTGGCGCTCTGATCCAGCGGCACGCCGTAGGCCTCGACGAAGGCTGCCGTGTCGGCCAGCGCGGGATCGCACTCCATCACCTCGAACGCCGCGCCGAGCGCGGCGAGCTGCGCACGCACGGCCGGATGGAGCAGCCCGGGATCAGCCGACATCGGTAGCCTCGGGGCCGCCGTCGCGGCCGAGCAGCTTGAGGCGGGCGCGCTGGGCCAGGCCATAGGCGGGAATCGCCAGCCGCAATGCGAGGTCCATCGGCGCACGCAGGGAGAGGTCGCGCGCGCCGACGTACTCGATCTCCTCGCCGCCGAATCCCTCCTTGAACTGCCGGATGCCGCCGGTGGCGAGCCCCCACATGTCGTACACGGCGAAGCTCTCGCGCGCGAAGTCGCTGATGGCCGCCCATTTCAGGAGGTAGTTGGCGCGCGCCTCGGCGCCGGCATCGGTCATGCCGCCGTAGGCCTCGACGGCGCGGTCGCCGCAGGTGAAGTGGAAGATCGTGGCAACGCGCTCGCCGTCAAGGACGCGCGAAGCTCAGCCGCACCCGCCCGGTCGGCGCGAAGATCGACCAGACGCGCTCGTAGTAGAAGGCCTGGCGGGCGACGAATCCGGCACGTTCGGCAGTGAACTGATAGATGCGGTTGAAGTCGGCCAACGCCGGACCGATGACCTCGGCCGGCGTGGCACCGTCGAAGCGCTCGATCGTCACGCCGCCACGCTCGGCCTTGTTCACGTACTGCCGATGCTTGCGCTTGAGGTTGGCGCGCAGCGCCTCCTCGCCGACGGTCAGGTCGATGACGCGCGTGGTGGGTGGTTGGACCTTTGGCGCGGCGCGCCACGGCGCCTCGAGCAGCGCGCGACCATACGGCGTGTCGAGACGTGCCTCCGGGTCTGCGCGGACGGTGGCGATCTTCTCCGCGGCGCCGAGCGAGCGCATCGCCGCCACCAGCGCGGCGCGCACGGCTGGGTCGTCGAGGTCGCCGATCGGTCCGCGCGGCACATAGGCAAGGTGCCAGCCGAGCACCGGCATCCGGCGCAGCAGGAGCTGGGCCCCGGCCAGCGGCCGCTCGCGATCGGGACCGATGGCGAGGCGCACCGGCCGCCAGCCGCCCATCGCTCGCACCTCGCCCCACTCCCACAGCTGCGGGAACGCGTGATACGGGAGCGCCCTCGACGAACGCGTTCCACGTCGCTGGATCGGTGACGCGCCAGGCGTGGAGCTCGGCGGACGTCATCGGCCGCCCCATCCGGCGTCGGCCAGGGCCTCGCGCGCCGCGCCGGCCTCGTCCCAGGGTCGCGGCTCGGTGCCGTAGACGATGCTCCGCTCGTGGCCCTTCCCGGCAAGCAGGACGACGTCGCCCTCGCGAGCCATCCCGATCGCGCGCCCGATCGCGTCGCGCCGGTCGTCGATCGACCCAGAGGGTCTCGCCGTCCCGCGCACCGGCGACGCGGGCGCCGTCCGCGATCGCCTCGTTGATCGCGCGCGGGTCCTCGAGCCGCGGGTCCTCGTCGGTCACCACCACGAGGTCGGCGAGCTCGGCCGCGACACGGCCCATCGGTGCGCGCTTGGTGGGATCGCGCTCCCCCGCCGAGCCGAACACGACGACGAGCCGGCCCGTAGCGAGCGGGCGGAGGACCTCGAGCACCTTGCGCAGCGAGTCGGCCGTGTGCGCGTAGTCGACGATGACGGTGAACGGCTGGCCGGCATCGACCCGCTCCATCCGGCCCGGCACGCCGGCCGTGTCCGTGCAGCGCCAACGAGGCGTGATGCGACGTCGAGCCCGAGCGCCTCGATCGCTCCCAAGCGCGGCCAGCGCATTCGAGACGTTGAACCGGCCCGGCAAGCCGATGCGGACGTCGCCATGCCAGCGCGGCGACTCGAGATGGAATCGCGTGCCGGTCGCGTCCGCCTCCAGGTCGCCGGCGCGCAGGTCGGCGGCAACGTCGATGCCGTAGGTGATGACGCGATCGCGCGCTCGCTCGCGGAAGTAGTCGAAGCTCGCGTCATCGGCATTGAGCACGGCGATCGGCGCCTCCTCGACCAGGCGCGCCTTCGCCGCTCGATAGTTGTCGAGCGTGCCGTGGAACTCGAGATGCTCGCTGGTCACCGTCGTCACCACGCCCGACGTCGAAGCGGCAGTTGCGCGTCCGTTCCAGCGCCAGCCCGTGCGAGGTCGCCTCCATGACCACGCTGTCGTTGCCGGCGGCGACCATCCGCGCCAGCAGCTCCTGGAGCTCGAGCGCTTCCGGCGTCGTGTTGCGCTGGAGGTTCGGCTCGAGGTCGTCGAAGATGCCGGTGAACACCGTGCCGATCTGGCCGGGGTGCCATCGGCAGCCCCACAGCATCTCGGCGGTGAGCGCGGTGACGGTCGACTTGCCATCCGTCCCGGTCACGCCGATGACCGTCAGCCGCTCCGACGGGCGGCCGAACCACTCGTCCGCCGCATCGGCCAGGGCACGGCGGGTCCGGTCGACCACCAGCTGCGGGACGGTGATGCCCGGGAGCTCGCGCTCGACAACGAGGCCGATGGCGCCCGCTTCGACGGCGGCGGCGGCGAAGTCGTGCCCGTCCACGTGGACGCCGGGGACGGCGAAGAAGAGCGTGCCGGGCGTCAACCGCGCGGGAGTCGTAGGCGAGCGCCGTCACCTCGCCGACCGGGATGCCGATGACGCGCTCGGGACGCCACGGCGTCGGTCAGCGCGCCGAGGCCCATCCGTCGTCTCCTCGGTCATCGGCGCAGGCGGCGCAGCCCAGCCGCGCAGCATGCCGGTCGCCGTGCGGAGGCGGTAGAGGGCCGGGTCCACGACCAGGTCCCAGCTGCCGGCCCACGCCACCTCCTCGCCGCCGAAGCCCTTCTTGAAGAGGCCGACGCCGTGCCACGCGTGGTCGGGTCCGGCGCCCGGCGGCGCGACGCCCCACAGGTCGTGATGGGTGACGCCGCGATCTCGCGCCAGCCGCATCATCGCCCACTGCAGCGCATAGCTGGCGTAGTGCTTCGGCTCGCCGCGCTCCTCGCGGCGGGAGCCGCTGAACAGGTAGTACGAGCGCGATGCCCTCGAAGACGACCATGCCCGAGGCGAGCAGCTCGCCATCGCGACGCGCCTCGAGGATGGCGGCCCGTCCGGCGCCGGCCAGCGCGCGCCACGCCACCCGGTATCGCTCGAGCGGTGGCAGCGGGAAGCCGGCGCGCCGCTGCGTCTCGACGACCAGGCCATGGAGGTCGTCGATGGCGCGCGAGTCGCTGCCGTCCTCGACCACCGTCACCCCGACCCCCTCGCGTTCGGCGCGGCGCACGGCATACCGCGTGTCCTTGTCGAAGCCGGCCAGCAGCGCCTCGTCGTCGGCAAGCTCCACGATCCGAGTCTGCCCGACCTGGAGGGTGTCTGGCGCGTGTCGGAAGCCGCGCAGCAGCGCCGAGCCTCGGCCGACCCGCTGCGCGATGCGCGGCTCGAGCTTGACCGCGATGGCGCGATGCTGCTTTGCCGCGATGCGCAGGCCGATGCGCAGCGCGCGCACTCGCTCCGCAGCCGCCGGCGCGCTCCCAGTCGAGCACCGGGCCGTGCGGGACGTACCAGAAGGCTCGGCCGGCGACGAGCGGCCGCTCCTGCGCCGCCACCAGGGCGACGATCGCCTCGTCGTCGGTCAGCACGTAGCGGCGCTGCGGCTGGCCGTCGAAGGCGGCGACGTCGGCCCAGGCCCAGTCGTGGAGGAAGTCTCCCGAGCCGGTTGCGGCGAGGAACGTCTGCCAGGCGTCGGCATCGGCCTCGGTGGCCGGTCGGAACTGGATCACGCGCTCCTCCGGCGCCGTCGCGACAGGATGCCGCGGAGCTGGTCCAGCTCGGGCGAGCGCAGCGCCGCCGCGACCAGCAGGAAGATGGCTCCGCCGGCGGCGGAGAGGACCAGGAGCACGAGGAGTCGTCCCACGGTGTTCTCGAGGATGCCAGCAAGCGAGGTCTCGACGAGCGTCAGGCCACCGAACATCAGCAGCGCCGCGGCCAGCCCGGCAACCGCGGATCGCGCCGACGGTGCGGATGATGGCCGACTCGTCCACCGACTCGATTCGGCGGCGCAGGAACCAGAGCAGTCCGATGACCTCGAGCACCGAGCTGATCGAGAGCGCCAGCGCGAGGCCCTCGACGCCCATCGGTCCCACCAGCAGGGCCATCAGCGGCACGTTGATGGCCACCGCCATGATCGCCCAGGCGACGGGCGTCTTGGTGTCCTGCATGGCGTAGAAGGCACGGGCCAGGACGTGGACGACGATGTGCCCGACCAGCCCGAGCGCGAAGAAGAGGAGCGTGCTCGCGGTCCGGTCGGTGGCCGACTGGCTGAACAGGCCGTACTGGTAGAAGACCGAGGTCAGCGGCTCGCGCAGCACGATCATGATCGCGGTCAGCGGCGCCGCCACGAAGATGAGCACCCGAACGGCGCCGGCCACCTGCCGCCTGATCTCGCCGATGCGCCCCAGCGCGGCGTCCTGGCTCAGCGTCGGGAAGAGCGCCACCGCGATGCTGACGCCGATGACCCCCACCGGGATCTGGCTCAGCTGGAAGGCGTAGTTGTACGCGGTCAGGCTGCCCTCCGGCAGGCCGGAGGCGAGGACGGTGCTGACCAGGAAGTTGATCTGCCCGGCCGCCAGGCCGAGCGTGCGCGGTCCCATCAGCCAGGCCACCCGTCGCACGCCGGGGTGCGAGAGGCCGATCGTCAGGTCGTAGCGCTGCCCCACCCGTGCCAGGTTCGGGAGCTGGACCGCGAGGTGCGCGAGCGAGCCGATGGCGACGCCGACGGCCAGGCCCTCGACCCCCATGATCGGCGCCAGGAAGATGGCGGCGAAGATGATCGCAAGGTTGTAGACCAGCGGCGCGATGGCCGGCACGGTGAACTGCTGGTAGCTGTTCAGGATCCCGGTGACCACGGCACCCATCCCGATGAGCACCGGGCTGATCAGCATCACGCGCGTCATCCGGATCGTCAGCTCGGTGGTCGGCGCATCGAAGCCGGGCGCCACGATCGGCACGAGGACCGGCGCGAAGATCGCCATCAGCAGGCTGAAGGCGGCGAGGGCGATGAGGACGAGGTTGATGACGCTGCTGGCGAGCTGCCACGCCTCGGCCTCCTCCCCGCGCGCGCGATAGCTCGAGAAGACCGGGATCAGGGCGGCCGACAGCGCCCCGGCGACCACCAGCTGGAAGATCGCGTCGGGGATGCGGAAGGCGGCGAAGTAGGCGTCCAGCTCGCGGCTGGCGCCGAACTGGCTGCCGATGACGAGCAGCCGAATCCAGCCGAGCAGGCGGCTGGCGAGCGCCGCCACCGTGAGGATCAGGCTGGCGGTGACGAGCACTCCCCCGGTCGAGAGGCCGCCGCCGGCCGGCGAGCCGGGCTCCGGTGGTGGCGCGACCGAGGGCGTCGGGCCCTCGCCGGCCCCCTTCACCGGGCGGACCGCCCGCTCGGGCCCCGCCCGGCGCGAGGATGCGCGTCGCGATAGGCGCTGCGCAGCGCCGCGTCCGAGAGGTGGGTGTAGATCTGCGTCGTCTGCAGGTTCGCGTGCCCGAGCAGCTCCTGCACGACGCGGAGGTCGGCCCCGCCCTCGAGCAGGTGCGTGGCGAACGAGTGCCGCAGGGTGTGCGGGCTGGTCCGGCTCGGCGCACCCGACCGCCTCGACCCACTTGCCGATCACGCCGCGAGCGCCGCGCGACGCTCAACGGCGCGCCGTTCGCGTTCAGGAAGACGGCCCGGCCGCCGTCGCCGCGCGCGGCCAGGATCGGCCGCGCGGCGCTGAGGTAGCCGCGCAGCGCCCGCCGCCGCCGGCGCGCCGAACAGGAGCTGGCGCTCCTTGTTGCCCTTGCCGGTGACGCGCAGCCGGCGACGCTCGAGGTCGACGCGATCGATGGTGAGGCCGGCGAGCTCGCTGATGCGCATGCCGGTCGCGTAGAGCAGCTCCAGCATCGCCTCGTCGCGCCTCGCCAGCGCCTCGTCACGGCTCGGCAGGCGCCGCGGCGCGGTGACGAGCTGCTCCGCCTCGTCGACCGAGAGCACGCGCGGCAGCCGCGAAGGGCGTCGCGGGGCGCGCACGCCGGCGAGTGGATCGGTCTCGATCCGTCCGTTGCGCAGCGCGTGGCGGTAGAGCGAGCGCACCGCGGCCAGGCGGCCGGCGACCGACGTCGCCGCCAGCTCTCGGTCGGCGAGCGTGGACAGGTAGGACGCGCACCGTGGCGCGGTCGGGGGCGCGCCAGTCGACGCCGCGCTGCATCAAGGAAGGCAAGGAACTCGGTCGCGTGGCGGCGGTACTCGGTGACCGTCCCGGCGGACGCGTTGCGGCCGCGCAGGCCCTCCAGGAAGGACGCGAGCGCGCGCCGCGCCGAACCGGCCGGCAGCTCCGTGGTCGCGGCTTCCTCTGTCACCTTCAATTCCAAGCGGCGAGGAACGCCGACATCATGCCTGACGTTTGCGGGCGGTGGGCCGGCGTGTCGTGCCTCGTCGCGCGGCGGGGTCGCTTGGTGGCGGCCTTGCGCGCCGCGTCCGCTCTTCGGGGCAGCCCTCGCGCGCTACGAGCAGCTCCACGGCGCGCGTCGAGCGCGATCTCGTCGGCGCGTCATGTCCTTCGGGAGCGAGGCGTTCGTGGTCCCGTCGGTCACGTACGGGCCGTACCTGCCCTCGATGAGCTGCACGGTGGCTCCCGACGCGGGATGCGCGCCGAGATCGCGCAGCACCTTCTTGGTGGCCGCGCGCCGCGAGGCGCTTCTCCTGCTTCAGGAGCTCGATCGCCTCATCGAGCGTGACCTCGAAGACCGCCGGGTCGGATGCCAGCGATCGGAACTCGTCGCCGCGCTTCACGTACGGTCCGAACCGGCCGAAGTTCGCGGTGATCTCCTCATCCGTCTCCGGGTCGAGGCCGACCAGCCGCGGCAGCGACAGCAGCTCGAGCGCGCGCTCGAGCGTCAGGGAGGACTCGCTGTCGTCCCGGGCGAGCGATGCCCGACGTGGCTTCTCCTTGCTGCCCTTCTCCGGCGTCTCGCCGAGCTGCACGTACGGCCCGTAGCTGCCGGTCATGACGTAGACGGGGAGTCCGTAGACCGGGTCCTCGCCGAGGCTGGCCGGTCCCTTCGCGCGCGCCTCGACGAGCTCGATCGCCTGCTCGAGCGTGAAGTCGGCCGGTGGCGTCTCATCGGGCACGGACGCGTTGACGCGCGCCGTCGCCCTGGCCGATCTGCACGTACGGGCCGAACCTCCCGATCCGAACGACCACCGGCGCCCCGGTGTCGGGGTGCTGGCCGAGCGAAATCAGGGGTATTCGATCTGCGCCTCATCCTCGACGAGCGCGCGCAGGCCGGGCCACTCTCGGCCGCCGTCACCGTTGTAGAAGGTGGCGAGGAACTGGTCCCGCTCTCGCTCTCCCTTCGCGATCTCGTCGAGGTTCTCCTCGATCTGGCCGGTGAATCCCAGCTCGACCAGGGCGGCGAAGTGCTCCTTGAGCAGGTGCGTCACGGCGAACGCCGTGAAGGTGGGGACGAGCGCCTTGCCCTGCCGCCAGGTGTAGCCGCGCCGTTCGATGGTCGAGATGATCGAGGCGTAGGTCGACGGCCGGCCGATGCCGTCCTCCTCGAGCCGCTTCACCAGCGACGCATCGGTGTAGCGCGCCGGGGGCAGCGTCTCGTGGCCCTTGGCGTCGAGCGAGTCGAGCGCAAGCGGCCCGTCGGCCGTGACCTGGTCGCCGACGTTGAGCTTGGGAAGGACCGTCTCCTGGTCGCCGAGCTCGGCGGCGGGATCGTCGGACCCTTCGACGTAGGCGCGAAGGAAGCCCGCGAACTGGACCGCCTTGCCGGACGCCGTGAAGACGCACGGCCCATCCGGGCCCTCGGCCGTGATCTCGAGCGATCGTGCGCAGCAGGCGGGCATCCGCCATCTGCGACGCGACCGCGCGCTTCCAGATCAGGTCGTAGAGGCGGCCCTCGTCGCGGCCGGCATGCTGGGGCAGCGCGTTCGGCGTCTGGCCGAAGTCGGTCGGCCGGATGGCCTCGTGCGCCTCCTGGGCGTTCTTGACCTTCGTGCGGTACTGGCGCGGCCCCCCGTAGTAGTCGGCGCCGTAGAGCGAGCGGATGGCCGCTGCCGCCTCTCCCAACGCGCGCTCGCTCAGCGTCGTCGAGTCCGTGCGGTGGTACGAGATGATGCCTTCCTGGAAGAGCCGCTGGGCGGCGTTCATCGTTCGGTCGGCCGAGAAGCCCAGCTTCCGGTTGGCCTCCTGCTGCAACGTCGAGGTGGTGAACGGCGCGTAGGGCCCCTGGGTCGGCGGGCCGCTCCTCGACCTGCGTGACGGACCACGGCAGCCGCTCGCGCCAGGGCGTCTCGGAGCTCGCCGGCCGACGCGCTCGTCCAGCAGGCGCAGGCTGGTGTCCTTCAGCTGCCCGTTGCCGGCGTCGAAGTCCCTGCCGGTGGCGAGCCGCGACGATCCGACGCGAGCCAGCGTGGCGGTGAACGAGGTCGCCGGCGGCAGCTCAGGCGCGCCTCGAGGTCCCAGTAGGCGCTCGTCCGGAATGCGCGGCGCGCTTCCTCGCGCTCGACGATGAGGCGCACCGCCACGCTCTGCACGCGGCCGGCGCTGAGCCCGGTCTGCACCTTCTTCCAGAGCACGGGCGACACCATGTAGCCGTACAGCCGGTCGACGATGCGCCGGCTCTCCTGCGCGTCGACGAGCTGCAGGTCGATGTCGCGCGCCTCCGCGATGGCCTTGAGGACGGCCTCGAGCGGTGATCTCGTGGAACTCGATGCGCCGGACGGGGACCTTCGGCTTGAGCACCTCCAGCAGGTGCCAGCTGATCGACTCGCCCTCGCGATCCGGGTCGGTGGCCAGCAGCACCTCGGGCGCATCCTTCACGGCGGCGCGCAGGTCGCGGATGCGGCTCGCCTTGTCGCGGGAGATGACGTAGTACGGGCCGAAAGCCGTTGTCGACGTCGACGCCCATGCGGCCCCACGGCTTGTCCTTGATCGCCGCGGGCACCTCGCTCGCGTTCTCGGGAAGATCGCGGACATGACCGACGCTGGCCTCGACGCGGTACCGATCGCCCAGCAGGCGAGCGAGCGTCCGCGCCTTGGCCGGTGATTCGACGATGACCAGTGCCTTCGCCATCGGCGTCAGGCCTCCGTCCTGGGCGGCGACTCGGCGAGCGTGGCGCCGGCGGCCTGGTTCGTGTGCGGCATACGGTCAGCGAGTGTAGCACCGGCCCCGTCCCGGACCGCCGATGCGGGCCGGTGTGACGGGGCCGGTGGATGCGGGATGAGACTTGCCGATCGAGCCGCTCGCGTGCGGCCGGCCGGCAAGCGCGTCAGTCGGCGAAGTCCCAGGTGATGACGGTCGTGCTGCCGACCGTCGCGATTCCGACGCCCATGCGGCGCGCGTTGGGATTGAGGATGTTGGCGATGTGGTTCCACTCCCCGGGGTACGGCTCGGCCATGAACTGGGCATGGCACCAGTCGAGCGTCGCCTGCTCGCTCCTGCCCATGTGGTAGCACTGGTTCTCGCCCGACCAGCCGAAGCTCACGCCACCGGCCCGAAGGCGGTCTCGCGCGTGCTGCCGTTGAGCCCGGTGTGGCTGAAGTAGCCGTTCATCGCCTGGTCCATCGCGTGCGCCGAGGCGACCGCGGAGATGGCGGCGTCGAGCACGATCGGGGCGAACCCGTAGGCCGCTCTCGCCGCGTTGACCTGGTTCAGCGCGTAGCCGGCCAGGCTCGTTGCCGGCGCGGCGGCGGGGACGATCGGGGCGCTGCGCACGGACGTCGGCGCCCGCGCGACCGCGACCACCGGCGCGGCCTTGGTCGTGAACGCGAGGGATGGCGTCGACCTTGTTCCCATCCGCGTCCCGTGCGCCACCGTCGAAGGCGACGACGTACTTGCGGCCGCCGGGAAAGGCGGTGTCGGGGGTGTAGACCAGCTGCGTGCCGGCGTCGTTCCAGGATGAGGTTGCCGCCGACCAGCGCGCCGATCGCGGTATCGGTCAGGCCGAAGGCCTTGTTCGTGGCGTCGACGATCCATCGGCTGGCTGAACCACAGCTCGACCGTCGCCGGCTCGACGTCGAGTGCGTCCGCCTCGGGTTGCGTCTTGGTGACCTGCGCGCCGGGCTGCACGATGAACGAGAAGTTGCCCTTGCCGCCGATCACGTTGCCGGTCAGGTCATGTGAGCCGATCACGCTGATCGTGTAGCGCGCGCCAGGCTGCGAGTCGCTCGGACGGCCGGAAGACGAGCTGGCCGGCTTCCCACGCGAGCTCGCCGGGTACCTCCGGTGTGATCGCGAAGTTTGCCTCGACGTCGGCGGGGTCCATCTGCTCCGAGAAGCTCACGGTGATCGTGCTGGTGGCGCTGACGGCCTTCGCCGTGGTGGTCGGCGGAAGCGCGTCGATGGCCTTTCCGGCTCAGCGCATCCGCGTCGAGCGCGTCTGCCGCCAACAGCTTGGCGTTCGCGTCGAGCGCCGCCCTGCGGCAGATTCGCGTCCGCCAGGCGCACCTGGAAGTCGGAGACGGTCGGTGCGGTCTGGGTGGTGAAGGAATAGCGCGCGGCCGAGGGCAGGGCTCGCCCGTCGGTGCGCCGCGCAGTGCCGCCGATCACGACGAGGTACGTCTCGTCGGTGCGCCACCGTGGGGTCGGGCGCGACGGTGAGCTGATCCAGGTTCTCGCTCCAGGTCAGCTCAACGGGCTGTGCGGGCAGGACCTGGAGGGCATCCTCGACGGAACCGGGGTTCATGGCTGCGTCGAAGGCGATGGTGACGGCGTTGTCGGTGGAGACGCCGACACCGACGTTCTGCGGCAGCAGGGACCTCGGAACCACCGTGGCGGCTTCCGGACCGGCCTGGGTGACCGGGGCCTGCTGGCCGAACGCGATGATGAACGTGAACGAAAGGGCTGCCAGCACGACGCGGGTCACGGCGCGGTGGCTGCTCAGCATTGTGCCGAGCGAGTCGAACGGGGGCGGCCAGAGCCGCTCTCACGGTTCGGATCGGACGCAATACACAAGACTCCATGCGGATTCGGGCCGCCCTCAAGAGGAGACGGGCACGTCTGGGCGGCGTCGAGTAGCGCGCGAAGGATAGCCCATGAGGCCCATGTGCGTCATAGGACCTTCGCGAGCAGCTTCGCGGCCAGCGTCGGGTGGAAGGTGGCGCCGCCGAACGGATCGACCAGGCGACGTGCCTCGAGCAGGGCCAGCGCGCTCGCCACGGAGGCCGCCGGCTGGCGCGTTCGATCGACCAGCTCCTCGATCGATCCACTCCGTTCGAGGAGGTGCCGGAGGATCTGTCCCTCGACCTCGGAGAGGGCGTTGACGGTCGGCGGTCGCTCGCCCCGCGCGAGGCCGATCTGGCGCAGAAGCGATGCGCTGGAGGTCACGAGCGTTGCCTGCTGATCGGCGATCAGGCGGTTGCAGCCGCGCGAGCTCATGGCGTCGATGGGTCCGGGGACCGCGTACAGCTCGCGCCCGATGGCGATGGCTGCGGCGGCGGTGAGCAGCGCCCCGGAGCGGTCCGGCGCCTCGACGACGACCACCGCCTCCGCGAGACCGGCGATGATGCGATTGCGTCGCGCGAAGTCCGGCCGGCCGACGGACGCCCCCGTGGGGATCTCGCTCACCAGCACGCCCCCGGTACGTAGCAATTCGCGCGCCAGCGACCGATGGCGGGGCGGATAGACGCGGTCGAGGGGTGACGGCAGCACGGCGATGCCGGCGGCTCCTGCCGCGACCGATGCGCGGTGTGCGGCGCCGTCGATGCCCAGCGCCAGGCCGGAGACGACCACGACGCCGGCTCGCGACAGGTCATCGGCGATCTCGGTCGCGACCGACATGCCGTAGCCGGAAGCGCGGCGGGTCCCCACGATCGCGACAGCGCGCCGGTGGAAGACTGTGGCGGGACCGACGACGAAGAGCGTTGGCGGCCGTGGATCAAGCGTGCGCAACGCCGGCGGGTAGTCATCGTCGAGCCCGGTGACCACGCGACCTCCCGCTCGCTCGGTCGCCCGCTCCAGCGCGCGTGCGACGGCGCGGGGATCGAGATCGCGCACCGCCTCGAGCCCCGCTGCTGCCTCGCCGCCGTGACGAGCGAGATCGCGAGCTCCGTCGGCGCCTGCCCGCCATGCGGCTGCGGCCGACCCATGCCGCGCGAGGAGCCGCGCGAACCCTGCCGGTCCGATGCCCGGCACGGACGAGAGCGCGATCCAGCAGTCGCGCTCGCTCGCGCGTCCGCGCTGTCCTCTTCGCCGCCGGCCCGTCGGACCGGCTCCCACGCCGATCATGCCCGCGCCTCCTTTGGCCGATGCACGAGCGCCTCGTCCAGGTGCTCGCCTCGCACGAGGGCCGATCCCGAGAGGTCGGCGATCGTGCGCGCAACACGGGCGGCGCGATGCAGCCGACGCATCGACAGGCCGAGCTGACGGGCTCGGGTGTCGAGCAGCGCTCGGAGCGGGGCGCCGAATCCGGTGCGCTCGTCGAGCCAGGCCGGTGACAGGTCGGCGTTCGGCCTCCCCTGGCGCTCGGCCTGCATGGCGGCGGCGGTCGCCACGCGCGCGGCAACCGTGGGCGAGTCCTCCCCGTGCCGCGCACGGCGGAGGGCGCCGAATGGCTCGAGGACGACGATCATGTCGAGTCGGTCGCGCATCGGACCGGAGAGGCGGGCCTGGTAGCGGCGGCGCGTGCCGTCCTCGCAGGTGCACTCGTGGCCGTCCACCAGGAACCACCCGCACGGGCACGGATTGAAGGCAGCGAGCAGCATGAAGCGCGCGGGGAGCGCGAGGACGCCCTCGACGCGGGCGATCGTCACGGTACCGGCATCGATCGGCCCACGGAGCGCGTCGAGCGCGTCGGCGCGGAACTGGAGGGTCTCGTCCAGGAAGAGCGCTCCGCGATGGGCAAGGCTCGCCTCGCCGGGCCGGATCCTGGGTCCCCCGCCGACGAGCGCCTGGGTCGAGATGGTGTGGTGCGGAGCCCGAAACGGGCGCCGCAGGCTGACGGCCGCGCGCGGCTCGCGCACGCCGGCCACCGAGTGGATGCGGCTCACCTCGGCGGCCTCGCGCTCGTCGAGGAGCGGCAGGAGCCCGGCGGCGGCCGTCGCGAGCAGCGTCTTGCCGACGCCCGGCGGGCCGGTGAAGGCGAGGTTGTGCCTCCCGGCCACCGCGATCTCGAGCATGCGCCGCGCGACGACGTGGCCGACGATCGACCCAAGGTCCGGGGCGTCGTCCGGCGCCGCCTCGGGTTGGCGGGCCGGCGGACGCGCGCAACCCGAGCTCCTCCAGCCCCGCCAGGTGACGGGTGACCTGCCTGAGCTCATGCGCCCCGCGCACACGCGTGCCGCGAACCACGGCTCCCTCGGCTGCGCTCTCGGCCGGCACGACGACGTCTCGGGCTCCGGCAACCTGCGCGGCGGACACGAGCGCCATGATGCCGGGCACCGGGCGCAGCGACCCGTCGAGCGCGAGCTCCCCGATCAGGGCGGTGCGTTCGAGCCGCGATGCGTCCAGCTGGCCGGACGCGACCAGGATGCCGGTCGCCATGGCGAGGTCGTGGCCGGTCCCCTCCTTCGGCAGGTCGGCCGGGGCCAGGTTGATGGTGATGCGTCGAGCCGGGACCTCGAACCCCGAGTTGCGGAGTGCGGCGCGCACCCGCTCGCGCGCCTCGAGCACGGCGCTGCCGGCCAGGCCGACGATGGTGATGTCCGGGCAGGC
The DNA here is from genome assembly GCA_963789435.1 of uncultured Chloroflexia bacterium. Lineage (GTDB taxonomy): Bacteria > Chloroflexota > Limnocylindria > QHBO01 > QHBO01 > JACDBZ01. Next base: position 352,941 of record CAWBKO010000001.1, read on the forward strand.
CGAAGGCGACGTCCACCTCCACGCGCACCGGCACGCCGTCGACGCCGACGATCGATGCGCTGAGCGCGGTGGCGAGCATCGCGGGACCTCGTCGGAGGCGAGGGTCTCGATGCGCACGAGTGCCGGTCGCCCGCCTGCTCGCCTCCCTACTAACCAGCGGCGACCGGCGCAGCCAAGGCTAGGGAGCGGCGCTTACCGGCGGTTAGGACGCGATTACCGGCGGCTCGGAGCGACGGTCAGGCGGTCAGGCGGTGCCCATCTCGACGGCGAGCGCGGCATCGAGCTCGCCGGCGAACTTGCTGACGCTCTGCCCGAGCGGGCCGTCGGGACGGCTCGACATGAACGGCTCGCCGGAGTTGAGCGCGCTGATCGCGCCGCGGTACTCGTTGATGACCTGGTAGTCGATCTTGCGCCCGAGCGCGGACTCGGCGTTGTCGACGTTGATGCCGGTGTAGGCGTTCGATCGGTTCAGCACGAGCTGGATCTTGCCGCGCTCGTAGCCCAGCGAGTCCATCGTCTCGAGCACGAGCCGCACGTTCTTCAGGCAGGAGAGGTCGGCGGTCATGACCACGAAGATGACATCGGCCTCGTCGAACAGCTGGAGGTTGAAGTCGTCGATCGTCTTGGCCATGTCGACCACGGTGTAGTCGTACGCCTTGCGCAGCAGGGCCAGGATGGTCGACAGCGAGCGCGGATCGGTCCGCTGGCGCTCGACCACGAGGTCGGCCGACTCGGGGTTGGGTGGCGCCAGCAGCAGCTGGATGCCGCCGTGGTGCGACACCATCAGCTTCTTGAGCAGGTCGGCATCGAGGTCCGGCTCGCTGATCGCGTTGACGATCGAGGACGAGTCGAGGCCGAGATCCAGGAAGACGCGCATGTCGCCGAACTGGAGGTTGGCGTCGACGAGCGCCGTCTTGCGCTTCAGCCGGCCGGCGAGCGCGATGGCGGTGTTGATGGCGATGGTCGTCGTCCCCACGCCGCCCTTCGCGCCGTAGAAGCAGGCGAGGCGGCCGAGGGTGGGCTTATCGGTCCCCGGCTTCGGCTCCTGGCCGCGTCCGGAGCGGGCGAGCAGCGCCTTGATGCGCGCGATCAGCTCGAGCGGGTGGAACGGCTTGACGATGTCGTCGTCCGCACCGGCACGCAGTCCCTTCACGCGCTGCTCCACGTCCGCCTCGGCGGTCAGCATGATGATCGGCACGCGCCGGCCGGCGGTCTCGGCGGCTCGAATCTGCTGCGTTGCCGCGTATCCGTCCAGCCGCGGCATCGCCACGTCCATCAGGATCAGGTCGGGCTCGACGGAGGCCGCCATCTCCACGCCGGCCTGGCCGTCGGAGGCGACGTGCACCTCGAACCCCTCCTGCTTGAGGGTGAAGACCAGGACGCGCTGGATATTCAGGTCGTCGTCGACGACCAGGACCTTCGTGGCAGCCAATGCGAGACCCCTGGCGATGGTGGAACGGCGCGATTATATAAGCCAGCCGCGTTCATTCCGCGAACCGATGGGTACCCGCCTCCGGCAGGAGTACCGGCGGCCTACCCCAGATAGCGCTCCAGGAACGCGAGCACGCGCGCGCCGATATGCCTCCGGATCGACCGCGTACGCCTCCGCATGGCCGGCGCCCTCGACCACTACAGCTCCTTCGGCTCGCCCGCCGCCTCGAACAGGCGCTGGCTCTGCCGCCAGCTGATGAGCCGATCGTCCTTCGGCGCGATGAGCAGCAGGGCTCGCGGCGCGATCCGCGGCGACCGCGCGGATCGGGTCGATCAGGCGTGATCGCGCGCGGAGCATCGCGCCGCCGACCACGATCGCGCGCGCCGAGCCCGGCCATCGGGTAGCCGACCTGCGCGCATGCGGCTGGCGACCGGGTGGTGAATCTCGGCGAACGACGGCATCGGCCACGACGGCAGCCACCGGCAGGTCGGGCGCCGAGACGATCGCGATCGCGGCGCCCATGCTGATGCCGAACAGCGCGATCGGCCCCAGGCCGCGGCTCTCGGGGAAGCGACACGGCCGCCGCCACGTCGCGCCGCTCGTGCGAGCCGAGGGTGACGGCTGCCCTCGCTCTCGCCGTGGCCGCGGAAGTCGAACTGGAGGACGTGATGCCGCTCGTGCAGCCACGGCACGAACGCCGCCAGCTCCGGCAGCCGGTGGCCGCAGAACCCGTGCAGCACGATCACGGCGGTTCGCGTCTCGCGCGCCGGCCGGGATCAGCCAGCCGGAGAGGGTGACGCCGTCGTCGGTGGTGAAGCGGACCGACTCGTACTCGAGGCCGATGTCGGCCGGCGTGGCCGGCGCATCCGGCGCATCGGGCAGGAACGGGCGCACCTCCGGCCGCACCAGGAGCCGCGAGCCGCGCACCGCGACGTGGCCAGGTAGGCGCCGGTCAGCCAGGCCGATCGCGCTGCCGATGGCGCGCGAACAGGCGGCGGATCATCCCGCCTGCGGCAGGTCCTGCGTCGGCGACGTGCTGCCGGACGGCAGCATCTGGCGCATCACCGCGCTGATCGGCCGGGTCAGCTCGGAGAGCTCCATCGGCACGATCCACTTCGTGCTGTCGCCGGCGGCCAGCGCCTTGAGCGCCTCGAGGTACTGGAGCGCCATCGTCTTCTCGTCGATGCCGCTGGCGGCGCCGAAGATCGTCTGCAGCGCGTTGGCGTAGCCCTCGGCGCGCAGGATCTGCGACTGGCGGTCGCCCTCGGCGCGGAGGATGTTCGACTGCTTGTCGCCCTCGGCCACGTTGATCGTCGCCTGGCGCGTGCCCTCGGACTCGGTGATGTTGGCGCGCCGGTTGCGCTCGGCGGACATCTGGCGGTTCATCGCGTCCTGGATGTCGCGCGGCGGCACGATCTCGCGGATCTCGACGCTGGTGATCTTCACGCCCCAGCGCTCGGTCACCTCGTCGAGCTTGGCGCGCAGGATGTGGTTGATCTCCTCGCGCTTGGCCAGCACGTCGTCGAGCGGGATGTCGCCGATGACGGCGCGCAGGGTCGTCGCCGCCAGGGCCTGGGAGGCGCCGGTGAAGTCGGTCACCGCGGTGACCGTGACATCGGGCTGGAAGACCTTCGAGTAGACGAGGAAGTCGATGCTGATCGGCGCGTTGTCCTTGGTGATGCAGGTCTGCTGCGGCACCTCGAGGAAGCGCTCGCGCAGGTCGACCTTGACGGCCTGCTGCACGAACGGGATGAGGAGCACGATGCCCGGGCCGCGCGCCCCCTGCAGGCGTCCGAAGAAGAACACCACCAGGCGCTCGTACTCGCGGACGATGTGGACGATGCTGAACAGCAGCCAGAGGCCGATCGCCAGACGGCGATGGCGATGATGATCGGGCCGGCGAGGTCTTCCATGGTGCGTCCTATCCCTCCGCTGGTCCCCCATCGCCGGCTGGTGCCGGCTCGACGATCAGCTCAAGCCCCTCGACCCCGACCACGCGCAGCGGGGTTCCCGGCCGATCTCGGCGTTCCGGCTGCGTGCCGACCAGCTCTCGCCGCCAGCATAGGCGATCCCCGTCGGGGCGATGAGCGGTCTGGGCCGTCGCCGGCGGCGCCGACCAGTGCCGCCACCGGTTGGTTCGCGACGCCGCCCATGCCGCCGCATCTGCATGAGCGCCCGGACGAGGACCCAGGCGTAGAGCGACGCCGACCGCGGCGACGACGACGATGAGCCACGGGCTGACGCTGACGTCGAACGCGAGCTGCCTCGGCGTCGCACGCCGGTCCACAGCGCGAAGGCGCCGAGCACGATGGCGACGATCCCGCCGACCGTGAGCAGCCCGTAGCTGGCCACCACCAGCCTCGAGCGCCAGCAGGCCGATGCCGACCGAGCACGAGCAGCAGGCCGCCAACGTTGAGCGGCAGCGCGTTCGGAGCCGATGAGGGCCACCACGATCGCGATCCGCCGAGGATGCCCGAGAAGAAGTTCGGATGGAACAGCTCGGCGAGGATCCCGTAGAAGCCGATGGTGAACAGCAGGAACGCGATGTTCGGGTCGCTCAGCAGGTGGAGGAACTCCTGGCCGGGGTTCATCTCGAGGTCGCGGATCGTCAGGCCGCGAGAGCTGCGGCAGCGGCTCGCCGTTGAACGTGTAGGCGCGCCCGTCGGCCCGCTCGCCGGTGTCGATCGCGGCGAGCAGCGTCGTCGAGGTCGGCCGCCACGAGGTCGACGACCGGCGGCTCCATGGCGATCGCCTCGGCCGCGTCGACGCGGCCGCCTCGCGCACGGCCGACTCCGCCCAGTCGGCGTTGCGGCCGTGCTGCATCGGCCAGCGACCGGATGCGCGCCACCGCGTCGTTGGTGACCTTCGCGGCCAGCGTCTCGGGCAGGTCCTCGCCGCCCGCTGCCGACCACCGAGGCGGCACCGATGTTCGTGTTCGGTGCCATGGCGGCCACGTCGGCGGCCAGGGTGACGAAGGTGGCCGCCGATGCCGGCCCGCGCGCCCTCCGGCGCGACCCAGGCGATGACCGGGACCTCGCTGGCGAGGATGGCCTTGATGATGCGGTCCATGCTCGTCAGCTCGCCGCCCGGCGAGTCGATCACGATGATCGCCGCGGCGGCGTCCCGTCATCGGCGGCGACGCGCAGCGCCTCCTCGATGTACGCGGCGTTGACCTGGTCGATGACGCCGGTCAGCTCGAGCCGCGCGACGCTGCTCGCCATCGGCCGCGCGCGGGAGCCGCCAGGCCGACGATCCCGATCGCCAGGGCCAGCGGCAGCGAGCGACGCGACGGAGCATGGATCGAGTATATCGGTGGCTGCGGTCGTCGGATGCCCGCTCGGCGAGCCAGGCGCCTCGAGACCGAGGCCGAGGGCGTCGGCCACCAGCTGCGACCAGGTCTCCAGCCGAGGCCAGCTCGCCGGCCAGCTCATCGGGCTCCGGCGAAGGCGCCGACGAGCTTGTCGTGCTCGCGAACGTCGACGGCGCGCCCCGTCGGCCTGGACGCTGAAGACGACCCCGAGGTGCACGGCGCCGACCGGGTTGCTGTCGTCGTTCAGCAGGCCGATCAGCTCGAAGTCGGGCTCCCAGTCGGCCTCGAGCTCCTCCATGCCACTCGCGGCGCAGGCCGGCCATGAGCGCATCGCTCGCCCTCGTCGACCGGGTTGAGGTGGCCACCGACGCCGATGCTCGCCTTGCCATGCAGGCGCGGGTCGCCGCCGGCATCGGTGCGATGCATCAGGAAGACGCGGCTCGGCGTCGCGGACGACGACGTACGGGATGAGCTGCTTGTGGGTCGGATCGTCCTCGGCGGCGGGGCGATCGAGGTAGCGGCCGTGCGCCGCGACCGCCGCGCGGAGCTTCGCCAGCAGGCCGCGCTGTCGCCGCGCGGACGCCGTGGAAGTCGCAGCCGCCGGGGACATCGGCCCGAGGCAGGACCAGGACGCGCTCCGTCATCGGTGCGAAAGTCTATCGGGCCGCGGTAAGGCCGATTGCAAGGTTGGCGGAATAGAGTGCCGTTCTCACAAGTCCGCACCGGTCTCGCACCGCACCCCACGCATCGCGCCGGGAACACCGGTGCACCACGGCACCAAACGAGATCGCAAACCGTAGTCAGGGGTAGGGCTGGTACTAACGTACCGCCTCTAGTAGGGGAGCAACCGAGCACTTTCCAGGGGGCCAGCGCCGCCAGCCGCCAGCGCGCAGGATCGCCCGACATCGTGCCCACGATCATGTCGGATCCAGTCGTTACTTCACCGACCGTACGGATCTGCCGCGCCGTCGCGTCGCGGGCAGTCGCTGGTGGAGTTCGCCCTCGTCCTGCCGATGCTGCTCGTCCTGCTCCTGGGCGTCGCCGACTTCGGGCGAGTCTTCGCGGCCGGCATCACGGTCGAGGCCGCGGCCCGCAACGCTGCCGAAGTAGCGGCACAGGAGTACCTGCGCACCCCGCCTGGCGGGCCGGATCTGAGCGTTCCCGCTCCGCCGCCTGGTGATCCTGCCTACGATCCCGCCTACTACGAGAAGCTCCACGACGCTCGCCGCGCGCACGGCGTGCCGCGAATCACGCGACCTCGCAAACACGACCTACACCCCGGACGATCCGGGCACTCCACTGGACGATGAACGCTGCACCTCGGCGAGCGGGGCGATGCCGCTCATCCGTGTCTGCATGCACGACAACGCCGATCCGTACTGCGATCGGGTGGAATTCGGCGAGACGATCCCCACCGGGTCGCCCTGCACCGAGCTGATCAGCGACCCATCCAACACGATGCGAGGGAGGCTCCGAGGCCGAGCCGGTACGTCGAAGTGCGGATCTGCTATCGGTTCACCACGCTCATCAACATCGACGAGATGCAGCTGCCGTTCGGGTGGGATATCAGCGTCGGAGAGGTGTACCTGCAGAAGGATCGCGTCTTCACCGTCGGATGGTATCCGCCGCGCCCCACGCCGAGCCCGCCGCCGGCCCCGACCCCGCCACCGCCGACGACGGCACCGACCCCGTCCCCGAGCCCCACGCCATCCGCGTCGCCGACTGGCACGCCGGGTCCGACCGGCCCGCCGACTCCCACACCGGTGGCGACGCCGAGCCCGACGCCTTGCCCACCACCGGTGGCGAGCTTCACGGCCACGCCCACCAGCGGCAAGAAGCCGCTCACCGTCAACTTCCTGAATACCTCGACGTCCGGATGCGCGATCCTCAGCTACTTGTGGAACTTCGGGGACGGCGTGACGTCGCCGGGCCAGAACCCCACGCACATCTTCACGGTCCAGGGCAATCAGACCAGTCGTCTATACGGTCACATTCACCGTGACGAACCAGAGCGGAACGAGCGCGCCGGCCACCGCCCAGATCACGGTGACGAAGTGAAGTGGCCGCGCCGCAGGGCCGGGACGCGTGGCCAGAGCCTCGTTGAGTTCGCCCTGATCGCGCCGCTCCTGTTCCTGATGATCTCGGGCATCATCACGCTGGGGATCGGCGTCTTCTATCAGCAGCAGCTACAATGCCGCCCGTGAAGCGGCGCGGTATGCCGCGATCCACAGCGCAACGTCGCAATGTCCGACGACCTCGTGGATGGACCCCTACTGGAGCCGCGTTGGACCCGAGATCGACCAGAACGTGTACTACGCCTGCGATCCACCGAGCCTCCGCTGGCCGGAGATGACCGCGCACGCGCGTTCGCAGGTCTTCGGGCTCGACCGTGAGCGATGTCCACTTCGCCGCATGCTGGTCGGGCTACTGGGCACGGGCCCACGGCGTGGGACGCTGCACCGGCGAACCCGACGGGCACCGCGAACGAGTTCCGGCAGTGCACGATCGGCGGCGTCGATCCCGAGCGACTCGACACCGACAGCATCAGCTGCCCGCCGCCGCTCACGACGGCCGCGGACGACCAGGCCAGCGACTTGGCGTACTCCGGCGACGCCAGCAGCGCGAACCAGGTGACCGTGTATGCCTGCTACGAGTGGACCCCGCCAATGGGCGGACTCGGGTTCTCGATCCCCTGCCCGGGAGAGTGGTGCCACGTCGGACATCGTTCCGGCCGTGGTCACCATGCGCGCCGTCATCACCGAAGCCATGCAGCACCAGCAATGAGAGGCCAGACCGCGCAATCACGACTCGGAACGCGGCCAGGCGGTGATCATCGTCGCGTTCTCGATGGTCGTCCTCCTCGGCATCGCGGCGCTGGTCGTCGACCTTGGGATGTCCTGGATGCTGCGGCGCCAGGAGCAGAACGCGGCCGACCCGGCAGCGATCGCTGCCGCGCGCTACATCGAGGAAGGGGACTCGTCCGCCACCCGAAGCAAGATGGTGGACGGCGGCCTGCTTCTACGTCGCAGGAGAACGGGTTCTTCGGAGGTGACAGCGACTGTCTGGCGGCCCGAACCGCCGGCGACCTCCAGGTGATGTGGCCTCCGGCAGGGCCACATGCGGGCGACTTCGCCGGCCGGCCCGAGATGGTGCTCGTGGTGGTGCGGGATAGCCACCCGAGCTTCTTCGGAAGAGTGTTCGGCCAGGACACCGCGACCGTGACGACAGGCGCCGTCGCCGCCCGCGAGTCGGTGAGCGCGAACTCCAACTCGCTCGTCGCCCTCGATCCGGATTCCTGTGCCGCGGGCAAGGTCCATGGCAATGGCCGTGTGGTGATCGAGCCGGTCGACAACCCGGGCACCGGCCAGCCATACAGCGGTGGCTACATCCACGTGAACTCATCGTGTGGCTCGGGCGCCTACGACAATGCATGCAGCAATGCCAGCGGGGCGCTCAAGAAGTCGGGCAACGCCGGCAGCACCATCATCACTCCGCACGTGTACATCCATGGCACCTGCGAGGTGAACGGAGGGACGATGACCAGCCCCGTCACGGAGGGCGCCCCACAGATCGGCGATCCGCTGGCGGGACTCATCGGTCCTCGCCAGGAAGAGTACCCACCGGGGAATTGCCCCGAAGAAGGTGGGAAGCCAGATCGTGTACTTCCCGATGCTGCCGAACGCTGCCGGATGGCTGTACGACCATCAACGGTACGACCATCACGCTGACGCCGGGTGTCTACTACGGGGGCTGGAAGTTCTCAGGGCACAACACGGTGAAGCTGATGCCCGGGATCTACATCATTGCCGGCGGCGGCATCGGCGACACCGGCGCCGCCATCGACTCGCATCGGGGCCGACCCGACCACGGACCCCGCGCGTGTCCTGATCTTCAACACCGACAACACGACGGATCCCGCCTGCAACTCCGGGCATCGCGCGCTGCGCGCAGGGTGAAGTCAAGATCAGCGGCCAGTCGAGCCTCAAGATGTGGGGGCTGGACTCCGGACCCTGGCGCGGCCTCCTGCTCTGGAACGACGGCGACGGCAGCAATCCGGCGGCTCCGATGTCGATCACCGGCCAGGGAGACATGAACATTGCCGGCACCATCTATGCGCCCGGCTCCGACGTCAAGCTGGAAGGCAATGGGTCGTCGACCTCCGTGCTGGCGGTCCAGATCATCTCGTGGACGTGGGACATCGGCGGCAACGGCGACCTCTACATGCCCTATGACCCGAGCCAGCTGTATCGGATCACGCAGCGAGGGCTGGTCCACTACGCCTGCCTAGGCGGGCTCGAGCGGACCTGCCGCCGCCAGGCGGAGCGCCAGGGCCACCGCCTCACGCGGATCGCGGGCGCGGTGGACGCGCGGGCCGCCAAGCCGATGCTCCGATTCGACCCGCCAGGAGCTGAGCGCCACCACGTGGCGACCCATCCGTAGCGCCAGGCCGATCTCCGACAGCGTGCCGTGGCGGCCGCCCACGGCGATCACCGCATCGGCGGAGGTGACGACCACCAGGTTGCGCACCACCCCCAGGCCGGTCGCAATCGGCAGCGACACGAACTCGTTGGCCTCGGACGCATCGGCGCCGGGAAGGATGCCGATCGTCTGGCCACCGGCACCGCGCGCGCCCCGCGAGGCCGCGCGCATGACGCCGCCGAGGCCGCCGGTGACGACCGTCGCGCCGCCGCGGGCAAGCTCGAGGCCGATCTCCTCCGCCCACTCGAGGATGCGATGGGCGTCCGGTCCGCTCGGATCGCCGTCGCCGATCACCGCGACGTAGGGCGGTCGCACCGCGATCGGACGCTCAGACACCGGCGGGTACCCCCAGCTTCATGGTCGCCAGCGTCTCATACCTCGCCGGTCCCGCTGCCGATGTGGCTGCGCATCAGCTCGATCCGGTCGGCAACCAGCTCACCCCCGGGAGCCGGTGCGGACGCCAACCACGACCGCAGGTCCAGCGGCTGCCTCCGGACGCGCGCCAGCGTCAGGTGCGGCCGGAGCGGCCGGGAAGTGTCGACGCCCAGCGCCGCGCCGACGTCCGCGGCCAGCCGCGACATCCGGCCGTCGAGGTCCTCGACGCCGTACCACGCAACGCGGGCGCGGGCTGGCGTCGGGAACGCGCCGAGACCGCCCGTCCTCGAGATCGTCGCCTGATGTGCCTCGGCAACCGGTGCAAGGCGCCCGAGCAAGTCCGGGCACGGCCGCAGCCTCAGTTGAGCCCAGGAACGCAAGGGTGATGTGCCACGACTCGGGATCGGTCCACCGGAGGCCGGTGAGCTCCTCGTCGTTCCGCCATCCGCTCGAGGGCGTCACGCAGCGCATCTCGCAGCTCGACGCCGATCGGCATCGCGACGAACAGGCGCAGTCGCTCGTCGATCATCGCTCGGCGAGCCGCGCGTCCACGAGCGGCAGGAGCGCGTCAAGCGAGTCGATGACCTGGACGCCATCGGGGATGTCCTCGGGACGGTGGCGGCGCGTGCGATCGATCAGGACTCCCTCGATCCCGAGGCCGCGCGCGCCCTCGACATCGGCGTCGACGTGATCACCAACGTGGATCACGCTCTCCGCCGGTACCCCGGCCTGGTCGAGCGCCCACTGGAAGATGCGCGGGTGTGGCTTCTCGAAGCCGATGCGGGCGCTGGCGGCGATGAAGTCGAAGTGGCTGACCAGGTCGAGCGCATGGAGCAGCTCCGGCAGGTTCCAGACCCAGTTGCTCACCGCCCCGACGACCAATCCCCGTTCCTTCAGGGCGGTCAGCGTCGGATACGCGTCGGGAAAGATGTGCCAGTGGCTGGTCACCATGAACAGCTCGCTGAGACGCCGATAGAAGGCATCCGGCATCGGCGCCAGGCCGAGCTCCGCTATGGCGGCCGCGTCGATCTCGACCGTGCGCCGGAAGCTCGTCTCCTCGGTGGGGTCGAAGCCGCCGGCCATCCCCCATCCCCCGTGGTGATAGGCGCGCCGCAGGGCGGCGTGAAGGTCGTCGATGTCGACGTCGAGCCCGAATTCCCGAAAAGCCATGGCATACACGTGCTCCCAGGAGGGGTTGGGGCGCATCACGGTGTCGCCGATGTCGAGGAAGACGGCGCGCAGCGGCGGACGGGTCATAGCTGGGCCAAGCCTAGTGCCCCGGCGCTTGACCCGTGGGGCGGGTCAAATTCGTCAGGCGGCGGAGGAGACGCCCATGGTGCGGAGGATGCCGTAGATCTCGGTCCGGAACCGGATCCCCGACGAGTGGCGTGACAGCCACAGGATGTAGTCCGGATCGTGCCGAGCCAGGTCCCGGAGGCTCCAGCCGGCGTAGCGGCCGAAGGTCAGGACGCTGCCCGCAGCCGCGACCGGTGGAGGCGGCCCCCAGCGCGGAGCTGCCGTCTGCGCGACCGAGACTCCTGCGATCGTCGTGCGCCGGCTCCGATCGTGCGCGGCGCGGCCGACCGCGCGTCCTGAGCATGGCGTAGGCACGGTTGAGCTCGGCCATCTTCTCTGCGGCGCGATGCGTGCCGTCGCGGTCGGGGTGGTACTTGAATGCCAGGGCCTTGTAGGCGCCCTGGATGACCTCCTGCTCGGCGGTCGGCACCACCTGGAGGACGGCGTAGGGATCGAAGGTTGGCCCGGACGGCATCTGTCTGGTCCAGCCTCAGTCGTTGTAGAGCCTCTCCTCGATCAGCTTTTCGGCCGTCTGACGGCCAGTCGGATCGAAGCAGCTGTACTCGAAGAGCTTCTCGTACTCGAGGTCCACGTTGTCCTGGCCGCCACGGTTCTTCTCGATGCTGGCGACCACCCAGTCGCGGTACCGCTGCGCCTGGTACGGGTTGAACTCGATGTTGACCTTCGCGACGATGTTGTACTTGTCGTTCAGGATCAGGATGATGTCCGACTCGTAGTTGATGGCCGATGAGCCGCGCAGGTGGTGGTTGCGGAGGCGCTTGGCCTTCAGGCCTTCACGATCGGCCGCAACGATCGCCACGACCGGGATCATCTCGGCGAGCGCGATGTCCTTGAGGCCGGAGACGATGCGCGTGACCTTCTCCTCCTCGGTGGCGGGCTCAGGGATGACCGGGACCTTCTGCAGGTAGTCGACGAAGAGGACGAGCCGTCGCTCGTCATCGCCGCCCTGGTGCTCCTGCACCAGCGTCCGCAGGTTCTCGATCGTCGAGGTCGTTGCGGTGCCGCGCATGAGGAACAGGTTCGAGCCGTAGCGGGCGATCCGCTCCAGGGATGGGCGAAGGCGGGGGTTCGCGCCGAGCTTGGCGCGCGTGCCGGTTTCAGCGGAGGAGGTGTACGAGCTGACGACCTCCTTCTTGACGTCCTGGATCTTGACCGCGCCCGACTTCTTGGGAAGGTGGGTCAGCGCCGATTCCATCGCGACCATGCGCTGGATCAGGTACTCCTCGTCATGCTCGAAGCAGACGTAGAGTGCCGTCGCCTGGCCCGACGCGGCCATGTTGCGGGCCATCTGGAGCGCCATCGTGGTCTTGCCCTGTCCCTGGGCGCCGCCGATCAGCATCAGCTCGCCGGGTCGGAGGCCGCCGCCGATCGTCTTGTCCATCGGCACGAAGCCGGTCGCGATCGGAACGAGGTCCTCGATGCCGCCGGAGGCGACACGCTCATTGAGGCTGGTCAGGACGTCGAGCGCCGAGCGGGGCACCAGGGTGCCCTCGCCCGCCTCGAGCTTCCAGTCCGGGTCGGTCTTCTTTGTCTGAGCGATCGGCTCGTCGATCATGTCGGGAAGGCTCCTTGGGTCAGGCTCGTCCACGCTCCGCGCGGCAGGTGCCTACGCGCAACACGTGGCCGAGTATACGGCCCACCTCCTACGGGTCCAATGACCCGATTGGGCTACTCCGACCCCCCAACGAGCGAGGCCCGCCACTGGGGCGGGCCTCGATGATCGGTTGCGGGAGTGGGACTCAGGCCGGCTGTGGTGCCGGTCCTGGGCGGCGTCGCTTGGCATCGCCCTCGTCCGTCTCGGGCTCGACGTCGGCATCGGTCTCGGGGACGTCCGCGATGGCGCCGATCTTCTTCAGCGTCGGACCGCCGGAACGCGGCGGCATGACGCCCTCGAAGAGAGACTCGAACTCCTCGGCCTCGATCGTCTCCTTCTCGACGAGCAGGGTGGCCAGCTTGTCCAGAACCTCGCGATGCGTGGTCAGGGCCGCCTTGGCGCGATTGAAGGCGTTGTCGATGATCTCGCGGACCTCGCCGTCGATCTTCGCCGCCACCTCGTCGCTGTAGTTGCGCTGCTCGCTGATCTCGCGACCCAGGAAGACCATCTCCTCCTTCTTGCCGAAGGCCAGCGGTCCGAGCTTCTCGCTCATCCCGTACTGGGTGACCATCGCGCGCGCCAGGTTGGTGGCCTTCTCGATGTCGTTCGACGATCCGGTCGTGGTGTCGCCGAACACGAGCGTCTCGGCAACGTTGCCGCCGAGCATGCCGGCGATCTTGTCCTCGAACTCGGTCTTGCTGTGGAGGTATCGGTCCTCCGAGGGAAGGCTCATCGTGTAGCCGAGGGCCATGCCGCGGCTGACGATCGTCACCTTCGTGACGGGGTCGCACTTCGGAAGGATCCGCTGCACGACCGCGTGACCACCCTCGTGGTAGGCGATGATGACCTTCTCGTCCTCGCTGATGATCCGGCTCCGTCGCTCGGGGCCGGCGATCACGCGATCGATGGCCTCGTTGAACTCGTCGGTGCTGACCGCCTTCTTGTTGCGGCGCGCGGCGAGGATCGCCGCCTCGTTGACGAGGTTGGCGAGGTCGGCGCCGGAGAAGCCCGGCGTGCGACGCGCGATCGCCTCGATGTCCACCGTCTTGTCGAGCGGCTTGCCCTTGATGTGGACGTTGAGGATCTCGTGGCGACCCTTGATGTCGGGCCGATCGAGGACGACCTGGCGGTCGAACCGGCCCGGGCGCAGGAGCGCCGGGTCGAGGACGTCCGGACGGTTGGTGGCCGCGACCACGATCACGTTCGTGTTGGTGTCGAAGCCATCCATCTCGACCAGGATCTGGTTGAGCGTCTGCTCGCGCTCGTCATGCGAGCCGCCGAGACCGGCGCCACGCTGGCGGCCGACCGCGTCGATCTCGTCGACGAACACGATGCACGGCGAGTTGCGCTTTGCCTGCTCGAACAGGTCCCGCACCCGGGACGCGCCGACGCCCACGAACATCTCCACGAACTCGGAGCCCGAGATCGAGAAGAACGGGACGCCCGCTTCGCCGGCAACGGCGCGCGCGAGCAGCGTCTTGCCGGTGCCGGGAGGGCCGACCAGCAGCACGCCGCGCGGAATGCGGGCGCCGAGACTGTTGAACTTCTCGGGATACTTCAGGAACTCGACCACCTCGGTCAGCTCCTGCTTCGCCTCGTCCACTCCGGCGACGTCGTTGAAGGTCACGACCGTCTTGTTGCCGAGGAACATGCGGGCGCGGCTCTTCCCGAAGCTCATCGCCTGGTTATTGGTGCCCTGCGCCTGGCGCATCATGAAGAAGATGAACCCGCCGATCAGGAGGACCGGCAGCAGAGCGGTGATCAGGAGGGTCAGGATGCCGCCCGCGGCGCTCTCCTCGGTGGCTCCCAGCTGCGCGCAGTCGAACTGCCCGGGATCGCCGCCGGTGCTGCAGCCGAGATCGGCGAAGTAGTTGGTCGAGATCTCGGACGGGATGACCGCCTCTTTCTTCTCGCCGCTCTTCAGGGTGGCTACCAGGCGGGAGCCCTCTTTGTTGATTGACTGAATCTCTCCAGCTCGCGCGTCGGCGATCAGCTGGCCGTACTTGTACTCGGCCGTCTCATCGCCACTGCCCATGAACGTCCACAGAACGGCCAGTCCGAAGACGGCCAGGACGACGAGCACGACGCTGTTGCGAACGATGCGGCTTGTCAACGTTTGTTCTACTTTCGCCTCCGTGCGATCGGCATTCGACCATCGGCCGACGCCGGCCCGAGACAGCACGTCCCGAGCCCGGCAAGTATAGGTGCGGCGAATGGGGCGAACAAACACCCCGCACTCGACCGGACCTCACCTTCCATACGCCACCGGGTGACGGAGCGCATCAGCCAATCCGAATGATGCGTCCCTTGACCGATGCCACCCGCCCGCCGCCGAGCTCGATGCGGACGCCACCCCGGTCACCGGCCGCGGCCTCGACCAGCGCATCGACCCGCTCGGCGCTCGCGGCCGGGGCGCCGACCGCGATGCGGATGATGCGACGACCGAGCGCGGGACCCGGCGGGTCGTGCCAGTCGATTCCGCCATCGTGCGCCGTTCGCCGGGCCAGCTCCGCGGCCGCCAGCTCGTCGAGGAGCGCGTCGTCGTCGGCCGCCAGGCGCGCGAACTGGCCGATGCGGTCGACCGCCCCCGGCCGCAGCTCCTCGAGCAATGGCAGCAGCTCGCCGCGCACGCGGTTGCGCAGGTAGGCGGGATCGTCGTTCGACGGATCAAGGCGGTACGCGATGCCGGCCGCATCGAGGAGCGACCGCAGCGTCGCCCGCCGCTCGACCAGCAGCGGACGGACGATGCGACCGCGGCGCGCCGGGATCCCGCGCGCGCCGCTGAGCCCGCTCCCACGCAACAGGTTGAGGAGGACCGTCTCCGCCGCATCGTCGGCGGTATGGGCGGTGGCGATGAGCGCGCCTTCGGCTGCGACCTCCTCCAGGAATCGATACCGGGCCTCGCGACCGGCATCCTCGGTCGAGCGTCCCTCGATGCGCGCCAGCTCGGCGACATCGGTCCTGCGAAGCTCCCACGGCAGCTCCAGGGCATCAGCCGCCTGGGTCACGAAGGTGGCGTCGTCCGCGCTCTCGGGGCGGAGCCCGTGGTCGAGGTGAGCCACGGTCAGCTGCCAGTCACGCGCCCCGGTCTCGACGAGGCGCGCGGCGCCATGCAGAAGGGCCATCGAGTCGGGGCCGCCGGAGACTGCCAGGACGAGCGAGGCGTCGTCAGATACGTCAAGCACGCGGGCGCCGGAGCCGAGCGCGACCGCCAGCTCGTCGAGCGGCGTGGGATTGGTAGCGGAGGGCGGATTCGAACCACCGGCCAAGGGCTTATGAGTCCCCTGCTCTACCACTGAGCTACTCCGCCACGGCCTTGGATTCTAGCGCGACACGCCTCGAGGCTCCAGTGTGGCCTCTAGGCTTCCTGGATGATCGCCAGCGCGTTGCCGCCGGGGTCAACGATGAACGCCATCCGGGCAAAGCCGAAGTCCGCGATGCCGTTCTCGGTCCTGAAGCCGGGCAGGTCGTACTCCTCGACCTGGACACCGCGATCACGCAGCTCGGTGAGCTCCGCCTCGAGGTCCGGCACAGTCCAGCCGACCTGGGTCTGTGCGTCGGCCGTGCCGGTCGTGCTCGCGGTGACGACGAGCTTGGTGCTCGCGCCGCATCGAAACTCGACGGCCTCGTCACCTCGATCCACCAGTACCGGCAGACCGAGCTTGGTCCCGTAGAAGTCCCGCGCGGCGTCGAGGTCTTTAGCCAACAGGACCGGATGGATGGGGGCGTCGGCGAGCATTGGGGAGTCTCCAGGTGGTCGTGGATTGCGACAGCGTAACATCGGCGTTCCAGATGCCCACTTTGGCGCTTGACAGGCCGAAGTAGGATGTTCACGTGCCGAACCCCTCCGAGGTCCCGCTTCCCGAGGACGGCTCGACGCCCTCGTCGCAGTGCTGGACGAGGTCCGACTCGGCCGATCGCGATCGCGCTCGCGAGATCGCGCACCGCACCGGCCTGGGCCGGGGAGTCGTCGCGCAGCGCGTCAGCGAGCTCGTGGAGCGCGGCCTTCTCGGCGAGAGCGCCACCGGTCCCAGCACCGGCGGCCGGCCGCCACGCCAGCTGACCTTCCGGGCCGATGCCGGCCACCTCCTCGTCGCCGACCTCGGCGCGACGCAGCATCGACGTCGCGGTCACCGACCTCGCCGGGCGCGTGCTCGGCCACCATGCGGAGCCCGCGGACATCGCCAGCGGGCCCAGAGGCGATCCTCGGCCGCGTCGAAGCGCTGTTCGAGAAGATCCTCCGCACGACCACCGACGTCCCGGGCCGGCTGTGGGGCGTCGGCATCGGCATTCCCGGCCCCGTCGAGTTCGCGACCGGCCGGCCGATCTCGCCGCCGATCATGCCCGGCTGGGACGGCTATCCGATCCGCGATCGCTTCGCCGAGCGCCACCGGCGCGCCGGTCTGGGTCGACAACGACGTCAACATCCTGGCCCTCGGCGAGTGGCGGTTCGGGATCGCCGAAGGGCACCAGAACGTCGTCGTGCTCAAGGTCGGGACGGGCATCGGCGCCGGGATCATCTCCGACGGCTCGCTGCATCGCGGCGCGCAGGGCAGCGCCGGCGACGTCGGGCACATCCAGGTCGTCGACGACGCCTCGGTCGTCTGCCGCTGCGGCAACATCGGCTGCCTCGAGGCGCTGGCCGGCGGCGCGGCGCTCGCCCGCGCCGGCGACGCGGCGGCGCGCGAAGGGCGCAGCCAGCGACTGCGGCAGGCCCTCGAGGAGCGCGGGCGGCGTCACCGCCGAGGACGTCGCGACGCGCGGCGTCCTTCGGCGACGCCGTGGCGGTGGAGCTGCTGCAGACCGCCGGGCGGCGCATCGGCGCGATGCTCGCCAGCGTCGTCAACTTCTTCAATCCGTCGCTGATCGTCATCGGCGGCGGGGTCGCCCAGAGCGGCGACCAGCTGCTGGCCGCGATCCGCGAGTCCGTCTACCGCCGCTCGCTGCCGCTGGCGACCCGCGAGCTCGTGATCCAGCGCTCGTCGCTCGGCGGCCTCGGCGGCGTCATCGGCGCGTCCGCGATGGTCGCCGACCAGCTGTTCTCGCGCGATCAGCTGCCGCGCTGGATCGAGTTCGGGCTCCCGGCCGGGCGGCCGGAGCTCGGCGGTGCCGGTGGCACCGTGATGGCCGATGACGGCCTCGGCGTCGATCGATCGGCGTGCGCGCATCGCGTCGCGCCAGCGGCGGCGACTGGCGGGCCTACGGCCTGCCGATCGTCGCTCCTCGTGATCGTCGTGATCGGGACGATCGCCAGCCGCTACTTCCTCATCGACTTCAGCGACGGCGTCGACGCATCCGGTGGGGCAACATCCTCACCATCCTCGTGCAGTCGTCGGTGACCGGGATCCTGGCGGTCGGGATGACCTACGTGATCCTGACCGGCGGCATCGACCTGTCGGTCGGTTCGATCGTCGGCGCTCGCGGGCGTCGCCGCGGCCAGCTTCCTCGACCTCGGGGCCGGCGTGATGGCCGCGGTGGGCGTCGCTGGCCGGCCTCGTGGTCGGCCTCGTCAACGGCGCCCTCGTCGCGTCGCGGCGGCGTCGTGCCGTTCATCGCCACGCTGGCGATGCTGACCATCGCCCGCGGGCTGGCGCTGACCATCACCGGCGCGCAGCCCGATCCGCATCACGGACCAGGCCTACATCGCCATCGGCGCCGGGCCAGCTTGGCGACGTGATCCCGTACGTCGTGATCATCGTCGCCGTCATCGCGTTCCTGCGGCTGGTTCGGGCTCGACGCGGACCGTCGTTCGGTCGCCAGGTCTACGCCGTCGGCGGCAACCCCGAGGCGGCGCGCCTGTCCGGCATCCCGGTCCGGCGCACCGATCTTCTTCGTCTACGTCATCTCCGGCCTGTGCGCCGGCATCGCCGGCCGTCCTCGTCAGCGCCAGGACGGCCACGGCCCAGCCGAGCGCCGGCCAGGGCTACGAGCTCGATGCCATCGCCGCGGTCGTGGTCGGCGGCGTCGAGCCTGTTCGGCGGTCGCGGCTCGATCGTCGGCACGATCTACGGCGTCCTGATCCTACCACCATCACCAACATCTTCGTCCTCCAGAACGTGAGCTTCGACGCCCAGCTCATCATCAAGGGCGTGATCATCCTCGCGGCCGTCATGCTCCAGCGCCGCGCGGGAGAGGAGGGCTAGGCGGACGTCCCGCCGCTCCCGGCATCGCTGGAGCGAAGTGGAGGAGGAGTCGAGATGCGACTCGCCAGAACGACGGCCGCCGGTGCGGCGCCCCGACGGCCTGGCCGTCGTCGGCCGGCCTCAGCCTGCTGCTCGCGGCCGTGCGGCGGCCAGCACGCGCCATCCGAGCGCGACGTCGGCGGCGGCACCGCGGCCGCGGCTGCGACACGTCGGCGAAGGTCAAGGTCGGGTTCTCCGCGCCGGCGGCCGATCACGGCTGGCTCGGCGCGGTCATCACGAACGCCGAGGCCGAGGCCGACAAGCACAAGGCCGACATGGACTTCGTCTCGGCCAACGGCGGCACCGATGCCGACCAGCAGGCGACGAACATCCGGACCCTGGCGCGGCAGGACCTCGACGCGATCGCGATCCTGCCGCTACGACGGCGCGCGCGCTGACGCCGGTCGCCCAGGAGCTCATGGACAAGGGCATCCCGGTCATCAACATCGACCGCGAGTTCAGCTCGCCGACCGCGTTCCGCACCTGGATCGGCGGCGACAACTACGGCATCGGCCGCGCAGGCCGGGCCTGTTCCTGCGTCGAGCAAGCTCAAGGACAAGACCCCGGCGAACGTCGTCGAGATCCAGGGGATCGCCGGCATCAGCGTCACCGACCTGCGAACGCAGGGCTTCATGGACGCCATCGAGGGCTCGAACATCAGCGTCGTGGCATCGCAGCCGGCCGACTTCAATGCCGACAAGGGCCGCAGCGTCATGGAGACGATCCTGCAGGCCAATCCCGCACGATCGACGCCGTCTACACCCACGACGACGACATGGCCGAGGGCGTCGTCGCAGGCCATCAAGAACGCCGGCCGCGAGGACGAGATGATCCTCACCGGCGCCGGCGGCTCGCAAGAACGCGATGAACGCGATCAAGGAGGGCGGCATCTACGCCGCGACCTTCCTGTACAACCCGATGATGGTCGGCGAGCGCAGTCAACCTCGCCCGCCTGGTCGCCCACGGCTGCGGCCTCAGCGAGCTCTCCGAGCCGGCGGTTCCGCAGCGCATCCAGCTGGATGCGACGACGGTGACCAAGGAGAACGTCGACCAGTACCTGCCGTCGGCTTCTAGCCGAGAGCATCGCCGGCGCCCGGGACGCCGTCCCCGGGCGTCGGCGACCACTGGACCAGACCATGACCGCGACCACCGCCGTGACGCCGCCAACGCCCGCCGTGCATCTCGAGATGCGCGGCATCGTCAAGGAGTTCTCCGGGCGTCCGCGCCCTCGACGGGCGTGGACCTCGAGCTGCGCCGGCGGCGAGGTCCTGGCGCTCGTCGGCGAGAACGGCGCCGGCAAGTCGACGCTCATCAACATCATCGGCGGACGCTGGCCGGCCGGGACGCTACGAGGGCGAGATCGTGCATCGACGGCCGAGCCGGTCGCCTTCGCCGGCCCGCACGACGCCCTCGAGGCGGGGGTCGCGGTCATCCACCAGGAGCTCCAGCTCGTCCCGGACCTGTCCGTCGCCGAGAACCTGTTCCTGGGCCGGCTGCCGTCGCGCCGGGGCATCGTCTCGGCCGCGCGAGATGCGCGATCGGGCGCGCGCCGTCCTCGAGCGGTACGGCTTCGACATCGACCCGGCGGTCCCGGTCCGGCAGCCTCTCGGTCGGCGCGCCGCCAGCTGGTCGAGATCGCGCGCGCGCTCGACCGCCAGGCCCGGATCCTGGTCTTCGACGAGCCGTCATCGGCGCTGACCGAGGTCGAGACCGAGCGCCTGCTCGACATCCTGCGCGACCTCCGCGCGTGCGGGCGTCGCCATCATCTACATCAGCCACAAGCTCGACGAGGTGTTCGCGCATCGCCGACCGCGTCACCGTCCTGCGCGACGGCAAGACGGTCGACGACGCTCGACGCGCGCGAGGCGACGCCCGCCGAGGTCGTCCGGATGATGGTCGGGCGCGACCTCGGCGAGCTGTACCCGCGGACCGAGCGCACGAGCCGGGCGAGGTCCGGCTCCAGGTCCGGAACCTGGCCGTGCCCGCCGGTCGGTGGCCGCGGGCCAGCGCGCTCGTCGACGACCTCTCGTTCGACGTTCGCGAGCGGCGAGGTCGTCGCCATCGCCGGGCTGCTCGGCTCCGGGCGGACCGAGACGCTGCTCGGCGATCTTCGGTGCCGTGCCGCGGGACGGCGAGGTGACGGTCGACGGTCGCGTCCTGCCTGCCCGGCCGGATCGACGCGGCCATCGCGGCCGGCGTGGCACTGGTGACCGAGGACCGCAAGGAGACCGGGCTCGTGCTCGACTTCGCGTGCCGGACCAACATCGCGCTGGCCAACCTCGACACGCTCGCGTCGGCGGGGATCCTCGATCGGCGGCGGGAGCGGCGCACTGTCGGAGCAGCTGGCCGCGCGAGCTCCAGCTGCGTCCGCCGCGGATCGAGCTGCCCGGCGCGGTCGTTCAGCGGCGGCAACCAGCAGAAGATCGTGCTCGCCAAGTGGCTGGCGCGGAAGCCCGGACCTGCTGCTGCTCGACGAGCCGACGCGCGGCGTCGACGTCGGCGCCAAGGCCGAGATCTTCGCGATCATCGACCGGCTGCGGGCTGGCGGGCGCCGCGATCCTGATGGTCTCGTCGGACCTGCTGGAGGTGCTCGGCGTCGCCGATCGGATCCTCGTCCTCCACGAGGGGGTGCTCGAGGGAGAGATCCAGGGCGCGAGGCGCACGCAGGAGGCGATCATGGAGCTCGCGACGCGGAGCCACGAGCCGGACGCGGTGCCGTCGTGAAGGATGGCCGCCTGGCTGCCGCCGTCGTCGGGACCGGGTTCGTCGGCCCGTTCCACGTTGACGCCGTTCGTCGCGGTGGATACGGCGACGTGGTCGTGGTGGCCGGCTCCGACCCGGAGCGCACCCGGCGCAAGGCGCAGGCGTTGGGCGTCGCCCGCGCCACGACCGACGTCGCCGCGATTCTCGACGACCCCGAGATCGACGTGGTGCACATCTGCACGCCGAACGACACCCACGTCGACCTTGCGCGGCGTTCCCTCCAGGCCGGCAAGCACGTCGTGGTCGAGAAGCCGCTGGCGCTGACCAGCGCCGATGCTCGGTCGCTCGAGCAGCTCGCCGTCGAGTGCGGCCTGCACGGCGCCGTTGCCTTCACCTATCGGGGCTACCCGATGGTTCGACGGGCACGGCAGGCCGTCGCCGACGGCGAGATCGGATCGGTGCGACTGGTGCACGGCGGCTATCTGCAGGATTGGTTGTCGAACGAGTCCGATTTCAACTGGCGCCTCGAACCGGAAGCCGGCCGATCCCGCGCCGTGGCCGACATCGGATCACACTGGTTCGATACGGCCGAGTACATCTCCGGTCGCCGCATCACCGCCGTCTTCGCGGACTTCGCCACCTTCCTGACCCACCGGCAGCGCCCCACCGAGCGGCGGGAAGCCTTCGAGGCAGCCAGCGGACCGGGTCAGTCGGTTGCCATCTCGTCGGAGGATGCGGCGACCATCCTGCTGCGCTTCGACGACGGCGCCAGGGGCGCCGTCGTGGTCAGCCAGGTGAGTCCCGGTCGCAAGAACGCGTTCACCCTCGAGTTCGCCGGGTCCCGCGCATCGCTGGCATGGGCGCAGGAGGAACCTGAGCGCCTCTGGCTCGCGACACGCGAGGAGCAACGGACCCTGATCCGCGACGCAGCGCCGGCAGGGACCGGCATACCGTCGCTGCCTGCAGGCCACCCCGAGGGGTGGGCCGAGGCGCTGCGCGACATGCTGCGCGACTTCTACGCGGCGGTTGCGTCGGGCGACCCGCCGGATGACGATCCGGCCTATCCGTCGCTCGTCGCGGGAGCACGGGCCGTGAGCATCGTGGAAGCAGTCGTGGAGAGCGCGCGAACGGAGGCCTGGGTCCCCGTCTGATCCGATGACCGGCCGGCGCGAGCAGCGCGGCCGTCAGGCGACGTTCGTCGAGCCGTTCATGGGCCGCTCAGGAAGGGTTCGACCTCCCGCGTTCACCCAGTGGCGAAGGCTGGATCGTGTTTCGGCGTCCGCCGCCTTGATGCGCGCCTGGCGACGCGGCATCGTCCTGCGGCGTGGTTTGCTGCGCTTCTGATGAGCAAGCTTTCCCATGACTCTCGCTGACCCCATCTCGTGTACGGGAGATCGTGAAGGTCGGCCCTGCCAAGGCCTGGCGTCTGAACGGTGAGGAGCCGGTGCGGGGGAACGCTGGGGGGAGCAGCGATGGCACCCCCCGCGCCGGCAGCCGCGCCCGAGCCGCGCGGCGAATCTGAGGATTCAGCCGCTACTTTGCCGGGACACGCTCGGACGGTCATTACGGTTCTGTAATGCTTGACCGCGCTCCCCTGGGCGGCCCGATCGGGCCACGACTGAGCGTCAGTCCGACGCCGGATGCTCCTCGGTCCGCTCCCCATCCCACCCTCGATTCGAGAACGTGGGAATGAACTTGTAGCCCTCGCCGGGGACGGTCGAGATGAATCGCGGGTGTCGGTAGTCGTTCTGGAGCTTGATCCGCAGGCTCCGAATGTGGCGATCGACGATATTGCTCTCGGCCATGAAGTCGGTGCCCCACACCGCGTCGAGGATCTCTTCTCGCGAGACGACCTGACCGCCCCGGCTGGCCAGCAGGTAGAGGAGGCTCTGCTCGATGCTGCTGAGGTGGATGACCGAGCCGCCGGCGCGCACCTCACGGTTGACGATGTCGATCTCCATCTCGCCGACGTTGATGGTGGGGACGATCGGCCGCTGGATGCCGGACGCGCGTCGGGAGATCACGATCGAGCGCGCAAGCAGCTCTTCGGGGGAGAACGGCATCGTCAGGATGTCGTCCACCCCGAGGTCGAAGGCGCGCAGCTTGGTCGGCAGGTCTCCACGCCGAGTCAGTCCCAGGACCGGAGTGTCGCTCTTCCGCATGGTGTGCGAGGCACCGAGGCGAAGCAGGAGGCCGCTGCTGTCATCGTGATCCATGTCGACCACGGCCATATGCGGCCGCCACTCTGTGAGAATCGTCTCCGCCTCGGCGAGGGTGCCGGCGGCCCGAACGATGAAGAGTCCGTGGTTGAGCGTCAGCTCGATGAGGTCGACGACGAGCGGGCGCTCGTGCAGGACCAAAGCGCGGCGCGCCTCGGTCTCGCGTACGTCCAGTTGGCCCTGGGTCATGGCCAGCCCCCTGATCCACGTCGGTCCGGACAGTATTCTCCTACGCGACGAGTTTCTCAACTAGGAACTAGTACCAATATTGGGAACTAGCACCGATATTCGGCACTTCGTCAGCTCGCCTCGGCCTCGGCGATACAGTCGTGGCGAGCGGGCTCGTCGTACGAGCGCGGCAGCCGGAAGCCACGATCCTGGAGAATCGATCGCAGCCGATCGGGATAGTTCGTGATCAGGCCGTCCACGCCCGCGTCGATCAGGGACTCGATCGTGGCCGGATCGTCGATCGTCCAGGGGACGACGGCCATGCCGGCGGCATGCGCCTCGGCGACGAGCTCCGGCGTCGTGTAGGGAACGTAGCCGGGATCCGTGACCTTGCCGTTCTGCGGCGTGCCGTGGACGGGTGAGATCGCATCGGCCCCGAAGGAGGCCGCGGCGGCGACCAGGCTGCCATCGAAGTCGTCGATGTCGATCCCGCCGAGCCAGGGGGATGCCCCGGGCTGGCCGACCTGGAGGAAATCGCCGTTGGTGAGCGCCACGATCGGAAGTCGTGGCTCGACCTCGCGCATCCTCATCAGGGCGCCCCAGTCGAAGCTCTGGATCGTCACGCGGTTGAGGAGGCCGGCTTCACGGACCTCGCGAGCGGTGATCTGCACGAACTGCTCGCGTGGAGCGGTCTGCTCCGGCGCACCGGCCTCGACCTTCGTCTCGATGTTGAACCACACCCCGTTCGCGCCGTAGCACGCGACGAGCGCGAAGACCTCGCGCAGGAGCGGGATCCGCGCCCCGTCCACGACCAACTGGTCCGGGAAGTCCGGGAGCGCGTGGCCGCAGTCGAGTGTCCTGACCTGCGCCAGGGTCAGGTTTCGGATGTAGTCACCGACGTACGGAAACTCCGGGTCGCCCGCGAAGGCGGAAGTGGTGTCGTCGCACTTGGGGTCCGACACCTGCCGGTCATGCGTGACGACCGCCTGCTGGTCCTCGGTGATCTGGACGTCGAGCTCGAGCGTCGTCACCCCGACCTCCAGGGCATTGGCGAAGCTCTGCAGCGTGTTCTCGGTGACCAGGCCGATGCCACCGCGATGCGCCTCGAGGTCGAACTGTCGTGGTCCGGGGGCCGGGAGGTGGCTGCCGACCCTGCCCGGCGCGCCGGCCAGCGTCGGGCCGGCGAGGATGGCTGCGGCACAGATGGCGAGCATGGTGGCGACGCGGCGACGCGGGTGCACTGGTCCCTCTCCATTCGATCGGCCCGTCTCGGAGCCTGCTCTCGTCAGGGCATGCAAGTGCCTTGCCGCACGCCGCCCGGCTATACTGATTCGCAACCTATCCACGCCGACTGGGCGTTGGAGACCAGCAGAAGAGACCGCGGAAGCCGACTCACGGGCCACGCCCGCGACGCGCGGCCGGTCGACTCACATAGCCGACCCCGTCGCTTGGTGGCGCGGGCCGGACGTAAGGAGGAGACCGTGGCCACCACCCGCCTTCGTCCCACCTCGGCCGCGCTCGAGCCGACGTACTCCAATCTCTCGACCGCCGAGCTGTACGAGCACGCGATCCGGAACGGCGGAGGGACGATCTCGGCACACGGCTCGCTCGTCGTTCGCACCGGCAAGCACACCGGGCGCTCGCCGCGCGACAAGTTCGTGGTTCGTGAGCCGTCGAGCAAAGCCAAGGTCTGGTGGGGACCGGTCAACCAGCCGATCTCCGAGGAGCACTACGACGGGCTCCGAGCGCGGCTCAGCGCCTACATGGCGGATCGGCCAATCTACGGCCAGGACCTCTACATCGGCGCCCATCCCGACCATCGGCGGTCGCTGCGGGTCTTCACAGAGACCGCCTGGGCCAGCATCTTCGCGCGCAACCTCTTCCGGCGCCCACCGGCCGCGGACCTGGACGGGTTCGCTCCCAACTTCACCATCATCGATGTGCCGTCCTTCAAAGCCGATCCCGCCTCTGATGGCACCCGGAGCGAGACGGCGATCCTGGTCCACCTCAAGCGGATGGAGATCATCGTCGTCGGTACCGAGTACGCCGGGGAGATCAAGAAGGCCGCGTTCACGGTCATGAACTACCTCCTCCCCGACGAGGGCGCGCTGCCGATGCACTCGGCCGTCAACGTCGGCCGCAGGAAGGATCCCGTGGTCTTCTTCGGCCTCTCCGGCACCGGCAAGACAACGCTTTCGGCCGATCCGGAACGATCGCTCATCGGCGACGACGAGCACGGCTGGGGCGCCGATGGCCTGTTCAACTTCGAGGGCGGCTGCTACGCGAAGACCATCCGCCTCTCACCGATGTACGAGCCGGACATCTTCGCCACCACTCGTCGCTTCGGCACGATCCTCGAGAACGTCGACCTCGATCCCGCCACCCGGGAGCTGGACCTCGACTCGGAGCGCTTCACCGAGAACACGCGTGCCGCGTATCCGCTCGACTTCATCGGCAACGCCGATCCGACAGGGGTCACCGGGCACCCGACGAACGTGATCTTCCTGACGGCCGACGCATTCGGGATCCTGCCGCCGATCAGCCGGCTCTCCCATGACCAGGCGCAATACCACTTCATCAGCGGCTACACCGCCAAGCTCGCCGGCACGGAGGTCGGCGTCACCCAGCCGAAGGCGACGTTCTCGGCCGGATTCGGCGCCCCGTTCCTGCCGCGCCATCCGGGCGTCTACGCGACCATGCTGGCCGAGCGGCTCGAGCGGCACGACGTCCCCGTCTGGCTGGTGAACACCGGCTGGACCGGCGGCCCGTACGGCACCGGCGCGCGGATGAGCATCGATCACACGCGCACCATGGTCCGGGCCGCGTTGAGTGGAGCGCTGGATGGCGTGCCGTACGAGCCGGACCCGGTCTTCGGGATCGAGGTGCCCACGGAGGTGCCGGGCGTTCCGTCGGAGATCCTGCGCCCACGCGACACCTGGCCTGACCCTGATGCTTACGACGCCAAGGCTCGCGAGCTTGCCGGCATGTTCGCGGAGAACTTCGAGAGCTATGCCGACGGCGTATCCGCCGCGGTGCGCGCCGCCGGCCCGCGCGTCGAAGGCGGACCTACCCGTCGTCGCCGGAAGGTGGCGCCGGAAGAGGCACCTGACTGACTGATCAGCGCTCGAGGGGGCGCTAGGGTCCGCGCGAGGTCCCGAAGAAGAGGTCGACCCACTGCTCGAGCAGCGGCTGCGGCGGCTCGGCTGCGGCGGCGAGCTCCTCCGGGAGCGGCGCCTCGGCACCTGGAGGGATGATCAGCACCTGGTCGCCCGGCTCGCCGAGGTTGGCCAGGCGCCGGGCCTCGGCGCTGACATACGCGTCGCTCTGCAGGTAGCTCAGATCCTGGCGGAGCTGCGCGTTCTCCTCCTCGACCGCGGCGATCTCGGCCGCGATGGCGGCCGCGCGCTGGCCGATCTCCCAGTTGGCGTACACCTGGCGGCCGAACTGGACCGCCACCAGGATGCCGATGATCATCACCACGACCATCCAGGCCACTCCGCCGCGCGTCGCCGGGAGGCGCCATCGCGGTCGCGATGGCCTCGGTCGCGCAACGTCGGCAGACAGGTCGATCCCGGTCATATGTGGAAAAGTCTACCCGACGTTATCCACAGTCCACCGGACATCACGGCGTCGACCGCCAGATCCTCGTTCAGGACCAGGAGATCGGCGTCGCGGCCGGCTGCGAGGGATCCAACCCGGTCCGCGATGCCAAGGACGCCGGCCGGGGTGGTCGACGAGGCACGGACTGCCTCATCGATCGGCACGCCGAGCTCGCGAACCGCCCTGCGGAACGCCACCTCCATGGTGAGGGTGCTGCCGGCCAGGGTCTGACCGTCGGCGAGACGGGCGGCGCCGCCGCTCACCTGGACGCCGGCCGTCCCGAGCCGGAGCTCCCCGTCGCCGGCTCCGGCGGCGGCGATCGCGTCGGTGACGAGCGCGATGCGCCCGGGGCCTGCGGCAGCGAAGGCGACCCTGGCCGTCGCGTCGTGCAGGTGGATCCCGTCATTGATCAGCTCGCAGACGACATCGGCCCGCGTGAGGGCGGCTCCCACCAGCCCCGGCTCGCGGTGGTGCCAGGGACGCATGGCGTTGAACAGGTGCGTGACGAGCGAGGCACCGGCATCGAAGGCAGCCGAAGCCTCCTCGTGATCCGCGTCGCTGTGGCCGATCGCGACCACGATGCCGGCGGCAGCCGCCTGGCGGACGAGCTCGATGCCGCCCGGCAGCTCCGGCGCCACGGTGATCACCCGCAGCGTGCCGCCGGCGGCGTCGAGCATCCGCTCGAAGGTGGCGGGATCGGGGGCCAGGAGATGGGCCGGGTCGTGCGCGCCGGCCCGCGACGGATTCAGGAACGGTCCCTCGAGATGGCTGCCGAGCACGCCTGGGACCGCGTCGCGGACGGCGTCGCGGATGGCCCCGAGCGCGGCAAGCATCTCGTCCAGCGGCGCGCTGACGATGCTGGCAAGGCTGCCGGTGGTGCCGTGCGCCCGGTGGAAGGCGGCAGCCGACGCGATCTCGGCCGGGTCCGCGGAGAGCGTCGGCGTGACCACCGCCCCCGTGCATGTGGAGGTCGATGAAGCCGGGCACCACCCATCCCCCGCCGAGGTCCAGGCGCTCGTCGTCGCCCGTGGACGGCGCGCCCGGGCCCGACCTCGACGATGCTGCCGCCATCGATCCGGAGCCATCCCGGGTCGAGCACTCCGCCATCGGTCACGACCCGGGCACCGGTCAGGAGCATCACGCCAGCAGCATACGGATCCCGACTCGCGCGACAGCCGAGCTGTCGCATCGGCTCCGGAGGATTCGAACGCCTGTGCTATCTTCCGAAGAGAACAGGTGTTCGGTTTGGACCACGTGAGCTGGAGGACGCCGATGCTGACCGCCCCGCTGAGCAATGCCGATCAGGCGATCGCCGCCCTCCTCGCGGACCCGTCGCTCGCGCCGTTGATCACCGCCCACCGCGAGCTCGAACCGCGTCCGCCCCGCCACGCCCCCTGGCCGAGTGGGCTCGACCCGCGGCTCGTCCAGGCGCTGCGGGGCCGCGGGATCGAGGCGCTGTACACCCACCAGGCGGCGGCCTACGAGGCCGTCCACGGGCGCGAAGAACGTCGTGGTGGTGACGCCGACCGCATCGGGCAAGACGCTCTGCTACAACCTGCCGGTCATCGACGCGGTGGCGAAGGACGAGGCGGCCCGCGCGCTCTACCTGTTCCCCACCAAGGCGCTGGCGGCGGACCAGCTGGTGGAGCTGCGCGCGCTGGCCGGCGCCGCCGAGATCGGCCTCAAGACGCACACCTACGACGGCGACACGCCAGCCAACGTGCGGAGCGTGGTCCGGGCGGCCGGGCAGGTCGTCATCACGAACCCGGACATGCTCCATGCGGCCATCCTTCCGCACCACACGAAGTGGTTCAAGCTGTTCGAGAACCTCCAGTTCGTGGTCATCGACGAGCTCCACACCTACCGGGGCCTGTTCGGCAGCCACGTGGCGAACGTCATCCGCCGGCTGCGCCGGATCTGCAACCACTACGGCGCCGATCCCATCTTCATCTGCGCCAGCGCCACCATCGCCAACCCGCGCGAGCTGGCCGAGCGCATCCTGGAGGCGCCCGTCGAGCTGGTCGACGACAACGGCGCCCCATCGGGCCGTAAGCACATCGTCGTCATCAACCCACCCGTCGCCAACGAGGAGCTCGGCATCCGCGGCTCCGCGCTCCTCACCGGGCAGCGCCTGGCGGAGCGGCTGATCGGCGGCGGGGTGCAGACGATCGCCTTCGCGCGCTCACGGACGGCGGTCGAGGTGCTGACAACCTATCTGCGCGAGACGTTCGAGCCGCCGCCCGGCCATCCGCACACCATCCGCGGCTATCGCGGCGGCTACCTGCCGAACGAGCGGCACGCGATCGAGGCCGGCCTCCGCGATGGGCGCGTGCGCGGGGTGGTGGCGACCAACGCCCTCGAGCTCGGGATCGACATCGGCAGCCTCGACGCGGCTATCAGCATCGGCTATCCGGGAACCATCGCCAGCACCTGGCAGCAGATGGGCCGATCCGGCCGCCGGACGGGCACCAGCCTCTCGGCGTTGATCTGCTCGTCGGCGCCGATCGACCAGTTCCTGGCCGCCCACCCGGAGTACCTGTTCGAGAGCTCGCCGGAGCACGGGCTGATCAACCCCGACAACCTCCACGTCCTTCTCAACCACCTGCGAGCCTCCAGCTTCGAGCTGCCCGTCCCTGCCGCCGAGCGCTTCGGGATCGAGGAGACCCCGACCCTGCTCGAGGTGCTCGAGGAGGATGGCTACGTCCGCCGGGCCGAGGACGACCGCTACTACTGGAGCCACGACAACTTCCCGGCGAGCGACTTCAGCCTGCGCAGCGGTGCGCCGGAGAACGTCGTGATCGTCGACACCACCGGGGACCGGCACCGGGTGCTCGGGGAGGTCGACCTGTTCGCGGCGCCGCTGCTCGTCCACGAGAAGGCGATCTACATCCACCAGGGCGTGCAGCACCACGTCGATCGCCTCGACTGGGAAGAGCGCAAGGCGTACGTCACCCGAACCGACGTCGACTACTACACCGATGCCGACCTGGGCATCACGCTGAAGGTGCTCGAGGTCTTCGAGGAGACCGATGACCCTCCCGCGGGCAAACGCCAACGTGGCGAGGTGATGGTCGCCTGGAAGGTGACCATGTTCAAGAAGCTCAAGTACCACACCCACGAGAACGTCGGGTGGGGCTCGATCAGCATCCCCGAGCAGGAGATGCACACGACCTCCACGTGGCTGGTGCCGCCGGCGGAGCTCGTCAACCGATACGACCGCGACACGCTCGACGGAGCGCTGATCGGGCTCGCGCGCGTGGCGCGCACCACAGGCGCACTGCTGCTCATGTGCGACCCTCGCGACCTCGGCGTCCTGGCGCAGGTGCAGGCGCCGTTCACCGGCCGGCCGACGCTCTACCTGTACGACGCGGTCCCGGGCGGGGTGGGGCTGACGGAGCGGCTCTTCACGCTCGTCGACGCTCTCGTTCGTGCCTGCAAGGCGGCGGTCGACTCGTGCGGCTGTGCCGATGGCTGCCCCGCGTGCGTCGGGCCTGCCATCGAGGTTGGCGCGCGTGGCAAGGCCACCGTGGCGGAGCTGCTGGCCGGCATGTCGGCATGAGCACGCGGACGCTCGGCGATCGCCTCGCGGCGATCCGTCAGCGCGCTCCCGCCGCACCGCGGGCGCGCACCGATCTGGACCGCATCGACCGGCTTGCCCGATGGTTCGATGCCCGCACCGACGTCACGGAGCACGGCACTGTGCTGATGGTCGAGCGCAGCGTGCCGGCGCCACCGGGCGTCGCGACGGGGCTGGCCGGACTCGAGCCGGCGGCCTACTTCGACACCGAGACGACCGGCCTGTCGACCGGCGCCGGCACGGTCATCTTCATGGCCGGCATCGCGCGCATGTACGGCGACCGTATCCACGTCACCCAGTACCTGCTCCCGGACTACCCCTACGAGCCGCCACTGCTGCGTGCCGTCGCCGCCGACCTCGCCTCGTCGGCGCGCATCGTCACCTACAACGGGCGCACCTTCGACCTGCCGATGCTGGCGGCGCGGCTCACCTTCCACGGCCTCTTCCGCGAGCAGGCGTCGCTGCCGGCGGCGCACGACGACCTGCTACCGGACGCGCGACGGCTCTTCCGGCGCCCGCTCGGCGGCGCGCGGCTGGCCGACGTCGAGGCCGGCGTGCTGGGCGTGCGGCGCAGCTCCGACTGCCCGGGCAGCGAGGTGCCGGCGCGCTACTTCGGGTACCTGCGCGGCGGGTCGCCGGACATCCTGGCCGAGGTGCTCGACCACAACTTCCAGGACGTCGTATCTCTCGCCATGCTCGAGGCCGAGCTGTGCCGCCTGCGTGCCGGCGGCTGGCGAGAGGCGCCGGTCCTTGATCCGCGCGGCATGGCGATCGAGCTCCTGCGCGCCGGCGCCGTGGACGACGCGCTCGAGCTGGTCGAGGCGGCCCAGGCCGTGGCCGGAGACCCGGCGGAGGCCAACGCCCTGCGTCGCGTCGCGTCGCGGCTGCTCATCACGCTGGGCCAGGTGGATCGCGCCGAGCAGCTCTGGACGATCGGGACGCGCCGGGCGTCCGTCGACGCCGCGGGAGCATGGATCGAGGTTGCCCGCATCCGCGAGCGGCACCGCGGCGACCTCGCCGGCGCGATGGAGGCGGCCGCGGCAGCGTCGCGCGTCCTCGACATCGCGTTCGCGCTGGGTCGCGGCGGATCGATGCGCGACGTGGGACGGACGAGGATCGCGGTGGAGCGCCGGCTGCGACGCCTGCGGAGCTGGGTCAGCGCCGCCGAGCGACGCGCCGTCCGGCAGCAGCGCTCCTCCCACGCCGCCTGACTCGGATCGCCTAGGGCGCGGCCGTCGTCACCAGCAGCTCGGGGCGGAAGCGACGGCGGCGCCGGCGGCCTCGCGCGAGCGGAAGTCGACCCCATCCGAGCTGTCGGGTGGCAGGTAGAAGCTGTAGTCGCCATTGGCGCTGACGGTGGCGGTGACGTCGAACTCGACCCAGCTGTTGGCGCTGATGGCGGCGGCGTTGCCGATCAGCGTGCCGGCGGCGGGGCGCAGGTTCCAGGTGATGGTCGACTCGTTCCAGCCGTTGGCGGTGCTGAACAGGCGCGGGCCGTTGGTGGTGCCGCCGAAGGCATACAGCCGCAGGCGGGCGTTGCTGACGCTGCCGGACAGGCCGCTGACCGTGAAGCGCAGGTAGGCCTCGCTGGCCGGCGAGCTGTCGATCGCCATGGCCGCGGCGCTGCCGTAGTTGGTGGTCGGGCTGGCCTGCACGACCTGCGCATCGGCCGCGGCGCCGAAGGTGACGGTTGCACCGCCACCGCCACCGCCACCGCTGGTGATCGTCCAGGCATGGCTGGCGGGTGTGGCATCGGTGTTGCCGGCCTGGTCGGTGGCACGCGCCGCGAAGGTATGGCCGCCGACGGCCAGGCCGCTGTAGGTGCGCGGCGACGTGCACGCCACGTAGGCGGCGCCGTCGAGCGAGCAGGCGAAGGTCGAGTTCGCCTCGGTCGAGCCGAGGGTGAAGCTGGCGCTGGTGCTCGTGGTCGGGTTGGACGGTCCGCCGCTGACCGTGGTGTCGGGCGGCGTCAGGTCCCCACCGCCACCGCCCGCCGACGTCACCAGCAGCTCGGGGCGGAAGCGAGGGGCGCGGCGGCCTCGCGCGAGCGGAAGTCGACCCCATCCGAGCTGTCGGGTGGCAGGTAGAAGCTGTAGTCGCCATTGGCGCTGACGGTGGCGGTGACGTCGAACTCGACCCAGCTGTTGGCGCTGATGGCGGCGGCGTTGCCGATCAGCGTGCCGGCGGCGGGGCGCAGGTTCCAGGTGATGGTCGACTCGTTCCAGCCGTTGGCGGTGGTGAACAGGCGCGGGCCGTTGGTGGTGCCGCCGAAGGCATACAGCCGCAGGCGGGCGTTGCTGACGCTGCCGGACAGGCCGCTGACCGTGAAGCGCAGGTAGGCCTCGCTGGCCGGCGAGCTGTCGATCGCCATGGCCGCGGCGCTGCCGTAGTTGGTGGTCGGGCTGGCCTGCACGACCTGCGCATCGGCCGCGGCGCCGAAGGTGACGGTTGCACCGCCACCGCCACCGCCACCGCTGGTGATCGTCCAGGCATGGCTGGCGGGTGTGGCATCGGTGTTGCCGGCCTGGTCGGTGGCACGCGCCGCGAAGGTATGGCCGCCGACGGCCAGGCCGCTGTAGGTGCGCGGCGATGTGCACGCCACGTAGGCGGCGCCGTCGAGCGAGCAGGCGAAGGTCGAGTTCGCCTCGGTCGAGCCGAGGGTGAAGCTGGCGCTGGTGCTCGTGGTCGGGTTGGACGGTCCGCCGCTGACCGTGGTGTCGGGCGGCGTCAGGTCCCCACCGCCACCGCCCGGTGCGCCGTGGCAGCCCAGGCTGCCGCTGTCCGTGAAGGTGGCTCCCGCCTGCGGGACAAAGTCCCAGTTGAGTCCGGTCGGGTAGAGCGTGAGCTTCAGCACGCCGTACGTCGTGCCGTCGCTGACGACGGTGTTGAGGCCCGCGGCCGTGTCGTAGTGGCTTGCGCCACCCGTGCCGACGACGATCGAGGTCATGCCGAAGGCGGCATCCGGCTGACCGGCGGCATTGAGCGGCCGGAAGCGTTGGTAGCTGTGATCGTGCCCGCTCAGCACGAGATCCACACCGCGGTCGTAGGCGGCCTGCCAGAGGGCCTGCGTGGCCGGGTTGTCGCCATGGACGCCGATGCTGTAGCGCGGGTGGTGCCACATGGCGACCGTGCACGCGGCCGACGATGCGGTCAGGTCCTGGCGAAGCCACTGCTCCTGTGCGGAGCCGGCGCCGCAGCCACCGACGGCGGCGCAGTTCGTGTTCAGGACGACGACGTGCCAGCCGCCGAGGTCGTAGCTGTAGTACCCCTTCGTCGGATCGCCGGCCGACGAACCGAAGTAGGCGTAGTAGCCGGGCGCACCGGGCGCGTCGTAGTCGTGGTTCCCCGCTATCGGCTTCGTGCGGCCGAGATGCCGGCCCCAGGAGGGTCCGTAGCACGACTGGTACTGGGCGAGGTCGGTGCCGCCGTAGACGTTGTCGCCCGTCGTGAAGACCGTCCCGGCGATGCCATCGAGCAGCGCCGCCGTTGCCTCATCGCCCGAGCTTCCACAGCTGGCGATGTCGCCTGCTCCCACGAGCACGCCGCCCGGAGCACCGGCCGGCACGCCGACGGTCCACGCACGGCTGGCCGGCGTTGTATCGGTGTTGCCAGCGGCATCGGTCGCCCGGACATTGAGCGAATGCGTTCCGTTCGGCAGTCCCGTCACCGTACGCGGGGAGGTGCACGGCACGAACGATCCGCCGTCGAGAGCGCATGCAAAGGTCGACCCGACCTCCGTGGCGGTGAAGGTGAAGGTGGCGTTCGCGTTTGTCGTTGGATCCGGCGGCCCCGCGGTGATCTGCGTGTCGGGCGGCGTGCCGTCCGATCCGGTGGCGCGCTCGACGGCGCCCAGGTCGGGCGCGGTGCCCTGGTACGCGCTGGGCGGCAGGTCGAGCACGGTCACTCCCTGCCACGTGAATCTGGCCGTTCCAGCATCGATGGCGGGACTTCCCGCCTGCAGGGACCCATCTGCGGCGAGGAGCGGGTCGGCGTGCAGCGAGGTCGGCGCATCGACCACGGACGACACCGCATCGGTCCCGTTCGCCCAGAAGATGCTGTGCGCGACGATCGAGCCGCCGTCGACCCCTTTGACGCCAGCGACCGTGGAACCGCGGAACACGTTGTTCACCGCGACGAGGTTGTCGCCGCCGCTGACCGCGTGGGTGTGGCCGGAGAACGTGTTGTTGAGCAGGTGGATCGAGTCGAGCAGGCTCGCCGCGCGGTAGTCCTCGCTCGATATGCCGTTGTCGAGCAGTCCGAGCCCGGCCCTCCCGTTGGCGATGAACCGGTTCCGCTCAATGATGAAATGCCTGTCCGAGACGCCCACCTCGTCGACGATCTGCACGCCGTCCTGCCGGTTGCCGCTGATGAGGTTTCCACGGATGACGATGTCGAGCCGAGCGGCGACCTCGTGGAGACGGATCTCGATCCCGTCCTCGTTGTTGTTCCTGATCGTGTTGTTCTCGACCGTCCCCTGCGACGCGAGGTCGAAGTCCACGCCGTCGTCCGTGCCATTCTCGATCAGGTTGCCGCGGATCAGTGCCGTCGCGATCGCCGACGCGGGTGGATCGACATCGACCCCGTCGTCGAAGCCGATGATGTGCGAGTCGAGCACGTTGACCGATGCCAGCGCCTTGACGCCATCGACCAGGTTGACGCGGGTGGCCGCCGGATCCACCCGCAGGGTGAGCCCGACAACGGAGGTTCCGCCGGCGGTCGTTTCCACGAGGATCGCCGGAGCGACCGTGTCCGACTCGATGATCGCCGCCGCAACCGCAGCCGGATCGCCGGTCAGCACGTAGTCCGAGCCGAGCGTGATTCGCTTGCCGGCGATCCGCACGGCCTCGCGATACGTGCCGGGCCCGACGATGACCGTATCCCCGTCGCGAGCCGCGTTCACGGCCGCCTGGATCGTCGGGAAGTCCTGGGGCACGCGGATTCCAGCGGAGGAGACGACCGTGAACGGCGTGGCGCTGGTGGCTGTGCCGCCGGGGCTGGTCACGGACACCGGTCCCGTGGTGGCTGACGACGGGACGACAGCCTGGAGCTGGTTGGCCGAGGTGACCGTGAACTGCGCGGTGGTGCCGTTGAACCGCACCGCGGTCGCGGTGCCGAGCCCGGTCCCGGTGATCGTGACGGACGACCCGACCGAGCCGGACTCGGGCGCGATGGACGTGATGGTCGGCCCGCCGGGGGCGGCGCCTGCCCCTCATATTCGACATGGAGTCGCGGGGCGGCGGAGCCGTCGAAGGCCTCCGCAACGCGCCAGCCGGTGCCCGTGATCGTGATGGCGAGAGCGTTCCCCGATCCCCATCCGGGCCGGGCGACGACCTCCTGAACGACACCGGCAAGGTCTGGCGTGGCCTGGGCAGGCCCGGCGAGGTTGAGGGTTGGCCAGGCCGCTGGTGTCCAGGCGACCGATGCGGTCGTCTGCGCACGCGAGGAGATATCACGCACCGCGGTCGTGAAGGACGCCGCGTGGTCGGCCGCCTGCGCCCGGATCGCCAGCGATGTCGCCTCGCTGGAGGCCTCATCGACCTGGAACTGGACGTATGCCAACGTGATCAATGAACCCTGCGGTATCGGCAGGTTCCCGAACCGCAGGCCCACCGTCTGGTTCCCGTGGCCCCCATCCCGCACGAGCTCGAGGTCCGAGCTGTTCAATGTGACTTCGCCGGTGGCGTTGTACTCCTCGGCGTCGTCCGCGCTTGCTCCGACCGTGCGGTCGACGACGAGCGTCTGCGCGTCGACAGCGGGTGGGCGCAGGCCGTCGCCCCCGATTGCGAGCACCGACGAGAGCAGGATGCCAAGGACGCCGATTCGCAGCCACCGGGCCACGGCGCCGGCGGGGGCCGGACCATCGTCCACGCCACGGCCGCTGCGAGGGTCACTGGGCACTGCATCCCCCAAATCGATAGGAACGCGTCGCTTGAGCCCGACGGTTCGTTGACCGCCGGCAACGCTGTTCCGCCGAGTATACGACCGCCTTCGCGCGAGACCGCGGCCGCGGGCACGTCAGCAGGGGGGCATCAGCTCCGACGGCCGGCGGTCCACGCCTCGTGCGCTTCCCCGATCACCGTCTCAAAACGCAATCCCATCAGCACGACCCCGGCGAAGCCCGACTCGCGGGCGCAGTCCGCCGCCTCGCGTGCCAACCGCCAGCCCTCGGCCCGGGCGGCATCGCCCGTGAGGGCGTCGAGGCGCTCGCGGAGCTCGTCGCTGGCGGGAATCGCGCCGACTCCCTCCATGCGGCGGACCCACCGCCCGGAGAACGGTGGCGCGATCTCGAGGTAGACGGGCGGGTCCCCCGGCTTCACCTCCAACCGAGCCGCCACGGCCGGCACGCTCGCCGGATCGAGCACCGGCCCCGTGGTGAGAAACTGCGCGCCGACGTCGACGCGGCGCCGATAGACCCAGCTGCGCGAGCGGGTGCTCATGCCGACCTCGAACTGGATCTCGGGCATCGACTCCTGGAGCGCCCGCAGGTACTCGACGATCTCGTAGCTGTTGCTCCAGTGCTCGACCTCGGGAAGCATGTCGCCCTGGACCACCAGGAACGAGGTCACTCCGTTGCCGATCGCGCCGCGCACCTCCGACTCGATGGCGAGGATGTTGCGATCGCGCGTCGAGCAGACGACGGTCGGCCGCACCCGGTCGATGTCGTGGGTGATCCGCGCCGCGTAGGCATATGGCGAGACCCGTACCTGCTTGAACGGGTTGTCGGTGATGAGGACGCGATCCCACCGACCGCCGAGTGCCACGTGCGACATGTCCGGCAGACGAGGTGGGTTGACCTCCACCATCTCGACCCAGCCGGCCGGAGCCGAGAGCACGCTACCCCGCTCCGACGCCCGCGCCGACCGCTGATCGCAGCCGGCGAGCGGCCTCGACCATGTCGCTCAGCTGGCGCTCCACCTCCGGCCACGAGCGCGTCTTGAGTCCGCAGTCGGGATTGACCCACAGGTCGCCGGCATCCATGAAGCCGCGGAAATGCTCGAGTCGCGACGCCATCGTTTCGGTCCCGGGAGAGTGCGGCGAATGCACGTCGAAGACGCCAGGGCCGATCTGGAGATGCCCGTCATCGAAGAGCTCGTAGAACTGGTGGATGTAGCTCTCGTCCTTCGAGCGGCTGAACTCGATCGAGGCGACGTCCACGCCGGCATCGGCCCAGAGCGGGACGATGTCGCCGAAGTCGCCGTAGCACATGTGCGTGTGCATCTGGACGCCGGCCGGCTGGTTGAAGACGTGGTTGAGGGCCGCCCGCACGCCGCGTGCGTAGACGCTCCGGCGCTCGTCGGCGTCGGCGGTCGACAACGGCCAACGCTCCCGGACCGCCGGCTCGTCGATCTGCACGACCCGGGCTCCGGCCTCGACAAGGGCACCGACCTCGCTCGCGATCGGCTGGGCGACCGCCCAGAAGAGCCGATCGTCCGGCACGCCGGGCGGCCGGAAGCTCCAGTTCACGATCGTGACCGGCCCCGTGAGCATGCCCTTCACCGGCTTGCCGGCGGCCGACTGGGCGACACCCCACTCGCGCACCGTCATCGGCTCGCGGGCCGACGGGGGCGCGGCCAGGATCGGCGGCCGCGTGCTGCGGCTGCCGTAGCTCAGCACCCAGCCGTTGCGCGTGGTGTGAAAGCCGTCGAGCTTATCGGCGAAGAACTCGACCATGTCGGTCCGCTCGAACTCCCCGTGGACCAGGACGTCGAGCCCCGCGCGCTCCTGCCACGCGACCGCCTCGGTGATCAGACGGTCGACCTCGCGCTCGTACTCGGCACGGTCGATCTCCTCGCGATTGAGCCGGACGCGCAGCTTCCGCACCTCCGTGGTCTGGGGCAGCGAGCCGGTGCTCGTGGTCGGAAAGAGGGGCAGGGACAGGCCCGACTGCGCCGCCTTGCGGTCCGCGCGTCCCACGCGCTCCCGAATCTCGCCGATCTCCGGCCACCGGGCGCGCGGTGCGTGCTGCTCGTCGAGCGCCTCGCCGGCCGTGATCGCGGCCGCCCACCGGGCGAGGGTGGCGGCCTTCTCGCGCGCGAACGCGAAGCCGGGCGGCAGGTCTTCTCCCTCGACCGTGTACGGCAGGAACATGAGGCTGGTCGACGGCACCAGTCGCACGGGCCTGCCGTCATCGGGGATCCGCTCGATCCGATCCCGGACGCCGTCGATCGCGTCGCTCCAGACGCTGCGCCCGTCCATGACCGAGACGACGTGCTCCGGCTGCGCGTCCCACGCCCCGCCCGCGACGAGCTCCTCGACGGCGTCGAGCGGCACCTGGACGGCGAGCCCGCGATGGCCGAGCGACGTGACGGTGTCCGGCGACGGATGCCCGAACTGCACGGTGACGAGCGGCGGCTCCGCAAGCCCGAGGTCGGCCGCTCCCGCGTAGGCCGCGTCGAGCAGGCGGGCGTCGTCATCGGTCATCGCCAGCCCGAGGCACGGCTCGTCCAGCTGGAGGCCGAACGCGGCGTCTCGCGCCGACCGGGCTCGCACGAAGTCCCAGAGCTCACGGCCGATCGCGGCGGCGACCTCGGCTGGCTGCTGTCCCTCGGACAGCTTGCTCAGCTTGACGATGCTGTACGGCCCGAGGATCGCCCACGCCGCGCCTGCAATCGGCTCGCGCCACGGCAGCGGCACGAGGGGCCGGGGAGGACCGCTGATCTCGGGAACGACGTAGTGGTAGTTCGTGTCGAACCACTTGGTCATCTCCCACGCCTCACGCTCCTCGGACCCGCGGGCCAGCACCGTCAGGACCTCGAAGGGGTCGTCGGTGAGCAGCTCGCGGAGGTCATCGGGAACCAGGCCAAGCTGCAGGACCGTCTCGAGCAGCTCGTCGTAGACGAAGTAGTCGTCGACCGCCGAGCCCACCAGCCGGCGCTGCTCGTCAAGGTGAGCACCGCGCAGCTCGGCGGCACGCGCGATGAATTCGGCCGAGGTGGTACGGCCGCTCCAGGCGCGTTCGAGCGCCCACTTCAGCTCGCGGGCCGGTCCGATGCGCGGGTAGCCGATGAGTCTCGCGGTCAGGCGGGGCATCGCGTCATTATGCAGGCTCGTCGCCGACAGGTCCGACACGGCCCCTGACCGCGGCGCGTCCGCGCTCCTCGAGCATGGCGATGACGCGATCTGACGCGAGGTCCGCGGCCGCGCGCGCATTCGCTCCGCGCGCCAGGTGAAGGGCAAGGGCGGCACCGAACGTGTCGCCGGCGCCTACGGCCGAGACGCCGGTCACGACCCGCCGCGGGACGCTGGCGACAACGCGGTCGGTCGCCGGGTCGTCGAGCAGGTAGCCCTCCGTCCCGAGCGTCACCACCACGATCGGCCGCGGCCCGACATGCTCGCGCAGCTCGGCCGCCTGCCGGAACGGGTCGCCCGGTGCCTCGGTCAGGTCCTCGGTGCTCACGACGATCGCATCGGCATGCGCCGCCACGCGCTCCTGCTCGTCCGACAGCGCATCGAGGGGCAGCGGGTGCACCTCTTCCCCGACGACGAGGCGACGCAGCCAGCCCTGGAGCAGCATGACCGTCTGCCGGGCAGCCACCTCCCGCATGAGCCACTCGACGAGCTCGGCCGGCACCTCGTCCGCGATCGGCGCGACCAGGGCAACATCCGGGCGTGGAAGCTGTCCGAGGGCCTGCGCCGTGATCGGCTCCGACCGGGCCT
This sequence comes from uncultured Chloroflexia bacterium, assembly GCA_963789435.1. Taxonomy (GTDB): domain Bacteria; phylum Chloroflexota; class Limnocylindria; order QHBO01; family QHBO01; genus JACDBZ01. The sequence goes on from CAWBKO010000001.1 coordinate 393,554, forward strand.
CGAGCACGAGCACTCGAACGCCAGCGCGCTCCTCGTGCCGATAGGCGGTCGTGGAGGGAGCCGGTTGGTGGACCAGCCCGCCGATGGAGGCCAGCCGGGCCAGGCCGGTGCGCGCTGCGGGCTCGTCCCCCGCCACGGTCAGCATGCTGATCGCGCCGCCATCGGAGGCCGCCGCAAGCCCTGAGTGGAGCACCGAGCCGCCGGGCGCGACAGTGCCGTCGCCGAAGTGATCGATCGTCAGCCCGCCCACGATGAGGAGCTCGCTCATCGGTCTATCATCGGTGGATGCAACTCTTCTACTACGAGCTTCACGGTGGGCCTACCGACCTCATGACCGACGCGATCCTCGTCTCGGATCGCGACCATACCCCAGAGGAATTCGAATCGATGGTCAAGGCCGCGCGCGCGGCCGTGATCGACACCTACGAGGAGGACACCCTCGTGGAGGCCATCGCCCGCGAGCTGGACCGCACGCATGGATTCACGTACATCGGCGACGAAAAGCTCCACGCGTCGATGAGCGTGGGTGCCGAGGACGAGGACACCTACCTGGTCGAGCAGAGCGACGAGTTCCGCTCCCTGGTGGCGGAGCTGGAGCGACCTGGCTCAGCGCGCGGATCACCCGCGCCGGGTTGCCAACGACCAAACTCACTTGGCCACGTTGAAGAGGACCTGAAGCACGTCGCCGTCCCGGACGACGTATGCCTTGCCTTCCTGGCGAAGGATGCCGCGCTTGCGCGCCTCGGCCATCGAGCCGGATGCGAGAAGGTCATCCACGCTGATCACCTCGGCGCGGATGAAGCCGCGCGCGAGATCGGAGTGGATCGCGCCTGCCGCATCGACCGCGGTCGAGCCGGTGCGCAGGGTCCAGGCACGACACTCGTCCTCGCCGGCCGTGAAGAAGCTGAACAGGCCTAGCAGCTCGTACGTCAGGCCGATGACCCGGCCGCGTGACGGCTCGGCGATGCCGAGGTCGTCCATGAAGAGCCGGGCATCCTCCTCCGGCAGCTCGCCGATCTCGGCCTCGATCTTTCCGGCCAGCGCGGCAACGTCGCTGTGCGGCTGCGCGTACCGCTCGCGCCCGGCCGTTTCGAGGGCGGCCGCCTCCGGCAGCCGGCCCTCGTCGATGTTGAGGACCACCAGCACCGGCTTCTGGGTCAGGAACCGATACCCGCGCAGGAGGAACTCGTCGTCATCGGTCAGGCCGAAGGAGCGGATCGGCTTGCCCTCCGACAGGTGCGGCTCGATCCGCTCGAGCACCTCCTGCTCGCGCTGCGCCAGCTCGCGCTCGGCCTGCGATCCGTGGCGGCCCTGGGTCTTCAGCTTCTCGAGCCGCTTCTCGATCACGGTCAGGTCGGCCACGGTGAACTCGAGGTCGAGGTCGTCCACGTCGCGCCACGGGTCGGCGGCCGTCGGGCTGGTCGGATCGTCGAAGGCGCGAGCCACGTGCAGCAGCGCGTCGGCATTGCGGATCTGGGCGAGCACGTCCGGGTTCACCGTCCCCTCCCGCGCGGCGCCGGCCGGGATGGCGACGTCCACGTAGGTCACGTCGGCATAGGTCGTCTTCTTCGGGACGAACAGCGCGGCGAGGCGATCGACGCGCTCGTCCGGGACCTTGACCACGCTCACGTTCGGCGCGGCGCGCCCGCCCGAGAAGCCACCGGTCTCGGCGTGACCGCCGGTCAGCGCGTTGAAGACGGTCGTCTTGCCGCTGCCGGGAAGCCCGACGATGGTGACCTGCATGGCGCTAGTAGCCGGCCTCGAGGTCGACGACGTTGCGCATCGGCTCGCCCGCCCGGAAGGCCCGCAGGTTCTCGACGAACAGGTCGACGGTCCGCTCCGCGACGCGGTCGGACGCCCAGCTGGTGTGCGGCGTGATGACGAGGTTGGGCGTGGTCGTACAGCGGCGAGTCGGGCGCGAGCGGCTCCTCGCTGAAGACGTCGAGGACGGCGCCGCCGATCCACCCGGACTGGAGCGCGCGACGCAGCGCGATCTCGTCGATCAGGCGTCCGCGCGCGATGTTGATCAGCCAGGCGTCCTCGCGCATCTGGGCCAGCTGCTCCGCGCCGATCAGCCCCGCCGTCTCGTCGGTGAGCGGCGCGGCGACGACCACGATGTCGCTGGCGCGCAGCACCTCGTCGAGGCGGTCGAGCCCGTGCAGCTCGACGTTCGACGCGTCGCCGGCCCCGCGCTCGGGGTGACGGCGGGTGGCGAGGATGCGAGATCCGAACGGCGCGAGCAGCCGGCTCAGCTCGACGCCGATGCTGCCGTATCCGACGATGCCGATCGTCAGCTCCGACAGCTCGCGTCCGCGCAGCGGCTGCCACGTCCGCTCGCGCTGGAGCTCCAGGAGCTGCGGCAGCCGTCGGGCGATCGCCAGCGACATCATCACCACGTACTCCGCGATCGGGCCGGCTGAAGACGCCGCGGGCGTTCGTCACCGTCAGGCCGCGCTCGCGCACCACCGGCGTGGTGACCCGATCGACGCCGGCGGCGGCCGAGTGGATCCAGCGCAGGCGCGACGACCGCGTGACCACGTGGTCGAGCACGGAGGCCGGCACCGAGCCGAGCAGGAGGACCTCGGCATCCTCGAAGGCCGATTCGTTCGCGTCGCCGTGGATGCGGCCGTCGGCGGCGATCTGCGCGCAGCGCACGCCGTCGACCGACTCGATCCGGCCGACCAGGTCGCGGGAGAGCGGAGCGCCGAGGATCGGCGTGGCCAGGACGGTGAGGGCCGGCGGGTCGCTCAGGACGCGACTCCCTCGGCGCGCTCGATCCATCGGTCCGGGTCACGGATCTCGTCGAGCGAGGGCAGCAGCTCCGGACCGCTCCACACGCGGTTGAGGAAGTCGCGGCCGCGCTCGGCGATGACGCGATCGGCGAAGCGCTCGCCGGCGGCGTACTGCTCCATCTTCAGGTCCAGCCCGGTCAGGCGCATGATCGCCCGCTCGAGCGCGCCGCGCCGCTCGCCGCGCCGCTCGAATCGGTCATGCAGCTCGGCGAAGCCGGGCAGGATCTGCGCGCCCGCGGCGTTCATGACGTGGTTCGAGTACCCCTCGAGCAGCGACATCAGCGCCTGGGTGCGGTTGAACGTCTCGCGCTGGCCGGGCGTCATGATCCGCTCGAGCCAGTGCCCCTCGCCGCCGGCGATCGCCTCCCGCAGGCGCCCCATCATGCCGCCGGACTCGGCCGCAAGCTGCTCGACGGTCTCCGCCACCAGGCCGGCGAAGTACGGTCGCAGCCAGGCGTGCGCCTCGAACTCGAAGGCATGGGTCGCCTCGTGCAGCGCGATGAAGGTGCGGAACTCGTCCTTCGGCACGCGCATGGCGGCGGCGGTGGCGACGATGTTGGGCTCCACGAAGTGAAGGCGGCCGCGGGCCGGCCCGGCCGCCAGCAGGCTCACGTCGTACTGGCCGAGCACCTTGCGGCCGAGGAAGGCAAGCATGAAGCCGAGCTGCTGGTTGCCGACGGTGCGGTTGACCCAGCGCGACATCGCGCGGCCGGCCGTATCGGGTCCCTCCTGGCTCGCCAGCAGCGTGCGCTCGATGCGCTCGAAGAGGACGCCGGAAGGTGGCGAGGTTGAGGTCGACCCATTGGAGCCGATCGACGACCGCCGGGCGTCTCCAGTGCGGCAGGCAGCGCGGAGCCGATCTCGGCGGCCACGATCGGCTCGATGCGCAGCAGCGTCGCGCGGTAGAAGGCCTCCGCCTCGGCTCGCTGGGCCGCCGGGATCGGGGCGGCCGCCTCGGCCAGGCGCCGATGGGCGATCTCGCGCACCGCGTCCCAGTCGATCAGCCTCGTGCCGGCGCGGCGCATGATCTCGCGCGAGGCGACGCTGGCGCCGAGCGCGAGCAGCCCGCCGACGAGGATGCCGGCGCCGAGGCGGGTGGTATGTCGTGACATGCCGATCAGTCTAGGGGAATGGCGCCCGCCGGCTCGATCGTCACGGCCTCGACCTCCGGCAGCCGATCGCCGAAGAGCCGCGATGCGACGCTCACGAACGCCTCGAGATCGCCGCGTGGTCGCGACTCGATGCTGCGCCTCGCGCGCCCGGATCCGACCGCGCAGCCGAGCGCATCGAGCAGGTCCTCGACCGCCAGCGCCGTGGTGAACGCGGAGTCGACCACCGCCACATCCTCGCCCACGATGCCCTCGATCACCGGACGCAGCAGCGGATAGTGCGTGCAGCCGAGCAGCAGCGTGTCGATCTGCGGCGCCGCGGCGAGCAACGGCTCGAGATACGCGCGCAGGACCGATTCGGCGCGGCGGCCGGCGAGGATGCCGGCCTCGACCATGGGCACCAGCTCGGGGCAGGCGAGCTGGGTCGACGAGCGTGCCCGGCGCCGCCTCGACGATCGCGTCAGGGTAGGCGCCCGATTCGACCGTGCCGGCCGTGGCGATGACCGCCACGGCCGCGGTGCGCGTCGCGGCGGCGGCCGCCACCGCGCCGGGCCGCACGACGCCGAGCACGGGCACCGTCGAGCGGGCGCGCACCAGGCCGAGCGCCCGCGCGGTGGCCGTGTTGCAGGCCAGCACCAGCAGCTTGACGTCCTGGCCGCAGCAGCCAGTCCACCGCCTCGAGCGTGAACCGCCGCACCTCGTCGGCCGGCCGCGGGCCGTACGGCGCCCGCCCGTTGTCGCCGAGGTAGACCGTCGACTCGTGCGGCAGCCGGCCGCGAAGCTCGGAGAGGACGGTGAGGCCGCCCACGCCCGAATCGAAGACGCCGATCGGTCGGGGGTCGAGCGGTCGGCCACGAGGTGGCTCAGCGCTTCACCAGCGCGGGCGACCGTTCGCGGAGATGCGCGGCGAGCGATTCGGCGATCCGTCGCACGCCCTGCGAGATCGGCGAGTCGGGGCTCGAGGTGACGAAGGCGATCCCTTCGTTGTTCGACTGGAGCACGAGGTGGCCGTCGGAGACGATCTCGAAGTCGATCGTCGAACCCAGCGCCTGCTCGACATCGGCCTTGTCGAAGCCGCCGGAGGCGTCGGAGCGGTTCAGCACGGTCGTCAGCTTCGAGCTCGGATAGCCGATCGCGGCGAAGGTCTCCGCCGACATCGCCAGGCTCCGAATCGCCATCGAGTCGTAGGTGAGGACCTGGAGGATGAGATCGGCGGAGTCCAGGAAGACGAGCACGTCGTCGCGAGAGCGCGGCGCGGGTGTCGATGATCACGAACTCGTACAGCTGCCGCAGCAGCGAGAGCACCTTCTCGATGTCGCGCGTGGTGACCATCTCGGCCATCTCGACGCGCGGCGGCGCCAGCAGGATGTCGATCCCCGACGGATCGCGCCACGCGACGTCGGCGATGTCGGACTCCTTGATCCGATCGGTCGGCAGGTTGACGATGCTCGGGGCGACGGCCGGCACGCGGAGCAGCCCGCGCAGGTCGCTGAACTGGAGCGAGCCGTCGACGAGGCAGACGCGGTGATCCTGGCCGAGCGCCACGGCGAGGTTGTAGGCGAGCGTCGTGCGGCCGACGCCGCCCTTCGGGCTGAAGAGGGTGACGACCAGCGAGCCGGCTCGCGCCGACTCGACGGCGCGCGTCTCCCCCACCTTGCGCACGAGCGTGGTCAGGTCGAAGCCGGTGAACGGCATCTTGAGCACGGCGTCGATGCCGCGCTCGGCGTCCTCGCGCACCGGGTTCTGCGGAACGGTGAGCATGATGATCCCGACCTGGGGCTCGGCGCGCCGGATCTGCTCGGCGACCTGCTGCCCGCTCACGCGGCCCTGGAGCAGCGCGTCGACGATGACGACGTCCGGATGCGTCTCGCTCACGCTCCCGAGGGCGCGATCGCCCGCGGTCACGACGTCGAGCATCTTGATCTGCGATTGCGCCTGGAGGAGCGATCGCACGTGCGACGCGACCTGTGGAACGTCCTCCACGACCAGGAGCCGGATCTGTTCGCCTGCCATCCCTCACCCCTTGCCTGGATCAGCCGTCGTCGGCCGAGCGACGACGATGCAGCGCTCGCTCTCCTCGTTGAGCGGGTCCAGGTCGTGAGACCCGAAGACCGATTCGACTGCCAGCTCCGCCTCCTCGGCGAGGGCAACGAGCGCCGCTGGAGATGGGTACCAGAGCCGCCAGCTGGCCGGCAGCCGCGCTATCGTACCATCGGGCCGAACGACGTCCGTGAGCGTGGCGTACGCGACGCGCAGGCCCTCCGGCGTCTCGCGGCGCTCGAGCCGGCTGCGACGAACCATGCGACGGCCGCCCTCGGAGCGCTCCCAATCCAGGCTCAGCGGCAGATCGTGCGCCGGGCAGCCCGCCCGGGCCGAGCGTGTCCACCACCAGCACGCCGTCCCTCGCCAGCAGCCGGCGTGCGCAGCCGAGCGCACGCAGGGCGTCCTCCGGGCCGTCGAGATGGGCGACCACGCCGGCCATGATGGCGAGCGCGAACCGATCGCCGCGCCTGACCGCCGCGGACGTCGCCCTCCATCGAGCTCGATCCGAGCCGTCGGCCCATGCGGCGGCAAGGTGCGCATCGGCCTCGATCCGCGCCTCGGCGCGCTCGAGCAGCGACGGCGATCCGTCGATCCCGACGAGCCGTGTGGCGCCGCCGGCAAGCAGCGGCGCGAAGAGGCGCCCCGACCCGCAGCCGAGGTCGATGACCGGGCCGGGGTGGCGACGCGCCATCTGGCGATAGAACGCGAGGTCCTCGTCGATCGCGTCGTGCTCGAGGTCGTAGATCTCGGCCAGCAGCGACGCATCCGCCGGCTGGCCGCCGAGGATGTCGTTCAGGTGCGCTGCCTCCCGCCGCCCTGCCCGTTCAGCTCGGTCCAGGCGCGCTCCACCAGGTCCGGGTTGCGGAGCAGCTCGATCCCGGTCGCGGCGAGCACGCGGATCGCGATCGGCAGCATCTCGTCGCCGCCTGGACCGGCGGCGTACGCCGCGAACTCGCGCGAGTGCCCTGGCGTGCCCTCCGGCGCGATCGCCATCATCGGGGTGGATGGTCGGGCACCTCGTGGCTGACGTTTGCCATGTCGGTGCTGCCCGTATTCATGTCGATCGGACCGTCCTGCCAGCCGGCGGCCGTCCAGCTCGCGTCGCCAGATCTCGAGCAGCGTCTGGTTGTTGACCATGGTCCGCATCCGGTTCGGCGCCTCGGTGACCTCGACGGTGGTGCCGGTCGCCAGCGCGGCCGCCTCGGCCATCTCCCGGAAGCGGTCGATCATCGGCTCGAGGTCCTCGTCGATGGGCGTCCGCAGGAACCACCGGCCGCTCGTCAGGTCCGGCACGATGTTCGGCGCCGCGCCGCCGTGGGTGATGATCCCGTGGACCCGCTCGCCCGGCTTCAGGTGCTGCCGCCATTGGGCGACCATCGTGTAGAGCAGCACGAGCGCGTCGAGCGCGTTCTTCCCGAGCCACGGGTCGGAGCTGGCGTGCGCGAGCTTCCCGTGGAAGGTGACGTCGAGGTCGGTGATCGCCAGGCAGACGATCTCGGCGCTCGTCCGGTCCGATGGGTGGATCTGGAGCGCCACGTCGACGTCGCCGAAGACACCCTGCTCGATCATGGTCGACCTTGCCGCTCCCCGCCTCCTCGGCCGGGCGTGCCGATGAACCGGACCTCGCCGGCGAAGTCGTCCCCGAGCTCCCGCACGGCCGCGATGGCCGCGCCGGCGCTCGACGAGCACATGAGGTTGTGCCCGCAGCCGTGGCCGACCTCGGGCAGCGCGTCGTACTCGCCGAGGAAGGCGATGACCGGGCCGACCCGCGCACCCCGGCGCCGGGCCACGAATGCCGTCTCGAGCCCGGCGACGGGGCGCGTGACCTCGAAGCCGTGGCGTTCGAGCAGCTCGGCGGTCCACGAGGCCGCCTGCCGCTCCTCGTAGGCGATCTCCGGGTTGGCGTGGACACGGTGCGAGAGGTCCAGCGCCTCGGGCAGCACATCCGCGACGATGGTCGCGATCCGGTCGGTCGGGGTGGACGTCGACATCGGTGCCTCCGCTAGTCGTCGCGCCGGGCGAAGAACCACTCGATCACGCCGGCGAGGATGATGACGAAGATGGCGATCGGGACGCTCAGCACGCCACCGAGGCGCAGGCCCGGCGAGCGCGGCGATCACGAGGCCCGTGAGGGTGCCGCGGCGCGCCGCCCGCCACCACGCGCCACGATAGACGATGCGCCTGCGCGCCATCACCTCGCCGAGGAACGCGAAGGGCGTCACCGCCAGCGCGGCGGTGACCGACGCCAGCGCCACGACCAGTGCCCGGTTGCGCGCCGCGTCGGGGCAGGGCTGCGCCGCCGTCTCGACCGGGCACGCGCGACCCGCCACCGCAACGAGCACCACGGCGCCCAGGAGGCCGAGCAGGATGAGGGCGGCGACCGCGAGCCGATGGCTTGCCGCTCACCGCGACGCGTCAGGGCAGATCTCGCGGAACGGGCAATAGCCGCAGCGCATCGCGCTCGGGGTGGCCTCGAACTGTCCGGCGCGGATCCCGGAGGCCGCCTGGGTCAGCTTCTCCTGTGCCTTCTCCAGCCGCTTCTCGGTCGGCGCGGCGCGGCCGACGATGCCCGACTCGAGGAAGTGCAGTGCCAGCTCATCCGGGAGCGCGCCGGCCTCGGCCTCGTGGGCGAGCGCGTAGATCGACAGCTGCAGCGACTCGCGCGCGCGGCGGTTGGCGGTCGCCAGGTCGCGGACGTCGCTCGACTTGTAGTCGGTGATGACGACGCGCCCGGCCACGTCGCGATCGACCCGGTCGTAGCGGCCGCGGAGGCGATCCCGGCCGAAGGCGACGGTGAAGTCGCGCTCGACCGCGGTCGGCCGCGCCGGGTCGCGCTGCTGGTCCTGCCAGAAGCGATCGCACCGCCTCGTGCGCCGCCGCGCGCCGCGCCTCCTCGTGCTCGCGCGTCAGGAAGCCGACCGACTCCCAGCTGCCGTCGAGGGCGGCATGCAGCTCGTCGAGCGGACATCGCTGCCGCCCGGCCAGCTGCCGACGGTGATAGGCCTGCGCGGCGGCGTGCAGCGCGCGCCCGTAGACCATCTGGTGCGAGGCGGGCGTCGGAATGCGGACCACGTGGCCGTATCGGTACTTGCGCCGGGCAATCGAGATAGTCGTTGATCTGCCCGTAGCTGAGCGTCAGGGGGCGGTCCGCCGAGCCGCGCCTTCGGGGCGGCTGCCGCGGGCTCGGTCGGCGAGGCCTGGTGGCGCGCCAGCTGCTCGAGCAGCGCCGGGCGGATCGTCTCCACCGGCGTGGCCGGTGGCAGGTCGAGCGCCTCGGCAACGAAGCGGCTGACGCCGCGCGACGTGCGGCCGCCGTAGTCCTGCGCCGAGCTCAGGACGAGCTCCTCGCGGGCCCGGGTCATCCCGACGTAGAAGAGCCGGCGCTCCTCCGCCACGTGCTGGTCGGCATCGGGCAGCCGGCGCCGCTGACGAGCGCGTCCGGCAGCTCCAGGGCGTCGCGCCGCTCGCGGCCCGGGAAGCGATCGTCGACCAGGCCGACCAGGAAGACGACGCCGAACTCGAGGCCCTTTGCCTTGTGGTAGGTCAGGACGTGCACGGCGTCGCCTGCATCGGGATCGACGTCGGCGGTCGACGGGTCGTCCCCGGTCTCGATGAGCGTGTCGAGCTGCGCGACCAGGAACGGCAGCCGATCGTCGCGCAGCAGGCCCCCTGCCGCCGCACGATCTCGAAGAAGCGCCCGACGTTGGCGAGCCGCTCCTCGCCCGTCTCGCGGGCCTCGTGCGCCAGGCGGGCCGAGCCAGCCGCTGGCCGAGATGAAGTGATAGAGCAGCTCGCCGCTGCTCTTGCTCGGTGCTCATCGCCCGATGCGCCTCGAGGCTGCCGAGCAGCCGCTGCACGACCTCGATGCGCGCGCAGGCTGAACGGCGAACGCTCCGGATCGGCCACCGCGTCGGCGCAGCGCGACCGCCAGGCTGCTGCGACGCCGGCGCGCATTGGTGAGGGCCAGCGGTCACGTCCGAGGCGGCCAGGCCGAAGATCTCGCTGGTTGCCAGGTCGTACAGGCTGACCGAGTCGTCGGGGTCGTTCACCGCCCGCAGGAAGCTGATCAGGACCCGCACCTCCGGCTGGCGATAGAGGCCGGCCGTGCCGCTGAAGCGCCACGGGATGCGCGCCATGTTCAGCGCGCGCAGGTACGGATCGGCGTCGCGGTTGCCCCGCACCAGGATGGCGTGGTCGCCCGCCTGGCGGCCGGCGCGCATCGAGGCCGCCGATCCGGTCCGCCACGGCATCGGCCTCGTCCGAGCCGGTGGCGAAGGCGAGCAGCTCGATCGGTCCCGCCGCCGGCTCGGGCGCGATCGAAGCGCAGGCGCGCACGGAGGCGCTTGTCGAGGCCCTCGCGCGCCTCGAGCCGATCGGGGTCGTTGTGGCTGATCAGCCGATGCGCCGCGTCGAGGATCGGCTGCCGGCTGCGGTAGTTGTCGACGAGGACGACGCTGGTCGCCTTCGGGTACGCGCCGCGGAAGCCGAGGATGTTCTCGAGCGCCGCGCCGCGGAAGCGATAGATGCTCTGGTCGTCGTCGCCGACCACCGTCACGTTGCCGTGCGGCTCGGCGAGGAGGCGGACGATCTCCCACTGGGCATGGTTCGTGTCCTGGAACTCGTCGACCAGGATGTACCGATAGCGGCCGCGCTCCTCCTCGAGGACGGCCGGGTGCTCGCGCAGCAGGCGAGGGCAGGCCCACCTGGTCGCCGAAGTCGAGCCGATCGGTCGTGCGCATGAGGCGCTCGTAGGCGTCGTATGCAGCCGCCAGCTCGGCGTGCCGGCTCGCGCCTCCTCGGCCAGGCCGCGTCGTCCGGCGAGCCGGCTGAGCGTTGCCGGAGCGTCGCCGCGGCCACGTCGAGGTAGGCGGCGGGCGTGATGTCCTCGTCGCGCAGCCGGCTGATGAGCGTGACCAGCGCCGACAGGAACCGCGTCGGGTCGCCCAGCGGCCGGTACCGGTCCAGCGGCAGCTCGAAGAGGTGCTCGCGCAGGAAGATGATCTGCTCCGCCCGCGACAGGACGGTCGACCGGTCCGACAGCCCGGCCTCGAGCGCGTGCTCGCGCAGGAGCCGATCGCCGTACGCATGGAAGGTGCTGATCTCGGCGTCGTGGAGGCCGTACGGCACGAGCCGGTCGACGCGCTCGACCATCTCGAGGGCAGCCCGGTCGGTGAAGGTGAGGGCCAGGATCTCCGACGGCAGCGCGCGCTTCTCGGCGATCAGCCACGCGATGCGGCGGGTGATGACGGTCGTCTTGCCGGTGCCGGCGCCGGCGACGATCAGGAGCGGTCCCGCGTCGTGGGTCACCGCCTTGCGCTGGCGGGCGGTCAGGTCGGCAAGCAGCGGCGGCTGGATGCGGAGGTGCGGCCGGCGGGGTCGCGGTGCCGGTGCCAGCTCCTCGAAGAACGGGAGCTGATCTGGCGACGGCACGACCGGTGGCATTTCGTCGATGGTAGCGGAGGAGCGATTCACCCCGCGTTATCGCCCGCGTATCGCCATCCATGCGCTGCGGCGACGATGCAAGGGCGAGGCGAGCGTGTGGGTTCGACGTATCCGACCGATTCATGCGGCGATCGATGGGGCCTCATCGTGACGGCTCATCTGTCGCGTCCAACGATTGCTGCCATGCTGCGGGTGCTCCTATCCACCTGGATGCTCACGAAAGGAGATCGCCGTGCACGCGCCAGCGTCCCGCGTCGTCTTCGATAACATGCCGTACCTGGTCGAGCTCGACGACGATGGCTCTCTCGCCCGTGCATTCGGGCCCTTTACCCCCGGGACAGAGCCCAGCCTGGCCGAATGCGAAGATGGGAATCGGGTCCGCGACCACGAATTGCTGGCAACGCTTGCGAGGCTCCTCCCGCTCAGCCCTGATATTCCGGCCGCCGACGACACCTTGGCCCACAGTTGACCTCGTAGTGGGGCTCGTCGAGCAGCCAGCGCCCATCGACGTGAACCAGCCGCCAATAGCCGATGAACTGGCGGCTCGATCCCGACTCGTAGGTCTCGGTGAAATTCGCCTGGACCGTCGCCGTTTCGCCCGATAGCTCGGCCACCGAAAGCTGGGTGAACGTGATCGCCGCTGTCTGATCGAACCGACGGTCGAGGTTCGGGTCACGCGCATAGGCCGCTCTCATCCGCTCGCCCCACAGCGCGTAGGCGGCGTCGAAGTCGGCGTCTGTCACGGCTTCGTAGAACCTGAGCACGGTCTCGGACGGGTCCATCGCAATCTCCGCAGCCGGTGACGGAGTGACGGTCGGGGACGGAGGGACGGTGGGTGCCAAAGCGACTGTCACCGGCGTGGACGTGGGTGTGAGCGTGGGAGCCACGACCGGCGCAGGGGTCGCAACGGGAGTGGCCTCCTGGGTGGGCGTCGCGGTGATCGCGGGCGTTGCGATCGGCGAGGGCGAGGGAAGTCCAAAAGCGGGGCCGCCGGGCACCTCGACCACGAACCCGCCTGCCGCCTCGGGGGTGCGCACCGGCTGGGCCGTCCGGTCGGTCACCTGCCTGGCCGCAAACGTGGCGACGGCCACCAGCGCCAGCGTGGTGATACCAAGCATCAGACCAATGAGGACGCGGCGAGGCAGGGGGGCGGCACCGCCCGCGGGCGCTGGTTGCCCCCGCCGTTCCGGCTCGTGCGACCTGCGACTGGTTGGCATGACGGGCGCCGCCAACGCAACTGGCGTACCAGAAGCCGCGTACCCTACCAGCGAGCCGGCGGTTCAACTACGTTCCCCCCGTAGTCGGTCCGCCGGCTCGTTGCGTTCCCCCCTGCCGTTGGCCATTGCAGACGTTGTGCCCTGCTCGGTCATGACGAAATTCTCATGACCGCGGCCCAACCGTCGCGGGCTCAGCCGCCCGTCACGGTGAGCGTCCCGCTCATGCCGAGGCTCTCGTGGCCGGCGAACGAGCAGAAGATCGTGTATTCGCCGGGCTCGAGCTCGCCGCTGATCGTGTCCGTATCGCCTGCGCTGAGGTCCTCGGTTGCCATGAGCACCTCCCCGGCGGCGTCGCGGACGGTGAGGTTGTGCGGTGTCGGTCCGTCGCTCGTGACTTCGAGGGTGACGGTCGGGCCGGCCGCCTCGAGCGTCCGACGGGTCGATCATGAAGTCGGCCAGGTTGATGGTGATCGCATCGGCAGCGTCCGGGCTTTCGGGGCGCGAGCTGATCGCTCGCGGCCGGGGCCGAGCAGGCGACGAGCCCGAGCAGCAGCGACGGGGACCAGGATCCGGGTTCGCATCGGTTCATCCTTCGTGTCTGAAGAAGAGGGCGGTCCGGGGGCACCCGGACCGCCCATCAGAGGGAGAGCTACTCGAAGCTCTCCGGCTGCGCTGCCACGATGGCCTCGGCGAGCGGATCGCCGAGCATGCGCATGTGCATCGCCGCCTCACGGTCGGCATCGGCCGCCGCTGCGGCGTCTCCCGCGCCCTGGGCATCGACGATCGCCTTGGTGGTGAGCACGTGCTCGGTGATCAGCTCCGCCAGGGCATCCTCGGGCAGGCCGGTGGGGCCGGCCAGGAAGGCGCTGAACTCGGGGACGTAGGTCTCGGTCAGGTCGCTGACCGCCTGGTCCTGCATGGCCATGTCGTCGGTGGCAACACCGGTCGTGTAGTCGACGAAGAAGCCGTTGTGGGCGCTCCAGATGCGGTTCCACTCGTCCTGGGCGTCGGCGCCGAAGAGCCCGCCGATGGCGGCACCGAGGTCGGTGCCGTTCGTGTTGAGCGCGGCCCCGGCCGCGGCGAACTCGTCGGTGCGTCCGCCGATCGCGGCATCGGTCGCGAAGCTGGCGAGGAAGAGGTGCTCCTGGAGGAGCTGGTTGAGGGCCACTCGGAAGTCGACGCCCGCGTTGGTGGGATCGCCATCGATCTCGTTGCCCTCGGCGATCGCCGGCGCGAGCGCGTCGCCGATCATCTGCATGTGGGCGTAGGCGGCGCGAATCGCCTCGTAGGCGGCCTCCCAGTCGCCGGACGCCTGCGCGTCGACGACGGCCTTGGTCTGGAGGACGTGGTCGGTCACCAGGCCGGCGATGGCGTCTTCGGGCAGCCCGGTGGCGCCGGCCAGGAACGCGCTGAATTCGGGGACGTAGATCGTGGTCAGGTCCTCGACGGCGCCGTCGGAGAGCGCGGCGTCATCGGTCGCCACACCGGTCGTGTAGTCGACGAAGAAGCCGTTGTGGGCGCTCCAGATGCGGTTCCACTCGTCCTCGGCCTCGGCGCCGTAGACGGAGCCGATCGCGGCGCCGAGATCGGTGCCGTTCGTGTTCAGCAGGCCACCGTAGGCCTCGAACTGATCCGTCCGGCCGTCGAGCGCCGCACCGGTCGCCTTGGCGGCCAGGATCAGGTGCTCACCCAGCAGGTAGTCGAGGTCGGTCCGCAGGTTGGCGGCATCGCTCGTGATGGCGACCTCGCCGCCCATGTCGTGGGACGCATCGGGCGACATCGGCGCCGTTGACTCGGATGCCGGGGCGGTCGATTCGGGCGTGGTCGGCTCGCTCGATGTGCCGGCAGTGGACGTGCAGGCGGCGAGGGCAATCAAGCCCGCGACCAGCAGCGACGTTGGCTTCCAGGATCGCAAGGGAGTTCTCCTCAGTGTGAAAGGCAATCACGACGTGTGATTCCCTTCCGATACGCGGGAGCCCCTCCTCTGCATCACCGGGCCTGGGTCTAGGCGTCGATGGCGCCGACCATGACCGGATCGTTGGCGGACTGGTCGACACGCTCCGTCTCGACCGTCACCGCGAAGGTCGTCGCGCCCGCGAGGCTGCGTTCGAGCGTCACGAGCGCGACCCCATCGGTCTCGCTCAGGGTCCCGGCCGCCACCGCCTTCCCGTCGGCGTCGATCAGCCAGAACTCGTAGAGCCGATCCGGCGGAAGGTCCGCCAGGTCCTCGGCCATGAACATGGCCTGATCGCCGGCCTGGATGACCCAGCCGGAACCCGCCTGGCCGGACGCCGCGTAGATGGCATCCGCTGATGCGATCGCCTCCAGCACCGCGTCCCGCTCGGCCAGCTGGTTGTTGAGCGTCACCCCCCAGGCGCCGAGGCCGATGGCCGCGGCCAGACCCACCGCGGCGAGCGCGGACGGAAGCGGGCTGAGCCGCCACCAGGCGCCGGCGCGGCTCGGTCGGGACGTTCGCTGGGCTGCCCGCCCGGTGCGGCCACCGGACGGTGCTCCTGCGGCGTGGCGGCGATGGTGGTCATGAGGCGGTCCCGCAGCCCCGCGGAGGGTGGCACGGGTTCCAGCGAGCTGGGAACGACCAGCGCAACGTCGATGAGCGAACGCGCCTCGGCGTGGGGCTCCTCGCACGTCGCGAGGTGCGTGCTGACGGCTCGCTCCTCACTCGCATCAAGCGCGCCGAGGGCATACGAGGCGGCAAGCTCGTCGACCGCGGAGCAGCTCATTGCCAGCCGATCGCTCATCGGTTGGCCTCCTCGCGAACCGGCACGTCGAAGGTGGGCACGCGGCCGGCGGACGTTGCCGCTGAGCGAGTCGCGGAGCTTCGCGAGCGCGAGGCGCAGGCGGCCGGTGGCGGTCCCGGGAGGCACGCCGGTCAGCTCGGCGACCTCGCGGTAGGTGTAGCCCTGGAAGTAGGCGAGCTCGACGGCCCGGCGCTGCTCGACCGGCAGCTCCGCCAGTGCGGCGCCGAGGTCGGCGGCCGCCACGCGCCCGAGGGCATCCTCCCAGGTGGGGTTCGGACCGGTGCGCAGCAGCGAGCGCTCGTCGGCATCGTCGACGTCGATCGTCACGCGACGTGCGCGCACGCGGTCGATCGCCCGATTCCGGACCACGGTCATCAGCCAGCCTCGCAGGGATCCCCGCTGCGCGTCGAAGCGGTCGATCTTCCGCCAGACCGCAACGAACGCATCGTGCACCACATCCTCCGCTTCATCCCGTCCGCCGACGACGCGCAGCGCCGTCGCGAGCGCGCGTCGACGCGTACCGGTCGTACAGCTCGCCGAGCGCCTCGGCGTCGCCGGACCGGATTCGATCTGCCAGTCGCGCATCCGCGCGGCGCTCGTCGTTCACGCGGCGCACACCACTAGAACGCAGATGGGTCCGCCTCGCATCACACGCGGCATGCCCCTGCCGACGAGCTCCCGTGGACGGCTGAGCCTGCAGCCGAAGCATCCGCGGTGCCAACTTACCGGACGGCTCGCCGGTCTCGCTGGGATCGCGGCCGGAATCGGGGCCGATGCGGGCGTGGCGTCTGGCTCGCGGCAGCGAGGATCGCCTCCGCGTGGCGCCGGCTGGTGTGCAGCTCGTCGCGCAGGCGCGCGACGGTGATCGTGCCGGGCATCCCGTCGACGCGCGCGCGCAGCGCCGACCACACGTCCGCGGGGTAGTCGATTCCCGGGGCGATCTGCCGCAGCTGGCCGGCGGTTCGGAGCTGGTCGATCACCGATGGCGGGATCCCGAGCCGGCCGGCGATGCCGTCGACGCGCGGCGGCATGGCCCCGGCGGCACGAAGGCCGCCCGAGCAACGCGGCGACCCGCTCGGCCATCTCCGGGTCCAGGCCGGTCTGCGCGTCGGCGAGGCGGATCCGGCGCCCGGTGCGGACGAGCTTGCCGGCGGTGACGAGGTCGTCGATCACGCGTCGCAGCTCGGCCTCGGCGAGATCGAGCTTGGCGCCGCCGCGGTGCCGGCTCGGCGGCCGCCGCTCGGCGAGCTCGGCGACGCGCGTCACGAGCGCGTCCATGCGCAGGTCGACAGAGAGCGGCTGGGCGCGGTGGAACCGACGGAGCGCGAGCAGGACCAGGCGCTCGGCCACGTGCCGCTGGTCGGGGTCGATCGCCCCGATCGTCACGCCGGCCGTGTCCCCTCGATGGCGATCCTGATGGCCTGCGACTCCTCGTCGGACAGGTTGTGCGGCGAGTCTCCGGCCGCGACCGGCTTGGCGAAGACCCTCGTGTTCGCGCGTCCGTGGAGGCTGCTGATCACGATGCCGTCCCGCTGGTCGTCGAGGAGCGCGATGGCGAAGCTCTGGTCGGATCCGGTGTCCTCGAACGGGTTGAATCGGACGAGCCCGATGTGCTGGAGGCTGCGCAGCGATCGGCGCTCGATGACGGCGTGCATCGCCTCGATCTCGTTCATCCGCTCGGTCGCGCGCACCGCCTGCTCGGCGCTGCCAACCAGCCGGTCATGGAGGGTGCCGCCGTCCTGGCCGCGCACCAGCTCGCGGTAGGTGCGGATCGCGCGTCTCAGCCGTGACGCTCTGGACCGCGAAACCGATGACGAGCAGGAGCACGACGGCGGCGAGCACGCCGAAGGCGAGCGCGAGGTTATCGAGGAGGAGGCGGTTGAGATCGGCCATCGGATCGGCGGTATCATAGCCGCCCCGTGGTCCGCCACCCGGCCGCGGCCTGCCGTTCGATCACGCACGCAAACCGAGGTACCGATGGCCCGCCGAGCAGGAAAGGCAGCGAACCGCAAGGCCCGACAGCGTTCGGCCGCCCAGCGTGCCGCGACCCGTCCCGCGGCGCCGCCGCCCACCGCCCCCGCCGCGACGCCCGTGCCACCGGTCGGCACCCCCGACGCGCGCGAAGCCGTCTCGCTCGACCCGCCGAAGCGCGTCAGCCCCGCCTCGCCTCGCGGCGGCCGGGTCGACGCTCACCACCGCCGAGCGCGCCGAATACCACTACGTCGAGCGCGACCTGCGCAATATCGGCATCCTGACCGCCGTGATGGCGGTGCTCCTCTTCCTGGCCTGGTTCGCCTTCTCGGCGCTCGGCCTCGTCGGCTAGCCCGTCCCGGCCTGGGGCTCCGCGACCGGTCGACTCGATCGTGAACATGCGGCCATCGTCACGGGCGAGGTCCCAGGCCTCGATCGCCGGCGGCTCGATGCCGAGGGCGGTGAGCGCCGTGCAGACCTGGCTGCGGTGGTCGGTCCCGTGGTACAGCGCCTGGGCGAGGCGAATCCCGAGCGGCGCGTGCGTCTCGTAGCCGCTCTCCTCGTACTCGACCACCGCACGCTCCGGATCGAGATCTCCGGCGACGAGCTCCTGCCAGACCGCGTCATGCGCCTCCATCACCGCGCGGAGCGTCGGGATGTCGCTGCTCCCCTCGTCGAACGGCTCCGGCTCGCCGCCTCGGAGGACATCGAGGTAGAAGACATCCCCGCCAACGACGTGGCGGAGCGTGTCGAGGATCGAGCCATAGGTGCCCGGCACGGTGGTCGTGAGCTGCGCGGCGTCGAGGCCTGCGCAGGCATCCAGCACGCGAAGCGTTGCCCAGACGTGGTGGCGGAAGGCGTCGGCGAGAATGGGCAAAGGCATCGCGTTCATGCTAGCGGACCGGGTTGCCGGCGCCTGTCCGCCAGCCGCCGCAGCGCCGCTAGACTCGGCCGATGAGCACCCTGGACTGGCTGCTCGACTCCGACCCCGCCATTCGCTGGCAGGTGCTGCGCGACCTCGCTGATGCCTCGGTCGACGTCGTCGCGGCGGAGCGCGCCCGCGTCGCGACAGAAGGATGGGGTGCCCGGCTGCTGGCCCTGCAGGGCGACGACGGTCAGTGGGAGGGAGGCGCCCTGTTCCCCGCCGGCTGGTTCGACATCCCCCGCGAGGAGCGGCCCGCGGGCCAGCCCTGGACCGCCACGGCATACAGCCTGGTCGCCCTGCACGACTTCGGTATCGACCCCGCCGATGACCGGGTGCGCGGGGCGGTGGCCCAGGTCCGAGAGCATTGCCGTTGGGAGCATGACGGCCAGCCGTTCTTTGCCGGTGAGGTCGAGCCATGCATCAACGGCATGGTGGTGTCACTCGGTGCCTACTTCGACCAGGATGTCGATGACGTGGTCGCCCGACTCGTCGGCGAGCAGCTCGAGGACGGCGGGTGGAACTGCGAGGTGGAGAACGGATCGGTGCGCTCGTCGTTCAACACCACGATCAGGGTCCTGGAGGGCCTGCTGGAGCACGAGCGCGCCACCGGTGGCTCGGCGGAATCCATGGCGGCTCGCCGCACGGGCGAGGCGTACCTCCTCGAACGGAAGCTGTTCAGGCGTCTGAGCACCGGCGAGGTCGTCGATCCGGCCTGGCTGCAGCTCTCGTTCCCGACCCGCTGGCACTACGACGTGCTGCGCGGGCTGGAGTACTTCCGTGCCGCCGGGGATCCGCCGGACGAGCGCATGGACGAAGCGATCGATCTGCTCCGATCCAAGCGGCAGGCCGACGGCAACTGGCTCCTGGAGAACACCCATCCCGGCGCGGTCCACTTCGCGCTCGAAGACGGCGATGGCCGGCCAAGCCGGTGGAACACGCTGCGCGCGCAGCGGGTCCTGCGTTGGTACGAGCAATGAGGTTCGCGCGGCGTTCGGACTAACCGCGCTTGCGGCCTCGCCGCTCCTCCAGCCGCAGCCGCCGCAGGCGCTGGAGGCGCTCGCCGATCTTCAGCTCCAGACCCTCCTCGGAGGGCTCGTAGAAGACCCGCCCGACCAGGTCGTCGGGCAGGTACTGCTGCTCGACATCGGCGTCGTCGTAGTCGTGCGGGTAGAGATAGCCCTTGCCGTAGCCCTGCTCGCGCGCCAGCCGCCGGTGCGACGACGGGCGCAGGTGCAGCGGCACCGGCAGCCGCCCATGCTCCTCGATCTCGGCCAGGGCGGCAAAGTAGGCGGCTCCCGCCCGGTTCGACTTCGGCGCCGATGCCACGTACGAGGCCGCTTCCGCCAGCGCGTACTGCGCCTCCGGCAGGCCGATCATCTCGACCGCCTGCATGGCGGCCACCGCGATCTGGAGCGCCCGTGGATCGGCATTGCCGACGTCCTCGCTGGCCGCGATCACGATGCGCCGCGCGATGAAGGTCGGATCCTCCCCCGCCGCCACCATCGACGCGCACCAGTACAGCGCGGCATCGGGGTCGTTGCCGCGCATGCTCTTGATGAAGGCCGAGGCCGCCTCGTAGTGCTGGTCGCCCACCCGGTCGTAGGCGAGCAGCCGCTGCTGCGCCGCTTCGGCAACGCCCTCCGGACCGATCTCGGCGCCGTCGGCCGCCACCGCCGCGGAAGCCTCGAGGATGTTGAGCGCGCTGCGGGCGTCGCCGCTGGCGAGGTCGAGCAGCGTCGCCCGGCCCTCCGCGCTGAGCCGGACACGCCCGCCGAGGCCACGCTCCGCATCGGCCAGGGCGCGATCGGTGATCTCGCCGAGCGCGTCGGTGTCGAGCGGATTGAGCCGATAGACCCGCATCCGCGACAGCAGCGGCGAGTTGATCTCGTAGTACGGGTTCTCGGTGGTGGCGCCGATCAGCGAGATCGTGCCCTCCTCGACGTGCGGCAGCAGCGCATCCTGCTGGCTCTTGTTGAACCGATGCAGCTCGTCGATGAAGGCGATCATCGCGCCGCCGGCCTCTCGCAGCGCCTTCGCCTCGGCAACCAGCGCCCGGATGTCGGCCACGCCGCTCGTCACCGCGCTCAGCTGACGCCAGGTGCCGCCGGCGCGATCGGCGAGGAGCCGCGCAAGCGTCGTCTTGCCGCTCCCCGGCGGGCCCCACAGGATGAGCGACGGGCGGTGGCCGGGCTTGACCACGCGGGTGAGCGCTCCGTCGGGGCCGACCAGGTGGGGCTGGCCGACGAATTCCTCGAGCGTCCGCGGGCGCATCCGCGCCGCAAGCGGCGCATCGGCCAGGGTGGCCTCGCCGAAGAGCGGCTCGGTGGCGTCGGGGGTCGATCGGCGTCCAGGCATGCGCCGATTATGATGCGCGCCATGGAACAGAATCTTCGGACCCCCGGTCCGACGCCGATTCCCGCGGCCGTCCGGGAGGCACAGGCGCAGCAGATGATCGACCACCGCGGCACCGAGTTCGCGGAGCTGCTGCGCGAGACCTCCGAGGGGCTCGCCGAGCTGATCGGCACGACCGGTGACGTCCTGCTGCTGACCGGCTCCGGGTCGGGCGCGCTCGAGGCCGCCGTGGTCAACACGCTCTCCCCCGCCGACCGCGTCCTCGTCGTCACCATCGGCTCGTTCGGCGATCGGTTCGCCCAGATCGCGGCCGCGTTCGGCGCCGACGTCGAGCGCTTCGAGGTCGAGTGGGGCAGCGCCGCCGATCCGGCCGCACTCCGCGACCACCTCGGCTCTCACGAGCCGTATCGGGCCGTGCTGATCACCCACAACGAGACCTCGACCGGCGTCGCCAACCCGATGCGCGAGCTGGCCGACGTCGTGCGCGGTGCGCCCGGCGAGCCGCTGCTCATCGTGGACGGCATCAGCGGACTCGGCGCCATGCCGTTCGAGATGGACGCGTGGGGCGTCGACCTGGTGGTAAGCGCCAGCCAGAAGGCGTGGATGGCCTCGCCCGGCATCGCGATCGCGGCCGTCGGCGAGCGTGCCCGAGCCGCCGGCGAGACGGCGCGCATGCCGCGCTTCTACTGGGACTTCGCGGAGGCACGGAGCTGGGCGGACAAGGGGCAGACGCCATGGACGCCGGCGATCGCCGTCCTGTACGGCCTCCGCATCGGCGTCCAGCGCCTGCGCGAGGAGGGGCGCGAACGAACCTGGGCGCGGCACGCGTCGATCGCGTCTGCCGTCGTCGCCGGCATGGAGTCGCTCGGCCTGCGCCCGGTCGCGCCCGAGGCGCATCGGTCCGGCACGGTCACGGCCGCGTGGCTCCCCGACGGGGTCGAGTGGGGTCCGTTCAACGCCGCCATGCGCGGCAAGGGGCCTCGTCATCGCGGGCGGCCAGGGGAAGTGGGTCGGCCGGATCCTGCGATTCGGCCACATGGGCGACGTGGGGATCGAGGAGATGGCCGAGGCGCTCGAGATCATGGGGAGCACCCTCCCCGAGTTCGGCCACGAGGCCGATGGCGCCGCCGCCGGCCACGCGGCGCGCGCTGCCTACGAGGCGATGACCGCCGGCGTGCGGTGAGCGACCGCCGCAGGATCCTCCTCGTCCGGCACGGCGTCACCGACTGGAATCGCGAGGGACGCTTCCAGGGCCACCTGGATCCGCCGCTGTCGGCGGACGGACGTCTCGAGGCTCAGCTCCTTGCCGCGCGCCTCGCGCGTGACGAGGCGCATCGCCCGGTCCGCATCGTGAGCTCGACCCTGGCCCGCGCGCGGGAGACCGCGGAGGCGATCGGCATCGCGGTGGGCGTCGAGGTCGAGACGGACGCGCGCCTGATCGAGATCGGCCAGGGCGAGTGGGAGGGCCGGACGCACGCGGACCTCGCCGTCACCGATGCCGATCGCTACGCCGCCTGGCGCGACGCCGCCAGCATTCGCCAGCCTCCCGGCGGCGAGCCGATCGAGTCGGCCACGCAGCGGGTCACCGAGGTCCTGGATGAGCTGTCGGGCGACGACCGGTCGCCGCTCTGCGTGGTCAGCCACGGCGGGACGCTGCGCATCATGGCGCGTCTCCTCCTGGCCGCCGGCCCGACGGCGCAGTGGAGCCTCGACATCGACAATGCCTCGCTGAGCATCTGCTCGACCCGCGGCGAGCGGTGGCGGCTCGAACGCTGGAACGACACGCTGCATCTCCTCGGCACGACGGCCACGCACGTCGACGAGATGGAGGGACGCCCGCTCGCGCTCTGACCTAGCGGTTGCGGCGGCCGATGCCTCGCACCCAGCGGCGGACCGCCAGCCACACCAGCGGCAGGCGAAGCTTCGCCCAGGCCTCCTCCAGCCGGGACGACGCGGTCTGGGTCATGCGCTTGCCCGAGTAGGCCTGCCAGACCTTGCCGTCCGCCACGGTCCGGATCGGCTCCACATGGGAAGGCAGCTGCTCCTCGAGCCAGCCGGAGTACTCGTAGATCGTCTCCGACGGCCGCGGACCGACGCCGGCCCGTCCCGCGGCCGAAGTGAGGTGCTGCCAGGCGCGATCGCCGGCCGGCATGAGCCGCCATCGGCGCTGCAGGTGTCGCATCCGCATCCATGCCGCCAGGGCCGCGCCGAGGACGAGGACCGCGACCAGGAGGGCGTTGCCGTTGCGTGCCGAGTCCTGCGACGTGGGTGCGTCGGGGTTCGCCGCGTCGATCGCGCCGTCGATGAAGTCGACAGACGGAAGGGCTCTGATGTTGCGGCGCGCGGTCGGATCGAGCTCGAACTCGAGGAGCGGGTCGACGCCGGTTCGGGGCGGCGTGACCGTGCTCGGGTTGCCCGTCGCGCGAGAGACCGGGGCGATCGACTTGGTCGCCTCGAAGATCTGCCAGCCATAGCCGGGGAAGTAGATCTCCGCCCAGGCGTGCGCGTTCGCCTCGCGGACGAGGAACGTGTCGGTGTCCGGGTCGGTGTCGGTCCGTTCACCGGGCGCGAAGCCGACCGCGACGCGCGCCGGCAGGCCGAGCGATCGCGCCATCATCACCATCGCGCTGGCGTAGTACTGGCAGAACCCGGTCCGATCGCTCACCGGATCGAACAGGAAGAAGTCGACGAGGTCGGCGCCCGGCTCCGGAACGGGCGCGATCCTGTTGTAGCTGAAGCTGTCGTCGCGCTGCAGATAGGCCGCAAGGGCCTTCGCCTGGTCGTACGGGATGGTCAGGCCGTCGGTGACGCGTTGGGCCTCCTCGCGCACCCGATCCGTCACTCTCGAGGCGTCCATGTACAGGTCGCGCACCACCTGCGGATAGTCGGTTCCGGCCGCCTGGAGCTGCGCCTCCGTGGCCGTGCTGAGCGCGACCGCGAGCTGATACCCCTCGCCGGAGCCGATCGGGTTCGCCGCCTCGATGCCACCCAGCACCGGCTGCCCGCGC
The DNA here is from genome assembly GCA_963789435.1 of uncultured Chloroflexia bacterium. Lineage (GTDB taxonomy): Bacteria > Chloroflexota > Limnocylindria > QHBO01 > QHBO01 > JACDBZ01. The sequence goes on from CAWBKO010000001.1 coordinate 417,172, forward strand.
CGACTCGTGAATCACGATCGGCGCGAAGACGGCGAGCGGGGATCCGGCCGTGAACAGGTTGCGTCCGAGCGTCTGGTGCATGCTGATCGTGATCGTCTCGATCTCGTACGCCTCGCTCGGGCGCTCGGGCGTCGCGCCGGTGAAGAGCGGATCGCCGGGCGCGACCTGCCGCGTCGGGCCCTCGCTGCGCTCCCAGCCACGGCCGTTGTACACGTCGTAGGTCGCGGTCCGCAGGTAGAGCGCGCGGGGCGCGGCAACCGTGAGCGCCTCCTGATCGTTGCTGACCCACTCGCCCTGGACGGTGAAGCTGGACCCGAAGGTGCCGCCGGTGATCCGCGACTGCGGGTTGGTGAGCGTCCCGAAGACGCCCTCGAACTGATCGCGCACGCCCGTCCAGACCCCGTCGAAGCTGCCCCAGGCATCGGTCAGCGGCGCCGCCACCGCCACGCTGGTCAGGACCCAGGCGAGCACGACGCTGGCTCCCGCGAAGATGATTCCCGACCGCATGATGGCGGCCGGCACCTCGAGGTTCTCGTTCACGCGCCGCCGCTGCCAGCCGTCCTGCCGGTCGACCAGCGCTGCCCGCAGCCAGAGGAGCAGTGCCGCGATGACGAAGAGCAGCAGGTGGCCGAACAGGTCGGTGAAGGTCGCCGACAGGTTGATGATCATCGCCGCGCCGAGCAGCAGGATCGCGTCGATCACGCGGTTGTGACGATAGACGGCATAGCTCGCCATGAAGGTCGTCGCCCACGTGAGCATGCCGAGGCCGATGGCGTACGGCGACAGCTGCGCCGGGTACCCCGTGCTCAGGACGGTGATCGTCCAACCGACCAGGTCGTCGCGCAGCGCGCCGACGCGCGCGACCTGGCTGAGCGCGGCATGGTATTCCCCGCCGATGGTCCAGAGCACGACGCCAGCGCCGATGATCGCGCTCAATGGCAGGGTGAACACCACCCGCAGCGGCAGGACGCCGAGCAGCGCGCCGGTGATGATCGCCCAGAAGGCGACCGGCGGCAGGAACTCGAGCTGGTCGAGCCAATGGGCGCCCTGCACCGCCCACGTGAGCGCGAGGGACATGATCACGAGCAGGCCGAGGCTGAGCCAGCCGGCGCGCGGGTAGAGGACGCGTTCGCGGAGATCAGGCACGGGATCGCACCCTGCCGCCGATCGCCTCGGCGATGTCGTCGCCGCGGCGGACCAGCCGATGCTCGATGTCGTACTCGGCGAGCGCGTGCCGCACGGCGGCGAGCTCGGCTCGCGCGTAGTCGTCCGGCTCGACACCGATGAACGAGGAGCGGTCGAGCAGGATCACGAGCGCCGCAACCCCGCGCCGCCGGAGCGCCGACAGGCCGCGCACCCAGGCTCGATCGGTCGAGCCGGTCACGATGCAGATCGTCATCCCGCGCCGCAGCTGCGGCAACGTGGCCGTGATCACCTCGGCGAGCGGGTTGGAGCCGTCGGCCTGCACGTTGGCAAGGAGGTGCAGCAGCTTCTGCTCGACCCGCGGACCGCGGTCCGGCTGATGGGTCTGCACCCGGCGCGCCGATGCCGTCATGGCTACCGCCCGGTTGTCGGCAAGCGTCCGCATCGAGACCGACGCCGCGATCGTGACCGCGGTCTCGACGGAGGCGTCGTTCCCGATCCCGGCATGCACGGATCGATCGAGGTCGAGGATGATCCACAGGTCCGCGGCCTGCTCGAGGTCGAACTCCTTGACGTGCAGCTCGCCGTGGCGCGCGCTCGAGAGCCAGTGGATGCGGTTGATCGCGTCGCCGTGGACGTACGGGCGCACCCCGCTGACAAGCGGCGTTGCGGCCTCGTAGCGCCGGCGCATCGGCGTCGTGCCGTCGATCGGCGACGGTGGCAGGCGCCAGTGCGGCAGCTGGACTACCTCGGGGAAGACGACGATGCTGGTGGGGGCGCCGACCGTCATCTCGCTGCGGAAGAGGCCGAACGGGTCGCCGGTCCGAACGCGCAGCGCGCCCAGGCGATAGCTGCCCCGCCGGGTCAGCGTCACCTTTGCCAGCCACTGGCGCGTGCTGCGCGAGGGGATCCCGACCACGCGGCCGGGCAGGCTGGCGGGCAGGGTCGACTCGTTCCAGCACTCGATCCATGGCTTCCCCCACCGGTCGTGGTTCTCGACCCGGTAGATGGCCTGCAGCACCTCCCCGACGTGGGTGCGCGGGTTGAGGACGCGGTAGTCGGCGCGCACGTCGCGCAGGCCTCGTCGCGCGTAGAGCCACGAGCCGATGCCGATGGCCGCCATCAGGTACGTGAGGAAGAAGAGGAAGTCGATCCCCGTGCTGAAGGCGGCGACGACCAGCGCGGTGCCCAGGAAGAGCAGGCGGAGGTGGTGGCCAAGCAGCCCCATGACGCGGTCAGGAGATCCGGCTGCGCCCGGTCTCCGCGGCCGCCGCGGCCTCGGCCACCGGCACCGATGCAAGGATCTCGCGCACGATCTGCTCCGGATCGACCTCGCGCAGCGACGCCTGGCTCTTGACGATCAGCCGATGCGACAGGATGGCGACGGCCAGCTGCTTCACGTCGTCCGGGATGACGTAGTCGCGGCCGTTCAGGGCAGCGTGCGCCTGCGTTGAGCGGTACAGGTTGAGCGAGCCGCGCGGCGAGGCGCCCAGGTAGACGTCCGGGTGCTCGCGGGTGGCATGCACCAGCCGCACGATGTATTCCGCAACGGCCTGGTCGACGTAGACCTCCTTGATGGCGGCCTGCATCTCGCGCAGCTCCTCGAGGCCGAGCACCTGCTCGACGTCATTGAGCGGATGGCGTCGCTTCTGCTCGTCGAGGATGACGATCTCCTCCATGGCCTTCGGATAGCCGAGGCGGAGGCGGAGCATGAATCGGTCGAGCTGGGCCTCCGGCAGTGCGAAGGTGCCCTCGTACTCGATCGGGTTCTGGGTGGCGATGACCAGGAAGGGTGACGGCATCTGGTAGGTGACGCCGTCGATCGTGGCCTGGCGCTCCTCCATGCACTCGAGCAGCGCGCTCTGCGTCTTCGGCGTCGCGCGATTGATCTCGTCGGCCAGGACGACCTGGGCCATGATCGGCCCGGGACGGAACTCGAACTCGGTCGTCTTCTGGTTGAAGATCGAGAGGCCGGTGACGTCGGACGGGAGCAGGTCCGGCGTGAACTGGATCCGACGGAACGAGCATCCGATGCTCTGGCTGAGCGCCTTTGCCAGCATCGTCTTGCCGACGCCCGGAACGTCCTCGATGAGGATGTGGCCCTGGCACAGGAGCGCCACGAGCGCCATCCGCACCTCGACGTGCTTTCCGATGATCACGCGCTCGACGCTGGCCACCACCCGCTCGGCGGGGCCCTGGACGTTCTTCACGGTCTGATGCTCTCCCCTATCAGGGCCGGGGACACCCCTGGTCGGGGCCCGTTCTGCTTAAGACAATACCCCAGGGCGTTACGTAGGGGTTCACCCACCCTCTGACAGACGCAGCCATTCGGCCATCACCCGACCGCCGATCGGCGCCGCGCGATCGGAGCCGGAGCCGCCGCTCGCGACGAGCACCGCGATCGCGATCCGGGGCGTCGCATCGTCCTGGGCGGGGGCGAAGCCGATGAACCACGAGTGCGGTGCCTGCTCGCCGCCGAGCTGTGCCGTGCCGGTCTTGCCGGCCGAGCGAGCGTTGCTGATCCCGTAGAGCGTGATGTCGCCCTGCCCGGCGTAGAGGCGTCCGAGCGGGCCGTTCACCGCGTCGACCATCGCCGCGCGCGTCGCCGCGGCCGCCTCCGAGCTCACCACGCGTGTGCCGCCGCCCGAGCCGAACGTGTCGAGGATCTCGTCGCTCGGGGCGTCTCCGGTGGCATGCGAGCGGACGTCGCGGACGACGTACGGATGCGGCATGACCCCATCGCCGGCGATCGCGGCAGCCACGAGCGCCATCTGGACGGGCGTGACGGCCGTCTGGCCCTGCCCGAACGACGCGCTGGCAAGGTCCACGTCATCCTCGAACGGCCCGCAACCGCCCTCGGCCGAGCGGCTCACGAAGCTGGTGGTCACCGACAGCGCACGGTCGGGTGGCCCGATGTCCATCGGCGCGCAGAAGCCGAACCGGCCCGCGTACTCCAGGAAGCGCTCCGCGCCGAGCTCCAGTCCGACGTGCGCGAAGAAGACGTTGCTCGATACCTGCAGCGCCTCCGACAGCGACCAGAGGGCAGGCTCGATACCGCCGAGGTCGTGCTCCCGGATCGTGAAGCCGTTCACGACGAAGCCCTCGCGCTCCTCGCGTGGCTGATCGGGGAAGGTGGTCTCCGGCGTGATGGCGCCGGCATCCAGGGCCGCCGCGGCCGTGAAGACCTTCATGATCGAGCCAGGGACATAGAGGCCCTGGCGATCGCGGGGCAGCAGCGGCTCGGCCGGATCGTTGCGCAGCGCGTCCATCGGTGCCTGCGCGACCTCGGGATCGCCGGAGATCGGAGTCGCGTCGAAGGTCGGCGTCGAGACGAGCGCCAGGATCGCTCCGGTCTGCGGATCGAGCGCCACCACCGCACCGACATCGGCGCCGAGCTCGGCGGCCGCGAAGTCCTGCAGCCGGCGGTCGATCGTCAACGTCAGGTCACGCGGCTGCGGCTGGCGCGCGAGGACGTCGCTGACGAGATCGCGGATCGGGTTCGGGTCGGTCTGGCCGACCAGGATGTCCTCGAACGCGCGCTCCAGGCCGGTGCTGCCGAATCGCAGGCTCGAGTAGCCGATGACGTGGGTGAACGCCGGATCCACGTACGTTCGTCGGCTCAGCTCGTCGATCACCTCGGAGGAGGCGAGCAGCTGCCCCTCGGAGTCGAAGATGGTCCCGCGCGGCAGGCTGCGCCGTGCCGCGATCACCTCCGGGTTGTCGGAACGGACCGCGAGGTTATCCGCCTCGACCACCTGCCACCAGGTGATGCTGCCCGACACCACCGCGAACGCGAGCATGAAGTACAGGCCGAGGCGGCGGACGTTGGTGGCGATCACGAGTCCGATGCCTCATCGGCGGACCCGCTGCGGTGGCTGACCGCCAGGAGCAGCCCGATCATGATGAAGCTCGTGAGCACGCTGGAGCCGCCGTAGCTGACGAAGGGCAGCGTGATGCCGGTGAGCGGGATAAGCTTGGTGTTGCCGCCGATGATGATCAGGGTCTGCAGCCCCAGGCTGGCGGCGAGCCCGACCGCCAGCAGCGCGCCGAAGTCGTCACGTGCCAGCGCGGCGATGCGCAACCCGCGGAAGACGAGGACCATCGCGAAGCCGAGCAGCGCGAACGAGCCGAGCAGGCCGAGCTCCTCCGCGATGGCGGTGAAGATGAAGTCGGTGTGCACGAACGGGATCGTCAGGTTGCCGCCCAGCGTGACGAGACCCTGCCCCAGGCCCTCGCCGAAGAGTCCGCCTCGGCCGAGGGCGTAGATCGCGCGGACGGGTTGGAAGCCGGCACCGAGCGGATCCGCGAACGGGTCGAGCCAGACGTCCACGCGCGCCTGGACGTGGCCGAACAGCCGGTAGGCCACGAAGGAGCCCGCCACGAACAGGACGAGGCCGATCAGCACGTAGCTGCGTCGCCCGGTCGCGACGAAGAGCATGGTCAGGAAGATGCCGAAGAACAGGAGCGCGGTGCCCAGGTCGTTCAGGCGAACCACGATCAGCATCACGGCGCCGAACAGCACGAGCATGGGCAGGAAGTAGGGCAGCGGCGGGAAGCTCAGAAAGCCGATGCGGACCCGGGCGCTCGTGAGCAGGGTGCGCGTCTCGGCCAGGTAGGCCGCGATGAAGATGACCAGCACGATCTTGAGCAGCTCGCCCGGCTGCACGCTCACCGGCCCGAGGTCGATCCACAGCCGTGCGCCGTTGACCTCGTAGCCGAGCACCAGCGTCGCGGCCAGCAGGCCGATCCCGATCGCCGCCCACGAATACTTGTAGTGGCGAAGGATCCCGTCGTCTCGCAGGCCGACCGCGATCGCGATCATCGCGACGATGCCAACGCCGAACCAGAGGAGCTGCGTCGCGGCCATGCCGAGCTCGATGCCGAAGGCGCTCGTCCCGGCGAGGTCCTGCGGAAGCCGGTGCAGCATGATCATGCCGAACCCGCCCATGGCGGCGACGGCCGGCAGGATCAGCTGGTCGCCACGGTGGCGGAAGCCGACCAGCAGCAGGTGCGCTCCGGCAAAGAGGACGACGTAGCCGATCGCGAGCGTCAGGTCCCCGATCTCGAGCGTCCCCGCCAGAGCGATGTTGGTGACGATGAAGCCGAACGGCACGAGGAGGAGGATCGGGAGGAGGAGCCGGAACTCCGCCCCACGCCAGGCGATCCTCATCGGGGACGGATCACCGATCGAGCCGCATCCGAACGCGCCCAATGGTCAGCTCGTCGCCGAAGCTCAGCGCGACCGGCCGATCGATGCGGTGTCCGTTGACGTGGGTGCCGTTCGTGCTTCCCTGGTCCTCCACGAACCAGCTGCGGCCGCGGAACGTGAGCATCGCGTGATTGGCGCTCACGAAGTCGTCCTCGACGAAGATCGTGTTGTTCACGTTGCGCCCGATCGAGTTGATCGGCCCCAGGGCGATGGTGCTGCCGTTCGGCGGCTCATCGGCCGGCGACTCGAGGACCGAGAGACGCCCGATCCCCGAGCGCGTGCTGATCTGCGCGTCCTCGGCGCTGCGCAGGTCGCGCAGCAGCGAGCCCGGCGAAACGCATCAGGACCAGGTAGAGCAGTGCGACGAACCCGAGCTGCAGGGCGAGGAGGATGACGCGGAGGATCTCGCCGGTCATTCGCGAACCTGGAACTCGATCTCGGTGTCGCCGACCCTGATGACGTCGCCCGGGCCAAGCGCGATCTCGCTGACCACCTGGCCGTTGACGGTCGAGCCGTTCCGGCTGCCGAGATCGGTGAATCCGTAGGCGCCGTGCTGGAGCTTGAGCTGGCAGTGATGCCGGCTGACCATCGGGTCGTCGACGATCACGTCGTTGTCGCTGGCGCGCCCCACCCCGATCAGCGGGCCACCCAGGTCGAACTGCACGGGCCGGCTGCCCCGTGTGCTCACCAGCAGGTAGGCGCGCCGCGCGGAGTCCGGAGCCTTCGAGGCATCCGGGTCGGTTGAAGACCATCGTGTCGGAGTTGGCCGGCATCGGCATCGCCTCCGGCACGCGCTCCCCCCGCTCGTCCACCACGTTGGCGGCGACACGGATCTCGCCGCGGCGCGTGTCCGCATCCGAGATGATCTCGACGCGCGGCCGTGCAACCAGCGTGTAGCGCTCGTGCCTCGCCCGCGCGAGCACGCCGTGCGCGAGATCGTCCTCGAGCGAGCTGCGGTATGAGGCGAAGGCGGCGAAGTCGGACGGGTGGAGGTGGAGGTCGTACTGGTTCGGGACGATGACCCCCGAATCGCGGTAGGTCTTGTTCGTGTCCATCGCGCGTTCGATGCGTTTTGCCAGGCTCACCGGCTGGATCGACGCACCCAGCCGGCCGGCCGGGGCTTCGAGGAAGCGCTCGAGAAACGACTCGACGCGCGAGAGGATGCCCATCGCGGGCGATGCTAGCACGCGGGGTACGAACGGCCGCCTGCCGGGTACGAATGCGCCCATATGGCCTTTGGGCACGTCGTGGCTATACTTCGGGACCCTATTCCTGCGAAGTTGCGGAGAGAGCACATCACTCTTGGTTGACACGCTCACCGAGTCCTTTTGCGAACGCTGCGGGACGCGATACGAATTCCAGGCCCCCACGCGGCTCAACCCCCTGCGCAAGACGCGGGGGCTCTTCGGCGGACTTCGCAACTACCTGACCAGCCAGGACGCCCTGTCCGACGCGATGGGCGACGCCATGCGCTCCGAGGAGGACAACCTCGCCTCGGCCCAGCTCGACGCATTCCACGAGTCGTTCAACTTCTGCATCGACTGCCGCCAGTACACCTGCGTCAACTGCTGGAATGACACCGCCGGCCGCTGCCGAAGCTGCAAGCCGATTCCGGGGACCGATGACCTGGCCGAGCGCCTGGCCGCACCCACCGTCGCCGTATCCGCGGTCGCGGACGAGGAGCTTGCCGAGGGCGACCTCCAGCGAAGGCTCCGCCTCGATGCGTGGCCCACCTCGGACCTGGCGACCGGCGAGGCCGTCGCCTCCAACGGCCATCCCGTCGAGGCGTGGCCGGACGTCGACGCGTTCCCGGCCGAGCCGGAGCCGGAGCCGATGGTGGCCGAGGTCGAGCCCGAGCCGGAACCGGTGGCCGCCGAAGTCGAGCCCGAGCCCTGGCCGATGGTGGCCGAGGTCGAACCCGAGCCCGTGGTCGCCGAGGTAGAGCCGGAGCCGGAACCGGAGCCGGTTGCCGCCGAGGTGGAGCCAGAGCCGATCCGACCACCGCTGCGCGTCGTCGCCTGGGACGATGACAGCGCCTACCAGGTCGTCGAGCCCGAACCGATCGTGCCCGAGCCGGAGCCGGTTGCCGCCGAGGTCGAGCCCGAGCCGGAGCCGGTTGCCGCCGAGGTCGACGAGCCCGAGCCGGAGCCGGTTGCCGCCGAGGTCGAGGCCGAGCCCGAGCCGGAGCCGGTTGCCGCCGAGGTCGAGGCCGAGCCCGAGCCTGAGCCGGTCGCCGCTGAGGTCGAGCCCGAGCCAGTCGTCGAGGAGCCAACTCCGATCCGCCCGACGCCCGCGATCCGACCGATCTCGGACACGATCCTTCCGTTCCCGGCCCGCCAGGCTGCCGGCGGCGCCGCTCGAGGACGACCGCGCCGCCGCCGTGGCGGACACCCCCGAGCTGGCCGCACGCCGCGCGCAGCTCGACCAGCTGGGACTCGGCGATCCGGGTGAGGGCCCGATTGAACCCGACCGCTCGCAGATTCCATATCGGTCCCGCGGAGCCGCCGTCACCCAGGCCGAGCTCGCGCGCCTGGCCTCGCTGCAGGGCTCGTTCTGGGAGGCATCGGCGCGCGAGGTCGCCGGCGCTGCAGGCCACGTCGGCGTGCAGAGCTGCGGCGAATGCGGCCTGTCCCTCTCGGCGAACGCGCGCTTCTGCCGCCGTTGCGGCACGCGCCAGGCACAGTCCGCCTAGGTCGAGCTCGCGTCGGTCGGGGCGGTCTTCGACCCCGACGCGCCCCCGTCCGGTGTCGTGGACCCGGACGCTCTTCTCCGCCCCGCCCCCTCCGTCCTTGCCGGACCCGGCGCTCGCATCGGACTCTGACTTCGTGCTCGAGCTGCTCGCTCGCGAGTCGTTCCGGTAGAAGCCGGATCCCTTGAAGATGATGCCGGTCGGAAAGAGCACGCGCCGCAGCTCGCCACCGCACAGCTCGCACACGGAGGGCCCGTCCTCCTGCATCGAGTGGATCACCTCGGTCACGTTGCCACAGGCGCGGCATTGATAGTCATACGTCGGCACGGCCCGCGAATCATGGCATAGAAGGGGGTCCGCGCAATGCGGACCCCAATGGCGCGGCGACCGGCGGGTCAGGCCTGGGAGGTTCGAGTCCCGAAGCGGGTCCACCAGCGTGATGCGCTGGCTGCGGTGGCCGGTGCGGGGGCCACGTCCGGCGATGAGATCAGGCGAGCGACCCGATGCAGGTCGTCCGAGATCTTCTCCTTGGGGAACTTCAGCACGACCGGGTTGCCTTCATTCGAGGCGATGACGGCCTTCGGCCCGTTGCTGACGACGGTCGCGGAGATCGGCAGTCCGAGCGACGAGGCCATGTCCTGCGGACGGATGCCGTGGTTGGCGCGGTTGACGACGACCCGGATGTTGTCCCCGAGGCCCAGCTCACGCGCCAGCTCCAGGAACTGCGCGCTGTTGCGCAGGGCGCCGACCTCGGGCGTCACGACGAGGATGATCTCGTTCGCGACGGCGAGCATCGCCATGGTGCGGTCGTCGTAGCCGGGGTGGTTGTCGATGATCACGTAGGAGTGGTGGTTGCGGCCCCAGCGAAGGGCTGCCAGCAGCAGGTCGACCGAGACGCGCTCGGACTCGGCAGGATCGGTTCCCCAGGTCAGGACCCGCACGCCACTGGCGGCATGAACGCTGACGCACTGCTCGAAGGCGGCGTCGGTCCATTCCTCGGGTGAGCTGTCGGCGAGATCGGCCAGGCCGTGCCGGTACGGCACGTCGAGGACGGAGGTGACGTTGCCGACCCCGACGTCCGCGTCGAGCAGGAGCACCTCGGTGCGGGTCTGCTGCCGCAGCGCGACCGCCATGTTGACGGCGATCGTCGTCTTTCCCACGCCGCCCTTCGGGGCGAAGATGCTGACGGAGTGTCCCTCGCCGGCGATCGGCGCGGTCGACAGTCCCTCAGCCGACGCCCACTCCCCCGACTCGCTGGGAAGCTGGCGCCCGCTGCGGATGAGGAGAGCCTGGAGGCGATACACGAGGGCGTCGGCCGGCAATGGCTTCAGCGCCAGCTCGTCGATGTTGCCGCCGAGACCGTCCGGAAGCTCCATCCCCGGCGCCGAGGATGAGCAAGGTGGGCACGTGCCCCTTTGCCTGGAGCGAGGCGTAGACGGATGACGCGACGTCGCCGCCCAGGTCGCAGTCGATGACGGCCAGGTCGAACGATCCCGGCGGCAGGCCGGCTACGGTCGCCTGAGCGGCGGCAAAGCCCGCGCGGTCGAGCGCGTCCAGATAGGAATCGGTCTCGCCGTCAACGGCGAGCAGGACGGTGGGTCGCTCCATTGCCCTTCCTTACGCGGGTGCAGATCGTGGTGCGGTGTGGTCTGCACCAGTCTCGGCGGCGTAGGGGCCCTGGGCAATGGGACTCGGGCACGTGGGGCCCACCCCGAAAGTACGGGGTGCGGGGGATGCGGGCTACGCGCCCCGGCTCATGCGCATGCCGCACTTCGGGCAATAGAACGCGCTGGCGTTCCCCGCCTCGAACCCGCAGTGGGCGCAGGTCAGGCCGGATCGCCCGCCGATCGATGGAAGCCGCGCCTGCTCCGCCTCGCCGAGGCTGTACCCGGAGGCCACCACCTGCTGGTAGAGCGAGCTGAGCAGCTTCTGGCCGATGCGCTCGGTGTCGCCGCGCTGGCCCTTGCCGCCCCAGCCGATCACGGCCCGCACGATCAGCTCGCCCGACAGCTCATCCCAGTGCGAGGCGAGCCCGCCGACGATCGCGTTGTACTCGGGATAGCCGCTCGTGTCGGGGTCGCCGTGCAGCAGGCCGCAGAAGAACGTGTCGACGGTCATGTCGAGCGCATCGGTGAGCTCGAGCACGTAGAGGCCGTGCCTGCCGATGGGGCTGAGGTCGCGCCGGGCGAGCACCCACTGCTGCATCTCGTTGAAGCGCTCGATGGCCGGTGAGGCGTCCGAGTATTCCAGCGGAAGCGGCTCGATCGTCTCGACCGCCGTCTGGCTCAGCGGCTCCAGGATGCCGGGGATGGCCATCGCAACCGCATGGTCGGCACGCAGGCGCAGCCCATCGCTGCTGCGCGCGATGTAGGCGAGGCGCAGCAGGTACTCCTGCGCGGTCACTTCCTCCTGCACGGGCGTGGGAGGTGGCGGCGCGTCCGGCTCGCGCTTCTTGCGCTTGAGGAACGACATGGGGGCCGATTCTACCAGCCCGCCCCTGGCGGACCGCCATGGCCGAATCGGGCTATCGAGCTCTCGCGTGCCAGCTGCGCGCGCTGCTCGCGAAGCTCGGAGAGCCGCACGCGCTCGCGCTCGACAACCGGGGCGGGCGCGCGATCCGTGAACGAGGCGTTCGCGAGCAGCTCCTCGAGCCGTGCGATGTTGGCGTCCATCTCGGCAAGCTGTGCCGTGCGGCGACCGGCGGCCGACTGCGTCCGCGGCCCCGTCCTGGACCAGCCATGCCACCCCGAGCGCGCCCTGCCGCGACGAGCTCCGGGCGCTCCGCACCCTCGACGATCTCGATCGGGCGCACCCGTGCCAGCGCCTCCAGGTAGCGGAGGTCGGTCCGCAACGCGGCGGCGGCGGCATCGTCGGACGGCTCGAGCGCCAGCGGCGCCCACGCTGACGCCGGCGTCCCTGCCTCGGTTCGGAGGCCACGAACGCCTCGCACCAGGGCGGAGAGATCGGCGAAGGCGGCCTCGGCACCCGGGTCCCGGTCGCGCGCCGCCGGCCAGCGGGCCGTGATGAGCAACGGCTCGTGGCGCCGTGTCCGGCGCCGCGTCGCGAAGCGCCTGCCAGATCTCCTCGGTGACGAACGGCATGAGCGGATGCAGCAGCCGCAGCAGCGTCGCCAGCCCGTCGGCGGCCGCCGCCCAGGTCGCAGCCCGCTCGGCATCGTCGGCGTCGTCGCGACGGAGGTCGACCTTCGCCATCTCGAGGAACCAGTCGCAGTAGTCGCTCCAGGCCACGTCATACACGGTGGCCGCGTATCCGCCGAGATCGAGCGCGTCGAGCTGCCGGGTGGCGCGCGCGGCCGCATCGGCGAGGCGCGAACCGATCCAGCGGGCGGCCAGGCTCGGCTCTCCGCCGGCTTCCAGGGACTCCGGCCGGTTGGCGAGGACGAAGCGCGCCGCGTTCCAGAGCTTGTTGGTGAAGTTCCGGCCGCCGTCAAGCTTGGCCTGGGTCAGGCGCATGTCGCTGCCGGGGGCCGAGCCGAGCACCAGCGCGACACGGAGCGCATCGGCCCCGATCGTCTCGACCATGTCGAGCGGGTCGACGCTGTTCCCCTTCGTCTTGCTCATCTTGATGCCGCCCTCGGCCCGGATCATCCCGTGCAGGTAGACGGTGTGGAACGGCTCGGCATCGGTGAGGAAGAGGCCGAGCATCATCATCCGCGCGACCCAGAAGAAGAGGATGTCGTACCCCGTCTCCATGACGCTGGTCGGGTAGAAGCGCGCCATGTCGGGCGTGTCGTCGGGCCAGCCGAGCGTGCTGAACGGCCACAGCCCCGAGCTGAACCAGGTGTCGAAGATGTCGGTCTCCTGGGCCAGCTCCGATGCAGGGCGGCCGCACTCGGCGCACGCGTCGGGTCCGGCCTCGGCATCGGTCACGGTCACGTGGCCGTCCGGGCAGAACCAGGCCGGGATGCGATGCCCCCACCACAGCTGGCGGCCGACCGCCCAGTCGTGGATGTTCTCCATCCAGTGGGCGTACACCTTCTCGAAGTGCGGCGGCAGGATCGCCGTCCGCCCCTCCTGGACCGATGCGAGCGCGCGCTCGGCCAGCGGCTTGACGCGGATGAACCACTGCACCGACAGGCGCGGCTCGATCGACCGTTCCGCATCGCTCGCAGTGGCCGACCACCATCGGGTGCGGGCGCTCCGCCTCGAGGTCGCCCATCTCACGGAGCCGGTCCAGGATCGCCTCGCGGGCCTCGTAGCGATCGCGTCCGAAGAACTCGCCGCCCGCACTGTTGATGCGCGCCTCGTCGTCGAGGACGTTGATCGCCGGCAGCCCGTGGCGCTTGGCGAGCTCGTAGTCGTCGGCGTCGTGCGCGGGCGTGATCTTCACCGCGCCGGTGCCGAACGTGCGCTCGACGTGCTCGTCGGCGACGATCGGCAGCCGCCGGCCGAGGAACGGCAGGATCGCATGACGGCCGACGAGGCTGCGGTAGCGCTCGTCCTCGGGATGGACCGCCACCGCGGTGTCGCCCGAGAAGGGTCTCCGGTCGCGTCGTCGCCACGCTGATCCAGGCATCCGGATCGGGCGAGCCGTCCTCCCGCTCGAGGTGGTAGCGGATCGTCCAGATCGTGCCGGTCTCCTCGCGATGGACGTTCTCGAGGTCGCTGATGGTGGTCAGGCAGCGTGGACACCAGTTGACGAGCGCCTCGCCGCGGTAGACCAGCCCGGCGTCCCACAGCCGCTTGAAGGCGACGCGCACCGCACGGGCGCTTCCCTCGTCCATGGTGAATCGCTCACGGCTCCAGTCCAGGCTGGCTCCGAATCGACGAAGCTGGTCGCGGATGATCGGGCGTGTCTCGTCCATGAACTGCCACATGCGCTCGAGGTAGCGCTCCCGTCCGAGCGACGCGCGGGACTCGCCATCGGCGGCGATCATCTGGTCGAGCACGAACTGCGCGCCGATGCCGGAGTGGTCGACGCCCGGCAGCCACAGCGTGTCGTCGCCGCGCATGCGGTGGTAGCGGACCATGACGTCCTCGACGATGAAGGTCAGCGCATGGCCGATGTGCAGCGCACCGGTGACGTTCGGCGGCGGCTGGATGACGACGAAGTGCTCGGCGCCGGGCGGCGGGCGCTCGGCGGGACGGAAGGCGTCCGCCTGCTCCCATCGCTCGTAGATCGCCGGCTCGACCGCAGCGGCGTCGTAGCGCGGCGGCAGCTCGCGTCTCGGCGTCGACATCGGTCTGCCTCCTCTTCGGCCAACAGAAAACCCGTTCGTCGAAGGACGAACGGGTCGTGGTACCACCTTCGTTCGAGTCGTCGGCCAGTCGGCCGGCGTCTCCTCGTGCTCCGCGTTATCGGGCGGACCCGTCCGGCTCGCGTGCGACCTTCACCCTCTCGCTTCGCGGCGGGCTTCCAGCCGTTGGCGCCGCCTCTCTGGTGCGTCCGATGGAGGGTTACTCCTCACGGTCATCGCCGTGCCGGCGAGTCTAGCACTCGCCGGCGACGAGGTCAGCGCGCGCGGTCGAGCGTGACCCGCAGGCCGCCTTCGGCCTGGGGCTCGATCGTCGCCGCGTCGCCCTCGAGCTTCGCGATGGCGACAGCGACGTCGAAACCGGTCGGGTGGATGGCGCGGAAGACGAACTCGCCGGTCGGCCCGAGGCTCAGGCTCACGCCCTCGATGCCGTCGACGCCGGCGAGCGCCTGGCGGAAGCCGGTGATGGCGCCGAAGCTGCCGAGGCCCTTGACGAGGATCTCGGTCGAGGTCGGGTCGCCCGGTCCGCCTGAGCGCCGGCGCAGCAGCGCCGTTCGTCGAGCTGGGTGCGTCGGCGGTGGGCTTCAGGGTGGCGTCGAGCTCGGCGAGGCGCGCTGCCAGGACCTCCTCCTCGGCCGGGTGGACATCCGGGGCCGGTGCCGCATCGATCGCCGGCGCGGGCTGTCGGCTCGGCCGGCGTGGCGGCGCGGATCGGCGGCGGGCGCGGGGGCATCCGCGGCGGCGCTGAGCTGCGGCGGCTGCGGGCATGCGCTTGGCGGCCGCCGCGAAGGCAGCCGGATCGGCGATGTCGCTGAGCTGAGCGTGGTAGGCATCCAGCTCGCGCTCGTAGGCCTCGACGCGATCGCGCAGTGCCTTGGCTTCGGCCTCGGCGCGCGTCGTCTCGGCGGCGAGCTGCTGGTCGAGTCTGCGCTCGGCGAGCGACGATGCGCTGCTCGGCCTCCTGCTTGATGCGCTCGGTCTCGGTGTTGGACCACTCCCCGACCCCGGCGACGTCGGTCTCGGCGGTGGCCTTGAGCTCCTCGCGGCGCTCGCTCGGCATCGGCCTCGAGGCTGCGTACCCGCTCCTCGGCCTTCGTGCGCAGGTCGGAGAGGCCCGACTGGCGGGTCTCCTCGGCGACTCGACGCATGGCCTCCACCAGATCGCGCATGAAGCCGGCCGACGACTCGGGCGATCCGGTCGGCAGCCGGAGCCGCCGCTGCCGCCGGAGCCGCTGGCTCCGTCGCGGAAGGCGCCGGCTCGGGCTCGGCCTCGGCCTCGCCGGCCTTGCCGTCCGTGGCGGTGCATCGGTCGCTGGTGCATCGGTCGGTGGTGCGTCAGGGGACGGTGCGGCGGCGGTCGGCGCTCGGCGGCCGCCGCCTTCACGCCCGCCTCGTCGGCGAGGGGAACGGCATCGGCCTTCGGCCACCGCTTCGCCAGCCACGCCCGTTCGCGCGGTCGGCGGCGGCGGCCTCGGCTGCCTCTGCTTCCGCTGCCTCGGATTCCGAGGCCCACGGCAGCCGGAAGCCCGGTCGACGCTGATTCGAGGTCATGTGCTTGTTGCTCCTTGCCATATGGCCGCCTGCCCAGTGGCAGGTGGTGCGGCCAGTCCACATCCTACTGCGGGGATGGGCGAAGTCCGCAGCACCCGGAAGTACTGCCCCTGGACAGCCCTCGGTACCCCATGGGTGCTTGCTACCATGCCGGCCATGCTCGACCTGCCGGACCTTCCAGCGTCGGTCGAGGTCATGCTGCAGCTGGCACTGATCGCGGTCGCCGCGCTGGTGGCGTTCGTCGTCCTGCGCACGGCAGTCGGCATCGGCATGCGCCACCTGCTCGAGCGCCGCAGCCAGGAGGCCGGGCGCCGGCGTGCTCTCGCCCGCCGAGCTCGAACGCCGCGTCCAGACCATCGGCCGCCTCGTCGTGCGCATCGCCGGCAGCGTGATCGCGATCATCGCCGTGCTGATGGCGCTCCGCCTGTTCGGGATCGACATCGGTCCGGCCGTGGCCGGGCTCGGCGTCGTGGGAATCGCGGTCGGCTTCGGCGCGCAGGCGGTCGTCCGCGACTGGCTTGCGGGCATCTTCATCGTGCTCGAGAACCAGTACAGCCAGGGCGACGTGGTCCGGATCGCCAGCGTCGAGGGCGTGGTCGAGGACTTCAGCCTGCGACGCACGACGCTCCGCGACGTGGACGGAGCCGTCCACACCGTCCCGAACGGCCAGATCATCGTCACCTCGAACATCACCGCGCGTGCGCGCGCTCCGTGGACGCTGGAGATCAGCGTCGTCGCCGACGACCGATCTCGGATCGCGCCAGCGAGATCGTCGATCGGGTCGGCGAGGAGCTCCAGGCCGATCCCGCCTGGCGGGCTCGGGTGCTCGAGCCGCCGAGGCTCGTCGATGTCGAGACCGCGTCGGGCGCATCGGTGAAGCTGAAGGTGGTGGCGAAGGCGCGCGCCGGGGAGCAGGTGGCGGTCGGCGAGGAGCTCCGTAGCGAGATCTGGCGGCATTCACCGCGGCCGGGATCCGGGTTCCCCACCTGAACCGGGCGATGGTCAGCCAGCCCGGCACTCCCGACGCCGATGCGGCGGCGACCGACGACTGAGGGCGGTTACGTGCGCGCGTCTGCGCTGGCGCGCGAATCGCGAGGAGATCGGACGCGACGGGACGCGATCGGCTGCCGGAGGCGGAGCGACCGGCCTAGGCCGACTCTTCCTCGCGCTCGTCTGTCCGGGCCGCGCGCGAGCGGCGGCGGCGCGGCTCGGCGTCCTCGCTCTCGGTGAGCAGCATCGGCGGCTTGCCGTGGTCGATCGTGTCGCCGGTGATGACGACCTTCTTCACGTCGGTCCGCTCGGGGATGTCGTACATCACCTCGAGCAGCGCCTCCTCCACGATCGTGCGCAGGGCACGGGCGCCGGTCTTGCGGTCGAGCGCAAGGCGCGCGGTGGCCTCGAGCGCCTCCGGCGTGAAGACGAGCTCGACCTTGTCGAGGCTCAGGAACTTGGTGAACTGCTTGGTGACCGCGTTCTTCGGCTCGGTCAGGACCTTGACGAGGTCCTCCTGGGCCAGCGCCGCGAGGCTGACGACGACCGGCGAGGCGGCCGACGAACTCGGGGATGAGGCCGTACTTGAGCAGGTCCTCCGGCATGAGGTTCTCGAAGAGCGCCTGACGCCGCTTCTCCTTCGAGTGCTGCGACCTGCGAGCCGAAGCCGATGCTCCGCTTGCCGACCCGCTCCTCGATGATCTTCTCGAGCCCTTCGAACGCCCCACCGCAGATGAACAGGATGTTCGTGGTGTCGATCTGGATGAAGTCCTGGTGCGGATGCTTCCGGCCGCCCTGCGGCGGCACGTTGGCGACGGTGCCCTCGAGGATCTTCAGCAGCGCCTGCTGGACGCCCTCGCCGGAGACGTCGCGGGTGATCGAGGGGTTGTCCGTCTTGCGCGCGATCTTGTCGATCTCGTCGATGTAGATGATGCCGCGCTGGGCGCGCTGCACGTCGAAGTCGGCGGCCTGGATGAGGCGCAGGAGGATGTTCTCGACGTCCTCGCCGACGTAGCCGGCCTCGGTCAGCGAGGTCGCATCGGCGATGCAGAAGGGCACGTCCAGGACCTTGGCCAGCGTCTGGGCCAGGAGGGTCTTGCCGGAGCCGGTCGGCCCGACGAGCAGGACGTTCGACTTGCCGAGCTCGACGTCGTCGACGCTGTGGCCGGCGTTGACCCGCTTGTAGTGGTTGTAGACGGCGACCGAGAGGACCTTCTTGGCCTGGTCCTGGCTGATGACGTAGGCGTCGAGCTGGTCCTTGATCCGTCGCGGGCTCGGAAGCGGCGCCGCCTGCGCCTTTCCGCCGGCGCGCGGCGTCTCCAGCATCTCCTCTTCGATGATCTCCTGGCAGAGGTTGATGCATTCGTCGCAGATGTACACGCCCTGGCCCGCAATGAGCTTGCGGACCTGTTCCTGGCTCTTGCCGCAGAACGAGCAGCGGTACGGGACCTTCGACTTCGTCGTCATCGGATTCGGATGGTAGCACGGGCCAGCGAACGTCCCTCATCCCCCATTGGTCGTAGGATGCACCGATGCCGCCGCTGCGCTTCGCGCGCGTCGAGACCTCGCTGGGACCGATGTGGGTGGCCGAGACCGATCGCGGCGTCGCGGCCGTCGACCGAGCCGCGTCGCTGGATGCCTTCCTGGAGCCGCTCAGGCGCCGCTTTCCCGATGCGGAGCCCGCTGCCGGCCGACCTGGACGCGGCCTGGCTGACCGATGCGCTGGGCGGCGGGCCGCTGCCGGCCGTCGACCTCCGCGGGCTGTCCGACTTCGACGCGCGCGTCTACGCCGCGGTCCGATCGGTGCCGGCCGGCGAGACGATCACCTACGGCGAGGTGGCTGCGATCGGTGGGCTCACCGGGTGCCGCGCGGGCCGTCGGCGGCGCCATGTCGCGCTGCCCGCTCTTCCCGGCCGTGCCCTGCCACCGGGTGGTCCGCGCGTCCGACGGCTGGTCGGGCTGGGGCGGCGACGATCGGCTGAAGCGGCCGGCTCCTGGAGGCCGGAGCGAACGCGCTCATTCGCGAAGCGTCCGGCTTCTCGTCACCTGCGCGGTTGATGATGCAGGTTCGACCGCGTCGGGACAGCGTCGGATTCCGCCACGTGAGCGCGTCCGTGCTACACGGTGCGCATCTGACAGCGTTCGGACGGCCCGACTCGGCGTACACGCATCACCGTGCGCATCTGACACGTCGAGGCGGGCGCGGCAGAGAGCCGTTACTTCTTGGCCTTGTCCGCCTCGGCGGCCTCGGCGGCCTCCGGGACCGTGCCGCCGGCGGCCTGGGCGAGGCTGATCAGCGACTCGTTGTTGCCGTGGAAGACCTCGTCGATGAGGCCGTAGGCCTTCGCCTCCTCCGGGCTCATGAAGTAGTCGCGGTCCGAGTCGCTCTTGACCTTGTCGACCGTCTGGCCGGTGTGCTCGGCCAGGATCTCGAGCAGCGGCGTGACGAGGTGCAGGTTCTCGCGCATCTGGATCTCGACGTCCGGCGTGTTGCCGCGGAAGCCCGAGGAGCCCTGGTGGATCATGATCCGGCTGTTCGGCAGCGCGTAGCGCTTGCCGGTCGCCCCGGCGGCGAGGAGGACGGCGCCCATCGAGGCGGCCTGGCCGATGCAGATGGTGCTGACCGGGGCGCGCAGGTACTGCATCGTGTCGTAGATGGCGAGCCCGCTCGTCACCACCCCGCCCGGCGAGTTGATGTAGAGCTGGATGTCCTTCTCGGGTCCTCGCTCTCGAGGAACAGGAGCTGGGCGATGATCAGGTTGGCGACGTTGTCCTCGACCGCGTCACCCAGGAAGATGATGCGGTCCTTGAGAAGGCGGCTGTAGATGTCGAACGCGCGCTCGCCGCGGGCGCTCGACTCGATGACCATCGGGACGAGCATCGGTTATTCGGGCTCCTTGGGCTGCTCGGTGGAATCTGGCGTGGGTCGGTTCGGCATCGGGGGTGGCCTCGGCGTTGCGCATCGGTCCCGAGGGCGCGCCCGATGAGCGTGTCGACCAGTGTACGGTTGCGGAGCGTCATGCGCAGGTAGCTGCGGCCGCGCCGCGAGGTCAGGTACTCGCGGAGCTTGGGATCGTCGTCGTAGCGCGCCAGCTGGTCCGCGATCTCGGCCTCGATCTCCTCGTCGCTGGCGTCGACCCCCTCCTTCTCGGCGATCGCCGACAGGACGAGCAGCGTCTTGACCCGGCGCGTCGCCGGCTCGCGCAGCTCGGTCAGCAGCTCCTCGGGCGTCTGCTTGGCGAGCGCCAGGTACTGGTCCATCCCGATCCGCTGCTGGGCGAGCCGCGTGCGCAGCTCGTCGCGCATGATCTCGATCTCGTTGGTGACCATCACCTCGGGCAGCTCGACCGTCGCGTTGGTGGTGGCGAAGTCGATGATCCGGTCGCCGAACGCGTGGCGCGCCTCGGCCTCGGCGCGCTTCTCCATCGCGTCGCGGATCTCGGCCCGCAGCTCGTCGAGGGTCTCGACGTCGCCGACGCACTTCGCGAACTCGTCGGTGACCTCGGGCAGCAGCTTCTCGCGCAGGTCGAGCAGCTCGACCTCGAAGTGGGCCTGCTTGCCCTGCAGCTCCTCGACACGGTAGTCATCGGGGAAGGTGATGTCGAAGCCCTTCGACTCGCCGATGCCATCCCGACGAGGTTGTCCTCCCAGCCCGGGATCATGCGGTCCTCGCCGATGACGAGCGGCATCCGATCCGCCGATCCGCCCTCGAACGGCTCGCCGTCGATCGTGCCGACGAACTTCACGCTGGCGATGTCGTCGGCCTGCGCGGCGCGATCGTCGACCGGCCGCAGCGTGGCCTGCTGCTCGCGCAGCTCGCCGATGACCTGCTCGACCTGCTCGTCGGTGACCTCGGGGTCTCGAGCTCGAACGGGATAGTCGGTGTAGGCACCGAGCTCGACGTCCGGGCGCACCGGCACGGTGGCGGTGAAGGTGACGGCCTTGCCCTCCGCCACAGCCTGCCGGATCGATGTCGACGTGCGGCTGGTCGATCGGGATGACGTTGGCCTGGTCGAGCGCGCGGTCGTACGAGTCGCTGACGAGGTGGTCGATCGCCTCGGCGAGGACGCTGCCGCGGCCGACGAAGCGGTCGATGACCTGGCGTGGCGCCTTTCCCGGCCGGAAGCCGGGCACCTTGGTCCGCTCGGCGACGTGCCGGTAGGCGGTGGCGAAGTGCCGGTCGACCTCGTCCGAGGGGACCTCGATCTCGAGGACCATCTTCGAGCCGGGTTCGGGTCGCGTGGAGACGGTGACCAAGTCAGCTCCCGTTTGCGCTGGTGGGCGAGGCGAGATTCGAACTCGCACGTCTTGCGACACCGGCTCCTAAGGCCGGCGCGTCTGCCGTTCCGCCACTCGCCCGGATCGTGTTGGTCGGTCGGCGCGCTGTCGGCGCTGAGTCTACCAATGGACCGATGGGGACGCGTGGCCAGCGCCCGGACGTGATCGCGGGCCGAGGCTCAGCCGGCTCCCGGAACCGGCAGGGGGACCGGGGCGCTGTACCCGTGCTCGGCGATCGCGCCGGCCCGCTCCCGGTAGGCCTCCGCGGTCGGCGGCGTCATGGCACGGAACCCGTCGACCATGCGGTTGTACATCGAGAACGCCGAAGCGATGAGGACGGCGAGCTGGACGTCGGGATCGGTTGCTCCGGCCGCCTTGGCCGCCTCGACATCGCTCGCCGCAAGCTCGAGCGGATTGCGGCGCACGGTTGCGGCGATGTGGAGGAGCGCGCGCATCTTCGCGTCGAACGGCTCGAGCGACCCGAGCTTGAGCTCGTCGATCAGGGGCGTCAGGTGCGCGTCTCCGTCGCGCTCGAGCAATGCGGTGGCGAACGCGCCGTGCGAGTCCATGCAGTAGAAGCAGTCGTTCCCGGCGGACACCGCGGTGGCGAGCATCTCGCGCTCCGCGCGGCGCAGCGTGGCGCCCTCGAAGTCATTGACGAGCAGCTCGTCCGCCAGCCCGCGCAGGTGCACGCCGAGTCGTGGGGTCAGGTTGAGAGCCGTGAGGATCCCCGGCGCGTCGGGCAGGCCTCCGACGATCGGGCCCTCCTGTGCACGCTGGATGCGCTCGTCATCGCGGGTCATCGGCGGCCTCCTGCCATCGAGATCATTCGACGGCCCGAAGTCGGACAGTCGGATGGTTATCCTACGCGGACCGAAATGGAAGTTGAACGCCCCGTCCTGGTCGCTCGCGGCTGCCGCGCGCCTCGTGCGCAGCATCGCATGCGCGCGCAATGACCGCCCGGACGCTGACCATTCGCGGCGCGTCATATCCGCTCGTCCTTCCCTCCATCCGCGATCCGCGCCTCCACGTCGCCGCGGTCATCATCACGATCCACGTCCTGGGGCAGCTCGGGCTCGGATTCCGCGTGAGCGTCCCGCAGATCCTCGCGGCGATCCTGACGTGCTGGATCATGGAGGTGGCGCTGACCTTCCGCCAGTCTCGAGCGTTCGTCTGGCCGGCGAGCGCGATGCTCACCGGCAGCGGCGTTGCCCTCATCCTCCGTGTCGTCGGCACGCCCGCCGACGACCCGTGGAGCTTCTATGCCTGGCATGTCTTTGCGGCGATCGCGGGCCTCTCCCTGCTCTCCAAGTACGTCATTCGCCGCGGCGGGTCGCACATCTTCAACCCGTCGAACATCGGGCTCGTCGTCGCCTTCGTCGTCCTCGGCTCGTCCCGGGTCGAGCCGCTCGACTTCTGGTGGGCGCCCCTGAACGTCTGGATGATCGCGGCCTACCTCGTGATCGGTGTCGGCGGCTTCCTCATCACGCGCCGGCTGAAGCTCCTGGGGCTCGCGGCCGCGTTCTGGATCGCGCTCGCCGCCGGGCTCGGCCTGCTTGCCGCATCGGGCCACTGCATGACCGCGAACTGGGCGTTCGCCCCGGTGTGCGGCGTCGACTTCTGGCGCGTCGTCGTCACCTCACCCGAGGTGATGATCTTCCTGTTCTTCATGATCACCGACCCGAAGACCGTGCCCGCCGGGCAGGTCGGTCGCGTGGTCTTCGGGGTGCTGGTGGCGGTGGCGAGCGTCCTGCTCATGGCGCCGCAGACCGATGAGTTCGGATCCAAGGTCGGCCTGCTCGCCGGCCTCGTCGTGCTCTGCGCCGCTCGCCCGGTCGTCGAGCGCCTCGTCCCGGAGCCGGCATCGTCCGGCGACCAGCTCCGCGGGTTCCTCCCCGGGCTGACCACCGGAGCGCGTCGCCTCGCCATTGCCGGGCTCGCCGTCCTGCTCGTCGGCGTCGGGATCGTCGCCGCCGGAACTCCGGCACGCGGCATCGCTGTCCCGAACACCGACGAGCTCCTGAACCGGTTGCCGACCACGGTCGATCCGGCCACCCTGCCGGCGGTCACCGTCGCCCAGGATGTCGTGGACTACGACCATGAGCTGGCGGGGGCGGGCATGCAGGAGGTGCTGGTGTCGCTGGCCCGGAACCTGGAGCTCGAGAACCAGGCACTGCTGCGGGGCGACGGGGCGATCCTCGTCGCGGTCGACCATGGGGATCGGCTGGTCGAGATGCAGTCCCGCCTTCAGGACGCGGTGGCGAGCGGGACGACCGTCACCGCCCACTACGAGTTCGATTCGATCGACGTGTCGCTCCTCGTGCCGTTTGGAGCGCAGACCGGCCTCAGCCTGGGCCTCGCGGGCCGCGGAACGATGGTCGAGGAGACGCGCGACGCCGCCGGATCGGTGGTCAGCTCTCAGTCGGCGCCGTTCGAGCTCACCTTCGCGATGCGGCGAGCGACCGGCGACCGCTGGATGAACGTGGCTGTGCTGCCCGAGACCCCTTAGCCGCGCGACCGAGAGCTCATTCCGGAGTAGTCCTCGCGCGCGTCTGCAACCGCCGCGCGCGCTCGCTGCTCCGGCGGCTTGGTGACGTCGTTCTTGGCGTGCTTCGGATCGGGCTCCGCCGCGCCGCCGACGGTCCCGACCGCATCGAGCGGCCCGACCCCGGTGGGCGGCTCGCCGGACAGGAATCGCTCCACGGCCTTGCGCGCCAGCGCGGCGGTGAGGATGGCCGCACCCGCCTCGAACGCCGTCCAGGCAGTGCGCTTCGGGCCTGCCGGGCCCTTCGCCATCTCCTCCGCCATCTTCTTGCTGACCTTCGCGTTGCGCTTCGGATCGTGGCGCCAGCGCTGGAGCTCCTCGGAGAGCGACTGGCGGGCCTCGGCGGCACGAGGGCCGATCGTGCCGGCCATCGTGTCGACCCAGGACTGCATCGGCTTGGGCAGCGAGTCGTACGCCTTCTCGGGCTGCGACCGGAAGAGCCGCCGCCGGATCAGCTTCGCGACGCGCACGGGCCGCCGGCGAGCAGGAAGACGGCGCCGGCGCGCCAGTCCGAGCACGAGCGCCGGGTTCTCCTGGAAGCGCTTCTTCACGTCGAGCGCGTCGCGCAGCTGGTCGGCCGTGCGCTCGAGCTCGACCTTCTGTGCGCTGATCGCTAGCCGCGTCTCAACAAGCGGTTCTTCGCCCACTCCACGTCCTCCTTGACCGCTGCGATCGTCTCTTCGGGGGTGAACTTCGTGCTCGTGACCCGCCGGATGCCGCGTCCAGGCCAGCAGGCCGGCGCCGATCGAGCAGCACGACGAGCAGGATCAGCGCCACCCACCACAGGCCGATCGCGACGAGCACGGCCATGATGAACGCGAGCGAGCGCCGATGAGGAAGACGACGGCCAGCGCCGCCGCGATCGCGAGACTGCAGGACGCCGCCCTTCAGCTGGCCGAGATTGCGCGCCATCTCCTGGCGGCCGCGCTGGACCTCCAGCTTGGCCAGGGTCACGCCGCCCGACACGAGGCGCTTCACGAGGGTGAAGGCATTCTCGCGACGCCGGGGCGCGTCGCCTGTGGTCATGGCACCTCCGCTGGGCTCTGGTCGAAGACGCACGCCGGGGAACCGGCGCGCGGTGAACGATTCTACCCCCGAGCAGATCGGGTGCCAGCGCAGGTCATCGGCTCCTCCGGTATTCTTCGCCGCCACATGGCCAAGCGACGAGACTTCCGGGATCCAGCGGCGCGAGCGTGCCAGCGGCGAGGCGCTCAATCGACGGCATCGACGCGGGCGCCGCCGGCGGCGGCGCGTCGCTGCCCGACTGGCGGCTGCTCGCCATCGGCGGCGTGCTGCTCGTCGGCGTGGTGCTCATCGCGCTGGTGCTCTTCCTTGGCGCGGAGCAGCGAGAGCCTCGGCGTGGACGGACGCCGGACGACGGGAACGCGCACGTCGCGCCGGGGACGACGTGCCGCTCGCCCGCAGCCCCGTGCGGCGCCGGACCCGTACTCGATCGATCCCGGCGAACGTCCGGTCCGCACTGGGATCCGAGCGGGATCGCCAACTGGGGCGTGTACACCACGCCGCAGAACGAGTCACAGGTCATCCACAACCTCGAGCACGGCGGGATCGTGATCTGGTACGACCCCGCGCTCTGGATGACGCCGAGGTGGCCGAGCTGACCTCGTACGTCCAGGGCCAGGTCTCCTCCGGCATCAGCGGCCGCTACAAGTTCATCCTCACCCCCTGGGGCGGCAACGTGGATCTCGGCGCCGCCGTTGCCGTCACCTCGTGGCGCCACCTGCTGAAGCTCGACGTCTTCGACATGGACGCCATCCGCGCCTTCGCCGAGCAGCACTATCTGCGCGACGCGCCGGAGCCCAATGGCGGGCCGGGACCGCCCTAGCCGGTCGGTTGACCCTTCCCGGCGCCTGCGCCATCATCTCGGCGGGCGCCTAGCTCAACGGCAGAGCAAGTGACTCTTAATCACTAGGTTCGGGGTTCGAATCCCCGGGCGCTCACCAATTGACCATGAACGAAGGCGGGCTCCGGGCCCGCCTTCCGTGTTGGCCGGCCGTCAGCTGTCGGTTGGCCGCAGCGTGGTACGGTTGGGCCTGGCCTACAGCCAGGAGGGAGGGAAACGCCGCGGACGGCTGCCAGTCAGTCCGCGCACGTTATGGGACGAAACGCAACGCGATTCGTCGGTGCCTTGATCGGCTTGACCCTGGTGCTCTGGCTGCCCCCAGGTCCGGCGGCGGCGGCGGAGAAGCTCCCGCTCTCGGGCACCCTCGACGTGACGACGGTCGGCGCCACCATCAACATCGACCTCGCCTATCGGGCCAAGGCGCCGATCACCCGCTTCGCGGTTTCGCTCACCGGACCCTCGTTCGACGACGTCCTCTTCGAAACGGTCGACGCGGTGAACGAGGTCACCTGGTCGGGGTCCGCCGCTGACCTTGTGGCTGGCACCTACACCGTGACCGTCTCGGCTGAGATCCAGGGCAACGGCAAGCGCACCAGCGGATCGACTGCGCGGTCGATCGAGGTCGGCGGCGTGCCGGGGTTGCCGAAGCCGGTTGCGGCAGGCGCCGGCGAGCCTCTCGTCGCGGAGGCGGCCATTGCTCCCCCTCCCGGCGACGTGATCGCCGACATCGTGGTCTACGGCGCCACCCCCAGCGGGGTCATGGCCGCTGTGAGCGCGTCGAGGCCCGGAGCCCGCATCGTGGTCGTCGAGGCGACCGAGCACGTCGGCGGCATGATGAGCAACGGCCTCACGCGCAACGGACTACGGCCACACGGCCATGCTCGGCGGGCGCACCCGGGAGTTCTTCGACCGCATGCAGGCGGCGGAGGGCTCTGCCTACGGGCGCTACCGGTTCCAGCCCTCGACCGCCGAACGGTCTTCGAGGACATGCTGGCCGACTGCCGGCATCGAGGTCGTGCAGGGGCGACCCACTCGCCGAGACCGGCGGGGTGATCAAGAACGGACACGCGCATTCAGTCGATCCGGTTGGCTTCCGGTCGGAGCCTGTCCGCGGGGGTGTTCATCGACGCCAGCTACGAGGGCGACCTGATGGCGCAGGCCGGCGTCTCCTACCGCGATCGGACGCGAGGCCGCTGGCCGAGCATGGCGAGTCGTTCGCCGGCGTTCGAGCCTACCGACCGGAGTGCTTCACGGTGCCGGCGGGCATCGACCCGGCCGTTCCGCTCGCGGCTCCCGGGCCGCATCGGATACGGGTGACAATCGGATCCAGAACTCCAACTACCGGCTCTGCTTCTCCACGAGCGCCGCGAACAAGGTGCCCGTTCAGCGGCGCCCGCGGGCTACGACCCGGCCGACCTACGACCTCGTCGCCGGCCTACATCGCCTCGCGCGTGGCGCAGGGCCACGACGCCGCACGCTGACGTGGTTCCTGTGGCCGGTTGCGCTGCCGAACAACAAGTTCGACGTCAACAACAACGGGCATGGTCTCGATCGGCGCTGATGGGACTGAACACGGCGTATCCCGACGGCAGCTACGCCGAGCGAAGCGACATCGGCCGCCTGGCTGCGCGGCTACACCGCCGGGTTCCTGTACTTCCTCCGCAACGACCAGCGGGTTCCGGCAGCCATCCGGACGCAGATGGCGGCCTATGGCCTGTGCAAGGACGAGTTCGTCGACAACGGAAACTGGCCGCGCATGATCTACCTTCGCGAGGGACGTCGAATGGTGGGCGCGTACGTCCTGACGCAGCGCGACGTGTCCAGGTCACCCGCACGAAGACGGACACGATCGCCATCGCGTCGTACGCGTTCGACTCCCATCACATCTCGCGCTGGATCGACGGGTCGCGGCGGCTGCGGGTGGAGGGTGGATTCTGGAACGGCCGGCAGCGGCGACGCGCTGGTCGATACCGTACCGGAGCCTGACGCCGCAGCGAGCGAGGTGACCAACCTGCTGGTCAGCGTGACGGCATCGGCGACCCATGTCGCCTTCGCGGCGCTCCGTCTGGAACCGCAGTACATGCTCATGGGCGAGGCCGCCGGCGCCGCCGCGCGCCATGGCCACCTCGAGCGCGACGGGCGTGCGACTCCCGGTCCAGTCGCGTCGACGTGACGGCGCTGCGCCAGGCCCTGCGAGAAGCAGGGCGCCGTCATCGACAACTACCTCTTCTGGGATATCGCCTCCTCTCCGTTCCGGGGCGAGATCGAGCGCACGTTCCTCGCGCGGCGTGACGTTCGGCTGCAGCCCGATCTACTACTGCCCGTCATCGCCAACCACTCGCGAGGTCATGGCAGCCTTCCTCGTCGCGCGCGCTGCGATCTGCCGGCGGCG
This sequence comes from uncultured Chloroflexia bacterium, assembly GCA_963789435.1. GTDB lineage: Bacteria > Chloroflexota > Limnocylindria > QHBO01 > QHBO01 > JACDBZ01. The sequence goes on from CAWBKO010000001.1 coordinate 445,048, forward strand.
ACCCGCGACTACTTCACCGACGACGAGAGCAGCCCCACGAAGACAGCCATCAACCGGATCGCCGCGGCAGGCATCACCGGCGGGTGCGGCGACCGGGAGGTTCTGCCCCACCGGCGACGGTCACGCGGGGGCAGATGGCGGCGTTCCTGCGCCGCTCATTCAGCCTCGGGTACACGACCACGGGACTACTTCACCGATGACGAGACGAGCATCTTCGAGGGCGAGATCAACCGCCTGGCCGCATCGGGCATCACGGGTGGCTGCGGCGGCACCCGGTTCTGCCCGGAAAACCTCGTGAGCCGGGAGCAGATGGCCGCCTTCCTGTGGCGTGCCCTTAACTGAGCTAGCATGCGTCGATCGGCCGCCACCACGGGCTCAGCATGGAGCCCGTTCTTCATGGCGGCCCCTGCGAGCGGCTCCATCCGGAGGGAACGGCATGCCCCAGGTCCCGATCCAGCGACACCTGCTCGACAACGGGCTGCGCGTCGTGCTCTCGCGCGACCCGCGGGCGCCGCTGGTCGCCGTGAACCTCTGGTACGACGTCGGCAGCAAGCACGAGAAGCCGGGCAAGACCGGCTTCGCCCACCTCTTCGAGCACATGATGTTCCAGGGCTCGGCGAACGTGGCCAAGGGCCAGCACTTCAGCCTGGTGCAGGCGGCGGGCGGCACGCTCAACGCCTCGACCTGGCTCGACCGCACGAACTACTTCGAGACGCTGCCCGGGCACGAGCTCGAGCTGGCGCTGTGGCTCGAGGCCGACCGGATGGCGTCGCTCCTGCCGGCGATGACCCAGGAGAAGCTCGACAACCAGCGCGACGTGGTCAAGAACGAGCGCCGCTGGAGCGTCGACAACCAGCCCTACGGGTCGTGGGACGAGAAGATGCAGGAGCTCGTCTACCCCGAGTCGCACCCGTATCACCACTCGACGATCGGCTCGATGGAGGACCTCTCGGCCGCCTCGCTCGACGACGTCGGCGAGTTCTTCGCCACCTACTACGCGCCGAACAACGCGGTCCTGACCGTCGCCGGCGACTTCGAGACCGACGAGGCGCTGGCCATGATCGAGCGCCACTTCGGACCGATCCGGCCAACACCACGCCTCCCGGCCCCGCCCGACATGACCGTCGATCCCGCGCATCGGCCGCGAGGTGCGCGAGACGGTGCCGGACCAGGTGCCGCTGCCCCGCATCTACCTCGCGCACCGCATGCCGCCGTTCGGGACCGATGCGTTCGACGCGCTCGACGTGGCGGCCGACGTCCTCGGCGCCGGACGCGCGTCGCGGCTGTACGCCAGCCTCGTGCGTGAGCAGCGCCTGGCCCAGGATGCGAGCGTCTTCGTCTTCCCGGTCGTCGGCGGTGCCAGCATGTTCGCCCTGTGGGTCACCGCCCGCCCCGGCGTCAGCACCGAGACGCTCGAGGCGGCGACCCTCGCCGAGCTCGACCGCCTGGCGGCGGACGGGCCGAGCGACGCGGATCTCGAGCGCGTCAGGAACCTGCACGCGGCGCACGCCGCCGGGGCGCTGGAGCGGATCAGCGAACGCGCGGATCGGCTCAGCATGTACGCCTGCCTCTTCGACGAGCCGGAGCGCATCAACACCGAGTCGACCCGCTGGGACGCGGTGGACGCGGCGCGCGTCTCCGAGGCGCTGCGCGCGTCGCTGCGTCCCGACAACCGGGTCACGCTGACCTACGTGCCGGCCGAGGCGGCGACATGATCGCCCGCCCGATCGCCGGGGCGCCGCGGCCCTACCGCTTCCCGGAGTTCTCGCATCAGCGCCTCGACAACGGGCTCGGCGTCTGGCTCGTCCCGCTGCCCGACCGCGAGCTGGTCAGCATCCACCTCCTGACCGATGCCGGCGCGGCCTCGGAGGACGAGGCGCACGCCGGCCTCGCCGGGCTGACGGCGCAGGTGCTCGTGACCGGCACCCATCGGCTCGACGCATCCGCCTTCGCCGAGACGACCGAGCGGCTCGGGATCGAGGTCGGCAGCGAGTCGTCGTGGGACAGCGCTCGCGCCGGCTTCACCGCGCTCGGCAGCAAGCTCGACGAGGGCCTGGCGCTGCTCGCCGAGATGGTCCGCACGCCGCGCCTGGACGCCGGCGAGTTCGATCGGATCAAGTCCGAGCGCCTGAACGACATCCTCCAGGCTCGCGCCGACCCGGGCCGCCTCGCCGACGAGAGCTTCCTGCGCGAGGTGTACGCGGACGGCGAGCCCGTACGGGCGCCTGTCGGCCGGCCGCCCGGAGACCGTCGAGGCGCTCACCGTCGAGGACGCGCGCGCCTTCCACGCCAGCCACTACGCGCCGAACGTCGTCGACGTCGTCATCGCCGGCGCCATCGCGCCCGAAACCGCGCTGCGCGGCCGTCGAGCGGCACCTCGGTGACTGGGGCGGGACCGCGCCGGAGCACCGGACCATCCAGCCGACCCAGCGCGGCGGCACGCCGCATCGTGCTGGTCGACCGCCCCGGATCGGTCCAGAGCGAGCTGCGAGTCGGGCATCTCGGGATCGACCGATACGATCCGCGCTACTTCCCCGCCCTCGTCATGGCGGCCATGCTGGGCGGCGTCTTCGGCAGCCGCCTCAACCTGCGGCTGCGCGAGGAGCTGGGCTACACGTACAGCGCGCGCAGCGCCTTCGATCCGCGTCGCGCCGTCGGCCCGTTCACCGCCAGCGCCGCGGTCCAGACCGAGGTCACCGTCGACGCCATCCGGGAGCTGCTCGGCCAGCTGGAGCGCATTCGCGAAGCGCCGCCCGACGAGGCCGAGCTGGCCGAGGTGCGCGACTTCCTGGTCGGCGTCTTCCCGCTGCGCTTCGAGACGACCGGCGGGATCGCATCGGCCATCGAGCCGATCGCCATCTACGACCTGCCGCACGACTGGTGGCAGACCTACCGCGCGGCCTCGAGGCGGTCACCACCGCCGACGTGCATCGGGTGGCGCGGGAGCTGATCCGGCCGGACGAGGCGCTCGTCCTGCTCACCGGCGACGCGTCGAAGCTTCGCGACGAGCTCGAGGCGGCGGAGCTCGGCCCGCTCGAGGTCATTCCGGCCGGCTAGGCGCTCGCGTGGCGGCGACCGAGCTCGGCCTCAACATCGGACAAGGTCAGCGCGCGCGACTCGAGCAGCACGAGCGCGTGGTAGATGAGGTCGGCCGCCTCCGCCACGACCTCGTCATCGGTCCCGGCAAGGGCGGCCGCCGACAGCTCCCCCGCCTCCTCGGTCACCTTCTCGGCCGGCCGTCGCGGGCCGCCGGCCAGGAGCCGCGCCGTGTAGGAGCGTCCCTGGATCGGCGTCGCGACGCTCGCCGATCACGCTGGCCGAGCGCCGCCAGGTCGAAGGGTGGGTCGCCTTCGAAGCAGGAGCGTGACCCGGTGTGGCAGGCCGGGCCGGATGGCTCGACGCGGTAGGCGATCGCATCGGCGTCGCAGTCGACCGCCATCTCGACGACCCGCATGACGTTGCCGCTGGTCGCGCCCTTGCGCCACAGCTCGTCGCGCGAGCGGGACCAGAAGTGCGCCTCGCCGGTGCGCTCGGTTGCCTCGATCGCGGCGCGGGTTCGCCCAGGCCAGCATGAGCAGGTCGCCGCGCGACGCATCGGTCACCACCACCGGCAGCAGGTCGCCACGCGACCAGTCCGGCCGTCGCTCGCTCAGCCAAGCCACGCCGCCACCTCCGTCGCCGATGGCGTCGCCGCCGGCAGCCGAACACTGAGGCCGCGGGCAGCCAATGCCTCCTTGAGGGAGCCGATGCGAAGGATCTCGAAATGAAGCGTGGAGGCGAGCAGCGCCGCCGATGCGCCCGCCTCCAGCACGTCGGCAACGTCGGCGGCGCTCCCCGCGCCGCCGGATGCGATGACCGGCACCCGAAGCGAGCCGGCGATGGCGTCGGTCAGCTCGAGGTCGTAGCCCGAACGGGTGCCGTCGCGGTCGATGCTGGTCACCAGCAGCTCGCCCGCGCCGCGCTCGACGGCCTCCGCCGCCCACGCCACGGCGTCGCGGCCGGTCTCCTCGGTGGCCGCCACGGCGCGCACGCGCCAGGCGTCGTCGGCGCGCGCAGCGTCGATGGCGACGACCACCGACTGCGAGCCGAGCCGATCGGCCAGCCGCTCGATCAGCGACGGGTCGCGCAGCGCGGCGCTGTTGACCGCGACCTTGTCCGCCCCGGCGTCGAGGAATGCCGCCGCGTCGTCGACCGTGCGCACGCCGCCGCCCACGGAGAGCGGCACGTCGAGTGCGGCCGCCGCGCGCGAGATCAGGTCGAGCAGCGCCGGACGGGCGTCGAGCGTGGCGCCGATATCCAGGATCGTGATCTCGTCGGCTCCTTCGGCCGCGTAGCGGGCCGCGAGCTCGACCGGATCGCCGGCGTCAACGAGGTCGACGAAGCGCGTGCCCTTCACCACCCGGCCGCCGGTGACGTCGAGGCAGGCGATGATCCGCTTGCGGAGGGTCACGACAGCACCGCCATCGCCTCGGCCGGGTCGATCGCGCCGGTCAGGAGTGCCAGGCCCACCACGGCACCATCGCAGCCGATCTCGCGCACGGCGCGCAGGTCGTCGACCGAGCCGATGCCACCGGCGGCCACCAGGATCGCGCCGGGGACGGCGGCACGAAGCTCTGACAGGAGCTCGAGGTTCGGGCCGCCGAGGGTGCCGTCGCGGCTCGTGTCGGTCACGATCAGGCGCGAGGCTCCGTCGTCGAGCAGCCGTCGCGCGAGCGTCGACGACATCCGCATCGGCGGTTCGCAGCCAGCCGTCGAGCGCCGGCAGGCCGTCGCGCACGTCGAGGCTGACGGCGATCCGGCCGGGGTGGGCCGATGCGGCAGTCGCGCAGGAATTCCGGGTCCTCGATCGCCGCCGTGCCGAGCAGCGCGTCGTCGGCGATCTCGAGCAGCGCGGCGACGTCGGCCGGACGACGCAGGCCGCCGCCGGCCTCCACCAGCACCCCGGGGGCATCGGCGCGGGCCGCCACGACGATCTCGCTGAGCAGCCCGAGCTGCATCGGACGTCCCGCCCGCGCTCCGGCCAGGTCGACGACGTGGAGCCGCCGGCAGCCGGCGGCCACGAAGCGGCGGGCGAGCTCAGCCGGATCCTGCATCCGCCCCGATGCGGCGGTCGTAGTCGCCCTGCACCAGTCGCACGGCGCCGCCGTCGAGCAGGTCGATGGCGCAGATCAGCTCCATGCGGCCGCCGCTGGACGCGCATCGAGCGCGCCGGCCGCAAAGGCGGCGAGCAGGGCGCGCCCGGTGGGGCCGCTCTTCTCCGGGTGGAACTGGGTGCCGGTCAGCGAGTCCGGCGCGAAGGAGCGACGGGAAGCGAAAGCCGTCGACGTCGGTCCAGCCCGCGACGCTGGCCGGATCGGCATCCAGCCAGTAGCCATGGACGAAGTAGGCGTCGAAAGCGCCGGCGGCCGTCACGACCTCGTTCCAGCCGATGTGCGGCACCAGCCGCGGGCCGCCTTCCGAGGTCGAGGGAAACGCGCGGCAGCGGCCGGCGATCAACCCGAGCCCGGGCGCATCGCCCTCGTCGGAGCCCTCGAGCAGCAGCTGGGCGCCAAGGCAGAGGCCGAGCAGCGGCCGCGCGTCGGCGCCCCAGCGCCGGACCGGCTCCCAGAGGCCGCGGGCCATGAGCGCCTCGACCGCCGACGGCGCGGCCCCGACGCCGGGCAGCACGAGCCGATCGGCCGCATCGATGCCCTCGGGGGTCGCGACCAGTCGCGCCTCGGCGCCGACCGCCTCGAGCGCACGCAGCACGGACCGCGTGTTGCCCGAGCCGAAGTCGACGACGGCGATCACCGCAGCGTGCCCTTGCTGCTCGGAACGGCGTCGGCGGCGTCGGCGATCGGCCAGCCTCGGATCCGGCTCCCACGCCTGTCGCAGTGCGCGGGCAAGCGACTTCACGCCGCCCTCGACGAGGTGGTGGGTGCTCGCGCGCCTTGCGGACCTCGAGGTGGACCGATGCGCGCGCCTCGCGCGCGAGCGTCTCGACGAAGTGCGGCCACAGCTCGAGCCAGACGTTGCCGCCGGCCAGCGGATCGGGCCGCGGCTCGATGTCGCTGACCGCGCGCCCGCCGAGGTCGACCGCGCAGAGCGCCAGGGCCTCGTCCATCGGCAGGCGGACGTCGCCGTAGCGCCGGATGCCGGCACGCTCGCCGAGCGCCTCGTCGATCGCCCGGCCCAGCACGAGCGCCGTGTCCTCGACCGTGTGGTGCTCGTCGACGTGCACGTCGCCGCCGGCGCGCACCTCGAGGTCGACGAGCGCGTGGCGCGCGAACAGGGTCAGCAGGTGGTCGAGGAAGCCGATCGGCGTCTCGACCGCCACCCGCCCGGTTCCGTCGAGGTCGATCCGGACGCGAATCTCGGTCTCTGCCGTCGTTCGCTCCGCGGTGCCCGATCGGCTCATGACATGACCTCCTTCAGTGCGTCCAGCAGCCGGCCCTCCTCGGGCTCCAGCCGCGCGGTGGCCCGCAGCCAGCCGGCCATCGGCCCGGTCTCGTAGCGCCGAACCGCGACGCCGCGCGCCAGCAGGGCCGCATCGGCGTCGGCGGCCGTCGATCGTCGGGCCGGAACGCGACCGAGTTGGTGACCGACGGCAGCACCTCGCAGCCCAGCTCGCCCAGGAGTCGCCGACGAGCCGATCGCGCGCGCCGATGACCGCCCGCGCGCCGCTCGGCCGCCTCGTCCTCGGCCGCGAGGGCGGCGAGGGCGATCGTCTCCGACGGCGAGCCGACCGAGAGCGGCAGGCGCACGCCGTCGAATCGCTCGGCCAGCGCCATCGGCGACGACGAGGTAGCCCACGCGCGCGCCGGCCATGCCGTGCGACTTCGAGAGGGAGCGCAGGACGAGCACGTTCGGGAGCTCGTCCTGGAGCCGAATGGCCGACGTCGAGCCCGGCGCCGCACCGATGCTCTCCTCGCCGAACTCGAGATAGACCTCGTCGACGCAGACGAGCGCCGGCAGCCCATCGGCCAGCGCGCGGATCTCGTCGAGTGGATAGGCGTCGCCGGTCGGGTTGTTCGGCGTGCAGAGCCAGACGAGGCGCGCGGCCTCACGCTCGGCCAGCGCCCGGATCTCGGTCGACCGGCTGTCGGCAGGCAAGCTCGGTGCGCGGCAGGTCGACGACGCGGGCTCCGGCCAGCCGAGCCTCGACGGCGAACATGGCGAACGTGGGGGTCGGGATGACGACGGCATCGCCCGCCCCGACCGCCTGGGTCGTGACCAGCCGGATCAGCTCGTCGGCGCCGGCCCCGGGCACGATCCGGCGCGGATCGACGCCGAGCCGACCGCCGAGGGCCTGCGCGCAGCCGCACGTAGGCGAGGTCGCCGTACTCGACTGCGCGACGGCCGTCGAAGCCGTCGAGCGCGTGCGCCACGGCCGGCAGCGGCCCGCCGCCGAGCGTGTTCATGTCGGCACGAACGACCGAGCTGACCGGGATGCCGGCGCGAGCGGCGAGCTCCTCGTCGGACGGCTCGGCCGGATACGGGACGACCGGATCGGGCCGGCGGAAGAGCTCGATCACGTCGTCGGTGCTGCGCTCGCCGCCCGCGCGGTCGGCCCGTGCGCGAACGCTCGCGGCGTGCGCCGGAAGGCCCTCCGCCGCGGCGATCGCGCTCGACCGTCTCCGAGACGCCGTCGAGCGCCGTCGGGCGAGAGCCGCTGCAGCTCGATCCAGCGACCGAACGACTCGACGCCGACGCCGCTCCAGGCGCGCGCCGCCGCTCCCGTCGGCAGCACGTGGTTCGTCCCCGTGGCGTAGTCGCCGGCGGCGATCGGCGACCACGGACCGATGAAGATCGCGCCGGCGTTGCGGACGCCGGTCGGCCAGCGCATCGGCGCCGTCGCACTGCAGGCTGACGTGCTCGGCCGCGACCTGCGTTGATCACCTCGAGGCCGGCGTCGAGATCGGCGACGAGGACGGCCGCACCGTGGCGCCCGATCGTCTCGAGGGCGCGCTCGCCGGTCGCGAGGCCGGCGGCCAGCCGCGGGAGCGCCGCCTCGACGGCGTCGAGCAGGTCCGGATCGTCGCTGACGACGATGGCGACCGAGTCGGGGCCGTGCTCCGACTGCGCGAGGAGGTCGAGGGCGACGAGCTCCGCATCGGCCGTGCGGTCGGCGAGCACGATGCACTCGGAGGGGCCTGCGGGCAGGTCGATGGCCACCCGGCCGCTCACCGCCCGCTTCGCCGCGGTGACCCACGCGTTGCCGGCGCCGAAGATCTTGTCGACGGCCGGAATCGAGTCGGTGCCGAACGCGAGCGCCGCGATCGCCTGGGCGCCGCCGGCCTTGAGGATCCGATCGACCCCGCCGATGCGGGCCGCGACGAGCACCGCAGGCGAGATCGATCCATCCCGGCGCGGCGGCGTCGCGATGATCAGCTCATCGACGCCGGCCAGCCGCGCCGGGACGGCCAGCATCAGGACGCTGCTCGGGTAGGTCGCTCGCCCGCCGGGGACGTAGCCGCCGACGCGCTCGATCGGCTGCCATCGACGCCAGGCGATGACACCGGGCGCCGTCCGCACGCGGCGCTCCTGGCGCAGGGCGTTCCGCTGCTCGGCGTGGTAGCGGCCGATCGACGCGGCGGCGTCCTCCAGCGCGGTCGCCAGCGCCGGCTCGACCGCCGCCGCGTCCCACTCGTCGGCCGAGACCCACGGGTCCTCGAGGTCGACCCCGTCGAGGCGCCGGGTCAGCTCGCGAAGGGCGTCGTCGCCGCGATCGCGGATCGCGGCGAGGATTGCCGACACGTCGGCCTCGGGCTCGGTCGGGCGCAGGCCGTCGAGCCAGGCGCGGCGCGCGGTGTCGTCGAGCCGCTGCCAGTCGACGCGGCGCAGGACGCTCATCGGACGACCTTCTCGATCGGAACGACGAGGATGTCGCGCGCGCCGGCCTCCTTGAGCGCGGGCACGATGCGCCACAGCTGGCTGCGCTCGACGACCGAGTGGACGGCGATGAAGGCCGGATCGGCGAGCGGCATGACGGTCGGCCCGGAGAGTCCCGGGATGAGCGCCCGGATGCGCTCGAGCGCCTCGACCGGCGCGTTCATCATCATGTACTCGCGGCCGCGGGCGTCGAGCACGCTGCGGAGCATGTCGACGAGCCCGCCCACGCGGTCGTCGGCATCGGCGCGCCGTTGCGCGCCACGAGCACCGCTTCGGAGGCGAGCAGGGTCGCGATCGGGCGCAGGCCGTTCATGCGCAGCGTGCTGCCGGAAGCGACGAGGTCGACGACCGCATCGGCGACGCCGAGCTGCGGCGTGACCTCGACGGCGCCCCGCACCTCGACCACCTGCGCCTCCACGCCCTCGGCGTCCAGGAACGCGGCCGTCACCCGCGGAAAGGAGGTCGCGATCCGGCAGCCCGCCAGGTCGGCGGCCGCCGTGGGCTCGGCATCGCGCGGCACCGCGAGGACCAGCGAGCAGGCGCCGAAGCCGAGCGGCAGCACGGTGCGCAGCGCGCCTCCGTGCTCGGCGACGAGGTCGGCACCGGTCAGCCCGAGCTCGACGAGGCCGTCGGCGACGTACTCGGCGACGTCCTCGGTGCGGACGAACAGGAGCTCGATGTCGGCATTGCGGACGGCCGCGCTCAGGCGTCGCTCGGAGAGCTCGAACTCGAGCCCGGCGTTGCGCAGCAGCTCGACCGCCGGCTCGGCAAGCCGACCCTTGTTCGGGAACCGCGAGACGCAGCGGCGGTCGTCATCGGCGGCGCCTCCGTGAGCGCGCCTGCCGGTCGAGCACCAGCCGATAGCCGTCGCGCCCGTACCGGAGCCACTGGTTGACGCGGCTGATCGTGGCGCTCGAGGCGCCGGTTCGCTCGCTGATCTCGTGGTAGCTGGTGCCGGCGTCGAGCAGGCGCGCAACTCCCCAGCGCGCGGCGAACTCGCGCAGCTCGTTCACCGTGCAGAGGTCGCGCAGGAAGCGGAGCGCCTCGTCGCCGTCGCGCAGCGAGGCAATCGCCGATGCGAGCTCGCGCGTGGCGTCGCTCATCCAGCGGTCCTCGCCGGTCGCCGGTGCGCTTCCGGTGTCGTCGGTGTCGACTGATCCGTGTCGTCATTGCTTTAGCACGCTAAAGCATCAGCCTGATGGCGTCAACCCCTGCTGCCGGGTGGCCTCGGCCAGCGAAGCGGCGAAGACCGCCACCGGCGATCTCTGCTCGAGCTGCACCGAACCCCCCATCGCAACCATCGTGGCGTGCACGAGGTACAGGCCGAGCCCGAGTCCCCGGCCGGCCGTCACCCGGTCGCGGAAGAGGCGCTGGCGCGACGTCGTCCTCGATCCCCGGCCCCTCGTCGCGGACGCGAAGCGTCACCTGGTCGCCGTCGCGGACGTCAACGTGGATCGCGCCGCCCGGCTTCGAGTAGCGATCGGCGTTCGTGAGCAGGTTCGTGATGGCCTGCTCGCTCAGGTGGCGGTCTCCGAGCACCGTCAGCCCATCCGGCATCTCGACGCGGACCGGCCTGTCCGAGCCGCGCGCCCGCAGCCGCTCGATCGCAGCACCGAGCGCGGGCCCAGGTCGAATGCCTCGCGACGCGCCTCGACGTGGCCGCTGTCGGCGCGCGAGTAGAGCTCCAGCCGCTCGAGGATGCCGATCGCGGCGTCGACCGACTCGAGGGCGCGCAGGCCGTGCCGGCCGCGCGCATCGGCAGGGCCGGGATCGCGCTGGGCGAGCTCGATCCGCGCCTTCGCCACGGCGAGCGGGTTTCGCAGCTCGTGCGCGACGAAGCTCGCGAACCGGGAGAGGCGCCGTCGCTCGTCCTCTTCCTTGCCGATGTCGCGGAGCAGCAGGACCGCGCCGCCTCCGGGGATCGGGGTGCCCTCGGTGTCGGCGATGACGTCGCGCCCCGACATCGGGATGCGCAGGGTCATCCGGCGGCGAAAGGCCTCGCGCTGCGCTCGGACCTGGGGCCATTCGTCGCGCTCGAGCGGAACTCCCTGCTCGTCGCGCGGCTCGGTCGCCCGGCCCCACTCATCGAGTGGCCGCTCCACGAAGCTGCGGCCGAACAGGCGCAGCGCGGCGCGGTTCCCGTACGTGCCGCGCAGCTGGTCGTCGTACACGACCAGCGGTTCGGGAATCGCCTCCGCCACCTCCTCGAGCCGAGCGCGCTCACGCTCCGCATTGCCGCGAGCGCGGCGTTCAGCTCGCGGCGGGCGGCCTCGAGGCGCTCCCGCTCCGCATCGGCCTGGCGCCGCGCCTCGTGGCTGGACGCGAGCGCGGACTCGGCCACGCGCCGGTTCGTCTCGGCCCGATGCACGAGGAACACGATCGCCGGCGAGCCGAGCAGGAACGCGGTCAGCCGGACGGTGTCGCTCGGCTCCCAGGTGCCGGCGTGCGGTGCCACGACCTCGAAGATGACGACGATCGGCGCCGGTGACGTATGCCCAGGCAGCCGCGTTCGCCCCGGCCACGAGGCCGATGAGCGCGATGGCGAGCACCAGGAGAACGGTGTACGGCACATACTCCCGCGGGCCCGCCAGCCATCCGCCGAGGAGCGCCGGCGGTGACGGCACCGACCAGGGCGCCGATCCAGCGCGCGACGATCCAGCGGTCAGCAGTGTCATCGGCGACCTGGCGCGCTCGTCGACGAGCGCGCGCCAGCCGCTCGCGGGCTACCGCGATCCGGCGCCACGGCCCGTGGACGCGCCTCGGGTCCAGCGCCGCGGGATGCTCTCCACGCGCGATCTCGGCGAGGAGCGTCGACGCGCGATCGAGCTGGCCGGCCTCGGTCAGCAGCTGGACGAGGCTGAACAGGCGGCCGGGCTCGGGAACCGGCGCAGCCATGACGCGATCCACCAGCTCGGCTGCCCGTCCGGCGTGGCCGGCCCGGCGATGCGCGACGATCGCGGCCCGATAGTCGGTGAAGCTGGGCTCGACCTCGAGCGACTCGAGGAAGTTGATGAGGAGCTCGGCGTTCTCCGCGCGTCGAGCCGCCGGTCCGCGACGGACGTGCGCGTCGCGGTACTCGCCGAGCAGGACCCGCAGCTCCTGTTCGGCCCACCTGCGCTGGGTCGACCCGACGGGCTCGCGCTCGGCGATCTCGCGCAGCACCATCGCCCCGCGAAGCTCCTCCCCGGCCGAGAGGTAGGCGTCGCGCAGGTTGGCGTCGACGATCTCGGCGAACGGCGGATGCTGCTCGACGATGCGCTCGAGGCTGCCGAGCCAGTCGTCGATGCGCCCGCGCTCGGCGTAATGGCGTGCGGCGAAGCGAAGCCAGTACCGTTCGGAGTGGTCCCGCCAGTCCTCGCCGGCAATCCGGTTCTCGACGATCCACCGCACCTGCGCGTTCGGCCCGGCAACGAACACGGCGGCGGGAACCTGGAAGCCGGCAGCGGAGCGCCACTGCGGCTGGTGCCATGGGCTCGGCACTCCCGGCTCGGAGCGGAGGTGGCGGCGGGGCGGGGCGGCACGCGGTGCCTCCCCTGCGTCGAGCGGCCATTCGAGCGTGTCCGCGCGACCGCTCTCGAGCGCGTGGTCGTAGTGGAGCCGGCGCAACGGGTCGCGAAGCTCGGCCCACGCACGGTTGAGGATCGACGTCCGCCGGGTGGCGACCTCCGACGACGGCGCCCGGTCGGGATGGTGCCGGAGGACGGCGGCCCGGAACGCGGCGCGCAGCTGCGCGGTGGAGGCGGAGGGATCGGTCCCGAGCACTTCGTAGTAGTCGCGAAGCTCGATCCGGGCGGGCGCTGTGGTGGCCATCCTATCGATGCTAGCGGACGTTCGACCGTTTCTGCAGTTCGCTATGCTCTCGACATGCCTCCGAAGCCCGTGCCCGGGCAGGCCCGGGCCGGCCACCTCCTCATGATCGGCGGAGCCGAGGACAAGCTGCGGCAGCGTCAGATCCTGTCGCGCTTCGTCGCGCTCGCCGGTGGCAGCGACGCACGCATCGTGATCATCTCGACGGCCTCATCGCTTGGCGATGAGGCGACGCAGCTCTACGTGTCGCTCTTCCGTCAGATGGGGATCGTTGACGTGCGCGGCATGCGGCCCCTGGTCCGGGACGACGCGAACGATCCGCGTCTTGTCTCGCAGGTGGACGATGCGACCGCCATCTTCATGACCGGCGGCAACCAGCTGCGGCTCTCCAGCGTGATCGGCGGAACGCTCCTCGGCAAGAGCGTCATCGAGCGCCACCGGCACGGGGCGATGATCGCCGGCACCAGCGCCGGCGCATCGGCCATCGCCAGCCACATGGTCGCGTTCGGGACGAGCGGCGCCACGCCGAAGCAGCGAATGACCCAGATGAGCGCCGGGCTCGGACTGCTGCCGGGCGTGCTGATCGACCAGCACTTCGAGCAGCGCAACCGCTTCGGGCGGCTGCTGGCACTGGTGGCGCAGTCCCCGGCCCTGCTCGGCATCGGCATCGACGAGGACACTGCCGCGCTCGTCAGCCCGCAGGGGATTCTCGAAGTGCTGGGGAAGGGCTCCGTCACGATCATCGACCCGGCCCATATCCAGACCGACGCATACGAGGTCAAGCGCCACCGACCGATCATGGTCTCGGGCGTCACGCTCCACTCGCTCCCCTCGGGGTATCGGTTCGACATCCGCAAGCGGAAGCTGATGGCGCCGCTGCGCCCGGTCAGCGCCACCGATCGCGAGCTTGCCAGCCTGCAGGCGGCCACGAACCAGACGCGTCGCCTGATCCGGCGCATCGCCGCGGAGGGAGCCGACGACACGGCCCCTGAACGGGCTCGGCGCCGGGCACAGCGCGCCAGCCGCATGGACCGGGAGGCGAGCGAGTGACCGCGCCCTCGCGTCGCGCCGCGCGAGTGAAGCGCGCCATGGCCGGCGCGCCGGCAGGAGCGAAGCCGCTCCCCGAGCTGAAGATCATCGAGACCCGCGTCTACCGCGGGCCGAACTACTGGAACTACGAGCCGGCCATCAAGCTGATCGTCGACCTCGGCGTGCTCGAGCACTTCCCGAGCAACACCATCCCCGGCTTCGTCGAGGCGCTGCTCGAGATGCTGCCGGGAGTCGGCCAGCACACCTGCGGGACGGGCAAGGTCGGCGGCTTCGAGGGACGGCTGCGCGAGGGCACCTGGCTCGGGCACGTCGCCGAGCACATCGCGCTCCAGCTGCAGCGCGAGGCGGGCACCGAGGTCGGCCGGGGCAAGACGCGCGGGACCGGGGAGCCGGGCCGCTACAACGTCGTCTACTCGTTCGGCGAGGAGGCGGTCGGACGCGCCGCCGGGAAGCTGGCCGTGCGCCTCGTCAACCACCTCGTCGAGGCCGAGCCGGGCTTCGACTTCCGTGCGGAGCTGGAGGAGCTGATCCTCCTCTCCGAGCGCGCGGCCTTCGGGCCGTCCACCCAGGCGATCCTGGACGAGGCGGCGCTCCGGGACATTCCGTGGATCCGGCTCAACGAACAGTCGCTGATCCAGCTCGGGCACGGGATCCACCAGAAGCGGATCCGCGCGACGATGACGAGCGAGACGGGCTCGCTCGGGGTCGACATCGCCGGGGACAAGAAGCTCACCAACCGGCTGCTCGCGTCGACGGGCGTGCCGGTCCCGCGGGCGACAGCTGGTCCGCGACGAGGATGCCGCGGTGGCGGCGGCCACGCGCATCGGCCTGCCCGTGGCGGTCAAGCCGCTCGACGGCAACCACGGGCGTGGCGTCATGCTCAACCTCGACGACGAGGAGGCGGTGCGTGCCGGCTTCCGAGCCGCACGCTCCCAGAGCCGGGGCGGCTCGGTGGTGGTGGAGTCGTACCTGGTCGGCAACGACTATCGATGCCTCGTCATCGACGGCGTCCTGCGCGCGGTCGCGCAGCGTATTCCCGCGCACGTCGAGGGCGACGGCAAGCACTCGCTGACCGAGCTGGTCGAGAGCACGAACGCCGATCCACGGCGCGGCATCGGCCACGAGAAGGTGCTGACCCGCATCAAGCTCGACGACGAGGCGGTCGCGTACGCGCGCGAGCAGGGCTTCGAGCTGTCCGACGTGCCGCCACGCGGCACGCGCGTCTACCTCAAGCGGACCGGCAACATGAGCACCGGCGGGATCAGCATCGACCGGACCGAGGAGGCGCACCCCGACAACGTCGAGCTCGCCGAGCTGGCGGCGCAGGTGGTCGGCCTCGACATCGCCGGCATCGACCTGATCTGCCCCGATATCGGCGTGCCGGTGCGCGAGACCGGCGGCGGGATCGTGGAGGTCAACGCCGCGCCCGGGTTTCCGCATGCACACGCACCCCACCGAGGGCGAGTCCCAGTACGTCGCCAAGCCGGTCATCGACATGCTCTTCCCGCCCGGCGCGGATGCCCGCATCCCGATCGTGGCCGTCACCGGCAGCAACGGAAAGACGACCACCGCGCGGATGATCGCGCACATCATGAAGGGGATGGGCCGCAAGGTCGGCCTGACCAGCACCGACGGGATCTACGTCGACGGCCGGATCGTGCGCAAGGCCGATGCGTCCGGGCCGAAGTCCGCGACCATGGTGCTCCAGAACCCGACGGTGGACTTCGCCGTGTTCGAGGTGGCGCGCGGCGGGATCCTGCGCGAGGGCCTCGGCTACCAGCGGAACGACGTGGCGGTCGTGCTGAACGTCACCGGCGACCACCTCGGCCTGGGCGGCATCACCAGCATCAAGCAGCTCGCCGACGTGAAGCAGGTCGTCGTCGAGGCCGTGCCGCGCGACGGCGTCGCCGTCCTGAATGCCGACGATCCTCTGGTGGCGGCGATGTCGCGTTCCTGCTCGGGATCGGTCATCTACTTCAGCATGGATCCCGACCACGAGCGGCTGAAGTTCCAGGCATCGCGCGGCCGGCGGGCGGTGACGCTCGAGCACGGCCGCAACGGCGAGATGATCGTGCTGCGGCAGGGCCGTAAGAGCATGTCGCTGGTCTGGACGCACCTCATCCCGGCCACCTTCGAGGGAAGGGCGCGCATGAACGTGCAGAACGCGCTGGCCGCGACCGCCGCGGCGTGGGCCGGCGGGGCGCACCTCCACGACATTCGCCAGGGCCTGCGGACCTTCACCACCAGCTACTTCATGGCTCCCGGCCGCCTGAACATGTTCGAGCTCGATGGCTACCGGGTGGTCGTCGACTACGCGCACAACCCACCGGCCATGCGCGCCCTCGGCGAGTTCGTCGACCTGCTGACCCAGCCGTCCGCCGGCGGCGCGCGCCCGCCGGTCACCGGGCGGCGGATCGGCGTGATCGCCACGGCCGGTGACCGCCGCGACGAGGACATCGTCGAGCTCGGGAACGGTGGCGGCGGCCTACTTCGACGAGATCATCGTCCGGGAGGACGAGAACAACCGTGGCCGGCCGCGCGGCGATACCGCGAAGCTGATCGTCGAGGGCATCGGCGCCGCTGCGGCCGATGCCTCACGCGTCGGCCCGATCACCACCATCCTCGACGAGCTCGAGGCCACGCGCCACGCGCTCGATCATGCCGGCGACGGAGACGTCGTGGTCGTGTGCGTCGACCATGCCAACCAGGTGTGGAAGGAGCTCCAGCGACGTCAGCATGGCGACAGCAGCGAGTCGGACGGGCTCCGCGCCGTGGTCGGCGTGATGGACGCCGACGAAGAGATCGACATCGAGACCTGAGTCAGCGCCGAACGACCTCGCGCAGCCGATCGGTACCCACCGGCGTGAAGCCCTCGGCATCAAGCCACTCGAAGACGTCCGCACGCTCGGCGTGGGCCATCACCGCACACACGTCGCCACGCTCTCGCTCGCGAGAGGATCTCCCGGATCGCCGCCACCTCGTTCGGAAGCGCCTCGATCTCGCCGGCGTAGCCGCCATCGCGCGCGCCGCGACGCAGCAGCTCGTTCATCTCCTCGAGGTCGCGGCCGCGCAGGTAGTGGCGCTTCTCGGCGATCACGAGGTCATCGGCGCCGCCCGCCAGCACGCCGAGCGCGTGGAGGATCTCGTCGGTCCGATCCCCCGCCGTGCCGAACGCGAGGCGGACCTTGTGCCGGCCCGCAATCGCGCGGGCGACGTCCAGCAGGCCGGCCATGCCGGCCTCGTTGTGGGCGAAGTCGACAACGGCGAACACGCCGCGCCGCTCGTACAGGTTGAGGCGGCCCGGATTGTCGGCCGCATCCTGCGCGAAGGAGCGCAGCCCCCGTGAGATGCGGGCCACACCGATCCCGAGCGCGTCACAGGCCGCCGATGCCGCAAGCGCGTTGGCGATGTTGTACCGCGACAGCCCGGCCACGGTGACCGGCAGATCGGCAACGTGCGGCAGCCGTCGCGGCCGGCGCCCGCCCGCACGCAGGACGAGCACATCGTCCTCCAGCACCGCCGCTCGTCCACCCCGGTCCAGCACGCGCTGCACCCGCTCCGAGCGCGGGTCCATGCTGAAGACGTAGACGTTCGCCCGGGTCAGCCGGCGCATCGCCCACGACCGGTCATCCTCGGCGTTCAGGACCGTCCAGCCGCCCCGCTTCGTCATCCGCACGACGACGCCCTTGACCTCAGCCAGCTCGTCGACCGTGTCGATCCCCTGGAGGCCGAGATGGTCGGCGCTGAGGTTGGTCACCACGCTCACGTCATTGGCCGCGTAGCCCACGCCGCGCAGCAGGATCCCGCCGCGGGCCGTCTCGAGCACGGCCAGGTCCAGCCCCGGCTCCGCCAGCACGCGGCCCGCGCCGCCGAAGCCGGACCAGTCCCCCGCCTCGATCAGCTCGCCGCGGACATAGATACCGTCCGAGTTGGTCATCCCGACCTTCAGGCCGGCCGCCGTCGCGATGTGGGCGATCAGCCGCGTCGTGGTGCTCTTCCCGTTCGTGCCGGTCACGGCCACGATCGGGATTCGCGGCCTCGGCAGGTGCGCGAGCGGACCGTGGGCGGTCGCCCGCAGGCCGGCCAGCTCGCGCCGGCCGGTCGAGCGTCCAAGGGCCAGCCGCGCCGCAGCCGCGGCGATGGCCTGCGAGATCGTCCGCCGGCGCCACGCGAAGGCGATGGCGACCCGCAGGCCGTCGACGGAGCTGCCGCGTCGTCGAGCGCGGCTCCGGCAGGTCCGAGCGCGTCGTGAAGCGTCGGATGGCCCGCGCGGCACGTTCGGCAACCACCTCAGCCGCGCCCGGCTGCTTCCGCGGCGAACTCGAGCTTCATCGCCGGACGCGTGAAGAATCGGTTCGGGCCATCGAGCACGCGCAGCTCGACCAGCTCGACACTGGCGTCCGGGTGGTCGGCTCGCCGCGGCATGGCCGTGAGTATATTGATCGTCATGCCCGACCCGAACGCGCTGCGGCGCATCGTCGACGCGCGCCTGCCGCGCTTCCTCGCCGAGCTCGAATCGCTGGTGAACATCGACTGCGGCTCGTACACGCCTGACGGCGTGAACCGGGTCGCCGACGCCGTCGCCGATTCGCTGGGCGAGCTCGGCGCGTCGGTCGAGCGCCTGGCCCACTCGCCGGCCGAGGGCCGGCCGCAGCTCGGGGACCTCGTCATCGGGCGGCTCGCCGGCGACGGCCCGCGGCTGCTCCTCATCGGCCACATGGACACCGTCTTCGACCCGGGAACGGCCGCCGCGCGACCGTATCGGGCCGAGCGGCGACCGGGCGATCGGTCCGGGCGTGACCGACATGAAGGCCGGGCTGCTGGCCGGGCTGCACGCCATCGCCGCGCTCCAGGAGGCCGGGCGAGCGACCCGCCATCACCTTCGTCGCCAACCCCGACGAGGAGATCGGCTCGCCGTTCAGCACCCGATCCATCCGCTCGCTCGCGCCGCAGCACGACGCCGCGCTCGTGCTCGAGTGCGCCCGCGCAAACGGCGACATCGTGAGCGCGCGCAAGGGCATCGCCGACTTTCACCTCGAGCTTGTCGGCCGGGCGGCGCACGCGGGGGTCGAGCCGGAGAAGGGCCGCTCCGCCATCCTCGAGGCAGCGCACCAGGTCCTGGCCCTCCACGCGCTCAACGGTCGCTGGCCGACGGTGACCGTCAACGCCGGCGTGATCCGCGGCGGCACGCGGCCCAACGTGGTTGCCGAGCGCTGCGAGATCCAGGTGGACCTGCGAGCGGCCACCGTCGACGCGTTCGAGGCCGCGTCCGCCGAGGTCGAGCGACTCGCGGCGTCACCCACCGTCGACGGCGTGACGGTCGCGCTGCGCCGCAGCGCGGGCCACCAGCCGATGGAGAAGACGGAGGCCTCCGCACGGCTGGTCGGCGCTCGCCGTGGCCAATCGCGGCGGAGCTGGGCTTCGAGCTGCGCGATGCCGCCACCGGGGGTGCCTCGGACGCCAACACCACGCCGCGGCGCTCGGGCGCTGCCAACCATCGACGGCCTGGGACCCGTCGGCGGCGACGACCACTCGGTCGACGAGTGGCTCGACCTGACCAGCGTCGTGCCGCGGACGGCCCTGCTGGCCGGGCTCATCGGGCGGGTCGGCGAGGCGCTCTAGGTCACGTGCCGTGACCAGCCCTCGACTAGAATGGCCCACCGTGACCGATGACTTCCGCCACCGCACGACACTGCAGGTGCGCTTCCGCGACACCGATGCCTTCGGGCACGTGAACAACGCGGTCTTCTTCAGCTACGTCGAGCTGGCCCGAATCCAGTACCTGCTCGAGGTCCTCGAGCCGGATCAGCCGTTCGACCGACTGCCACTGATCCTCGCACGGGTCGAGCTCGACTTTCGCTCGCCGATCGCGTTCGGCGAGGAGGTGGTGGTCGAGACCCGCGTGGATCGCATCGGCCGCACGAGCTTCGCCATGAGCCACCGCATGACCGCCGCGCCGAGCGACAGGCTGGTCGGCGATGTGCAGTCGGTCCTCGTCACCTACGACTACGCCGCGGCACGCCCCATGCCGGTACCAGACAGATTGGCGCCGCCGCATCGGCCAGCACGAGGGGCGCTCCCTCGAGGCCGATGCGTCCCAACCGGCCGCGACGGCCGCGACGAGCTGAACGACACCACCAGGAGACCCATGGCCGAACAGCAACGCTTCGACCTGCTCATCCTCGGCGGCGGCATGAGCTACGTGGGCGCCATCCGCGCCGCGCAGCTCGGGCTGTCGGTTGGCCTCGTCGAGCGTGACCGTCTCGGGGGCACCTGCCTGAATCGGGGCTGCATTCCCTCCAAGGCGCTGCTCGAGACCGCCGACCTGCTGCATCGGGTGACCGAGCAGGGCGCCGAGTTCGGCCTCGCCGGCCACGAGGGCATCAGCCTCGACTACGGCGCGCTGGCGAAGCGCCGGGACGCCGTGATCGACAAGCATGTCGGCGGCGTCGAGTTCCTCATGAAGAAGAACAAGGTCACCGTCCTGCGCGGCAACGGCGTGCTCGACCGGTCCGACCAGCGTCCGCGTCTCGGGCGGCGAGTCGGGCGACATCGAGGCCACGGCCGACAACCTGATCCTGGCGACCGGCTCCGCTCCTCGCTCGCTTGCCGGGCTCGACCCGGACGGCCGCCTGATCATCACCAGCGACGAGGCGCTCACCCGCGGCGACGTCCCGGGTCGGGTCACGATCGTCGGCGCGGGCGCCATCGGCGTCGAGTGGGCGAGCATGTACCGCGACTTCGGCGCGGAGGTCACCCTCGTCGAGTTCGCCGATCGCATCGTGCCGCTCGAGGATCCCGAGGTCGGCAAGGAGCTGGCGCGCGTCTTCAAGAAGCGCGGGATCGCCATCCACACCGCCAGCACCATCGATCCCGAGTCGATCACGAAGTCCGAGGGCGACGTCGAGCTTCCAGATCGCCACGAAGGACGGCGGCAAGCGCACCGACCTGACCAGCGACGTCATCCTGGTCGCGGTCGGGCGCCGGCCGCTCACCGACGACATCGGCCTCGAGGCCATCGACGGGCTGACGCTGGATCGCGGCTACGTCGTCGTCGACGAGTTCATGCGCACCGGCGTCGACCACCTCTACGCCATCGGCGACATCGTTCCCGGCTTCGCCCTGGCGCACGTCGCCAGCCACGAGGCGGTCGGTCGCGGTGGAGCACCTTGCCGGACACGGTCCGGAGCCGGTGCAGGATGGACCTCATGCCGCGCGTCACGTTCTGCCGCCCGCAGATCGCATCGGTCGGGATGAGCGAGGAGGAGGCGAAGGCGGAGGGCCGCGAGCATCAAGGTCGGCTCGTTCCCGTTCCGCGCCCTCGGCAAGGCGACGATCGTGGGCGAGATCGACGGATTCGCCAAGCTCGATCGCCGATGCGGAGACCGGGCAGTCCTGCTCGGCGCGCACATCATCGGGCCGCATGCCGGCGATCTGCTGGCCGAGCCCACGCTGGCGCGGCTGGTGGAGGGCACGGCCGGCAGAGATCGCGATGAGCGTCCACGCCCACCCCACCCTCACCGAAGTGCTCGCCGAGGCCGCCCTCGCGGTCGACGGCGCCGCGATCCACGTGTAGGAGGACGGTGCAATGGCCCAGACCGACGCCAGCGCCTCGACACGCCGAGCTCGGCCTGACCGACGACGACGTCCTCGGCATGTATCGCGCCATGCTCCTGGCGCGGGCGGTCGACGAGCGGATGTGGCTCATGCAGCGGGCCGGCAAGATCGCGTTCATCATCTCGGGCCAGGGCCACGAGGGCGCGCAGGTCGCCACCTCGTGGGCGATGCGCAAGGGGCAGGACTGGATGGCGCCCTACTACCGCTCGATCGCCAGCACCATGACCTTCGGCATGAGCGCCGAGGACATCATCACCGCCCACCTGGCCAAGGCCGATGACGTGAGCTCAGGCGGGCGCCAGATGCCCGGGCACTACGGCGGCGCTCCCTACAACATCGTCTCGCTGAGCTCGCCGGTGGGAACCCAGGTGCTGCACGCGGTCGGCATCGCCATGGGGGCGTGGGTCCGCGGCGACGATGTCGTGACCATGACCCAGTTCGGGGAGGGGACCTCCAACCAGGGCGAGGTCCACGAGGCAATGAACTTCGCCAGCATCCACCACCTGCCGGTGATCTTCGTCTGCGAGAACAACGGGTACGCCATCAGCGTCCCGCTCGACCGGCAGGTGGCCGGCAGCTCGGTGGCGGCGCGCGCGGCCGGCTACGACATGCCGGGCGTGGTCGTCGACGGCGGCGACGTGCTCGGCTGCTACGCGGCCGCTCGGGAGGCCCATGCGCGCGCGCGGCGCGGCGAGGGGCCGACGCTCATCGAGGCGCGGGTCGTGCGCCTGACCAGCCACTCCTCCGACGACGACCAGCGCCGCTACCGCGATCCTGCCGAGGTCGACGCGCTCAAGGAGCGCGATCCGATCCCGCAGTTCGCGGGCGAGCTCCGCACCGCCGGCGTGCTTACCGACGAGCTCGACGAGGCGATCCGGGCCGAGGTCAAGGCGGAGGTCAACGAGGCTAGCAAGCGGGCCGAGGCGCGGCCCGAGCCGACCTCCGACGACGCGCACGAGCGCGTGTACGCCGAGCCGATCCCCGGCGGCGGCACAGCCGTGGCGCTCGACGCGAGCACGGGCGAGGGGCACTGACCCATGGCTGAGCTCAACATCCTCGAGGCGATCCGCCAGGCGATGGACGAGGAGATGGACGCGCGACGACCGCGTCATGGTCCTTGGCGAGGACGTCGGCAAGAAGGGCGGCGTCTTCGGCGCCACCGAGGGCCTGTGGGCCAAGTACGGCGACAAGCGCGTCCTCGACACGCCGCTCACCGAGGGCATGATCGCCGGGGCCGCGATGGGCGCCGCGGTGTACGGCCTGCGCCCCGTTGCCGAGATGCAGTTCGCCGACTTCGTCTATCCGGCCTTCAACCAGATCGTGTCCGAGATCAGCCGCCTCCACTACCGCTCGAATGGCACCTTCACCGCGCCGATGGTGATTCGCATGCCGTACGGCGGCGGCGTCCACGGAGCGCTCTACCACTCACAGTCGAACGAGGGCTACTTCACGGCCACGGTCGGCCTCAAGATCGTGGCGCCCGGCACGCCGGCCGACGCAAAGGGACTGCTCAAGGCCTCGATCCGCGATCCAGACCCGGTGATGTTCTTCGAGCACAAGAAGACCTACCGGCTCTTCAAGGCAGAGGTGCCCGACGGCGACACGGTCGTCCCCATCGGCAAGGCGGCGGTTGCCCGCGAGGGCAAGCACCTCTCGATCTTCTGCTACGGCTTCATGCGCACCTGCGCGCTCGAGGCGGCGGAGACCCTCGCCCGCGAGGACGGGGTCGAGGCGGAGGTCGTCGACCTGCGCACGCTGCGTCCGCTCGACACCGAGACGATCCTGGCCTCGGTCGCGAAGACCGGCAAGGCGCTCGTCGTCCACGAGGCGAACCGCTTCGGCGGGTTCGGGGCGGAGATCGCCGCGGAGATCAGCGAGCGGGCATTCGAACAGCTCGATGGCCCGGTCACCCGCCTGGCCGGTCCGGACGTTCCCGCCGTGCCGTACCACCACGCCCTCGAGGATTGGTTCATGATCAACCCGGCACGCATCGTCGAGGCCGCCCGCAGGCTCGCGGCCTACTGACCGATCGGTCACAATCGTCAGCGACTCGACCAGAGGAACCCAGAACCGATGGCAACCACGATCAAGATGCCCCAGCTGGGCGAATCGGTCACCGAAGGCACGATCGAGCGCTGGCTGGTCAAGGAAGGCGACACCGTCGAGCAGTACGACCCGCTGTTCGAGGTCGTCACCGACAAGGTGAACGCCGAAGTGCCGGCCGAGATCGCCGGGACCGTCTCGAAGATCCTCGTCCCCGACGGGGAGACGGTCGCCGTCGGCACGCCGGTCGCCGAGATCGACGCCGATGGCGCCGGCTGCGGAGGCCCCGGCAGCCGAGGCCCCGCCAGCGGAGGCCCCGCCAGCGGAAGCCACGGCGGCAGAAGCACCGAGCGGCGCCGAGGCCCCGGCAGCGGATGCGCAGCCCGAGCCCGAGCCCGAGCCCGCGCCGGACGCTGCCGATGCCGCGCGGCCGCGGTCGAGGAGCAGGAGTCGGCTCCCGCGGCCGCCGAGGCAGCGCCCGAGCCGCAGCCGGAGCCCGCGGCCGCCGAGCAGACCGACGCGCCCGCTGAGGCGGCCGCGGAGCCCACGCCGGCCGGCAGCAGTGCCAACGGCGCTGCCCGCATGACCCCCGCCGTGCGGCGCCTCGTTCGCGAGCACGGCATCGACGTCGCGCAGCTGAGCGGCACCGGTGCCGGCGGCCGCGTCACCCGCGACGACGTCCTCTCCTTCATCGACAAGGGTCCGCAGGCCGCGGAGCCGCAGGCGGCGCAGGCCGCACCAGCGGAGGTCGCCGAGGCGCCGGCACCCGCCGCGGCGCCCGAGCCGGCCCAGCCCGCCGCCCGCGGCAGCGGCGGCCGCTCCGGCGCCGGCATCGGTCCCGACTCCGTCAGGCGGCGACACCGAGGTGCCGCTCTCGCAGATGCGCAAGGCGATCGCCCGGAAGATGACGCAGGTCAAGCAGACCGTCCCCCACGCCTACACCGTGGTCGAGGTCGACATGACCAGCGTGGTCCGCTGGCGCGAGGCCAACAACATGGCATTCAAGGCACGCGAGGGCGCCTCGCTGAGCTACGTGGCGGTCGTCGTGAAGGCCGTGACGGAGACGCTGCGCAAGCATCCCAGCCTCAACAGCCAGTTCGCCGAGGACAAGATCATCCTCAAGCAGGCGATGAACATCGGGATCGCGGTGGCGGTCGACAACGGGCTGATCGTGCCGGTGATCGCCAACGCCGATCAGCTCTCGATCAGCGGCGTGAACGCGCGCGTCCGCGACGTCTCGAGCCGCGCGAAGGCCGGCAAGCTGCGTCTTGACGAGCTCCAGGGCGGGACCTTCACGGTCAACAACACCGGCTGGTTCGGCTCCGTATCGAGCATGCCGATCATCAACGCGCCCGAGGTCGCGATCCTGTCGATGGAGGCCATCGTCAAGCGGCCGCGGGTCATGGAGGTCGACGGCGAGGACGTCATCGCCATCCGCCACATGATGAACATGACGTGCAGCTTCGATCACCGCGTGCTCGATGGCGCCCAGGTCGGCTTCTTCCTTGCCGACGTGCGCAAGGCCCTCGAGGAGTGGGACGCCAACACGCCGATTGGCTAGGACCGACTCAGCCGGCGGCGGCCTGGCGCTTCTCTCGATACGCCGTCATCAGCCGATCCGCGTCGGCCGGCGCCAGGTACTTGACGGCCTCGCGCATGGTGACGCCGCTTGCCCGATGCGTTCGCGGCGCGACCCAGGCGGCAACCTCGTCCGGACGCTTCTTGCTCGCCTCGCGCAGGACCCAACCGATGGCCTTGCGGATGAAGAACTCGCGCTCGTCGAGCATCGGATCCGCGCGACGCAGGAATCGACCGAGCGTGGCGCCGCGGCGGATCGGCCGCAGCTCCGCCAGGAGCGAGGCACGGCGGATCCAGAAGTCGTCGTCGGTCGCCCATCGGTCCATGACGGGCGTCACGCCGCCTGGATCGGCCCCGACCAGGCGTCCCAGCACGTCGCCGGCGAGCCCGTCCACCAGCGCCCAGGTCAGCGATTCGCGCACAAGGCGCTCGATGAGCGCCAGGTCGGCGACCCCGAGGCGATCGGCGAAGCGATCGAGGAGGAAGACCGATGCCATCCGGCGCTCGAACACGGGCTCGACCCAGAGCGCCTCGACGAGCTCGATGAGGTCCTGGTGCTCGAGGTCCCGATGCTCCGCGGAGATCTCCTTCACGGCGGCCCGGATCTGCCCACACGGTCACGCCGAAGAACTCGAGCTCGCTCTTGAGGTAGCGCTTCTCGCCGGCGGCGCGTTCGGGAGTGGCGACTGCGCGGAGCCGGGTCTCGAGCCGGTCGATCAGTCCGTCGACGTCCACCCGCTCACGATACCCAGCGAGCGGCTAGGGCGTGCGCACCATCGGGCGCCGGCGCGGATCATCCCTTCCCCGGAGGCGGCGCACGGCCGGGATCCAGGCGATCGCACCGGCGGCCTGGAGGGCGACCCAGATCAGCACCAGCAGGCCGGGGAGAGCGATCGTGGCGGCCGGAACCGCCCAGAACTCCATGCCCGCGAGGAGGCCTACCGATGCCCCGCCAAGGTCGAGCCGCCGCTCGTCGAACCGGATGGACGGAAGACCCGACTCCGGATCCCCACCTCCCGGAGCGGCCGACCCGCCGAAGCCCGACCCCCCGGTTGCCGGTGTTCCTGGACCCCCAGCCGACCCAGAGCCGGCGGACGGGTCCGCGTTCGCCGAGACCGACGGCGTGGGGCCGCCGTCCGACGATCCGGGCCTGGCGGACCCCGATGGCGCTGGTGAGGCCGTCGCTCCGGGTGAGCTCGTCTGCGACGCGCTCGGCGTCGGCGCTGCCCGACGGCGGCGGACTGGATGGGAGCGGAAGCGGAATCGGGAGCGGCAAGGGCGGGATCGGGAGCGACGGGAGCGGGATCGACGGCAGCGGCAGGGTCGGCCTGGGGGTCGGGGCTGGCGTCGGGGCAGGCGTCGGTACCGGCGTCGGTACAGGCGTCGGCGTCGGGGTTGGCGCCGGTGCCGTGATGGTCAGGGTGACCGTCGTCGGCGCGGACCACACCAGGCCGTCCCTCACGCGGTAGCTGAACGTGGCGGTGCCGGAGAATCCTCCGCCGGGGGTGTACCGGAATCCCCCGTCGGGATCCAGGTCGAGCGATCCACTGATCCCGCCGCCCACGAGTTCGGCCGTGAGCGCGTCGCCATCGGCGTCAGTGTCATTGGCCAGGACGCCAGGTGCCGGCACATCGAGGGTCGTGCGCGAGACGCCCGAGTAGGCGTCCGGACGTGCCACCGGAGTCGCATTCGTGATCGTGATCGTCACGGTTGCGGCCGTGCTCAGGAGGCCGCTTGGGCGGTACCGGAACGAGTCGGAGCCGACGTAGCGGGCAGCCGGCGTGTACGTGAACCCGCCGTTCGATCCCAGGTTGAGGGTCCCGTGCGACACATCGGAAACCAGGATCGCGGTTGCGCTCCCGAGGAGATTCAGGTCGTTTCCGAGCACGCCGGGAGCGGGGTCCGTCAGGGTCCGGTCGTGCTTCACCGTCCGGGCATCGTTGACGCCGGTTGCGACGAGGGCGGCCCTCGTGATCTGGGGAGCCGGGCCGATGAGGAAGCCGCTCGCCACCACCATCGCCATCGCGATGGCAACCACTGACGGGCGCGCGTGCTTGCGGGTGGACACGGACAACCTCTATGGAATGCATCGCTCAGGCGACCTTGGTCTGCGGTGTCCAGATGCGAGAGGACTCCTCGCCCGGCAGCGGCGCGTCGGCCGCGGTCTCGATCCCGGTGATGAAGGCGGTCACGAACTCCTCCTGGAGCTGCGTACCGGCCGCATCACCGAGCCGCTTGAGCGCCTCCTCGATCGGCAACGCCTTGCGGTACGGGCGGGACGTCGTCATTGCGCTGAAGGCATCGGCTACGGCAAGGACGCGAGCGATCATCGGGATCGTCTCGCCCTCGAGGCCCTCGACGTACCCCTTCCCGTCCCAACGCTCATGGTGATGGCGGATCCCGGCCCGCACGACGTCGACGTTCGGCACGTCACGCACGATCGCGTCACCGAGCACGACATGCTGCTGGAACATGCCGTACTCGTCCGCCGTCAGCTTCGACGGCTTGCGGAGCACGACGTCCGGGATGCCGATCTTCCCGACGTCGTGGAGCAGGCCGGCGAGGTGGATCGTCTCACGCATCTCCTCGTCGAGGCCCAGGCGCTCGGCCAGGAAGACGGCGTAGCGCGCCACATCCTCCGAATGGCGCTTCGTGTATCGGTCCTTGTTGTCGACGGCGATGACGAGGCCCTGGAGCACGTCGAAGCTGCCGGACAGCACCCGCTCCTCCTCGCCAACCTGGGCGACGCGGACCGTGTCACCCCCGCTCCCCTTCGCCTCGCCGAGGGCCAGGGCGGCGACCGAGAGGAGCTCGGTGACCGATGCGGCGTGCTCCGGATAGGCGCAGATCCCGGCGCTGACCGTCACCGGCAGGCGCTCGGAGTCCCCGAACTGGACGCTGACCTCCTCGAGACCGGCCCGCAGGCGCTCCATCGAGGCCTCCATGGCCGGGACATCGGCGCCGGTCCGGATCAACAGGAACTCGTCGGGGCCGTAGCGAGCCACGTGCCCATCGGCCGCCTCGAGGCCCACGAGCTCTGCCACGCGGAGCAGCACCTCGTCGGCCGCATCGTGGCCGTGGGTGTCGTTGAAGAGCCGGAAGTTGTCGACGTCGACCAGCGCAACGCCGATGCGGCCATCTGCCAGGCGAGCCGACTCCACCTCCTCCGCGAGGAGCGCGACGATCGCGCCGTGGTTCAGCATCTCCGTCAACGCATCGCGTCGTGTCGACTCGATCAGCTGCGCGTGCTGACGGCTGAGGCGCGCCTGCGCCGATCGGAAGATGAGGAACAGCACGGCCGCCAGGAGCAGGCCGGCAGCGAGCGTGACGATCATGATGTCCCGTCCCGTCGCATCCAGGCTCGCCAGCAGCCCCGTCGCATCGCGCCACATGGCGACCACCGCGATCGCGCGGTCGCCGCCCTCGACGATCGGGAGGTATTCCTGGAGGACGCTCGTGGCTCCGAGCGGGCCGACCGACTCGATCTCGCGATCGTCCTCCACCACGGTGGCGCTCGGCCGCCCGTCGAGGGCCGCGGCCATTGCCGCGGAGTTGCCGGACATCTCGCCGACCGCGACATCGGCGTCGCTGGCCAGCACCCTTCCGTCGAGCGCACGGATCTCGATGCGGAGGATCTCGTCGTCACCGGTGAGGCTGGCGAGGAGCCCACCCAGCTGGGCGGCGCGCCCCGGGGTCGGGCCGTCCGCGTCCAGGTCGGTCGTCCGGAGGTTTCCGTTCACGAACAGCTCGACAAGTGACGCGTCGCGTGTGACGACGCCCCGCAGCGTTGCGCTCCGCAGATGCTCTGACGCGACCGCAACCAGGGCGCTGGTGGTCACCCCGACCAGCACCAGCACGAAGCCGAACACCAGGGCGAGGAGCATCGGGCGCCGGGTGCGACCGCCAGTCAGCCGAGCAAGCAACATATCGACCGCACCATATGCGCGCGGAGTCCCACGAATCGATAGGACGATCGGCCCGTAAGTCATGCCTGCCGTGCGGCGGGGCGCGGGCGCACCGGGCTGAGACGGCCTTCACCCCGGACCCGGGGAGTACCGTGGTACAGGGCATCGGCGCACGCTCGGGACCTTCGCTAGACTTGCCGAATGGCCCTCGACGCTCCCCGCCCCGACTTCAGCTCGCTCGGCGAGCTGAACGTGGTGTCGAACTCCGCCGGCGGCGGACACGCATCACCGTCCGAGGTGATGTATCCGGGCGGTCCGCAGTCCGATGGCGGTCTGCTCGCCCCGGGCGACCCGCTCCCCGAGAATGCCGGCCCGGGTGGCCGGCGCCCCGAATGGCTCAAGGTTCGGCTCGGCATCGGCAGCACCTACGCCGATACCCGGCGAGTCCTGCGCGCGGAGGGCCTCAACACCGTCTGCGAGGAGGCCAGGTGCCCGAACCAGGGCGAGTGCTGGGCGCTCGGCACGGCCACCTTCATGATCCTCGGCAGCGTCTGCACGCGAAACTGCGGGTTCTGCGCGATCGACACCGGGCCGGCCGCCGATCACCGACTGGGATGAGCCGCGGCGGGTCGCTGAGGCCACGCACCAGATGGGCCTCAAGCACGTCGTGATCACCATGGTCGCGCGCGACGACCTGCCCGACGGCGGGGCGCAGATGGTGGCGGAGACGATCCGCCAGATCCGCGTCGAGAATCCCGGCACCAGCATCGAGGTCCTCATCAGCGACCTCAACGGCCGCGAGCACGACATCCGCACCGTGGTCGAGGCGCAGCCGGACATCCTCAACCACAACGTCGAGACGGTCCCCCGTCTCCAGAAGCAGGTTCGCCGTCGGGCTCGCTGGGATCGGTCCGTCTCGGTGCTGACGCACGGCCGCGCCGTCGCCGACGAGATCGGCTTCGACGGGATGGTCACCAAGACCGGGATGATGCTCGGACTCGGCGAGACCTGGGACGAGATCGTCGAGGCGATGCGGCTGCTGCGCCAGGCGGACGTCGACGTGCTCACCATCGGCCAATACCTGCGGCCGAGCCGGCAGCACCTGCCACTGGTGAAGTACTACACGCCGGCGGAGTTCATGTCGCTGCGCCGAATCGGCCTCGAGATGGGCTTCAAGCACGTCCAGTCGGGGCCGCTCGTGCGCTCCTCCTACCACGCCGCCGAGCAGGTCCCCGGTCGCGAGACGGCCGCCGCGGTCTAGGGACCGATGGCTGCGCGACCCACGGAGACGCCCTTCCGCGACATCAGTGGCGGACCGGTCGAGGATCCCTCGATCGGCCTGCGACGACCGGATCGCAGCGCGCCGCATCGACCGGCCAGTGCCGAGCATCCGTTGCTCGCCGCCCACGGCGGGCTGTTGACGATCGATCACCTGGGCACCGTCCCCTATCGGCCGACCTGGGAGCTGCAGGACGAGCTGGCCGATCAGCGCCGCGGCCGCCGGATCGGCGACCGGCTGCTCCTCCTCGAACACTTCCCCGTCTACACGATCGGGCGCGGGGGCGACGAGGCGAACATGCTCGCCACTCCCGAGCGGCTGCGGCAGATCGGCGCGGAGCTGATCCGCATCGATCGCGGCGGTGACATCACGTTCCACGGCCCCGGACAGCTGGTGGCCTACCCGATCGTGGAGCTGCGCGATCCGCTCGACCTGCGTCGCTACGTTCGCATCCTCGAAGCCGCGATCATCGACACCGCCGCGGCCTTCGGCGTCGATGCGGCCCGCCTGGAGGGCCATCCGGGTATCTGGGTCGACGGCGAGCGAAAGCTGGCCGCCATCGGCGTACGCGTGAAGCGCGGCGTCACCACCCATGGCCTGGCGCTGAACGTGAACACCGAGCTGCGCTGGTTCGACGAGATGATCCCGTGCGGCATCCCGGACAAGGAAGTCACCACCCTGGCGCGCGAGACCGGCGCCGCCGTACCGATGGAGAGCGTCGAGGACGAGCTGGCCCGCCAGCTCGCCGCGCATTTCGGCCTGCGGATCACGGAAGGCGCCTCGGGCGTCATCGGTCCTGCCGGCGGACGCGAACAATGACCGCGGACGAGACGGTCGTCGAGCGCTCCGGCACGCCCGCGGATCCCGGACACGCCGTGCGCATCGAGGCGGCGCCGTTCGGCCCGTGGCAGACGAACGCGTACCTCGTCTGGGACGGGCGGTCGACCGATGCGCTCGTGCTCGACCCCGGCATGGGCGCCGCCGCTCCGCTGATGGAGCGCGTTGCGGAGAACGGGCTGCGCCTGCACCTGATCGCCAACTCGCACGGGCACATCGACCACATCTTCGACAACGCCCCGCTCATGCGCGCGTCCGGCGCGCCGCTCGCCATCCATCCCGACGACGCGTACCGGCTCGAGGGCAGGAACAACTACGGGTTCGAGATCGAGCGCAGCGTCGCGACCCAGGACCTCCGCGAGGCCGAGCAGCTCCGCATCGGCGACCTCGCGTTCGACATCCTGCACACGCCCGGGCACAGCGAGGGATCGGTCTGCCTCTACGAGGAGCGGCTCGGCCTGATGCTCTCGGGCGACGTGCTCTTCGCCGGCTCCTATGGGCGAACCGACCTTCCGGGCGGCAACGACGAGCAGATGGTCGCCTCGCTCACCCGGCTTGCCCGCGACATCCCGGCGTCCGTGCGCGTGCTGCCCGGCCATGGCCCCGAGACGACGGTGGAACGCGAGCTGCCCTGGATGCGGCGCGTCGCAGAGACCGGCCGGCTCGTCGTCCCCGGCTGAGGTCCCGCGCCGGGCATCGGTCCTGCGGCTACGATCGTTAGCTGCTGGCGATGAGGCGCCCAACGGAGAGGTAGGAGAGACCGATGGCGAACCTGCGGATCACCTGGCTCGGGCACGGCGGCATCCTGTACCGGTCCCCCGATGACGCGTGGGTCTGGATCGACCGATGGACCGGCGCTCCGACCTATCCCGACGCCTACCGAGCGGCCGAGCAGGTCAGCGTCGTCGCACCCACCCACGGCCACTTCGACCACGTCGGCGACGACCTGGCCGACGTCGTCGAGCTCGCGAAGCCGGAGGGTGCCGTGGTGGTCTGCAGCCACGAGATGAGCGTCTACCTCGCCGGCCGGGGCATCGAGGCTGTCGGCATGAACAAGGGCGGCACGTTCGAGGCGGCCGGCATCGGCTTCACGATGGTCCGCTCCGACCACACCGGGGGCGCGACCCTGACCGTCGGCGACGGACAGGTGACGCGCGACTTCGGCAGCTGGGGCTGGATCCTCGAGTTCGAGGACGGCACCACGGTCTACCACTCGGGTGACACCGATGTCTTCGGCGACATGAGCCTCATCCGCCAGCGGTTCGTTCCCGAGATCGCGGTCCTGCCGATCGGCGGGCACTACACGATGGGGCCGCGCGATGCCGCGCTGGCACTCGAGATGATCGGCGCCTCGATCGTCATCCCCGTCCACTACGGCACCTTCCCGGCGCTGGCTGGCACGCCGGAGGAGCTGCGCGAGCACACCCCGGCGACGGTGATTGCCCTGGAGCCGGGCGAGACATGGGAGATGGAGTCCTAGGCGCCGCTCCCGAGCACCGATTCGGCCACGATGTGGCCGACGAGGAGCGCCCCGACGAGCAGCGCCATCGTGGCAACGATCACGTTCGCCGTCAGGGCTCGAACGCGCAACGTCAGCGTCGGACCCTCATCGTTGGCCTCGACGCGCAGGTCCAGCAGCGGCAGCACCGCCAGGGCGAGCGCGATCAGCGGGGCGCCGACCAGGGCCAGGTCGACGACGCGCGGCTTCGTCACGCGCACGATGATCGGGTCGACGACAGACGCGACCGCGGTGAAGCCCAGCTCATGGCCAGTGAGCGACAGCGTCAGGAGGGTCAGCGTGGGGGCCATGATCACGAATGCGGCGATGGCGAAGGCAAGTGGATGTCGTCGGGCGGGTTCGAAGCGCATCGGCGCACCTCCGATGATGTGCTGGCGTGCGGCGCCGGCAGCCAGGTCGACCACGTCGCCGATGCCCGCATCGGCGTCCTCGATCAGGTCTCGCACCTCCGCTCCGTAGCGGTCCCGCCAGGCATGCGGGTAGGTTCGCAACAGGGCCCGGGCGGCAGCTCGCGCGAGACGGCTCATGGTCCGACCGCCACGCGTCGTCGCCCCGCGCGGACGGTTCGCTCGAGGCCATCGAGCCGCTGCCGGAGCAGCGAGTCGCCCCGATCCGTGAGCCGATACGGACGGCGACGGCCTTCTGGCGTGATCGCCTCGATCAGCCCCTCCGACTCGAGCCGGCTGATCGCCCCGTAGAGCGTTCCCGGCCCGAGCCGCACGCCGGCGAACTCCGCGATGTCGAGCAGGATTGCGTGGCCGTGCCGCGGCGCGGAGGCGAGGCTGACGAGGACGAGAAGCCCTGGATCGTTCGGAGGGAGCGGGACCATGCGACGAGCTCCAGCTACGTGGTGCGTACTACGTGTGACGTAGTATCGTCGCTCGATCGGTCCTGTCAAGCACGCAGGTAAGAGAGGTCCAGCTTCCGCGGCTTGACGCCGAACGCCTTCTCGAACGCGTCGAGATCGGTGTAGTTCTGGCGTTGCAGCGAGCCGATCTGGTCGTGGGTGACCGGGAAGACGGGCAGGACCCGGTCCGTGACGGCGGTCAGCGCGCTGATGAGCGGGATCGGGATGGGAAGCTTGAGCCGGCGCATGCGGGTGACGCGCATGACTTCGTCGACGATCTGGCGGTACGTCAACCAGTCCGGCCCACCGAGCTCGTAGACCGATCCGGCACGGTCCGCATCGGTCAGGGATCGCTCGGCCGCGATCGCGAGGTCGTCCGCCGAGAGCGGCTGGAAGCGCGTCTCCCCGTTCCCGGGGATGGCGACGATGCCCGGCGACCAGTAGCGCAGCGTGGTCTTGACGATGTTGAAGAAGCCATCGCCCACGCCGAACATCAGGGATGGTCGGAGGACGACCCAGTCGAGCGAGCTCTCGCGCACGAGCTGCTCGCCGAGGGCCTTCGAGCGCAGATAGCCGAGCTTGGGGTCATCGACCACGCCCAGCACCGACAGGTGCACGAAGCGGCGGATGCCGGCGCGCTGTGCCGCCTCGAGCGTCCGCCGCGTGCCCCCCACGTTGACGTCTTCGAAGCGGCGACCCTTCGTCTCCCGCGGGATGGCAACCAGGTGGACGACCGCATCGGCGCCGGTGAGGGCCTCGTCCAGGCCGGCGCCAGTGGTCACGTCGGCCGCGCGATCCTCGACCGCGTCGGTCCAGCCGGAGAGCCTGCGTCTGGTCCGGGAGATGGCGATCACCCGGAGACCCGCCCCCACCAGGTGCGGCACGAGGTGGCTCCCGACGAACCCGGTTGCTCCGACGATCGCGATGTTCATGCACCTACTATCCGCGCTTTTCTTGCTACTGTCAAGGCGCACGTTTCTTTCTGCTACGGTCAGGCCGATGCCGTCCACCACCGCGCCGCATGGCATGGTCGTCACGCCCCACCCGCTCGCCACGGCCGCCGGGGTCGACTCGCTGCGCGCGGGCGGCACGGCCGTTGACGCTGCGATCGCCGCCAACGCGATGCTGGCCGTCGTCTACTGCAACGCCTGCGGACTCGGTGGCGACGCCTTCGCGCTCGTCTGGGAGCCGGGCGAACGGCGCCTGCACGGGTTCAACGGCAGCGGGCGCTCCCCCGCTGGGTTGAGCATCGAGGCAGTCCGTGGCGCGGGCCACGACGACATGCCGGCCAAGGGGCCGCTGACCATCACCGTTCCCGGCGCCGTCGACGCCTGGGTCCAGCTGCTCGACCGATTCGGCCGCCGATCGCTCGCCGATGCGCTCCTTCCGGCGGCCACCACCGCGGATGAGGGCTACGCCCTGACGGCGATCAACGCGCGGGCGATCGCCGCCTCACTTCCCGGCTTCGACGACGACGCTCGCGAGGTGTTCGGCGCCGCTGGCGACGCCGGTGACGCGTTCCGCCAGCCGCTGCTGGCGGCATCACTGCGCCAGGTCGCCGATGGCGGGCGCGAGGCGTACTACGGCGGGACCGATCGGCGCCGAGATCGCGCGAGCCATCCAGGCGGCCGGCGGCGTGATGACCGCCGAGGACATCGCGGACCACCGCGGCGACTGGGTCGAGCCCGATCTCGACGCGCTACCGGGACGTCGAGGTGGCAACCATCCCGCCGAACTCGCAGGGCATCACCGCGCTGATGGCGCTGAACGTTCTCTCCGCGCTCGATTGGCCGTTGGGCGAGCCGCTGTCGGCCGACCGTCTGCACGCGCAGATCGAGGCGGTCAAGGTTGCCTGGAGCGAGCGAGACCGATGCGTGGCGGATCCGGATCGCGGGCTGGCGGACCCGGTCGAGCTGCTCTCCTCGGGGCATGCGGCCTGGCTGGCCTCACGACTATCGCCGGAGCGGGCGCAGCGGTTCGTGCCCACCAACCGGCCGGGAGGCGGCACGGTCTACCTGTGCGCGGCCGACGCGGACGGCATGATGGTCAGCCTGATCGAGTCGAACTACATGGGCTTCGGCTCGGGGATCATGGGCGGCTCGACCGGGATCATGCTCCAGAACCGCGGCGCCTACTTCTCGCTGGACCCGTCGCATCCGAACGCCCTGCGGCCACGATCGCGGACGCTGCACACGCTCATGCCGGGCATGCTCCTGCGCGATGGCGCCGCAGAAGTCGCGTTCGGCGCCATGGGCGGCGACGGTCAGCCGCAGACGATGGTCCAGCTGGTCCAGGGCCTGGTCGACGACGGCCTGGATCCGCAGGCGGCGGTCGACCGACCGCGGTTCGTGGCCGAGACGGAGGCGGCCGGCCAGCCGCTCGGCCCCGTGTCGCATCGAGTCCGACGGCGTCGACGCTGACGACAGTGGCGGCGCTGGAGGCGCGTGGCCACGACGTCAGCTGTGGTCGAGCCGAAGACGCCCTTCATGGGCTGGGCGCAGATGATCCGCCGCCGAGCCGACGGTTCGTACGAGGGCGGCGCCGATCCTCGCGCCGACTCGCTCGCAGCTGGGCTCTGACCTTACGAGAGGTCCTTGTCCTCCATCTCCCAGGCGTGGTCGAGGACGTGGTAGGCCGAGTGCCGTAGCAGCAGCGCGATCGTCCAGTTGCGACCGCGCGCCATGCGCCCCTCGGCGTTGTAGGTTCGGAGCGCGGCGACGTACTCGTCGCGGTGGGACCGGAGCCCCTCCGGCGTCGGCGGAACGACGGGATCCGCCACAACGCCGACCCTCTTCACCAGGTCGGCCCGTTCCCAGCCGAGGGCGTGGCGGACGATCTCGTCGCGATTGCGACCGCCGCCGCGCGGCCCCTTCTCCAGCTCGAGCGAGACGCGCGCGGCGACGTCGTCGAAGAACAGCCACGCCGCCTCGAGCAGAGCCAGCTTGCGATCCAGCTCGTCCTCGGGCATCGGCGCCTGCTCGAACGAGGACGGCGCGAAGGAGATGCCCCAGAAGTCGGTCGATCCCACGCCGACGTGATCCTCGACGATCTCGAGATCGCCGGCCCGATCGAACTCTGCCTCCAGCCCGGCGAGGCGCGCGATCGGGCGATACCGCTCCCGATAGGTCTCGAGCAGCTCGACGGCCGCGTCGGGCGCCTTCGCCCCGCGGCTCCAGCCCGGCCAATCGATGGCGAAGGCGGCGACCTTCTTCTCCTTCGGCCCGCGCTGGACGACGGTACGGACGGACCATGCCGCAACCGATAGCAGGAGAACCTGTCACTCTTTGACAGGAATGCGGGTCACTATGGGACCGATGAGAAATGACGAACGCATCGGTCTAGAATGCGAGACCCCATGACGAACCAGCAGCAGTCTCTTGTCCATGCCCGCGGGCTGACGAAGCGCTACGCGAACGGCTTCACCGCCGTCGATGGCGTCGACTTCGACGTGCGCCCCGGCAAGGCCTTCGGCTTCCTCGGCCCGAACGGCGCCGGCAAGACGAGCACGATGCGGATGATCGCGTGCTCCAGTCCCGTCACCGAGGGCGAGCTGACGGTGATCGGCATGGATCCGCGCACCCAGGCGCGCCAGATCAAGTCGAAGCTCGGCGTCGTGCCGCAGATCGACAACCTCGACACCGAGCTGACCGTGCGCGAGAACCTCGAGATGTACGCGCGCTACTTCGACATCCCCAACGACGTCGCCCGCAAGCGCGCCGATGAGCTGCTCGAGTTCGTGCAGCTCGACGAGCGCGCCACGGACCAGGTCGAGCCGCTCTCGGGTGGCATGAAACGCCGCCTGACCATCGCCCGCGCCCTGATCAACGAGCCCGAGCTGGTGATCCTGGACGAGCCGACCACGGGCCTCGATCCGCAGGCGCGGCACCTCCTGTGGGAGCGGCTCTACCAGCTGAAGCGCCGCGGCGCGACGCTGATCATCACGACTCATTACATGGATGAGGCCGAGCAGCTGTGCGACCACCTCGTTGTCATGGACAAGGCCAAGATCGTGGCCGAGGGATCGCCGCGCCAGCTCATCGACGAGCACTCGACCCGCGAGGTGCTCGAGCTGCGCGTGACCGATGCGGTGCGCGACAGCCTCAACGGACAGCTGGAGGCGCTCGCCGATCGGGTCGAGGCGCTGCCAGATCGGTTCCTCCTGTACACCGCCGATGGTGAGCGCACGCTCGAGCAGGTCAACCTGCGCAAGATCCCCATCGAGAGCGCACTCGTGCGCCGGTCGAGCATGGAGGACGTCTTCCTGCGCCTGACCGGCCGCTCGCTGGTCGAGTAGGCGTCCGATGACCGTCGTCGCCTCATCCGGCCGCGTCTGGCTGCGCAACTGGCTCGTCTACCGCCGCCTCTGGCACCGCAGCCTGGCGTTCGGCTTCCTGCAGCCTGTCCTGTTTCTGACGGCCATGGGCCTCGGGATCGGGACACTGCTGACCCGGGACAGCCTCGCGGCGTTCGGCGGCGTGCCCTACATCGACTGGCTCGGTCCGGGCCTGCTGGCCGCCATGTCGATGCAGACGGCGACCTTCGAATCGACCTACCCGATCATGAACAAGATCATGTGGGGCCGGAACTACGAGGCGATGCTCTCGACCCCGGTCAGCATCCGGAGCATCGTGCTCGGGGAGCTGGGATGGACGGCGTTCCGCATCGGCTCATTGGGTGCCGTCTTCCTGCTGGTGCTCTTCCTCTTCGGGATTCCCCGCTCGCCGATGGCGATCCTGGCGATTCCCGTCTGCATGCTGGTCGGCGTCGCCTTCGCCTCCTGCCTGATCGCGTTCACCGCCACCCAGAAGAACGACGTCGGCTTCAGCGCCATCTTCCGCTTCGTCATCAACCCGCTCTTCCTGTTCAGCGGCACCTTCTTCCCGCTCACCAACCTTCCCGAGCCGCTTCGTGCGGTGGCGTGGGCCACGCCGCTCTTCCACGGCGTCGAGCTCATCCGGGGGTCGATCCTGGACCAGCTGGATCCGGTCACCGCGCCGCTTCACCTCGCCTATCTGCTGGTGATGTTCGGGATCGGCGCCGTGCTCGCGGAGCGCATGCTCACGCGGCGGATGGCGGGCTGAGCCGATGACCACGATCGCTCAGCCCGCGCCCACCGGCGCGCTCGCCAACGCCTGGGCGCGCGTCTGGCGCTCGCGACGCCTCGTCGAGCGCAACATCATGGTCTACCGCCACCAGTGGATCATCATCCTGAGTGGCGTCTTCGAGCCGATCTTCTACCTGATCGGCATCGGGCTCGGGCTCGGCGGCATCATCGACACCGTCGCGCTGTCGAATGG
Organism: uncultured Chloroflexia bacterium; assembly: GCA_963789435.1. Taxonomy (GTDB): domain Bacteria; phylum Chloroflexota; class Limnocylindria; order QHBO01; family QHBO01; genus JACDBZ01. Next base: position 483,698 of record CAWBKO010000001.1, read on the forward strand.
GCAGGTGGTCGCCTATGCCGCCTACGTGGCCCCCGCACTGGTCGCCACCGCCGCCATGAACGGCGCCGTCTTCGAGACGATCTTCAACGTGTTCTTCAAGCTCAACTACGCGAAGACCTATGACGGCGTGCTGGCCACGCCGATGGGGATCACCGAGATCGCGATCGGCGAGATGCTGTGGGCGCTGACGCGCGCCGCGCTGTATGCCATCGCCATGTTCGTGATCATGGTCTTCATGGGGCTGGTCCTCTCCCCGCTCGGCATCCTGATGGTCCCGGCGGCGCTCCTCGTCGCGGCCGCCTTCGCCGCAGCGGGCCTTGCCGGCACCTCCTACCTGCGCACGGTGAACGACTTCGACGTGCCGATGGGCCTGATCGTGATGCCGATGTTCCTCTTCAGCGGCACCTTCTTCCCGATCGAGGCGGTGCTGCCGGATTGGCTGGTGACCATCGTCCAGCTCACGCCGCTCTACCACGGCATCAACCTGATCCGCGGGCTCTCGACCGGGATCATCGGCATCGGGCAGCTGTGGGACCTGATCTACCTGGTCGTCTTCTTCGTCGTCTGCATGTGGATCGCGATGCGCCAGATGGAGAAGAAGCTGATCAAGTGATGTGATGAGCCGGATGCGAGCCACCCTCGCTCGGCTTTCGCAACTCGCTGCGGGCGGCTCGCCTCCGACGTATCTCGTCACTCTGGGTGGTGGTCGCCACGTCCTCGTGGGCCGCAGGTGGCCACCCGCTCCGGGCGTCGCTCGGCTGTCGCAACTCGCTGCGGGCGGTCCCGCCTCCCCTGACGTCGTCCGAGTCAGTGGTCGGCGGCGGCAAGGATGGTGATGCCTTCGAAGAGCGTCACGCGGGCCTGGCGCACGGCCGTGCTGGACGGCCGGGCGGAGAGCACCGCGGGGAGGCGGGATCGAGCCGCTCCAGGTCATCCGGCGCGTCCGGCGTCAGCTGCCGCAGGGCGGCGGTGACGGTGGACCGCATCGAGTCGACCTCGAGCTCTCGCATGGCGAGCGCCGCGCGTGCGTCCGACAGCTCCGTCTCGCGCTGATCGATCTCCTCCTCGAGGCTGCGCAGCTCGCCCGATACCGCCTGGCGCTGGACGATCGTCCCCAGCAGCGCGCCGGCGGCCGCGAACGCGAGCGCCTCGAGCGTCGCGCGAATCTCGACGAGTCGTGCCCATTCGCGGTCGTCGGCGCTGACGGCATCGGCACGCAGCAGGACCATGAAGACGAGGTACACGCCGACGAGGACAAGCGCCACCAGGCTGCCGAGCACCGTCAGCGAGCTCAAACGCAGCCCCGACGGCCATGCGATCGAGACGCCGGGTCCCCAGCCCAGGACGCTGAGCACCACGAAGGCCACGACGGCAACGGCGAAGACCTGCTCCTCGCTCCACGCCGGCACCACGACCGGCACGAAATGCGTCAGGACCACGATCGCGGCGAAGACGACGGCCAGCCATGCCATCGGTCCCGCGACACCGTCGAGGGCTCCGTTCGGGCCCGTCCATTGCGGCGCCCACGGCCACTCGCGGACGGCCGCCGCCGTCGCGACGAGCGCCAGGGCGCCGGCGACGATCGCGAGCGTTCCCAGGGTCGAGACCGATTGGTCCCGCGTCAGGAGCAGGATGCCGGCGACCACGGCGGCGCCGGCGGTGACCCCCGCTGCTCCGAACCCTCGGCTCCGCGAGGCGTACCTGGAGACCCCCACCAGCCTCTGCCGAAACGGCGGCCGCTGCGGCATCTGCCTCGGGCGAACGCGCGTCATGCGCGGCATCTGTGACCGTCAACGAATCTCCCTCTGAGCGGGCTACATCGACTCAAGTCCGCTGAGTGTAGAACCGCTCGCAACCCGGACCGGGATCCGATCGGTCGGTCAGACGATGCGGCGCCAGGGCTCGTCGACGGCGGCATCGGCGCGCCGGTAGGACTCGGCCAGGATGGTGACCGGGTGGACGGTGGGGACGCCGGTCGACTGCTCGATCTGCCAGCGGCAGGTCTCGGAGTCGCAGGCGGCGCGCGAGGCACCGCCCTTGCGCGCCGCGCGGACCTTGTCGAAGAGCGGCGCGCCGACGTCCTGCGCGATCTGCCAGCGCTCGGCCTTCAGCCCGTACGTGCCGGCGGCGCCGCAGCAGTCGTGGTCCGAGTCGACGGCGCGGAGGCCGGGAACGAGCGCGAAGAGGTCCATCGCCGGCGTGCCGATGCCGTGCGACTTGAGCTGGCATGGCGGGTGGTACGGCAGCTGCTCGACGACCGGCGCGAAGCGGGTGTCGAGCTCGCCGCGCTCGTGGAGGTCGAGCAGCAGCTCGCAGATGTCCCAGGTCGCATCGGCGACGGCGGTGGCGTCGGCGTCGGCGAGGTCGAGCATCTCGCGGTACTCGGCCTTGAGCGCGTGGGTGCACGAGGTCGAGGTGCCCACGATCCGGTAGCCCGCCCGCGCGAACGCGGCCAGCACCGCCAGGTTGCGGCGCGCCTTCGTGCGAGCGTGGTCGTACAGGCCATTCGAGATGAACGGCAGGCCGCAGCACTCCTGGCGCGGCACGATCACGCTGAAGCCGTTGCGCTCGAGGATCTCGACCGCGTCCCGGCCGAGATCGGGCTCGAAGGCGTTCACGGCGCAGCCATGGAAGTAGACGAGCGGTGCGCTCCGGATCCGGGCGGTCGCGGGCAGTGCCGTCGCGCCGCCTCGCCGCTTCCACCAGGAGCGAGAACGTGCGGCGCGAGAAGGTGGTCAGCGGTCCGCGCCGATGGACGCCGAGCACCTTCTCCCCCATCCATCGGGCGATCGGGTTGCTGGAGGCCGATGTTGGCCAGCGGCGCGAGCGGCACGCCGAAGCGGGCGATGAGGTCGGTGTCGCTGATGATCCGGTTGCGGATGCTCGATCCCCGCTCGTCGACGATCGCGGCGCGCGCCCGGTTGTTCGTCTCGGCGATGAGGACGCCGGCCGGGCAGGCCCGCGTGCAGATCCCGCAGCCGGAGCAGAGGTCGACGGTGTGATCCGGGGCATCGCGGCCGACGCCCGGACCGCGGAAGCGCTGGGCCTGCGGACCGACGTACTTCGGGCCGGGGAAGTCATCGGTCACGCGCGCGACCGGGCAGACCGTCGTGCACACGTTGCACTTGATGCAGGCGTCCGTGCTGAACGGCGGGAACTCGCGGGCGGCGGCGTCGTGGAAGGTCATGCGGCCACCGCTCGGTTCGACGCCAGGGACGCCGCGGCGCGATGCGCGCTGGCCAGCGCCACGCCGTCGCCGCATCGCTCATCGAGGTAGTGCATGCCGGCCAGCGCGGAGCCGATGACGCGCACGTTCTCCAGCTCGGCGGGCGCGAGCTTGGCGTCGACCTCGATCCCGGCCGCCTCGAGCGGATGTGGCACGCAGCGGATCGTCGCTGAACCAGCGGCTCACGCGGCGGGGCGCGACGACCGGCAGGCCGAAGACGCGCTCGGTCAGCGTGCCGTCGTGGCCCGCCCGGATCCCGGCCCCACCGATGCCGCCGGTGGCCAGGACGAACGCGTCGGCGCCGATGCGCAGCGTGCGCGATGCGGCCTCGGTGTGGATGGCGGTGACCCGCCGCCCGCTCCGCTCGACGTCGACCACGTCGAAGCCGATCTGGATCCTCGCGCCGGCTCGAAGGATGCGGCGGCGAAGGGCCTCGAACAGCCGGAGGCCGGGCACCGAGGGCGGCAGGCTCGCGATCTCGAAGACGCGGTGGCCCAGCGCCCGCTCGGCCGCGGCGTGGACGGCGGCGTGCTCGTCGAGGCCAAGGACGGCCGGCAGGCCGATCCGCCACGCGCCGGCGGGGAGGCCGCGTCCGCGATGGCCGACAGCGCCCGCGTCGCGCCACGACGGGTCCTCGAACAGCCGGGCGAGGACCTGCGGCGCGATGTTGTGGCGCCGATCGAGGCCGGGCAGCTCGACCTCGACCGCCCGGATCTCGGAGGGCCGCCCGGCCACGCGGCGTGCTCGGAGGTTGCGGGCCGCGTACGGCGCCCAGGCGTCTCGGAAGCGGCGTGAACCCGACGAGCAGCAGGCCGTCGCCGGCCCAGGGCTCGAGGGCGGCGGCCTGGGCGGACGGCAGGATCGCCGCCGGCCGCAGCGACCCGATCGCCGTCGGGATGCGGGATCAGCGGGTCGTCGAGCGACGCCGACGTGCTCGAGGCCCTCGGCCGCGGTCGCGGGCCAGGTGCGCGGCCACCGACGCGTCGGCATCGGCGGCGAGGGTGCGATACGGATGGCTCCTGGTCTGCGCCAGGATCCCGATGCCGTCGCGGATGGTCGTGCGCGCCGGCCGGGTGCCGCGACGTCGAGCCCGCCGTGCGTCCAGTGCGTGGTCGCCATCCCCTTGGCGGCCAGGAAGACGCGCGCGCCTCGCTCGGCGAGCTCGGCCGCGCAGGACAGGCCGGCCAGGCCGGCACCGATGACGACGACGTCAGCTCGCGGCATGCTCGGCCCCGGACGCCTCGGTCGGCCGCATCGGCCAGCTCGATCCACGCGCCAGGATGCCACGGAAGATGCCGGCGGTCAGCCACAGCTCGGCAAGCTGATCGCCCCACGCGATGGGGCGCGTGCCGCGGAAGCGCTCCGCGATGAACGCGCGCAGCGGCGCGTTGGCGGCACCGGGCCGGCGCGCGTCGAGGGCGGCGGCCGCACGCGGCATGCAGAAGCGCCCTGGCAGGGGCCCATCCCGAGCCGGGTCGTGCGGCGCAGGTCGTCGAGCGACGAGTCGGCACGCTCGTCGAGCGCGCGTTCCAGCCGTCGCCTGCGTGACGAGCTCGCACTCGCAGACGAGCTCCGCGTTCCCGCCTCCCTCGGCCTCGAGCGCCGCGAGGCGATCGCCGAGCCAGTAGGGCGTCCCGGTGGCCGGGCGGCGGCAGCGGCTCATCGGCCGTCCGGCACGGCGCGTCGACGCCGAGCGAGCCGTCGCCACCGCGTCCACCACGTCGCGCGCCATGAGCCGGTACGTGGTGAGCTTGCCGCCGACGATGCTCCACAAGCCGCCGACGCCGTCGCGCGCGCCGTGGTCGATCACGTGATGGGCGCGGCTGATCTCGCGCGACTCGTCGTGGTGCGGCGTCCCGAAGTCGGCGGCGTCGTAGAGCGGCCGCGCGCCGGCGTAGGCGCGCAGCACCCGGGCGCCGCTGATGCCGGGGACGAGGCGCTCGCCGTCGAGCGAGGAGCGCGTCGATCTCGTCGCGCGTGACCTCGACGTCGTCGGGGTCGGGCACGGTGATGTCGGTCGTGCCGAGGATGCAGACGGTGTGCACCGGGACGAGGATGTCGCCGTCGCCCGGCGGCGCCAGCCGGTTGACGACCGCGCTTCGTCATGCGCCGGTTGAGGATGAGCATCGAGCCCTTGCCCGGGCTCATCGCCAGCGTCGCGCCGGCCAGCGCCGGCGACCTTGCCGGCCCATGCGCCGGCCGCCGAGACGACCGCGCGGCAGGCGATCGTCGTCTCCTCGCCGCTCCGCTCGTCACGGACCCGGACCGCCGTCACCGCTACCATCGGCCGCACGCTCGAAGCCGATGACGGCCTGGTAGCGTCGCGCCTCGGCCCCGTGCTCCCGCGCGCTGGCGAGGTTGGCGTCGACGAGCTCCCACGGCTCGAGCGAGGCATCGGGCACGCGGTAGGCGGCGCGGATCTCGCGGTTCAGGAGGGGCTCGTCGCGGAAGAGGCGGTCGAGCGGCACCGGCTCGGCCTCGATGCCGGCGGCCGCGCAGGCCGACGGGAACCGCTCGAGGTAGTCGTCCGGATCGTCCGGCGTCGCGACGAAGTAGCCGCCGGTCGGCTCGATGGTGGCCGGCGCGATCCGGCGCAGCACCGCGTTCTCCTCGATGCAGTGCCGCGCCGAGATCGGGTCGCTCTCGACGTAGCGCGCGCCCGAATGGAGGAGGCCGTGGTACCGCCCGCTCGTGCCGGATGCGAAGTCGCCGCGCTCGACGAGGAGGGCGCGCAGGCCGCGCATGGCGAGGTCGCGCAGCACGCCGGCGCCGGTGGCGCCGCCACCGATGACGACCACGTCCACCTCGGCGCGGCACGTTCATCCCCGGCTCGTCCCCGCAGCAGCGGCAGCGCGCCCTTCAGGTAGTCCCAGCCCGACACGATGGTCGAGCACGGTGGCGACGACCATCAGCCAGAAGCCGACGACCTCCGCGCCCGGGCCGATCCCGGTGGCCGCCAGCGGCCCGCCGGTGAACGCGTCGTACGCGAGCAGCAGGACCGCCATGCCGATCAGCGTGGTCAGCGTCTTCGCCTTGCCGAGCGCGCGCGCCGCGATCACCACGTTCTCGGCGGCCGCCATCTGGCGCACGCCGGCGATGACGAGCTCGCGCACCAGGATCGTGGCGACCATCCAGGTCGGCAGCAGGCCGACCTCGACCATGGCCACCAGCACGCCGGCCGACGAGGACCTTGTCGGCGGTGAGGTCCATGAAGACGCCGAGCGGCGAGACCTCGCCCCGCGCGCGGGCGACCCAGCCGTCGAGGAAGTCGGTGAAGGCGGCGAGGCAGAAGAGCACGAACGCCACGATCCCGAGGCCCGGGCTGCCGATCAGCATCAGGGCGATGACGACCGGCGTGGCCAGGATGCGCGCGATGCCGAGCAGGTTCGCCGGCGAGCCGATGCGCGCCGGCGCGGGCGGCCGTTCAGCTCGTCGACGGCGTCGTCAGCCATGCGGGCTCACCGCCTCCTTCTGGCCGATCTTGCGCTCGGTCCCGGCACGCAGGCGGCCGATGTTGTCCGCGTGCGCAACCGTCACCAGCAGGCCCGACGCCAGCGCGTAGGCGATCGCCGGGAACGTCGCGGCGCCGATCGCGGCCAGCACCGCGGTGACGATCGGCGCGCGCGAGCGCCCCGGTGACCGAGCCGAGCGACACGTAGCGCGAGCGCCAGATCACCAGGACCACGATCGGCGCCAGGATCAGGATCGTCCAGATGCTCATCGCGCCGAGCGCTCCGGCCGAGGTCGCGACGCCCCGCCCGCCGGTGAAGCCGATGAAGAGCGACCAGTTGTGGCCGACGATCGCGGCGACGCCGGCCGCGGCGGCCGCCCACTCGACGAGCGGGTCGCCGGCGAACAGGAGCCGCGCCAGCAGCACGGCGGCCACGCCCTTGCCGACGTCGAGCAGGAAGACGGCGGCCGCGGCGGGCGTGCCGAGCGTGCGCAGCGCGTTCGTCGCGCCGGTGCGGTGCGACCCGTACTCCCGCAGGTCGATCCCCTTCGTGAGGCGGCCGATGATCAGCCCGAACGGAATGGCGCCGAGCAGGTAGCCGAGCGACGGCCGCGAGGACGATGCTCATCAGCGGCCCTCGAGCTTGTTCATCGAGGCGGCATCGTCCGCCGCCGCGAGCACGCCGTCGAGCCCGTCGCCGGTCGATGCCTGCACGGCGGCCACGAAGGTGCCCTCCACGAGCGGCCCGCCCGAGATGCGCACGCGGCTGGCCAGGTCGGGCTCGATGAGCTCGTCGACCGCCGTCGTGGCGGAGAGGACGGCGCTGCCGAGGTCGGCCAGGACGACGACGCCGGCGCCGGCGTCGGCCGCGACCAGCGCATCGGCGATGCGCGTCGCATCGGTCCCGATGCTGCCGTCCTCCAGCCCCCCGGCCGCCACGCAGCCGCGGGCCGTCGGCCGGCAGGTTGGCCAGGCGGGCAACCAGCCGCACCGTGGCATCGGCCACCTCGGCGGAGTGAGAGACGACCACGATCCCGACCGCGGCCGGGGCTTCATCGGTCATGCGACGCTTGTCTCCATGGCGCGTGGACGATGGACCGGAGCGTAACGGCTCCGGTCCATCGGCCCGCCAGCTGTCGCGGAGAGCCTAGTGCTCTTCCCAGTCGAGCGAGCGCTGCACCGCCTTCTTCCAGCCCGTGAACAGCTTCTCGCGCTTCTCCTTGTCCATCTGGGGCTCGAAGCGCCGATCGAGCGCCCAGTTCTTCGTGACGTCGCCGGTGTCCTTCCAGAAGCCGACCGCCAGCCCGGCGAGGTAGGCGGCACCCAGCGCCGTCGTCTCGGCGACCTGCGGCCGCTCGACCGCGACGCCGAGGATGTCGGCCTGGAACTGCATGAGGTCGTTGTTGACGACCGCGCCGCCATCGACCTTCAGCTCCTTGAGGGTGACGCCCGAGTCGGCCTGCATCGCCTCCAGCACCTCGCGGGTCTGGTAGGCCATCGAGTCGACCGTGGCCCTGCGCGATGTGCTCGATGGTCGAGCCGCGGGTCAGGCCGATGATCAGGCCGCGCGCGTACTGGTCCCAGTACGGCGCGCCGAGGCCGACGAAGGCCGGGACCATGTAGACGCCCTCGGTGTCCGCGACCTTGCCGGCCAGCTTCTCGACGTCGGCCGAGTTGGTGATGACCTTCAGCCCGTCGCGGATCCATTGCACCGCCGCGCCGGCGATGAAGACCGATCCCTCGAGCGCGTAGGTCACCTTGCCGTCGTAGCCCCAGGCGACCGTGGTCAGCAGCCCGTTCTTCGACGGGACCGCCTCCTCGCCGGTGTTGATGAGCATGAAGGCGCCGGTGCCGTAGGTCTGCTTCGCCATGCCGGGCTCGAAGCAGGCCTGGCCGAAGGTCGCCGCCTGCTGGTCGCCGGCGTCGCCGGCGATCTTCAGCGAGCCGCCGAGCAGCGTCGTCTCGCCGTACACCTCGCTCGACGGCCGCGGCTCCGGCATCATCGCGCGCGGCACGTCCATGATCCCGAGCAGCTCGTCATCCCAGTCGAGCGTGTGGATGTTGAACAGGAGCGTGCGGCTCGCGTTCGAGTAGTCGGCGACGTGCACCTTGCCCTCGGTCAGGCGCCAGATGAGGAAGCTGTCGACGGTGCCGAAGAGCAGCTCGCCGGCCTCCGCCTTCTCCTGCGCGCCCGGGGTTGTTCTTGAGGATGTGCCGGATCTTCGTGCCGCTGAAGTAGGCGTCGACCGGCAGGCCGGTCTTCTCGCGGAACTTGGCCTCGTGCCCCGCCGCCTTCAGCTCGTCGCAGTAGCCGGCCGTGATGCGGCTCTGCCAGACGATGGCGTTCTGGACCGGCTTGCCGGTGTTCTTGTCCCAGACGACGGTCGTCTCGCGCTGGTTGGTGATGCCGATGGCGGCGATGTCGTCGGGCGATGCGCCCGCGTCCGCGATCACCTTCTTGGCGACGGCCAGCTGCGAGTCCCAGATCGCCTCGGGATCGTGCTCGACGTGGCCAGGCGACGGGAAGATCTGCGGGAACTCCTGGTTCGCGGTGGTGTGGATGGTGCCGTCGGCGTTGAACAGAATCGCTCGGCTCGAGGTCGTGCCCTGGTCGAGCGCGAGGACGTACTTGGCCATGTCGATCGCTGCCTTCCTTTCGTGGTCGGTGCGTCGGATCAGCTCCCCGCGACGGCGTCGCGGAGGGATTCGAACAGGATCGTGGTCGAGGTCGCGCCCGGGTCCTGGTGGTTCGCCGACCGCTCCCCGAGGTAGCTCGCCCGCCCCTTGCGGGCCACCAGCGGCGTGATGCGGTCGCGTCCCGCGGCCGCTGCCGCGGCTGCCGCTTCGAGGCCGGCCGAGATTCCCTCGCCGGCAGCCGCCTCGTAGGCGTCGACCGCCGGGCCCATGGCGTCCACCATGGTCTTGTCGTCGGTCGTCCGCCTTGCCGCGGTGGATGACTCCCTCGAGGCCGGCGCGGAGCGCCGCTCCGAGCTCGGCCGGGTCGAGCGCCGTCCGGTCACCGATCGCGGTGGCCAGGCGCAGGAAGAAGGTCCCGTACAGCGGCCCCGACGCGCCGCCGACCGTCGAGATGAGCGTCATCCCGACCGCCTTGGCGGTGGCGCCGAGATCGGAGCCGTCGAGCTCGGCCAGCTTCGCCCGCACCGCGGTGAAGCCGCGGTCCATGTTGATGCCGTGGTCGGCATCGCCGATCGCCGAGTCGAGCTCGGTCAGCTCGTCCCGGCGCTCGTGCAGCCGGTCGGCGAACAGGCCGATGAATCGGACGAACGCCGCGCCGTCGAACTCGCTCATCGGCTCGGTGGCTCAGACTCCCCAGCGCAGCGCCGGGGTATGGACCGGGGCGTCCCACAGCCGGGTGAACTCGTCGTCCAGCTTCAGCAGCGTGATGCTGGTCCCCGCCATCTCGAGCGAGGTGATGTAGCTGCCGACCAGGTTCCGCTCGATCTTCAGGCCGCGCTCGGCACACAGCTGCGCCACCTTGTTGTAGACGACGTAGAGCTCGATGAGCGGCGTGCCGCCCATGCCGTTGACGAAGGCCAGGACGCGATCGCCGGAGCTGAACGGCAGGTCGTCCAGGATCGGCGTCATGAGCGCCTCGGTGATCTCGTCCGCGCTCGCCAGCTTGCGCCGCTCCCGTCCGGGCTCGCCGTGGATCCCAACGCCGATCTCCATCTCGTCGTCGCCGATCTCGAAGGTCGGCTTGCCGGCGGCCGGGACGGTGCAGCTCGTGAGCGCCATGCCCATCGAGCGGACGTTGTCCTGGACGCGCTGGCAGAGCGCCGTGACCGCGGCGAGGTCCTGCCCCTCCTCGGCGGCCGCGCCGACGATCTTCTCGGCCAGCACGGTCCCGCCCACGCCACGGCGGCCCGCGGTGTAGAGCGAGTCCTGGACGGCGACGTCGTCCGCGATCACGACGCTCGTGACCTCGATCCCCTCGCCCTGGGCCAGCTCGGCCGCCAGCTCGAAGTTCATGATGTCGCCGGTGTAGTTCTTCACGATGTGGAGCACGCCGGCTCCACCGTCGACCGCCTTGGTGGCGGCCAGCATCTGGTCCGGCACCGGTGACGTGAACACGTCGCCCGCGCAGGCCGCGTCGAGCATGCCGCGCCCGACGAAGCCGCCATGCATCGGCTCGTGGCCGGAGCCACCGCCGGAGATGATCCCGACCTTGCCCTGGCGCGGAGCGTCCGCGCGCACGACGACGTTCGGCTCGATGACCCGCAGCAGATCGCCGTGCGCCGCCGCCATCCCGGCGAGCGCCTCGCTGACGACGTCTTCGGGCGCGTTGATGAGCTTCTTCATCGATATGTCGCTCCTTGCTCCCCGTGCGTTCTCGCGACCGATGCGGACGCGGCGGGCCGTCCCCGCCGCGTCCGACGCCTCGACGGAGGGTCAGGCCATCAGGTAGTTGGTGAACACGGCGTTGTAGGCAAGGGCGCCAAGGATGCCGCCGACGATCGGGCCGACGACCGGAATCCAGCAGTACGCCCAGTCCGAGTCGCCCTTGCCGGCGATCGGCAGCACGGCGTGGGCGATGCGCGGCCCGAGGTCGCGGGCCGGATTGATCGCGTAGCCGGTCGGTCCACCCAGCGAGAGGCCGATGCCCCAGACCAGGAACCCGACCAGGAGTGCCGCGAGGCCTGGGCCGAGCCGTTGCTCGGCGATGGCCAGGACGCCGAACACCAGCATGAATGTGCCGATGATCTCGCTCACCAGGTTGGAGGCCGTGTTCCGGATCGCCGGCCCGGTGGAGAAGACGGCCAGCTTCAGGCCTGGATCCTCGGTCTCCTGCCCAGTGCGGCAGATAGTGCAGCCAGACGACGACCGCGCCGATGAAGGCGCCAAGGAACTCGCCGGCCAGGTACCACGGGACATTCCCCCAGGCCTCCGCGTCAGCCGGCGCGATGACGGCCAGGCCGATGGTCACGGCCGGATTCAGGTGCGCCCCCGTCAATCCCCCGATTGCGTATACGCCCACCGCCACTGCAAGTGCCCATCCGGTGGTGATCACGATCCAGCCCGAGTTCTGGGCCTTGGATCGGGCGAGGAGGACGCCGGCGACGACGCCGTCGCCCAGGATGATCAGGAGTGCGGTGCCGAAGGTCTCGGCGATCATGATCTGGAAGCCGTCGGTCAGCATGCCCAGTTACCTCTCGGTGCGGAGTGGTTCGATCTCGGGGCCGTCATGGACGGCGGGAGGCGCGACGAATCAGATCGACGAGAGGCGCCTCCTTCGCCGCATTCGTGCGACGAGCGATGCGATCACCGATCAGGTCGGGTCGTGGTCCTGGCCCCGGGCAAAATCGGGGCCGTGATCCGCGTGCTCGTGGTCGGGCGCGTCCTCCTGGCCCTCGGCGAAGTCGCCGCGGCGCTCGTCGTGCACGCTGCCGTGGCCCGCATGCTGACCCTCGGCGAAGTCCCCGCGGTGGTCCTTCTCGGGGTCTCCCCCTCGACCTCCTGGCCGGTCGCGAATCCGCCGTGCTCATCGTGGCCGACGTGGTCGTCGTGGTCGTGGTGATCATGGTCGTGGTGCGCGTGATCGTGACCATGACCGGGATCGTCGTGGGAACGCTCGCCCATGCCCGGACCTCCCAGCGATTCGTAGAGGACCATTCTGGAGCCAGCGGTCAAGCCGCGACCAACGCCGGGCTCAGCGAGCGGCCATCCGGCGCCTGAGGCGTCGCAGGCCGAGCTGCGCGGCGAGGACCAGCGCGGCCACCCCGAGGCCGACGTAGAGCGCGAACGGCATGTTCGGCCACTGGATGCTGAAGGCCAGGAAGCCGGCCGCGACGGCGATCAGGGTGGAGACGATCACGAAGCGCCGCGTGAAGGCGAAGGTCGGCGGCTCCGAGGCCTTGGCGGCACGACGCTGGGCGTTCCGCTCGGCGCGGGCCTTCGCCGCCGGCGGCAGCTGCGGACCGCGCTCCATGTTGCGCATCATCCGCTCGTAGTTGCGGCGCTCTTCTCGTGACATCGCGGCCAGTCTAGCGAACGCTCAGGCGCGCGGATCGGTGCGTCGAGGCGCGGGACGCCGCCTGCCGGATGGGCCCATCCCGGTCGCCGGCTCGTAGTCGACCTTGAGCTGGACCGGATCCGACCCGAACAGCGCCGTTGAGCGCCCAATCGAGCGCCACCCGCGCCTTGCCGCCGATCCCCGGCACGCGGCTCCAGTAATAGCCGCGCCACATGAACCACGCGATCAGGCCACGGACCTTGATCCCGAACACGACGCCGACGCCGGTGTGGTGCCCGATGCTGGCGAGCGTCCCGATGGTGCGGTAGCGGAACGGCTCGACCCGATCCGGATGCCGGTCGATGGTGGCCATGATGTTGCGGGCCAACCGCTTCGCCTCGCGCACCGCGTTCTGGGCGGTCGGGCGCGTGGTAGCCACCGGGATTCTGCACGTCCGGGATGATCGCGCAGTCGCCGATCGCCCAAACGCCGGGGCGGCTCGTCTCCATGGTCGGCTCGGTGATGGCGCGTCCCGCCTTGTCGACCTCGATGCCCGACGCTCGCACCACCGGCGAGGGCTGGACGCCACCGGTCCAGACGACCGTCCGCGCCGGAATGAAGTCGCCGTCACCGATGACGACGCCGCCCTCGCGCACTTCCTTCATCGGCGTGCCGAGATGGATCTCGTAGCCACGCTTTCGAAGTCCCCTGGCGGCATAGTCGCCCATGTCGGGTGGCATCTCGGGCAGGACGCGGTCCTTGAGCTCCACGATGTGGCCGCGCGTCTCGCCCTGCCGGATCTTCGGGTAGAAGCGGCGTCGCACCCGCCGGATGAAGTCCTCGATCTCGCCGGCCGTCTCGACGCCGCTGAAGCCGGCGCCGCCGACGACGAAGGTGAGCTGGGCCTGCCGCTCGTCGACGTCCGACTCGAGCTCCGCCCGCTCGAGCATCTCGATGATCCGGTTGCGGAGCGCGAAGGCATCGGCGAGCGTCTTCATGCCGACCGCGTACTCGGTGATGCCCTTGATGCCGAACGTCGCCGTCTCGCCCCCGAGGGCGATGACGAGCGTGTCGTAGTGCAGCCGATGCGGGTCGCCGTCGCCACCCAGCACGGTCACGACCTTGCCATCGAGGTCGATCTCCTCGACATCGCCGGTTACCGCCCAGCTCGACGGTTGTCGCAGCTGGGCGCGCAGGGCGGTGACGCAATGGCGGGCCTCGAGCATGCCGGAGCAGACCTCCGGCAGCAGCGGCGTGAAGAGCGTGAAGTTCTCGCGGCTGACGAGCCACACCTCGACGTCGTCGCGCCGGCGCGTGAGGCGCTCGAGATGGCGTGCCGTCTCGACGCCGGCGAAGCCGCCGCCGAGCACCAGCACGCGGTGCGGCCAGGGAGGCTCGGACCGATAGATGGTGCGCATCCGCCCGATGATGCCACGTGCTCAGTCACATGCAGATATCAGGTGCCGCGTTCACCCGACGGGCGTGTCGGCCGAACACTGTCCGAATTTCCGTGGCACGTTTGCCTTGGAGAAGGACGGCCCTGCCAGGCTGTCGATTTGGCCCGCGGGGCGCGCAATCGGCCGATCGGTGGCTGTTACGGCCGCCCCACGAGAATGCCCACGGGCGGCCGTCTCGCCACCGAGAGCGATCCGCGGCTACCATAGGATCGACATGACGCAGCCGACCCACGAGATCTTCGACCAGTTCAAGCAGCAGCTCCCGGACATCGATCCGGTCGAGACGCAGGAGTGGATCGAATCGCTCGACGCGCTGGTCGAGGCGGCCGGGCCTGATCGCGCGCGCTACATCATCTTCAAGCTGCTCGAAGCGAGCCCGCCAGCTGCAGGTCGGCCTGCCGACGCTGACCCAGACCCGCTACATCAACACCATCAGCCCGGAGCAGGAGCCCTACTTCCCCGGCGACGAGGCGATGGAGCTCAAGATCCGGCGGCTGATCCGCTGGAACGCCCTGGCCATGGTGCTCCGGGCCAACACGCGGTTCGAGGGCATCGGCGGGCACCTGTCGACGTACGCCAGCGCGGCCACCCTGTACGAGGTCGGCTTCAACCACTTCTACCGCGGCAGCGACGAGGGGCCGGGCGACCTGATCTTCTTCCAGGGCCATGCGGCGCCCGGCATCTACGCGCGCGCGTTCCTCGAGGGCCGCCTGAACGAGGAGAACCTCGACCACTTCCGGCGCGAGGCGCTCACCGACCACATCGGCCTGTCGAGCTACCCGCATCCCCGTCTGATGCCGGAGTTCTGGCAGTTCCCGACCGTCAGCATGGGGCTCGGGCCGATCTCGGCCATCTACCAGGCCCGCTTCAATCGCTACCTTGCCGCCCGCGGCATCGCCGATACCAGCCAGGCACGCGTGTGGGCCTACCTGGGCGACGGCGAGATGGACGAGCCGGAGTCGATCGGCGCACTGAGCCTGGCCGCGCGCGAGGGACTCGACAACCTCACCTTCGTCATCAACTGCAACCTCCAGCGCCTCGACGGCCCGGTGCGCGGCAACGGGAAGATCATCCAGGAGCTGGAGGCGCTGTTCCGCGGGGCCGGCTGGAACGTGCTCAAGGTCATCTGGGCTCGCGAGTGGGATGAGCTGCTGGCCCGCGACAAGGACGGCGTCCTGCTGGCCAAGATGAACGACACCCTCGACGGCGATTACCAGCGCATGGCGGTCAGCGACGGCGCGACGATCCGCGAGCAGTTCTTCGGCCCCGACCCGCGACTGCGGGCGCTGGTCGAGCACCTCTCCGACGACGAGCTCGCCAAGCTCCGACGCGGCGGCCACGACTATCGCAAGGTCTACGCGGCCTACGCCGCGGCCGTGCAGCACAAGGGCGCGCCGACGGTGATCCTGGCCAAGACCGTCAAGGGCTGGACGCTCGGCCCGGGCATCGAGGGCCGCAACGTCACCCACCAGGCAAAGAAGCTGACCGCCGACGAGCTCAAGATCTTCCGCGACCGCCTCGAGCTGCCGATCCCCGACGACAAGCTCAAGGAAGCTCCGTACTACCACCCCGGAGCCGATGCGCCGGAGATCCAGTACATGCTCGAGCGCCGCCGCCAGCTCGGCGGATCCGTGCCCCGCCGCGCGGTGGTTCGAAAGCCGCTGCCGGCGCCGACCGACACGGTGTTCAGCGAGTTCTACGCCGGCTCCGATCGGCCGGCCAGCACCACGATGGCCTTCAGCCGGCTCGTCCGAAACCTGGTGCGCGACCCCCAGGTCGGCACGCGCATCGTGCCGATCATCCCCGACGAGGCACGCACCTTCGGCATGGATCCGCTCTTCAAGGAGGTCGGCATCTACAACCCGCTCGGCCAGCGCTACACGCCGGTCGACAAGGAGCTGCTGCTCAGCTACATCGAGAAGAAGGACGGTCAGCTGCTCGAGGAGGGCATCACCGAGTCGGGCTCGATGGCCTCCTTCCAGGCCGCCGGCACGGCATACGCCAGCTGGCGCGAGCCGATGATCCCGTTCTACACGTTCTATTCGATGTTCGGCATGCAGCGCACCGGCGACCAGGTCTGGGCGTTCGGAGACGCGCGTGGCCGGGGCTTCATGATGGGCGCCACGGCCGGCCGCACCACGCTGACCGGCGAGGGGCTCCAGCACGACGACGGGCACTCGCACGTCCTGGCCAGCACGATTCCCAACGTCCTCGCCTACGATCCAGCGTTCGCCTACGAGCTGGCGATCATCGTTCGCGAGGGGATCGACCGCATGTACGGCCAGCGAGGCGACGACGTCTTCTACTACGTCACCCTCTACAACGAGAACTGGGCGATGCCGCCCAAGCCCGAGGGCGCCGAGGAAGGGCGTCCTGCGCGGCCTCTACCGCTTCAGCGTCGCGGAGTCCGGTGAGCGACGGGTCCAGATCCTGGCGGCAGGACCGATCCTGCTCCAGGCGCTCCGCGCCCGCGACGTGCTCGCCGAGAAGTTCGGCGTGGCGGCCGACGTGTGGAGCGCCACCAGCTTCCAGCAGCTCCGCAACGACGCGCTCGACGTGGAGCGATGGAATCGCCTCCATCCCGACGCCGAGCAGCGGGTGCCCTATGTTCGCCAGTGCCTCGATCCCACCGAGGGACCGATCGTCGCCGCCACCGACTACATGAAGGCCGTGCCTGACATGGTCACGCGCTGGATCGACCGCCCCTACACGGTGCTCGGCACCGATGGCTTCGGCCGGTCGGACACGCGCGAGGCGCTGCGCACCCACTTCGAGGTCAACGCGGAGCACATCGCGTACGCCGCGCTGTACTCACTCTGCCTCGACGGCAAGTCGACGCCGGACGAGCTGACGCGCGCGATCGCCGAGCTGGGAATCGACCCGGAGCGCGTCAACCCGCTCCACGCCTGACGCGGGTGACTATCTGAGGCTGATCCTGCTCCCCGGCAGCAGCGGGGTGCCGCAGGCGATGCAGTAGGCGTCTCCGAGCGGCACGACCGCCCGGCAGCTGCGACAGCGCCTCGGTGTGAGATTGGCCACCGTGACCCGCACCGCGGCCGCCGCGGCGAGCCAGGTACCGGCCGACCAGGGTCCTCGGCCGAGCCGGTCCGGTCGCGATGGGTGGCCAGGCATGGAGCATCGGGTCGGAGGGCTGCGACATCGCCGCGTGGAAGCGATACCGCTCGCGGTCGTAGGTCGCGCGCGACTCGGGGTCGCTCATGACCTGCCGCACGACGTTGACCACCTGCATCTCCTCGGTCGCGCGCCCGGATTCGTTCAGGTCGGGATGGAAGGTGCGCGCCAGGCGCCGGCAGGCAGCCAGGATCTCATCGATCGAGGCGCTGGAGGGGACACCGAGCAGGCGGTAGACGTCTCGCTCGGGTGAGTACGGCAGAAGGCGCGGGGTCATGAGTCCGCGGCCCATGGTAGCGACTCGTGGCGGGCGGTGCAGGCTGTCACCTCCCTGCGAGCCCTGCCCGGTTCGTCGCCCGGCGAACCGATTTCGTGCTCAAGACGCTCGGCTGCCTGAGCAATTTGCGCATTTGGATTGCTAATTTGGCAATTGGGGTTGACATATGTTGCATGCGGGTATAGATTGACTCCTGAAGCCAACCAATTGGCAACTCGCGATCCGTAGCTGGTAGGAGCCAGGCCCCCATGTTCGACTACCGTCTCTTCTTCCCCAGCTCGACGCTCGAAACACCCGAGCGCGACCATCGTCGACCCCTCCTCGGCCACGAGGAGAAGCTCGTCTATCGGCTCCCGGTCGATCGCCGCGAGCAGCGAATCCGCGGACGCCGCTAGTCATGGTCCATGACGTCATCGCCACCTGCCCGGTCTGCTCCGGGGAGCTGACCATCGCGCGACTCCACTGCCGAAGCTGCGGGACTGCGCTCGAAGGTGAGTTCGGCGTCGGCCGCTTCGGTCGCCTCGACCGCGACCAGATGAGCCTGCTCGAGAGCTTCCTCCGCTCGCGGGGCAACCTGAAGGAGATGGAGCGCGAGCTCGGCATCAGCTACCCAACCGTCCGTGCCCGGGTCGACGCGCTGATCCGCTCCCTCGGCCTGTCGGAGGGATCCTCGGAGGCCGATGACGACTTCGGTGCCGGCTTTGCCGACGGGTTCGCCGAGGAGACCGATGGCGCAGATCCCGCGGCCGAGCGACGATCCATCCTGGAGCGCCTGGCGCGCAAGGAGATCAGCGCCGAGGATGCCGCAGCTGCGCTCCGCGGTCTGGAGACCGGCTCCTGATGGCGACCTTCGTCCGGACGCAGGAGATCTCCCATGAGATCGGCGAGCGAGGTCGCCTTGCCCTGCGGGTGACGAGTCCCGATGTCCAGATGCGCGGCGACGATGGTACCGTCGCGCGCGTCCGAGTCACCTTCGAGATCCGCGCGACCACGGACGCCGAGGCCGACGAGGTCTTCGATCGGCTGCGCTACCGCGTGACCGATGGAAGCGGATCGCTGGAGGTTGCCGAGCCGAAGCACGGCTCGGGCGCCGGCCTGGGTTCCCTCGTTCGGCTCTTCGGCATGGGCGGTGGCCAGGTCGATACGAGCGTCGAGGTCGACGCGCCGCGCCTCAGCGACCTGCGCTTCGACGGCGTCAGCGCGGACCTCACCGCCATCGGCTTCCGCGGTCTCCAGGAATACCGCACGGTGTCCGGCGACCTCGTGCTCGACCGCACCGGCGGCGAGGTGCGCATCAAGGGCGTCTCGAGCGACATCAGCCTGCGGGCCGAGGCTCCGCTTGGTTCGCTCGACATCAATACCGTGAGCGGCGACGTCTCCGGGGTCGCGCCCCGGATCGAGCAGCTGCGCGCGGCCACGGTCAGCGGCGACATCGAGCTCGAGGGCGTCCTGGCCAGCGGCCCGGAGCACCGCATCGAGACCGTCAGCGGCGACGCGTCGCTCGGCGTCATCGACGACCTGACCCTCGAGGTCCGTGGCATCTCGACCGACGCCGACATCCGGCTCCCCCATCGCAGCGAGGGCACGCGCGATCGCCGACGCTACGTCATCGGCAACGGTGGAGCGCAGCTCCTGTTCAGCTCGATGTCCGGCGACATCGAGATTCGACCGCCTCGTCGCACCGGCGACGCGCCGCCACCACCAGCACCACCGGCACCGCCAGCCCCACCGGCGCCACCGCGACTGCCGTCCACCGGCGATGACGACCAGCTGGCCGTCCTTCGAGCCCTCGAGCGAGGCGAGATCGACGTCGAGGAGGCCACGCGGCGCCTCAGTGGCGGTCGAGGCTCGAATGTCTGAGGAGCTCGAGACCGTCCTGCGCCTCGTCGCGGATGGCACGCTGACGCCGGAACAGGCATCGCCGATCATCGAGGCGCTCACGCGAGCGGAGCGGGAATCCGACCCCAAGGACATTCACGGCCGGATCGAGCGGAGCCTGGCCCGCGCGCATCGGCGCGCCGAGCGATGCGCAGGATCGGTTCGAGCGATGCGCACGTCCGCGGCCAGGATCAGGGGTCCGGTGGTCGCGGCCGGCAGCTCCGCATCCGGGTCACCGAGCACGGGCGCCAGGTCGTGAACCTGCGCATCCCGATCGGCTTCGTCGATGCGGCGCTGAAGTTCGTGCCGGGCATCGGCGAGGACCAGAGCGAACGCATCCTCGACGCGGTCCGCGCCGGCACGGTCGGACCGATCGTCGACGTGGAGGATCCGGACGGCGGCGGCGTCCTGATCACCCTCGAATGAGCGACCTCTCCCCCGCCATCGGCGCGCCGGACGCGGCGGCGTCAGCCGGCCCGACCGAAGCCGGACCGGCGCTCCTTCGTCCGTTGCGCCTGCGGGACTTCCGTCTCCTCTTCGCCGGCGAGACCGTCAGCGTCCTGGGCGACCAGTTCCATTTCGTCGCTCTCACCTGGCTGGCCATCCAGCTCACCGGCTCGGGACTGGTGCTCGGGCACGGTGCTCATGACCGCGGCGATCCCGCGCGCCGTCTTCATGCTCGTGGGCGGTGCGTTCAGCGACCGCTTCTCGCCGCGCACGCTGATGCTGTCCTCGAACGCGATCCGTGGCGTGGTCGTCGGCGTCCTTGCCGCGCTCGTGCTCAGCGGGCGAGCCGAGCTGTGGCACCTGTACGTCCTTGCCGGGACCTTCGGCGTGGTCGACGCCTTCTTCTATCCGGCGCTCAACACGATCGTCCCGATGCTCGTGCCCGAGCGACAGCTCTCGCCGGCCAACGCGCTGGTCCAGGGCGCGCAGCAGATCATGGGGCTCATCGGGCCGGCGCTGGCCGGCGCGATGATCGCGCTGCGTGCAGACCGGGCCGGCCTTCGCCATCGATGCGGTCTCGTTCGGGGTGGCGGCGTTCGCGCTGCTGCTGATCAGCGGCGGGCGGCGGCACGCCGATCCGGCCGCCGACGGCGATCGGCCCGGCGTGCTGGCCACCATCGCCGCCGGCGTGCGCGCGGCGTGGAGCGATCCACCGGTGCGCTCGATGGTGCTGCTGACCGCCGCCTTCAACTTCGCCTTCACCGGGCCGATCAGCGTCGGCCTCGCCTTCCTGGCCGACCATCGCTTCGACGGCGGCTCGGCAGCCTTCGGCCTCCTCTTCTCGGCCTTCGGCGGCGGCGCGGTCATCGGCGCCATCGCGGCCGGCTCGATCCGTCCTCGTCGCCTCGGCGCGATCGTGATGGGAGTCGCCGTCGTGCTCGGCATCGGCCTCGGCCTCATCGGCCTGGCGCCATCGCTGCCGGTGGCGCTCGCCATCATCGGGGTCATGGGCGTCCTCATCGGCTTCATCAACGTCCAGGCCATCGCCTGGCTCCAGTCGCGCATCCCGGACGACCTGCGCGGCCGGGTGATGAGCCTGGTGACGCTCGGCTCGGTCGGGCTGGCGCCCGTCTCGCTGGCGATCGCCGGAGCGCTGGTCGACCTCGGCGCGGTGACGCTGACGTTCCTTGCTGCGGGCGTGATCGTCATCGCGGCGGCCCTTGCGGGCATCGCCTGGGGCGTTCCGACCCAGATGGTGTGGCCGGAGGAGGAGACCGCCTAGAATCGGTCGCCGTGAGCATCGACACCGATGCGACCGCCGACCGCTGGTGGGAGGGCGTCGGTCATCTACCAGATCTACCCACGCAGCTTCGCCGATGCGAACGGCGACGGGATCGGCGACCTGCGCGGGCATCATCGAGCCGCCTGGACCACCTGGCCGGGACCGATGCGCGCTGGGCGTGGACGCCATCTGGCTCTCGCCGATCTATCCCTCGCCGCTGCACGACTTCGGCTACGACATCAGCGACTACACCGACGTCGCGCGCCGAGTACGGCACGCTGGCCGACCTCGACGCGCTGATCGCGGCCTGCCACGCCCGCGGGCTGCGCTTCCTGCTCGACCTCGTCCCGTGCCACACCTCGATCGATCATCCGTGGTTCGTCGAGAGCCGCTCGTCGCGAGAGAGCGCGAAGCGCGACTGGTACATCTGGGCCGATCCGGCGCCGCTCGGCGGCCCGCCATCGAACTGGGAGGCGGCGTTCGGCGGCAGCTCCTGGGAGTGGGACGCGGCCAGCGAGCAGTACTACCTGCACTCCTTCTATCCCGGAGCAGCCGGACCTGAACTGGCGCAACCCGGCCGTGGCCGAGGCGATGGCCGAGGTGATGCGCTTCTGGTTCCGGCGCGGCGTCGACGGCTTCCGGGTCGACGCCATCTTCGCCGCCATCAAGGACGATCTGCTGCGCGACAACCCGCCCGACCGGCGGCCGAGCGCGATCCCGGCATGGGCCGCGAGTCCGGGCAGGACCCGCTCTGGAGCATGAACCGGCCCGAGGTGCACGACGTCATCCGCCACCTGCGGCGCGTGGCGGCGGAGTTCCCCGGCCGGGTGCTGGTCGGCGAGGCCTATCTGCCGGTCGAGGAGCTGGCCGGCTACCTCGGCCACGGCGCCGACGACGAGTTCCACCTCGCCTTCAACTTCGAGATGCTCCTCACGCCGTGGGAGCACCGCCACCTGACCCTCGGCATCGAGCGCTCGGAGGCGCTCCATCCTCCCGGCGCGATCCCGACCTACGCGTTCTCGAACCACGACCAGTCGCGCCACGCGTCGCGCTGGGGACCGGAGCGAACGCGCGCCGCGGCGTTCCTGCTGCTCACGCTGCGCGGCGTGGCCGTGCTCTACGCCGGCGAGGAGATCGGGATGGTCGACGCCGATCCGTCCGTGCTTCCCGACCCACCCTTCGACCGTGCCGGCCGCGACGGCTGCCGAACGCCGATGCAATGGGACGCATCGCCGCATCGGCGGGTTCACCGATGGGACGCCGTGGCTGCCGCTGGTCGACCCGCGAGATCCGCAACGTCGCCGACCAGGCGGCCGACCCGGCATCCCTGCTGTCGCTCTACCGGCGCCTGATCGCGGCGCGGCGGGCATCGCCGGCGCTGGCGCGCGGAACGCATCGGTCGCTCTTCGGCGTGGCTCCCGACGTGCTGGCGTGGCTGCGCGAGGCCGATGGGGAGCGCGTGCTCGCGCTGCTCAACACCGGTGGCTCGGCGAGAGCCTGCGACCTGCGCCGCGCTGCTGGCGGACGATGGCGAGGTCGTGGTCACGACCGGCGCGCGCTCCGGCAGGATCGCGCTGGCCGGACCTGACGCTCGAGCCGCTGGAGGGATTGGCGCTGCGCCTGTGACCTCGCGGTGCTACCGTTTCGCGCCGTGACGCGATCCCGACAACCACCCGACGATCATCGGGTCGATCCCCTCCTCGAAGTCCGTGAGAAGCGGCGCGGCAAGCGCCCGGGCGACGCCTATGTCCGGATCGTGCGGCCCTTCGAGGAGGCGTTCCAGAAGGGGGACGACGAGGGCGAGCTGATCGCCACCGAGCGCACGGTCCTCGAGCGGCCGGGCTGGACGCGCGCGCTGCGCCGGCTGCGGACGGTCCTGATCGGCCGGCCGATCCACAGCGACCGCGAGGAGCACGAGCGCCTCACCAAGGTGAAGGGCCTCGCCGATCTTCTCGAGCGACAACATCAGCTCGTCGGCCTACGGACCGGAGGAGATCATGCGCGTCCTGGCCGTTGCCGGGACGGGCGCGCTCGCGCTGACCCTTCCACTGGCCGGGCTGATCACGTGATGCTCGCGATCGTCACGCTCTCGTACCGGCAGACGATCAAGGCCTACCCGACTGGGGGCCAGCAGCTACATCGTCGCCAGCGACAACCTGGGCAGCATGGCGGGCGTGACGGCGGCCTCGGCGCTGCTGATCGGCTACGTCGTGACGGTCGCCGTATCGGTCTCTGCCGGCGTGGCGGCGCTGACCTCGCTCGATCAGGACCTGTACGACTAGCGCGTGGTCATCAGCGTCGGGCTGGTGGTGCTGCTGATGGTCGGCAACCTGCGCGGCATCCGGGAGTCGGGCACGATCTTCATGGTCCCGACCTACGCGTACATCGTGATCATGCTCGGCATCATCGGCTACGGCGTGGCGCGCACCCTGCTCGGCGACGTCCCCCGATTCGTGGCGCCGGCCGCAGTGGGAGGGGGTCGAGCAGGGAGGCCAGGCGCTGGGCCTGTTCCTCATCCTTCGAGCCTTCAGCCAGGGAGCGGTGGCGCTGACCGGCGTCGAGGCGGTGTCCGACGGGGTGCCGGCGTTCAAGCCGCCCGAGTGGAAGAACGCCCGCACCACGCTCACCTGGGCGGCAATCATCTTCGCCATCCTCTTCGTCGGAATCGCCTACCTGGTCACGTCGATCCACATCGTGCCGGATCCGTCCGAGGAGCAGACCGTCCTCAGCCAGCTGGTGCGGCACCTGACGGGCGAGGGCGCTGATCCTCGTGGTGGCGCAGGTGGCAACGGCGCTCCTGCTCGTCCTGGCGGCGAACACGAGCTTCGCCGACTTCCCGCGCCTCTCCTCCTTCCTTGCGCGAGATGGCTACCTCCCGCGCCAGTTCGCCTTCCGCGGCGAGCGGCTCGCCTTCACGACCGGGATCGTCGCGCTCTCGCTGATGGCGATCGGCCTGCTCGTCGCCTTCAAGGCCAGCGTGGGTGGCCTCATCCCGCTCTACACGCTCGGCGTCTTCCTGGCCTTCACCCTCTCGCAGTCAGGCATGCTCGCGCGTTGGTGGCGACGCCGGGAGCCGGGCTGGCGGCGCGGGCTCGCGATCAACGGCCTGGGAGCTCTCACCACCGCCGTGGTGGCCCTCGTGGTCGGGACGAGCAACTTCTTCCAGGGCTCGTGGCTGGTGATCGTCCTCGTCCCGCTCCTCATGCTGCTGCTGCTCGGGATCCACGGCCACTACCAGAAGATCGACCGCGCGCTGGTCCTGGATCACATTCCCGAGAAGGAGGAGGTCGGCCCCGCGACCGATCGTGATCGTCCCGATCGCCCGGCTCGATCGTCCGGCACGCCAGGCGATCGCCTTCGCCAACTCGATCAGCACCGATGCCGTGGCGGTCCACGTCACGCACGATCCGGCGACCGCCGATGCGCTTCGCGAGCGCTGGCCACAGTGGGCCGGGTCGACCGAGCTGGTCGTGGTCGAGTCGCCGTATCGGGCGCTCATCGGTCCACTGCTGGCCTACATGGACGCGCTCCAGCGGCAGGCGCCCGACCGACCGATCCTGGTGGTGCTCGCCGAGTTCGTACCGGAGCACTGGTGGGAGAACCTGCTCCACAACCAGACGGCGCTGCGCCTGAAGCTGCGGCTCTTCTCGCGGCGCAACACCATCGTGGCCGACGTCCCCTATCACCCGCCGCGCACGTAACCCGCTCCGAACCTGCCTGCATCCGGTCAATCGATGCGCCCACGTGGCGCATCGGTGAAAGCAGCAGCAAGGAGCACCGCATGCGCACCCGATCACGCCTTCCCCTGACGCTTGCCACGGCACTCGGCCTGCTGGCAATGCTGGCGCTCTCCGGCCCGGCCCTGGCCGCCGAGACGATCCTCACCGCCGACCTCGCCGGCGATGCGGCGACGGACGCGGACGGCACGGGCTCGGCCAAGATCACGCTGGACCCCGATGCCGGCACCGCGTGCTGGGAGCTGACGGTTGAGAACATCGAGCCGGTCACCCAGTCGCACATCCACATCGGCGCCGAGGGCGAGTCCGGCGACGTGGTCGTGCCCGCTCGACGTCGATGGCTTCGAGGGAACCAGCGAGGGCTGCGTCGAGGACCAGGACGCCGCCACGCTGCAGGCGATCATCGACGACCAGTCCGGCTACTACGTCAACATCCACACCGCGGACTTCCCGGCGGGAGCCATCCGCGGCCAGCTGGTCGGTGCGTCCGAGCCGCCCAACACCGCCCTGCCGGTGAGCGATGGCTCGCCGGCGCTGCTTGGCGCGATCCTGCTCGCGCTGGCCGCGGCCATCGGCCTGCGGACCTGGCGTCCGGTCGTGACGCGCGACTGACGCGCCGTTCGTACGCGACCCTGGGAGCGGTCCCGGCTCGGCGCCGGGGCCGCTCTTCGTTCAGCCGCCGGTCACGTGAGGTGCGGCGCCGAAGCGGTGTGCAATCCACCGCTCCGGCGCCTGGCTCGCATCTCCCGTAGCACCGGGCGGTGCGAGATGCGCCCATCGTACCCGCGCTTGCACCTCCGAGGCGGTCGACGACCCGCCGGTCGCCGTGCGGCGCTTCTTGGCGAGCAGGAGCGCGGCGTCCGCCCTGGCGGTGAGCTCGTCGAGCGTCTCGCCCTCCGCCAGCGAGGCCAGCCCGACGCTGAAGCCGACGCCGACGTCGCCCGCGACCGATCGACCGATCAGGTCGAACCGACGCTCAACCTCCTCCACGTCGGCACCACCCAGTCCGCAGACGAACTCGTCGCCCCCGAATCGCACGATCGGGTCGAACGAGCGCAGGTGCGATCGCATCGCCGATACGAGCGTCCGCAGCACCTGGTCCCCGGCGCGCGTGCCCAACCCGGTCGTTGACGCGCTTCAGGTCGTCAACGTCGACGAAGGCGATGACGAAGCGACCATCGCCGCGCCGCGCCCGGTCGATCTCGTTGGCGAGCGCCAGCCAGCCGACTTCGCGGCGGAACGCACCGGTGAGGTCGTCGAGGTGCGCGCTGTGCAGCTCGGCCTCCAGCCGCTCGCGCTCGCGAGCGGCCTCGGCTCGGTCGGCCGCGGCCCTGGCACGATCCGCTGCGGCACGAGCACGGTCGGCCTCGGCGCGGGCACGAACTCGCTCGAGCTTTTCGGCGAGTGGCGCGATCCGACTCCGCGATGGAGCGGTCGATCGCGTGGGCGCGCGCGTCGCGCAGCCGTGCGGTCTCGTCGCGGGCCGCCGCGGTCGCGTCGCGATCGGCCGCCGTCTCTCCCCTGAGATCGGTCGTCCTCGTGCGACCCAGGTGCGTCGCAAGCCGATGGATCTTGGTCGCCTCACGCTTGTCGCGCGTGACCTCATAGGCGTGCAGCGCCGCTTCCCCTGGATGCGCGGACAGCTGCTCGTCGGCGCGCGCCTGGTCCTCTGCCGCCGTTTCCTGGTCGCTCAACGCGTCCGCGTCGTCTCGCTCGGCGGCCGTCTGGTCGGCATCTGACGCCGATTGGTCGGCATCGGTCGCGGTCTGGTCGGCGTCGGACGCGCTCTGATCGGCCTCCGACGACCCTTGATCCGCGCGCGAAGAGGAGGGTTCAGCGTCGGTTGGCGGTGCGGCTGGCGTGCCCGCGATCTCGAAGCTTCGTTGTCCCTCGCCGTGGCCCCTCATGGCACCGCACCCCACCGAGCGCAGCGATGGTCAGAGCAGCGCCAGACCGACGTGCGCGCACCCAGTGTCATGCCGCGGTCTCAGGCGGTCATTCCGAAATTGTCATCCCGATGGACGGACATCGCGGCACGAGGGATGTGGCGCGCCCGGAGGGATTCGAACCCCCGACCTGCTGATCCGAAGTCAGCTGCTCTATCCACTGAGCTACGGGCGCCTGGTTCACGCTCAAGCTGAGCGGAGTGGTGGAGATCGTACCCCGCGAGCACCCGTCTCTGCGAAGTCGCCTCGCCGCAGTCGGGCCGCAGGCCAAAGGTATAGGTTGGGCTTGTGAATAGACGAGAGGCTACCCGCCCGCGCGCCGGAGCGGTGGCCGGCGCGGCGTTGCTGCTGGCGATCAGCGCATGCACCGCCGCGTCCCCACAGGCAACTCCATCTCCCTCCGCCGCGCCGAGCAATCCCACGCCGACCATCTCTGACGTTTCCAGCAGTCCGGCGCCGACCGCGTCTCCGGCGTCGAGCCCAACCAGCCCGCCCATAACCTCGAGCAGCGCCTCGTTCGACCTTCTGCCAGTCCAGCAGCCGACGGACTTTGTTTCGACGATCGCATGCAGTGGATCGATCGGCGCGTCGGACCCCGTCGCCATCGTTCAGTTGCAGGCGGCGGCCGAGGGTACCAGCGACATCGTTCTGCGTGACTACGCGGATCCCGCCAGCCCAAGTACAGCGTGTACGTTCGGCCAAATCTGGCCGGTGCAGCTCATCGATGCCCGCCACGTGGTGATCGATGGTGGAAGCGCGCACACGTACGCCGTAGTCGACCTCCCGGAGGTGCGCTTCCACTGGTTCCAGCTACCGTTCGAGCCGGAGTCGGGCAGAGGGGGTCCCAGCCTCATCGCCGTCTCACCTGGGCTCGAGCAGGTCGTCTGGCTTACGACGCACGCCGTATCGGAGACGGAGGGCACACACGACGTGCACATCACGACGAGTGCCGGAGATCGCGTCATCGCATCTGTGCCGGTCCCGATCGGCGGCCGTTGCGGCACACCGGACGACTCGAAGCCGGGCGCCTACACACACTCGGGAGCCCACCTCTTCGTGCTCGACCAGCCGATCCCACAGCGCAACAGTCTCTTCGTCATCGAGGGGGAATCAGAGGTGCTGTCGGTGCTTCCTCCGGTTGGAGGGTGGACCCAGGGCGCGCACCCCGCAATGGCGGTCTGGTCGCCAACCTCGGAAACGCTTTACTACCGCCAGGGCAGCGACATCTGGAGCTGGACGGCCGGCTCGAACCCAGAGCGGTACCTCCCGGGAGTCAGCTGGTACAACCCGACGATCACGCCCGACGGACGTTACTTGGCCTATTCAGTGGGACGTTCGGATGGCCTGCACGACGTCTATCTCGTCGACCTGGTCAGAGGTGGACTCCCTCAGCTCATCGGGGAGGGCCGGAACCTGCCCGTGTTCCTGAATTCGACGCAACTATGGTACATGTCGGAAGGCCAGGGCATGCGTGGCCCCGGCGTCGATGAGCCCCTCATCTACAGCCTCGGTGATTCATCAGAGTCGCCCAGCGTTATCTACCGGGTCCTGGGAGTCTGGCCTGCAACGAGCTCCAACCAGTGATCTGGCTACCGGAGTGCACCGGTCGCGTGCCTGCGGGAGACAAGCGAAGGAACTCGCCAGACAGCGGATAACTCGACGCGTTACGCTCCCCCATCCACGCTCGGTGCTACAGCGCATCCGCCGACATAGTCCGAAGTCAGCTGCTCTATCCACTGAGCTACGGGCGCGCGTCGGTACAAGTCTAGACACGAGTCGGCCCGGAGGCGCTGGACATCCTCGCCGCTCCACGCCACCAGGTTGAGACCGCCTAGACGCTACTCCTTCACTGCCCCTGCGCTGGCGTTCATGATCTGCTTCTGGAAGATGAAGAAGACGATGGCGACCGGGATGGTCATGAGCGGGCGGCGGCGAGCTTGATCGGGAACTGCGACCCCTGGCTGAGCTGCCCGGAGGCGAGCTGCGCGACGCCCTTCGTGAGCGTCGTCAGCTCCGTGCTCTGGGTCGAGACGATGAAGTGGCTCAGCTCGTTCCACGATCCCTGGAACGACAGGATGACGATCGCCATCACGGCCGGTCGCGACATGGGCAGCACGATCGACCAGAACGTGCGGAAGATTCCCGCGCCATCGATCCGGGCTTGTTCCTCGACGGCGACCGGGATCGACTCGAAGAAGTTCTTCATGATGAACACGCCGGCAGCGTCGGCCAGCAGCGGGATGATCATGCCCGAGTACGAGTCGTACATTCCGAGCTGGTTGATGACGAGGAACTTCGGGATCAGCAGCACCACGCCGGGACCGCCATGACCGCGATGAGCGTCGCAAAGACGACGGCCCGGCCGCGGAAGGGGATGCGCGCCAGCGCATAGCCGGCGAGGCAGTCGAAGAACACCCGGCCGACCGTGACGCTGACCGTGACGATGAAGGAGTTCATGGTCCACAGCGGGAAGTCCTGCAGTGGGAACAGCCGCTCATAGGCCGCCGCCGTCCAGGTCCCCAGCCCGAGGGACAGCGGCTCGCGAACGACATCCGCGTCCGGTCGGAACGAGTCGCAGTTGACGAGGAACGGGTAGATGAGGAACGGAGCGATAGAACCACGTAGATGACCAGCCCAGGCACGATCGAGGCCCGGGGATCGAACGGCGCCCGAGCGCCGGAGGCGCGGCGGCTCGGTTCGCGTGGCGACTGATGGGGTACGGTCATCGGTTCCTCACCTGGCGGCGCGTTGAACCGCTTTCGGCGCGGAACAGTAGTCGTTCGCGCAGGACAGCGCTGGATGAGGAAAAGACGATGATGGCGAACAGGATAAAGGCGATGGCCGCGCCGCGCGGCCACTGCTGGTTGTTGAAGGCCGCGTTGAACGACAGGTAGGCGGGCGTCAGCGTGGTCTTCGCGGGCCCACCCTGGGTGCCCGTGTAGATCTGCTCGAAGATCTGCCACGTCCCGATCAGCCCGAGCGTGATGACGGTGAACACGAGCGGGCTTGAGCATCGGCAGGGTGACGTACCGCAGAAGCGCTGCCAGCCGTTCGCGCCATCGGTCATCGCCGCCTCCTCCACCTCCTGGTTGATCTGCTGGAGGCCGGCGATGAACAGGAGCATGAACGTGCCCGACGTGGTGAAGACCGCCATGAGGATGAACGCCGACATGGCAACCGACGGGCCGGAGACCCAGTCCCAGCCGGTGATCCCGAGGATCGTCGCCCGGTGAGCGGGTTGTCCGCGGCGGTCACGCCGAAGGCCCCCAGGATGATGTGGATGACGCCGCGCGGGTCCTGGAACCAGTTCGGGCCCTCGATCCAGACCCAGCTGAGAACCTTGTTCACCGGTCCGCCGGCGCTGAACAGGAAGAGCCACAGCACCACGATCGCGACCGACGAGGTGACCGACGGGAAATAGAACGCGGTCCGGAAGAAGCCGCGGGCGCGCATGACCTTGCGGTTGACGAGGATCGCCAGCCCCAGCGCGAGGGCCGTCTGGAGCGGGACGACGAGGAGGACGTAGTACAGGTTGTTGCGCAGCGCGGTGCCGAGGTCTCGCGTGGCGAGGCCACTGCCGCCGAGCAGCTCGGCGTAGTTCTTGGCACCGACGAAGTTCACGCCTTCACGAGAATGGCGGACCGATTCCCGACCAGTCCGACATGCTCACCCACGCGGCCATGATGACCGGCACGAGCACGAACAGCGCCGACGATGACGATGGCCGGGGTGACGAACAGCCACCCAGCCAGAGCGCGATTGCCGTGGATCGAGCCGCGCGGCCGCGTTACAGCCATCTCTCCCTCCACCAGTGAGCGCGTCGGCACCATCCGGTGCCTTCGGTCCGCGTGGACCCGGTCCGAGGCGACGCGCACGCGCCACCTCGGACCGGGAGGAGAGCCTACTGGCTGTCCAGGGCGTCCTGCAGGCTTGTTGACGCTGGCGAGGATGGTCTCCGGCTCCTCAGAAGAAAGCGTGGCGAGCTGGGCGTTGAAGTCGCCGATCACATCGCCCGTGCCGGGCTGCGATGGGAGGTTGATGGCGTAGTCCGCGCCATCAATGAACGCCGCGAACTCCGGATACGCCGCCTTCCAGTCCTCCGCCGCCGATGCGACCGACGGCATCACGCCGAACGCCTCGGCCGCAGCGAGCTGCGACTCGGTGCTCGTCAGGTACTCGACCAGGGAGGTCGCGCCGGGGATGTTGTCCGAAAGCGCGGCCATGCCCCAGCAGTTCGTGTACTGGATCGTGCCGGGACCGCCCGGGCCTTCCGGCAGCTCGGCGACCTGGTAGTTGATATCCGGGAAGTCGTTCGTCATGGCTCCGGCGATCCAGTTGCCCTCGATCACCATGGCTGCGGAGCCGTTGCCGAACGCCTCGCCGCCCCAGCCGGCGTCGATACGCGCGTCGTTCGAGAACGCGAACGAGCCCGCCGCCATCTGGTCCTTGACGTATTGGAGCGCCTCAGCGTTCTCGGGGGAGTCGACGACGGCCGTGGTTCCGGCGTCGTCGATGAACGCGCCGCCCGCCTCGGCCATGAAGACGCCGACGCGCTGCACTTCCGGCCCGAAGGCAAGGCCGAGGTGCTCGTCGGTGGTCAGCTGCGCCGCGACGGCCGAGAGCTCATCCCAGGTCGTCGGGATGTCCTCATCGGTCAGGCCAGCCTCTTCCCACATGTCGGAGTTGATGATGAGCGCCAGGGTCGAGAAGTCCTTCGGCGCGCACATGAACTGGCCGTCGAAGGTGAACGCCTCGCGCAGGTTCGGATAGAAGTCGTCTGCGTTCGAGAGGTTCTCCGCGTAGGGCTCGAGCGAGTCGGTGGCGGCATACGTGGCCATCTGGTCGGTCGACAGGTAGAACAGGTCAGGAGGATTGTCCGAGCTGAAGCCCTGCGACAGCTGCTGGTTGAGGTCCGATGCCACGACGACCTCGGCTTCGGTGCCTGACTCGGCCGACCAGTCGGCGACCAGCTGGGTGACGATGTCCGTCTCGGCGTCGCCGGACGACCCGATGAGGATGGTCAAGTCCGCTCCGGGCTCGGCCGGTGCGCTGGCGGCGGTGGACGCGCCCGCGGCCTCCGACTCCGGAGCGACCGAGGGGGACTCGGACTCGAAGCCGCTGCCGCAGGCGGCGAGCAACAGCGCCGCGCCGGAGAGCAGTGCCGGCATGCGCAAACTTCGGTAGGTCATGGTTGGTGATCTCCTCCTCCTGGATGGTCTTGTTGCGATCTCGGAGTCTCGGAACACCGGTGACGGTCGAATGCGGCCGCTGGCACGGAGAACCTTCGCACGTTGCGACGGTGGGTGCACCTGCAAGATCACGACCGGGAAGTGCTGAACTCTACCGATCAGTCATGGTCGGGGCCGACGAGCCCCGGCTCCATCCCACGGCGTGAGCCTCGGCCACCACGCCGGGACGGCGCGGCAGTAGGCGTCGTACGAGGGACCGTAGGTGCGACGCAGGGTGGGCTCCTCGTAAACCGTGACGAACGAGACCACGGCCACGGCGAACAGCCCAAACCACGCAAGCACGCCGAGACTGGCGAACGCGACTGCCTGCCCGAGGATCATCGCCCCGACCGCCAGGTACATCGGGTTGCGCACCCACCGGTAGAGTCCCCCGACGACCAGCTCCTCGGTCGGCGCGATGGGCGCGGGCGTGCCGCGGCCCTCACGGACGAACTGCACGAAGCACGCGACGAGCGCCGCGAGACCAAGCGCGGCGACGACCAGTCCGAGGACTGCGACGGGCAATTCGGCCGGGTTGGTGTAGCGAGTGATGGACCACGGCACGAGGCCCGCCACCACCCCGGGGGCGACCATGAAGAAGAGGACGCTTCCCCACGCCGCTTGCGTCACGCCTCGCATACTAGATCGCCGCGAGGCCTCCTAGGATGCGGTCGTGCTGATCATCCTCCCACCGTCGGAGACGAAGCTGCCGCCGCCTGAGCGCGGGTCGCCGCTCGACCTCGATCGGCTGTCGTTCCCGTCGCTTACCGCGATGCGCGAGCGCGTCATGGACGCCCTGGTCGCCACCAGCCAAGGCCCCGATGCGCTTCGGCGCCTGCTCGTCAGCCCGTCGCTCGCCGGCGAGGTGGCACGCAACGGACACCTGCGCGACCTGCCGACGAGGTCCGCCGTCGACACCTATGCCGGCCCGCTCTACGAGGGACTCGACGCGCGATCGTGGTCGTCCCACGCTGAGAAACGTGCCGCACGGCAACTGGTCATCGTCTCGGCGCTGTGGGGCACGGTGCGCCCCGCGGACCGCATCCCGCCGTACCGTCTCAACGTCTGCGCGCGACTGGTCGGCATGGACCGCCTGGAGCCCGCATGGCGAACCCTCCTGCCTCCCATCCTCCTCGATGCGGCCGCGCGGCGCGGACCGGTCCTCGATCTGCGCTCCAGTGCCTACCAGGCTGTCGGTCGCCCGACCGGCCTCGACGACCAGACCGTGACCCTGCGAATCAGACCGTCGCCAGGAGGCCCGCCTCACATCGGCGCTGTCATCGCGAAACGGGTTCGTGGCGAGGCGGCAAGCCACCTCCTCTCTTCGGTGGCAGATCCGGAGGATCCCCTGGACATCGCCGACCTCCTCGCCACGCGCTGGTCGCTCGAGGTCGATCCACCCGCCGGACGGACCCGAACCTGGACGATCACGCTCGAGTCCGACGCATAGAGAGCGTCCTTGGCTCAGTCACCATCGCGCTCCACCGCGGGAAGCTCGACATATTTCAGGGTGAGCGGCTGGCTCTGATCGTCTGAGCCCTGGACGTATGCCAAGAGCCGTCCGGCGATGTCGGGGCGGCCGATGACGGCATCGCGTTCACCCTCCAGGCGTTCCTCTCCAAGGTCCTCCACGAGCAGAGGCCGCCGATTGACGACGTCGAAGACGTACAGCGAGTTGTGGTTGGGATCGAGAGCGGCAAGGTAGTCGTCGCCCAACGATGGATAGTTGAAGGCGAGCTCGCGGTCCGTGTGCATGCTTTGGGTATCGATCTTCAGCGGGTCGCGGCCATCGGCGTCCATGACGATGAGGTTGCCCCACCCGTACGCGTTCTGCGGAGCAACCTTCCAGACCAGAACGTCGCGACCCAGGACGGGCATCGCCACATCCCCGCTCGTGTCGAGGCGTTCGGGATCCGCGTCCGGGTCGGAGAGATCGCGCCGATAGATCCGGAACTCCTGTGCCGCCGGGTCGCCGCCCTGCAGTTCGAACGCGCTGTACACGAGCTCGTCGCCGAGCAGATCGGGGAACGCAAAGCTGATCTCGTCGGGGTCGCCTTCCTCGAGGACGACCGGCCCCTCCGAGCCGAGCTGCCACATCAGCAGCTCGCTCCGCGGCCCGTCAGTCGCCTGGTGGACCGTCGCCCAGACAACGCGGGCGTCGTCGAGTGCGAACAGAGGGACCGTCTCGCTTGCCTCATCGCTGGCGTCAAGCAGTCGAGCCGTCCCCCCGGGCTCGGCCAGGAACCAGAGCTGCCAGCCCGAATCGCCGAGGACCCGTTCGTTACGTTCGAGGAAAGCGAAGTGCCCATCGCCGTCGCCGGCAATGAGATCAAGCCTCGAGTCGCGGTTCGGGTTCACGAAGATTCGTTCCGGTTCGGCGCCACCTGGCGTGTATTTCCACAGGTCCGCGGCGGAGACAGCTGTCGGCCCGTCCGCCGCGCTGGAGGACCAGATGAGCGACGTTCCATCGCTCCGGTAGTCGAGGGTGGGTGTCGTGAAACGCGGATCGATCGAGTGGATCACGAGGTCAGCAGTGGTTGGAGTCGGCGTGGCGGCATCGGATGGCGACGGCCGCACCGAAGCGGACGTCGAGGCGGGCGGAGAGCTCGGCACCGGAGTCGGCTGTGAAGGCTGGAGTGAGCAGCCGGCCAGGATGACGAGGCCGGCTGCTCCCAATAGGCGAACAATCAAGGGCTCAGTACACCATGTTCTGGTTGTACTGCTAGACGAGGCGATAGACCTGGATCGGGCGATCGAGTCCCTTGACCTCCCGGTGACCCTGGCCCTCGAAGGCGAGGCCGCTCCCATCGGCAAGGCCGACGGTGACCGCGGAGGTGAAGACCTCCGACGGGCCCGCGAGCGCCATGATCCGGGCGACCACGTGGACCGCCACGCCGCCGATGTCGCGGGCCATGGGCTCGATCTCGCCGGTGTGGATGCCGATCCGCGCCTCGATCCCGGTATCGCGTAGCGCGGCGACAATGGCGGCGGCGCATCGGAGCGCGGCGACCGCGCTCCGCAAGGTGGCCAGGAAGCCATCGCCGGTGGTATTGACCTCCGAGCCGCCGAACCGGAGCAGCTGGGCGCGCACGAGCCGGTTGTGATCGGAGAGGACCTGCTTCCAGGCGCCGTCACCCAGGCGCTGTGCGGTACCGGTCGAGTCAACGATGTCGGTCATCAGCAGAGTCGTGACGATCCGCTCGTGCTCGCGAGGCATGCCGATCGCATCGCTGTTGCCGGCGAAATCGAGGATGTGCACCGGCTCGTCGCCGACCACCCAGGCGTCGTGGCCCGGTGGAATGTCACCCACGTCAAGCGGCCCGAACTCGACCTCTTCGCCGTCGTCCATGCGCACCGCGAATCGGCCCGAGAGGAAGACCTGCACATGATGAACCGGGCAGGATGTCGTCCCCGCCCCCGGTCCCATGTGAGTCGACCACCGCCATCCGGGCTGCTCGACGCCATACCCGATGGTGTGCGAGCCGATGCGCGCGATCCGAATGTTGGCGAGCGGAAGGTCGCGCAGCGCATCCGGGTCGTTGAAGCTCTTGCGCCTGATCGCACCCATCGGTTCATGGTGAGACCCGTGCGCAAGCAGGCGCCCAGTCGGGCGGGCGCCGACGGGTGAGGTTCCTTACGCCAGGTCCAATTCGGCCCGAGCGGCGGTGAGGCTTGCCAGCAGGTCCGGAAACGGAATGACCGCGGTGTCCAGGCCGTCGAGGAGGCTGCGGGCGCGAAGCCGGTAGCCATCGCACACCGCCGGATCGTCAGTTACGAGGTGGTCGCGGTATGGCGCCACGACCGCCCGGATCTGGAGTGCGATCCGCTCCTGTTCTGCGATCGAACTCGCTTCATGGAACTTGTTCCGCTTCACGTGGACATTGTTCCGCGAACGTCTGGAGAAGATATGACGCCTTGGTCATGACCCCCGATCGCTCGGCCTATAGGCTGGAGCGACACTTGGCAGCCTCCCTTGGCTCGGAAGGGACGCGTCGGGTAGAGCCGGGGGCCTCTCCCAATCCCCTCGAGAGGACCCCGGCTTATCACGCGCACCTCGGGGGATCCGGCCCAGCACCTCGGCCGTGCCAGATCGCTCAGGCGGCGACCGTCTCGCGATCCTGGCGCTGCCGGCAGCTCGGGCAGCGGAACTTGACTGGATAGTCGTTGCGCACCTGCCAGCCGGCCTCGCGCATCTCGCCGGGATCTTCGGGCGCCCGGCTGCCGCAGAACGCACACGCGGCGTCGTTGTGGACGTGGCGTTCGTCCGGTGTCGTCCAGGTCATGGCGGCTTCCCCCTCATCGCATGCACCGCGGCCGTCGGGATGCCGGCCGCCTCGACCACGAGATTAGGCTCTCGCTCGGCTTGGACGCCAGCACGTTATCCCCAACTTTGGTGAACTCGTGTGAAGCCGTGGATAACGGCAGATGTCAGGACGCTGAGCCCCCTACAGTCCCGGCGGACCGGATTCATCGATCCGGGCGGGGAAATTCCTCGGTTTGACTGATGCGTCCATCGTGGTGGGCGATCAATCTCTCCCGCATGGACACCGATGATTCCCAGATGACGATCGCCAGGCTCTCCGCCCTCACACCGGCGGAGCAGGCGGTGCTTGACCAGGCACTCACCGGTGTCCCGGCGCGCGAGATCGCGGAGCACCTATCGGTCAGTGAGGCGACCGTTCGGTCACACCTGTCGAGCATCTACGTGAAGCTGGGCGTCAGCGGCCGCGTGGCTTTGCTGGCCCAGTTTCGTGGCGGCGACTCCATCCCGCGCGGCGCGCAGGCTCCGGCATCTCCGCGACCGCTGTCAGCATCGGTGGTCGGTTGGAGCTGGGCAGTCGTCTCGCTTCTCGAGGGCGCCTACGCGGTCTACCTGGGAAGCGCGGCGCTGGCACATGGCGGCTCACAGGCGACGTGGGTGCTCACGTTCGGGTTCGCGCTCCTCGCGGCAGGCTGTGCACGGCTGGCGCGAGCGATCCTCGAGCAGCCGTCCCGGAAGAGGCTCGTCGTGTCGCTGGCTGTCGCCGGTGGCCATCTCCTCTTCGCCATCAGGGGGATCTTCCTTGGACCTCCGGCGCCGTTCATCGTCATGGGAGCGATCGGTATTGCGATTGCCGGGATTTCGTTCCTCGCGATGAAGCACCTCGTCGCCAGCTGAGACGGCGGGCTAGGGGTCGGCCTGCATGAGCGCCTGGGTCACGGCGTAGGTGGCCTCGGCGAAGATCGCGACGCGTTCGAGGTCGACGTTGTCGATCGTGTCACAGGCGATGTGGTAGCACGGGTCCATCGCAGGCCCGCCATCTCCCGCGCCCGGCTGCGATGCGGAGCCTGACTCGGACGCGCCCGCGAAGAGGCCGCCGGTCGGAATCCCGGCCTGCGTGAAGCCGAACTGGTCGCTCGAGCCTCCGATGTCGACGTGCTCGCTCTCCAGTCCGTTGTCGGCGAACCACGCGTCGAATGCTTCGGTGATGTCCGCTGGAGCCCGGCGGAGCGCCCGCCTCGTCGTAGACGAGGTTCGCGCCGTTCACCGACCCGGTCATGTCGAGGTTGAGGTACGCGGTGACCTCGTCGCCGATGGTGGCCGCGTAGGCGCGCGAACCGATCGTCCCGAACTCCTCGCCGCCCCACAGGCCGATGCGCACGGCCCATCCCTCCGGTACGCCCGCCGCAGCCAGGCCGCGCGCGATCTCGAGCAGCGCCGCGACCCCGCTGCCGTTGTCGTTGATGCCCGGGCCGTCGAGGACCGAGTCGAGGTGGCCACCGAGCATGACGACCGACGGACCGTCGCCGAGCTGTGCGATCACGTTGCGGAGCGGCGAGGCCTCCCGCTCGGTGGCGACGACCAGGTGTGCCTCGTCCGCATCGGCGAGCAGATCGACGGTCTCCTCGGTGACGCTCACGACCGGGATCTCGATCGCCTCCGGATCGATGAGGGTCGGTCGGAAGATCTCGCCGGGCCCACGACCGGGGTAGCCGACGATCAGGGCGGCAGCCCCGGCAGCGGCCGCGTTGACGGCCTGGTCGCGCCGGAAGCAGCCCCCCATCGTCGTGAGCGCGATGGCGCCGTCGGGAATGCTGGCGAAGTCGGCCGGATCGCATCCGCTGCCGCTGAGCACGGCGACCGGGCCGGTCACGTCGCCGCCGGGCGAGTAGATCAGGGCGTGCAGCTCGTCCGCCCCCTCGACGACGGTGCCGGCCACCTCGAGGCGTGTGCCGGGCAGCTCAGTGAAGCCGACGAACGAGACCTCGGGGAGCGTGACCGTGAAGCCGATCTCCTCGAGGGCCGCCGCGACATGGTCGATCGAGGCTTCGTAGCCAGGCGTCCCGGAGGCGCGGATGCCGCCATTGGCGTCGGCCGCGGCCTGGAGCGCAGCCAGGTCCGCGTGCAGGCGGTCGACGTCGGCGACGAACGGGACCGCCTCCTGGCCGGCCGCGGACGATCGGCTGGCAAGCGAGTCGGTGGGAGTGGGACTCGCGCACGCGGCGAGCACGCTGATCAAGAGCACCAAGAATCGCGGGACGGCGGAGGTCCATCGACAGGCGTACGCCCGCGAGCCGACCGAGGTTCAGCGGAGGACGTTCGTTTCAGCCCTTTGCCTTGAGCTTTCGCCAGCCACCGGCGCGATTGTTGGCGATGATCTGCGTGAACATCCGGGTCAATGCGGGCGCGTTGATCGGTTCACCATGCCGGAAGGCAACGGTTCGCGCGGTCTTGTTGTCGTGTCCGGCCGTGATGATGCCATCGGGGTCGGGCACGATGCCCCCGTCGTAGACGAACACGTTGACGTGGTCCTTCGCCGCGAGCAGTGCGCAGATGTTGCCGTCCAGTACGAAGTACGGCTGGCGGGTGCGCTTGATCGTCTCGACGACCTCGGGGTCTGCGGCGTGCACGAGGTCGCGGACCTGTCGGCAGATCCCCTGCTGCCAGTCCGGAAGCGCATCGATGTAGGCGTCGACCCGCGGATCGGCTTCGTAGGTCATGAGGCGGTCCAGTGTGGACCATCGAGGGCGAGTGCTCAGCCCTGTCTCGTGCGGGCTACTTCCGGCGCCGATCGCCGCCGGTGCGTCGGCCACGACCTCGCCAGGGGTCCCGGCCGCCTCGGCGATCCGTCCCGCTCCGGCGCTCGGGCGACACGATGCGTGGATTGTCGATGGCGGCGAGCTCATCGACCTTGCGGCGTGGAGCCTCGCGAATGCGGGTCAGCGCGACCTGGTTCGAGGCGCTGAGCATACGGCCGAGCTCGATGCCGGTGACGCGGCCGAAGACTCGCCGGCGCACGAGGAGCCAGTAGAGGGCCACACCGATGATGAGGCCGACGAACGCGAGGAGTTGAGGCATCGATTCAGGCTTCGTTGCGTGTTGGTGACCTCAGGATCGGCCGACCCATGGCCGGGTACCACCCCCCATTGGTCCCACCGCTACCGCGCGCCGCAGGATGGCCTGCTGGTCCAACAGGGCGCGCAGGGCGGGCCTCGAAACGTCCGCGAGCGATCGGCACTTGACGTGGCGGATGCGCTTGCCCGTGCCCTCGACGATGCCCGACGGGTCGTCGAGCAGGGCGCCGTCCGCCAGCTGCACGTTGACGTGGGCGGTGTGCGGGATGAGCGCTACCGCCAGGTCGCGGAGCCGCATGCCGCCCGGCGGCCCGAAGCCGAAGGCAAGCAGGCGATCGGGCAGGTCGAGCTGCTCGGTCGCATCGGGCATGAGCTCGCGGATCAGCGCCTGCAGGGCGAGGAATACCTCGCGCACGTCAGGGGTGTGCCGCTCGAGCAGGGCGTCCAGATCGGTCACCACAGCGCCAGCCCGGTCTCCTCGTCGGGCAGGCGGACCAGCGAGACGTCCCCAGCTCGCGGATCATGACCTCGCCCGCGAAGACCTCGCAGCCGGGCAGGAGGTGGCCGCCAACGGTGGCGCCATCCGCATCGGCGAACGTTGCATGAGCGTGCAAAAAGGGCCGGCCCTCGCGCAGCGAGACGTTGCCGACGAAGCCGACGAGCTCGTGGTGGGTGGCCGACTCGAGCTCCCGGTAGCGCTGATCGCCCTGCTCGTAGTAGGCGTACCGCGCGCGGCGGACGGCACCGATGACGGTCACCTGGGCGGCCGTGATGCCCTGCTCCGCGCAGAAGCGCTCGACCTCCTGCACGAGGTCGCTGCCGGTCTCGAGACGGCCGACGAAGGCGCGTCCTGCGCTGGCTTCCCAGAAGCGGGTCGGCGGCATCGGTCCTCCTATTCGAACTGGGTGAGGTGGCGCACGATGGGGAGCGAGGCCGCAACCCGCGCCGGATAGAGGCCGGCCAGCGCAGCAACGCCCGTGCCCACCAGGACGACCGCGACCAGCAGCGCCCAGGGCAGCCTGACGCCGGCTCCAAGGTCGGCGGCCGCGCCGCCGTTGACGAGCGCGAAGGCGACGCCGAGACCGGTGACGATGGCGAGCACGCCGGCGATCGCGCCCATGATTGCCGCCTCGGCGACGACCATGGCCTGGACCTGCCCGACCGTCATGCCGTGCGAGCGAAGGATGGCGATCTCGCGCACGCGCTCGCTGATGCCGATCCCAAGCGTGTTCACGATCCCGAGTGCGCCGATGACGACGGCAATCAGCGCCAGGACGTCGAAGAGGCCCAGCAGCCGGTCGAGCGACCGGCCCAGGTCGCCCGCCAGGTCACGTGCCGTCAGCGGCTGCGCCGCGAGCTGCGTGGCCGTGTCGCGCACCGCTCCGGCAAAGGCCGATGGCGCGATTCCGGCCTGCGGCACCATGACCCACAGCGACGCCGTCGTGACACCGAACCGATCGCGCGCGTCGGCCGAGCTGATCAGGAGCGCGCCGTCCGGCGTGCGCGCGGGAATCGTGTAGTCGACGATGCCGGCCACCACGAAGTCGGTCGCCTCGGCGCCCGGCTGGCCGAGCGAGAGCGTGTTCCCGACCGCGATCCCCTCCCGAGCGGCGAACGAGGCCGGCACGAGGACGGCTCCACCGTTGCGCAGATCGGCGTAGGCGTCGGCACGCGGCACCCCGGAGACGATGAGCGCGCCCGCGTCCTGGAAGACGTTGGGGTCGATGCCGGCAAGGATGACCTCCTCCTGGGCGTCGTCCACGACCCGGACGGCCGGCACCTCCAGCACGGGGCTGGCGACCTGCAGGCCGGGCGTCGCCTCGAAGCTCGGCCGGAAGGACTCGACATCGAGCGGCACGCTGCTGCGGATGGCGTTGCCGCCGGGCAGGATCGAGGCGACCCAGCGCTCGGCACCGCCGCGCGCCGACTCGGCCACCGTGCCGAGCGCAACGACAGCGGCCAGCGCGATCATCATCGCCCCCACCGTCAGACCGGTCCGCACTCGATCCCGGGCCAGGTTCGCGCGACCGAGCAGCCCCTGCGCGCCGAAGATCCACTCGAACGGACGGCCGATGATCCTGCCGAGCGGCTCGAGGACAAAGGCCGTCGCGACCGCACCGCCGATGAGGAGCGCGAGGGACAGGATCAGCGGGAAGAGCGGCGTGCCGGCGCGCTCGATCGGGAAGAGCAGGATCCCGACGACCACGACCACGAGCTCGGCGACGATCAGCGATCGCAGCCGGTCGCTCAGCCCCATCACGGAATGGGAGGCGAGGGCGCAGGGCTGCGATCGGCGAGAGCCTGGACGCCCGAAGCGCGGGAACCACGGCCCCGGCGAGGGTCACGCCCAGCCCGAGCGCGAACGCCAGCAGCAGCCCGAGCGGCGGGATCGGCAGGCCGACCACCAGCGCGGCGCGCGTCGAGGCCAGGAAGGCGATCATGCCGGCTGCCAGGACGATGCCGACCACGACGCCAAGCAGGCTGCCGGCGATTCCGAGCGCCAGCCCCTGGCGCAGGATGAGGCCCAGCACCTGGCGCGAGGTCGTGCCGGCGGCCCGCAGCAGGCCGAACTCCCGCGTGCGCTCACCGACCGTCATGGCCAGCGTGTTGCCCACCAGGAACGCGCCGACCACCATGGCCACCAGACCGAACAGGAACGCCACGCTGCTGAAGCTCGCCTGGGCCGCCGCGAACCGCGCCGCCGCATCCGCCGC
This sequence comes from uncultured Chloroflexia bacterium, assembly GCA_963789435.1. GTDB lineage: Bacteria > Chloroflexota > Limnocylindria > QHBO01 > QHBO01 > JACDBZ01. Next base: position 525,779 of record CAWBKO010000001.1, read on the forward strand.
GGTCTCGACGATGAACGGCTCGTCGAGGCGCTCGGTCACCGCGGCCACGGCATCGGTGACGCTGGTCTCGCCGACGTCGAGATCCACGTAGCGGATCGGCGCCGGGACGAGGAACGAATCGTCGAGCGTCGAGCGCGACACGACGAGCACCTCGCCGCGCTCGAGCGCCGCGAACCCGGTGTCCGCCATCAGCCCGATGATGCGCAGCGGGTCCATCCCCTCGCGGCGCCCATCGAGACGCAGCTCATCGCCAAGCACGAGGCCGTTGCGCGCGGCCCACGACGCGGCGACGAGCGCGTCGGTCGGGCTGTCGGCGGAGAGCGCGACGCCCTCCGTGAGGCGCGGATCGCGAAGGCTGACATCGATGGCCGGGTCGATCCCGATCACCAGCAGCGAGAACACCTGCTCGTCCTCGCCGGGAGCGGTGTGGACCGTGAGCTGGCGTTCCGACACCGGCGCCGCCGCGGCGATCTCGGGCATGGCGCGCAGCGCCTGCACGGTGCGTGGCGTGAAGCCGGTCTCGGCGAACGCGCGGAGCCGCACGTCGGCAGCGCCGAGCAGGTCGGCGGTTGCGCTGCGCAGCGCGGCATCGGACGCGGCGGCGGTGATGACGGTGGCGGCCACCACGGCGACGCCGAGCGCGACCCCGATCACCGCCAGCGCGGTGCGGAGCGGGCGGGCAAGCAGCCCGCGCCAGGCGATCGTCGCCAGGCGCATCGGCGGCCTAGAGCCCCAGCTTGGCGAGGCGCACGATCAGCGGTCGCGCCTCATGGTCGCTGCGACGCCCGAGCACGATCTCGTCCAGGATCTGTCCGTCGCGAACGACGAGGACCCGGTCCGCATACGCCGCCGCCCGAGCGTCGTGGGTGACCAGCACGATCGTCTGATTCAGCCGATCGGCCGAGTCCCAGAGCAGGTCAAGGATCTCGGTGCCGGTGGTGTAGTCGAGGTTGCCGGTGGGCTCGTCGGCCAGGACGATGGCCGGCGCCGTCGCCAGTGCCCGGGCAAGCGCCACACGCTGCTGCTCGCCCGCCGACAGCTGGTCGGGCCGATGGTCCGCCTTCTCGCTCAGCCCGACGAGCGTCAGCAGCTCGCCGATCCGTTCACGGTGCCGTCGAGGCGGGCTCGCCGGCGATCATGAACGGCAGCGCGACGTTCTCGGCGACGCTCAGCAGCGGGATCAGGTTGAAGAACTGGAAGACGAAGCCGGTCTTGTCGCGCCGGGTCAGGGTGCGGCGCTCCTCATCGAGCCCGGAGATCCCGATCCCGTCGATGACGACCTCGCCCGACGTCGGCAGGTCGAGCCCGCCGAGCAGGTGCAGCATCGTCGATTTTCCCGAGCCGGAGCTGCCCATGATCGCGACGAACTCGCCGCGCTCGACCTGGAGCGAGACGCCGCGGAGTGCCTCAACCTCGCCCTCGCCGAGCGGATACCGCTTGACGAGGTCTCTCGCCTCGAGGATGACGGCCATGCGTGGCAGTCTACCGGCCGGACACCGGCCCCGGGAGCCTCAGCCGAAGAGGAAGCCCAGCAGCGTGCCGACGATGCCGTCGAAGAGTCCCGCCTCGGCCGGAGCCGCGCCGGTCACCTGCATGCCGCGCGTCATCGCCGTCGCGGCAGGCTTCGCTGCGGCGAGCGTGGCCGCCGCGCGCGGACTGCCGAGCGCGTCGTCGGCGACGAGCCGAGCCGTGACGTCGATCTTCGGGCCGGCCGCGACGATGGTGGCCACGCCGTCGATCCCGGCGGTCGAGGTGGGGCGCCGTGGCGACGCGACGGCCATCTCCTTGGGCTTCGGCTGCGTCTTGGGAGCCGGGGCCTGTGCGACCGGCGCCGCAGGCTGGGTATACCCGCCACCGCCACCACCGCCACCGCCGCCACCACCGCCACCAGTCGGCGGGGGCGCCGGCGCCGGCGCCGCCGCCAGGTGGCTGGAGGAAGAGCTCGGTGTACATGCGGGTGTTCTGGACGTAGCCCTGGAACATCTGGTTGTCCGCGGCGGCGGCACCCACACCGGCGTAGGTGAAGCGGCCATCCAGGACGTTGGCGCGGTGGCCCGGGGAGGCCATGAAGCGCTCGTGGACGCGCACCGGCGATTGCGCGTCATCGAGGCCGGAGTTCCAGCCGATGTTCTCGCCGGCCCAGTGCGTAGGCCACGCCGTTGGCGTCGTACTGGCTGTAGACGAGGCACCCGCAGCCAAGGATGGTGTGGCTGAAGTAGTCGCGGTTGAGCATGTCCGCGCTGCGGCCCCGAGCGATACCGACGAGCGTTCCGTGCTGCTGAACAGGCGCCAGGCCGTTGTTGGTGCGCGCGCCGTTCAGGAGCTGCCAGAGGGTTGCCTCGGCGGATCCCTGGTTCCAGCCTGTCGTGGTGGACGGGCTCCAGGTCAGCAGCCCGGCGGCGAGCAGGGCGCTGGCGCCGAACGCGATGGTCCGGGCAATGATCCGTCGCGGGCGACGGGCGGTGTTGGCAACGGGCATCCAGTATCTCCAGGGCTGCGTTGTTGGGCTGCTCGGGCCCATCTCCACCCTAGGGACGCACCCGGCCCGCGGTCAGTAGGCGACTCGTCCGGTCCGGGGACATGACCCGAGCCGGCCCAGGTACGGGTTGGGCACCGGACCATCGGCGGTTGAGGGATCGCGGCACGGTGTCTGCTGGCAACGAGGGCGAGAGCGGGAGGGAGCCAATGGCAAAGAGGCATTCGGTGCTCGTCGTCGACGATGACGACCGGGTCCGTTCGCTCTACGCCGATGCGCTCCAGGAGGCGGGCCACGCCGTGGCCGTGGCCACCGACGGCGTCGACGCGCTCGACCGGCTGCAGGGCGGCGCGATCCCGTGCGTCGTGCTGACCGACGTGCGGATGCCGCGCATGGACGGCTGGGAGCTCTCGCGAGCGGTGGCACGCGACCCGGAGCTGGCAACGATCCCGGTCGTCCTCGTGACCGGCGACAAGATCCTGTCGTTCAGCTCGCCGGCACGCGACAAGCCGTTCTCGACGGTCGAGCTCGACGCCCTCGTGCAGCGCTCGTGTTCGCTGCACCGCGCGGGGTAGACTTCGAGCTAGTCCGCCACCTCTCCGGCGTCCGCCTGCTCCTGCTGCACCCGGTCGGCGGCGATCGCGGCGACGGCCTCGGGCGTGGCGTCGGGCATCTCGCGCCGAACCTCCTCGAGCACCTCTTCCAGCTCCACGGCCGGCGTCTCGTCGATCGTGCGCAGGTTGACGGCGTAGTTGAAGAAGACGTTGAGGACCGCGAGGATCGGGATCCCGAACAGGGCTCCCCACAGGCCCGCCACCTGCGCTCCGAGGAGGAGGCCGACGAGGACCAGGATCGGATGCATGCCCAGCGCTTCGCGCATGAGGCGCGGCTGGAGGTAGTTGACGAGGTAGGTTTGCACGACCAGGAGCACCGGCGCGACGACTAGGAGCCACTCGGGGTGGAAGATGGCCGTGGCCAGGATGGGCGGCAGCAGGGCGAGTGGCGGGCCGAAGAACGGGATCAGCATCGCAATTGCGGAGATCGCCACGATCAGGAAGCCGTACGGAAGGCCGGCGAGCAGGACCACGGCGATGGTCAGCCCGGCCTGCATGGCCGCCAGGATCACCTGCGCGCGGAGGAAGCCACCGAACGCCCGGGCGACGGTGCGCTCGAGAATCTCCGCCTCGTCGGCATAGCGAGTCGGGACGACACGGTTCAGCTTGGCGAGGATGTGCTCGCTGTCGGCAAGCATGTACAGGCTCAGGATGATCACGATGACGAGGCCGCCGAGCACCGCGAGCGTCACCGATGGCACCTCGCCGATGGCTGAGGCCACCACCCGTCCCACGGTCCCTTCGACGTCCCGGTAGAGACCGACCAGGTCGGGCTCGAAGAGGCCCAACGTGACGACCTTCTCCCAGGCGCGAAGGGTGCCCTCGATCCTGGCCCGGGTCAGCGGGAACTCCGCTGACAGCTCCCCCATCGAAGCGGCGATCGACGACGCCGCGTAGAAGAGCAGGAAGCCGGCGCCGACCAAGGTCGCGGCGTACACGGCACCGATCGCAGCGCCACGCCGCATCCACCCGTGATCGACGATCCACGCGACCGACGGCGAGAGGACGAAGGCGAGGAGCCAGGCAACGAAGACGATGAGGAGGATCTGGGCGAAGCCGCCGATGATCTGGATGACGAGGGCGACGAGAAGCAGCGTCACATAGATCGTCGCGACGATGAGCAGGACGGACCGCCACCATCGCTCGCGCCTGCCGCGGCTGACCTCGTCCTCGTGTGCGTTCACGGCCTCTCCGCAGGAGCCTCGGCGGCGATCATCGCAGCCCGGTGCGGCGGCCTGTGCATGAATCTGGCCATTCGGTGGCCAGGCGTGCTACAACGTGGGTCATGGACGAGGAGGGTCTGACGATCGACGAAGGGGGTGGGCCGCCGATCGGCAGCGCCTGGACGCTCGAGGTGGAAGGCGAGGCCGGCTGGTCGTCGGATCTCGAGCACGCCGCACCATTGCCCCGCATCGGCGAGCGGATCGAGTTCATCGGCGAGGACGGTCGACGCCACAACTTCCTGGTGACGGACGTCGTTCACACCCTCCAGGCGTCGGCCAGCGAGCGCCCGCCCGTCAGCGCCGAACAGAGCAGCCCGAACTCGATCGTCACCGATGGACCCGACGACGATCCGCCGCGTTCGCTGCGCGCCGGCCTCCCCCGCGTCGTGGTGATCGCGGCCAACCTAGGGCAGCGCATTGCGCCGGACGACATCCGCGTACCAGCGCGCCGAGTCCTTCGGGATCCGCTCCTGGGTGTCGAAGTCGACGTAGGTGATGCCGAAGCGCGGGCGATAGCCCAACGCCCACTCGAAATTGTCCATCAGGCTCCAGGCGAAGTAGCCGCGCACGTCGACGCCACGGGCGATCGCCTCCTCCACGGCGGCGAGATGGGTTCGCAGATAGTCGATGCGTCGCGGGTCGTGGACCTGCCCATCGGCGCCCACCGTGTCGTCGATGGCGGCTCCGTTCTCGGTGATCAGGATCGGCGGCGACCCGTAGTCCGCCTTGAGCCGCACGAGCAGGTCGAGGAACGTCTCCGGCGTCATCTCCCAGTCGATGTCCGAGCGCGGAATGTCCAGCCGGTGCTCGCTGTTGTTCACCCATGCGAACTCGGCCGGGTCGCCGCCTGCTGGCGCGCGCACGATGCGTCGCGCGTAGTAGTTGACGCCGAGGAAGTCGGTCGGCTGCTGCACGCGCGCGAGGTCTCCGTCGACGAGCCAGTCCATCGGGTAGCGCTCGCGGAACCACTCGAGCAGGTCGGCCGGGTAGCTCCCGCGAAATACCGGATCGAGATACCAGCGGTTGACATACGCGTCGCAGAGCGCTGCCGCGCGCCGGTCGGCGTCGGAGTCGCGCTGCGGGTAGATCGGCGACAGGCTCAGCGTGATTCCGATCGGGGCACCGGCACCGGTCGCTCGGTACGCCTCGACGGCCGCGCCGTGCGAGAGGAGGAGGTGATGCGCCACGCGCAGCTCCGCGATCGGGTCGGTCAGGCCGGGCGCCATGCTGCCCATTCGATGGCCGACCGCCGCCACCACCCACGGCTCGTTGTGGGTGATCCACCAGGCGACGCTGTCGCCGAGCGCCTCGTACATGATCGATGCGTACTCGGCGAAGCGCTCGACGATGTCGCGGTTCTGCCAGCCGCCGACGGTCCTGCAGCGCCTGCGGCAGGTCCCAGTGGTAGAGCGTCGCGGCCGGCTTGATGCCCTTCGCGAGCAGCCGCTCGCAGAGCCGCCGATAGAAGTCGACGCCCTTCTGGTTCGGGGCGCCCACCCCGCCGGGCTGGATCCGCGGCCAGGCGATGCTGAAGCGATACGCGTTGAGGCCGTACGACGCGATGAGGTCGACGTCCTCCGCCCAGCGGTGATAGTGGTCGCAGGCGACGTCGCCGGTGTTCGCCGTACGCGACGTTTCCGGGGGCATGGCAGAAGGTGTCCCAGATGGACGGCCCGCGGCCATCCTCGTCGACCGCGCCCTCGATCTGGTAGCTGGCGGTTGCGGTGCCCCAGGCAAACTCAGGCGGAAACGGCATCGAACTCCTCTCGTCTGGCGCTGGTAGTCAAACGGCCTGCCTCGCAGCTCGAGGGCGCCCGGGGACGCGCCCGAGCGCCAGGTGCGGGCGCTCAGACCGGTTCGTTCCTCGTAGCGGACGACGAGTTCGGCGACCTCCCCGTCCGGCAGCTCCTTGTCGATGAGGCTGACCGTGCAGCCGCCGAACCCAGCCCCGGTCATCCGTGAGCCGACGACCCCGTCGACACCGACGGTCAGCTCGACCAGGGTGTCGAGCGCCGGCGTCGAGACCTCGAAGTCCGTCGCGAGACTGGCATGCGACGCCGCGAAGAGCGCCCCGAGCGCGGCGCGGTCATCACGGCGCAGGGCGTCGGCGGTCGCGAGCGTCCGCGCGTTCTCGGTGAGGACGTGCCTCGCTCGCCCATCGAGCGGCACCGGCAGCGAACCGATGTCCTCGACACGCTCGACATCGCGCAGGCGTCTTCACCCCGAGCAGGCGCGCTGCCTCCTCGCATTCGGCCCGGCGACGGTTGTAGCCGCCATCGCCGAGTGACCGGCGCTGGCCGGAGTCGACGATGAGCAGCTCGAGGCCTTCGGGGACGGGAACGTGGTCCATCGCGAACGACCGGCAGTCGAGGAGCAGCGCCGTCCCGGCGTGAGAAGCGACCGATGCCATCTGATCCATGATCCCGCACTGAACGCCGACGTGGACGTTCTCCGCGCGCTGGCAGAGCCGCGCGAGGCGGACCGGGTCGATCGGCTCCTCGGTGAGCGCCAGCGCGACGGCCACCTCGAGGGCGGCTGACGAGGAGAGGCCGCTGCCCGATGGCAGGTCGGAGGCGACGGCGCCCTCGATGCCCCGGATCGGGATGCCCTCCTCGAGGAAGGCCCTGACCACTGCCGCCACGTACCGGCCCCAGCCGGCGGTCGGCCCGCTGCCGTCGCTCGGATCGACGATGACCTCCTCGCGCGCGCCGATCGAGCGCAGCCGGATCTTGCCATCGGTCGGCCTGCCGGCGACCGTGATCGTCATGCCGAGCGCGACCGGCAGCACGAAGCCGTCGTTGTAGTCGGTGTGCTCACCCATCAGGTTGGCGCGACCGGGCGCTCGGCCGAGCAGCTCGGCGTCCGCCGGCAGCATCGCCGCCAGCGCGGCCGGGAGACCGCCGCTCATCGGACCGCGGCCGATCGGTCCGGCGGCGGATGTGATCGCTGACGCATGATGAGGGCCCATGCTAGCGACCGCCTGACCGATGCACCGCCCGCGCGCCGTGCCGCGCAGCACGCAGCTGGCCGACGGCAGATCGATCCACTACTTCGACGACCGAACCGGCAGCTTCGGCGATCCGCCAGCGGATCGACGGATGCTCGCGGATGAGCAATCCAGCGCCGAGCTGCGCTTCGACTCACTGCTGGACGAGTGGGTGATCGTCGCGTCGCATCGGCAGACGCGGACGCACCTGCCGGCGGCCGGCGACTGTCCGCTCTGCCCCAGCAGCGAGCACACGCTGACCGAGATCCCGGCGACCGCCTACGACGTCGCCGTCTTCGAGAACCGATTCCCGTCGCTGCCGGCGGCTGCACCGAACGAGGCCGCACGGGGTCGGTGCGAGGTCATCTGCTACAGCAGCGACCACGACGCCGACGTTCGCCGGCCTCGACGACGTCCGTCTGCGGACGGTCGCGGACGCCTGGCTGTCGCGCACGGAGGCGCTCGCCGCGGAGCCGGGGCGTGGCCTACGTCCTGCCGTTCGAGAACCGGGGCGAGGAGATCGGCGTCACGCTCAACCACCCGCATGGGCAGATCTACGCCTACCCATACATCCCACCGCGCGTCACCAGGGCTGCTGAGCGCGCGGCCGCGCATCGGCAGCGGACCGGCTCATGCCTCGGCTGCGACCTGCTCGACGAAGAGCTGACCGATGGGCGGCGCGTCGTCGTGGCCGGCAACGCAGCGGTCGCCTACGTCCCGTTCGCCGCGCGTTGGCCGTTCGAGCTCCACGTCGTCCCACGCCGCCACGCGAGCTCGCTGGGCGACCTGACCGGCGAGGAGCTCGACGAGCTGGTGGCGCTGCAGGCGGACGCGTTGCATCGGCTCGATGCCCTCTTCGACCGGCCGGTGCCGTACATGGCGGGCTGGCTGGGCGCGCCGGTCACCGATGGCGCGGAGCCGCTCCACCTCCGGCTCGAGATCGTCTCTCCGCAGCGCGACGATCGGAAGCTCAAGCACCCTGCCGGCAGCGAGACGCTCGCCGGCGCCTTCATCAACGACGTCCGGCCGGAGGAGGCCGCCGAGCGCCTGCGCCGAGCCTCGGGCCGCCCGCCGCGCTGATGGACCGCTCCTACCGCGCGCTGCTGCGCGTGCCGACCCTTGGGCGCGTGCTCATCTCGATGCAGATCGCCCGCGTTGCGCAGTCGATGGTCAGCGTTGCCATCGTCCTCTTCACCCTGGACCGATACGGGTCGCCGGCCTTCGCGGGGCTGGTGACGTTCATGAGCGTCTTTCCCGGGCTCCTGATCAGCCCCCTGGCCGGCGCGTTGCTCGACCGGCATGGACGCATCCGGCTCGTCATCCTCGACTTCGTCGTCGCGCTGGCGGCGATGGTGCTGATCGGCGTGCCTGGCGCTCCTCGACGCGCTCCCCGGTCCGCTGCTGCTCGCCATCGCCTTCGTCTCGTCGTTGACCTCCATCCTCAGCCACGTCGGGCTGCGCAGCCTCTTCCCCATCCTGGTGCCCGAGCACCTCTGGGAGCGGGTCAACGCGGTCGACTCGAACGGCTACGTCGTGGCCACCATCCTCGGCCCGCCGGCCGCGGCGGCGATGGTGGCGATCTTCGGTGGGCCGGCGGCGCTGGTCGTGATCGGTGTCGCCTTCGGTGTGGCGGCGCTGGCGCTGATCGGCGTGCCGGATCCACCGGCGCCCAATGTCTCGAAGGGGCGGCTGCTCGAGGATGCATGGGATGGCCTCGTGTACACCTGGCGCAACCCGACCCTGCGCGGCCTTGGCTTCGCGATCTCGCTCGTGAACCTCACGGCCGGCATGACCACCATCGTCATCCCGCTCATCGTCCTGGAGCGGCTCGGTCAGAGCGAGGCGGTCGTGGGCCTCGTCTTCGCCGTCTCGGGCATCTCGGGCATGGCGTCGGCGCTGCTGTTCGGGCGGATGGACACGCGCGGCCGCGAGTGGGCGCTCCTGGTCTGGCCGATCGTGGGCATGGCGCCGATCGTCGCGCTCCTCCTGCTTGCCGCCGGCCAGTCGGCCTCGGTGCCGCTCGGGCTCGCGATCCTTGCCGTCGAGGCGCTGCTGGTCGGCGTGCTCTGGGGGCCGATGGACATCGCGCTGTTCACGGTTCGTCAGCGACGGACCGATCGGGCCTGGATGGGACGCGCGTTCGCGGTCTCGATGGCCTTCAACTTCCTCGGCGTGCCGATCGGCGCCGCTCTGGCCGGCGTCCTCGCCGACTCGTCGATCGAGGCCGCCATCGTCGTGCTGGGCGTCGGCGGCTCGTTGGCCGCTGCTGCTGCCGCCGCGTTCCTCGTGCCCCGCACCGATCCGGCGGAGGCTAGCGCCGCGTCGATTCTGACCCGTGGGGCGGGTCATAGCGCGACGGAGCGTCGAAAACAGGGCAGCTCCTCCGCGATCTGACCCGTGGTGGCGGGTCGATCGCGACAGAGCTCCGGCTCCTCCGCGCCTTGACCCGTGGGGCGGGTCAATCGTGGGGATCAGGCGGGCAGGATCGATACCGTCGTCACCGGGGTCGTGCGCAGGTTGCCGATCAGGATCCGCTCGCCCGGCACGATCCGGGGCAGCTGCAGCCTCCCAGCCGCTGGCACTCCAGGCTCGTGCCGCCACGATCGGCCAGGCAGACGGCACCAATGCACGCCGTCCTGGCCGATCGAGAGCACATAGGTCGAGCCGGAGGCCGTTCGCGCGAGCACCACCGAATTCATGGCCGTCCACCCACCGTCGTTGAGCGCATCATCCGGGGCCATCGGCCCGGACGTCAAGGTCAAATCGAGGTCGGTACACTCCCGCGGTGGCAAACCGATACGACGCGATCGTCATCGGCCTCGGCGGGATGGGGACCGCCTCGGCGTTCCACCTCGCACGCCGCGGCCGGCGCGTGCTGGGCCTGGAGCAGCACGACCTCCTCCACGAGCTCGGCTCGTCCCACGGCCTGACCCGCATCATCCGGCTCGCCTATCACGAGCACCCGTCCTACGTCCCGCTGCTGCGACGCAGCTACGAGCTGTGGCACGAGCTCGAGAAGCGCGCCGGCGAGCAGCTGCTGGTCACGACCGGCTCGCTCGAGGGCGGCCCGGAGGACGGGCCGACCTTCCGCGGCGCGCTTGCGGCGGCCGAGCTGCACGATCTGCCGCACGAGGTCCTCTCGGCCGATGAGCTCCGCCGCAGGTACCCTGCGTACGCGGGCTTCGAGCCGGAGACGCGCGTCGTCTGGCAGCCGGACGGTGGCTTCCTCCTCGCCGAGCGCACGATCGTCGCCCACGTCAACGCGGCACTCGCCAACGGCGCCGACCTTCGCTTCCGCGAGCCGGTCCTCTCGCTGGGAGGCGGCCGCCGACGGCGGCGTGCGCGTCACGACCGGCCCGCGACTCGTACGAGGCCGATCGGCTCGTCATCACCGCCGGGCCATGGATGCGGCAGCTCGTCCCCCGCCTCGCGTCGCTGGCGGTCCCGGAGCGTCAGGTGCGTCGCCTGGCTCCAGCCGACGCGGCCGGAGCTCTTCGCGCCGGAGCGCTTCCCGGTCTTCCTGATCGACGTCGCCGAGGGCAGCTACTACGGCTTCCCCGTCCACGACGTGCCCGGCTTCAAGTTCGGGCGCTACCACCACCTGCGCGAGCCGATCGATCCCGACGATCCGAACCGCACCGCGCGTCCCGCCGACGAGGCGCTGCTGCGCGCATTCGCGACCCGCTACTTTCCCGACGGTGCGGGTCCGACCGTGATGCTCAAGGCCTGCATCTTCACCAACACGCCGGACGAGCACTTCATCATCGATCGGCTGCCCGAGTCACCGCAGGTCAGCGTCGCCGCCGCGTGCTCCGGTCACGGCTACAAGTTCTGCAGCGTGGTCGGCGAGATCATGGCCGACCTTGCCATGGACGGCGCGACCGGCCACGACATCGGCCTCTTCCGGCTCGACCGCTTCGATCAGCCAGTGTCGGTGGGGTGGCCTACGGGGCTTGAACCCGTAACCTTCGGAGCCACAATCCGATGCTCTGCCAGTTGAGCTAAGGCCACCACGAACCCGTCCGTGGACGACAGGACGGGGTCGGTATGGTCGCCGATGCGCCGATCGTGGTCAACCGATCGACGCCGCCTCAGTCGCGGCCGCTCATGGAGCGCAGGATGAGAATGACGAGCATCGAGCCCAGCGTGGCGATCACCAGCGCGCCGAGCCAGCCGGACGCCGGATCCTGGTTGAGGACGTTCACCCAGAGCCAGCCGCCGATGAGCCCGCCGATGATGCCGATGGCCATGGTGCCGAGGCAGCCATAGCGCTGGCGGCCCGGGACGAAGGCGCCCGCCAGGGCGCCGGCCAGCAGGCCGATGATGATCCAGCCGAAGATTCCGAGGTCAGGCATGCGTCCTCCTTGATTGACGGCTCGCGTGCTTGCACGCCCCGTGCCGTGCGGATGGCCCCGCTCATTCGGTCGAGTCGGCGCGGACATGTCCAGCACCACCGAGCCCGAGGTCACGTCGGCCGCGATCCGCTCAGCGGTGGATCGGCCGTGTCGATCGGGATGCCCGCGAAGGTCCACCCGCGACCGTCGCAGTCGGTGAGCCGATCGGCCGAGATCTGGACCGGGCAATCGGACCGTCCGGGGCTGGCGGCATTCACCGCGACGGTGCCGCCCGTCGTCGTCTGCGTACACGATCACCGGCGACCTGGACGCGACCGTCCCCGGCATCGCGCTCCCCGGACCAGCCACGCGAGCGGCTCAGGATGCAGGTCCCGCCGGATCGGCACCTCCCGCGACCTCCGCGGCCGTCGCGACCGTCACCACCGTGTCGTCGCGGGGCGGCGGCGGCGCTGAAGATGGCGAGCCGGACGACCAGCGCGATCGCGGCAAGGATCGAGCGCGACGACCAGGCACCCGACGGCGGCCCTGCGAATCGGGACCGGCTCATCCATCGGCGTCGGGGGGAAGGAGCTCGACCACGGTGGCACCGGTGCAGTTGTAGAAGAGCGTGCCGTTGTGCCTCGCGGTGCGGCCGTCGAGCCCACGTCGCACGAGCGCCGTGTGGCCGTGCAGCCAGAGCGGCGGCCCGAGACGGTCGGCCAGCCACCTGAAGGCGGTGAACCCACGGTGCGCGGGATCGTCGGCGTCGTTCACCCTCGCGCGGCGGGGCGTGGGTCACGACGATCACCGGACGGGCTCGGTGCGCGGCGCTCCAGGAGCCGATGACCTTCGCCCACATTCCGAGCGAGGAGACCTGCATGCCGCGATCGCTGTAGATCGGCGAGCCGGAGAATCCCAGCAGGGGCAGCCCGCCTCCTGCACGAGGCGGCCGTCGCGCATCGCCTCCGGCAGCAGCGCGCGGCGGGTGTGGCTCCAGGCCGCGCCGACGTCGTGGTTTCCGCGGATGTAGCTGAAGGGGTGCGTGGAAGGCATCGGCGACGAAGGAGAGGTAGTCGGGCTCGAGGTCGCCGGCACCGATGATCAGGTCGACCGCACCGATCCGCTCGCGCGTCACGGCCGAGTCGATGCTGAGGTCGGGCTCGTCCGAGACCGCGAGGATCCGGATCGGGCGTCCGCCGACGCTGACGAACGGGACCGGGTCCGGCCAGCGCACCGAGATCCGCTCCGTCATCGATGGTCGCCTGGGTCGTCGGCCAGCTCGCGTCGGGGCACATCCTCGATTGGCGTCTCGCTTCGGGACGGCGCGGGCCTGGCGGCCACGTGCCGCCTGCCGGATCTCGTCGGTCCCGATCAGCGAGGCGGCGTCGAACCGTGCCTGGCCGGGCTGGGTCACGCCGGGGATGAGGAGCTGCGTGACGTCCGCGTCGACCTCGATCCCGCCGGCCTTCCTCGCCGCGGCCACCCGGTTGTGGCCGTCAACGACGTAGTAGTCGTCACCGACCTGCACGAGGTCGACCGCCGGCAGCGTCTCGAGCCGATCCATGGCGCGCGTGATGCGCTGCCATCGGCCGCGCCAGTTCGACCCGCGCAGCTTCGGCAGCGGCAGGAAGTCGGCGGTGTTCTGCGATGGGTGGCGCATGGTGCCCACGATCCGATCGAGCGGGACGCTTCGCAGGCCGACCGGCCGGCGCGGCGCGGCGGTGGCTCGCGGGTATCGATCCAGCAGTGATGGCAGAACGTCGCGCCCTGCCCGCGACGGCCGACCCGCGGCGGACCTTCGGCGTCGCACGGCGTCGCGGACGCGCCCGACGACGAGCCACAGAAGGACGCAGATCGGTCAGACGGCCGGCCGACCGCCGCAGAAATCGGAACGCGCGTTGCATGGGTGCTATCGAATCGGGGAGGGTGCGGGTTGCGCAGCGTACTATGATGCCTTCCCGAGCATGGGCCACCAGGCCGCCTGCGGCCTGCCGTTGAGAATGGAGCGAGCTACTTCGATGGCGACCGTCACATTCGACCACATGTACAAGCGGTACGGCGAGGACGTCATCGCCGTCAACGACCTCAACCTGGAGATCAAGGACGGGGAGTTCCTGGTCCTCGTCGGGCCATCGGGCTGCGGAAAGACCACCGCACTGCGCTGCGTGGCCGGGCTCGAGGACATCAGCGACGGGCGGATGCTCATCGGCGACCGGGTCGTCAACAACGTGGCGCCGAAGGACCGCGACATCGCGATGGTCTTCCAGAGCTACGCGCTCTACCCGCACATGACGGTCTACGACAACCTCGCGTTCGGCCTCAAGCTGCGCAAGTTCAAGAAGGCCGGACATCGACAAGCGCGTCAAGGAGGCGGCCGGCATCCTGGACCTCGGGCGCTACCTGGATCGCAAGCCGAAGGCGCTCTCCGGCGGCCAGCGGCAGCGCGTCGCGCTCGGCCGGGCGATCGTGCGCGAGCCGTCAGTGTTCCTGATGGACGAGCCGCTCTCGAACCTCGACGCCAAGCTGCGCGTGCAGACCCGCGCCGAGATCGCGCGGCTGCACCAGCGCCTCGGCACGACGACCGTCTACGTCACCCACGACCAGGTCGAGGCGATGACGATGGGCGACCGCATCGCGGTCATGCGCGACGGCCTGCTCCAGCAGGTCGGCTCGCCGCAGGACCTCGTACGACCATCCGGTCAACATCTTCGTCGCGGGCTTCATCGGCTCGCCGTCGATGAACTTCGCCACCGCCGAAGGCGGAGGGCAAGGACCTCATGCTCGGCGGCGCCAAGCTCGAGCTGACCGGCGAGCCTGCGCAAGGCCGCAGAGCAGCGCCCGGATGGCGCCAACGTGCTGATCGGGTTCCGGCCGGAGCACATCGAGCTCGCCAACGGACAGGAGAGCAGCGCGGTCAAGTTCCCGGCCAAGGTGGACGTCGTCGAGTACCTCGGCAACGAGGAGCTGATCCACGCCCAGGCCGAGGGCAACGAGATCGTCGCCCTGCTGCCGTCCGATCGGAAGGTCAGCGTCGGGGACACCGTCCAGCTGGCCGTGCCGATGGACAAGCTCCATGTCTTCGATCCAGAGTCGGAGAAGACGCTCGTCAGCTGAGGCTGCCACGTCTGAACCCGACTGAAACGACAACCGTACGAAGAGAAGGCAGGGGATCTCTCAACTTCCGCGTCGGGCTGGGCGTGCATCGGCGTCAATCGGTGCCCAGAGCGCATACCAAGATTCGTGGCCAGCGCCACGCAATCGCACAGTCAGGTGGAGGAATCGGATGTCCAAGTTTCGACTGGTAGCACCATTCATGATCGTCATGCTGGTGCTGACCGCGTGCCCCGCCGGGGACAGCGGCGACGATGGGAGCGCTGCTCCCGGAGGCAGCGGCGGCGGCGAGCGGCAGCATCGAGGTCACGTCCCTGTGGGGCGGCGCCGAGGGTGAGGCCTTCGGGGCAGTCCTCGAGGCGTTCACGGCTGAGAGCGGGCATCGAGGTCGAGTACACGACGGTTCGCCAGGACTACAGCACCGTCCTCAACAACCGCCTCGAGCAGGGCGATCCGCCCGACATCGCGATCATCCCCGGCGTCGGCTTCCTCCGAAGCTTCGCGGCCGATGACCTGATCATCCCGCTCGCCGATCTCGGGATCGACGACGCGTTCCTCGAGAGCGCCTATGCGCCGAAACCTCGCCGAGACCGGCCTCTCGGTCGGCAAGGTGGGCGACACCGCCTATGCGCTGATGGCCAAGCTCAACTCGAAGAGCACCATCTGGTATCGGCCGGACCTGTTCGCCGACGGCGGCTACGAGGTCCCGGCAACCTGGGAAGACTTCATCGCACTGAACGAGCGATCGTCGCCGACGGCGGCGTTCCGCAGGTGCTGGCCGGGACGGCGACATGGACGCTGACCGACTGGTTCGAGAGCATCTACATCCGCCAGGCCGGCCCGGAGGCGTACGACACGCTCTTCACTGCCGAGGGCAACTGGACCGACCAGTCCGTCAAGGACGCCGTCACGACCATGCTCGAGGGCCTGAAGGAAGAGTACGTCGGGCGGGTACGACGAGGCGAACGGCGTCGACTTCGTCCCCGGCATCTCGCTGATCTACGCGCCCGACGCGGATCGCTACATGTACTACGAGGGCGGGTTCGTCGGCGGCATCGCCGTCGGATGACACCAACCCCGACCTCGTCTGGGGCGAGACGATCAACTTCTTCCCGTTCCCGACCATCGAGGGCGGCGCGGGCGAAGGCGCGATCACGATCGGTGGCGACGTGATGGGCGCGTTCACCAACAATCCGGGCGTCGCGGAGCTCATGCAGTACATCGCGAGCCCTGAGGGCGCAGCCGCCTGGATCGCCGGTGGCACGATCATCACGCCGTTCGCCGGCGTGGAGCCCGGCGACTATCCGGACGAGCGGACCCAGGCAGAGGCGCAGCACATCGCCGACGCGACGGCTGCCCGCTACGACGGGGCCGACCTCCTCGCGGCCGGCACGGACCTGGGGGCGACGCTCTCAGCGATCCTGGTCGACCCGAGCTCGCTGGACTCGGCGCTGGAGACGTTCCAGGCAGAAGCCGACGCCGCATGGGCGGAGCAGGGCGGCTAGGTAACGTCGCGGCGAGGGGCGGTCGACACGACCGCCCCTCGCCCATCATCACTTCTCGAGTGGAGGATGACGGCATGACTGCCGCGACCACCCCCGCCGAAGCTGTCAGGCAGCCGCGGCGAGGTCTCACCGGAGGATGGAGCCTGGGCGCAAGCCTCTTCATCGCCCCGGCTGTATTTCTCCTCGCCGTCTTCCTGCTCTACCCGGTGGTGCACGACGGTCATCCTGAGCTTCGAACCGGGCCTCGACAACTACGTCCGGCTCCTGACGGCGGACCCGAAGTTCCTCGACCTCGGGATCGTTCCCGCCGCGCGGCGCCCTCTTCAACAACCTCCTCTGGGTCGTCTTCTACACCGGCGGGCTGCATCCTCGCCGGGCTCCTCGTCGCCGTCATGGCGACGCGCGTGCGCTACGAGGCGGTGATCAAGGCCATCGTCTTCATCCCCCAGGCAATCGCGGCCGTGGCGCTCGGCGTCATCTGGCGCTTCGTGTACTTCCCGGATGAGCGGACCGGCCTGCTCAATGCCGTCCTCGGCGTCGGTGGGCGTCGACCCCATCTCCTGGCTCGGAAGCCAGAGCTGGGTGAACGCCTCGCTGATCGTCGCCGGCATCTGGGGATCGGTCGGCTTCGTGACCGTGATCCTCTCGGCGGCCCTGAAGGGCATCAGCACCGAGATCCTCGAGGCGGCGCGCGTCGACGGCGCCACCGAGTCTCAGATCCTTCGGCGGATCATCGTGCCGATGCTGTCGCTGCCCATCTCGGTCGTGGCGGTGACGCTCGTCATCAACGTCATCAAGCTCTTCGACCTCATCTACACGATGACCCAGGGCGGGCCGGCCAACGCGAGCCGAACCATCGCATTCAGCATGTACCAGGACGCGTTCGCGTCACGGAACTTCGACTATGGCGCGGCGATCGCCGTGATCATGATGATCATCCTGATCCCGGTGATGATCTTCAACGTGCGACGCTTCCGGGCTGAGAAGGTGATCCAATGACCGCGCTCACCGATACCGCCGTCAAGGCGCCTGCTCGCACGCCGGCCGAACGGCTGATGCGCGCTCGTTGGACGCGCTCCGGTCCACATCGCGCTGGTCATCATCGCGCTCATCTGGCTCGTCCCGACGATCGGCCTGCTGATCACTTCGTTTCGCCCGCGCGGCGACATCCAGAGCAGCGGATGGTGGACGATCTTCGCGGGAAACCTCGAGCTGACGCTCGACAACTACAACGATGTCCTGGGCGCCGACCTCGCGTCGCAGAGCATGTTCGACGCGTTCCTGAACACGCTGCAGATCACCGTGCCGTCCACGATCATCCCGCTGATCCTGGCATCGGCTGCGGCCTTCGCGTTCGCCTGGGTCAAGTTCCCGTTCCGCGACACGCTCTTCCTGGCGATCATCGCGCTGCTGCTCGTGCCGCTCCAGATGACGCTCATCCCGCTGAGCCAGCCTGTTCCGGAACCTGGGGCTGATCGGGACGTTCTGGCCCGATCTGGATCATTCACACGACCTTCGCGCTGCCGTTCGGGATCTTCCTCCTCCGGAACTTCTTCATCACGCTGCCGAAGGACCTCATCGAGGCGGCCCGCATCGACGGCGCCTCGACGTTCGGGATCTTCCGCAAGATCGTCATCCCGCTCTCGGTGCCGGCGCTGGCGAGCTACGCGATCTTCCAGTTCCTGTGGGTCTGGAACGACCTCCTCGTCGCGCTCGTCTTCGCGCCGCGCCCGTCCGGACTGCCGATGACGACGCAGGTCGGAGCGCTGCTCGGCACGTACGGGACGGAGTGGGACATCCTGGCGGCGGCGTCGTTCCTGATCATGGTCGTGCCGCTGGCCGTCTTCTTCAGCCTCCAGCGCTTCTTCGTCCAGGGTCTGCTGGCCGGCTCCGTCAAGTAGCCAGCCTCCATATCGGCGAGGGCGCGGCGTGAGCCGCGCCCTCGTTTTGTCTAGCCCGGGACCGTCACCTGGCCACGCAGCCGGATGTCGCGCGATGAGGCACCCGACCTCGACCGTGAGGGTGCCGCTCGCGACGCTGAACCCAGGCACCGATGCGCTCGTCCCACCAAGCCGAGGCTGCGCCGATCGATGGCGACCGTGACACGTCGCCGCTCCCCGACGGCGAGGTCGGCACGCGCCCAGCCGGCGAGGCGTCGCGGCGGGCTGGCCACATCGGCCGGCAGCGGGCCGACGTAGACCTGGGCAATCTCGGTCCCCGGGCGAGGGCCGATGTTCTCGAGGTCGAACGAGACGCTGGACGGCGTCGGTCGCCATCGGTCGTCCAGCGGCAGTGGCCGCAGATCGAGGTCCGCGTAGGCGAAATCGGTGTACGACTGGCCGTGGCCGAACGGGAATCGTGGCTCGATCCCGAGCTCGTCGTAGCCCCGGTAGCCGACGAAGACGCCTTCGCGGTAGTGGACGGTGCCGTCGACGCCCGGGTATTGCTCCGGGTCGCCACCGGCGTGTGGGCCTCGTCGACGGGGAAGGTGAGCGGGCAGCTTCCCCGACGGGTTCACGTCGCCGAACAGGACGCGCGCGATGGCATCTCCCTGCTCCTGCCCGGCGAACCAGGCCTCGAGCACGGCGGGGACCTGTGCGTCCCAGCCGAGCGGTCGCCACCGGTCCGCCGTTCATCAGGACGACGACCGTGCGCGGATTGGCGGCCGCGACCTCGCGGATCAGCAGCTCCTGGTCGCCGGGGAGGCCGAGGTGCGGTCGGTCCATCATCTCGCTCTCGTAGGTGCGCGCGAAGACGACGGCCACGTCGGACTCGCGCGGCGAGCTCTGCCGCCTCGCGCACCAGGGGCGGCACGACGCCGCCGGCGGCCGCCAGCCGAGCCGCAGCTGGGCACCGATCTGGTCGTTCTGCTCGGTGGAGTCGGCCCGATACTCGACGCGCAGCGCATGCGGCTCGCCCGCCGTCAAGGTGCAGGCGGCGCTCGACCACCACCGCTCCCGCGCCGGGGACGAGCGGTGGGGGCGGCGGAAGCGCCGGTGCCGCCTGCGGCGAGCCGTCGCCGGCATCGATCCTGCAGGAGCGGCCGTCGTCGAGGAAGAGCGTGGCCGAACCGAGGCTCGTCAGCGACAGCTCGTGCTGGCCCGCTCACGGTCGCGCGTCAGCCGCCCGCTCCAGCGCACCGAGATCCGTCCGTTGAGCTCCATTGGCGTCGGCGGCAGCTTGGGCGAGATGGCGTTGAAGACCGGGATGTTGAAGAAGCCGAGATTGATCGCCGCCTGGGGCTCGATCCGCGTCAGCATCGGCTCGCCCTCGAACCTCGGGTTCGTCCAGTACTCGGCGAGGAGCCCGGCTGCCGGGTTGCGACCCGTCCGGCGGCGAAAGGAATGCCGATGGAATCGGCGGCGGTCCCGGCAGGAGCGCGGCGGCCGAGCAGCGGGTCGCTCCCGGGCGCATAGGCGACACGCACGCCCTCGCCGGCGCGCCGCCGGATCCCATCGAGCGGGCTCGTCTCGTGGACCGGAGCCACCCAGCCGCTCCCGCCGCCGGCGGTCGACGCGTTGTCCGCCTCCGGACCGATGACCGCGATCGAGCTCGGCATCGGCTCCAGCGGCAGCAGGCTGCCGTCGTTCTTGAGCAGGACGACTCCCCGCTCGGCGATCTCGCGGGCGGTCTGCGCATGCGCCTCGACCGGCAGCGCTCGGATCTCCACCGGCCGTTCCAGCTGCCCGAGTCCGATCATCGGGCGCAGGATGCGGCGCACCATCTCGTCGAGCGTCGCCGTCGTCCACCTCGCCGGCCTCGACGGCTCGCGCCAGCCGCTCACCCCAGAAGCGTCCAGCCGGCTGCTCCTGGTCGAGGCCGGCCCGCGCCGACTCGGCCGTGCTCCACGTCGCCTCGTAGTCGCTCATGACCCAGCCGCGGAAGCCGAGCTCGCCGCGCAGGAGCTCGGTCAGGAGGTCGCGGGTGCTCGCAGGCGTACGTGCCGTTGATCCGGTTGAACGAGCCCATCGCGGCGGCCACCGCGCCCTCCCGGACGGCTGCCTCGAAGGGTGGCAGGTAGATCTCGTGCAGCGTGCGCTCGTCGATCCGCACGTCGATCGTGAAGCGACGGTACTCCTGGTTGTTGGCGATGAAGTGCTTGATCGTCGCCTGCACGGCGTGCGACTGGATGCCCTGGATCTCCGGCACCACCATGCGCGCCTGCAGCAGCGGATCCTCGCCGAACGACTCGAACGTGCGGCCACCACGCGGCGCGCGTGCGATGTCGACCGCCGGGGCCAGCTGAACGTTGTGGCCGGTGGCGAACGCCTCGGCGCCGATGAGGTCTCCGTAGCGACCGCGCCATCTCCGGATCCCACGTCGCTGCCAGGGCGATCGGCGCCGGCAGCGCCGTGCTGCGGCCACCGTTCACGGTCCGGTCATTGACGCGGGAACCGGCCGGGCCATCGGCCATGGTGAGCGCCGGGATGCCGAGCCGCTCGATCGGTGCGTTGTAGAACGCGTAGTCGAAGTTCAGGTCGCCGGTGACGAGGTCGACCTTCTCCTCCAATGACATCGCGGCGACGAGCGCCTCGACCCGGGTCTCCGTCTCCGGGTCGTGGCGCCAGTCACGGGCAGGTGCGGCGGACCGAGTCATCGGCGAAATGGTACGCAGCGGCGCCGCCGGCGGCAGGGCCGGCGGCGCGTGATCCCTATGGGAACGCGTACAGCTCGGCGATCGACCACCAGAACCCGCCGCCATCGACGGTCTCGACGATCCGGAAGAAGCGCGCCGTCTGCGGCGGGAACGAAGCGGTCACGACCCGGCCCGAGCCGGTCCCGGAGGCGATCGGGGCACTCCATGCCAGGCCGTCGTCGGAGACCGAGATCTCCCAGCCACGCGCGTAGTCACCGCTGCTGGCGCCGGAGTCCATGGCGATCTGGCTGAAGGTCTGGGCCTCGGCCATGTCGACCGTGACCGACATCCCCGGCACCATGCCCGTGCCACTGCTCCAGCGCGTCCCGATGTCGCCGTCGCTCATGTTCGACGCCGGCTCACCATCGGCACTGGACGAGGCCGTGACGACCCAGGCATCGCGTGGCAATGCGTCTTCCGCGCTCGAGCACGGTGAACGGCTGCGCATTGCTCGTCTGGCCGGCGACGATGACGGTCACCGGCGCCGAGCCCGCGCTGCTGCCGTCCGGCGCGGCGGTCGTGATGGCGGTGTCGGTCCAGCGCGAAGACCGGCGCCGGCACGCCGCCAAACGCGACGGTCGAGCTGCCCTGGCTCGCACCGAAGTTCGCGCCCGACAGGACGACCCCCGCTCCGGGCAACCCCGACGTCGGCGCGATGCCGGTCGTCGTCGGCGCGGGCGGGACGGCATCCTTGCCGCCACGGACGCCCCGGAAGGTGAAGATCGCAGCCGCACCGGCGGGGAGCGTGTACGTGATGCTGCGGCCGTCCCAGGTCGCCACCGCGAACTCGACGGGCGACGTCGTCGGGTTGTACACCGCCACCCCCTTCGCCCCGTCCGGGGCGTTGAACGCGCGGGTCTGGAGGCCCGCCACGCGATCGGGAGCGGGTGCCCCGGTCGATCCGCTCGAGGTGAACACGTTGATCTCGCCGATCGACCACCAGTTTCCCGAGCCCTCCGTGGCGACGATCCGAACGTAGCGCGCCGTCACCGGCTCGAACACGACGCGCAGCAGCTGGCCGCTGCCCGGGCCGCTGGCGATCGCCGGTCCCCAGTTGACCCCGTCGTTCGAGACGTACACCTGGTAGCCACGCGCGAAGTCGCCGGTGCTGACCGTCGAGTCGACGAGCAGGCCGTCAAAGGTCCGCGGGGCGCCGAGGTCGAGGCTGAACCAGTCCCCGTTCGTCTGCCCATGGCCGCTGCTCCAGCGCGTCCCGGGGTCGCCGTCCAGGACGTTGGCGGGCGGGTCGCCACCCGCCGATGACGATGCGGTGGCCGTCCAGCCGGCGCGGGAGAGCAGGGTCTCGCTGGTGCCGAGCGTCACCTGTGCGCCGACCGGGAGCGAGTAGCTGAGGGAGCGCTGTCCCGGAGGCGATCGTGTGCTGGTACCGCGCCTCGGCCGCACCGTAGCTGAGCAGGACCGACGATCCGTCCGGGTTGCCGAACGTCACGTCCACGCTGCGCGCGAGTGCGTCAAAGCCGGGCGTCGGGGCCTGCTGGCGCCCGGACCACATGAAGGTGGCCGCCGCGCCCGGCTCGAGGGCGTAGCTGAACGACGAGCGTCCCCACGCGACCTCGAACGTGCGCCGCTCGGCCCCCGCGTTGTGAGCGACGAGCACATCCGAGCCGTCCGGATTGCGGTAGGCCACCGCCTGCACGCTGCCGGCGCCCGGGCTGGTCGAGCCGATGCGCACCGCGCCGGGCAGCACGAAGCGGCTGGCGTGGCCGAGGGCGTAGTAGTCGAGGTTCTTGGTGTAGGTTGCCGCGCCCGGCGTGTCGTGCACCGTCACGACGCCGCGGCAGGTGAGGCAGCCGTCGTTGGTCGGGCCATTGGCGTCGTCGAGCGCCATGTTCCAGAGCACGACGCTGCGCGCCCAGTTGCGTGGTGCGTTGATGACGAGCGCCATCGTGGCGTCGAAGGCCGCGCGCTGCGTACCCTGCCACTCGCCGCCGGAGCACTCGGTGTGATGCGCCTCCTCGTTCGGATACGAGTTGTGCACCGCACCCTGCGCGCCGACCTCGCCGCCGTAGCAGTGCCACGCCGTGCCGGCCACGATCGCCGCGGCAGCCGGATCCGCGTAGACCGTCTCGGGGTAGCTGGGGACGTCCCAGTTGTGGTCGTAGGCGAGGACGTCGGCGTCGATGCCGGCCGTCGCGAGCGCCGGGCCGAGATTGTCGCGCAGCCAGTCCCGCTGCTCCCCCGGCGACCATCAGCATGCCCGGGTACCCGCCAGGCTGGAAGAGCGGCTCGTTCTGCGGCGTCAGGTAGTCGACCTCCACGCCCGCCGCCTCGTAGGCCTGGATGAACCGCACGAAGTAATCGGCGAGCGGCTGCCTGGCATCCGGCCGCAGGCTGCCGCCGATCATCGAGTCGGTCGTCTTCATCCAGGCGGGCGGGCTCCACGGCGACGCCATGATCGCGACGTCTGGATTGAGCTCCTGGGCGCGCAGGAGCAGCGGGATGATGTACGCCTCGTCATGCGCGACGCTGAACTCGGACAGGTCCGGATCGCTCGACCCGGGTGGGACGTCGTCGTAGGAGTAGTTGCCGGTGACGCTGAAGTCGGAGGCGCCCATCGGCTGCCGGACCATGCTCAGGCCGATGCCGCCGTCACGACTGAAGAGCTCGCGCATGAGCGCCTCGCGCTGGTCAGCCGGCAGGCGGCGTGCCGACGAGCCAGGCGGACGAGTCGGTGAACGATGCGCCGAATCCGACCATCGACTGGTAGGCGCGGCGTTCGTCGACCGCGATGATCGTCGGGCCGGTCGCGCCACGGGCGGCGAAGGCCACGTCCGGCTGCCGCTCCAGCCAGACGCCGGCGGCCGGGTCGGTCAGCCAGACGGCGACCGGTGTGCCCCCTTTGGCGGCGGCTGCCGGCGCAGCGGTTCCACTCGCCATCGCCATCGCGACGAGCACGAGTACGGACAGTCTGGCGACGACGGCGCGCATAGCGATCGCTCCCCTTGAGGTTCGCTCGCGCTCGGGTATCGAGGTCCGGAAAGTATAGCCCCGGGGTCCAGTAGTGGGTCCCTCCCGGCCGTCACAATGTGCGACATGCCGGCCGCTCGACGCATCCGCGTCATGACCTGGAACCTGCGCGCGGCCATCGGCCCGGGTCCATTCCCGGACCGCTGGTGGTCGCGCATCAGCGCGGAACGTCTGGCGGCCATCGGCTCGTTCATCGGCGACGTCGACGCCGACCTGGTGGCGCTCCAGGAAGTCGCCCTCCTGTCGCGGAACGGTGACCTGGTCGACAACGCCGGCGACCTGGGGCGGCAGCTGGGCATGGAGGTTCGCTTTGCGGCGGTGCGCACCTTCGAGGTGGCGGAGGATGGCGCCTCCCTGGGCGCCGGCTGCTACGGCAACGCGCTGCTGTCGCGCGCCGGATTCCGCACGTCGCGGACCGTCGCGCCTGCCGGCCGCGCCGATGGCCGCGTTCGTCGAGCCCGCCGGCGCAGGCCACCGCCTGGCCGGGATCCGCTACGCGGATGCCCCACCCACAGTTCGCGAGCCGCGCTGCCTGCTGCTGGCGGAGACCGATGGCCTGACGGTCGGCTCGACCCACTTCAGCCATATCGGCTCCGGCGAGCGCCTGCTGCAGGCCGAAGCGACGCTGGCCGCCTTCGCCGATGCCTCCCCGGCCCTCCTGCTCGGCGATCTGAACGCAGCCATCGAGACGCACCGAGCTCGCGCCCCTGGCGAGCTGGACGGACGGGTTCGCCGCCGCGGCCGGCGACGCGACCCGCATCTCGACCGACAGCGGGGCGCGGATCGACCACGTGCTCGCGCGCGGGGCGGCGGTCTCGGACTGTCGAGTCCTGCGCGAGGCGGGCGAGCTGAGCGACCACTATCCGGTCGTGGCCGAGATCGAGCTTCCTGCCCGGTGATCACCGGCACCGCCGGAGGCCTGACCGGGCTGCGCTACGTCATTCGTCGTACGCGGAGGTCGGCCCCAACCCGGTAGGCTCACCGGCACATGACATCTGACGCTTCTGCCCGCCAGACCATCATCCACCTCGTTCCGCACACGCACTGGGACCGGGAGTGGTACCGCCCTTTCAGAGCTTTCGGATGCAGCTGGTCGACCTTGTCGACCGCGTCCTCGACATGCTCGAGGCCGAGCCCGACTTTGCGTTCACGCTCGACGGCCAGCTGGCCACGGTCGATGACTACCTCGAGATCCGTCCCGAGCAGACCGACCGGCTGAAAGGCCACGTCGCCAGCGGGCGGCTGGCGATCGGCCCGTGGCAGATCCTGATGGATGAGTTCCTGGTGAGCGGCGAGACGCTCGTCCGCAACCTCGAGATGGGTTGGGCGCGCGCGCTGGCCTTCGGTGAGCCGATGCATGTCGGCTACCTGCCGGACATGTTCGGCCACGTGGCCCAGATGCCCCAGATCCTGCGGCGGGCCGGCATCGGCGACGCCGTGGTGTGGCGAGGCGTTCCGGCAGCCATCGACCGCCACGCATTTCGGTGGGAGAGCCCGGACGGGTCGTGGGTGCGGGCCGAGTACATGCCGTCGGGCTACGGCAACGCCGCCGGCATGTTCGCCGTGCCGGACCGGCTCGAGGCCGCGGCGGACCGCTTCATCGAACGGGCGAAGCCCTGGTTCGGCGACGATCCCGTGCTCGGCATGTACGGCACCGACCACACGGCGCCGGTCCCCGAGCTCGCGGCGCTGGTCGGGCGGCTCAACGAGGTGCACGAGGCGTCGAACGTGCGGATCGGCACGCTGGCGCGGTACGTGGCGGAGGCGCCCGACACTGACGCCGGATGATCCGTGCTGGCGCGGCGAGATGCGCTCCGGTGCACGCGCCAACGTCCTGATGGGTGTGGCGAGCGCCCGGATCGACATCAAGCAGGCCGCCGGACGCGCGGAGACCCTCCTGGAGCGCTACGCGGAGCCCCTGAGCGCCCTGCACGTGGCGCCGGAGGCTGGCCCGCTCCCTTCCTCGCCCTGGCGTGGCGAAAGGTGGTCGAGAACAGCGCACACGATTCCATCTGTGGCTGCAGCATCGATCCGGTCGTCAGCCAGGTCCTCGTCCGGTTCGCCGAAGCGGAGCAGATTGGCGCGGCACTCGCACGCCGCGCAGCCGGTGCGATTGCCGGCTGGGTGCCCCGGGGTGCCGTGGCGATCGTCAACCCCTCGCCGATGGCGCGGACCGGGCTCCTCGAGGCCGAGCTCCTGGTGCCGGAGGCGTGGGAGTCGGTCGCGCTCGAGCTGCCGGACGGAAGCCGCGTCTCCACCCAGGAGCTGCGCCGCAAGGAGCCGATCCTGTTCGACGAGTCGCTGCGGGGGGATGAGGTCGACGACCTGTTCCGTCGCTTCCACGGTCGCGAGGTGTTCGACCACGCGTGGAACGGCTACCGGATCGACGGCCGCACCATGACGCTCGAGGTCGACACGGATCCCGAACCGGCGTGGCTCGACGTGGACGGGCTGCGGGCTGAGGTGACCGCCGCGATGCGCGCGGCACCGGACGACACCTGGCGGATCAGGATCGTGGCGCGACCGCGGCGGACACTCGCCGCATCGGTCCCGACGCCGGCTCTCGGCTGGACCGCCGTCCGGGCGGTGGAGGATCAGGGCGAAGGCCAGAACCTGGTCCGGGTGGACGGTGACGGGCGGGCGATGAGCAATGGCCTGCTGAGCGTCTCCGTTCGCGACGATGGCACGCTTCGGCTCGAGACGCCCGACGGTGTTGTCGCTGACGGCGTCGGCCGCATCGTGGACGGCGGCGACTTCGGCGACTCCTACAACTACGCCCCGCCGGCGTCGGACCTGCTGGTCGATACCCCATCCGCGGTCAGCGTCGACGTCCAGCTGGCCGGCCCGGTGCGCGGCCGCCTGGCGATCACCCGCCGCTTCGCCTGGCCGTCCGGCGTGCTGGAGGATGGGTCGGCGCGAACGGCCGAGCTGGAGGCGACCGATCTCGCCATGGAGGTCGAGCTGCGCGCCGACGAGCCCTTCCTGCGTGCCTCAATCGCGTTCGTCAACCACTCGGACGACCATCGGGTGCGCTTCCACGCGCCGATGCCGCGCAGGGCCGATGCCTCTCATGCCGAGGGCCAGTTCGCCGTGGTCGAGCGTGGATTGAGCGGCGAGGGGGGCTATCGGGAGGAGCCGCTCGCCACGTTCCCCGCGCACGGATGGGTGGATGCCGGCGGCATGGCGATCCTGCTCGGCCACCTGTCCGAGTACGAGCTGACTGCTGCTCCGGACGGCGAGGCCGGAGCCGAGCTCGCCATCACCGTTCTTCGGTCGATCGGCCTCATCAGCCGCAACGACAATCCGTACCGGCAGGACCCGGCCGGGCCCGAGATGGCGATCCCGAACGCGCAGATGCGCGGCCGTCGGCGGATCGAGCTCGGCATCTATCCGCACGCGGGCGACTGGGTCGCCGGGGGCGTCTCGGCGGCCGCCGAGCGCTACCGGCATGCGCTCCTGGCCGCGCCCGGCTCCGCCGTCGGCGACGCCGCGTGGCCGCCCGAGCGCGCCGGCAAGGACGCGCTGCTGCTCGAGGGCGATGCCGTGACGCTGACGTCGCTCCGGCGCCGGGATGAGGGCTGGCTCGAGGCGCGCCTGGTGAACCTCGCGGCCGACCCCCGGTCGGCCGAGCTGAGCGGATCGATCGATGAGGCGCGCGAGGCCGATCTCCGCGGGGCACCGGGCGCCGCGCTGGCCATCGAGCCGGACGGTGTGCTCCGTCTCGAGCTCGGGCCGTGCGAGATCCGCACGATTCAGCTGCGGCGCCGCGAGTCGCCCGTTGCCCGCGCGGACGTGCTCGACGCAGGCGGACCGCGCCAGAACGCCTGATGAGCGGTAGGATTGCCAATCTCATGCCGAATGGCAGATAGCGCACGGAGGATCACGCCGGTGGAGCTCGAGCAGCAACTGGCATCGGTCCCGCTCCTCGCGGGGCTCGACAGCCGCATTCGGCACCGCCTCGCCGAGACCGGGAAGCGCCGGACCTACAGCGCGGACGAGGAGATCGTCCGCGAGGGCTCGAACGGCACCGCCCTCTACATCGTGCTGAGCGGCGAGGGTCGCGTCGAGCGTGGCGGCGAGCGGCTTGGCGCCGTACAGGCGGGTGACTTCTTCGGCGAGCTCGCGCTCATCGAAGAGCATCCGCGGTCGGCATCGGTGATTGCGGCGACCGAGACGGAGTGCCTCCTCTTCCCTGCCTGGGAGTTCACCGCGCTGCTGGAAGAGCACCCCGCCATCGCGGTCCCGATCATGCGCGCCCTGATCCAGCGGCTCCACCGACGCGAGCACCACGGGGCCTGAGCCCGTTCCGAGCGGATGTCGATTCGCGTAGCCCTCGAGGTGGCGCCGAAGCGATCGTTCGCCAGCGCACTCGACTGGCCCGGCTGGTCGCGCGGCGGCCGCACGGAGGACGAGGCGCTCGACGCGCTGATCGCATACGGTCCTCGGTACGCGGCCGTCGCCAAGCGCGCGAAGCTGGCCTTCAGGCCGCCGACCACGACGCGAGGACTCGACGTGGTCGAGCGCCTCAAGGGCGACGGCGGAACCGAGTTCGGCGTGCCCGGCAAGCCGGCAGCCTCCGAGGTCGAGCCGGTCTCGGCGGCCGACCTGCGGCGCCTGCTCGCCCTGCTCCGCGCGTCGTGGACCACCTTCGACGCGGCCGCCAGGAAGGCGGTCGGGGTCGAGCTCACGAAGGGTCCCCGGGGCGGCGGGCGCGAGCTGGCGAAGATCATCGAGCACGTCCGCGATGCGGAGGTCGCCTACCTCGGCGGACTCGGGTCACGAGCGCCCGCTTCGGCAGATGAGGACCCGGCCAGGCCGATGGCGCTGCTGCGCCGCACATTCACCGATGCGATGACCGCCGTCTGCACCGGCGAGCCGATCGCGAACCCGCGCAACACGCGAAAGCCCTGGTCGCCGCGATATGCGGCTCGTCGATCCGCGTGGCACGTCCTCGACCACGCATGGGAGATCCAGGACCGAAGCTCGTAACGCAGGTCCTCAGCCGAGTCGGGTCAGGATCGCCTCGCGATCGAAGATCCAGCTGCCGACCACCAGCGAGACGCCCACCAGGAACGCCACCACGAGGTCCCCGAGCAGCACCTGCTGCATGGTGAACGACGCCTGGCCGCTGAAGAAGCCGGCGACGGCGACGGCGATGACCGGAATCACGATGAAGCCGCCGATCTGCTGCGCCGTCCGCGCGTCGGTGACGCGCGACGAGACGATGATCCCGAGCAAGACGCTGAGGAGGCAGATGAGCGGCACCAGGGTCAGCATGGCGACCTTCCACACGTCGTTGAAGATGAGGCCCGTCAGCCTCGGATCGGCGATCGCGCCATTCACGAAGCCGTACAGCAGGAACACGCCCCACGTGGCGACCACGGCGGGTGCAGCGGCGCTGAGCGCCTTGCCGATGAGAAGCTCGCTCACCTCCAGCGGCGTCGCCAGCTGCGGCTCGAGCGACCTGGCCGTCTTCTCCCCGATGACGGACTGTGTCGCGATCGCCATCGGCACCATGGCCGGGATGAGGAGGAAGTAGGCCATGAAGTTCAGGACGATGAATCCCTGGGCGGCCAGCTTGGCCGGCAGGTCGGGGAACTGGCCGATGTACTGCTCGATCTGCCCCATCTGCTGCGGGTCGAGCTCGTTCAACTCGATGAAGGCGACGATGCCGGTCGGGATCGAGGCGAAGATCAGCGCCGGGAAGACGACGGCGCCGAGCAGCAGCCGGTTGGCGAACAGGTCGCGCGCCTCCTTGCCGAGCACCGCCGCGATCATCCCGGGGCGCATCAGGCCGCCTCCACGATCCGCGCGTCGCGCGTCCCGGCCTCGCCGACCATGTCGAGGTAGACCTGCTCCAGCGTGGCCACCTCCTCGGTGACCGACACGATGCGGGCGCCCGCTTCGACCAGCGCCCGAACGAGCTCCGGGTTGTCGCCACGCGGGTCTCCCACCTCGACGGTGAGGGCGCCGTCCGAGGCCTGCGCGGCCTGCACGAAGGGGAGCGCGGCAAGCATGTCGAGGAACGACCGCGGCCGTCGAGCACCGACCAGGTCGACCCTGACCGACGCCGATCGGCCGCGGCGCCGCAGGCGCGCCGGCGTGTCCACCAGCAGCAAGGTGCCGCGCATGATGCCGATCCGATCGCACAGGCGCTCCGCCTCGTCGAGATTGTGCGTGCAGACCACGATCGAGCGGCCGGCGTCTCGGAGGGTGGCGACGAAGTCGCGAACCGTCTTGGCGGCAGAGGGGTCGAGGGCGCTGGTCGGCTCGTCGAGGTAGACGACCTCCGGCTCGTGGAGCAGCGCGCGGGCGATGGCCACCTTCTGGCGCATCCCCTTGCTGAACCCGCCGACGCGCCGATCTCCCTCGGCAGCGAGCCCGACCACGTCCAGGTATCGGTCGACGGCTCGCCGCAGGTTGGCGCCGCGCAGGCCATACAGTCGCCCGTAGTAGCCAAGGTTCTCGCGCGCTGTGAGCTTCTCGTGAAGGCCGGGGGCCTCGGTCAGCACGCCGGTGATGGCCCGGATCCGCTGCGAGTGAGTACCGAGCTCCAGGCCGTTGATGCGCGCGGTGCCCTCCGATGGACCGATGAGGCCGGCCAGCATGCGGATCGACGTCGTCTTGCCGGCCCCGTTCGGGCCGAGCAGGCCGAAGATCTCGCCATCGCCCACGGTGAACGAGAGGTCCCTGACGGCCGTCAGGGACCTGAAATGCTTCGTGAGCCCGACGGCCTCGATCATCGCTCCGCATGCTAGCCGGAGAGAGCGGCACGCGCCCATCCGTACATTCGGCCTGCCCGGTAGCATGGCGCGATGGAAGAGCGAACCCTCAGCAGCACGTATCCCTGGGCAGGGCGGTACATCCGCATGCGGGTGGACGAGATCGAGCGCTCCGACGGGCACCGCACCACGCGCGAGATCCTCGAGCACCCCGGGGCCGTCGCCATGCTCGCCTGGGACGGCGAGCGGCTGGCGATGGTCCGCCAGTGGCGGCACGCCACCGGCCAGGTGCTGCTCGAGATCCCCGCCGGGACGCTCGAGCCGGGCGAGCCACCGGCGGAGACGGCGCGCCGCGAGCTGGCCGAGGAGGTCGGCCTGGCCGCAACGACCTGGGTCGAGGGGCCGCGCTTCTTCACCGCACCGGGATTCTGCACGGAGCTCATGCACGTGTACCTGGCCACCGGCCTGACGGACGCCACCGCCGAGGCCGATGCGGACGAGCTGCTCGAGCCGTCATGGCTCACCCTGCCGGACGCCCTCGCCGCCGTCGACGACGGCCGTATCGCCGATGCCAAGTCGATCGCCGGCATCGGCTGGTTGTCTCGGCGCCTCGGCCACTGAGGTCGCTGGCACGCCGGTTGCCCATGGCGGCTCCGAGATGACCCTCGAGATCGACGACCCGCAGGCCTCCGCCGAGGAAGCGGGGCTGCGCTACGTGAGCGACACGATGCCCGGAATTCGCCGCAGGGCGTCCGGGCGCGGATTCAGCTACATCGGCACCGATGGCCGCCGCATCGCCGATCCGGATCGGATCGCGTGGTTCAAGCGGCTGGCCATCCCGCCGGCGTGGACCGACGTCTGGATCTCGCCGATCAGGCGCGGCCACATCCAGGCCACCGGCCGCGACGCTCGCGGCCGCAAGCAGTACCGCTATCACCCGCGCTGGCGTGAGGTGCGGGACGAGGCGAAGTACGGGCGCATGATCGAGTTCGCCCGGGCGCTGCCCCGGATCCGTCGCCGGACCGATCGCGACCTCCGCCGCCGGGGTCTGCCGCGCGAGAAGGTGCTCGCGCTCGTGGTCCGCCTCCTCGAGGCGACCCTCATCCGGGTCGGCAACGAGGAGTACGCGCGCGAAAACCGGACGTTCGGCCTCTCCACGCTGCGCGACCGTCACCTCAAGGGCGACGGCGCCAACGTCCGGTTCAGCTTCAAGGGAAAGTCGGGAAAGGAGCACGAGGTCCCGATCCCGGACCAGCGGCTCGCGCGGCTCGTGAAGCAATGCCAGGAGATGCCCGGCCAGGAGCTGTTCCAGTACGTCGACGGCGACGGGAAGCGTCAGTCGATCGACTCCGGGGAGGTGAACGCGTACCTGCGCGAGATCACCGGGGAGGAGTTCACCGCGAAGGAGTTTCGCACCTGGGCGGGCACGGTCGCCGCCTCGATGGCGCTCCAGGACTTCCTCGAGATCGACGACGACGCCGGGCGCAAGAAGGCCATCGTGGGCGCAATCGAGAACGTGGCTCGCCAGCTCGGCAACACGCCGGCGGTCTGCCGTGCCTGCTACGTCCACCCGGACGTCCTCGATTCCTACCTCGACGGCACCCTTGTGGACGCACTCGCCGAGCGTGCTCGGGGGGCGGGACGCGGCGCCCACGCGCTGCGCCCGGAAGAAGCCGCCGTGCTGGGACTGCTCCAGTCGCGGCTGGCGCGCGAGCAGCGCAAGCGGCGGCGGCAGGCCGCGTAACGCCCGCCCTAGGCGGCGTCTCCGAGCCGGTCCAGCGCGCGCTGGTAGGCCTCGCTCTCGGGCTTCAGGAGCACGGCCATGCGCAGGTGCCGCCGCGCGGCCGTCATCTCGCCGAGCCGCGCCTTCGACAGGCCGAGCCCGAAATGCGCGTAGTGGGCCACCGGATCGGCGTCGACGATGGCCTCGAAGCGGTCGGCGGCTGCCGCGTGATCGCCCTGGTTGAAGTAGGCCTGGCCGAGCGCCTCGAGAATCGATGCCTTCCCCGGCTCGAGCGCCAGGGCGCGCTCCAGCAGGACGGCCGCCGCCCCGGGATGGCGGTCGGCGAGCATCTGCGAGCCGCGGCGAAACAGCTCGTATGCGGACTCGCGCTCCTCGGGCGGCGTGGCATCGGGCTGCATCGGTGAAGCCTAGCGCTGAAGGTCGATCCGCTCCAAGCGGGGGTTCTCGGTCCGTCCCGGAATGCGCCCGCGCTTGGCGACCGGCATGCCGTCGATCTCCTTGAGGTCGCCGGTGAAGTCGATCGGGCTGGCCTTGCTGATGTAGCTTCCGACCGCGAACGAGTCGACCGGCGCGCCGGCCTCGCGGAAGACACCGATGCGCTCGACGTCGAGCCCGCCGGACACGACGATCCTGACGTGGCCGTGCCCGGCCAGGTCGAGTCGCGCGCGGACCTCTTTCACGAGCTCGGGTGTCACGCGTCCGCGCTCAGACGGCGTGTCGAGGCGGACGCCCCACAGCCGGTCCCCGAGCGCCTCGGCCACCCGCAGCGACTCCTCCGCCTCGTCCTTGAACGTGTCGACCAGGATGATGCGCGGCACGTCGGTGTCGATGTGGCGATCGAACGCCTCGGCGGCCTTGACGGTATCGCCGAAGATCAGGACCAGCGCGTGCGGCATCGTGCCGGTGGGCGCCAGCCCGGCCAGCCGGGCGCCCGCTGGCGTCGAGGCACCGATGCAGCCGCCGACCACGCTGGCGTAGTCCATCTGGTCGGCCACGCTCGGATGCACGTGACGCGCGCCGAATCCGATGACCGGGACCGGGTCCGCCGCATCCACGATGCGGCGTGCCGCCGTCGCCCAGCCCGACCCCGAGGCCAGGATGCCCAGGATGGCCGTCTCGTACAGCCCGAAGGCCGAGTAGCGCGCGTTGATCCGCATCACCACCTCCTTCGAGACGAAGCGATCGCCATCGTGGAGCGACTCGACGACCGGTGGCGCAGCGCCGTTGGCCTCGGCGAAGATCTCGCGCAGGTAGGCAAGCGCCTCCTCGGCGCCGCACAGCACCCCCTCGCCGCGCGAGAAGATCTCCATCGTCACCACCGGGTCGAGCTTCTCGGCCGCCAGGATCGTGCGCGCGCGCTCGAGGTACACGTCGCCGGTCTCGCCGGAGAGAACGTCGGCGGCGGGCAGGAAGTGCGGCGACGGGCGTTCGGGAGTCATGGCGCAGTGTACGTCGCGCGCCTGCGGAAGAGGATGACCGCGAGGGCAGCAAGGACGAGCACGACGAGTCCCGCGCTGACGAGGCGGACGATCCCGCTCCCTTCCGCCGATGCCAGGATGCGCTGCGCCTCACTGATCGCCTCCGCGGAGCCACGCAGGTCTCCATCGGCAAAGCGGCCGTTCGCCAACCGCAGCTGCTCCGACGGCTCGGGACCGCCGAGGAGGCCGACTCGCTCGACGAACGTCCGCGCGCCGTTCACGTCGGCGGCCGTCGCGGCGTAGGCGTCGACGACGGCACGCTGGGCATCGAGCTCGGCCTGCGCCTCCGCGCCGCCGCCGAATGACCGGTATGCCTGCTGCAGCCGATGAGCCGAGAGCCCGGCCGCCTCCATCTCGACCAGCAGCTCATCACGCGAGACGAGCCACGCCGTCGCCTCGCTGATCTGGGCATCGGCCTCGTCGAAGCGCCAGTCGGTCATGGCGCTGCGGATTGGATCCGGCGCGCCCCAGCCGTCGGCGTCGGCCACCAGGCCATCGAAGGCAGCGCGCGACTCGGCGCGGGCCGGGAGCAGCGCGCTATCGGCCTCGGTCAGGATGCGCTGGCCGAAGGGCTCGGCGAGATCAGTGTCGCTGACGGCCTCGAGGTGATCGAGCAGGCCCCGGCTGGTCAGTGGCACTTCGGGCGGGCCGGCGTCGGCCGGCGGATCGGCGTCGACCTCCGTCTCCGCGTACGGGCCGATCGAGCTCGCCACGCGCACGAGCACGGTTCGGAGCGCATCGGGACCAACCGTTTCGCTGAGGTCGGCGATGAACGCCCAGGACGCCGCATGCCCGTAGCCCTCCGCCGCGGGGTCGGCGGAAGCGGCCCAGGTGTCGAGCGGGAAAGCATGGTCGGCGCGCTCGGTCGCCTCCGCCACGGGGTCGTACGGCGGCGCGACGTCGAGCTCGGTTGCAACGCGCTCCGCCATCGCGCTGGCGAGGCCCTCACGGATCCAGCGCGTCTCGATGAGCTCGGGGGAGAGCCAGACGTGGGCCACCTGGTGCAGCACCGTGAACTCCGGCTGGTCGAACGCGACCAGGATCTCGGTGCCTGCCGATGCGGTCTCGGCGAAGCCGGATGCGTTGCTGGCCACCGACTCGGTCAGGACGAGCTCACCCACCCGCGGATACGGCAGACCGATCTCCTCCTCGAGGAGCGGCAGCGCCCGCTCGACCAATGCCAGCCGGTCTTCTCCCCAGGCCTCGTCGTCGACGAAGGCGCGAACACGGAGGTCGGCCGTTCCTCCCTCGAGCGGCACGGTCGCCTCGAATGTCGTGTACTCGGCCGGTCGCGTGGCCGTGACCAGGGCCAGCCACGCCGCGGGATTCGTGATCGGGCCACTCACCAGTCCCCCTTCGCCCTCGGTCAGCTGGTCCCCGTCGATGCGCACGTCATAACCGGTCGGAATCGCGACGCTGACCTGGCTCTCGGTGCCGAAGCTCCAGGCGGGAAAGACGACCACCGATGGCCGGACCCGCAGCTGCGGGTCGTCCCCGTCTCGCAGGGTGTAGTGAAGCTCCAGGTCGACGCTCTCCTCGAAGCGCAGCTCGTCGCGGAGCTCGATCGTGGCCACGTTGACCTCGTTCTCGACCTTGACGGCGACGTCCAGGGCTCCGTCGTCGTCGGAGGCGGTGACCTCCGCGGCCTGGTCGTGGACGGCGAGCTTGACCTGGTCGAAGATGCTGAACTGGCCCGGCGGGTCCGGGGTCGTGTTGGTGAAGCTGATCTGGACCGTGACCCCGATCGTTCCCGCATCGGGTTGGACGTTGTATGCGGCCGACGTCTCCAGCGTGTACTCCGCCGCGGCCGCCGGGCGCGCCGGGGCGGCCGGAATAGCGAACACGGCGATGACGGCGGCCAGCAGGACCGGGATCGCAGATCGTCGCCGGATCACGGGCGCCCCGTGATGCGGGCGATCAGTCCGCGCCGCCGCGCGCGTGGTCGCGGTGGCTCCCAGTCGGGCATGGCGGATGTCACCTCGGCGCGATAGGCGTCGAGCAGCGCGCGATTCCGGGGTTCACGATCGGTCCAGTCCGGAAGCAGGCCCCGATCCGCGACGGCGTTGGCCGTCTCCTCGAGGAGCCGATCGGCCACGATCGCCAGGCGCGTGATGCCTCGACCGAGCTCGTCTCGATCGAGGGCGGCCGGAGGAAGCTCGGTCATCAACATGGGGCGGTCGTCTTCGGTCATGGCGAACTTCACGAACGGATAATCGAAGTTGGCGTGGAGCATCCGGGCATAGGTGCGCTTCGGGATCTCCATCGCCTCGAGGCCATAGTATGCCCAGAGTGAGCAGCCGACCCCGCTCACCCACGCCACCGTGACGCGCAGGTCCAGGCGCCGGTCCCCGTCAACGATCACGTCGCGGCTGAACGCGGGATCTCCGGCAGCGCCGGCGGCGGCGATGACCTCGAGGCCCAATGCCCGAAGCCAGCCGTCGATCGGCGATCCCGCACTGACGGTCACGCGACGCCGGCGACCACCGTCTCACCCGAAGGGATGCGCCGGCGACGCTTGAAGTCGCGCTCGGTCGTTCCGGGGTCGATCCGGCAGTTCCGGCCGATCTCGACTCCGCGCGGAACACGGGCTCGTTTGCCCACCAGGGTGATCCCGGCATAGAGGCGTTCGGGCTCATCGCGGTTGGGGCGCAGATCGTCGCCAACGCCGACGCGCGCACCGGCGCCGATGACGCACTCCTTGTCGAGGATCGCGCGATCGAGCGTCGCATCGGCTTCGATGACCGCGTCGAACATCACGATGGAGTCGCGTACCACCGCACCCGCGGCCACGCGGACGCCTGGCGAGAGGACGCTGTGCTCGACCGTGCCATCGATCACGCAGCCGTGGCTGATCATCGAGCGCGACACCGATCCGGTTGGACCGATGCGCGCCGGCGGCCGCTCCTCGCTGCGGGTGTAGATGAGCCAGCCCAGGTCGTTGAGCTCAACGCCCGGGTCGTCGCTGAGCAGGTCCAGGTTCGTCTGCCAGTAGCTCTCGACGGTCCCGACGTCCTGCCAATAGCCCGCGAACTCGTACGCGTAGACGCGGCCCCCACCCTCCACCATCGCCGGCAGGACGTGCCGCCCGAAGTCGACACGGTCGCCGCCGAGCAGGTTGCGCAGGAGCGGCCAGCTGAAGACATAGACCCCCATGCTCACCAGGTTCGACGGCGGATTCGGCGGCTTCTCGATGAAGTCCGTCACGCGCCCGTCACCGTCGACGTCGAGGATCCCAAACCGATGCGCCTCCTCGATCGGCACCGTCCGCACGGCGCACGTGACGTCGGCCGCCTTCTCCCGATGCATCTCGAGGAACGGGCGGTAATCCA
This sequence comes from uncultured Chloroflexia bacterium, assembly GCA_963789435.1. Taxonomy (GTDB): domain Bacteria; phylum Chloroflexota; class Limnocylindria; order QHBO01; family QHBO01; genus JACDBZ01. The sequence continues at coordinate 562,925 of CAWBKO010000001.1, forward strand.
TCTTGTAGACATGGTCTCCGGCGAGGATCAGGACCAGCTCCGGATCTCGATCGGCGATGAAGTCGAGGTTCTGCAGGACGGCGTCGGCGGTCCCGCGGTACCAGTCGCGCGCCCGCCCACGACCGATGAATGGCTGGAGCAGGGCGACACCACCGCGGCTGCGGTCGAGGTCCCACGGCCGGCCGACCCCGATGTGGTCGATCAGGGAGCGCGGCGCGTACTGCGTCAGGATCCCGACGTCGGTGAGGCCCGAGTTCACCGCATTGCTCAGGGCGAAGTCGATGATCCGATACTTGCCGCCGAACGGCACGCCCGGCTTGGCCCGCACCTGCGAGAGGATGCTGAGTCGCTCGCCCTCGCCGCCCGCGAGGATCAGCGTCAGAACCGAGCTGGACACGAACGTGATTCTAGCCGCGCGGCGCAGCGGGTCAGCCGTCGCCCCCGCCGCCGCCACCGCCGCCGCCACCGCCGCCACCACCGCCGCCGCCGCCACCACCGCCGCCACCGCTGGGCTTCGGCGTGGCCGATGGAACCGGGCGCGGTCGGACGACGCGCTCGCCGCACACCGACGGGAACCCGCGCTCGCCGTAGAGCGGGGTGATCGCGAACCGCACGCGCAGGTCGTCCTGGTACCTGCCGGGATCGCCGCTCGCTCCGGTCTGGCCGTTCACGAGGCGATCGGACCAGGTGTCAGCCGCGATGATCCAGTTGTCGGGGCGCTCCGGGATGGACTGGGCGACGTACTGCTCGAGATCGAGGCAGCCCTTGGTGTTCACGTTGTCGAGCGGGGGGACGGTGCCCTCGAGGAAGGGCAGCGTGATGATGCGGCCGCAGTTGTTGACCGCGCTCATGCCGCTGAAGCGGCACACGTTCGCCTGGACGATGCCCTCGGGCTGCTCGAAGCTCGTCTGCGGGACCGGCTTCTGCCCATTCCAGTCCCACGGCTCGTTGAGTGCCCGAGTCATGAACTCCTGCCACAGGAAGAGCGGTCCGTCGGCGCTGAAGAGGCCCTCGCCGAGCACGTTCGACATCTGCTCCTGGTTGTTGTTGCCCATCCAGACCCCGGTCGTCAGGCTGCCGGGGACGTACCCGAAGCCCGACACGTCCCGGAAGTCGTTGGTCGTCCCCGTCTTGAATCCAGCCGGGCGTCGTTGGCCGTCGACGGTGACGAGCTGCGCGCGCGTTCCCCACAGGAGGTTTCGCGCCGGATCGGTGTTGCCTTCCAGGATGTAGTGCGGCAGGTATGCCTCGGCGGGCGTCATCGGGTTGGTGACGGTCGGGCCATTGTCCTCGCGCGTGTAGACGACGCGGTTGTTCCGGTCGCGGATCTCGATGATCGTGGTGGCCGGGTTGAGCTCACCCTGCTGCGCGAAGGTCGTATAGGCCTGGGTCATGTTGGTGAGATTGACCGGCACCGATCCGAGCGCCAGCGACAGGCCGGGGTCCTGCCCCATGATGTACTCGGTGCTTGCGATGCCGAGCTTCTCGGCGAACTCCGCGGTCGTCTGCGACCCGACCAGGTACTGCATCTGGACGGAGGGGATGTTCATCGAGTAGCGCAGGGCGTCCAGCGCCAGCACCGGCCCGTGCTCCTTGATGTCGGCGTTGGTCGGGCGATACGAGGTCTCCGGGGTCGTGCCGAACTCGGTGATGGCATCCACCAGCATCGTCGAGACGGTCGCGTCGCGGGATTGGAAGGCCGACGCATAGGTGATCGGCTTGAAGGCCGACCCGGGTTGTCTGCGCCCCAGCCCCGCGACGTCGAACTGGCCCTGGACCTCGGGCGACTCGCGGTTGTAGTAGTCGACGCTGCCGATGTATGCCACGATCTCGCCGGTGGCCGAGTCGATCGCGACCAGCGCCGAGTTGTTGACGTTCTTGTCGGCCAGGTTGGCGACCCACTTCTGCACGAGCTCGTGCGCCACCTGCTGCAGCGGAAGGTCGAGCGTCGTCTGGATCCGATAGCCTCCGGTCAGGACCTCCAGCGCCGGATCCGTCACCCCGGGAAGCGTGGCCAGGATGCGCTCCGCTTCCTTGCGGACGCGGAAACTGAAGTGCGGCTCGCGCAGGATGCTCGTCAGCCGATTCGGCTCCATCTCCATCCACGATGTGGCCCGCGCCTCGCGCGCCTGGCTGGCGGTGATGTAGCCCTCCTCCTCCATGGCCCCCAGGACGAGGTCGCGCTCGCGAAGCGCATCGGCGGCCGCCGCCTCGCTGCCGGGCTCGCCGTTCGGGTTCTGATAGGGGTCGAGGTTCGACGGCTCCTGGGGAAGGGCGGCCAGGAAGGCGGCCTGCGCAACGGACAGGTCCTCGAGGTTGGAGAGCCCGAAGTAGTTCGCGGCGGCGGCCTTGATGCCGTATGAGCCGTTGCCGTAGAAGATGAGATTCAGGTACGTCTCGAGGATCTGTTCCTTGCCGGTACGGCCGGGATAGGCGGCCGTGACCTGCATCGCCAGGATGTTCTCCCGGATCTTGTCCTCGATGTCGGTCGAGTTGCTCGGCGCCGGCGGCTGGCAGACGTCCACCTCCGGCTCGTTCTCGAGCTCGGTGACCGGTGCGTCCGGGTCGATCTCGCCGACGCTCGCCTCGGGCAACGCGCTCGGATCGACCTGGTTCGTCCCCTCCTCCTTCAGCACACGGGCGTAGTCGATCACCTGCTGCGTGATGGTGGAGGCGCCCTGCACGATCCGCCCGGCCTCCAGGTTGGCCAGTGCGGCGCGGACGATGCCCTGGAAGTCGACGCCGTTGTTGTCCCAGAAGGTGCGGTCCTCGCTGGCCACGGTCGCCTGCCACACCATGTCGGGTAGCGTCGCGAAGCTGACCGCCTCGCGGTTCTGGCATTCGAAGCGCGCCAGCAGCTGCTCCCCGGTGCGGTCGTACACGTAGCTCGACTGCTGCGGCCTGATCCCGTCGAGCACATTGGGCTCCGGGAGATCGGACGCGAAGTAGGTGTAGGCGGCCAGCATGCCGCCGGCCGTGCCGACGATCGAGCCGGCGAACATCAGCCCGAAGACGCCGAGCGTGATGAGGAGGAACGTCGCAAGCCCGCGGCGGCGCCCGCCGCGGCGCGTGGTGCGGCGCGTCATCATCAGGTGACGGCGCCGACGCTGGAGAGCCGGATGCATCGCGCGCAGGGTAACAGCCGGGGCAGGCTCGGTCGAATGACGGCAGCCCGTCAGCGAACGATTCGCAGCACTCGTTCGTCGAAGAGCAGCACGATCACGGCGCCGGCAACCAGGAACGGGCCGAACGGGATGTAGCTCCGCATCCCCACCCGCCGCGCCGCGAGCAGGACCAGGCTGGCGCCGGCGGACAGGAAGGCGGCCGCAAAGACGGAGGAGAAGATCGCCGGCCAGCCGAGCATGAGTCCGATGGGCGCGACCAGGTAGAGGTCACCGAGGGCCAGGCCACCGCGAACGACGAGGGCCACGGCTCCCAGGAAGGCGACTGCGGCCGCGGCGCCGACGAGCGCCATCAGCGGCTCGACGCCCGGGTTGAACGGTACGAAGGCGGCGGCGAGCACGATGAGCGGGTCGAGGAGCAGGTGCGGGAGGCGCCGCTGCTCGAGGTCGGTCGCCGTCAGGACGAGGAGGAACGCCAGCAGCAGGAGGTAGATGCCGGTCGCCCACCAGGGCAGCTGCGAACGGGCCACGACGCCGGCGCCAGCGAGACCGCTCGCCAGTGCGAGCACGGCGGTGCGCCACCCGACAGAGCGTCGCCGCGCCTCGTCCGCCGGCCAGGTGCTGGCCAGCCGTTCGGCAAGTGCGCCGCCGAGGGCGAAGACGCCACCGATGGCGATGATCGCCGGATTCACGCTCGCTCAGCCTCCGCGTTCGCTCAACCCGCGTGCCCGGTGCACCGCGGCACCACCCATCCTACGGGCCGAAATCGGCGCCGCCATAGTCCGATCGTCAGTCCGGCCGCGAGATCGCCCTTGGCACGCCGAATGCGAAGAGCCCGCTCAGCGCCGGCACCCGGCCGGCGACGAAACGGGAGGAATCACATCGTGGACAGTGACCGCGTCGAAGGTCCCCTCAAGGAGGCCGGCGGCAAGATCAAGGAAGAGTGGGGCGACGCCACGGACGACGCCTCGACCGAGGCCGAGGGCAAGATGGACCAGGCCGAGGGCAAGGTCCAGAACGAATTTGGCGAGGCAAAGGACGACGTCCGCGACGCCGTCGACGACAACACCTAGACCGATCGGGAGCCCTGCCCGCCACGGGCGGGGCTCCTCGGCTCACGCCGGATCCGCTGCCCCGAAGTCGAGCGCCAGCTCAACGAGCGCGCCGACCGCCGCACCGGTGGCGCCCTTCGGCCCGTAGGGCTTCTCCGAGCCCAGGTAGGCGGTGCTCGCGATGTCGCAATGCACCCACGGCACGGTCACGAACTCCGACAGGAAGACCGCGCTCTTGATGAGCGAGCCCTCGCGGCTCCCGGAGTTGACGATGTCGGCGTGCGGCGAGTCGTAGCTGGCGCGGTACTCGAGCGCGAGCGGCATCTCCCAGAACCACTCCCCCGCTCGCTCGGCGGCGGCGGCGACCCGGTCGCCCCAGTCCCGCGGGCGGGCGAAGTACGCGCTGATCTGATCGCCGAATGCCACCGCCTGGGCACCGGTCAGCGTCGCCACGTCGACGATGTGCGTGGCCCCTTCGCGCTCCGCCCACGTCATGGCATCCGCCAGGATGAGCCGGCCCTCCGCGTCGGTGTTGGTGACCTCGACGGTCATCCCGTTCATCGCGCGGACGACGTCACCGGGACGCTGCGCGTTGCCGCCCGGCATGTTCTCGACCATCGGTGCCACGGCCATGAGCGGCGTCTCCGGGGCCAGCCGGGCAACCGTCCGCGCGGCGGCGATGACGGCCGCGGCGCCCGACTTGTCGTGCTTCATGTCACCCATCCCCTCGGCCGGCTTGATGCTGATGCCGCCCGAGTCGAAGCAGACGCCCTTGCCCACGATCGCGAGCCGATCGCCACCGGCCGCCCGCTCCCAACCCGGCAACTTGATGGCGATGAGGCGCGGCGGATGCGCCGCGCCCTGTCCGACGCCGAGCAGGAGGCCCATGCCCAGCTCGGACATCTGCTCGGGCTCCAGCACCTCGACAGTGCAGCCGTCGGCGGTGAGCGCCTGGGCCGCTTCGGCCATCCGCTCCGGAGACAGGTCGTTCGCCGATCGGTTGGCCAGGTCCCGACCGAAGGCCATGCCCAGCCCGATCTCGACGCCGCGGTCGAGCGCCGCCTGCGAACCGGCACCGATGCAGAGCACGTCGGCGACCGAGCGCTTCATGGCGTCCGTGTCTCGCACCCGGCCGTACACGTCGGTCGCTCGGTAGGTGCCGGCCACGGCTCCCGCGGCAGCGGCCGCCCACGCAGCGTCGTCCTCGTCGTCCCGAAGCCAGAGGGCAAGCGACGATGCGCCGCGCCCATTGAGCCGGCGCGTCGCAACCGACGCGAGCCGGCGCGCGCGCCAGGCGCCGCGCCCGCGCGCGCCGGCATTGAGGAGCAGCAGCCAACGGGCCGTCAGGTCTCCCCCGCCGATCAGCGCAAGCGGATGCTCGAGAGGATTGAACTCGCCCCACTCGATCGCCCGGCTGATGGCGCCGCCGGACGCAGCATCCAGCTCGGCAAGGTCGCCCGCCATCTCCGCATCCTCGCGGTAGATCGGTACGGCCAGGACATCGGCATCGACGGTGGCCGGCGGTCCGCCGGTCGCGCGCACGCGCATGCTCAATCGACTCCTTCGTGAGACTGGGTGGGACCCGCGGAGTATAGGTCTCTCACTGGCAGTCGGAGACGCGCGCCGAGTACATCGTGAATCTGCTGCCGGGGGCCACCGGCGTGTCTGCCGGTGGCTCCTGGTGAATGATGCCCTCCGGCTGCGCCGCGTCCTCGTCACAGCGGACGGTCCAATCGAGGCCCGCCTCGCTTGCGACGTCGATCGCCTCGGCGGTCGGCATGCCGACCGTGTCGGGAATCAGCACCGATCCCGCCGGCGCCGACGGATCGGCGCTCACGGACGGCGATGGCTCCGCCGAGCCGCCCGCCGCACCGAGATCGAGAAGCGGCAGGATCACGAAGGCGACCACGAGGCCGGCCGCAGCGAGCACCAGCAGCGTACCGAGCAGCGGTGCCAGGCCGGAGCGGCGCGACGATGCCGGGGGTGAACGTCGGGCGGGAGCCCCCCGGGGTGGCGCGCGCGGGGACAACGGGTGGCGGCACGTAGCCGCCGGCGTCGGGTCCACGTTTCGTGGGTGCTCCCGGGACTGCGATCACGCGGGTCTCGTCCGCATCGTGGAGGTCCATCGCCTCGGCCCGGGCCGCCCCGAGCGCCCGAGCCATCGCATCGGCGCTGTGGAAGCGCGTCGCGGGGTCACGCCGAAGGGCCTGCACAATCGCGTCGTCGAACCGGCCCGGCACTCCATCGGTGAGCTCGGATGGCGGCCGTACGACCCCGGCGGCGTGCGCGGCGCTCACCTCCTCGGGGGTGCGTCCCTCGTACGGCATCCGTCCCGTCAGCGCCTCGTAGAGGACGACGCCCAGGCTGAACAGGTCGCTGGCGGGCGAGAGCGCCTCACCGTGGAGCTGTTCAGGCGACATGTACCTGAGGGATCCGATGCTCGTGTCACCCTCGACCGCTGCGTGCGGCGACCGCGCGATCCCGAAGTCGATGAGCTTGGCTGCCCCCGGACCGAGCATGACGTTGCCCGACTTGACGTCGCAGTGCACGAGACCCCGGTCGTGGATGACGCGCAGGCCGGCCAGGAGCTCGCTGCCCATGCGCAGGACCTCGTCGCGCGGCAGACGACCGCTCTCGTCGAGTACCTGGCGCAGGGACCGGTGTCGGTCGAGCAGCTCCATCACGATGAAGTGCGCATCTCCGTCGCTGCCCGAGTCATAGACGTGAACGAGGCTCGGGTGCGAGAGCGACGCGGCGGCTCGCGCCTCGGCCAGGAAGCGCTCCGTGAAGGCCGGATCATCCGCGTACGGCTGCGCGAGGACCTTGACGGCGACGTCGCGCTCGAGCCGGACGTCGCGCGCGCGATACACGCGCGCCATGCCGCCGCGGGCCACCAGCGCGTCGATCCGATATCGATCGGCCAGCGTGCGACCGATCATCGCATCCGGCGGCGGCTCGGCCGTCACCCGCCGAGGTCCGACGCGGCCGCAGCAGCCGCGGCACGCGCGCCCTCGATCGAATCCAACGCCGCCGCGAGCCGACCGAGCGGTGCCGCGGTCAATGCCGCTCCCCCTTCGCTGAGCGCGATGCGCAGGGCACGGTCGGCGGTGGCCGCCTCGTCGGCGAGCGCGACGAATTCGTCGGCGGCATCACCTGCCGCGGCGGCGTCGCCGGCACGGGTCGCTTCGAGGATCCGCTCCACGGCGCCGATCATCGCATCCGTCGTCTCGATCCACACCGGCAGCGTCGGAAGATCGGTCTCCCACGCCACGACCGCGCCGTGGTCCGCCCGGGCGCGCGCCGTCAGCTCTGTCGCCCGCTCGACGTCACCTCGCTCGAGGGCGACGAACGCCTCTTCCAGCACGCCGGGCAGCCCGGTCGCCCGCGCCGACAGGTCGGCGAATTCGTCGGCCGCAGGGCCGGCGGCCGCCAGCTGCGCGGCGATCGACGCGAGCTCGCCCGCGGATACCAGCTGGGGCGTCACCGGTGCATCGGGATGCCACGCGACCCTGGCCGAGTCGAGCTCCGCGACCGCGTGCCGCGCCGGCACGATGGATTCCTCGGCGCCCGCGATGAGCGCTGCCGCCTCCGACGAATCGGGATGCCCGGCGGTCTCGTCGCCGTTGACCACGTCGGCCGCCGCGTGACGCGCGGCCTCGAGCCCCGGCTGGATCGCGGCCCGCAATGCGTCGATGGCGGAGACCGCTGCCGTCGCCCGCTCACGAACGAGATGCTCGGCGGCGATCGCAACCGAGGGCTCGGCGGCGAACGGACCCAGGACGATCGCCAGGCCAAGCACCGCAATGCCGGCGGAAGCGGCGGCACGGGTCCCTATCATGGGCGGATGGTCTCTGCCGATGCGCTGCGCCCGCTCCCGAAGGCGGAGCTCCACCAGCATCTGGACGGGTCGATCCGCCCGGAGACGGCCGTCGAGCTGGCCGCTGCGGTCGGCATGTCGCTCGATCTCGACGAAGCACGCCGCCGCATGGTCGCGCCCGAGCACGGCGCGAGCCAATCGCAGCTGCTCGAGTACTTCGACCTCCCGATCGCGCTGCTCCAGACCGGTGACGCGCTCCAGCGTGTCACCAGCGAGCTCGTCGAGGACCTCACGCACGACGGCGTCCGGTACGCGGAGATTCGCTGGGCGCCACGCCTGCACCTCGAGCGCGGTCTGTCGGTGACCGCGGTCCTCGAGGCGGTCGCGTCCGGGATCGCGCGAGCAGTCGCCGACGCACGGCAGCGCCGCGCCGCTGATCGGCCTGATCGTCACGGCGATGCGCTCGCATCCGCCGGCGGCGAACGTCGAGCTGGCGCGCAGCGGCGGCGGCGTTCGGACCGCCGATCGTCGGGCTTCGACCTTGCCGGTCCCGAGGTGGAGTGGCCGGCGCCCCCACACGCCGCCGCCTTCAACGAGGCGCGGGACGGCGGGCTCGCGCTGACCGCCCACGCGGGAGAGGTCCCGGGCGCGCAGCGGGTCCGCGAGGTGCTCGACTTCGGGATCAGCCGCGTGGCCCACGGGGTGACCGCCATCGAGGACGACGGCGCTCCTCCAGCTCCTCCGCGCGCGGGACGTGACCCTGGACCTCTGCCCGACCTCCAACGTCCAGGCCGGGATCGTGCCGGACCAGGCGAGCCATCCGATCGCGGCGCTCCATCGCGCCGGCGTCAGCGTGACCATCTCGACGGACGACCGAACCGTGACGGGGACCACGCTCACCGAGGAGATGGCACGGACGGCCGACGCGGTCGGCCTGAGCGACGACGAGCTGGCCGCCATCGCGCTGAACGGCTTCGCCCGGGCCTTCTCGCCGCCGGTCGCCATGGCGCCGCTGCGTGCGGAAGCCGCTCGGGCGTGGGACGCGTGGCGCATGGCGAGGCAACATCAGCTGAGGCGTGGCTCGAGCAGCGCCAGCACGGCGCCGGGATCGGCGGCGATCGCGTCCGGGCGCTCTCTCCCGTCGAGCGTCGGCAGCGAGCGTGGCGTCGGCCACGCCGGTCAAGACGAGAATCGCGGCGCAACCGGCGCGGTGGGCTCCTGCCACGTCAGCATCGGGGTTGTCGCCGATGACGACCGCCTCGTCTGGAGGCACGCCGCTGGCCTCGAGGATGGCCTGGAACATGGCCGGCGACGGCTTGCCGATCACCTCCGGCGTGACGCCGGAGGCCGTCGCCAGGGCGGCAACGATCGATCCGGCACCCGGCAGGAAGCCGCCGGCGGTCGGGTAGCGCGTGTCCGCGTTGGTCGCGATGAGGCGCGCCCCGTCGAGGACGGCGCGCATCGCCGACCGCAAGGCGACGGTAGTCGACGTCTGGATCGAGCCCGACGACCACCGCATCGAACGCCCGTCCAGCGGGCCTCCCGCATGGCCGGCCATCGAGGCGTCTCCGGCCATGACGACCGACAGCCCCGCGTCTCGCAGCTCGGCCTCCATCCCGTCCGCCCCGATGGCGAGCACGGACCTGCACCTCTGGCGCATGGCGGCGCAGATGCTCGACCGTGGCCGACGTGGACGTCACGATCTCCTCCACCGCGGTCGCGATGCCCATCCCCCCGAGGCGCGCCACGTACCCGTCGCGTGCGACCATCGAGTTGTTCGTCGCGAACCGCACCGCCACCCCGGCGGCGTGCAGCGCCGCGACCAGCTCCCGGGCGCCCTCGATCGGCTCGAGACCGCGATAGATGACGCCGTCGAGGTCGAAGATGACGAGGCGGACGCGGTCGGGAAGGGCGCTCATGCCGCCGGATGATACGGGCGTCGACGGTGAGCCTGGACCCTTGAGCGGAGCGATCGTCGAGGAAGTATGATGCCGCAGATTCTGCGCCAGGTGCCCAAGGCCCGAGCGCACCGAGGCGCCGCGAAGCGCGCGGCAGATCGCACCCGAATGGTGTGGAGGAAACAGATGCGGAAGAACCCCAGCTCGATTGATGGCCGTTCTGGCCATCCTGATGCTGATCCTGGCGGCCTGTTCGGATGGCGCCGGGAGCCGTCTGCCCGGGCTTCCGAGGCGGCCAGCGAGAGCGCGGCGGAGTCGGCTGCCCCGTCGGAGAGCGCGGCCGCGGGCGTCGATTACAAGGCCTGCATGGTCAGCGACGTCGGTGGCATCGACGACAACAGCTTCAACGAGAACGCGTGGGCCGGCATGGAGCGGGCGCAGGATGAGCTCGGCGTCGAGGTCACCTTCCTCGAGTCGAGCAGCGCCGAGGACTACGCGCGAAACATCGACCAGCACGTCGCCGATGGCTGCGACATGATCGTGACCGTGGGCTTCCTGCTCGGCGACGCCACCTCGGCCGCGGCCGTGGCGAACCCCGACATCCGATTCGCGATCGTCGACTTCGCATACGATCCCGCGATTCCGAACGTCGAGGGCCTCGTCTACGCGACGGCCGAGGGCGCCATGCTCGCCGGCTACGCGTCGGCCTCGTGGTCGAAGACCGGCATCGTCGGAACCTTCGGCGGCATCAACATCGGTCCCGGCGTGACCGACTTCATGGACGGCTTCATCGCCGGCGTGAACTACTGGAACGAGCAGCAGGGTGGCGAAGTGCGCGTGCTCGGCGGCCGCGTTCCCAGCGACCCGGACTCCGGGACGTTCACCGGCAACTTCGAGAGCACCGATGACGCGCAAGAACGTCACCCAGGGCATGCTCGACGAGGGCGCGGACGTGATCCTGCCGGTCGGCGGACCGATCGGCGGCGGCACGTTCGCGGCCATCGAGGAGAGCGGCGCCGAAGCCGTCGGGCTCGGCGTCGACGTCGACTGGTCGGAGAGCGCTCCGGACTACCACGCCGTTCCTTCTCACCAGCATCATCAAGCGCATCGACAACTCGGTCTTCCAGGCCGTCGAGCGCGGGCTGAACGATGAGGCGCCGCAGGCCGCGTTCCTGAGCAACCTCGAGAACGAGGGCGTCGGCCTTGCGCCGTTCCACGATTACGAGGACGAGATCATCGCACGAGGTCAAGGACGCACATCGAGGAGATGCAGGACGATGATCATCGCCGGAGACCTGGTCCCCTCGGACTATTACGGCGATTAGGTCGAAGCTGGCATAGGAATGCTGAACGGGCGGCGTCGCAACGACGCCGCCCGTTCACGTTACGGAGCCACAACGTGAAGCTCGAGCTACGGGGGATCACCAAGCGCTTCCCCGGGGTCGTGGCGAACGAGGGGATCGACCTCATCGTGCAGCCCGGCGAGATTCTCGGCCTGCTCGGCGAAAACGGCGCGGGCAAGTCGACCCTCATGAACGTCCTGTACGGCCTCTACCAGCCGGACGAGGGCGAGATCCTGATCGACGACAAGCCGGTCCAGTTCAACGGGCCGGGCGACGCGATCGCGGCCGGCATCGGCATGGTCCATCAGCACTTCATGCTCGTGCCGGTCTTCACGGTCACCGAGAACATCATGCTCGGCGTCGAAGACACGCAGGGCCCCGTCGGCGTGCTCGACCGCCAGGAGGCGCAGGCCCGGATCATCGAGATCTCGGAGCGGCACGGCCTCAAGGTGGATCCGGACGCGATGGTCGAGGATCTGCCGGTCGGCGTCCGCCAGCGCGTCGAGATCCTCAAGACGCTCTATCGCAAGTCCGACGTCCTCATCCTCGACGAGCCCTCGGCAGTCCTCACGCCACAGGAGACCGAGGAGCTCGTGGCGGTCATGCGCTCCCTGGTCGAGGGCGGCACGTCGATCGTCTTCATCACGCACAAGCTGAACGAGGTCCTCGAAGTCGCGGACCGCATCACCGTCCTCCGCCGCGGCCGGGTGGTCGGCACGACGACGCCAGCCGAGACGACCCGCGAGGAGCTGGCGAACATGATGGTCGGCCGCGAGGTGGACCTCGTCGTGGACAAGGCCGCGGCGAAGCCCGCCGAGCCGGTCCTCGAGCTGAAGCGACCTCGTCGTCCGCGACGACCGCGGCCACGCCGCCGTCAACGGCCTGAACCTCACCGTCCGGGCGGGCGAGATCGTGGCCATCGCCGGCGTCCAGGGCAACGGCCAGAGCGAGCTCGTGGAAGCAATCACCGGGCTGCGCGACGTGGACCAGGGCGAGGTCCGCATCAACGGGAAGGTGTTCGAGAACGACCCGCGCGCGGTCTACTCGGCGGGTGTCGCCGCACATCCCGGAGGATCGCATGGAGGACGGGCTTGATCGGTGACTTCACGGTCGCCGACAACATGGTCCTCACCGGCTATTGGCGGGCAGCCGTTCTCGACCGGCCTGCGACTGAACGGCGATGCCATCGTCGAGGCCGCCACCGAGCTCGTCGAGCAGTTCGACGTCCGCACGCCCTCGATCTTCAACGCAGTGGCCAACCTCTCGGGCGGAAACCAGCAGAAGGTGATCGCCGCACGCGAATTCTCGCGAACGGTCGAGCTGATCGTGGCCTCCCAACCGACGCGCGGCATCGACGTCGGCTCGATCGAGTACATCCATGGCCGCATCGTCCAGAAGCGGGACGAGGGCGCGGCGGTGCTCATCGTCTCGACCGAGCTCGAGGAGGTCATCGCGCTGGGCGACCGGATCGCGGTGATGTTCCAGGGAAGCATCGTCGACATCCTCGACCCGGAGGAGGCAACGTTCGAGCGGCTGGGGCTGCTCATGGGCGGCGCCCACCCCGAGGAGACACAGCCTCAGGAGGCCGCCGAGATGGCCGCAACCGCGGTTGCCGCGAGCGAAACCGATGACTGACGAGCCACGCGAGCCCGTGATCGCGTCGACGGCACTGCCGAATCCAACGCCGGTGGATCCGGCCAGGCCGGATGCCGATGCGCCCGCCCGACGGGGCGGCCTGCTCCGCCGCCTCCGCGGGCTGCTGCTCCCGGCGCTGGCGCTGTTCACGGCCTTCGTGTTCGGGGCTTTCGTCATCGTCCTGACCGACTTCGAGATCATGGGCATGTGGGGCTCAGATCCCGGCGCGGCCCTCGGTGCGTCGTGGTCGGCTGTCATGGACAGCTACGGCGCGCTCCTGCGCGGATCGATCGGCGACCCCGGGAAGCTGTTTTCGGCGATCGTGGCGCTGGACTGGGAGGCGCTCCGCGGCGCGCTCGTGCCGCTGTCGGAGACGATCATCTCCGCCACGCCGCTCATCCTGACCGGGCTCTCCGTCGCGCTCGCCTTCCGAGTCGGCCTGTTCAACATCGGCGCCGAGGGTCAGCTCTACGTCGGCTCGCTGCTCGCCGTGATCGTCGGCTTCAGCATCGTCGGCGTGCCGTGGTTCATCCACCTGCCGCTGGCCATCGGCGCCGGGTTCGTGGGTGGCGCGCTGTGGGGCTTCATCCCCGGCATCCTGAAGGCCCGGACCGGCGCCCATGAGGTGATCGTGACGATCATGCTCAACTACGTCGCCTACAACCTCATCGGCTGGGCGCTCCGCACTGAGCTCGTCCAGCGCGAAGGGCGATCCGACGCGATCTCGAAGGTCGTCGAGCCGACCGCTGCGCTCGTACCGATCGTCGAGGGACTGCGCGCGAACTGGGGAATCGTGATCGCGCTGGCAGCGGCGGTCGTCGTGTGGTGGCTCCTCTTCCGCTCGACGAAGGGCTTCGAGTGGCGCGCCGTCGGCTTCAACCCGCGCGCGGCCCGGTACGCGGGCATGAGCATCGGGTGGTCGACCGTGACGTCGATGGTCATCGCGGGCGGCCTGGCCGGCCTGGCCGGCGCGGTCGTCATCCTCGGTGGGTCGCGCACGCTTTCGCCGGGCTTCTCGCCGGGATACGGCTTCGATGGCATCGTCGTGGCGCTCGTGGGCAACACCCGGCCCCTCGGCGTCGTTGGCGCAGCCTTCCTGTTCGGCGCCCTCCGCGCCGGCGCGACGCCGATGCAGGCCGCGACCGGCACGCCGCGCGACCTCGTCGTCATCATCCAGGCACTGGTGATCCTGTTCATCGCTGCTCCGGGCCTCGTCCGCGCCATCTACCGCATCCGGGCGGAGCGGACGACGGGTTCTGAAGTGTTCGCGAAGGGGTGGGGCTCGTGACCGCCGCCGTCTCGACCAGCGTGCCGCTCACGCGCTCCGAGCAGAAGCTTCGCACGCGACAGCGTGTGCTGGGCGTCCTCTACCTGCTCGTCGCCGGCGGCGATGGTCATCGCCTTCGGGATGAGCACCGAGCCCGGCGACACCTCGACCTTCACCCTCACGCCGGCAACCGCACCGATCACGCTGCCGAACCTGGTGCTCCCCTCCGCGATGGCGGTCTACCTGCTGGCCGCCGTCGTCGCGTTCGCGGCCGCGGTGCAGCTGACCCGCGGGCTTCGGTGCGCGATGGGCGCTCGTCCTCGGCCTGGTCGCCTTCGCGTTCGTGTTCGCGTTCCTGACATGGGTGGCCGCCGGGCAGTCGATGAACCTGACCGGCGTCCTGCAGACCACGGTCCAGCGTGCCGTCCCGATCGTGTTCGGCGCCCTCTCCGGGCGTGCTGTGCGAACGGGCTGGCGTCGTCAACATCGCGATCGAGGGCATGCTGCTGTCCGGGGCCTTCATCTCGGCGGTCGTCACCAGCGCGACCGAAAACCCGTGGCTCGGCATCGCATCGGCCGTCCTCATCGGAGGGCTGCTCGCCCTGCTCCTTGCCGTGCTCGCCATCCGCTACCGCGTGGACCAGATCATCGCCGGGTTCTTCATCAACATCCTGGCCACCGGCCTCACCGCCTTCCTCTCGGTGCGCATCCTCCAGCCGTACCAGGACGAGCTGAACACGCCCGAGCGCCTTGGGCCGATCGATATCCCGTTCCTCTCGGACATCCCGATCCTCGGCCCGATCCTCTTCCAGCACAACTTCTTCGTGTACACCCTCTTCGCGCTCATCGCGCTCATCCACTTCGGGCTCTTCTACACGCGCTGGGGGCTGCGAGTGCGCGCCGTCGGCGAGCATCCCAAGGCGGCGGACACGGTCGGGATCAACGTGTACTGGGTGCGCTACAGCACGGTCGTCCTGGGCGGCATGGTGGCTGGATTCGGCGGCGCGTACTTCACGATCGGCTCGACCGGCGCCTTCGAGCGCGAGATGACGGCCGGGCGCGGCTTCATCGGCCTGGCAGCCATGATCTTCGGCGGGTGGAGCCCGATCGGCTCGTTCCTCGCCGGCCTCGTCTTCGGCTTCGCCGATGCGATCCAGTCCCGCCTCTCGATCCTCAGCATCGCCATCCCGTCCGAGTTCCTGCTCATGGTCCCGTACATCGTCACCATCATCGTGGTGGCAGGTCTCGTCGGCAGGGCACGCGCGCCGGCGGCCGACGGCAAGCCCTACATCAAGGGGTGATGCCGGGTCCCCGACGGGTCATCCTCGACTGCGACCCCGGCCACGACGACGCCATGGCGATCCTGCTGGCCGCCGCCTCGCCGGCCATCGAGCTCCTGGCGATCACGACGGTCGCCGGCAACCAGACGCTCGAGAAGACCACGCTCAACGCTCGTCGGGTGTGCAGTGCCGCCGGCATCACCGAGGTACCGATTGCGGCCGGATGCGACCGGCCGCTCCAGCGCGATCCGGTCGTTGCCGCCGAGATCCATGGGACCTCCGGGCTCGACGGCGTCGACTGGGACGAGCCGACCGTGGGGGTCGACCCGCGACGCGCGCCGGACCTGATCATCGAGATCGCGGAGTCCGACGAGCTCCCGCTCACGATCGTTGCCTGCGGTCCCCTGACGAACGTCGCCACCGCGCTGGCGCAGTCAGCAGGGCTCGCCCGCGGCTGGAGCGCATCGCGATCATGGGCGGTGCGATCGGGCTCGGGAACTGGACGCCGTCCGCCGAGTTCAACATCTTCGCGGATCCCGAGGCGGCGGCCGCGGTGCTCGATTCCGGCGTGCCGATCACCCTCGTCCCGCTCGAGGTGACGCATCGGGCGCTGGCGACCGACGACGTGATCCGCACGAATCGCCGAGCTGGGCACGCCGGTGGCCGAGATGTCCGTGGCGCTGATGCGCTTCTTCGCCGAGACCTACCAACGCGTGTTCGGGTTCGACGCGCCGGCCGTCCATGATCCGTGCGCGGTGGCCGCAATCATCGACCCGTCCATCGTTGCGAACGCGGCACATGAACGTGGCGATCGATACGCTCTCGGAGCTGAGCCTGGGTCGGACGGTCTGCGACGTGTACGGGATCACCGGCCGTCCGCCGAACGCGGCCGTCGGGATGGACCTGGACGTCGATCGGTTCTGGGACCTGATGGTCGATGCGTTGCGGAGCTACGCGACCTAGGTCGGGTGGACCTCGCGGGCCACGTGCGGATGCGGTGACGGGGGCACGCGCAGCAGGTCGACGGAGAGGCCGTGGCGAGCTGAGGTCGCGCACCACCGCGAGGTGGTCGTAATCGACCGAGCGGAAGCCGATCGCCATGTCCGGGTCGCCGATATAGATCACGGCGTAGCGCGCCCGCGCGTCGCCTTCGGTGCCGCACCCGACCGAGCCGCAGGCGACGAAGTGCGCCTGGCCGACGACGCGATGGAAGGCCTCGTGCGTATGACCGAAGCAGAAGAGGTCGTCACCCTCGTCGCTGGCGAGTCGCGCGAGGACACGCGACGGGCGGTCCGACCACAGGTACTCGTTCTCGCGCAGCGGCGAGCCATGGAAGAAGCTCACCGATCGACCGGCCAGGTCAACGCGCAGGGTCTTCGGGAGCTGGCGCAGCCACGACCGATGCTCGTCGCTCAGCGTCTCGGCGGTCCACCGCATCGAGACGTCGCCCGCTGCCTCCGCCTCGCTCGACGCCCAGGCCGCGCCGGTCTGCTCGCGATCCATGCCGACGGCCTCGTCCCAGTTACCCTGTACCGTCGGAATCTCGAGGCTGCGGAGCAGGTCGATCGTCTCGTTCGGGTGCGGACCGCGCCCGACCACGTCGCCCACGCAGTAGATCGCGTCGGCGCCGATCCGCGAGATGTCGTCCACCACGGCGCGCAGAGCGGGCAGGTTGGCATGGATATCAGCGATGACAGCAATTCGCATGCGCGCAGTTTCGCCATGTGAGCCGCCCGCCGCAATACCCCCGACGGGGAACTTCCGTACGCCCCTCAGCTCGTAGCGAGCGTGGGGCGACGCTCATGCCACCACCGCAGCGAGCGCCTCGGCGCCGGCGGCCGCCAGCAGGCAGAACAGGGGCACGAGGTACGCGTGATAGCGACTGTGGGCCTCGAGCGCCAGGTGAGCCAGCGCAACCAGCGTGATGGTCATTCCGATCAGGAGGGCGGCCGGTCGCGGGTCGCGCCGTCGCGGCATAGATGCCGAACGGCGGCCAGGAGGACGAGCGGCGTCCAGAAGAGCTGGCTCGCCAGCCAGCCGGCGTGGACCTCGCGGAGTGATCGACCCGGCCCGCAAGGCGTACGAGGCGGCGTAGGTCTCGTTGCCCCAAACGATGGCGAACTTGGCGGGCAGCATGGCGAGCGAGCCGGCGGGATCCTCGAGGACGCGATCCACGGCCAGGCCGGCCCGCGTATTCGCTGCGATCCCACCACGAGTCACCCGGGAATCCGCCAGGCGGGCCGCATCCTCCGCGTTCCATTGGCCGCAGATGCTCGCGATTGGCACCGACGTACAGGCTCCAGCCGCCATAGGCGGAGGTCGAGAGCGAGACGTCGCCGTGGGAGCGACAGGTTGTACGCGACCACGGGCAGCAGGAGGACGACGAGGAGGCCGCCGATGAGCGCGGCGCGCCCGAGCGTGCGCCGCAGCGGCCAGCCGAAGAGCGCCGGAAGGAGCGCGATCGGGACAAGCAGCGAGACCGACGTGGCGCGCACGTACTGGCCGACGGCGAGGAGCGCGCGCAGGCGGCCGCGGCCACGAGCATCGGCCGGCGCTCGAGCACGATGCCGGCCCGAACGTGCCGGCCACGAGCATGGTGTACATCGGCTCGGTGAGCGGAACGAGCGACATGAGGACCTGTGACGGCGCGAGCGCATAGGCCGTGGCCGCCACCGCCGCCACCGGCCGGCCCCAGCGCGACGCGGCCGATCTCCCAGACCAGCAACGTGGTGACCGCCGCGAAGCAGATGTTCAACGCCTCGATCGTGCTCGGCCCCACGCCGAACAGCGCGTACGCGCCGGCCAGGACGATCGGGTAGCCAAGGGGCCGGTGGCTGAAGCAGCAGTCGCCGTCGAGCACCCCGAGCGCCTGCTCGTGGATGATGGCGGTCTCGTCTCGAAGCGCGGCGTCGGCAATGACCGCCAGCACGACGCGAACGCCGACGGCCAGACCCACGATGAGCAGCGGGAGCGCAGCGCCGCGGAGCCGGTCACGAAGAGCAGCGCGCCGCGCGAGGGCGATCGACCGCAAGGCTCGGCCAGCAGGTACACGCCGATCCCGACCAGCCAGCGGAGCAGGGCGCGTTCGGACGTATCGGCGGGCCAGCGTGCTGATCTGGTCGCCGGTGTTCGCCAGCGCGCTGACCGCGATGAGCGCGATGACCACGAGGGCGACGGCCCACGCCGCCGTCGCCAGGAAGCGGGATGCCGCGGACTGCGTCTCAGGCGCCGTGCCGTCCGATGGCCGCACAGCCCCCGTCATGCCGTCAGATGGAGCCGCTGCCCACCGCGACCGGAGCTGCGAGCACGCTCACGCGGCCGGCCACGACGCGAGCCACCTCGCGCAGGGCAGCCGCGGCCCGCGAGGTCTCGCCGCCGGGATACTGGGCCGACGTGATCGGCACTCCGGCGTCGCCGCCGGCGCGCACGCCCGGCTCGAGCGGGATCCGGCCGAGCACCTCCAGGTCCAGCTCGCGGGCGATCTTCTCGCCGCCGCCGGACCCGAAGATGTCGTGCTCCTCGCTGCAATGCGGGCAGACGAAGCCGCTCATGTTCTCGATCACGCCGAGGGTCCGGACGTTCACCTTGTTGAACATGCCGATGGCCTTGCGCGCGTCGAGCAGGCTCACCTCCTGCGGCGTGGTGACGATCACCGCGCCGGTCAGCGGGATGAGCTGGCTCAGGCTGAGCGCGGCGTCGCCGGTCCCCGGCGGCAGGTCGATGACGAGGTAATCCAGCTCACCCCACTCCACGTCGCGCAGGAACTGCGCGATGGCGCTGTGAATGAGCGGCCCGCGCCAGATGACGGGCGCATCGGCCTGGAGGAAGTACTGGATGCTCATCATCTGGACGCCGTGGCTGATGACCGGGTTCGGGCGACCGCCGTTGCCGGTGACGTGCGCGCTCTGGGTGCCC
Source organism: uncultured Chloroflexia bacterium (assembly GCA_963789435.1). Classification (GTDB taxonomy): domain Bacteria; phylum Chloroflexota; class Limnocylindria; order QHBO01; family QHBO01; genus JACDBZ01. The sequence continues at coordinate 582,254 of CAWBKO010000001.1, forward strand.
ATCATGATCGGCACGTTCGGGCCGGTGATGTCGGCGTCGAGCAGGCCAACCCGCGCTCCGTCGCGCGCCAGGCTGACGGCGAGGTTGACGGCCACGGTCGACTTGCCCACGCCGCCCTTGCCGGACGCCACCGCGATCGTGTTCTTCACGCCGGGGATCAGGTCGGCCGCCGGCCCGCCGAACGTGCGCTTGACGTTGCTCGCCCAATCAACCCGAACGAGGCTCGCGCCGAGGGGGGTCAGCGCGTCGCCGATGTCGCTCTCGATCGTCGCCTTCAGGGGGCAGGCCGGAGTCGTGAGCTCGACGGTCAGGTCGACGACGCTGCCGTCGATGGTGACGTTCTTGACCATCCCGAGCGAGACGAGATCTCGCCCGATCTCGGGGTCCTTCACCCCGCCGAGCGCGGCGAGGATGTTGTCGTTGGTCAGCTGGTTGGACATGGGCGGGCTCGGGATCTCCTCTGATCGGGACCGATGCGGCCATCTGAGCGTAGCAGAGCGCCGACCCTTCTTCATACAACTAATGTTGCGGACGACCGACCACGTATATGTGCCGCGTTTGCGCTGGGGCGCAACTAACAACCACCGTGGCCCTGAATCCGACAGCGATTGGTCTCGCGTTTGCCCCCAGGCGCAAAGGACGGCTAAAACGAAGGCGTTCCTGGCCTTCCAGAGCGGCTTCTTCGTCGTTAGTTGCGCTGGTCCGCAACTCCGCGGTACCGCCGGCTACGGCAACCCGTCGAAGAGGGAGGCCTCACCGTCGACCGGGACCGGCAGCGCGGATGCGGACAGACGGTAGTGCTCCGTGCCGAGCCATGCGTCGCGTCGGTCCGAGCCCCAGTCGTGGAACGGGCCGACCGAGCCGGTCTGCGAGACATGGCGGGTGATGGCGGCGAGCTTGAGCTGGGCCAGCTCCCCGAGCTCGAGGGCCACGGTCGGCTCGACCGGAGAGCCATAGCCTTCCGTCGGCAGGCGATCGCTCAGCAGTGCCAGGGCGCTCTGCGGCACCACCAGGTCGTAGAGCTTGGCCGCCCGCCACGCAACCTGGTCCTCTTCGAGGTCGTCCTCGTAGGCGAGCGGCTCGGCTGCCAGGTCGTAGGCGGAGCGGACGGCCCGCGACAGCACGACGTGGTCGGGATCTCCGGTGACGCCATCGGTACCGAAGGACAGGATCACCTCCGGCCGGTGCATCCGGATCGGCTCCACGATCCTGCCGACCAGCTCGTCGAAGTTCACGCGGTCGAGATCTCCCTCCGCGTAGTCGAGCATGCGCACCACCCGCACCCCGAGCAGCGCCACCGAGCGTCGCAGCTCGTCCTCCCGGACGGTGTCGACGTTCCGCCAGGTGACCGGGCTGTCCTTCACGTCACGGTTCTTGCCGCCGGGCGACGGCGGGCTCTCGTTCACCCGGGAGTCGAACCAGCCGCGTGTGACGCACACGACGACCACGAACGCGCCGCTGGCGGCCGCGGTGGCGATGGCCCCGCCGAATCCGAATGCCTCGTCGCCCGGGTGGGCGACCACGACCATGAGGCTTCGCGCCACCACACGCTCGCGGACCGGTCGCCAGATCGAGGACACGGCCGGCAGTATACGGTCCTAGATGCCCACCTCGACGGTGATCGACGCATCGGTCCGAGCGGCCTCGCTTCGGCCGCCGACCGATGTCTCGATGGTCGGCGCGCGATCCAGGAAGCTCGCCGACGCGCCGATCTCGATGGCCCGGAGGACCTCCTCCATCGACAGGATGTCGTGGCGCATCAGGAGGTTGAGCTCGTCGCGCAGGTAGGTGCGCAGCATCTCCGGGCCGTCGGTGCTGACGGTGAAGCGGACCTCGTTCTCGGCGAATGCGCGCACCACCCGTCGCACCTCGCCGATGCTGCGCAGCACCCGCGTGTTGAGGTTCGAGCGCGGGCAGACCTCGAGCACCGTCCCCCGCTCCCGCAGCATGGCGAGCACGCGCGGATCCTCCGCGCTGCGAACGCCGTGGCCGATCCGGTCCGGCTCGAGCGCCTCGAGCGCCTCTCCCACCTCGTCGGCGCCGCCGGTCTCCCCGGCGTGGACCGTGAGGCCCAATCCGGCCCGCCGGCATTCGGCGAAGATCTCGGTGTAGTCGGCGAACCGGAAGCCCTCGGTCACCGGACCGGCGATGTCGATCCCGACCACGCCACGGCTGCGCCAGCTGATCGCCTTCGAGGCGATGATCTCGTTGAGCGCCGGCGGGAACGATCGGTCGAGGCAGAAGATGAGCCCGGCGCGGACCTGCGGGTACTCGAGGATGGCGCGGTCCATGCCGCGCACGGCGGCCGCGATGATGTGGTCGAGATCCTGCTCGCCGCCGCGGTTCCGTTTCATCGGGTTGAAGCGCAGCTCGAGGCCGGTCACATTGTTCTTGCGATATGCACCGCCGATCACCTCGTAGACGCTGCGCTCGACGGCGATGGGGCTCGACTGGATGAGCTCGGTCCAGTGGAAGAGCTCCAGGTACGCGTCGAAGCTGCGCCGGCGACGGCCCACGGTGATGAGGTCGCGGAACGCCCAGTAGTCCTTGGTCGGCAGCCGGATGCCCTGGGCGTGCGCGATGCCCCACATGATGGCCGGCGTGACGGCGGCTCCGAGATGCACGTGGAGCTCGGTCAGCGGCGTTCGTGGATCGAGGCGCGGTCGTGGCATCGGCATCGGCTTGCTGGCGTGTTCGGCGGAGTGTAGCCGATGCTAGAATCGGCCCGCCATGGACCTGATCCGAGACGTCGCCGACTGGATCGCCTCGGGCTGGGGCGACCGGCTGGGCATCTTCTTCCCGCTCGTGCTCGTCGGCCTGCTCGGCCTCTACCTGCTGTGGCTGGTGATCGGCTACCTGCGCGTCAGCCAGGTCGGCATCGCGGACAGGGCCGCGTCCCAGCCGGTCGTCGCGTTGCCGTCAGGTGGAGACGAGCGTCCGCGCGGCGTCCCCTATTGCCCGTACGACCAGCTCCAGTTCCCGCTCGGCGCCCGCTTCTGCACGAGCTGCGAACGCGACCTGTCGCTCGACTGCACGAACTGCGGCGCAACCCTGTCGGCCGGCGATGCGTCCTGCTACCGCTGCGGCACCCACACCGGTGTCGGCGACACCGCAATCCTCAGCTGACCGGTTGACCCCGGTCGACGACCACGACCGGATCGACCGATGACCACCTTCATCTCAATCCTGCTCACTTCCACGCTGGCCGTGCTGCTCGCCTCGGCCGCTGTCGGCCTCGGCGCGATCCTGCTCGGCCTCGGGCGCCAGCCGATGACCGCGAGCGGCACCGCGACGATGACCGTCGGCGAAGACTCGCCCCTCCTGCGGCGGTTGCCGGGGCTCGGGCTCGTGCTCGCCTTCGCGCTCCTGGTCGCCGCACTGGTGCTGCGTGCCATCCTCATCGGCCATGCCCCCTGGTCGAACCTTCACGAGTTCACCCTCGCCTTTGCCGCGGCGCTCATCGGTACCCACCTCCTCCTCGGGCGTGCGCACCCGCTCGACGGTCTCGCCCCGTTCACCGCGCTGCTGGCCGCCGGACTGGTCGCCTTCTCGCTCGGGCTGGACGCCGGCGTCGACCCGCTCGTGCCGGCCCTCCAGCAGCCACTGCTGCTGACCATCCACGTCGGCGCCGCGGTGCTGGCCTACGCGGTCAGCGGCGTCGCCTTCGTCGCCGCGGCCGCCGAGATCGGCCAGGTGCACAGCGGGGACCGCATTCCGCTCCTGCCCTCGGCCGCCGCCGCGCGCGCGATCGGGCACCGGGCCGTGCTGGTCGCGTTCCCGATTCTGACGATCGCGATCGCCCTCGGATCGGTCTGGGCCAACCTGGCGTGGCGGTCGTACTGGAGCAACGACCCCAAGGAGCTCGCCGCGGCCGCCACCTGGCTCGTCTTCGGCGCCTACCTGCACGTTGCCGGGCGTCGGGACAGGTGGGAGCGCCTCGCGCCCTGGCTGATCGTGCTCGGCTTCGCCGGCGTCCTCTTCACGTACATCGGTGCCGGCCTCTTTTTCATCGGCGAGCACAGCTACGCGGCGCCATGACATCGTCGCGTTGGCGCCTGGCCCTCGCGTTGACCGCTCTGCTGGGGAGCGCCGCCTGCGCGACCGATGCCGGCCAGACCGATCCACCATCCGAGTCGGTGTCGTTCGAGGACATACCCTTCGGTGATGCCAGGGAGATGCCAGCGGGCGGGCCGTTCGCGGAGGGGCGGCTCGGGCCGGCCGGCGGCACGATCTTCGTACCGAGCTCAGCCCCGCTCGTCGATGCCGTCGTCTACCGCTTCAGCCTGGGCCACTGCGGCCTGCTCTCGCCGGTGGACGTGGATGGCAGCTTCTGGGATCCGATCGACGGCGTCGCGCCGAGCGGCCAGCTCCTCGACCTGGAGAATGACGGCGAGATGATCAACGCGACTTCTGGGGTGATCGTGGTTATCGACGACGAGGCCCGTTTCCGGACCGACAGTGGATCGGTCATTCGCTTTTCTCGCCATGACGGCGAGAAGGAATTTCCCACCTGTGCGTAATCGCGTGCGTCGGTGCTGACGCGCGAGCTGACCGTCGATACCGGAACGGAGCCGGGATTGACCGATCTGACCGGGGCCTGCGCCGCGTTCCTCGCCGAGGAGGGGGCGGAGGATGGCCTGCTCAGCGTCTTCATCCCGCACGCGACGGCCGGCGTCGTGGTGGTCGAGCTCGGCGCCGGCTCCGACGCGGACCTGCTGGCGGCCCTGGAGCGCCTTCTGTCCCATGACGACCAGTGGCATCACCGCCACGGCAGTCCGGGCCACGGAGCCGATCACGTGCTGCCACTGCTCGCGTCGCCGTCCCTCACCGTCCCGGTCGTCGCCGGACGCATGACGCTCGGAACGTGGCAGTCGATCGCACTGCTCGATACGAACGCCGATAACCCGCGCCGGACGGTGCAGCTGGCCTTCCTCGCGGGCTAGCGCGTCGTCGCCAGCCCCTGCACCTGCGTTCGCAGGCGAGCCGGGTCGGTGGTCGGCTCGTCGCAGGCGAACCCGCGGCACGCATACGCGGTCGCACGGCCCTCGCGAGCGGCCTTGCCGGCGTAGAGCGGCCAGGTGGCGTGCTCGTCGTGCTCCGCCACGCCCGTGAGCACGAGGTCCGGAACGTACGGAGCCGCGGCCGCGTGGCGAAGGGCGCCAGCATCGATCTGATTGCTGGTCGCCGGCGACCACCACGTCGATCTGCTCGCCGAGCAGCCGATCGGCCGCGCACAGCATCCTGCCGAAGGCGCTCGGCTGTCGCTCGAGGGCGGGAGCCACCGCGCGCAGGATGGACCGTGCCCGGCCTGCCAGCGCCTCGTCGCCGGTCAGCAGGCTCAGGCGCTGGAGCACGTCGGCGCCCAGGCTGTTCGCCGATGGCGTGGCGTTGTCGACCACGCCGCGGGGCTGCGCGACGGTTCGCTCGTGTTCGGATGAGGTATCCACGAACGTACCGGCCTCGCCATCCCAGAACTCGCGGAGCGCCGTCTCCACCAGGCGTCGCGCAAGCTGCAGGGGCGCCGTCTCACCCAGCGCCGCGTGCGCCGTGAGCAGGCCGTCGGCGATGGCCAGGTAGTCCTCGCAGAAGGCCGGCGTGTGGGCGCGGCCGTCGCGGGCGGTGCGCCAAAGGCGGTCGCCTTCGCGCACCAGCTGCGTCTCGATGAAGGCGACGAGCGCCCGCGTGGCGCCGGCGTGGCGCGGATCGTCGAGGACGAGCGCTGCATGGGCGAGCGCGCGCAGCGCAAGCCCGTTCCAGGCGGCGAGCTGCTTGTCGTCGCGAGCAGGTCGGATTCGCCGTGATCGAGCCGCCAGCAGTGCCCTCCGGCCGCGCTCGACGAGCCCGGGCGGTGGCTCGGCGGTACCGGCGCGGTGCAGCACGTTGGTGCCCTCCCAGTTCCCCTCGGCGGTCACTCCCCAGAACGCCGCCAGCAATGCCGCCTCGTCGGCATCGAGACCCGCATCGGAGAGCACTGACACGAACTCGTCATGACGCCACACGTAGAAGCGACCTTCGACGCCCTCGCTGTCGGCATCGAGCGCGGAGGCGAAGCCGCCGTCGGGGGTGAGCAGCTCGGCGAGCAGGAAGTCGAGCGTCTCGCGCGCCACCTGCGCGTACCGCCCGTTGCCGGTTGCGCGGAAGCCCTCGAGGTAGGCGTGGGCGAGCAACGCGTTGTCGTACAGCATCTTCTCGAAGTGCGGCACCAGCCAGTGCGCATCGGTGCTGTAGCGGGCAAAGCCGCCGCCGAGCTGGTCGTTGATGCCGCCATCGGCCATGGCATCCAGCGTCCGGGTGACCATCGCCAGGACCGCCGGATCGCCGGATCGGCGCCAGGATCGCAGCAGGAACTCCAGGGACATGGCGGGGGGAAACTTCGGCGCACCCCCGAATCCGCCGTGCACGGCGTCGAAGCTCGCACCGATGCGCGCCGCGGCGGCATCGAGCTGCGATCGCTCCGGGTCGTGATCTCCGGAGGGCGCCGACAGCTGCGCCTGCAGATGACTTGCGAGCACGCCGGCCTGCTGCTCGACCTCGCCGCGACGCGAGCGGTATGCATCGGCGACCGCGGCGAGGACGCGCGGGAAGCCGGCCATGCCGTGGCGGTCGTCGGGAGGAAAGTACGTGCCCCCGAAGAACGGACGCAGGTCCGGGGTGAGGAAGACGCTCATCGGCCAACCTCCCGAGCCGGTCAGGGCCTGCACGGCAGCCATGTACACGTCGTCGAGGTCGGGGCGCTCCTCGCGGTCGACCTTGATGCTGACGAAGTGCTCGTTCATGAGCGCCGCGATCGCGGGGTTCTCGAAGCTCTCGCGCTCCATCACGTGGCACCAGTGGCACGCCGAGTACCCGATCGAGAGGAAGATCGGCCGATCCTGGGCACGTGCCTTTTCCAGCGCCTCGGGACCCCATGGATGCCAGTCCACCGGGTTGTGGGCATGCTGGAGCAAGTACGGGCTCGTCTCGCCGGCCAGGCGATTCGTGTGGCGCGCGACGGATGGATCCATGTTCGTACCATGGTCGCACGCTGCGCCCCGCTCAGCCCTCCGGGGGCGGTCGACTCGATTGCTGGAAACCGGTGATGCTGAGTGCCGAGTCCTGGCCCGCGCCCATGCAGGGCGGCACAAGGATCTCGGTGCCCGGTGGCGGAACCAGCGGGATGGCCATGTCGTCCCCGGCTAAGGTGAGGCTCAGCTCGAGTGGACGTGCCGGCTCCGGCCCGCACCAGTTGCTCCATGCCACGCCGACCTCAAACTGGGTCCCGCCCGGGACGGTCGCGACCGGCACGGATTCCGACTGCGCCTCGGCCAGGATGGAGCCCGTCCCATCGGTGATGCGGCCAACGAGCGCCCCGCCAAGCCGGCAGCCGACGGCCGAGTCGACCACCCGGAACACGATCGTGGTGCCGCGCGATCCGGCCCCGGAATTCCACGCGTCGCTGCTGACGGCGAGGTCGGCGGAGCGACAGGGCGCCAGATCCGCCGATGGCGGCGCCGATGCGATCGGCGCCGCGCTGGTGGTGGAGTCGGGCGATTGGCTCCCGTCCGACCCGAGGCCGGAGCGGCCGTCACCGTCGAGCCACGACCCCGCGGCCACCGCGATGGCGGCAGCGGCCGCCACCGCTGCCACGGCGAGCCATGGCGTGGAGGCCTTGCGCGCACGCCCTGCGTCGACAACATGCCGTGCCTCGGTCGCGCTGGCGGGGAGTGGGCGGGCGGCGTAACGGAGCTCGAGTGGATCGGGTTCGGCGCGGAGCTCGTTTTCGAGTCGTTCGTTGGTCATCGAAAGTCCTCCCTGTCCAGCAGCTCGGCAAGGCGATCGAGGGCGCGGCTCACTTGGCTGCGCGCGGACACGGGCCGGATGCCGAGCACGTCGCCGATCTGTTCGAAGGTGAGGTCGGCGCGATAGCGGAGATGGACAGTGATGCGTTGGCGCTCGGGAAGGAGGTCCACGGCCGCCCACAGACTCAACCGATCGGCCGCATTGCCCCCGTCGCCGCCATCGGCCGCCGGATGCATGCGCTCGGTCAGGAGGCGAAACCGTCGCCGCCAGCGGTGGTGGTCCATGCAAAGCCTATAGAGGGTCCGGAACGCCCAGGCGTCGACGTGCTGGATCGCGGTTCCCCCGTCCAGCGCCAGCCACAAGCGGAGGAGTGCGTCCTGGACGGCGTCATCGGCCTCCTCGGGTGACAGTCCAAGGCGTCGAGCAAACCCGAACAGCTCCGCGCCGCGGCGCGCCTGCAAGTCGACCACGGTGAGCCGATCTGCGTCGCGCTGTGCCGGAGCCGTCAGATCGGCCTCCATGGCGTGCATGCTCATCGTCATGTGCTATCGACGGCCGAGGGACATGAAACGTTGAGAGCGCGCGGCGTTTCGGTCAGGCCGTCGTGGGGTTGTCCGTGAACTGCTCGGCCGAGAGCTTGGCGTAGAGCCCTTCCTGGCGGATGAGCTCGGCGTGCGTGCCGCGCTCGACGATCCGGCCGCGGGACATGACCAGGATCTGGTCGGCGCGCAGGATGGTCGAGAGCCGGTGCGCGATGGCGATCGTGGTGCGTCCCTCCATGAGCCGCTGGAGGGCCGCCTGGATCAGGCGCTCGCTGACGGTGTCGAGCGCGGAGGTCGCCTCGTCCAGGATCAGGACCCGCGGGTCCTTGAGCAGCACGCGCGCGATCGCAACTCGCTGCTTCTCGCCGCCGGACAGCTTGTAACCGCGCTCCCCCACCACGGTGTCGTAGCCATCGGGCAGCTCACCGATACGGTCGTGGATGGCGGCGGCACGTGCGGCCTCCTCGATCTCCTCCATCGTGGCTTCCGGCTTCGCGTAGCGCAGGTTGGCGAGGATGGTGTCGTGGAACAGGTAGGTCTCCTGGGTCACGAAGCCGACGACGCGTCCGAGCGACGCGAGCTTCACGGAGCGCACGTCGTGGCCGTCGATGCTCACCGACCCGGCATCCACGTCATACAGCCGCGGGATGAGGTAGGTGGAGGTGGTCTTGCCACCCCCGGACGGGCCGACCAGCGCGACGAGCTGTCCCGGCTCGGCGTCGAAGGTGATGTCGGTCAAGGCGAAGGGCTGGATCGCCGTCGGCACCGCACGCCCCTCGGCCTCCGCCTCGGCCGCCTCGGGGGCCACCGCGAGCTGCGTCGCGGCCACCGGGTAGCGGAACGAAACATGGTCGAAGCGCACGCCCCCGCGCATGACGCCCGGAGCCAGGTCGACCGCGTCGGGCGCGTCGACGATCTCGTGCTCCATCTCGAGGTACTCGAAGATGCGGTCGAACAGGGCCAGCGCTCCCTGGATCTCGACCTGCACGTTCAGCAGCTGCCCGAGCGGGAAGAAGAGGCGCGACTGGAGGGTCGTGAAGGCGACGATCGTGCCGATGCTGACGTTGGTGTCGCCCCCGATGATCAGCGAGCCGGCCAGCAGGTAGACGAAGGCCGGCATGATGCTGAAGAAGGTGCCGATCAGCGCGAAGAACCAGCGGCCGATCATCTGGCCGCGCACCTGGAGATCGCCGAGGCGCTGCGACTCGGCCCGGAAGCGCTCGATGCTCGCCTCCTGCTGCCCGAAGGTCTTGGACAGCAGGATTCCCGACACGCTCAGCGACTCCTCGGTGATCGCGCTCATCTCGGCCATCGAGCGCTGCGTCAGCGTGCTGACCTCGCGGCGAACCTTGCCGACCCGGTAGGTGATGTAGGCGAAGACCGGCATCAGGCCGAGGCTGAGCAGGGTCAGCCGCCAGTCGAGGATGAGCATGGCGATGATCGTGGTCGCGACCGTCGCGAAGTTGCTCAGCAGCGAGGCGGCGGTATCGGTCACGACCGACTGCACCCCGCCGACGTCGTTCGCGATACGGCTCTGGATCTCGCCGGTTCGCGTCTCGGTGAAGAAGCGCAGCGGCATTCGCTGCAGGTGCGAGTAGAGCGCCAGCCGCAGGTCGTTCATGACGCGTTGGCCGACGACGTTCGAGAGGTAGCTCTGCCACACCCCGACCGCGCTGGTGACGATCGGCAGGACGATCATGAGGCCGACCTGGAGGTAGAGCAGCCCGAGGTCCTGCGGCCCACCGGCGGCAGGTTGTCGAGCTCAACTTGAGCAGGATCGGGTTGACGACGCCGACACTGACGGTGACGAGGATGAGGACGGCGATGAAGACGAGCCGCACCCGATACGGCGCGAAGAAGCCGGCGATCAGGCGCAGCGTCTTCCGGCCCGTGCCCGGCCGGCGCGTCAGGTCCGGCTCCGGCCCGCCGAACCCGCCGGCCCAGCCGCCGCCGCCTCCGCCGCCTCTGCGCCGCGTCATTTGAGGATGATCGACGCGAAGGCCTGGGCCAGGCCGATCCCCTGGGGCTCACCGACCACGCGCGCCCCCTCCCGCATCCGATCCTCGATCGTCTCGGGGTCCACCTGGCTGGCGTGGGCCAGGATGGCGCGGATGCTGATCTCGAACGTGTCGGCGATGTCGATCCACAGGTTCGGCTCCTCGACGCCGATGATGAGGACCTGCCGCACCTTCCAGGGCTCGAGCTTCTCGTCGCGCCACAGCTCCGGGAAGTTCAGGTGATCGCGCGCCGCGGGGTAGACGGCCGCCAGGGTGGCCTCCCCGGTGGCCAGGTGATCGGGATGGCCGATGAAGGGGTTGTAGTCGAGGCGGCGCTGCGGGTTCAGGGTGATGACCAGGTCCGGCCGATAACGGCGGATCTGGCGCACGATGTCCCGTCGCAGGTCGAGCGACGGGGTGAGGTAGCCGTCCGGATAGCCGAGATGCACGATGTCGGCGACGCCCAGGATGTCGGCGGCCGCGCGCTGCTCGGCGACGCGGGTGGCGGAGAGCTCCTCGGGCGTCACGTTCGGATCCTCGGTGCCCTTGCCGCCGTCGGTGGTCACGACGTAGTCGACCCGCGCGCCCGCCGCGGTCAGCTGCGCGATGGTGGCCGCGGCGGTGAACTCGGCGTCGTCCGGGTGGCTGACCACGACGAGTGCGCGCTCCAGCGGGCTGATCAGCTCGTGGCGCTCCAGGGGGCTCATGCAGGCATGCTACCGCGATTCGGCCGGGCGCTCGATTGACCGGTCGGGCGCCGCCCCGCATACTGCCCCACAGTATGACAACCGTTCCTGACGGCACCCATTTCCGGCACAGCTACACCAAGGACAAGCGGGACCTCGTCACCCGGCTGCGGCGTATCGAGGGCCAGGCTCGGGGGCTGCAGCGCCTCGTCGACGAGGAGGCGTACTGCCTGGACGTCCTGCAGCAGGTCGAGGCGCTCACCGCGGCCGCCGACCAGGTGGCGCTCCTCCTGCTCGAGGATCACATCGACGGCTGCCTGACGCACGCGCTCGAGACCGGCCAGGGGCAGCCCTACGTGGACGAGGTGATGGCCGTCGTGCGCCGCACGATGGGCCGGCGGGGGCCGACGGAAGGCGGGCTCGGGCAGCTGAGCCTCGACCGCTCCTGACACAGGGAGTGCCGCAGGGGGGAACCACGGCACTCCCGCGCGCGAGTCTACCCGCCGCTCATAGAGCGAGCAAGCACATCCTCATTCGCCGAACATCGTCAGCTGTTCGCCTCCCCGCTCGATGAGCGGGTCCAGCCCGAGCACGGGCTCCAGCCACTCGATTCGCGCGCCCTCGCGGTCGACCAGTGTCTGGAGGTGCTGCCATTTGAGGATGTGCCAGTTCTGCCGATCGAGCTCGTCGCGCAGCCACGGGGAGCGCTGGATCTTCAGGCGCAGCAGCTCCGCGCGCTCCGCCGGGATGACGAGGAAGCGGGCCTGGTCCTTGCCGAGCGGGATCTCCGCGCCCCGTCGAAGAACGGCGTCGCCGATCATCGCCGTCCAGTCGACCTCGAACAGGAACGACGAGCCGGCCGCGCACGTACCAGAGCGCGTCGACCTGCCCGAGCGCCTCGGCCGGCGCCCGCACCACCAGCGGCAGGTAGACCCGGCGCTCGTCGTCGGCCAGCCGTTCCACCAGCTGGCGTCCGTCGAACACCCGATCGTGCTCGCGCGCCGCGATCCAGGCGCGCAGACCCAGCCGATGGCCATAGTCGACCAGCGTCGCCAGCACGCGGGCGTGATCCTCCGTGCGCCCGCCCAGGTCGTCCTCCGTGGCCAGCGACCCACGCTCGCCGGGAGACACGTACGAGGCAAGGCAGGCGCGCACCAGCTCCTCGTCCGGCGCCTGCAGCCCGGGGAAGAGGCCGTAGATGCGATCGAAGAAGCCCGCCTCGTCGATCCTGCCGGCGGTCGACAGGATCGACCACGTCGCCCACTCGACCCGGTCGGCCAGCGGGCGCTCGGCGAGCTCCGGTCGACGCAGCCACCATTGCGGCTCCGCCTCCTCGCCGATCCGGACCAGGCTCGGGTGGTCGTCACGCCACAGCTCCTCGCGAATGAGGCTGGCGATCATCTGCGGCCCGCCGGACTCGATGCGGTCGGGAGCCTCCGATGCCTTCGAGCCGCGGCCGGCCACCAGGCGCTGCAGGATCCCGGAGGAGGCGAGCTCGGCGACGACGGCGGCAACGACCCGGGTCAGGCCCGCCGGCTCACCTCGGTCTCGGAGGAGCGCCGTGACGGCACGCTCGATGGCCGACGCGAGGTCCGGGTAGGTCAGGTGGCCCGCCTCGGAGCCGAGCCGGAGCGGACCCGGTTTGACGGCATGACGGAGCCGATCCTCCGCGGAACGGCGTCTGAAATGGAGCGCGATCGCATCGCCCGAGCGGCGTGACTCGCGATGGATCACGTCGAGTCAGCTCCAGCTCGGCCGCGGCGCCGGCCAACGCGACGGCGAGCAGGCGCTCAGGATCGGCCTCCTCGAGCAGGACGACGCACCATCCGCCGGGCTTGAGCGCGCCGGCCGCCGAGATCATGCCGTGGCGCAGCGCCGTCGCCTCGGCACCTTCGGGGTGACCTCCGCCGCCGAAGATCGGCTCCAGGCGCAGGGTCTCGGCCGCCTCACGACCGAGCGCGACCGAGGTGGCGAGGTACTCGAAGGCGAGCTCGTCAGCGGGCGGTCCGGCGGCCGGCGCCGACAGCACCAGATCGACGCCGTCGGGAGGGAGGTATTGCCCGACCACCGAGGCCCGGGCGCGCAGCCAGAGGACGTTGGCGGCCGTCATGCCTCCCAGCTCGCTGAAGTCGGCGGCGAAGCGCGCCTCGTGCCGGTCCCCGAGCCCGCCGATCGCCGATCGCACCGCCTGGAAGGCCTCCTCGAAGGCGTGCCACACGTTCACCTCGCGCTGATGGCGGCTCGCCGGCTGGCGCACGTGACCACCGCTGATCCGCAGCGAGGCGACGCGGCCGGGATAGCCGTTCAGCCGGCTCGCGGGCAGGAGGCAGGTTGCCAGCGCCAGCTTCATGACGGCCACCACGGCCGTGTCGCGCAGCTCCGTGTCGATCTTGGTCAGGATCGCGTGCAGGGCGTACAGGTTGCGGGGCGTGTAGAGGTCGAGCAGCTCATCGACCAGGTCGTCGCGGTCGTCGAGGACCGGGAACCTGGCGTGCAGCTCCTGGTAGGCGGGGCTCTGGCGGACGCCCTGCGCGGCGGCGACCGGCACGGACTCGGGACGTACGGTCGAGGCGAAGCGCGGGCGCTCGGCCATCGAGGTCGGCGGATCGACGGCCTGCGGCGCCGGAGGCGGGCCCCCCGCCTCGCCGATGGTCAGGGCGAGCTCGTCGTCCTCGTGGTCCGCGATCGCCTCATCGACGATGGCATCGGGTTCGGCCGGGCCGTCGTCCGGATCGGATGCGTCGGTGTCCTCGGGAACGCCGGCGCCGCGCTCGATGCCGAGCTTGGCCAGATCGGTATCGTCGACCGGCGCCGAGCGCTCCTCGGGCCCGCCGCGGTTCAGGTCGCAGGCGGGGCATCGATAGATCTTGCGTCCGGGCGCATCCGCGTCGCGTGGCCAGATGAACTGCTCCGCCACGACCGGGCTGCGGCACGTCGCGCAGCGGGTCGCGTAGAGCTCCTCGATGTGCTGGCGCAGGGGCACGTCGACGCGCCGCGAGCCCGCAAGCTGGGTGAACGCGGCGTCCAGCACGGCGGGGTCGGGCGCGGTCAGCAGCCCGATGGCGGCAAGCTGCGCGAGCGGGCTGGGGTCCGCGGCGACGGCCCGCATCCCGGCGGCGACGGCTCGGCGGGCGGTCCAGCCGGTACCGGCCCACGGATCGAGCACGGTGTCGCCCGGGCTCGCGAACGCCGCCAGCGCGGCATCGATCTGGTTGTCGGCCGGCGCGGGATGGTATCGGTCGAGGAGAGCCAGACCGGGGAGGCGTCGCGGCAGGATGACGTGGTCGAGTCCCGTCCGCTCCGCCTCGGTCATCCTATGGCTCTTCTACCAGCTCCTCTTCGAGCTCGGGCTCACCGGAGTACTCGGGCAGGGTGGTGTCGAGCTCCTCGACCTCCTCCGAGTCCTCATCGGCCTCTTCGACCTCGTCCTCGTCATCGTACCGAAGTGCGGTGCCCTTCATGTACGGTCTGACGCCAACCGCCGCCTGGCCCTGCGTCGGGAACGAGACCTTTCCGAAGTTGTCGGGGTGGGTGAAGACCTCGCGGATCATGATCACCACCTCGCCGCCGGCCTCGTGGACGGTGGTGATGGCGGCGTCATAGCGATTTCCGCTCGCGATGAGCTTCAGCAGGCGGGTGGCGATCCGCGGCTCAACGCTGCCGATCGCGGTCTTGCCGACGCTGCGCGACGAGCTCGTCGCCGCGGACGTCCAGCGTGATCGCGTCGCCCGGCGAGAGCGGCGCGAGCACGCGCGGGGCGGCCATGTTGATGAGGCGCGCACGGCCGGTCTTGCCCATCTCCTCGATGAAGAGGGTGACCGGTGCCTTCTCCTGGCCGCCCTTGCCGTTCGTGCCGGCCGCTTGGCGGCCATGAGCACGCGCAGCCGCTCGATGTTGCGCTGCGCGATGCGGTTCGTCGCGTCGCGCTCGAGCGCCTGCTCGTACGCCTTGAGCGCCTCCGCGTGACGCCCCAGCTCCGCGAGCGCCTTGCCGAGCCGGTTGCAGGCGTCGATGTCGGGACCGAGCTCGAGGAGCTGGCGGTTCGCGACGACGGCCTCCTCCCATTCGCCGCGCGTGGCGTGCGCGATCGCGGCTTCGCCAGCTGGCGTCGTTGTCGTGTGGTCGTGTCGGCTTCTTCTCCAAGCGCCATGAGCGTTGCGAGCGTCTCCGATAGCAAGGGTCGGCGGCCGGGTCGGGCCGAAAGCGACCTCTTGTACCACCGGCCCTGTGGGGTGTCAACGCGGGCCCGCCGCGCGCCCCTCAGGGCCTGTGCATGAAGAGGCCAACCAGCAGTCCGATCAGCAGCAGCGCCCGAATTCGGCGGCAACGCTCGCGGCCGGAGGCGCGCCACGCAGCGTGTCGACGCGCCGAGCCCCACATGTAGAAGGCGAAGGCGATGAGCGCGGCCATGACGTGGTACGGCAGATTGAGCAGCACGACGCCAGCCCCGACCTGCACGACGACCAGCACCTGCAGCAGGGCCTGTCCGACGCCCTCGACGCCCATCGTCTCGCGCGCCTCCGATGCGCGGAGCGCCAGCGGGCAGCGCCATGGCGGCCACCAGCAGGAGCGGCGTCGGCCACGTCCGCGCGCCCGAACAGGCACGAGGATGCCGGCGGCGCCGCAGAAGAGGATCCCGGTGAGCATCAGGTCGCCGATGGTGCGCCCGCCGGTGCCCCGCTCCAGCCGAAGCTCGAGGTAGGTCACCGACCACAGGAGGACGGCCACGATCGGCACCAGCAGCAGGCTCAGGCCGCCCGGGATGAGGCGGCCGAATAGCGTCGCGGCGATGCCGGCCGTCGCCGGAATCGCGTAGCGCGCAAGGCCGAGGTCCGAGCGGGCCGGCCCGATGACCCGGATCGGCCACGATCCTCCGAGCAGCAGCTGGCCGGCGACCGCCACGGCCAGCCACAGCGGCGGCGGCGAACCAGCCCGCGGCCGCAACGAGCGCCTGCGCCACGGCCAGGCCCACGGCCGCCGGGCGATCGATGCGGCGCAGGATCCGCGAGTCGCTGGCGATCGCCGAAGAGCCGGCCGATCACGCGAGCATCTCGAGCAGCTCGTTCGGCGGTGCGCGTCGCCAGCAGCTGCTCGGCGCCGAGCCAGGCGCGGCGGGCGAGGTCGACCGCGTAGCGCTGCTGCGCGAGCTCCTCGGTGCGGTGCGCGTCGGAGGCGAGGGTCAGTCGAGCGCCCGCGCGACCGGCGGCGCGGGCCAGCGCGTCGTCGAGGTCGAGGCGCGGGCTGCCGTTGATCTCGAGCGCGGTGCCGGTGCGGGCCGCCGCCTCGAAGATGCGCGGCCAGTCGAGCGGCAGCGGGTCGCGGCGGTTCACGATCCGCCCGAGGGATGCGCGATCACGTCCACGTGGGGGTTCTCGATCGCCGCCAGCGCCCGCTTGCGTCAGCTGCTCGCTCGACTGGTTTCGGCCGGTGTGGATGCTGGCGATGACCACGTCGAAGCGCGCCAGCAGCTCGTCCGGGTAGTCGAGGCTGGCGTCGGCCCGGATCTCGAGCTCGGTGCCGTGGAGGATCCGGAAGGGCGCCAGCTCCGCGTTGAGCCGGGCGATCTCGGTTCGCTGCGCGTCCACGCGGTCCGGCGTCAGCCCTCGCGCGACACCCAGCGACGGCGAGTGGTCCGTGAGCACGATGTACTCGTGGCCGATGTCGCGCGCCGCGCGAGCCATCGTCTCGATGGTGTCGACGCCATCGGTCCAGTCCGAATGGGTGTGGGTGTCGCCGCGCACGTCGTGCGTGGGTGACGAGCGTCGGCAGGCGTTCCGGCCAGGGCGGCCTCGATCTCGCCGTCGCCCTTGCGGAGCTCCGGCGGAATCCAGGGCAGACCGAGGCGCTCGTAGACGTCGGCCTCCTCGGCGTCGAGCAGCAGCTCGCCGGTCTCGATGACCTTGAAGCCCTTCTCCGACAGCGACCAGCCGCGATCGAGCGCCATGCCGCGCAGCGCGATGTTGTGGTCCACGTTGCCGGTGAAGTGGACGAGGTGCGTGCCCCACGCGGCCGGCGGGCAGACCATCAGGTCGACCTGCGGCCCGTCGCGCAGCACGATGCTCGACTTGTCGGTGCCGGCCGAGAGGACCTTCTCCACCTCGGGCAGGCCGTCGAGCGCCTTGATGACGCGCCGTCGGGATCGTCGACGGCGGCGAGCAGGTCCAGGTCGCCGATCGTCGGCTGGCGCCGCCGGAGCGACCCGGCGGGCTCGATGCGCCGCACGCCCCGCACGTCCCGCAGTCGCGCGAGGAGGTCGGCGATGAGCGCATCGGCGTCATGGATGAGCAGGCGCGTGCTGCGTTCGTCCGATCCGCGCGATGCCCTCGAGGATGTTCTGCTCGGTGCGCTCGGAGAGCCCCTTCACGTGGCGGAGGCCGCCGGTCTCGGCGGCGGCCCGGAGCCCGTCAAGGGAGTCGATCCCGAGCGTCTCGTGAAGCGAGACGGACCGTTCTCGGCCCGACGCCGGGCACGCGAAGCATCTCGAGCACACCATCGGGGACCTGGGCGCGCAGGCGTTCGTGGTATTCGAGCCGGCCGGTCTCGGCCAGCTCGGCCAGCTTCGCGGTCAGCGCCTCGCCGGCGCCGGGAATCTTGGGCGGCTCACCGCGCTGAAAGAGCGCCGCGACGTCGTCGGGGTAGCGCTCGACGACATCGGCCACCCGACGATAGGCGACCGCCTTGTAGACGACCTCGCCGAGGATCTCGAGCATGTCGCCGATCTCGTTGAAGATCCGCGCCAGCTCCGCGTTGCTGATGACCGCGTCGTCGCTGCGCGACACGCTCCGTGGCCGAGGCATCGCGGCAATTCTACGGGTGAGGACGATCGGCGGCCCTCACGCCGACGGCGGACCCGATGGCACGCCTAGAATGGCGCCGATCTCGCGGGCTGGGACGGCCGACGATCGCCCCTCGCGAGCCGCCGTGAGGTGGTCGGTATGGACAACCAGGAGACGCCCACCCCACGCCGCCGCGGCGTGACGATCCGAGCAATCCGGGGTCTCGGTCGGGGCCGGGCGGCGCACGTGCCGGCCGACGAGCCCGTCGAGCCGCTCGGAGAGCCACGACCCGAGATCGTCGAGTCGCCGACCATGCGCTGGATCGACATCGACGAGCCGCGCCTCGCGGATCGCGCCTGGCTGGCGGAGACGTTCGGATTCCGACGAGCTCGACCTGGAGGACGTCGCCAGCCATAACCAGCGCCCGAAGGTCGACGAGTACGACGAGTACCTCTTCCTCGTCATGCAGTTCCCCCGCTTCGACAGGGACCGGGCACGGCTCCACGCCGCCGAGCTCGACATCTTCCTGGGCCCCGACTACGTCATCACGCTGCCGAACGAGGAGATCGCACCGCTCCGCACGCTCTTCGAGCGGGCACGGACTCGCGAGGAGGTTCGCGAGCAGCTCATGAGCAAGGGGTCCGGCTACCTGCTGTACCAGATCCTGGACCGATGCCTCGACGCCAGCTTTCCGATGCTCGGCCAGCTCGGACGCAAGCTGCGGCAGCTGGAGGACAACCTCTTCGAAGGAGGCGGGTCATCCGAGATCGTGCGCGAGCTGAGCAACGCCAAGCAGGAGATCATCAACTTCCGGGCGATCATCCGGCCGCAGCGCGCCGTCTTCCGAGCCCTCGAGCGCGCCAAGCAGCGCTACTTCACCGAGGAGCTGGACATCTACTTCGACGACCTGACCGATGCCTCGGAGCGGATCTGGGACGTCCTCGAGAACTTCATGGAGATCCTGGCCGGGCTGGAGAGCACGAACGAATCGGTCCTCTCCCATCGCCTGAACGACATCCTGCGTGTCCTCACCGCCTTCAGCGTCATCCTGCTGCCCCTGACCCTGATCGGCACCGTCTTCGGGATGAACGTGGCGTTCCCCGGCGAGGCCAGCCCCGTGGCGTTCTGGGTCATCCTGGGATCGATGGCGCTGATCCTGGTGGTGATGGTCGCCTTCTTCCGTCGCCGCGGGTGGCTCTAGCGGAGGGCGATCAGGCGCCGATCGGGTGCCAGACGGTCTTGATCTCCACGAACTCGCCGATGAGGTACGGCGACTGCGCAGCGTCGGCCAGCCAGTCGTAGCGTGCGAGCCCCGCAGACGGCGGGCGGACAAAGCGCTTCACGTTCTCGACCGCGACCTCCTCGAGCGTCGCTGCCTCCTCGGGTGCGGCGCCGAACGCGTCGAGCGCGTTGACATCCATGTGCCCGGCCAGGTGGCCCACCAGCTCGCGGCGCAGGCCGGTGATCAGGTTGACGACGCCGCCGGGCACGTCGGACGTGGCGAGCACCTCGGTCAGCGTGACCGCCGGCAGGGGCCGCCGCTCGGAGGCGATGACGACGGCAGCATTGCCGCTCACCACGACCGGGGCCAGTCGGCTCACGAGCCCGAGGAGGCTCGACTCCTCGGGCGCGATCACCCCGACGACGCCGGTTGGCTCGGGAACGCTGAAGTTGAAGTACGAACCGGCGACCGGATTGACGGTGCCGATGAGCTGGGGGAACTTGTCGGCCCAGCCGGCATACCAGACCCATCGGTCGATGGCCGCGTCGACGGCGCGCGTCGCGCGCGGCCGGGTGAGGCCCTCGGACACGATCACCTCGGCGATGAACTGGTCGCGCCGCCCCTCCATCAGCTCGGCGATCCGATACAGGATCTGGGACCGGTTGTATGCCGTCTTGGCCGCCCACTCCGGCTGCGCCTTGCGAGCCGCGCGCACCGCGTCACGGATGTCCTTGCGCGTCCCGCGGCAGGCGTTGGCCAGCAGATCGCCCTTCGCGGCGAAGACCTCGTAGGCTCGCCCGGACTCCGTGCGCGGGAACGCGCCGCCGATGTAGAGCTTGTAGGTCTTCCGCACGCCGATGCGTTCGCCGCGTGCCGCCGTCCCGTTCGTCGTTGCCAGCGGCTGGGCCGCGCGGCTCTCGAGGACGGAGGCGCGGGCCGCGGAAGGCTTCGTCGCGGTCGCCCTGCCCCTCGCCATCAGCCGCGCTCCGAGCCGGCGCTCATCGGCCGTTCCTGCCGTTGCCCGACAGGTCGAGATAGGCGCCGAGGCCGTGGATGCCGCCCTCACGGCCGTACCCGGACTCCTTGTAGCCGCCGAACGGGCTGGTCGGGTCGAAGCGGTTGAACGTGTTGGCCCACACCACGCCGGCCTTCATGGCGGCGATCATCTTGAAGATGCGGCTGCCCTTCTCGGTCCACACGCCAGCGGAGAGGCCGTAGGGGGTGTTGTTCGCCTTCTCGACTGCCTCCTCCGGCGTCCGGAAGGTGAGGACCGACAGGACCGGGCCGAAGATCTCCTCCTGGGCGATGCGGTGGGACTGGCTGACCCCGGTGAAGAGGGTCGGGCGGAAGAAGAAGCCACGGGTCGGCAGCTCGCAGTCGGGCTGGAAGATCTCGGCACCCTCGGCGATACCGGATTCCACGAGCTCCTGCACCTTGGCCAGCTGCCCCGCCGAGTTGATGGCGCCGACGTCGGTGTTCTTGTCGAGCGGGTCGCCGACCCGCAGCGTCCCGAGGCGCGCCTTGAGCTTGTCGATCAGCGGCTCGTAGACGCTCTCCTGCACGAACAGGCGCGACCCCGCGCAGCAGACCTCGCCCTGGTTGAAATAGATGCCGTTGATGATGCCCTCGATCGCCTGGTCCAGCGGCGCGTCGTCGAAGACGATGTTCGCCGCCTTGCCGCCGAGCTCGAGCGTGACCTTCTTGCCGGTGCCGGCAAGCGCGCGGGCGATCATCTTGCCGACCGCCGTCGAGCCGGTGAACGCGACCTTGCTCACGTCGGGATGGGTGACGAGCTCCATGCCGATCTCACCCGGCCCGGTGATGATGTTCACGACCCCCGGTGGCAGCTCGGCCTGGCGCACGACGTCGGCGAACAGGTAGGCGGTCAGCGGCGTCGTGCTGGCAGGCTTGAGGATCACCGTGTTGCCTGCCGCCAGCGCGGGCGCGATCTTCCACGCGAGCATGAGCAGCGGGAAGTTCCACGGGATGACCTGCGCCGCGACCCCGAGCGAGCGCGGCTCACGGTTCGGGAACGCGTACTCGAGCTTGTCGGCCCAGCCGGCGTAGTAGAAGAAATGCGCCGCGGCGAGCGGGACGTCGACGTCGCGCGACTCCTTGATCGGCTTCCCGGAGTTCATCGACTCCACCACCGCGAACTCGCGGCTGCGCTCCTGGAGGATGCGCGCGATCCGGTACAGGAACTTCGCGCGCTCCCGGCCGGGCAGCTTCGACCAGACGGACCGATGCGCCTCGTGGGCGACGCCGACCGCCCGGTTCACGTCCGCCTTGCTGGCGTGCGCCACCTTCGCCAGCGGCTCCTCGGTGGCCGGGTTGATGACCGTGAAGGTCTTACGTGGCTTCGACGGGCGGAACTCGTTCCCGATGAAGAGGCCGTACTCGGGCTCGATCCGAATGTGGTCGGTCGCCTCGGGTGCCGGAGCGTACTCCCACGGCACGTCGGGCCCGGACGAGAGCCCCAGGAGCTCGTTGCCGGGCGCGTCTCGCGTTTCTTCGTGAGTGTCATGCCCGTCGATTATCGCACTCGGGGCCCTAGCCCTCGTGGATCGACACCCGGCTGGAAGGTGCGCGGCGAAGGATCGAGTCATTCGACCGACCCAAAGAGCGTCGACTGACTCGGCCCATCGGACGTCGTTCTCCTCCTGGATGCCCGCAACGTCGTCGAGATCGAGCCCCTCGACCACGATCCGGTCGCCGCCACACTGCGGCGGGAACGACTCGGCGATGGCGTCGCACAGGCGGACGGTGCCATCGGCGTCCACGAACATCGCGCCGGTGACCGTCACGAGATCATCGGTCGGACCGTTCGTGAGTGCTTCGGCGACCGTGAGTCCCGGCCCGTCGCCGGGAGATCCATCGGCGATGACCAGCACCGGCGCACCGCCGGACGGCGTCGATGCGGGTGGCGAGTCGTTGTCGTCGGTCGGGTCGTCGGGGTCAGCCGGCGCGGAGCAGGCCGCCAAAAGGAGGATGACAAGCGTCAGGCTGGTGAGGCGTTTCATGCGGCCCGGACGTCGTTGGCGGCTCCGGGGTTCCGCGGCCGTCGCAGGTGCCGCATGATTGCGAGCATGACGATCGTGGCGGTGGTGCTCATCGGCCTGACGGCACTCCTCCATCTGTGGTTCCTCGTGCTCGAGATGTTTCTGTGGCGCACGCCGTTCGGCATGCGCACCTTCGGCCTGTCGCCGCAGACGGCCGAGGCGACTGCAACGCTGGCCGCGAACCAGGGCCTGTACAACGGGATCCTGGCCGCAGGGCTTGGCTGGAGCCTCGTGGCGCCCGAGCCGACGGCGTTCGCGTTCCGCGTGTTCTTCCTCATTGCGGTGATCGTGGCCGGCATCTTCGGTGGGTTCACCGTCTCGCGCCGGATACTGCTGGTGCAGGCCCTTCCGGCCGCGCTCGCGCTCGGCGCCGTGCTGCTGGCCTAGGCTTCGAGAACGCCCTCGAGGCGCAGGAGGAACCGCTTGCGGTCGAGGCCGCCCGTGTAGCCACCCAGGCCGCCGCCGGCATGGAGCACCCGGTGGCAGGGCACAACGATCGGCACCGGGTTCGATCCGAGCGCATTGCCGGCCGCGCGGAAGGCCTTCGGCGACCCGGCCGCCGCGGCCACCTCCCCGTAGCTCGAGACGCTGCCGAACGGGATCCGGGCGGTCGCCAGCAGCACGTCGGCGGCAAAGCCGCGCACGAGCCGCCAGTCGATCGGGAGCTCAAAGGCGAGGCGCGCCCCGTCGAAGTACTCGTCCAGCTGGCGGCGCACCGCATCCGTGCGCTCGGGCGCCTCGAGGATGCGCGGGGAGACGCGATCCGCCAGCTCGTCGAGCTGGGCGGCGATCCCCTCGCCGGGATACGAGAGCCGGACCAGGCCACGCGGGGTCACCATCACCGTCAGCTCGCCGAGCGGCGAGTCGTAGGTGCCGTGGGCGACGTCGAGCAGGCCGTCCTCGCCAGCGCGGCGAGCCAGCGTGGTTCGCAGCCGGTCGAGGTCGAGCGCAGGAACGGGCTCGGCCCCATCGGCCAGGCGGCGTTCGAGGTCATCGGTCACGGCGTCACCTCCCTTCGCAGTCGGCGCAGGCCCGCGCTCACGTTCTGCCGCGCGGCCTCCTCGCTGATGCCCATCCGTGCGCCGATCTCGGCGTAGGCGAGGTCGAGGATGAACCGGTGGACCACCGCATCGCGCTGCTTGGTTGGCAGTCCACGCACGGCGTGCCAGATTCCGTCGTCCACCGGTTCGGGGCCCGGTGGCGCCGCAGGGTCGAGACCCGTCGAGATCGCGCGTCGGGCGCCGCGCCGCGCGGCGGACGGCATCGGTCGCCTTGCGCCTTGCGATGGTGTACAGCCAGGCTCGAAGGTTGTCGCCATGGCTCAGTCGCGGATACGCGCGGAGCGCGGACATGAAGGTCTCCTGAAGGCAATCCTCCGCCTCGGTCGGCCCGACGCACCCCACCAGGAACCGATGCAGCTCAGTGGCGTGGGCGTCGATCAACGTCTCGAACGGCGGGAGGTGCACGCTTCGATAAACGCTCTAGGTCGATTCCGCGTGAGAGCCGCCGGCGCGGCGCTTCCAGAGGCTCGCCACGATCGACTCGAGATCGGCGATCGACAACCCCGGAGCTCGCAGCAGGACGACCTCGCGGTCCTCGTGGACCGCCGCCTCGACCCGGGGCTCCGCCGCGAGCCCTTCCACGAGACGCGCGATCCGGCGGCCCTGCCGATGGGAGATGACGTCGTCGAAGCTGACCTGGTGGGTGAAGCGCGGATGATCGATCGCCTCGATCGCGTAGGCGGCGAGCGGACGCGAGAGCCGCTCAAGCTCGGCCTCGTGTGCCGGGTCCATGCCGAGCCACTGCTCGAGCCATCGCCTGAGCGCGTCCGGCTCCCCGTTCCGCTCGCCGCGCAGCCCGAGCCGCGCCTGGGCGATCGGGTTCGCGTAGTCGATGTCGCCTCGGCCGTCGATGTGGAGGACCGGATGCTGAAAGTGCGCCATCGACCGCCCCTTCCCGAGCGCCCAGCGCGCGTCGGGTCGCGAACGCTGCGCGCACGCGAAGACGTAGTCGGCGAGGCCGGTGACGAGTCGCGCGAGGTACGGGCCCAGCTCGCGCCCGAATTGCGGGTGATGGTCGTACCACCAGGGCGGATCCTGGGCCGCATGGCGGCGTCGGCAATCGGCGACGACGGCAGGCGATGGGGTCCACCGAACCAGCGCCTGGGCCGATGCTCGGCAAGGAACCAGCTCCACAGCGGTTCCAGGCTCTCGATCGAGTAGTCGAGCCGGTCGGCCGGTCCGCCTCGGCGCCGCACCTCCGCCATGAACGTTGCGAGGCGTTCGGCCTGGCCGGAAACGTAGCGTTCGAAGATGGCGCGCGCTTCGGCTGCCGGGAGCTCGTCGAGGACGATCGCGCGCGGTGCCTGGGTCATCCCTCGGCCGCCCGCCGAACCAGGTCGTCGATGGCGGCCGGATCGTCGGCCTCGATGAACGCCTCGCCGCCGCCCGCGCCGTCCTCGCGCCAGCCGATCGTGATGCCGGGGTTCTGCGCGTTGGTGCCATCGGGCGCGAACAGGTGCGCCGAGCCTCGCACCTCGTCTCCGCGGGCGATGGCCCAGTCGTCGAACAGCGCACGGCGCGCGCGACCATCGTCGAGTGCCTCGCTCAGCGCCCCGACGTCGACGGTCTCGCACTCCGTGGCGACCTCGAGGATGACGTGGCGCAGGCTGATGCATCGGCTCTCGCCCCAGAAGGCGCGCCGCAGGCCACGGTCGAGCTCCTCGGACGCCGCGTGCGACTGGAGCTTGGCGGCCAGCACGGCCTCCATGGCGGGCAGCATCGTCACCGGCCAGGCGTGGTCGGGTGCGGACCATGCCTGCCAGCCCGCGCGAGGTGCCAGCGCGGCCGCCACGAGGCCCTCGGCATCGCGCTGCGGGCGGGGCGTCGGCTCGCTGTTGAACAGCTCGAGCGGGAAGGCGTGGTGGTCGAACGCGACCCGGCCATCCAGGCCGAGTCGCCTGCGCGCGTCGTGCAGCCGCCAGATGACCGCGTGCGACCAGGGGCAACCGAGGTCAGACCAGACGGCGATCGTGCCCGGAGCGACCTGCATCGGCTCAGTCGAGCGTGAAGTAGTCGGCTCCGGAGTAGCGGCCGGTGCGCTCCTTGCGGATCTGCATCAGGACATCGTTGAGCAGGCTCGACGCCCCGAACCGGAAGAGGTCGGGCGTCATCCACCGGGGACCGAGCGTCTCGTACAGGGTGGTGAGGTACGAGATCGCCTCCTTCGCCGTCTTGATGCCCCCCGCGGGCTTCATGCCGACCACGCGGCCGGTCTGGGCGTGGAAGTCGCGGATGGCCTCGAGCATCACCAGCGTGACCGGCAGCGTCGACGCCGGCTGCACCTTGCCGGTGGAGGTCTTGATGAAGTCGGCGCCGGCGGCCATGGCCAGCACCGATGCGCGCCGCACGTTGTCGTAGGTCTCCAGCTCGCCGGTCTCGAGGATGACCTTCAGGTGCTTGTCGCCGCAGGCGTCCTTGACGGCCACGATCTCGTCGTAGACCGATGCGAAGTCGCCGGCCAGGAACGCGCCGCGGTCGATCACCATGTCGATCTCGTCGGCGCCGAGCTCGACGGCCGATCGCACGTCGGCCAGCTTGACCTCGAGCGCCGCCTGTCCGGACGGGAAGTAGGTGGCGACGGAGGCGACCTTCACGCCGGAGCCCTTGAGCGCCTCGACGGCGGTCGGGATCATGTTCGGGTAGACGCAGAGGGCGGCGACCGATGGGATGGAGGGATCGGTCGGGTCGGGGCGGCGGGCCTTGCCGGCCAGCGCCCGCACCTTGCCGGGCGTGTCCTTCCCCTCGAGCGTGGTGAGGTCCATCATCCGGATGGCGAGGTCGAGCGCCCAGAGCTTCGCGTCCTTCTTGATCGAGCGCTTCGCCAGGGAGGCGGCGCGCTCCTCGACGCCGACCGCATCCACCGACCATACGCGGCCGAGCAGGCTGCCGAGCTGCTGATGCCTCCCGGTCGCCAGGTCGCGGCGGGCGTTGGTGCGGGCGGGGGTCGTCGCTGTCATGGGCCGCATATTGTACCCGCGGGGTCGCCTGCTACCCTTCGAGAGCCCATGGCCGCCGATCCGATCGTCTACTGCCTCACGCGCGACCGCGAGCTCGCCAGCGCGCTCGACGATCGGCTGACCGGCGCGATCGCCTTCTTCTACAACGACGGCGCGCGGCTCCACCAGGCGGTGACGCTGCGAGCAGCCCGACCTGGTGGTAGTCGATACGGGCGCCGTGCGTCCCGAGTACGGCGACGCGGGACTTGGGCCGGTGTTCGACTTCCTCCGCCATCGCGCACCGTCCGCTCGCCTCTCCGTGCGGCCGACCGCCGGAGTCGAGCATCTCGTCGCCGCTGAGGCCGGCGAGCGGCGTCGAGGTGCTGCCGGCGGAGCTGACCGCCTGCGTCGAAGCCGTGGCGGCCGCCTGCGGCTGCGCGTGATCCCCTCCGACCTCCTCGTCGCGCACGCCGACGATGCCGTCTGCCATCTCCAGACCATCGGACGGACATCCGGGCCGGCCGCGGACGATCGAGATCTGGTTCGCCACCGACGGGACGCGCATCTACCTGCTCGCCGGTGGGCGAGACCGCGCGCACTGGGTCCGCAACCTGCGCGTCGAGCCTCGAGTGCGCGTGCGCATCGGCGGCCGCACGATCGACGGCACCGCGCGCGTCATCGAGGGCGAGCCGACGGAGATGGTGGCGCGTCACCTGCTTGCCGCGAAGTACCAGCGCTGGACCGAAGGGGCGCCGCTCTCGTCGTGGGCGGCCGGTTCGCTGCCGGTCGAGGTCCGACCCGACGGCTGAGGACCGGCTGCGCGAAAGTTGCCGCCCAGCGGAACTAACGGCCAACTTGGGTCTCGTGGCCGCGTCTGCGGGCTCCGCGTTGCCCTCACGGGCAAACCTCGGCCAAGTTCGAGGCCAATTCGGACGTTGCTTGGCCGTTAGTTGCGCTCAGGAGCAACTCAACGAACTCAGGCCGGGACACCGGCCACGAGGGCCTCCGGAAAGGCGCAGGCGGGCTCGCCACCCTCCTCGAACGGCTTGATCCGGGCAGCCGGCGGCACGGGGCCGATCCGATCGGGGGGCCAGTAGCGCCGGATCACGCGCCAGCGGACCGCCGAGCGCGGCAGCGTGCCGAACGTCCGGGCGTCCGTGCTCGCCGCGGCGTTGTCGCCACGGAGGCTCACGCTGGTGGCGTCGAGGCCCGACACCCGCTTGACGAGCTCGCGGCGCGGGTCCCGAGGGTCGGCCGCGAGGACGACGTCGCCCACGCGCAGCGGCCCGAGACTGGCGACTAGGAGCCGATCGCCCGGCAGCAGCGCCGGCGCCATGGAGCGACCCCGCACCTCGACGACGTCGAAATGGCGGCGCACTGCCAGCACGATGGCGACGCCGACCAGGGACCAGGCCAGGCCGCGCCCGATCATCGGTCGGGAGGGTTCAGGAGGGCCGTCCGTTGACGCGCGTCTTCTCCGGACCGCCGGTCGCCTTCCACATCTCGTCGATGCCGTCGATCATGGAGAGCAGCTCCTTCGCCGCGCCGGCGTCGAGCGACTGCTTGACCTTCGAAGCCTGCTTGGTGGCCTTCCAGAAGGTCTCGTGCAGGTCCGGGTACTTCTCGAGGTGCTCGGGCTTGAAGTAGTCGTGCCACAGGACGTCGAGGTGGTGCTTCACCAGCTCCGCGCGCTCCTCCTTGACGTGGATGCATCGCGCGCGAAAGAGCTTGTCGTCGCTGGCATCGTGCTTCTCGATGATGCGCAGGCAGGACTCGGCCTCGATTCGTGCCTGCTCGGGGTCGTAGACGCCGCATGGGATGTCGCAATGCGCGTCAACGATTCGGGTCGGGCGCAGGATGGTGCGCAGGGTGAGCATCGGTCTCCTCTCAGGTAGGGAATCTCTTGCTGTTCAGGATTTCATCTTAGGAGCTTGCAAGCCGCCTGCCCGCCTCGCGGAAGAGCGCTACCCGTCAAATTCGCACCAGGTGAGCGTTATCGGGCCAGGTCGCGCTCGAACCGTCCGAATTCTCACCAAGTGAGCGTGAGAGCCCGATGTTGACCGTTCGCGACCGCGGATGGCGCGTAACGCTCACTCCGTGAGCATCTGACCGATCGCGGCCTGAGCGGCCGTCAGGAGCCCATCACGATGCCGCCGTCCACGCCGAGCACCTGGCCCGTGACGTACCGCGCCTCGTCGGAGGCGAAATAGACGGCGGCCGAGGCCACGTCGTCCACCGATCCGATATAGCCCAGCGGGGTCATGGTGGTGAGCGCCTCGGTCGCGGCCGGAGGCATGTCGGCGATCAGCTCCGTCTCGATCAGGCCGGGAGCGATGGCGTTGCAGGTGATCCCGCGACTCGCCAGCTCGCGCGCCGTCGTCTTGGTGAGCCCGATCAGCCCGGCCTTGGCGGCGGCGTAGTTGGCCTGCCCGGGATTCCCCATGCGCCCGGCGGCCGACGACATGTTGATGATCCGGCCCCGCCGGGCCTTCATCATCGGGCGGGCGATCGCTCGCGTCATCCAGAACGGGCCGGACAGGTTGGTGGCGATCACGGAATCCCACTCGTCCGCGTCCATCCGCACGAGGAGGTTGTCGCGCGTGATACCCGCGTTGTTGACGAGGATGTCGACCGAGCCGAGCCCGTCGATCGCTGCTTTGGCGATTGCCTCGCAGCCGTCACGACCGGCGCTCGTGTCGCCCTGGACGGCGAGTGCGCGCCGGCCGAGCGCGATGATCTCCGCCGTGACCGCCTCGGCCGCCTCCGCATTTCCGCGGTAGTTGATCGCCACATCGGCTCCCTGTCGCGCGAAGGCAAGCGCGATTGCGCGGCCCAGGCCACGGCTGCCGCCGGTGACGAGCGCGGTCCTGCCGGTCAGGTCGAACACGGCGCCTCCTATCGGCCCGTGAGCTCGGCGGTCGCGGGCTGGGCCTGCCGGTGACCGAGCCTGGTCTGCGCCCCGGGCGCGCGGCTGCGCAGCGCCGGGTCCGCGGTCCACTCGACCACCGCGGCTCCCGCGGTGTAGCCCGCGCCGAAGGCGGCCATGAGGAGCCGGTCGCCCGGCTGGATGCGATCCTCCGCGATCGCCTCGACGAGGGCCATCGGGACCGAGGCGGCGCTCGTGTTGCCGTATCGCTCGATGTTGAGGTACGTCTTGTCGGCCGGGATGCCAACCGCGTTCTGCACGCTCTCGATGATCCGGATGTTGGCCTGGTGGAACAGGAACTGGTCGACGTCGGCGACGGTCAGACCGGCGTTGCGCAACGCCGCCTGCGACGACTCGGCAAGCTGCCGAGTGGCGTACTTGTAGACCTCCTTGCCCGCCATGTGCACGAAGTGTCCGCCCTCGGCAATCGTCTGCAGGGTGGCGGGGCGGGCGGAGCCACCGGCCGGAAAGATGATCCCGTTGGCGCCGCTGCCGTCGCTGTACATGTCGAGGCCCGTCAGCCCACCCGGCTGCTCGCTGGCCGAGACGATGACGGCGCCGGCGCCGTCGCCGAACAGGACGCACGTGTTTCGATCCGTGTAGTCGAGGAAGCGACTGAGCAGCTCAACGCCGAGCACGAGCACGTTGCGGTACATGCCGCTCTTCACGAAGGCGGTGGCGGTGGCGAGCGAGAAGATGAAGCCGGAGCAGGCGGCCATCACGTCGAAGCCGGCGGCGCGCGTCGCGCCGAGCTGGTCTCCCACCAGGACAGCCGTCGACGGCATGTAGTAGTCGGGCGTGCAGGTGCCGAGGATGATGAGGTCGAGATCGGTCGGGTCGAGGCCGGCCACAGCCAGGGCGTCGCGTGAGGCATGGACGCTGAGCGTGGCGGTCGTCTCGTCGTCCGCCGCGATGCGACGCTCGCGGATGCCCGTGCGGCTCACGATCCACTCGTCGGAGGTCTCGACCATCGTCGACAGCTCCTCGTTGGTCATGATCCGCGATGGCGCGTACATCCCCCAGCCGGTGATCAGTGCGTTCGTCGTCATCGTGGAGCTCCTTGGAAGGCGTGAGGCACGGGCGTCATCGGGGATCGATCTCGAGGAGCGGCTGCTTCCGTTTCACCAGCGTGCCGCCTTCGACGAGCATGCGCGTCACAGTGCCGGCCACGTCGGACTTGATCTCGTTGAAGAGCTTCATCGCCTCGATGAGGCCGACGACCTGGCCGGTGTTGATCTCGTCACCCTCGGCGACATACGGGCGGGCACCGGGAGACGGGGCTCCGTACCAGACACCCGTCAGCGGAGCACCCACGAAGCGCATGCCCGGGGCGGGCTCGCCGAACGGGGTCAGGCCGTCGCTCGCCGGGGCCGGCGGAGGTCGGCGCAACGGCTCTCGGCAGCCACTGGCGCCGCGGCGACGGCGGGGGGTCGGGCCAGCCGCACGCGAAGGTCACCGACCTCGACCTCCAGCTCGTCAAGTCCGCCCTCCGCGAACGCGGGCGCGAGCAGGTCGACGGCGGCGAGGATCGGGTCGCGATCGGCCATCAGGCGTCGTACCGTCGAAAGGCGAGCGTCGCGTTGTGCCCGCCGAAGCCAAAGCTGTTGCTCATGCCGACCGTGACCTCGACCTCGCGCGCCTCGTTCGGCACGTAGTCGAGGTCGCATTCGGGATCCGGATGGTCCTGGTTGATGGTCGGCGGCACGATGCCGGTCTTGATGGACTGGATCGTGGCGATCGCCTCGATTCCACCTCCGGCGCCCATCAGGTGGCCGGTCATGGACTTCGTGCTCGAGATCGGGATCTTGTACGCACGCTCCCCGAAGAGCGTCTTGATGGCAGCCGTCTCGGAGCGGTCGTTCGGCGGGGTGCTCGTGCCGTGCGCGTTGATGTAGTCGATGTCGTCGGTCGTGAGGCCAGCGTCCGCGATCGCGACGCGCATGCTCTCGACCGCGCCGCGCCCGCCCGGAGCCGGCAGCGTGATGTGCGAGGCATCGTCGGTGGCGCCGTAGCCGACCACCTCGGCGTGGATCGTCGCGCCGCGCGCGAGCGCATGGTCGAGCGCCTCGAGCACCAGGATGCCGGCGCCGTCCCCCATCACGAAGCCGTCGCGCTCCGCGTCGAACGGCCGCGACGCTCCCGTCGGGTCGTCGTTGCGCTTCGTGGACAGGGCACGCATGGCGCTGAAGGCGGCGACCGGGATCTCGCCGATGCCCGCCTCGGCGCCACCGGCGATCATGACGTCCGCGTCCCCGCGGCGGATGATGTTCATCGAGTCGCCGATGGCGTGGTTCGCGCTCGAGCAGGCGCTGACCGTCGCGTAGTTCGGCCCACGCGCGTTCGTGTAGATCGCGACATACCCGGCCGCCATGTCCGGGATCAACGCCGTGACCAGGAAGGGACCGATCCGCTCCACGCCGTGGAGCGCCGCCTCGGTCACGTCGCGAATCATGGTGTTGATGCCGCCGATGCCGGAACCGATGATGCAGCCGGTCCTCCAGGCGAGCGCCTCGTCGCTGATCGGGTTCTCCAGACCGGCGTCACGCATGGCCTCGGCGACCGCGGCCCACGCGTAGTGGACGTAGCGGTCGTTGCGCCGCACCTCCTTCTTCGGCATCACCGCGTCGGCGTCGAAGCCCTTGATCTCGCCCGCGACCTTGCTGGCCACCTTCGCCGGATCGAACGTGGTGATCCGCGTGATGCCGCTGCGGCCGTTGATGAGCCCGTCCCAGAAGGCCGGCACGTCGTTGCCGACCGGCGTGAGGGCGCCCATGCCGGTGACGACCACGCGGCGCTCGCCGTCACGCATCGAGCTGCCCTCCGCCCATGGCCTGGTCCCGCGGGATGATGATGCTCAGCGTCGCCTCGACGGCGACCTCACCATCGACGCTGGCCACGCCGCGCACGCGGCCGAACATGCCGCGCAGCTTCTCGACCGTGACCTCGAGCCGCAGCGTGTCGCCGGGAAGGACCATGCGGCGGAAGCGGCAATCGTCGATGCCGGCGAAGAGGCCGAGCTTGCCGCGATACTCGTCCAGGGTCATGACCGCCACGGCGGCGGTCTGGGCCAGCGCCTCGACCATGAGCACGCCGGGCATGATCGGCCGCTCGGGGAAGTGGCCGGTGAACTGCGGCTCGTTGGCGGTGACGGCCTTGAGACCCACCGCGCGCTTTCCCGGCTCGAGCTCGATCACGCGGTCGACGAGCAGGAACGGATAGCGGTGCGGGATGATCCGCATGATGTCCGCCGCTTCGAGCGGAAGCGTTGGCGTCGTGGTCGTGGCTGGTTCGGTCGTCATCGGTCCGGTTCGAATCTCTCCTCAGGTGGCGACGAACGCCGCCGGGCCGACCCGGTCGAGCAGGTTCGTGCTGACGCGCGCCTCGAGGAAGGCGTCATTGTCGATGATCCCACGATGGAAGGGGATGTTGGTCTTGATGCCACCGATCTCGATCTCGGCGAGCGCCCGCCGCGAGCGGGCAAGCGCGATGTCGCGCGTCTCGCCCCACACGATGAGCTTGGCCAGCAGGCTGTCGTAGTACGGCGGCACCTCGTAGCCGGCGTACAGGTGCGTGTCGACCCGCACTCCGGGGCCGCCCGGCAGGATGAGCGTCTCGATCTCGCCCGTCTGGGGTGAGAAGTTGTCGTTGGGATCCTCCGCGTTGATGCGGAACTCGATGGCGTGACCGCGGAACGCAACCTGCTCCTGGCGCAGGCTGAGCGGCTCGCCGGACGCGATCCGCAGCTGCTCGACGATGAGGTCGAGGCCGGTCACCATCTCGGTGACCGGGTGCTCGACCTGGATCCGGCAGTTGATCTCGATGAAGTAGAAGTTGCCTTCGGCGTCGAGCAGGAACTCGAGCGTGCCCGCGCTCTCGTAGCCCGCCGCGATCACGCTCCGGATGGCGAGATCGCGCAGGCGGTCACGGGTGGCGTCGTCCATGGCCGGCGACGGACCCTCCTCGATGAGCTTCTGATGCCGGCGCTGGATCGAGCAGTCTCGCTCGCCGAGGTGCACGCCGTTCCCGTGGCGGTCGACCATCACCTGCACCTCGACGTGCCGGGACTCCTCGATCCACTTCTCGAAGTAGACGGAGTCGTCGCCGAAGGCGGCCTGTGCCTCCGAGCGCGCGAGCGGAAGCGACTGCTCCATCTCCCTTGGCGAGCGGACGAGCCGCATCCCGCGGCCACCCCCGCCGGCCGACGGCTTGAGCAGGACCGGATAGCCGGCCTCGGCGGCCTGCTCCAGCGCGTCGCGCACGTCGGTCACGATCCCGCTGCTGCCCGGCACGGTCGGCAGCCCGTTGGCGGCAAGCATGCGCCGCACGGCGTACTTCGACGCAAATCGCTCGAGCACCTCGGGCCGCGGCCCGATGAAGGTCAGCTCGTGCGCGGCGCACGCCTCGGCGAAGGTGGCATCCTCCGACAGGAATCCGTACCCGGGATGGACGGCGTCGCACCCGGTGATCATCGCGGCGCTGATGACGGCCGGCTGGTTCAGATAGCTCTTGCGTGCCTCCGCCGGACCGATGCAGATCGCCTCATCGGCAAGGCGGACGGCGAGCGTATCCCGATCGGCCTCGCTGTAGGCCACGACCGCGGGCAGCCCGAAGTCGCGGCAGGCTCGCAGGATCCGAACGGCGATCTCACCGCGGTTGGCGATGAGCACCTTGGTGACCGCGGTCATGCCGATGCCGGCGCCGGCGCGCCCGCGCGCAGGAGCTCCACGGCCGCGTCGAGGGTCGCCGCGTCACCGACAGTTGCTGTGCGCATGCCGGGAGCGATCCGCTTCACCATCCCGGTCAGCGTGCTCCCGGGACCGCACTCGATGGCCAGGTCGATTCCCTCCGCCTCCATGCGCTCGACGGAGCGGACCCATTCGACGGGCGATCGCACCTGCTCGGCGAGGAGCGTGCGAATGCGTCCGGCGTCCGTCAGCGGCTCCGCGCTGACGTTGCTGACGATCGGGACCCGGGCGTCGCGCCATTCCTCGGCATCGAACGCCGTGGCCAGCTCGTCGACGACTTCCGCCATCAGCGGCGAGTGGAATGCGCCGGAGACGGGGAGGCGCACGACGCGCTTCGCGCCGGCGGCGCGCATCGGCTCGCCGGCGGCCTCGAGCGCCTGCAGCCGTCCCGAGATGACGATCTGGCCGGGCGCGTTGTCGTTGGCCACGACGAGCTCGGTCGGCCGTCCGACGCCGGCGATCACCGTCTCCACCGTCTCGCGGTCGAGACCGAGGACGGCCGCCATGCCGCCGTCCGCATCGACCGCGGCCATGAGCTGGGCGCGTCGCGCCACCAGGCGCAGGGCGGCGGCGAAGTCAAGGACGCCGGCCGCGACGAGGGCCGCGTATTCGCCGACCGAGTGGCCCGCCACCAGCGCCGGCTCGAGATCGGCACGCTCGCTCAGCGCCCGATGGGCGGCCACCGAGGTGGTGAGCAGGCACGGTTGTGTCTGGCGCGTGTCGTCGAGGCGCTCCGCCGGCCCCTCCCAGCAGGTGCCGCTGACGGACCAGCCGAGCGTGAGGTCGGCCTCCTCGAAGGTCGCGCGCGCCGCGTCGGAACGCTCGGCCAGCTCGCGGCCCATGCCCACGGTCTGCGCGCCCTGCGGGCTGAACAGCAGGGCGAGGCTCAACGGGTCATCCCTACGCCTCGAGCTCGAGCACGACCTGGCCGTACTCGACCGCCTCGCCGCTCTCGGCGACCAGATGACGGACGGTGCCGCGTCGCGGCGCCCGGACGTCATGCCGGATCCCGAGCATCTCGACCTGTCCCAGCGCGTCGCCCTTCTCGACCGCCAGGCCCGGCCCCAGGCCGTCGGCGTAGACGAAGAAGCCGACCGCGGGCGACGCGACCCCAACCGAGGGCGGCGCCGTGGGGGCAGCGGTCGCATCCGTGCCGGCGACGGCTGCCGAGCGGCCCGCGCGCACGGCGCGCCGGCGGCGGGTGCCGCCGCGCGCGCCACGCGGAGCCGGAGGTCACCGGACGAGACCTCGATCTCGCCGAGGCCGTGGCGAACCAGGCGCTCGGTCAGCTGCGGCACCAGGTCGTTGGCGGCCCGCGCGATGGCGTCGAGGGCCTGCTGTTCGTCGGTCATGCGCCCCTCTCGCTCTCATCGTCCGCGTCGTCGCTTGGCCAGATCTCGCTCCAGCGAGGCCGACGCGGCACGCCCGGCAGGTGCAGGATGCGGCCGATCCGGCGCCGAAGCGACGGCACCTCCGGGCGACCCGGGCCTCCGGCGTCGCGCTCCAGGTATGCCCCCATGCCGCGCAGCCGAGCATAGCGCGTCGTGAGCAGCTCGGTCGTATCGCTGCCGGAGAGGCGGCGAAGGGCGGAGATGATCGCGGCCTTCAACGCCTGGGCGGTCGCGGCGTGGTCGGTGTGGGCACCCTCGCCCGGCTCGGCGACGATGGCGTCGACGACGCCCAGGTCGACCTGGTCGTCGGCGGTCATCCGCATCGCGGCGGCCGCGGTCCGCGCCTCGTCGCGCGATCGCCACAGGATCGACGCGCAGCCCTCCGGGCTGATGACGGAGTAGACGGCGTTCTCCAGCGCGAGCACCACGTCGCCCACGCCGATGGCCAGCGCGCCGCCCGAGCCTCCCTCGCCCAGCACGATGACCACGATCGGCACCTGCAGGCCGGTCATGAGCTTGATGCTCGACGCGATCGCCTCGGCCTGCCCGCGCTCCTCGGCGGCCGGACCGGGGAAGGCACCGGCGGTGTCGAGGAACGTGATGATCGGCATGCCGAGCTTGTCGGCCAGGCGCATCAGCCGCTGCGCCTTGCGGAATCCCTCGGGATGCGGTGACCCGAAGTTGCGCAGGATGTTCGACTCGGTGTCGGTTCCCTTCTGATGACCGATGACGAAGACCGGGACGCCGGCCAGCGTTGCGGGACCGCCCACGATGGCCGGGTCGTCGCCGAAGGCGCGATCGCCGTGCAGCTCGAAGAAGTCGTCGAAGATGAGCGGGATCAGGTCGAGGGTGCGCGGCCGCTCGGGGTGCCGCGCCAGCTGCACGCGACGCCACGCCTCGTCCGCCGCCGCCGGCGACGGCGGTGCGGACGCTCGTTCCTGGATCGGCGCGTCGGTCATCGCGTCTCCTCGCGCTCGCTTGCGGGCGTCGTGGTCGGTTCCCGCCCGTTGCCGCCGGCAGGGGCCTCGACGTCGATGCCGATCGTCTGGCTCACCGCCCCGCCCAGCCGCTCGGCCAGGCCCGAGAGTGCGCCCAGCGGTCCCCAGGGCCGCTCCGCGCCGCCGGGATGCCCATCGGTCGCCGCGGCGACTGGCAGCAGCCGCAGGAGGCGAGACAGGGTGGCGCGCAGCTCCGGCCGCGCCACGACGGCGTCAACGAAGCCGTGCGCGAGCAGGAACTCGGCGCTCTGGAAGCCCTCCGGCATCTCCTCGCCGACCGTGTCGGAGGCGACCCGAGCGCCGGCGAAGCCGATGAGCGCCTTCGGCTCGGCCAGGATGACGTCGCCCAGGCTGGCGAAGCTGGCAAGCACGCCCCCGGTCGTCGGATCGGTCGAGCACCGCGATGAAGGGGACGCCGGCCTCGTCGAGCCGGACGAGGGGTGCCGTCGTCTTGGCGAGCTGCATCAGCGAGAGGGTGCCTTCCTGCATGCGGGCCCCGCCAGAGGCGCTGATCACGATCGCCGGGATCTGCTCGGCGAGCGCCGTCTCGAAGCAGCGCGCCAGCTTCTCGCCAACCACGCTGCCCATGCTGCCGCCCATGAATCGGAAGTCGAAGATGCCGATCGCGACACGCCGGCCGTCGATCGTGCCGATGCCCCACACCACCGCGTCGCGCAGCCCGGTCTTGATGCGCGATGCCTCGAGGCGGTCGGTGTACGCGCGGTCGTCGTGGAAGCCCAGGCGGTCGACCGCCTCCAGGCCGGCATCGCGCTCCTCGAAGCTCCGCGGGTCGAGCAGGAGGTCGATTCGTTCGCCGACCGACATGCGGAAGTGATGCCCGCACGTCGGACACAGGCGCAGGTTGCGCTCGAGCTGCTTGTTGAAGACCTGCGAGTCACAGGTCGGGCACTTGGTCCAGGCATCCGAAGGCGCTGCACGACGGCTGAACGGGAACTTGATGGGCAATCGGCTCTCCTCGTCCGCTACCGCTGGAGGAGCCGATGGGTGGCGGAGGCGCGTCGGCTGCTGCGCCAGACGGCGTAGGCGGTGACGCCGACACCGACGGCGGATCCGACCGCGCCGGTGACGATCAGGCGACCGGGATGCCGACGCGCCCAGGCCACGGGGTCACGCGGCGCTCCAGTGGGGGCCAGCCTGGTGCCGAGACGCGCCTCGAAGCGCGGGGCGACCGGCGGGGCGGCCATCGCCGCTCGGAGCTCGGCGGCGAGCGAGACCAGCTGCCGGCCGGTCGGGTCGATGCCGGCCGCGGCAGCGGCCACGCCCGGGGAGAGTCCATCGAGGACGCCGTCGACGGCATGGTCGAGGCGCTCGGCGGCGGACGGTCGGGGGCTCATCACGCTCCTGCTAACACCGCGGAGCCCGAATACGTTACACCGTGCGTGCGGGCGGCGACCAGCCGGCCACGATCGCGCCGGACGCGCTCAGCCCGCCCCACTCCGTTCGAGCAGCGCGGCAAGCTCGCGCAGGGCGCGGTGCTGGAGCACGCGCACGGCGCCCTCGGTGCGTCCGAGGACCTCGCCGATCTCGCGCGACGTGAGCCCGTCGACGAAGCGGAGGATCACGACCTGGCGGCGATCCTCGGAGAGCGACGCGACGGCCTCCCGCAGGCGACGCGCGTCGTCGGCGAGGCTCGCCAGGCGGGCCGGATCGTCCGCTGCCGCGGGCTCGGGCACGCCATCGAGCGACTCGGCTCGTCCGCGGCTCCGCGCGCGGAGCGCGTTGGCGAGCTGGTTGTGGGCGATCCGGAAGAGCCACGACCGGAAGGTCGCTCCCTCGTCGCGGTAACGATCGATGGCGCCGAGCGCCGCGAGGAAGGTCCGCTCGGTGGCGTCCTCGGCGTCGTGGTGGTCCCCGAGCAGGTAGAAGCTATAGCCGTACACACGGTCCAGGTACCGTCGGTAGAGGGTCGCGAAGGCCGCGTGATCCGCCTGCGCGGCGCGCACGTCGACGAGATCCGGGTCCACCCGCCGCGGCTCGCCGGCCGGTGCGCGATCGGCGCTCATGCGGGTGCTCCGCTGCGAACCCGAACGATCTCGCCGCTCGTCGAGCTCCAGGCGTCCGGCGGCCGTCTCGAGCACCAGCGCCCCGCGGTCGTCGATCGCGATTGCCCGCCCCTCGACGTGCCCCGTGGCGGTGTCAACGCCGACCTCCGTTCCCAGCGTCGCGCAGGCCTCGCGGTAGCGCGCCACCGGCGACGTGCCGGCCTCGACCGCGACGAGCTCGTCGTCCAGCGCGTCGAGCAGCGATGCCAGCAGGTCCGCGCGGTCGATCGGCACGCCGGCGAGCTCGGCGAGCGAGGTGGCACGCTCGGCGATCTCGGGCGGCATCTCGGCACGCGGCCAGTTGACGTTGATGCCGATCCCGATCACGGCCGAGGTGACCTGCTCACCATCGATGGTCGTCTCGAGGAGGAGGCCGGCGACCTTGGCGCCGTCATTCGAGACGAGGTCGTTCGGCCACTTCAGCGCGACCGGAGCCACGGCCGCGCAGGCGGAACGCGCGGCAAGGGCCGCGGCCAGGGCGATCTGCCAGACGTCTGTCGCGGCGATGCGCGGCCGAACGGCCACGCTGACCATCAGGTTGCGGCCCGGCGGCGAGATCCAGCTGCGGCCGCGCCGGCCTCGGCCGGCGGTCTGCTCCTCCGCCACGATCGCCCGGCCCTCGCCACCGGGCTCGTGCAGGAGCGCGCGGGCACGGTCGTTCGTCGAGCCGATCGAGGCGTGCGCCTCCACGCCACGGCCGATCCGTCGCCGTGGCCGATCCGCGCGCTGCCAGTCGGTCATGCTCACACCATACCGCCTCCCCGAGCCGGAGTGCCCGCCTCGGTACGGTACACTCGCGCTCGGAATGAGCCAGACCCTCGATGCGCGCGACGCGCCGTCCCGTCCTGTCCGCGAGCGCGTTTTCAGCGGAATTCAGCCCTCGGGCGCCTCCCACCTCGGGAACTACCTCGGCGCGCAGGTCAACTACGTCGCCCTCCAGGATCAGTACGACGCCATCTACGGCATCGTGGACCTGCACGCGCTCACCACCGTCCACGACGGTGCCGAGCTGCGCCGCCTCACGCACGAGATGGTGCTCGACCTGCTGGCCGTCGGGCTCGACCCCGAACGCTGCGCCCTGATCCGTCAGTCGGATCTGCCGGAGCACAGCGAGCTGGCGTGGATCTTCGAGACCTGCGTGCCCGTTGCCTGGGCGGAGCGCAACCCGACCTACAAGGAAGCGCGCGAGGACGGCAAGGAGAACAGCCTGGGCCTGCTCAACTATCCGGTCCTCCAGGCGGCCGACATCGTCATCTACAAGGCCAGCCGCGTCCCGGTCGGCAAGGACCAGGCGGCGCACCTCGAGCTCAGCCGAGAGATCGTGCGGGCATTCAACCGGCGCTACGGCGCGATCTTTCCCGAGCCGCAGCCGGTCTTCACCGACGCCCCGGTGGTCATCGGCATCGACGGCGCGCGCAAGATGGGCAAGAGCGCCGGCAACACGATCCCGATCTTCGCCGAACCGGACGAGATACGGCGCCTGGTGATGAGCATGGTCACCGACCCGCTGCGCATCAGGCGCACCGATCCGGGCCGCCCGGAGGTCTGCAACGTCTGCCAGCTGCATCGGTTCTTCGGCAGCGACTACCTGCAGATCCAGGATGGCGAGCGCACCGCGCGCACCGGGTGCGTGGAGACCAAGCAGCTGCTCGCCGAGCGAATCATCGAGTTCTTCCGGCCGATGCGTGAGCAGCGAGCGCCGGCTGGCGGCGGATCCCGCCATCGTCGAGGAGACGCTCGCGGCCGGCGCCGCAAAGGTGCGTCCGATCCTGGACGCGACGATGGCCGAGGTGCGTCAGGCAGTGGGCGTCGGTCCAGGCCGGGCGGCCTAGCGGTGACCGGGCAGGGCTCCGGCATCGGTCCACGCGAGCGCTGGTGGCTCGTCGTCTTCCTCGCGCTCGGCAGCGCCTACTTCGCCTTCCTCGTCACGGAGCGCGTGCTCGACCTGCTGGGCGGGCTGGGCACCATCCTGCTCATCCTCTTCCTCGCCTGGTTGCTCGCCTTCGTCATGTCGTCGCTGGTGGGCGCCCTCGAAGAGCGCATCAACCTGCCCCGCCCGGCGATCGTCATCGGCAGCTATCTCCTTGCGCTGATCATCTTCGGCTTCGTCGTCTTCTACACCGGCGCCGCCATCACCCAGCAGGTCACCGAGATGGCGCGCAACTATCCGGGCACCGAGCGGAACATCCTCGGCGTGCTGGCCGACTGGGAGCGCGGGCTCCAGTTCGGCCGCCTGCAGATCGACCTCACCGACCTCTACGCGGGCGCGGTCACCGAGCTCGAGCAGATCGGCAGCCAGATCGTCGAGCAGGCGCAGAACATCGCCGGCATCACGATCGCGGCGCTCGGGTCCCTGCTGCTGATCATCGTCATCTCGCTCTACATGCTGATGGACTCGCCGCGCATCCTCGGGCGCCTCCGCGCGGCGGTGCCCCGGCGCTATCGCGACGAGGCGGACCTCTTCGAGCGCAGCATCGTTCGCGCCTTCGGCGGCTTCCTCCGCGCGCAGCTGATCCTGGCCGGCATGCAGGCGTTGCTGGTGGCCGTGGTCGGCACCGCGTTCGGCATCCCCTACCTCTTCCTGTGGGGAACCATCAGCGCCCTGGCCATGCTCATTCCCTTCTTCGGCCCACCGCTGGCGCTCCTGCCCCCGATCGCCGGCGCGGTGCTGTTCGCCGGCGGCGCCGCCATTCCGGTGGCGATCATCCTGTTCGTGGTCCAGACCGTCATGGTCAACTGGCTTCAGCCGCGTCTCATGCGCGGCGCCCTCGGCCTCCACCCCATCCTCGTCCTGGTCGGGCTCCTGCTCGGCGCGCAGGTCGCCGGCGTGTGGGGCGCGCTGTTCGGCATCCCCGTCGTGGCCGTTCTCTGGGTCTTCATCAGCTACGCGGTCTTCCGCACGCTCCCGAACGCGGCGCTCCCCGCCACCGAGCGTCTCTCAGACGTCGACGAGCACATCATGGTGAGCGTGGAGAAGGAGCAGGTCGGCGACGAGACCCACCCGCACATCCACGTGACGCGTACGCGGCGTCCAGATGGAACCGAGCAGGTCGAGCTGAAGATGGCCGACCGAGAGGGTGACGAGCATCCCCACCCGAGCGGAGCCGAGGGCTAGGCCGAGACCCCCGCCGGACGTCGCACTTCGAGCGGGGTGACGTCCTCCGCGAAGTGACAGGCGCTCAGGTGGCCGCCGCCGATGTCGCGCAGCGGCGGCTCCTCGGTCTTGCAGATCTCCTGCGCCATCGGGCATCGCGTGTGGAAGCGGCAGCCCGAGGGCGGATTGGCCGGTGACGGCAGGTCGCCCTTCAGCACGATGCGCTCGCGGCGCACCGTCGGATCGGGCACCGGGATGGCCGACAGCAGCGCCTTCGTGTAAGGATGCGCCGGGCTGCGGTAGAGCTCATCGGCGTCCGATAGCTCGACCAGCTTGCCGAGGTACATGACGCCGACCCGGGTGGAGAGGTGCTTCACGACGGCCAGGTTGTGCGCGATGAACAGGTAGGTGAGCTGGAACTCGTCCTGGAGGTCGCTCAGCAGGTTGAGCACCTGTGACTGGATCGAGACGTCGAGCGCGCTGACCGGCTCGTCGCAGACGATGAACTTCGGGCGCAGGGCGAGCGCGCGCGCGATGCCGATGCGCTGCCGCTGGCCGCCGCTGAACTCGTGGGGATAGCGGTGGATGTGCTGCTGGTTGAGCCCGACGCGCTTGAGCAGGTCGCGGACCGACGACTCACGCTCCCGCTTGTTCGTCATGCCGTGCACGAAGAGCCCTTCGCCCACGATCTCACCGACGCTCATGCGCGGGTTGAGGCTGGCGTACGGGTCCTGGAACACGACCTGGATGTCGCGCCGGGCGGCCTTCATCTCGCGGGACTTCAGATCGAACAGCGACTTGCCCTCGAAGTTGACCTGCCCGGAGGTGGGCGGCAGGAGCCGGAGAATGACCTTGCCGAGCGTGGTCTTGCCGCAGCCGGACTCGCCCACCAGCCCGAGGGTCTCGCCCTCCTTGACGCTGAAGCTCACGCCGTCGACCGCCCGAACGGCGCCGAGCTTGCTGAATCCGAGCAGGCCGCCGCGGATCTCGAAGTGCTTGACGAGATCGGTGACCTCGAGCAGCGGCCCGCGGCCCGATCCCCCGCGTGCAGCGGTGCGCTGGGCGCTCGTCTGCCCGCCGCTCGTCTCGTCGCCGCTGGCGTGCCCGTCTCGCAGGCCGTCTGCGCCCGTGCTGCCGCCCGCCGGGGTGCCGTCATCGGTTGGCGTCACCGTCGTCCACTCCTGGCTCATCGGGCTTCCACGGTGAGTGCCTCGGCCGCGCGAACCGCCTCCTCGCCCTCGGCGTCAGCGCCGACGTCGGGCGCTTCGCCGGCCGGGGTCAGCCAGCAGCGGCTGAAGTGGTCCGGCCCGACCTCCTGGTACGGCGGCGCCGTGTCGCACACGCGCATCCGGTGCGGGCAACGCCGCTTGAACAGGCAGCCGGTCGGCAGGTTGAGCGGCGAGGGAACCGTGCCCTTGATGACCTGGAGCCGTTCGCGCTTCTCGTCGATGCGCGGGATCGAGAGCAGCAGCCCCTGCGTATACGGGTGGTGCGGGGAGCCGAACACCGTGCGCACGTCGGCCCGCTCCACGACCTTTCCGGCGTACATCACGACCACCTCGTCCGCCATCTCGGCAACGACGCCGAGGTCGTGCGTGATGAGCATGATCGCCATCTTGTTCTTCTCGCGCAGGTCGCGCATCACCTCCAGGATCTGGGCCTGGATGGTGACGTCGAGGGCGGTCGTCGGCTCATCGGCGATGAGCAGGTCCGGATCGGTGGAGAGGGCCATGGCGATCATCACGCGCTGGCGCATGCCGCCGGAAAGCTGATGTGGATGCTCCTGCGCGCGACGCTTGGCGTCCGGGATGCCGACCACCCGCAGCATCTCGACCGCGCGATCCCACGCCTCGCGTCGGCTGACGGCCGTGTGCTGCTGCACCGCCTCGGCGATCTGATCGCCGCAGGTGAAGACCGGGTTGAGCGAGGTCATCGGCTCCTGGAAGATCATGCTCACCTGGTCGCCTCGGATGTCGCGCATGTCGGCATCGCTCTTGGCGAGCAGGTCCTCGCCGTTGAGCAGGATCTGGCCGGTGACGATCCTGCCGGGGCGCTCGATCAGCCGCATGACGCTCAGGCTGGTGATGCTCTTGCCGCAGCCCGACTCCCCCACCACCCCGAGCGTCTGGCCGTGGCCGATCTCGAAGGTGACGTCGTCGACGGCCTTGACCACGCCGTCCTGCGTGAAGAAGTGGGTCTTGATGCCCTTGATCTCGAGGAGCGGGCCCAGCGCCCGTTCCGTGACGGTCACTTCTCGACCCGCTGGCGAGGATCGAGGGCGTCGCGCAGGCCGTCGCCGAGGAAGCTGGCCGACAGGACGATCAGGATCAACACCACGCCGGGATAGACCACCTTGAGCGGGCCCGAGAAGAAGTAGTCCCGCGCGTTCTGGAGCATGGTGCCCAGGCTGGCGCTGTCACGACCGATCCCGAAGCCGAGGAAGCTGAGGGCGGATTCGACGACCACCGAGTCGGCGATGCCCAATGTCGCCGCCACCACGATGGGAGCCATCGCCGGCGGCAGCATGTGGCGCAAGATGATCCGCCGCGGCGAGGCCCCGAGCGCGCGCGCCGCCTGGACATAGTCGACCTCTCGCAGGCTCAGGAACTCGGCGCGAACCAGCCGCGCGGCGGTCGTCCAGCCGGTCAGGCCGATGGCGAAGATCACGACCCACACGTTCCCCTGCCCGAAGAAGGCGGTGATCATGAGGATGATGAAGAGCCCGGGTAACGAGAGCATGATGTCGACGAAGCGCATCAGGAGATTGTCGAGCCAACCCCCGACATAGCCGGCAATCGAGCCGATGAACACGCCGATGGCAACGATGATCACGACCGCGGCGAGCCCGATGGTGAGCGAGGTCTGGGTTGCCTTGGCCAGCCGCGCGAACAGGTTCTGGCCCTGCTCGTTGTAGCCGAGGATGGCGAACGTGAACTCGCCGTCCTCATCGAAGATCTCCGGGGGCGCATCGTCGCGGAAGAGCTGCGTCTTCGTCCACGCATCGCCGGTCAGCAGAGGCACGGCGATCGCGTAGACGCTCAGAACGATCAGCACGATGACGGCGAACACCGCCAGGCGGTGCTTCATGAAGCGCTGGCGGACGAGCTGCCAGTAGCTGCGCACCGGCGTGCGGTCGATCTCGGCCGATTCGGCCTCCGCCTCGTCCCGTCGGCGTCGCTCGATCTCGGCTGCCGTCGTGTCGCTGACCATGGCGAGCGTCCTCTAGTACTTGATGCGCGGGTCGGCCACGCCGTACAGCACGTCGGCAAGCAGGTTGCCTG
Organism: uncultured Chloroflexia bacterium; assembly: GCA_963789435.1. Lineage (GTDB taxonomy): Bacteria > Chloroflexota > Limnocylindria > QHBO01 > QHBO01 > JACDBZ01. The sequence goes on from CAWBKO010000001.1 coordinate 626,810, forward strand.
CCACGACCCCGAAGCCACCGACCATCACGAACGCCAGCACGGTCGGGTAGTCGCGGGCGTCGACGGCGGTGATGCCGAGCAGACCGAGGCCCGGCCAGCTGAAGATCGTCTCGGTGATGACGGCGCCGGCCAGCAGTCCGGGCAGCGTCAGCCCGAACAGGGTGATGACCGGGATGAGCGCGTTGCGCAGGGCGTGTTTGTAGGTGACCTTCGCCGAGCTCAGGCCCTTGGCCTTGGCCGTGCGCACGTAGTCCTGGTTCAGGACCTCGAGCATCTTGGCTCGCACGTAGCGGGACCAGCCGGCGATCTGCTGAATCGCCAGCGAGCTCACCGGCAGCACCATGTGCCAGGCCACGTCGAGCGGCGTGCCACGGCCCTCGATTCCGGGCAGGCTGACCATGCCGAAGCCGGGGAAGAGGCCGCGGAACACGACCGTGCCGAGGTAGGCGATGTACAGGCCGAGCAGGAATGACGGGATGGCGTAGCCGATGGTGGCGAACGTCGTGATGACCTTGTCCGCCCAGCTGTACTGCTTCACCGCGGCCAGGATCCCGATCGGGACGGCGACGATGACGGTGACCAGCAGCGCGGTGCCGCCGAGGAGAAGCGTGGCGGGCATGCGGTCGACGACCGTGTCGCGCACGGATCGGCCATCAACGAGGCTGTATCCCCAGGCGTCCACGTTCCAGAACTGGACGAATGCGGTGATCCAGCTGACGAACTGCTCCCAGACGGGCTTGTCGAGCCCGTAGAGGCGAATGAGGTTCTCGAGCGTCTCGGGTCGCACGTTCGGGGCGCGGAAGCGGTCGATCGGACTGCCCGGCGCCAGCTGCACGATCGCAAAGCTGACCAGCGCCACTCCGAACAGGATGGGGATCGCCTGGAGGACCCGGCGAATGATGTACGTGGCCATGTGCGCCTGCTCCCCTGTCTCCGATGCCGGCCGCTCAGGCGGGTCTCCCGCCATAGGGTGGTCGGATTGTACAGACGGAACCCCCGCTGCGTAATGGGGGTCGGGATGGGGTGAGCCGCTGGCAACGCCCGGGGGCGTTGCCAGCGGCTGTGCTCAGCGTGTCGTCAAGTATCCGGCGAGCCGGCTACTCGGCGACGAAGAGCGTCTCAAGCTCCCAGTCCCAAAGCGGCGAACCAAGCTCGAGCTCACCGGACGTGCTCTGCAGGTTCACGTCGAGCGCCTCGCGCGCGACATCGGACCATGCGAACAGGTACGGCTGATCGTCGAACATGATCTGCTCGAACTCCTGGTAGATGGCCGCTCGCTCGGCCTGGTCGCTGGTGACCAGACCCTGCTCGATCAGCGCATCTGCCTCAGGATTCTGATAGCAGACGTAGTTGTACAGATCAGGCTGCTCTTCGTTGGTGCACTGCTCCGAGTGGAACAGGGCGTACGGATCGGGATCGAGGCCCGTGCTCCACCCACCGAAGTAGGCGTCGTACGGCTTGTCCGCGTTCGGCGGGATGTGCGGGTAGGTGAGCAGCGGCAGGAGCACCGTCGCGAAGTCGCCTTCGATGACGTTCAGCTCGATGCCGCAGTCGACCACCTGGTCACGCACCAGCTCCATGAACGCGATGCGGTCCGGTCGCCCGGCTCGCACGTAGACGTCCGTGGAGAAGGTCTCGTCACCACGCGTGGCGGGACCGGTCGCATTGCCCTCTCCGTCGACCTCAACGGTCCAACCAGCCTCCTCGAGGAAGCCGATGGCCGCCGGCACGTCACGCGTGACGGGCTGGAGGTCGGGGTTGTAGGCCCACGATGCCGGCGGGATGTCCGCCTCGATCGGCACGCCCTGGCCGTTCGTCGCCTGGTCCACGGTGGCCGCCTTGTCGATGCAGTACTGCACCGCCTTGCGGGCGCCGAGGTCGGCGAAGAGCTGGCCCTCGCGCAGGTTGTACTGCAGCGAGTAGTAGCCGAAGTCCGGGTACTCCGCGAACTTGATGTTCGGGTCGTCCTTCAGCGCGTCGTACGAGTCGGCCGTCAGCGAGTACTTCCAGTCGACCTGACCGGCCTGCACCGCGTTGGCGCCCTGGATGTCATCGGTGATGATCGGCATCACGACCGTGTCCGTCTCCGGAGCGCCGTCGTAATAGCCGTCATAGGCCACGAGCGTCAGGCTCTCACCCGGCGCCAGGCAGCCCGGCTCGCACATGAACGGTCCGGTTCCGACCGGCTCCGTGTTGAAGGAGAGGAGCGGGTACGTCGCCGAGATGGCATCGATTCCCTCGCCCTCCAGCGCGATCTGCAGCTGGCTGAGCAGGTCGGCGAGAGCGGTCGCGTACGCGCACGGATCGAACTCGTCGGCGTTCTCGCCACCGGTGTTGAAGTCGTCGCGGCTCGGCAGCTCAACGCCGCCGGCGCCGAGGACGGTCTCAGCACCTGTCGCTGCTGACTCGCAGGCCGCAGGATCGGGGACGAACTCCGCGTCATCGGGATCCGGACCCACCGTGGCAGCGGTGATCGCATCGCTGGCGGCAGTGACGTCAGCGGCGTCAGCGCCACTGGCCTCGCCCACGAACTCTTCGTAGGCAGCCGTCACCACGGCCTCGGAGTCGATCGAGATGCCCGGCAGGATGACCGTTGCGAACGGAGCATAGGGCTCCAGCAACGTGAACTCGATGGTCGTGTCGTCGACCGCGGTGACCGACTCCAGGAACGGCGCCAGGCAAACCGACGGGTTGAACCGGCAGTTGGCGCTCTTGGCGAGCTCGTAGGTGAACACGACGTCGGCAGCGGTCACCGGGTCGCCGTTGTGGAATGTCGCTTCACGCAGCGTGCAGGTCCAGACGATCTCGTCCGCGTCGACCTCGCACAGGTCCGCGGCGAGATCCGGGACCGGGGTCAGCGTGGCGTCGTACTGGTACAGGCCGGTGCCGATAAAGCCGTAGGCATTAGCGGTCGGTACGTCTGCGTTCGCGTTCGACAGTGTGGTGATTTGTCCGTCGACGACCATCGTGATCGTCCCGGTGGATCCGCCAGCTGACGGTTCCTGTGAGCCGCCTGCGGGCTCGGAACCGCCCGGCTCGGCCGATTCCCCCGACTGCTGTCCACAAGCAGCCAGGATAAGCGCGCCGGAGAAGAGAAACGCCAATGCGTTCCACTTGGTCCGTCTCATTGCTCCCTCCAGTGATGGGAATGTGTACGGGTTCGGGTTCGCGCACGGCGACATGCCGCGGCTGAGCCCAATGGGCAATGGAGTATATCCGCTTGTCCACCTCCTTGATGGTCACTTGATCAAATGGGCGAATCAAGCTCGGAACGCTGCCGCGCGGGCGGGCAGCGCCACACGCAGTCCCCCTGCTGCGGTGTTACCCACTGATACCGTCGACGCGCCCCAAAGGTTCATTTCGCTCCACGGCGCCGGCGTGGGGCACCAGAAATCGGCGACCGTCGTCGGTGCGGGCTTCGTCCACCGCGACGCCGAAGATCTCACGGATGAGGTCCGGCCGCAGGATGGATGCCGGTTCGCCGTCGGCCATCACCCGGCCGGTGCCCAGCACGGCCACGCGCGGCGCATACGCCGCCGCAAGGTTGAGGTCGTGGAGGACGGCGATCACCGTCAGGCCGCGCCGTTCGCGGAGCCGCGCCACCGTGGCCAGCAGCGATGCCTGGTGGGCGATGTCGAGGTGGAGGGTCGGCTCATCGAGCAGGAGCAGCTCCGGCTGCTGAGCGAGCGCCATCGCCACCAGCACACGCTGCCGCTCGCCGCCGGAGAGCTCGTCCGCGTGGCGCTCGGCGAGCTCGAGCGCGTCGGCATCGCGGAGGGCGCGCTCGACCGCCTCCTCGTCATCGGCGGATGAACCGAACCAGCGAGTCGCGTGCGGCGCGCGGCCCATCTCGACGATCTCCGCCACACGGAAGCCGTCGGGCAGGACGAGCGACTGCGGCAGGACGGCAACGCGTCGCGCCAGGGCGACCCGGCTCCAGGCGTCGAGGTCGCGGCCGAAGATCGCCACGCTGCCGGCGTCGCGCGCCAGGGTGCCCGCGATCGCGCGCAGGAGCGTCGTCTTGCCGCTCCCGTTGGGGCCGACCAGCGCCACCAGCTCCCCGGTGCCGACCGCCAGGTCGAGGCCTCGCAGCACCTCCCGCCGCTCATGCTGGTCCGCTTCGTACGAGACGCGCAGCCCGGTGACCTCGACGGCCGCGGTCATGCCGACATCGAGGCCGATACCCGGCGCGATCGGCGCAGCAGCCAGAGGAAGAAGGGGGCGCCGAGGAATGCGGTGACCACACCGACCGGGATGCCGCCGGCAAGGCGCGCACCGAGGTCGGCCACGACGAGCAGCGCCGCGCCGAGCAGCGCGCTGGCAGGCAGCAGGAGCCGATGATCCGGGCCGACGACCAGGCGAAGCAGGTGCGGTACCACCAGCCCGACGAAGCCGATGGTGCCGGAGATGGCGACGACGGCCGAGGTTGCCAGGGTGGCCAGCATGGTCAGCCGCAGCTTCTCGCGCCCGACGTCGATGCCGAGGTGAGCGGCCGGCCCGTCGCCCAGCAGCAGCAGGTTGAGGCTGCGCCAGCGCGCGAAGAGGAGGACGAAGACGCCGATCACCACGGGCGCGGCGATGGCGAGGTCGAGCCAGCCGACCGCGGCGAGCGATCCCATCAGCCACGAGAAGATGGCGGCCAGGGCGCGGCCGGAGGCGAACATGAGCATCGCGACGCCGGCCGCCAGGAGCGACGACACCGCGTAGCCCGTCAGCAGCAGCGTGACCGACGGCAGCCGCCCGCCGCTCCGCGCGACCGCGATCACGAGCAGGACGGTCCCGATGCCGCCGGCGAAGGCGAGAAGCTGGACGAGCCCGAGCCCCAGCCAGGCGCTGCCGGCGCCGAGGGCGAGGGCGGGAACGAGGAGGGGCACCACGATCCCGATCGTCGCGCCCAGGGATGCGCCGGCCGCCGTGCCGATGATGTACGGGTCGGCCATCGGGTTTCGAAGGATCGCCTGGAACACGGTGCCGGCGCAGGCAAGGCCCGCCCCGACCACCATCGCACCGAGCACGCGGGGCAGGCGGAGGTCGATCACGATCGTCTCGAGGCTCTCGCTGACCCCGGACGTCGCGCCGATGCCGAACAGCCGGTGCACGAGGACGCGCAGCACGTCGTCCGGGGCGATCGCGACGCTGCCGAGGCCGATCCCGGCGACGAGCGCGGCGAGGAGGAGGCCGATGCCGCCTCCCAGCACCAGCGCCGCTCGCGTCAGCGCCGGTCCCCGGACGAGTGGTCGCGGTGCGACCCCGGCGCGCATCGGACTAGTCCGCGAACGCGTCGGGATGGATGGCGCGAGCGAGCGCCTCCAGGCCGTCCACGATGCGGGGACCCGGGCGCGTGATCACCACGTCCTCGGTCACGACCGCCACCCGGTCATCCTCCACGGCCGTCATGGCATCCCATCCCGGGCGCGCCGCCACGCTGTCGGGCGTGATCGTCTCGTCGTAGGTCGCGTCGCCGAGCAGGATCAGCTCCGGGTCAGCTGCCACGAGGTCCTCGACCTCGATCGAGGTCGAGAGCGCGTCACCGGTGACGGGCTCACCGCCGGCCGTATCGATCAGGCTGGCGAGGAACGAGCCCTCGCCCGCGGTGTAGATGGTGCCCTCGAAGACACCCACCTCGTAGAAGGTCCGCGGCCGCTCGAGACCGTCGACGGCCTCTTCGACGGCCCCGATACGCGTCTCCATCGTTTCGACCACGGCGGCAGCCTCGTCCTGCTGCCCGATCGCCATGCCGACCAGCTCGATGTCGGCGGCCACCTCGTCGAGCGACTCCGGATAGAGCACGAGCACGGGCAGCCCCAGGTCAGCCAGCTGCTCGATCACCGTCGAGGGCGTCAGCTCATTGCCCGCGGCAAGCACCAGGTCGGGCTCGGCGGCGACGACGGCCTCGACATCGACCTGGGCCACGGTGACCACCTTGTCGATGTCGGCCACCTCGGGCGGGTAGTCGTCGAAATCGGTCACGCCAACGACCCGGTCGCAGGCGTCGAGGACGCACACGATCTCCGTGTTGGATGGTGCCAGCGAGACGATTGCCTGCGGCTCGGCCGCGAGGGTGATCTCGCGCCCGGCGTCATCGGTCAGGGTCAGCGGGTACGCGGCCGGGCGGCACGGTCGCGTGACGCGATGCTGGATGGAGGGCTGTCGTCGGATGGGGCCGTGCTCGACGCGGGCGCCGGCGCGCAGGCGCCGAGCAGGCCGAGGACGACGAGAAGGAGTGCGCTGAGACGGTGAGGAGTCATGGGTGATGCCTTCCCTTTCACGCGAGGGCGAGCGACATCGCGATCGGGCTGGCGACCTGACTCCCGTGCTCTTCGGCACGGATACAGTAGCGGGACTGTGCCGGCGTCTCACCGGCTTCTCCATTCACCCGTGGTCCTTGCGGCCACGGCACCCGTCGGCGTCTCTTCGGTTGGTGGGCCGATGCTATCAGACCGCGGCACTCAGCGGACGAAGGCCGAAGCGTGCCGGCGAATCGCCAGGGCCGCGTACGCGAGGCCGATTGCCGCGGTCAGCGCAGCCGCGCTGCCGAGGGGACCGACCGCCTCGCAGGCGGCCAGGTTCGGCGCCAGCCACAGCCCGCATTGCGGCGCGGCAACGATCAGGAACGCCGAGATGGCGGCACCGATCCAGGCCACGTTGAAGCCCACGCCGAGCGCCCAGCCCCGGCGCAGCCAGACACCCCGCGCGACCGCCAGGAAGCCGATGCCGACCAGCAGCTGGGCCGCGCTCGGAATCAGCTCGGACCGGCCGCCGATCGCGTCCGGCAGGCCGATGGCGCCGCCCACCACGAACAGGGCGCCAACGGCGGCGAGCACGACCCCGGCCGCTCGCACCGGCAGCGGAATGGCCGCGGCGCTGGACGGGGGCGGCGCTCGACGTCGCGGTGCGGCGGCTGGTCGGCGGGCGCCGATCCGAGCCGCTCGGGTGCGATCGCCACGATGGCCCGATCACGCTCCGCAACCGACGCGAATGCCGCGACGAGGTTGATCCCGGCGGTGCGGATCCGCAGTCCCGGCCGTGCCCCGCCCGCGTGGACGACGGTGCCCGCAGCCAGCCGCAGGTCGTCCGGCCGCGGGTCGAGCTCGACGAGAATCGGTCCCTCTCCCGACGAGAGCGCCAGGATGGCCGGCGTGGCGGCGGTCCGATCGGCGGATGCCAGCCCGCCTGTCTCGCCGAGCGCGAGCTGCCAGCTGCGACGATCCAGCTCATCGGGTGCGTAGAGCGCGAGCCGCGCCGGTGCGCCGTCCACGATGACTCGGGCCGGCCCGCGCCGATCGGTACCGTACAGGTCGGCCGTCACCTCGTCGGCTCCAACCAGCGGCCATGACGAGATGCGATCCGGGATCGGCCTGCGGCGGAAGACCGGATAGCCGATGAGCCACCCGATGATCACGATTGCCGCCAAGCGCGGCCAGGATCATGGCCGGCAGGTAGGAGACCTCCGTCAGCGGGGGCGATACACCCTCAGCGAGGAGGCGCGTGTCGGGCAGTCGCCGGCCATCCAGCGCATCCTGGAGCTCGGGCACGGCGGCCGCCTGCTCCGTTCGCACGCGATCGGTCGTCGCAACGCCCCAGACATCGACCGGCAGTGCTTCGGGAGGGTATGGCGACCGCACGACCACTGCGCGACCCTGATCGCTGGCCAGGTATTCCCAGCCGTCGCCATCGGCTGCCTGTCGGGCCTCCACGAACGAGCCCCGCACCACCACCTCACCGGGCTGCAGTCCGCTGCCGGTCGGCGAGGCGATCGTCTCACCGGTGAGCACCGAGGGCCGCCGGTCGGCGAGCTCGACGAGGTAGCGGTCCGGGTCGACCCGCAGCGCGCCCGCCTCGAGCCCGGAGACCGCCTCGGCGACCGCGGCTGGATCGATCTCGACGCGCGCCACGATCGTCCGGAGGCGCCGCTCCTCGAGCCGCTCCGGCGAACGCGCCACCATGGCCACCGCGTCGTCGAGCGGATCGGTGAGGAGGTAGTACCAGCGCTGCACCGGGGCCCCGTAGGAGCTGGAGTCGAGGAACGGGCCGTGGACGATGGAGGAGGTGCCGACCCAGCCGATGGCGCGAAGGTCCACCACGTCGGCGAGGCCGACCGGCTCCGGCCGGGGCAGGGTGGCGGCCGTCGCGCGCGCACCCTCGACCGATCTCCACGCGCCCACCCCAAGCAGCGCGGCAATCACGAGTGCCCACGGGATGCCGCGCGGCGCGAACCAGATGATGCCGCGCAGGAGGCGCCCGATCGCGTACGCCAGCCATCCGACGAGGGCAGCGGCGCGGCTGGCGAGCAGGTTCATCGCTTATGCGGCCCGGCCGCCCGTGCACGCGAAACCCGCCGGCGTTCGTCGACCGGCGGGCCTCGACAGCGCGGGTGGACCTAGGCCGGAACGGGCTCCTCGGCGTGCCCGTACAGCGGCGTCTGCCGTGCAGCCTCGGAGAGCATCGGATCGAGCATCTTCTGGACCGCCAGGGTGTGCGTGCAGCCGCCGGCGGATTCAAAGAGGTGGCAGTCGCAGTGCCATGCATCGGCGTCGAGGGTGACGGTGTGGGTGCCGTTGTCGCCGGCGAAGCTGGCGCGAACCGACTGCAGCTTCACGCGGTCTGGCTCGTGCGCATAGCGCATTGCCTTCTCGACCTTGCCGATCATGCTCGAATGCACGTCGCGATTACCTCCATGGCGCCGGTTGCCCCCGGCGCCCTACTGCGTGGCGCCCGTCGGGTCGGATCCGGTGGCCCTGGCGAGCCGCTCCTTGAGCATCGCGAGCAGTGTAACCGGCGTCGGGTCGGTCTGGTAGAGGATTGCGAGATACACGCTCACCAGGTCTCCGTAGGCGACGCTGGTGAGGACCCGCGCGAGCGCCGAGGGCCCTTCGGCCCAGACCTCGCCGCGATTCGTGGATCGCTCGCCCAGGAGCTCTTCGACGACCCGATAGCGCTCGGCGATCGCGGACGGCTCGCTTCGATCGCGGAGCTGGATGACGTAGAGCGCGTCGCCGAGCTCGCGGGGATTGATGCTGCCCTCGATGGCATTGTGGTTCGCCTCCGGCATCGGCTCCCAGGATGCCCACGCCTTGGCGTTCTCGTTGAGCTGGGTCTTCCATCGATGTGCCACGGCGGCCATCGGGCCATGTCCGTAGATGACCGGGATGCGCCCGAAGATCGACCAGGCCAGCTGCTTCGCCGGGTTGGCATCGGTCTCGACCGAGGGCCCGGTTCGATCGAGCAGCTCCTCGAGCGCGGTCACGACCGGGCCGAGCGGGTCGGGCTCGGCGATGAGGCCGGCGCGCGAAAGGAGCTCGTGGACGAGGCCGACGCCGAAGCCGATGGCGGCGCGTGGCTGGCCGCCGAGCTTGTACTGGAGCAGGGGCGTTCCGGCCTCGGCCGCACTCGATGCCAGCCGCCCGCCGGTGGTGATCACGACCAGCGGCAGGTCTCGCTCCCGGGCCGCGGCAACGCCGGAAAGCGTCTCCGCCGTCTCCCCGGAGTGGCTGGCGGCGACGATCAGCGTGCGCGGCCCGGTGCCGGCCGGGAGGCCGTAGTCGCGATGGACGATGAGCGGGACCTTCAGGCGATCGCCGGCCGCGGCGGCGACCAGCTCGGCGCCGATCGCGGAGCCTCCCATGGCAAGCACCACGATCGCGTCAACGTCGGTGTGGCGTTCGCCCAGGGCAACCGGCGCCGCCACCCGCCGCGCCTGGACCAGCTGCCGCGGCAGCTCCGCCACGCGGCCGAGCATGTCGTCCGGGTCGATGCGCTTGCGGGTGGCCGCGTCGTCGAGGGTGACCGCCTCCTCGAAGAGCGGCGGACGGCTGCTCTCGTCGCCCTCCTCGGCCGGGTCCGGACCTCCGGGCTCCTCGTCCGGATTCTTGTAGCCGAAGTAGTCCTTGGCGTCCATCAGCGCCCGCCCGCGGCGATCCTGCGGCCCTCGGCCAGCAGGGCGTCGACGTCCTCGGGCGAGCGCGCCTCCGCGTACACGCGCAGCAGCGCCTCGGTGCCGCTGAAGCGGATCAGCATCCACGAGCCGTCGGAGCGGTAGAACTTGAAGCCGTCGTGCGTATCGAGCTCGTTGCGTTCCACGACGTCGAGGCCGGCGAGCGAGGCCGGCGCCTGCTCGGCCAGTCGGGCGAGCGTGTCGCGCTTGACCTCGTCATACCCCTCACGGGGGAAGCGGATGTCGATGCGGTTGTAGTACGAGGGCCCGGCCAGCGCCTGGAGCTCCGCCAGCACCTCCGACGCCTTCTTTGCCTTCGTCAGCCACAGGTCGAGCAGGAAGAGGCCGGACGCGATGCCGTCGCGCTCGGGAATGTGCATCCCGAACCCGTAGCCGCCGGACTCCTCGCCGCCGATGACCGCGTTCGTCTCGGTCATCTTCGGACCCACGTACTTGAAGCCGACGCCGGTCTCATAGGCCTGGGTGCCGTAGATCTCGGCCAGCCGCTTCGCCATGCTGGTGGTGGTGACGGTGTAGACCGCCGGGCCGATCTGGCCGCGCACGTCGAGCAGGTACCAGTAGAGAAGCCCGTAGACCTGGAGCTGGTTGACGAAGACGCCCTCCTCGGTCGCCATGCCGACCCGGTCCGCGTCGCCGTCGAAGGCGATGCCGATCTCCCCGCCCCAGCGCGGGATCTCCTCCAGCCACTCGTCGATGTTGGGGCGGATCGGCTCGGGGTTGACGCCGCCGAAGAACGGGTTGCGCTCCGTGTGCATCTCGCGGACGGTGATCCTGCCGTCGCCGAGCAGACGGGTCAACCAGCCGGCACCCGAGCCGTACAGGTTCTCGACCAGGACTCGCCGGTCCGCGGCGCGGATCTTCTCGATGTCGACGATGCTGGCGAGCTGCTCGCGGAACCTCGGGTAGTGGTCGAAGGTCTCCACCATCCCGGCGGCGACGGCGTCCTCGTAGTCCCGTCGCGGCGGCAGCTCGTCCTCCGCGTGAGTGTCCATGGTCGCCTCGATGGCCGCCAGCATCTCGGGCGCCGCCGCGCCGCCGGTGTCGGCCTTGACCTTGAACCCGTTGTCGGTCCAGGGGTTGTGGCTGGCGGTGATGACGATCCCCACCCCGGCGTTCAGCTCACGCGTGAAGAAGCTGCCGACCTGGGTCGGGACCGCCTCCGGCGGCGTGAAGGAGCGAATGTCGTGGGCGGCCAGCACCTCGACGCAGGCTCGCGCGAAATGCTCGGAGGCGAAGCGCCGGTCGTGGCATACGACCACGCCACGGTCGGCGGTCCCCGTCTGCTGGAGGTACTCGGCGACGCCGCGGGCGCAGCGGCGGACGTTATGGAACGTGTAGTCCTCGGCGATGGCGGCGCGCCAGCCGTCGGTTCCGAACTTGATCTTCGTCACGGGTGGTCTGGGACTCGACTGCAGGCTTCGAAGGATGCCGGGCTTCATGGTAGCGAGTCCATTGGCGGGTGGAGCCATCGAAGCGTGCTAGCGCATCCGGTCATCGGCCCGCGCCGCGACGACATCGAGCGCCGCCTGGAGCTCGGCGAGCAGCGGCCGGAGCGGCTGGCGCGCGCCAACCCGGATCGGCGGCGCCTCCTCGACGCGAAGCCGGCAGAACGGAAGCGGCAGGAGGTGCCGGTCCCACCGGTTTCCCAGGCGCCACGGCGGACGGATGGCCACCGCCCATGGCTGGATCGGCACGCCCGCCTCGCGCGCCACGATCAGGGCGCCGGGCTTCGCGCGACGGTAGGGTCCGGACGGGCCATCGGGACTCACGCCCGGCGAAGCGCCCTCGCGACCGAGGCGGGCGAGCTCGAGCGAGAGGCGAGCCGCCTCCGACCGCTCTCCCTCGGCCGGCAGCTTGACCGAGCCGGAGTCGAGATCGGCCAGCATGGCGCTCATCACTTCTCCCCGGAACGTCTGGGTGCTGAAGCTGACGTGGTACCGGTGGCGCCGCAGCCGGAAGGCGGCGATCGCCGCGGCAAGGTTGTACTCGTGCCAGAAGGCGAGGACGACCTGCTGCTGGTTGACGGCCGGCCCGTGAATGCGGCAGGTGGCGGCGACGAGGCGCACGTACCACGCCATGACGTGCCCGATCAGCCGTGCCAGCCATCGGTGCCGCAGGGGCGAGCTCAGAGGTAGCGCTCCCCCGCCGTCCGAGCGATCTCGTCGAGGACCGGCTTGATCTCCTCGGCCCGGTCGCGATGGCAGACGAGGAGCGCATCCGGGGTGTCGACGATGATGAGGTCCTCGAGCCCGACGGTCACGATGAGCCGATCGCCACCGTGGACGAGCACCCGGTGCGAGTCGCGATCGAGGTGATTGCCGGACGCGACCAGGTCGGCGCCCGTGGCGCCCGACAGCGCCTCCAGCAGCGCCGACCAGGAGCCGATGTCGGACCAGCCGGCGTTCAGCGGAACGACCGCCATCCGTCCCTCCGCCGCCGCCGGCTCCGCGATACCGACGTCGATGGTGATGGCCGGCACGTGCTCCAGGATGGTGCGGACCTCGGTCATCCATCCCGGCGTCCGGTGGACCGCCTCGATCCGCTCCAGCGCCCTGCCGAGCTCCGGCTGAAAGCGCTCGACCGCCTGCCGAAAGGCGTAAACGCGCCACACGAAGATGCCCGCGTTCCAGTAGTGGTCGCCCTCCTTGAGGAAGGAGGCCGCCCGCTTCGCGTCCGGCTTCTCCACGAACCGGTCGACGAGCGCCGTCGGCGTGGATGGGTGCAGGCGCTTCCCGGCCTTGATATAGCCGTAGCCGGTGGCAGGGTGCGTCGGCTGCACGCCCAGCGTGACGAGGTAGCCGCGCTCCGCGGTCCGGGCCGCCTCCCGCAGGCCCTCGGCGAAGGCCGCCTCATCGGCGACGAAGTGGTCCGCGGGCAGCACGAACGCGACCTCGTCGCTCTGCCGGCGGGCGAGGACCGTGGCCAGTCCCGCGGCGACGGCGGTCGATCGCGCGAGCGGCTCGCCGAGCACGTTGTCCTCGGGCAGGTGGGGCAGCTGGCGTTGGGTCGGCCGCACGTGATCCTGGCTGGTGATGACATAGATGTCGTGCGGCGGGAGGAGCGTGCCGAGCCGGGCAACCGTCTGCTGGAGCAGGCTCGTGTCGCCCGTCAGCGGCAGGAGCTGCTTCGGCGTCTCGCGCCGCGAGAGCGGCCACAGCCGCGTGCCGGAGCCGCCGGCCATCACGATCGCGAACATACCCCGTCTCCGACGCCCGGATCACTCGCGGTCGACCTCGGCCTCGAGGCGCTCCCCGAGCTCGAGCGTGCGCCGATAGGCCGCCCAGACCGCATCGGAGAAGACGGTCCGGATGCGACCCTTCTCCAGCTCGTAGATGGCGGCCGCGCTCGTGCCACCGGGCGACGTGACCGCATTGCGCAGCTGCGCAGGATGCAGGTCCGACTGCTGCGCGTACTCCGAAGAGCCGACCAGGGTCGCGACCACGAGGTCGTGGGCCAGCTCTCTGGGGAAGCCCATGTGGACGCCGGCGTCGATGAGGGCCTCCATGACCGCGAAGAGATAGGTCGGCCCCGTGCCCGAGAGCGCGGTGGCCATCGCCACGAACGACTCGTCGGCGACCTCGCGCTCGTCGCCCAGCGAACGAAGGGCCGCCCGAGCGAGGTCGCGCTGCCGCGCCGTGCACGCGTCGGATGGGCTCCAGACGGTGATCCCGCGCCGGATCTGCGACGGCGTGTTCGGCATGGCGCGCACGACGGCCGCGTGCTGCAGACCATCCACCAGCGTCCGCAGCGTCGCGCCCGCCACGATCGAGAGCACGACCTGCTCCGCGCCGAGCCGGCCACGGAGCTCGCGCATGACGCGGGTCAGCATCTGGGGCTTCACGGCGAGGACCACGATCTCGGCGTCGGCCAGCGCGTCCCGGTTCGCCGCCACCGAATTGATCCCGTGACGCTCGGCAAGCGCCTCGCGCCGCTCACGGCGCGGGTGCGAGGCAGCGAGCGTCCCGGGCGCCACCGCCCGGTTCGCGAGTAGCCCGGCGATCATCGCCTCGGCCATGACGCCGGCGCCGATGATGCCAACTCGCATCGTGCGACGTGCGGTCACTCGGTCTCCTCCATCTCGTCTCCCACCACCACCTCGGAACCTCGCAACCGCCGCGACGCGGCCACCTCATCGACCGGCGCACCGGCGCGGTCGAGCAACGCCTCTGCCGCTCCGGCCAGCCGACGGCTGCTTGTCACGTCGCCGAGCTCGAGCAGCGCCTGGGCAAGCCCGAGCGCGGCGAGCCCTTGCTCGTGCTCCGCACCGATGTCGCGCGCCTCGTCGATCGCCTCCGCATAGTACCGGCGGGCAGTCTCCGGGTCGCCGGCGGCGGAGCGCAGGTCGCCGATGCGGCGCGCCTGACGCGTCGCCTGCAGCGTCATCCCCGCCTGCTCGAAGTGCCAGAGGGCTCGATGCCCCCACACGTCGGCCGGCCACCACGCAGCCTCGTTCGCGGCCCGCTCCATTGCCGCTACTGCCGCTGCGCCGGCCCGACGATGGTCGCCCGCGCGCTCCGAGTCGAGGTAAGGAGCCGCCATCTCGCCGCGACGCAGGGCGATGGGCAGCTCGCGGAGGCCGCTGCGGGGCGCCGGCGCGCGGGTCCCCAGCGCCGCGCTCGCACGATCCAGCAGGCGACGCAGCGGCCCGGGCCGCGACTCGCCCCACTCCGGTCGCGCGTGCTCGTGGCCCCTGCCCATCGGAGCCTAGGCGCGAGCCGCGGCGGCGAGCTCGTCGACCCCGTCGAGCCGCTCCCAGGGCAGGTCGAGGTCGTCGCGGCCGAAATGCCCGTAGGCGGCCGTCTGCCGATAGATCGGCCGACGCAGCTGGAGGTCGCGGATGATCGCGCCGGGTCGCAGGTCGAACGTGCGCTCGATCACCTCGGCCAGCCTCGCCTCGGGGACCGACGCCGTCCCGTAGGTCTCGACGTTGATGGCCAGCGGGCGGGCGACGCCGATCGCGTAGGCAAGCTGGATCTCGCAGCGACGCGCCAGGCCGGCGGCCACGACGTGCTTTGCCACGTAGCGCGCCATGTACGCCCCGGACCGATCGACCTTGGTCGGGTCCTTGCCGCTGAAGCTTCCGCCGCCGTGGCGTGCCATGCCGCCGTAGGTGTCAACGATGATCTTGCGCCCGGAGAGGCCCGAGTCGCCCTTCGGCCCCCCGATGACGAAGCGACCGGTCGGGTTGACGAGGTGCCGCGTCTCGTCATCGAGCAGGTCTTCCGGGATCGCTACTTCGACGACGTGCTCGCGAACGGCGGCCGCAAGATCGGCCAGATCGACTTCGGGATCATGCTGCGTGCTGACCAGCACGGTGTGCACCCGCCGCGGCCGGCCGTCCGCGTCGTACTCGACCGTGACCTGGCTCTTCCCGTCGGGGCGCAGGAACGGAAGGCTGCCATCCCGGCGCGCCTCCGCCAGGCGGCGCGCGACGCGGTGCGCCAGCACGATCGGCATCGGCATCAGCTCGACCGACTCGTCCGACGCGTAGCCGAACATCATTCCCTGGTCCCCTGCCCCGAGCTCGTCGGACTCCAGCCCTTCGCGTGCCTCGAGCGCATGGTCGACCCCCTGCGCGATGTCGGGCGACTGCTCCTTGAGCGCGGTCATCGTGCCGCAGGTCTCCCAGTCGAACCCGAGCCGGCTGTCGTTGTAGCCGATCTCGCGAACCGTCCGGCGGACGACCTCCTGGACGTCGACATAGTGGGAGGTCGTGAGCTCGCCGAGGACGAGCACCAGGCCGGTGGTGGTCGCCACCTCGATCGCGGCGCGCGCCATCGGGTCGTGCTGAAGCACGTCGTCGAGCACGGCATCCGCAACGGCGTCGCACAGCTTGTCGGGATGTCCCTCCGTCACCGATTCGGACGTGAACAGGACGTGAGGCGTCGGGTCGGTCATCGAGTCTCCGGCTGGCTCAAGGGGCGACGCGAGTGTACCGCCGCGCCTCAGGCAACGTCGGCCGGTGCCCTTGCCGGAACCATCAAAAAGCCGGCAACCAGGGTGGTGAACGGAAGCGCCGCCACGATGCCCATGCTCCCGACCAGCGCGCTGATCACCTCGACCGCCACGATCTCACCGTTGAGCACGATGAGCGGCGACTGACCGCCGAGGGCGAACAGCAGAAGGAGCGGCAGGCCGGCGCCGAGGTACGCGAGCACGAGCGTGTTGACGGTCGCCGCGATGTGCGAGCGCCCGACCCGCATGGAGCGGGCGATGACGCCCGCCCGGTCGGCCGCCGGCTCCGCTCGATGGAGCTGCTCCACCGTTGCCGCCTGGGTGACCGTGACGTCGTCGATGACGCCGAGAGCGCCGAAGATCGTGGCCGCCAGGAGGATCCCGCTGAGGTCGATGCGATCGCCGACGAGCGGGATCAGGAACGCGATCTCCTCGTTGCCCTGGAGGGCCGTGAAGCGGGCGGCGGTCGTGAAGGCATTGGCAAGCACCGCCGTCAGCGCGAGCGACGCGAACGTTCCGAGCACGGCCGCAAGTGTCACCCGGCTCCACCCCTCGGTCAGCAGCAGCGTGGCCAGGGTCACCGCCGCAGCCACCCCGACGGCAAGCAGGATCGGGTCGACACCGCGCAGCAGGAGCGGCACCACGACCTTGACGACGACGGTCAGCGTCAGGAGCAGCGCGACGAGCGACCGCATCCCGCGCATCCCGCCGACGACGACGACCGCGAGGGCGAAGAGGGCGGCCGCCATGCCGATCAGCGGGATCCGCCAGGGCTCGGTGATGACCGTGAACGCGCCGCCGGCCGGCCCGGTGAAGCTGGTCACCACCACCTCGTCCCCGACGGCATACGGATCCCGGTTCGCGGATCCGGGCATCGAGGCCGAGCCGTCCTGGACCACCGCTTCGATGCGCGAGCCGGCGTCGGGACCGTCGATGACGTCGACCGCAAACAACGGCAGGCCGCTTGGATCCGTGCCCAGCGACTCGACGATCCGGCCATGGTCGTCGCGCTGGCCGATCACCGGGATGGCGTCGGCGGGGGTGAGGTCGGGCATGACCCACATGCCGACGACCAGGGCCGAGCCGATGAGGATCGCGGGCATCGACGCGCCGATGCGCTTCCGCAGCGAGTCATCCATGCCGGATCGAGGATAGTCGCGCCGCTATCCTTCATGTCCGATGCCACCGCCGGACGCCCGCCACCCGGAGCTGCTCGCCTATCGCTCCGAGTTCCCGCTGCTCGACGCATCGGTCTACCTGAACACGTGCTCGCTCGGCGCCCGATCCGAGCGCTCGCGGCGGCGGCTCGAGGCGTTCCTTGCCGACTGGGACGAGCTCGGGGCGCGTGCCTGGTACCGCCGATGGCTCGGGGCGCTCGACGAGCTGCGCGCCGACTTCGGTGCGATTCTCGGCGTGGCCGGCGACGAGATCTCCCTGGCACCGAACGTCAGCTCGGCGCTGGCGGTTGTCGCCTCCGCGCTCGACCCGATCCACCGTGGCGATTCGGCCACGCTCGACCGTCTCGAGGCCGCGGGCGTGCCCGCCGGCCGCGCTCCCCGCACGCGGGTGGTGACCACCGCGCTCGACTTCCCCACGATCGGGCATCAATGGCTGGCGCGCGCCCCGCTCGGGGTAGAGCTGGTCGTGGTCCCGTCGGCCGACGGCCTGAGCGTCGAGCTCGACGACTTCGCGGCGGCCATCGACGAGCGGACCGCGCTGGTCGCAACCGGCCACGTGCTGTATACCACCGGTGCGCTCAACGACATCGAGGCGCTCGGCCGCCTCTGCCATGAGCGTGGCGCGCTACTCCTCGTCGACGCCTACCAGGCCACCGGCCTCGTCCCAACCGACCTCGGCGCTTCCGTGGTCGACATCTATGTGTCGGGAACGCTGAAGTGGCTGTTCGGCGGCCCGGGCACGGCGTTCCTCCGCGTCCGCCCCGAGCTCCGAGACGTGCTCAGGCCGACGACCACGGGCTGGTTCAGCAGCGCGCGCCAGTTCGCATTCGCAATCGACGAGCTGGAACTCGCGAACGACGGCAGGCGCTACGAGCTCGGCACGCCGTCGGTCCCGTCGGCCGCGATCGCCCGTGGGGGCACCGAGCTCGTGCGCGAGATCGGTGTCGAGCGGCTGGCGGAGCGCACCCGCGATCTCGGCCAGCTCCTCATCGGCCTTGCCGACGAGGCCGGCCTGGCCGTTCGGGCGATGCGCGATGCGGACCGGCGCGGGGGGATCGTGGCCGTGGCGGCCGACGATCCGAAGGAGGTCGTCGACGCGCTGGCGGCGGAGGGCATCATCGTCGACTACCGACCCGGCATCGTCCGCTGCTCGCCCGCCTTCTACAACACCGAGGACGAGGTTCGCCTGGTGGTCGACCGCCTGGCGGCGCACGTGCCGGGGGTCGCCGGCGCCATCAGCTGAGAAGGAAGAGGCCCAGGCGATGGGCGACCGCGGCGGCTTCGCTGCGCCGGGTCACTCCCAGCTTGCCGAGGATGTTGCTGACGTGCACGCCGGCAGTGCTCTCGGCCATGAAGAGCTTGTCGCCGATCTGGCGGTTGCTGCGCCCGTCGGCAAGCAGCGCCAGGACCTCCCGCTCTCGCGGGGTGAGACCCAGCCGGTCGGCCGCGTCCTCGGCGGTGTCCACACCCTCCAGGCCGATGCGCGCGCGGCGTGCCAGTGACTCGATCGCCTCGCGCAGGGGGCGTGCGCCAAGGGCGACGGCGATGACGTGGGCCTCGGCCAGCGCCGCGGCGCCTTCGTCCCGCTGTCGCCCGCGGAATGACACGGCGGCGAGGTCGGTGAGGGTGCGCGCCAGCTCGTACGGGCGCCCGAGCGCGCGGCGATGCTCGACAGCAACCTGCCAGAGCGCGTGGTCGACCTCTCCCCGGGCGCGCGAGGCGAGGGCGTCGGCCAGCCGGAAGTCGGCCTCGATCGGCGGCACCGGGTCTGAGGCGACTTCCCGCACCCGCTCGATGTGCCGGTGCATCTGCTGCTCGAGCTCCCCCGCGCGGGCGACGGCCATCGCCTCCCGGTCCGGATCGCCGGCGCCGCGCGCCTCGTCCGCCTCCACGGCCTCGGCGTTCAGCCCGGCGAGCATGAGGCGCCGCGCGTCCGTGTCCAGCTCGGGCTCGATGAGCCGCGCGAGCGACTCGGCGATGATCTGCCGCGCGACGATCGGCTCTCCGGACACGACCGCCAGCTCCGCGCGCCGCGTGCTCATCAGATCAGGGTCGGGGCCGACCACCCGTTCGCCGAGGGCCTCGTAGGTCAGGATGTCCCGGCGCGCGCTGCCGAGCCTTCCGCGTCCGATCGACAGCTGGATCCGGTTCGACAGCAGCCAGCGCATCGCGTACCGGTTCGGAGAGCTCGCAATCGTCTCTTCGAGCACGCGCGACGCCTCGTCCCAGCGCCCGAGATCGTAGAGCGCGCGGGCCATCTTTGACGCCAGCTGGCCGCCAAAGCGCGCGTCCGCGCCCATCGCTCGCAGGCGATCGCGCGCCGCACGGGCGAGCTCGAGCGCCTCCTCGTGCCTGGCGGCCTCGTCCAGTGTCCAGCCAAGTCCGACAGCGGTGAGAAAGATGGCCTGGGGATCGCCGAGCTCGAGAGCGAGCTCGTACCCGTCGCGCAGCATCGGAATGCCTCGCTCGAAGTCGGAGCGGCCGGCCAGGTCCAGGCCGAGCGCCGCGAGCGCGCGCGTCTCGGCCGGGCCGGCACCCACCGCACGCGAGATGGCGAGCGCGGCCTCGGCCAGTGCCATCGACTCGCCGAACCGGCTGCGGATCATGAGCGAGTGCGCCAGGTCGGCAACCACCGTCGCGCGCTCGTGGGTCGGCGGATCGATCGGGATCAGGGCGGCGGCACGTTCCATCGCGGTGACCCCGGACTGCCAGTCGCCCGACTCGTTGAGGTACCAGGCCAGGCGGTGATAGAGGACTCCGACGCGCATCGGCTCGCGGATGGGGTCAGTCTCGGCCAGCGCCGACCGCACCAGGTCGATCGACCGCCGAGGGTCGCCCGCCTGCGCCGCGGCCTCTGCGGCCTCCTCGAGGATCACGGTGCGATCGATGTCGGCCGGACGCGATTCCGGCTCCACCTTCGCCCAGAGCTCCAGGCTGCGCTCAAGGAATGCCTGCGCCTCCGGGTAGGCGAACGCTTCCGCGGCGGCGCGCGCCGCGCCGAGGGTGGCGGGCAGCGCGCGCTCGAGGTCGTGCGCCAGGAGCCAGTGGTGGGCAAGCTGGGCGGCGATGCCGGCTCGCTCACGCGGATCCCCCAGCGAGCGGCGCTCGAGGGCCAGCGCATGCGCGGCATGCAGCTGCGTGCGCTCGTTGGGGAGCAGCTCCTCGTAGACCACCTCCTGAACCAGCGCGTGGCGGAAGCGGTAGCCGGGAATCTCCTCCGGCAGCGTCGGGACCAGGAGGTGATGCTCGACCACCTGGCGCAGCCCCTCGGTCAACATCGGCTCCGAGAGCTCAGCGACCTCGGCCAGGACGCGATGGTCGACGCGAGCGCCAGCGACCGATGCGACGCGCAGTACCCGCTGCGCGTCCTCGTCGAGATGGCGGATGCGATCGTCGATCGTGTCGCGAAGGCTGCGCGAGAGCGCCAGTCCCCCCTCGCCGGCGGCCATCAGCTCCTCGACGAAGAACGGGTTCCCGCCCGAGCGCGACAGGACGGCCGAGACGAGCTCGGGGTGCGGCGCCTCCCCGGTGATACCGGCCAGCTGGTCCGCGAGCTCACCGGCGCCGAACGCGCCCAGCTCCATGTCATCGACTCCCTCGAGGCGCCCGAGCTCCGCCAGCAACGGACGCAGGGGATGGCGACGATTCAGCTCGTCGGAGCGGTACGTGCCGATGATGAGGAACCGGGCGTCCCGCGCGTTTCGCACCAGGAAACGAAGCAGGTCGCGGGTCGACGAGTCGGCCCAGTGCAGGTCCTCGAGGATGAGCACCACCGGCGCTTCCTCCGAGAGGCGCCGGAGCAGGCCGAAGACGATCTCGAACAGGCGAGCCTGCGCCGCTCCGGCAGTCGAGCCCCGCTCGCGGCGCCCGGCCGGCACCAGTGGTGAACCGAGGTCGGGCAGCAGGTGGGCGAGCTCGGTGCGGCCCGGGCCGATGAGCTCGTCGAGCCGATCGGGTGGCTGAGAGCGGAGCAGCGGCCGCAGCGCGCCGACGAACGGTGCGTACGGCAGCCCGGTCTCGCCGAGCTGGAGACAGTCCCCGATCAGGATGTGCGCGCCAGAGGATCGGGCCTGGGTCACGAACTCGCTGACCAGGCGGGTCTTGCCGATGCCCGCATCGCCGCCCACCAGCCGCGTTGCCGGTCGTCGATCGGCTGCCAGGGCGAGCGCGTCGGCGAGGCGTTCGAGCTCGGCGCCTCGTCCCACGAAGATCGGGCTGCTCACGCGGGCCATGGGCGCGATGATACCCATCGGTGTCCCCAATCGAGCTCGGCGAGAGATTCAGGCGACGGCTTTTGCGTCGCGTAAACGGCTCCGATGTCGGCAGATCAAGGAGCGCGTCGCCAGCTCGCTGCGCCCGATGTGCTGCGCGATCTCGGCACCGGAGTAGCCGTAGGCGCTGAGCAGGAGCGCGGCCCGCGCGTCGCCGGGCAGATGGGCGAGGCGCCCGGTGATCGCACCGGCCGTCTCACGCTCGATCAGGTCGTCCTCCGGCGAGGGCACCACGTCGCGGCGCACGAGCTCCGGCGCCCGACGTCGAGCCACCACGTGATGCCGGGCACGGCTGGCGGCAAGGTTGACGCCGACCCGGAAGAGCCAGGCCCGAACATGATCGGGCGTTCGGCCGGCGGCGAGCTCGGTCAGCAGCCGAACGAAGGTCTCGTGCAGCAGGTCCTCGGCGGCGGCCGCGTCACGGGTGTAGGCGGCGAGATGGCCGCGCAGCATATCGGCATGGTCCGTGTACGCGGTGGCCGCAATGATGGCCAACTCGGCGACCGTCTCCCCCCGGGCACGTTGCGTGCCGCGGTCGCCGCGCCGTTCCCCCCGGGCCATCCCCATCCCATGGAGCGTACGACTAAAGGTAGGACGCGCGCATCTGGAGAACCTTTATTTCTGGGGTGCTGTCAGGTGCCGGACTCCCAGGACTCGCTGTACGCCTTCTGCTCGGGCGTCATCGCGTCGATCGCGATCCCCATGCTCTCCAGCTTGAGCCGGGCGACGTCGCGGTCGATGTCGTCCGGGATTCCGTACACGATCGGCTCCAGCTCGTCGAGATGCGCGTGCAGCCACTCGAGGCCCAGGGCCTGGTTCGCGAAGCTCATGTCCATGACCAGCGCGGGATGGCCCTCGGCGGCGCCGAGGTTGACGAGGCGGCCATCGGCGAGCAGGTAGATCCTGCGTCCATCGGCCATGAGGTACTCGGTGGTGAAGGGCCGCACCTCGCGCTTGCTGGTGGCCTGCTCTTCGAGCGCCCCGAGCTCGAACTCGTCGTTGAAGTGGCCCGCGTTGGCGAGGATGACCCCGTCTGCCATGCGCGGAAAGTGGTCGCGGCCCCACACGTTCAGGTTGCCGGTGGCGCTGATGAAGATGTCACCGCTGGAGGCGGATGCGGTCGCGTTCATGACGCGGAAGCCGTCCATCGCCGCCTCCAACGCGCGCACGGGGTCGACCTCGCAGACCACGACGTTGGCGCCCATGCCGTGCGCTCGCGACGCGATGCCGCGCCCGACCCAGCCGTATCCGCCCACGACCACCGTCTTTCCCGCGAAGAGGACGTTCGTCGCTCGCAGGATGCCGTCGATCGCGCTCTGGCCGGTGCCGTAGCGGTTGTCGAACAGGTGCTTGGTGAGCGCCTCGTTGACCGCCACCACCGGGTAGCGCAGCTTGCCGGCCTTGGCCATGGCGCGCAGTCGGATGACGCCGGTGGTCGTCTCCTCGGTCCCACCGATGACCCCGTCGAGCAGCTCGGTGCGCTTCGTGTGCAGCTCGTTCACCAGGTCGGCGCCGTCGTCCATCGTGATCTGCGGCCGATGGTCGAGCGCCGCGCCGATGTGCGCGTAGTAGGAGTCACGGTCCTCGCCCTTGATCGCGTAGACCGGGATCCCGTCGTGGAGGACCAGCGATGCCGCGACGTCGTCCTGGGTCGAGAGCGGGTTCGACGAGCAGAGGACGAGGTCGGCGCCGCCGGCCACGAGGGTTCGCACCAGGTTCGCCGTCTCCGCGGTCACGTGCAGGCAGGCGCTGATCCGCCATCCGGCCAGCGGCTCTTCCACGGCGAATCGCTCGCGGATCGCGGCAAGGACCGGCATCTGGCGATCCGCCCACTCGATCTTCAATCGTCCGGCATC
This sequence comes from uncultured Chloroflexia bacterium, assembly GCA_963789435.1. GTDB lineage: Bacteria > Chloroflexota > Limnocylindria > QHBO01 > QHBO01 > JACDBZ01. The sequence goes on from CAWBKO010000001.1 coordinate 650,025, forward strand.
GGCGAGGCCGAGGTCGGCGACGTCATGGTTCACTTCGGTTCGCGTGGCCACGGAAATCGCATCGCCTCTCGTATCGGTCGCATCAGTCCCCAGCCGCCGGCACGCCGTCGGGCGAGTCGCTCGATGAGCTGGCAGTGGGTACGGTAGCCGAGGCGAGCGTAGGCCGCGACGGCGGGGTCGTTGTCGGCGTGGACGTTGAGTGCCACGTCGCTGGCACGGTCGAGGAGCTCGGCGGTGACGGCGCTGGTGACCATCTTGGCGAAGTCATGGCCGCGGAAGTCGACGTGGGTCATCACGTTGCCCACGACGGCGATCTCCTCGCGTGGATTGATGGCGTGGGTCCCGGCGGCGCTGACCAGCCGGCCGCGGACGCGAACGCCGTAGTACACGCCGTCCTCCACCACGGATGGCGGGAATCCCGCGCGATAGCCGAGCTGGTAGAGCCGGTTGAGATCATCGACGTCGAGCGCGGTCAACCGCTCCGCCGGACCAGCGAACGGCGTGAAGGTGCGGTGGTCGACCGCCATCCGCAGCATCACCACCGGGGCGTCGAGCTCGTACAGGTCGGTCAGTGCCGCCTCGTGGAGCTCCGTGGCCTGGAGATAGGCGTCGCGCGGCTTGATGACCGAATCCAGGATGGCGCGGCACCCGTGGGGAGCCCCCATCAGAAAGAGCGGCTGGGGCACGAGCCCTTCGTGGTGCATCGCCAGCGCGGTCGGGCTGCCGGCATCGTCGTGGGCCATCGCCCATGCCACGCGCGTGCGGTTCGGGCCGTCGAGGTCGCCGAGGGCGTAGGCGGCGTAGATCCGATCGCGCCGCAGGAAGGCGGCGATCGCGTCGCGGTCGCTGACGGCGCGGGCTCGGAGTCGGGACGACGCGGCGACCGCCATGGGCTTCCGGAGGCTCAGTACGTGAGCAGTGCGTGGATCTCGAACTCGTCGAGGTGCTCGCGGCCATTCAGCGCACCCAGCTCGACCATGAACGAGAGTCCTGCGATCTCGCCGCCCAGGCGGCGCACGAGCTCGATGGTGCCCATCACCGTTCCGCCGGTGGCGAGCAGGTCGTCGACGATCAGCACCCGCTGGCCTCGCTTGATCGCGTCCGAATGGATCTCGAGCGTGGCGGTGCCGTACTCGAGCTCGTACTCGACCTCGATCGTCTCAGCCGGCAGCTTGCCGAGCTTGCGAACCGGCACGAATCCGGCGCCAAGCTTGTAGGCCAGCGGCGCCGAGAAGATGAACCCGCGAGACTCCATGCCGACCACGACGTCGATCTTGGTGTCACCCACCTGGTCGGCCATCCGGTCGATCACCTCGCGGAACGCATCGGGCTCCTTGAGCAGGGTCGTGATGTCGTAGAAGAGGATCCCCGGCTTCGGAAAGTCGGGGACCTCCCGGATCAGGGCGCGGAGGTCGTCGACGGAGGAGGCGGTCACGATGCTGTGGGCACCCCGAGCTAATTGACTGGCGGAATCAGTGCCGGGAGAGTCTAGACCGATGCGTCTGCCGGCGGCAATGGAGCCCGTCAGCCGGCGGTGCCCGATCAGGCCGATCCCACCTCCGCCAGGCGTCGCAGCACCGTCTGGAGCACACCGCCGTTCCGCATGTAGGTGAGATCGATCTCGCCGTCCAGCCTGGAGATCACCCGGAAGCGCGTCTCGCGGCCGTCCTCGCCGCGCGCCCGCACGGCGAGCTCCTGGCGCGGCCTGAGACCGTCCGACAGCCCGACGACGTCGAACGTCTCACGTCCGGTCAGCCCCAGGCTCGCGGCGGTCTCACCGGGCAGGTACTGCAGCGGCAGGATCCCCATCCCGACCAGGTTTGACCGATGGATGCGCTCGTACGATTCGGCGATCACGGCCCGCACCCCCTGGAGCATCGGCCCCTTGGCGGCCCAGTCCCGCGATGAGCCGGATCCATATTCCTTGCCGGCCAGGATCAGGAGCGGCGTGCCCGCCTCGGCGTATCGCACGGCGGCGTCGAAGATGCTCATCCGCTCACCCGAGGGGATGTGCTCGGTGACGTTGCCCTCGGCATCCGGCGTCAGCAGGTTGCGGAGCCGGATGTTGGCGAAGGTTCCGCGCACCATCACCTCGTGATGCCCGCGGCGCGACCCGTACGAGTTGAACTCTCGCTGCTCGACGCCGTGGGCGACCAGCCACTCCCCGGCAGGTGAGGTTCGCGCGATCGAGCCCGCCGGCGAGATGTGGTCGGTCGTCACGCTGTCGCCCAGCACCGCCAGCGCCCGCGCGCCGGAGATGTCGGTCGGATCGGCCGGCCCACCGGAGATGCCATCGAAGAAGGGTGGGCGTGCCACGTACGTCGAGGCCGGATTCCACGCGTAGCGGTCCCCGGCGGGGACGGGCAGGCCACGCCATCGGTCATCGCCGTCGAAGACGGACGCGTAGTTGCGCTTGAAGACGTCGGCGCTCACGGCGCTGAGCACCACTTCCGCGACTTCCGCCGGGCTCGGCCAGATATCGACCAGCATGACCGGCTCGCCATCGGAGCCGATCCCGATCGGCTCGGTGGTCAGATCGATGTCGATGCGGCCGGCCAGCGCGAAGGCGACCACCAGCGGCGGCGACGCCAGATAGCTCGCCCGCGCCAGCGGATGAATGCGTCCCTCGAAGTTGCGGTTGCCGGACAGGACCGCCACGCCGGCGATGTCGTTGGCCTCGATGGCCTGCGCCACCGGGTCGGCCAGCGGTCCGGAGTTGCCGATACAGGTCGTGCAGCCATAGCCGACCAGATGGAAGCGTAGCGCCTCGAGTGGGTCCATCAGCCCCGCCGCGTTGAGATAGTCGGTGACGGCGCGTGAGCCTGGGGCAAGGGAGGTCTTGACCCACGGCTGCGTGCGCAGCCCCCGCGCGACGGCGTTCCGGGCCAGCAGGCCGGCGGCCACCATGACGGTCGGGTTGCTGGTGTTCGTGCAGGACGTGATGGCCGCGATGATCACCGACCCGGTGCGGATCTTGACGCGCTCGGCGTCGAGCCGGATCTCGACTGCCTTGTAGTGGGCTTCCACCGGAGGCGGCTCGGGATCGTGGCGCGGTGGCTCCGGCTCGACGTGCTGCTCGGAGATCGGGTCACGGGCGTACGACGGCGGATCCGACGCCGGGAACGACTCGTCGCTCGCCTCGTCGATCGTCCCGCGCGGCCCGTGGCCATCCTCGCCATCGTGCTCGTGGGTCGTCCCGTCGGCATGCGAGTGGAGCCCGTCGGGGAAGGCGGCGCGGAAGTTGTCGCGCAGGTCGCTCAGCGCCACGCGGTCCTGCGGTCGCTTCGGCCCGGCGAGGGACGGGACGACCGTCGAGAGATCGAGGCTGAGCGACTCGCTGAAGGTCGGCTCCGGCGTGTCGTCGGTGCGGAACATGCCCTGCGCCCGTGTGTATGCCTCGACGCGCGCGACCACCTCGTCGGAGCGGCCGGTCATGCGCAGGTAGCGGAGCGTCTCGTCGTCGACCGGGAAGAGCGTGGCGGTCGCGCCGAACTCCGGGCTCATGTTGCTGATGGTTGCCCGGTCGGCCAGGCCGAGCCGCGTCAGGCCGGGTCCGTAGAACTCGACGAACTTGCCGACCACGCCGTGCGCGCGGAGCTGCTCGGTGACATAGAGGACGAGATCGGTGGCGGTCGCGCCCGACGGCAGCTCGCCGTCGAGACGGAAGCCGACCACGATCGGCATCGGCTGGTAGCAGGGCTGGCCGAGGAGCGCCGCCTCGGCCTCGATGCCACCGACGCCCCAGCCGACGACGCCGAGGCCGTTGATCATGGTGGTGTGCGAGTCGGTGCCGACCAGCGTATCCGGCAGCAGCACGCCGTCGCGTTCGGCGACCACGTCGGCGAGGTACTCGAGGTTCACCTGGTGCACGATCCCCGTCCCCGGTGGCACGACACGGAAGTCGGCGAAGGCCTGCTGCGCCCAGCGCAGCAGGGCGTAGCGCTCGCCATTGCGCTCGTACTCCCGATCGACGTTGATCAGGAATGCGGCATCGCTGCCGAACTGGTCGACCTGGACGCTGTGGTCGATGACCAGGTCGGCGGGAACCAGCGGGTTGATTCGCGACGGGTCGCCGCCCATGTCGGCAATCGCGTCGCGCATGGCGGCAAGGTCGACCACGCACGGCACGCCTGTGAAGTCCTGCAGGATGACGCGGGCCGGCATGAAGGGCAGCTCCGCCTCTGCGGGCTGGCTCGGATCCCAGTTGGCGAGGGCGCGCACGTCGGCGGCGCTGACGAGGTCCGGGGCGGTTGCCGCGCCACGCAGCATGTTCTCGAGCAGCACCTTCACGGTGTACGGGAGGTGCTCGAGATCGGGTGCACCGGCAGCGTCGAGCCGGTAGTACTGATACGAGCGGTCGCCAACGCGCAGGGTGTCGCGGGCGTTCACGGGATCGGCTGGATCGGACGTCACGGTCGCCTCCTTTCGGGCCGCGCCCCGCCCTGAGGCAGGAACGGCATCGGTCGAAGATCGGCGCCGGACGGGTGCGCCCGTCCCGGGTCGAGAAGGCTTTGAGTATAGCGCGCCGCTCTACTCGGTCACCATCACCAACAGTGCCAGCTCGAGGCCGAGCTGCCCACCGGTGCACCCCTCGCCGAGCGTGCCTCCGGTCGTGATGTCGATCCGCCACGTGCCCGGCGGCAGGGTGAGCTCCGGCTCCGAGAAGTATGTGTTGAGAAAGTCTGCGTTCGGTGCGTCCTCGCTCGATCCGCCGCTCTTCGAAAACGGCACGACCACCGGCTCACCCGGGGGCAGCTCGTGCCGCGCGCAATCGCTGCTGGCGATCGGCGGTCCGGAGCTGAGCCCGTCCTCCACTCGAGTGACGCTGAAGAAGACGATGCCGGATCCCGAGCCGGACACGACGAGCGGCTCGGGCCGGTCGTGGCTCAACTCCGCCACCACGTTGATCTCCTCGCCGGCGGCAACGATCGCGGGGTCCACGGTCGCGGCGAGGGTAATGCCTCCCTCGGTCACCTGGCCAGCCGCGAGCTCAGGCGTTGACGGGGGCACCGCGGACGGTGACGGCGTGGCTGCGCACGCGGCGAGCGCGAGGGCGGTTCCGGCGACGAGGAGGATGCGAAGCACGGCCACAGGACGCCACGGATGAGCCATGCGTTCCGCCCAGCCGAGCGTGAGCCGGCCGTGGAGGTCCGGGTGAGACAATTGGCTGGTCGTGGTCGAGCGTCGCTGGTTCGCAGTCGGCATCGCGCTGGTGCTCCCCCTCATCGGGCTGGGGCTGCTCGTGACCCGTCCCGAGCTCGACCTCCTCTGGGAGCACCACCCGAGCCATTTCTGGCTGGTCCTCGGCACGGCTGCCGTGAGCGTCGCGCTCGCGTACCTGACCAACGAGGCGGCGAGCCGTCATGCCGACGCCCGGATCTTCCTCGTCTCGCTCGCCTTCCTCCTGTGCGCCGGCTTCCTCGGGCTTCACGCGCTGGCCACGCCGGGCGCGCTCCTCACCGCGCCCAACGCCGGATTCGTGATCGCCACGCCGGTCGGCCTGGTCCTGGCCGCGATCGTCTCGGCCGCCTCGGTCAGCCCCCTTGCGGGGCCGCACGCCGACGCCGTGCTGCGCCATCGCGCGCTGCTGCGGTGGGGCGTGGTCGGCCTGCTCGTCGCCTGGGGTGCGGCCTCGCTCCTGCGCCTCGAGCCGCTCCGCACGCCAATGACGGCAGAGGCGCTCTCCGGTCCGATCGCCATCCCCGCCGTCGTGGGGGTGGTCCTCTATGGCTACGCCGCATGGCGCTACCTGGGGATCGCGCGTCGGCGGGACAGCCCGGTTGCGGTGGCACTCGTGAGCGCCCTGGTCCTGCTGGCCGAGGCGCTGATCGCGGTGGCCATGGGCCGCGCGTGGCACCTCAGCTGGTGGGAGTGGCACGTCCTCATGACCGTCGCGTTCGGCCTGATCGCCCTCGCGGCGCGTGCCGAGTATCGGCGCACCGGCTCGCTCGTCGCCGCATTCCGGCCGATCTATCGCGAGGCAACGCTGGCGCACATCGACCGCTGGCGCGGGCAGGCGATCGCCGAGATTGCGGATCTCGAAGCGCGCGGGGAGCCGATCGATCGGCTCATCGACGACCTGCGCGGCGATGGCGCGTCGGTCGAGGAGATCGGCCTGCTGACTGCCGCCGGCCGCGAGATGCGCCGGGTCGACGAGCTCTTCCAGGCGTACCTCCCCCAACACCTTGCGGCGCGGCTGCTGACGACGCCTGAGGCCACGCGCCTCGGCGGCGAGACGCGCACGGTGACGGCGCTCTTCGCGGACCTCGCCGGCTTCACCTCGTTCAGCGAGACCCGGGAGCCGACCGAGGTGATCGGGATGCTGAACACGTACTGGGCGGCCGTCGTGCCGATCATCGACGCCTCCGGGGGAAGCATCGAGCACTTCGCGGGGGATGGCGTGCTGGTGCTCTTCAATTCCCTCATCGACCAGCCGGACCATCCGTCGCGGGCCGCCCGCTGCGCCGTGGATGTCCTTCGCGTCAGCGATGCGATCGCCGGGGCCGAGCAGTGGCCGCGATTCCGGATCGGGATCAATACGGGACCTGTCGTCGCCGGCAATGTCGGGGCGAAAGGGCGGCAAAGCTTCGCGACCATCGGCGACACGACCAACCTCGCCTCGCGCCTGATGAGCGCCGCGGAGCCCGGCCAGGTCGTCATCGGCGCGGCGACGCGCGAGCACCTTCTGCCGGATGCGGCGCTCGACCTCGTACCGCTGGGTTCGATCCGACTCAAGGGAAAGCGCGAGCCAGTCGAGGCCTGGGTGCTGACCGACCGCTAGACCGCGGCCGGCTCGAGCAGGAGGGCGGCCAGCGCCCGCATCGCCACCTCGACGGGGTCGCGGCCGGGTGCGACCGGGATGCGGACCTGGTTCGAGGCGGTCTCGGGACGCAGCCCCGCGACCTGGAGCGCGACGCTCACCTCGTGCCGGTCCGGCAGCCGAACCCACTTGAGGGTCACCTGGCGCTCCTCCGCGCGGACCTCGGGCACACCGGCGGCTTCGGCGGCCAGTCGCACGCGGACGGCCGTGAAGAGCCCCTCGACCGGGTGCGGGATCGGCCCGTACCGATCGAGCAGGTCCGCGCGCAGGGCCTCGGCATCGGCCTCGGACCGGAGGCGAGCGAAGCGCCGATAGGCCTCGAGCTTGCCGCCCGAGTCGCCGACGTAGTCATCCGGCAGGTAGGCGGAGCCGGGCAGGTCCAGCCGCACCGGCGACGGCTCGGGGGCCGCGCGACGGCCGCGCAGCGTGTCGACCGCCTCGGCCAGCAGCCGCGTGTACATCTCGAAGCCGACGGCGGCCATGAAGCCATGCTGCTCGGCACCGAGGATGTTGCCGGCACCCCGGATCTCGAGGTCGGAGAGCGCGATCTGGTAGCCGGCACCGAGGTCCGAGGCGCTAAAGATCGCGTGCAGGCGCTTGCGGGCGACCGGCGTCAACGGCATGCCGCGCCGATGGAGCAGGTAGGCATGGGCACGGCGGTCGGATCGGCCGACCCGCCCTCGCAGCTGGTAGAGCTGTGCCAGGCCGAACGTATCGGCGCGCACGACGATGATCGTGTTTGCGTTCGGGATGTCGAGCCCGGACTCGATGATGGTCGTGCAGACGAGGACGTCGAAGCGGCCGTCGTTGAAGTCGAGCATGACCCGCTCGAGCATCCCCTCCGCCATCTGGCCGTGACCGATCGCGACGCGCGCCCCCGGTACCAGCCGTCGCACGCGCTCGGCGGCGGCCTCGATCGTCTCGACGCGGTTGTGGACGTAGAACATCTGCCCGCCGCGGTCGAGCTCGCGGCCGATCGCGTCGCGCACCAGCCCATCGTCATCCTCGGCGATCCGGGTCTGGATCGGCAGGCGAGCCTCCGGCGGCGTCTCGATCACCGAAAGGTCACGGATGCCGACCAGCGAAAGGTGGAGGGTGCGCGGGATCGGCGTTGCCGAGAGCGTCAGGACATCGACCTCGCGTCGCATCGACTTGATGCGCTCCTTGTGTGACACGCCGAAGCGCTGCTCCTCGTCGACCACGAGAAGACCGAGGTCGGCGAACTCGATGTCCTTTGACAGGATCCGATGCGTCCCGATCAGGATGTCGACGGTCCCTTCGGACGCGCCCTCGACGATCCGCGCCTGGTCCTTCTTGCCCACGAACCGGCTCAGCATTGCCACCCGGATCGGGAAGGCAGCGAGGCGGCGCTCGAACGTGTGAAGATGTTGCTGGGCGAGCACCGTGGTCGGGACCAGCACCGCCACCTGCTTCCCGTCCTGGACGGCCTTGAACGCCGCCCGCAGGGCGACCTCGGTCTTGCCGTAGCCGACGTCGCCCACGACCAGCCGGTCCATCGGTCGCCGCCGAAGCATGTCGGCCTTGACCTCCTCGATGCTGCGCGCCTGGTCCGGCGTCTCGCTGTACGGGAAGCTCTCCTCGAGCTCTCGCTGCCAGGTGGTATCGGCGCTGAACGCGAAACCCGGCGCGGACTCGCGCGCCGCATAGATCTCGATCAGCTCACGCGCAAGGTCGCCCACCGCGCGCCGGACGCGCGTCTTCGTTCGCTCCCACTCGGTGCCGCCAAGGCGGCTCAGGGGCGGAGCCGGCCCGCCGCTATAGCGGGTGATGCGGCCGATCTGGTCGGCTGGCAGGAAGATCTTGTCGGTGCCAGCGAAGTCGAGCTGGAGGTACTCCTTCACGTCCTCGCCGAACGTGCGCTGTGTCATCCCGACGTAACGCGCGATGCCGTGATCGACGTGCACAACGTGGTCGTCCGGCTGGAGCTTTCCGATCAGGTCGCGGGTGACAACCCGCTTGCCGCTGGTGAGCCGTCGCACGCGGGTGGCGCCGAACAGCTCGCGGTCCGTGAGCAGCAGCAGGCCGCTCGGGCGATGGCTCATCCCCGCGGACAGCGACCCGTGAACGAGCCCGATCGTCCCCGGCTGCGGCGGCTCCCGCAGCTCAGCCACCGATGCGGCCGGGTGCCCGGCCTCCTCGAGCAGCTCCCCGACCCGGCTCGCCTGGTCGGTCGTCACCACGACGCGCCGGCCGCCGGCCGCCAGCTCCAGGAGCCACGTTCCGGCCCGCTCGGCCCGGCCGGGAAGCGGTGGCGCGGCACCGTAGCCGGCATCCTCGGCGTCACCCTCCTCGAGCCGCTCATCGGCGCGCGCCGCCAATGCGGTGAGGGTGGCGGCCGCGTCGTACGGGGCCGGCCACGCGTCGGGAATCTCTCCGGCAGCCACCAGGCTGGCATGGCGGTCGGCGGCCTGGGCATCGAGCTCGCGGGCAAGGGCGGACAGCTCGTCGTGATCGGTCACGACCAGGTGGCTCCGATCCGGAACATGGTCCGCGGCGGGGCCGGCAGTCAGCAGCGCGGCCCAGGTCTCGGCCGCCTCGCCGAGGTCGCCCTGCTCGAGACGGGCGACGTCCTCGCGCAGCTGATCGGAGGGCAGTGACGGCGCACGGTCGCCGATCGCCTCCCACCCGTCGGCCGGCAGAAACTCCGACGCGGGAAGCAGGTCGACGGAGGTCAGGCGACGGCGCGACCCCTGGGACATCGGGTCGAAGCTGCGGATCGATTCGATCTCGTCGCCGAACAGCTCGAGCCGCATCGGATCCGCGGCTCCCGGCGGCCAGGCGTCGATGAGACCGCCGCGGTGGGCGAACTCGGCGATGCCGGTGACCTCGACGACCGGGTCGTAACCGCCGGCCACCAGCGCCGAGAGCAAGTCGCGCTGCGCGATCCGCTCGCCCACATTCAGGTGGATCCGGCCGTGCCTGATCTGGTCGGGGCTCAGCGTTCGCTGGACGAGCGCCAGGAGCGATGCGACCACGACCAGGCCATGCTCGGACGCCAGGGCCGCCAGGACGCTGAGCCGCTCGGTCGACTCGTCGTGCTCGGCAAGCGCCCGCTCGAGGGGAAGGGCGGCTCGTTCGGGGAGGATGCGCAGGTGCCCGCCACCCAGCCAGGCGGCGAGGTCGTCGGCCACGCGGTGGGCCTCCTCGTCGGTGCGCGTGACGACGACGAGCGGTGCCGGCGCCGGCATCGATGCGCGTCGAGCGGCGAGGTGGGCCGCACGTGCCGCGGCGGGCACGCGAAGGACGCCCGATTGCGGCAGATGGGACCGAAGGGCGTCGACGAGCGCAGCGACGCGGCGATCACCGCCGCGTGAGGGGGACATGGACTGCGCCATGGTAGCGAGCGGCGGCTCGCTATGCGTCGAGGTCGACCCCGTTGAAGGCGTTCATCGTCTCGTCGATCCCCCCGGCCAGCCACCGCTCCGCCGCATCGGCCCCAAGGGCGATCATCTCGTCCGCCACCTCGCGCTCATCCGGCTTGAAGGTGGCGAGCACGTGGTCGACCGGCTCGCCGGCGCGACCGACCCCGATGCGCAGGCGGTTGAACTCGTTCGTGCCAAAGGTGGTGATGATGTCGCGCAGGCCGTTGTGCCCTCCCGCCGAGCCCGAGCGGCGAAGCCGGATGCGCCCCAGCGGCAGGTCGATATCGTCCGCCACGACCAGCAGATCGCCCGCGATGTCGACATCGGTCTGACGCAGCGCCGCTTGCAGGGGACCGCCCGAGCGGTTCATGTACCTCAGCGGCTTCACGAGTATCACCTTGCCGATGGGGTCCGGGCGGACGACTTCAAGGACGCCGGCGCCGTCCTTCACGCGTCCCTGGCCGGTGAGCCCCCATCGGTCTGCCAGCAGGTCGACCACGCGGAACCCGACGTTGTGCCGCGTGAACCGATAGCGCTCGCCCGGATTGCCCAGGCCGCTGATCACCTTCATCCCGCGGCCGATGGTAGTCGGCTGCGAGACCTCGCTATGCTCGGCTCGTGCGAACCGAGATCGTCGTCATCGGCGGAGGGATCATCGGCTGCGCCACGGCCGCCATCCTCGCCGATCGCGGCGCGCGGGTCACGCTGGTCGAGCGCACCGCCATCGGGGCGGGGGCGTCCGGCCGAAACCTCGGGGCGATTCAGCATCCGTTCGACCCGGTGCTCGCCCCGCTCTACCACGAGAGCCTGACCCGGTATCGAGCCCTGGCCGACGGCGGCGGCGGCTTCACCATCAGCGCGGAACCGGCGGGGCTGCTCCTCCTCAATCGCGATGCAGATGCCGCCGCGGCGCAGGTGCTCCGCCAGCGGGAGGCGGTGCCCGAGCTGATGCCGCGGCTCCTTTCCCCGGACGAGCTCGTGCTCGTCGAACCATGCCTGCGTCACGGGCCGGCGGCCGTCCGGCTGGCGACCGGCTACCCGATCCCCCCGGCATCGGCAACGGAAGCGTGGGCACGCCTTGCGGAGGAGCGGGGCGCGAAGCTGCAGCTCGGATCCGCGGCCCGTCCGGTGGTCGAGGGCTCGACCGTCGCGGGCGTCCGTCTCGAGGACGGGACGCGGCTCGCTGCCGATGCCGTCCTGGTGGCAGCGGGACCCTGGACGCCGGCGCTGGTCGATCCGACAGGAGCCTGGGCACCGATCCGGGCAACCTGGGGCGTCACGCTCCAGCTGCGCCTCGACGGGTCGGCACCCCGCCACATCGTCGAAGAGGACGAGGTCGACACGATCAACCGCGCGGCGGCCGCCACCGCGCGCGCCGAGGCCGATCCGGAGGGCGAGCCGCCCTCGCTGTTCAGCATCGCCAGCGCCGGTGGCGTCAGCACGCTCGGATCGACCTTCCTGCCCGTGGAGCCCGACGCCGGCCGGATCGCGCCGCTCCTGCTGCGACGAGCCGCCGAGTTCCTCCCGGCGATCGAGGATGCGGAGCTGATCGAGCACCGCCTCTGCGCGCGCCCTCAGTCGGTGGACGGCCGGCCATTCATCGGCGCGCTCGACGGGGTCGACGCCCTCTTCGTGTGCGCCGGACACGGGCCCTGGGGAATCAGCACCGGACCCGCCTCGGCCGCGATGGCAGCCCGAGCCATCCTCGACGGCACCGCACCGCCCGCCGAGCTGCTCGCCAACCGGCTCATCTGACTCCGCGGGCGACGTCGCGCACCGACGCGACCGCCGGACGGTATGTGCAGAGTGCACAAGATCGCAACCATTCGGCAACCGGAATCCCACTGGTTGCGCACGTCGACCGGCCATAGGCTTCTTGCACAACGTCATCTCGCCCGACGCAGGAGCCCCTCGATGCCAACGATCGACACCGGAGATACCGCCTGGGTGCTGACCAGCACTGCGCTCGTCATGCTCATGACGCCTGGCCTCGCTCTCTTCTACGGCGGCCTCGTTCGCCGCAAGAACGTCCTGAGCACGATCATGCACAGCTTCTTCATCCTCGGCCTGGTCAGCGTGATCTGGGTGCTGTGGGGATACACGCTGGCGTTCGGACCCGACACCGGGCTGGGCCTGATCGGCGGCCTCGACTGGCTGGCGCTCGAGGGCGTGACCGGCGAGCCCTCTGACGTCTACGCGACCACGATCCCCCACCTGGCCTTCATGGCCTTCCAGATGATGTTCGCCATCATCACCCCGGCCCTCATCAGCGGCGCCTTCGCGGAACGGAAGCGCTTCAAGGCATTCGTCCTGTTTGCCATCGCCTGGTCAACCTTCGTCTACGCCCCCATCGCCCACTGGGTCTGGTCGCCGGACGGCTGGCTCTTCGACCTCGGCGTGCTCGACTTCGCGGGTGGCACCGTCGTCCATCTCTCGAGCGGTATCGCGGCCCTGGTCGCGGCCCTCTTCATCGGTCGCCGCACGGGCCTGATCGAGCCCGCCACCGAGCCGCACGACGTGCCCATGACGGTCCTCGGCGCCGGCCTGCTCTGGTTCGGCTGGTTCGGCTTCAACGCCGGCAGCGCCGTGGGCGCCAATGGCCTGGCCGCGAACGCGCTCGTCACCACCAACACCGCGGCCGCGATGGCCGCCATCACCTGGGTCACCATCAGCTGGCTGCACAAGGGAACGCCCTCCGTGCTGGGAGCCGCGGTCGGCGCGGTCGCCGGCCTCGTCGCCATCACGCCAGCAGCGGGATACGTGACCCCCGCGGCATCGATCCTCATCGGCCTCGGCGTCGGCGTCGTCTGCTACGGCGCGGCGCAGCTCCGGCTCCGGTCGCGTGTCGACGACGCACTCGACGTGTTCGCCGTCCACGGCGTCGGCGGTGCCTTCGGAGCCCTCGCCACCGGCGTGTTCGCCACCACCGCTGTCAACGCGGCCGGCTTCGACGGGCTGCTCAACGGCAACCCGGGCCAGCTCGTCACACAGCTCATCGCCGTCGCCGTCGTCGGCCTCTACTCGGCCGTCGCCACCGGCGCAATCCTCTTCCTCGTCAACCTCGTCACACCGATCCGGGTGGCGGGTGACGTCGAGGAGACCGGACTCGATCTCGCCCAGCACGGCGAAGTCGCCTACCAGCCATAGCAGACCGACAAGGAGAATTTCGCATGGTCATCGCCGCCCTGGTCGCCTTCGCCATCCTGCTCGTCGCCTGGATCTTCGCGCCGAGCGAGCGCTCCGCCGAGACGTCTCGGGCAACCGCGCCGGAGGCGCTTCCCGCCACCGCCTAGCTCGCCTCACAGAAACCCGGCTCCTGCGTCGAGCCGGGTTTCTTTGTGTCCGGTAGGTCAGCTGCCGTTCGACACCGCGTGCCCGGCTCGGTCGAAGAGGGAGCCCGGCTTCCAGGCGATCTCGCGATGACGCCGGTGGAGGACTCCGAGCACGTCGTGCTCGAGGCGGCGCATGCGCTCCTCCTCGTCGATCTCCGCATGATCGTGGCCGAGCAGGTGCAGCGTGCCGTGGATTGCGAGCATGGCCAGCTCCTCGACGACGCCCCAGTCGCCCTCGGCGGCCTGACGCAGCGCCTGGTCGATGTCGATCACCACGTCGCCGAGCAGGAGCGGGCCCGGCGGCGAGACGCCGTCGTCATCGGTCAGGTGCGACTCGCGCCCGTTGAGCGTCCACTCGTGGAGCGGGAAGGAGAGCACGTCGGTCGGCCCGCGCTCGCCCATGTGATCGAAGTTGAGCCGCTCCATCTCGGGATCACCGGAGAGCGTCAGCTCGACCTCCGTGTCGCTCTGAGCCGAATGCGAGATGGACGGTCTCGCAGACGGCGGATTCGAGCAGAGCGAGGGCGGCGTCGGCCTCGATCGGCTCGACCGCATTGGCCAGCCGATCGGGCCCGATCCGGTCGTGGAAGGTGACCGAGCAGCCCATGGTCGGACCATCCTAGTCGCGGGGGCGGCCCCGACTCAACCGTCTAGGCCTGCTCGCGTCGCTGGTCCATCGGCACGACGTTGTCGGGATACTTGATGCGGGAGTGGTACATCCCCAGCAGCTGGCCGACGAATGCATCCTTGATCTGGCTGATGTTCTTGAGTGTCAGCTCGGCATCGTCGAGCTGGCCGTCCTCGACCCGGGCGTCGACGATGCGATCGACCATGGCGCGGATGCTTTCCTCGTCCTTCTCGTCGAGCGATCGGACGCTGGCCTCGACGCCATCGGCGAGCATGATGATCGCCGCCTCCCGGGTCTGCGGCTTGGGTCCCGGGTAGCGATAGGTCCGCTCGTCCACGAGGTTCTCGCGGCCGCCGACCTCTCGCAGCGCCTTCTGGTGGAAGTAGGTCATGACGCTCGTCCCGTGGTGCTGCGGGATGTAGCCGATCACCTGCACCGGCAGGCCGTGCTCGTACCCGAGGTCGATCCCGTCGCGGATGTGGCCGGCGATGATACGAGCGCTCGTCTCGGCGTTGAGGTCGTCGTGGATGTTGTGCGCGCCCGCCTGGTTCTCGATGAAGGCCAACGGGTTCTTCATCTTGCCGATGTCGTGGTAGTAGGCCGCGACGCGCGCGAGGAGCGGGATCCGCACCGATCGTCTCTGCGGCACGCTCGGCCAGGTTGCCGACCATGACGCTGTGGTGGTAGGTGCCCGGCGTCTCGAGGAGCAGCCGCCGCAGGAGGCGATTCGATGGGTTCGCCAGCTCCAGGAGCTGGAACACGGTCATGATCCCGAACACGTTGCCGAGGATTGCGAAGCTGCCGACGGCCAGGATGACCGACAGGACCGCGTTCACCAGGCCGATCGCACCGAGCTGCGCGACCGCCGCGATGTCGCGCTGCTCGAGCAGGCTGAACGCGGTGACCACCGCGAGATTCGTCACCGCCAGCGCGGCGAAGACGCGGACGAAGGCATTGAGCCGCTCGGCGCGCGTGATCGTCAGCAGGGCTGCCAGGCCGCCCGCGAGCACGAAGACCGCGCGGCTCCAGGGCTGTCGCGGTTCATGACGCCGGCCAGGACCGCAAGGGCGCCGGCCATCGCGATACCGGCGGAGTTGCGCAGCAGGATGCCGATCAGCAGCACCGTCGCCGACGGTCGGCACGGCGAAGGCCCACAGCGTGCGGTCCGCGGCGATGCGGATCGCGACGGCTGAGACCACCAGGGCGAGGAAGAAGAGCAGGACCGATCGATTGCGATGCCAGACCTCCGGCTCGAAGCGCAGCAGATAGCCGACCAACAGGGCCGACACCAGGGCGGCGATCAACGCGTTGCCGATGACGGTCCCAATCTGGACGCGCGGGCGCGTCAGGCCGAGCTCCTCCAGCTTCTCGATGTCGCCGACCGTCAGCCGCTGGCCCTCGGCCACGATCGACCTCGCCGGCCAGGATCTCGACCTCCACCGGCGCGACGCTCGCGCGCGCCTGGTTGCGCGCCTCCTCCGTCTGCTGTTCGTCGATCACGACGTTCGGCTCGATCAGCGATGCCGCCATGTCGCCCGCCAGGTCGCGCTCGTCGTCGGCGAGGTCGTTGGTGATGAGGTCCCGGACCGATCTCCGGACGGCGAGCAGCTCGTCCTCGTTCACCGAGATCGCCAACGTCGACTCGATGGCGCTGCGGGCCGCGGCCGCCACGACCTCCCAGCGCGGCGCCGACATTGCTGCGACCAGGTCCCGATGCAGCGGCGAGATCTCCGGAGCATCGGTGGCAAGCCGGGCGCCGACCTCCTCGGCGGCGAGTGCGCCGGCATCCCGCAGGCCGAGGACGCGCGCGACGCGGCGAGCGCGGACGTCGAACGCGTTGAGCTGGTCCGCCTGGTTGTCGGCCGGCGGCTCGATCTGGTCGATGGCCGGCTGAACGGCGGCCGCGGCGGCCTCGCGCGCGGCTTCCGTCTCGCTCACCGAGTCGAAGGTGGCGTCACGCGGCGCGCGAATGTCGCGCTCGGCAACCTGGCCCGCTTCGAGGTTCTCCTGGCCCAGGCGTGATGTTGGCGGAGAGCATCAGGAACAGCGCGATCGCCACGACGGCACCAACGATCGACGGCGCGCCAGAGCGTGGCACTCGGTCCGACCTCCGGTCTCGGCTGAGCGTGCGCGGGATGAACATCGCGCTATCCGCGCCAGCAGCCGGCGCACGGCCTCGCTCACCAGCCGGCCATCGGCCCGGCCCTTCGTCTGCGGCGAGAGGCGACCCATCACCCGTCCGAGATCGGCCGGGGACGAGGCGCCGGTCTCCGCGATCGCCGCTCGCACCAGCGTCTCGACCTCGTCGGCGGTGAGCTGCTGCGGCAGGAACTCGGCAAGGATGGCGGCCTCCGCCTCCTCCGCCGCGGCCCGGTCCTCGCGACCCGCGTCGCGGTACATGGCGATGCTCTCGCGACGCTGCTTGACCTGCTTGCCGAGGACGTCGACGACCTCTTCGTCGGTCAGGTCGCGGCCACGCGCGATCTTCAGGTTGTGGGCGGCGGCCATCGCCATCCGGAGCGTCTGGGTGCGCTGCTCGTCGCGAGCGCGCATCGCGTCACGCATGGCGGACTCGATCCGTGCCGAAAGGGTCATCGAAGCGTGTGTCTCCGGCGTCATCGGTCTCGGGGTCCCTCCGTTGCGCCGGATGATTCGCTTGGTCGAGGCGGGCGTCTGGCTAGGTGCGCGAGGTTGCCTTTCGCTTCTTGGCTTCCTTGCGCTTTCGCTTCACGCTGGGCTTCTCGTAGTGCTCGCGGCGTCGTGCCTCAGCCAGGATTCCCGACTGCTGGATCTTCTTGTTGAATCGACGCAGCGCGCTCTCGAACGTCTCGTTCTCGCCCACGCGGACTTCTGCCAAACGTCTCGCCTCCTTCCCGCTCATGTGTTCGTGCCGTTGCTTGGCGGCTCACCGCCCGGCACGCAAGCCGACGAAGGGTACCAGCGGCGCCGATGAGGGTCAATCGAGCCCGACTCAGCCCGGCGGCCAGGCCATGGGGCGTCCGCCGAGCAGGTGCAGGTGGAGATGGAACACGGTCTGGCCCGACTCGGGGCCGACGTTCGTCACCACCCGGTAGCCGTTCTGCAGGCCGGCCGCGTCCGCCACCCGGCGGACGACGGTGAAGAGCTTCGCCAGCAGATCGCCGTCGGCCTCGGTCAGGGCGTGCGCGTCCGGGATGTGGCGGCGCGGGATGACCAGGACGTGGGTCGGCGCTCGCGGCGCGATGTCGCGGAACGCGATGACGTCATCGTCCTCGTGGACGCGGTCGGAGGGAATCTCGCCCGCCACGATCCGGCAGAAGAGGCAATCGGGATCGCGATCGGTCATCCGCGGAGCCTAGGCGAAGTCGCCGGTGCGCGACAAGATCACCGCCGCGGCCGCAACGGCCACGGTCTGCGACCGCAGGATGCGCGGACCGAGGCCGGCGATGGGCATCCCGGCCTCCTCGGCCGCGGTCACCTCGGCCGTGCTGAAGCCTCCCTCGGGACCGATGACGACGCGCTCCGGCGGCTCCAGCCGCGCCAGCCGCGCGCCGTCGTGCCGCTCGTAGAGCAGGACCGATCCGGCGACGAGCGCGTCCCGGAGCGGCACCGGCTCGGCAATCGGCGGCACGATCCCGCGTTCCGACTGCTCGGCGGCCTCGCGCGCGATCGCCCGCAGCCGCTCCAGCTTGCGCGGCGAGATCTCGCGGGCGACGCAGCGCTCGGTGACGACGAGCTGGAAGGCGGCGACGCCGATCTCGGTCGCGTGCTGCACGACCTCCTCCAGCGCGTCGCCCTTCAGCAGCGCCTGCACGACGGTCAGCCGGTGCCGCGGCTCGCTGGCCACCACCGACCGCTCCTCCACCACGCAGTCGGCGCCATCCAGCCGGCACAGGGCCTGCGACCCGTCGCCGGGCAGCAGGACGAGCCGATCGCCATCGGCCAGGCGCAGCACGGCGCGGACCTGCCGCTCGATCGAGGCCGGCAGCGGGAAGCGGTCGCCGATCCAGCGCCTCCGGGGCGACGAAGAACCGATGCAGCGTCATGCCGGCCGCTCCAGCCGCAACGAGACCCACTCGCCGTCGACGCGGCGCTCGCGCGACGACAAGGCCCGCTGCCCGCATCGCGTCGTCGACCTCAGCGGCGCGCGGCTCGATGATCCCGCTCGCCAGCAGCGTGCCACCCGGCGCCAGGTGCGCGGCGAGCGGCTCCGCCAGCTCGACCAGGACGGCCGCCACCAGGTTGGCGAGGACGAGCGGATAGCGCTCGTCGGCGCGAGCCGGCAGCGTGCCCTCGCGTGCCTCGAATCGATCGGCGAGGCCGTTGCGCTCCGCGTTCTCGCGCGACGCCGTCACCGCCAGTGGATCGGTGTCGATCCCGACCGCGCGGCCGGCGCCGAGCCGGAGCGCGGCCAGCGCCAGGATGCCGGAGCCGCAGCCGACGTCGAGGACGCGGTCCGGCATCGGCTCGACGCCCTGCAGCAGCTCGAGGCAGCCACGGGTGGTCGGATGCAGGCCCGTCCCGAACGCCATGCCCGGATCCAGGGTGATGGCGACCTCGCCGGGGCGCATGGCCTCCTCGGCCCAGGACGGCACGATCACCACGCGGCCGATCCGCTGCGCGACGTAGTGCCGCTTCCAGGCGTCGATCCAGTCGGTGTCGTCGACCGCGCGGACGCGCAGCGGGCCGACCGGCCGCAGGCCGAACGCCTGCAGATGCCACAGCGCACGCTCGGTGGCCTCGACCCGGTCGGCGGCGTCCGGTGCCTCGGCCAGGTGGGCGGTGATGACGTACGGGGCGGTCGGATCCTCGCGCGGCCGCCAGCTCGTCGTCGGGATCGCGAATCAGGCGAGTCGGCTGGACGGCCGTGCCGGCACCGATGCGTCCGAGGATCTCGCTGACCGCCTCGACCGCCTCGACGTCGACCTCGACGCTCAGCTCCAGCCAGCGCATCGGCTCGGCGATCAGGTGAACAGGTCGCGCAGCCGATCGAGGACCGATCCGCCGCCCTTCGGCACGACGGCCGGGCCGCTCTCCTCGCCCAGCTCGCGCAGCAGCTCGCGCTCGCGCTTCGAGAGCTTGGTCGGCACGACGACGTTGACGATGACGTGGAGGTCGCCGCGGCCGGCGCCGCGCAGCCGCGGCACACCCTTGCCGCGCAGGCGGATCTCCTGGCCGGACTGCGCGCCGGCCGGAACCTCGACCTCCTCGCTCGCCCTCGACGGTCGGAACCGACAGGCTCGCGCCGAGCGCAGCCTGCGGGAACGTGATCGGCAGCTCGTGGTAGAGCTCGGTCCCGCGCCGGACGAGCTGCGGATGCTCGCGAACCTTGACGGCGACGTACAGGTCGCCGTTCGGCCCGCCGCGCGGGCCGGCCTCGCCCTGGCCCTCGAGCGCGATGCGCTGGCCGTCGTCGATCCCGGCCGGGATGCTGACCACCACCTCCCGCTCCTCGCGGATCCGTCCGTCCCCGCCGCAGACCGTGCACGGCGTGGCGATGATCCGTCCTTCGCCGTGGCAGCGCGCGCAGGCGACGATGTTGACCATCTGGCCCAGGATCGTCTGCGCGACCCGGCGCTTCTCGCCGCTGCCGTTGCACTCCGGGCAGGTCTCCGGCTCGGTTCCCGGCTCACCGCCGGCTCCGTCGCAGTGCGTGCAGGTCACCAGCGTCGGGAAGCTGAGAACTCCTTGGTGACGCCGAAGACGGCCTCCGCGAACTCGATGGTCAGGTCGTAGCGCAGGTCGGCACCGGCCACGACCCGCGTGCGGCGTCGCGCGCCGGCCGGGTTCCCGCCGAAGAACGCGTCGAAGATGTCGCCGAACGGTCCGAACCCGCCGCCGAAGCCCTCGAAGCCGCCGGCCGCCGCTCCCTCCACGCCGGCGTGCCCGAACATGTCGTACGCGGAGCGGCGCTGGCGATCGGAGAGCACCCGATACGCCTCGTTCAGCTCCTTGAAGCGCGCCTCGGCGCCGTCGTTCGTGTCGACGTCGGGATGGTGCTGCTGCGCGAGGCGCCGGAACGCACGCTTGATCTCGGCGTCGTCGGCATCGCGGCCGACGCCAAGGATCTCGTAGTAGTCACGTTTCACGGCCATGGCGGGCAGGATCATACCAATTGGCACTCAGCGTGTCGCGAGTGCCAGCCCTGGGAGGTGCGCGCCAGCGTCGAATTCCTGCCAGTAATCGTCAGGAACCACCGCTACGATCGGTTCGATGACCGACCTGCAGATCTCCGCCGCCCATGCGCGGCGCTTCCTCGTCAGCCGCCACCTCCTGGCCCCGCCGCGCTCCCTCCCGGCGGAGCCGGCATCGGTCCTGGCAGCTGTCGAGCGGCTCGGGAGCCTCCAGTTCGACCCGCTCGAGGTGCCCGGCGCCCGCAACCACGACCTGGTGCTCCACGCCCGGGTCGCGGGATACGAGCGGCAGTGGTGCGAGCGACTGGCTGTACGGGCCGGATCGGCGCCTGATCGAGCTCTACAACAAGAGCCTGAACATGGTGCCGATGCACGAGCTGCCCCACTACCGGATCACGTGGCAGCGGAACCTGGCCAGACATCAACGACGGGATCCTGACGGACCAGGCGAAGGTCGCCAAGGCGATCCTCAAGCGCCTGAAGGCCGATGGGCCGCTGTCGACGGCCGCCTTCAGCGAGCACAGCCATGCCGTCGACTGGTGGTGGGCGCCGACCCGGGCCAGCCGCGCGGTCATGGAGGCCCTGTTCGTCACCGGCCGGATCGGCATCGCGCGCCGGGAGGGCAATCGTCGCTACTACGACCTCATGGAGCGGCTCGTTCCCGCCGAAGCTGCTGAAGCTCAAGGAGTCGGAGGAGGACGGGATGACCCGGCGGCTGCTCAGCCGGTTCCGCGCGACCGGCATGACGACGCCGGTCGGCACCCAGGCCGAGGTGATGTACAGCGCCGGCTCGACCGCCGAGCGCGTCGCGCGCACAGAGCGGCTGGTGGCCGACGGCGAGCTGCTGGCCGATCGAGGTCGAGGGCCTCAAGGAGCCCGCAATACATCATCGCCGCCGAGGAGCCGATCCTCGAGGCCACCGCCGAGGAGGGCTCGCTGCCCGCCGCCGGAGGTCAGCTTCCTGGCGCCGCTCGATCCGCTCGTCTGGGATCGGCGAATGCTTCGCACGCTCTGGGACTTCGACTACCTGTGGGAGGTCTACGTGCCCGAGGCGAAGCGGAAGTGGGGCTACTACGTCCTGCCGATGCTGTTCGGCGATCGGTTCGTCGGCCGCATCGAGCCCCGCCTGGACCGCAAGGCGAAGACGCTGCGCATCCTCGGCATCTGGTTCCAGGACGGCTTCGACCCGATGGAGACGCCCCACTTCATCCCTGCCCTCCGAGACGCGATCGAGGCGTATCGGTCCTTCGTGGGCGCCGACACGGTCACCTGGCCGCGCACACGCGCTGGCCGCGAGCTCGCGCGCAGCCCTGCGGCCGGATATCGCGGCGGCGTACGATCTGCCGATGAGCGGATCTCCGAGCGGCAACGACGTGCAAGGCGTCGCCACGCACCAGCGAAGCCTCTGTACCATGTCGACCGGCTCGACCAGCAACGGATCGATGGTGACGACGCCGCTCTGGCGGCTTCGCCGCTGATGACGACGGTATGCCACCAGGTCGATCTGCGAGACGTGGCGGAGCGCCAGCAGCCAGAGGCGGCGGCTGATCGCCGGTCCCGTGCCCTCCAGGCTCCGACATCACGGCCGCCCGCAATCGTGAAGCTGATGAGCAATCAGCGACCCGCCGAAGGAGGCAGCCCGACGTCGAGTGGCGTCTATGCTCGGATGCCGCCTCACGGTACGGCGAACATCAATGGTCCGGCGGACATCAGCGGCCTGAGGCCTTACGTCCGCGAAGTCGACGATGAGCGGGGCGTGGTCGGACGGGATGCCCGGGTAGGTCGATGGCTTGCGGGCGTCGCGGTCGCGCTCGGCGGCGATGGCGCGAGCGGCAAGCGGCGGCGAGAGGTAGACGTGGTCGATCCGCATCCCGAAGTTCTTGTGGAAGTGGCCGGCGCGGTAGTCCCACCAGCTGAAGAAGCCGGGCTCGGGGTGGAACTGGCGCACGATGTCGACCATCCCCCACTCCCGCAGCTTCGCGACGGCCGCCCGCTCGCGCGGCGAGACGTGGGTCGCGCCATGGACGGCATTCACGTCCCAGACGTCGATGTCCTCCGGCGCCACGTTGTAGTCGCCGCAGATCGCCAGCTCGGTGTCCGGATCGTTGTCGTTCAGCCAGACCGATAGCCTCGCCAGCCACTCGAGCTTCTCGAGGTAGAACTCGGAGTCGACCACGCGGCCGTTGGGCACGTAGATGGTCGCCACCCGCATCGGTCCGCAGGTGGCCGCCAGGAAGCGGCCGCCGTCATCGGTCCAGCCGTCGGGGGTCGGGATGCCTGCCACGACGTCGCTGATGCCGATGCGCGACGCGATGGCGACGCCGTTCCATCGGCCCGGCCCGTGGTGGACGAGCTCGTAGCCGAGCGCCGTGAAGTCCATCAGCGGCGCCTGCTCATCGGAGAGCTTCGTCTCCTGCATGCACAGCACGTCTGGCTGGTTGCGCTCGGTCCAGGCCAGCACGCGATCGAGCCGGGCCTTGAGCGAGTTGACGTTCCAGGTGGCGAGTCGCATCGGTCCGAGTCTAGACGAAGGTCCGAGCGCTGGCGGACGTGGCCGCGTGGCATCCGTGTGCCCGATGCTCACTGGCGTGAATCGACGGTCCGGACGAGCGTTAACGCTCACCGGTGTGAACTCGACGTTGCGGCCAGGCCGCACACGAGCAAAGAGGCCGGGCCACAGCCGCCCGGCCTCTCGCATTGCAGGACGCCCGAGGGCGCGGAGGTGCTACACCTCCTTGTATTCGCCCTCGATCGTCTCGCCCTCTTCCTCGGTTGCGCCCTCGCCGGCGGCACCCGCCGCGCCGTCGCCGCCGGCAGAGCCGTCGGTGCCGTTGCCGTCACCCGGGCCACCGGTGGCCTCGTAGGCCTTGGTGCCGATTCGCTGCAGCACCTCGGCCAGCTGGGACTTGGTCGAGTCGACCACGCCGTCGTCCTCGCCCTTGAGCGCCTCCCTGACCGATTCGATGCGGGCGTTGACCTCCGCCTTCTCCTCGTCCGACAGCTTGTCGTCGAGGTCCTTCAGCAGCCGCTCGCCCTGGTAGACGAGGGCATCGGCCTCGTTGCGCGACTCGATCGCCGCGCGACGCGCGCGGTCCTCCTCGGCATGCTCGGCCGCGTCGCGGACCATCTTG
The DNA here is from genome assembly GCA_963789435.1 of uncultured Chloroflexia bacterium. Taxonomy (GTDB): domain Bacteria; phylum Chloroflexota; class Limnocylindria; order QHBO01; family QHBO01; genus JACDBZ01. The sequence goes on from CAWBKO010000001.1 coordinate 673,432, forward strand.
TCCACGTCCTCCTTGGCCAGCATCGAGGAGGCGGTGATCGTCACCTTCTGCTCCTTGTTCGTGGCCTTGTCCTTGGCGGTCACGTTCAGGATGCCGTTGGCGTCGATGTCGAAGGTGACCTCGATCTGGGGCACGCCGCGCGGGGCCGGTGGAATGCCGTCGAGCCGGAAGGTCGCCAGCTTCTTGTTGTCGGCCGCCAGCTCGCGCTCGCCCTGGAGCACCACGATGTCCACCGAAGGCTGGTTGTCCGACGCGGTCGAGAAGATCTGGGTGTGCGAGGTCGGGATGGTCGTGTTGCGGTTGATCATCTTCGTCGCGACGCCGCCCATCGTCTCGATCCCGAGGCTCAGCGGGGTGACGTCGAGGAGCAGGACGTCCTTGACCTCGCCCGCCAGGACTCCCGCCTGGATCGCCGCGCCGACCGCCACGACCTCGTCGGGGTTGACGCCCTTGTGCGGCTCCTTGCCGCCGAACATCTTCTTGACCGCCTCGACCACGGCCGGCATGCGGGTCATGCCGCCGACCAGGATCACCTCGTCGATGTCGGCGGGCTTCATGCCCGCATCGGCGAGCGCCTTCTTGACCGGCTCGGCCGTCTTCTGGATCAGGTCGTCGACCAGGTCCTCCATCTTCGCCCGCGTCAGGTTCAGCACGAGGTGCTTGGGTCCGGACGCATCGGCGCTGATGAAGGGCAGGTTGATCTCGGTCTGGGTCGTCGAGGAGAGCTCGATCTTCGCCTTCTCGGCCGCCTCCTTGAGGCGCTGGAGGGCGATCCGATCCTTGGTGAGGTCGATCCCCTCGCTCTTCTTGAACTCGGCGCTGAGCCAGTCGATGATCCGCTGGTCGAAGTCGTCGCCGCCGAGGTGCGTGTCGCCGTTCGTGCTGCGAACCTCGAACACGCCCTCGGACAGCTCGAGGATGGAGATGTCGAAGGTCCCGCCGCCGAGGTCGTAGACGGCGATCTTCTCGTCCTTTGTCTTGTCGAGCCCGTACGCGAGGGCCGATGCGGTCGGCTCGTTGACGATCCGCTTCACGTCGAGCCCGGCGATGCGGCCGGCGTCCTTGGTGGCCTGGCGCTGGGTGTCGTCGAAGTAGGCCGGGACGGTGATGACCGCCTCGGTCACCTTCTCGCCGAGGTACGCCTCCGCGTCGCTCTTCAGCTTCTGGAGGATCATGGCGCTGATCTCCGGCGGGCTGAATGTCTTGTCGTTGCCGAGCTTGACGACGATGCCGTCCGACTTCGGATCCTTGATCACCTCGTACGGCACGAGGCCCTTGCTGCGCTGCACCTCGGGGTCGTCGAAGCGACGCCCCATGAAGCGCTTGATGCTGAACACGGTGTTCTCGGGATTGGTGATGGCCTGTCGCTTGGCCACCTGGCCGACGAGGCGCTCGCCGCTCTTCGGGAAGCCGACGACCGATGGCGTGGTCCGGCCGCCCTCCGCGTTGGTAATGACCTGGGGTTCGCCGCCTTCCATGACGGCCACGACCGAGTTGGTCGTGCCCAGATCGATGCCGATGATCTTGCCCATTGGTCGTCAGTGCTCCTTCGGGTTGTTCGCCACTCGGACGAGGCTCGGCCGGATGACCCGGTCGTGCAGGCGATATCCGCGCTGCAGCTCGCCGATCACTTGGTTGTCGGGATGGTCGGCGGTCTCCTCGTGGACGACCGCCTCGTGCAGGTTCGGGTCGAACGGCTGGCCGACCGCCTCGATCGGGGTCACGCCCTCCGATTCGAGCACGTTCCGCAGCTTGCGCTCGGTCAGTCGCACGCCCTCGACCCACGGGTCGTGCGCGTCGGCCGGCACGTTCTCGAGGGCCCGGTCGAAGTCGTCCAGGACACCGAGGACCTTGCCGATCAGCAACGCGTTGCTGAACTGCGCCAGCGTGGCGCGCTCCTCATCGGTGCGCCGCTTGTAGTTCGCGAAGTCGGCGGCCGAGCGATGCCAGTTGTCCCGGTGCTCCGCGTCGCTGCGCTGCGTTTCGGTGAGCTCGCGCTCGAGCTGCTCGATGCGCTCCGCCAGCTCAGCGCGCGACGTCGGCTGAATCGCGTCGGCCCGCTCCTGTCCGCGCGTCTTCGTCGCGCGTGGCCGAGGGCCGCCATTCGTGGGTTGATCGGTCATTGTGTCTCGCCGTAGTGAGTGTTGATGAGCTCGTTCATGAGGTTGGACAGGTAGCGCACAGTCGGGATCGCCCGCGGGTAGCGCATGCGCGTCGGACCCAGTACCCCCAGCAGTCCGAGTGCCTGATCCGGGGCCCCGTACGGCGCGAAGATGAGGCTGACCTCGTGCATCGCATCGTTCGTGTTCTCGCGTCCGATGATGACGTGCACGCCGCCGCTCCGCGTCAGCACCGGTACGAGCTGCTCGAGGAAGTCGGAGCGCTGGAGCGCCTCGAGGACCGGCCGCAGCTTCGAGCCCTCCGCGAACTCGGGCTGCTCGAGGACGTTGACGATGCCGTCGGTGAAGACGTCCTCGACCACGACCGAGTCGGCGTCCTCGACGAGCGAGGCGACCACCGCCGCGATGCGCGCCGCGAGTGCCGGCAGCTTCCCGGCACGACGTCGGATCTGGGTGGCGGAGAGGCCCGCCAGCTCGGCGTTGAGCGCGGCGGCCGTGCGATCCAGCTCCTCCTGGTCGAGCGCGCTGTCGGGCAGCTCGCGCTGCAGCGCCGGCCGGTCGAGCCGCCGCTGGACGACGTTGCCGTCGCCGAGCACGAGCACCAGCATGCGCGTGCCATCGGCCAGCGCCACGAGCTGGACGTGGCCGAACTTGGCCCGCCGTGAACGTGCCGGCGTCACCACCGCCGCTGACCGGGTGCTGCCGGCCAGGATCGAGGCGGCGAGGCGCAGCCACTCGTTGCTCGTCAGCTGCACCTGGCTGAACTGGTGGCGGATCATGAGCCGATCGGCCTGGTCCAGCTCCGCCTCCCGCATCAGCGATTCGACGTAGAGCCGGTAGCCGAGATCGGACGGCACGCGCCCGGCGCTGGTATGGGGGTGCGACAGCAGGCCGAGTGCCTCGAGCTCCGCCATTGCGCTCCGAACCGTCGCAGGCGAGACGCCGAGGGCGTAGCGCCCGAGCAGGGCGCGCGAACCGACCGGCACCGCCGTCAGGACGTAGTCCTCGACCACGGCGCGCAGAACGGTTCGTTGCCGATCAGTCAGCTCGAGGGCCGGCTGGATCGGCGTCCCGCGATCGCGGGACGGTTGACGTTCCTGCGTCATGCCGACCTCCGGAATCGTGTTAGCACTCTGTGCCAGAGAGTGCTAATTCGTGATTGCGGCATGGTACCGCCGAGGCCAAGCCGATGTCAACGCCGGTGGGCGGAGCCGGCGAGCCACTCGAGCGTGGCCAGACCGCGCGGCGAGAGCCGGTAACCCCGTGGCAGGCTCTCGGTGAGGCCGAGCTCCTTGAGCTTGCGGACGTCGAGCTTGAATGCAAGCCTCTCCCGGCCGAACTGCGGCGCCAGGTCGGCCGCTCGCACCTCTGGTTGGTCGTGGATGGTCCGCAGCACCGCCTGCGTCCAGGGACCGTGGCGGCTGGCTCGATCGAGGCGCGCAAGGCGACGCTCGATCTCGCGCAGCTGCAGTTCGTCCGGCACCGACTCGCGCAGGGCGACGCGAGGGTCGGAACCCGCGAGGCGCAGCGTCGACTCGGTAGACCGTGCCGGTCGCTCGGCGGTCGACGAAGCCGAGCAGCTCGTCGCGGTCAGCGAACCCGGCGGCGACGGCGTCGGCATCGGTGATCTCGTCGCGGTCGATCGCCTCGACCGAGTCGAACGCGATCACGCCGACGGGCGTTCGTTGCCTTCCGCCGGGCCTCACGCGCGGTTGGTCCCATCGGCGAAAGGCGAGCGTGACGGTGCCATCCGCGATCGCCTGCAGCGTCGCCGGCGGGAAGAGCATCTAACCGACCGGCTCCGGCAGGAACGCCAGGCAGGCCTCGGAGGCGAACAGGCGGCCACGCGGCGTGAGCCGGAGGCGATCGCTGTCCCATTCGAGGAGGCTGCCCGTCTCGCTGCCGGCGATCTGATCGGCGACACCTTCCAGCGGGTCGCGGCCGAACTCCGCGGCAAAGGCGCGCCGCCCGAGCCCGTCGATGCGCCGCAGCCCGAGCGCGATCGCCTCGAATGCGCGCGTCTCGGCGTCGAGCACCTCGCGGCCGGCCAGCGGGCGCTCTCCCGCCTCCGCGGCGTCGAGGTAGCGGTCGAGATCGCGCTCGTTCCAGGAGCGCTCGGCCGCGCCGTCGTACGAGTGCGCCCCAGCGCCGATGCCGGTGTACGCCGACCGCGCCCAGTAAGCGGAGTTGTGCCGGCTCTCGCGGCCGGGTCGCGCCCACGAGCTCAGCTCGTAGTGCCGGTAGCCGGCTGCGGCCAGCACTTCCTCCGCCAGCCGGTATTGGTCGCTGGCCAACCCGTCGTCCTGCTGCTCGGCCACCCGGTTCCGCCAGCGCAACGCGCCCGGACGCGGTGGCGCAGCCCACTCGTCCGGTGCGAGTGCCAGCTGCAGGGCGTAGCAGCTGACGTGCTCGGGCTCAAGCGCGAGTGCCATCCGCAGGCCGTCGCCCCATCCGGTGAGCGACTGCCCGGGGATGCCGTAGATGAGGTCGATGCTCACGTTGTCGAAGCCCGCGGCGCGAGCGGCAGCGAACGCACCGCGCACCTCGCGCGCCGTGTGCCCGCGGGCAAGCGCCTCGAGGTCCTGATCACGCAACGACTGCGCGCCGAGGCTGACCCGCGTCACGCCGGCGGCGAGGAGGCCCTCCCAGTCGGGCCGCTCGCGCTCGCTCGGATTCGCCTCGACGGTGACCTCATCGATGGCCACGCGCTCCCATCGGTCCCTGGCCGCCCCGATGACGCGGCCGGCCTGCTCGCCGGTCAGCAGCGAGGGGGTGCCGCCGCCGAAGTAGATCGTGCGCAGCTCGCCCGGCGCGGGACGCAGCCGCCAGCTCCTGCAGCAGCGCGCCGACGTAGCGCGGGATCTCCGCCGCCCGGCCGCCGACCGTCACGAAGTCGCAATACGCGCACACCAGCCGGCAGAACGGCACGTGCACGTACAGGTGATGCGTCGCAGGCTCCATCGCCCGAGTCTACGACCGGCCAGTCAAACCACGGAATCGGATGGGCCCGCCCCTGCCCAGTTGGACCCATGCCCGGTCAATCCTCGATCCGGCGGTCACGCCGCATACTTGACTCCTCGCCCCTGCCGAAAGCGGCAATCAGGAGATCCCGCCTTGCCTCGTCTGTTTGCTTCAGCCCTGCTCTGCATTGTGCTGGTGGCCTGTACCAGCCCCGCGGGGACACCCTCGTTCTCGTCGAATCCCGCCACGGATGGCCAAAGCTTCATCGCCGAGCCGCCGAGCGCGGAGTCGTTTGCGCCGTTTGGAACTGTGGCGGTCACGCCTGACTGGGAGGTTGAGGGTGCGGGGACGGACATCGATTCGATCGCTTTCTGGGAGGCACCGAGCCCGGAGGAATCGCTCATGCTCGTCACCGCCAAGGGGAACCAGCTGGTCGAGGTTTGGCGTTCTCCGTTCGGCGAAAACGATGAACTCGACTCGCTCACGCACTCCTCATTCGCCTCGGACAGCCAGGTCAATGGAATCGTCGTCGACCAGCAGGCCGATCGGCTGTATGTGGCCGTAGGAAGCCCGCAGTCAACAGTTGTTGCCTTCTCACTTCCGACATTGGCGTACGTCGATGAGTTCATCCGGGGATCGGTAGACCTGGACTCCGAGCCGAACCTCGCCTTCCTGCCGTCCTCAGCGGGAGGCACGCTGTACGTCTCGGCGACCAACCACGTCTATCTCCACAACGCGGCGACGGGCGAGTCAACCGGCGGATTCCCTCCCGAGCAAGGGTTGGAAACATTGGTCGCCGATGCCTACCACGAGGCGCTCTACATTCCCGATGAGAACGGCGGTACGGGCGTGTACGCGTACACCACTGATGGCCGGCCCAACGTGCGCACGGGCGACAACGTGTTCGGCACAGACGTCTTCGAGTCCGATGCCGAGGGGATCGCGCTGTACACGTGTCCCGCAGCGGGAGCCAGCGACGACGGTCGCGGCCTCATTGTCGTGAGCGATCAACTCGAAGAGCTGACGGAGTTCGAGGTGTTCGATCGGCGGACCGCTGACCACCTGGGGAAATTCTCCTTGACGGGTGTCAGCAACACGGACGGCGTCGGCTCGACGCAACTGCCACTGCCTGGTTTTCCCATGGGGGTCTTTGCGGCAGTCAACAACGACCGCACCGTCGCCGGGATCGGCTGGGACTCGATCCTGGCGGCGACTGGGCTCAGCTGCGGAGGCTAAGGATGCACCGTGCTCTTGCCGAACCGTTGCAGAGAGGCCGCCGCCGCGCGGCTCCCTCTTCGACTCAAAGGGCGACGACGGCCGAACGCTCTCAGGACCCGTTGGCGGTCGGGCTCGCCAGTCTGGGACGGGTCGTAAGGTTCCGATTCATCGCGATCGATGACCACCAGGAACCGCTTGAGATCCTCTCGCCACTCGTCATACGAGACGCTCTGTCCGAAGAATGCGTTGCTCCCGACGCGTTCGGTGAACTCTTGCGAGAACTCCGCTTCTGCAGCCTCGAGGAACTCGGGAACGTCGCACGACACTGCCTGTCCCGTATCGCGCAAGTGCTTATTTGCGAGTTGGATATGAACGACAACCAGATGCTGAAGCAGTACGGTCCGGTCGTTGCCATTGACAGTTTGCGGCCCGTCAAAGATCTGGACTGCTCGCGGGGACAGCTGCTGACCAAATTCGGCGCCCACCTCCTGGCATGTCTCGCCGGTGAACGTCGGGCGGTCGGCGTCGCACCCTCCCCGAGTCCGCGGGTAGGCCGTCGCAGACGGACGGGCTCGGTGACGGACCGTTGATACCGCACGCGGTCACAGCGAGCATTCCCGCCACGGCAACGATCCGTCTGAGCCTGCGCATCGAGTTTCTCCCTCGTGCGGCGCCGCCTGTCTGGCGGCGCCGCACAACTTTGCTAGCAGCTGAGCGTGATAAACGTCCCGCCGGAAGAGGCAATGATGGCCTCTCCGGCATTGGCGGACGCCCCCGTCTGCGTGGCGATCCGCACTCCCCGTTTGAACCCGGTGTTCGCCGACACGTTGAACAGGAACTTTGCCATGTTCCGATAGACCGCACTGCCGCCTGAGGTAACAGTCAATTCCGGCTCGCCCCACGTCTCGACTGTCGTCACCTGGGAGTCCGCCCAAGCGAGCCGCATGCGCACTTGCCACTTCTGCTTGCCGTTCACGCAGTACGAGTGCGTATCTTGCCCGACGCCCAGCCGAATCCAGCCAGTCCTGTCGTCGAAGGTCGTGCACCATGCCCACTCGCACTGGGTTTGGTACTTGATTTCGACCCAGCATCCATCGACACCAATCGGGCAGTCGCCCAGGTTCTGGCACGTGAATCCTGCCGCGCTCGCGCTGAACTTCGTGACGTTGGTGCAGACGTTCGTGCCTCGTACGACGACCTCACCATCTGTGGCCCGGGTTGTCATCGGTGCCGATAGCGATACGAGCAGTGCTACCGCCATCGCCAGAAACAAGACGTGCGCAGGTATCGATCTGACTCCACCTATCGTTCGCAGGCCCATGAGACGCACCTCCTTGATTGGTTGGGAGTGGACGTCTCGAGCCTGGGACGCTGATCGGCCATAGACCACGGATCGAGTAACACTTGACTGTGTCGGGTCGGCGAGCGAATGAGCGGCGCGTTACGGACGGCGGAGGCAGCCATCTCAGAATTCAGGTCACTCCAGCCAGTAAGCCGCCGGTAAGCGAGGGTTCGTACGATCGGTGCGAGGAGAGATGCCCCGACGATGTCCCACTTCGAAGCCGAACTTCAGATTGCGGTAGCGGAGAGCTTCCTTGCGAGCTTGGAGATGGCGATCGTGAATCGGCTGATCCAAAGAGCCAGGGCTTGGGCGATCTCGGCCGGTCGTGTCTTCGTCGACGCATCGCACCCAAGCAGATGTGGGCTCATCGTGTCCGGCCATGCACGCGTATACGCGATGCGGGAGGACGGCGCTCAGGTAACGGTGCGACGGGTCGGTCGCGGAGGGGCGGTTGGCGTCCGCGCGATGACGGGGTGCCCGAACGGGCTGAGTGTCGTCGCGATGACGGACCTCGAGTTCCTCGAGTTCGACACAGCGCTCCTCTTGCCGGTAGCGCGGCGTGAAGCGTCTCTTGCCTGGGCAATCGCCCAAGAGGTGACCATGCGACTGTGCGACACAGAAACGATGCTGGAGCGAGATCCGGGGAATTTGATCAGGACTCGCGTCGCCGCGACCGTCCTAGAGCTTGCGGCAGATGCGTCCGATGGCACGATGGCCCTGAGTCAGGAGGCATTCGCCGAGCTGATTGGCGCATCGCGAGAGAGCGTTGGGCGATCCCTCCGCGACCTTGAGGCTGACGGACTCATTCGTCGTGGCCGGAGACGCCTGGAGATCGTCAATCCGGCTGGGTTGGCAGCGGCTGCCACCGCCGAGGGCCATCCTCGGCAGGGGGCCGGAGGCCGCACCGACCGGGCGCGTGGCATCTCTGCCCGATGAGCCGGCCAGTCAGGCCGATGCCAATCGGCTTCAGATCGGTCGCTGACGGAGGCGCCCCCCGGCGAACGCGAACAGGCTCATGGTGACGGCGAAGTGGCCCACGATGGCCGGAATGATCGACCCGGTCGCCACGGTCGCCACGCCTGCCGCCCACCCGAGGAGCACCGAGCCGACCAGGAAGTACCAGTCGCGCTCTCGCCATAGTCGCCGATGGACCAGGCCGTAGACGAGTGCCTGGAATCCGATCGCCAGGCCCGGCTCGATGCCGGCGAAGATCAGGAGGCCGAGCACGATCGATCGGAACTGGAGCTCCTCGCTGATCGCGTTGGCCGCGGCGCCGAGCACGCGGGTCGGCAGCAGCTCGATCGGCAGCGGCAGGATGCTGCCGTAGCGAAGGAACGCGAGGGCCACCCCGTTGAGCAACGCGATGGCGGTGAAGAGCAGCATCACCACCAGCATGTTGTCGGGGTTGCCACCGGTCAGGAACAGCTGCTCGCGACCGGAGGGCAGGATCACCGCGATCCCGATCGCGAAGCCGATGACCAGGATGTAGTAGCTGACCGGCCCCATCCACGGTGTCCGGTAGCGGAAGTAGTCGGAGCGCGTGATCCGTTCCGAATCGAAGCGGAGCAGGACCAGGAAGAGGGTGAGGCCGAGCGCGATCGCCAGGCGGAGCGAGTCGACGAAGCTCATCGGCGCCGCTAGCCCGCGTTCTCGTTCATGCGCAGCACGGCGAGGAAGGCCTCCTGCGGGATCTCGACCGATCCGATCCGCTTCATCCGCTGCTTCCCTTCCTTCTGCTTCTCGAGCAGCTTGCGCTTGCGGGTGATGTCGCCGCCATAGCACTTGGCCAGCACGTTCTTGCGCATCGCCCGGATCGTCTCGCGGCTGATGATATGCGAGCCGATGGCGGCCTGGACCGGCACTTCGAACATCTGCCGCGGGATCAGCTCCTTGAGCTTGTCCACCAGCGCCTTGCCGGACCGATAGGCGTTCGACCGATGGACGATGAGGCTGAGCGCGTCGACCGGCTCGCCTGCGACGAGCACGTCGAGCTTGACGAGGTCACCGGGCCGGTAGCCGATGTAGGAGTAGTCGAGGCTCGCGTAGCCCGACGATCGGCTCTTGAGCTGGTCGTAGAAGTCGATGATGAGCTCGCCGAGCGGCATCTCGAAGTGGAGGTTCACCCGCTTCGGGTCGAGGTACTCCATGTTCTGGAACTCGGCGCGGCGGTTCGTCGCAAGCTCCATCAGCGGACCGATGTAGTCCGTCGGCGAAATCACCTGTGCCGCGACCCAGGGCTCGCTGATCCGATCGATGTCGCCGGGGCCGGGCATCTGCGCCGGGTTGTCGACCACGACCTCCTCGTCGGCGTGGAGGAGCTTGACGCGGTACTCGACGCTCGGGGCGGAGGCGATCAGATCGAGGTCGAATTCGCGCTCCAGACGCTCCTGGGTGATCTCCATGTGGAGCAGGCCGAGGAAACCACAGCGGAATCCGAAGCCGAGGGCGACCGACGACTCCGGCTCGTAGACGAAGCCGGCGTCGTTGAGGTGCAGCTTGTCGAGGGCGTCACGCAGCTCGGGATAGTCGTCACCACGCATCGGGTAGATGCCGGCGAAGACGAGCGGCAGCGGCTCCTGGTAGCCCGGCAGCGGCGCGTCCGCCGGTCGCGCGGCCGTCGTCAGCGTGTCGCCGACCTGGGCCTCGCGGATGCTCTTGAGGCCGGTCGCCACGTAGCCGACCTCGCCGGCCACAAGCCGTTTCGTCGGGACCGGCTGCGGCCGGAAGTAACCGAGCTCCAGGATCTCCGACTCGGCGCCGGTGGCCATGAAGCGGATCCGATCGTGGTCATGCAGCGTGCCGGCGGCCAGCCGGACGTGGGCGACCACCCCCTTGTACTGGTCGTAGTGGCTGTCGAAGGCGAGCGCCGCCAGCGGTGCGCTCGCGTCATGAGCCGGGGCGGGCACGCGCGTCACGATCGCCTCGAGGATCTCGCGGACGCCGGTCCCCTCCTTGGCGCTGGCGAGGATCACCTCCTCGCGCGGAATGGCGAGCGTCTCCTCGAGCTCGTTCATCACCATCTCGGGATCCGCCGAGGCGAGATCGATCTTGTTGATCACCGGGATGATCACGAGCTTCTGGGCCATCGCCAGGTGCACGTTGGCGAGCGTCTGGGCCTCGATTCCCTGGGTCGCGTCGATGACGAGGATCGCGCCCTCGCAGGCCTGCAGCGATCGGCTGACCTCGTAGGTGAAGTCGACGTGGCCCGGGGTATCGATCAGGTTCAGCGCGTAGGTGTGGCCGTCGGCGGCGTCGTAGTGGACGCGCACCGCGTTGGCCTTGATGGTGATCCCCTTCTCGCGCTCGAGCTCCATCGAGTCGAGCACCTGCGACTGCATGAGCCGCTTGTCGATCGTCTTCGTCACCTCGAGCAGCCGATCGGCCAGCGTCGATTTGCCGTGGTCGATGTGCGCGACGATGCTGAAGTTACGGATGCGCTCCGGGGGGATCACGGGGCGGAAGTCTAGCCCAGAGCGATCTGATCCAGAGCGATGCTCGCCACCGGTCGCCGCGTTGTGGAGGGGTCAGCCGTCGGCGGGTGGCTCTGGCTCTGCCGCCGCCGGCTTTGGCCCGACCAGGGTGATGCCGGTGACAGTGGCGTAGGAGCTGAAGTAGTAGTCGTCGTGCAGCAGGTTGCCGGCCGCGTCGTACACGAGGCGCGACCTGGAAACGTCATGTCCGTCGTGCGGGTACTCGAGACGCTTCGCTGTCCCCGGCGCCATGCTCGTGTCCACCACCGTGGTGTCAGGAGCTCGCCGGTGGTTGCTGGTGACGGCCGGGGTGATGACCACGCTCCGATTGAGCGGCACGCTCCAGATCTGGAAGGTGACCGACCCGTTGCCGCCGAACCCGCGGACGACGATCGGGTTGTCGGTGTCGTTGACGAAGGTCATGTCCTGCGCCCAGTCGTCGATGATCGAGACGGTTGCGTCGAGCCCGTCGGGATAGCGGTCGATGTAGTAGAAGTGGTTGAGGCGGATTCCCATCTGCAGGCCGGCCCGCAGGGCCGCGTTGAAGATGGTGGTTGACGTCGAGCAGACGCCGCCGCCGATCGCGACGCCCTGGGTGCTGCGCCCATTGATGATGGCGCCGCCATACATGAATCCGCGCTCTGACCGTGAACGGCCCCACGCTGCCCCAGAAGCTGAACGTCTCGCCCGGCGCGAGGTTCTTGCCGTCGATGTCGAAGGCGGGGATGTTGATGTTGTTGCCCCAACCGTTTCCCTCGCCAGGGACGTAGTAGGTCGTCCATGACGAGATCATCTGCATCTGCGGCAGCACCGCTTCGGCCGCGGCCGTCGTGACGGCAGGCTCGGTGATGTTGACGGCAAGGGCCAGCGAGCCGATCTTGGCGCCGCCGCCGCGCTCCTCGAGGGTTGCGAGCAGTGCCTGCTGGGTAGCGTCGACGTCGAGCTGCCGACCGTCCTTGGCCGCGATCACGCCGCCGAGGCCACCGGCGGCGGCAACGGTGATCTGCGCATTGACGGCCTCCTGGTCGACCGACTCGACAAGGCCGGCCACGGCATCGGCAACCGCGGCCTCGTCGACGTGAAGGGCGTACGCGACACCGTAGTCGGGGCCGAAGCTCAGCCACGACGCGATCGTCTCTGGCGAGAACGTGAGGGGCTCCTCGTCCTCCACGGCGCCGGGAATCTCGAGCGCGAGCGCCGCAACCGTCGATCGCGCGGCCTCGGCCACCGCTTCGGCGTCGTCGGTCGTGATCGTCGGCGGCACGACCAGCGGCGCGAGGTCGAGACGGACGTCGGCGGGATCCGTGCTGTGGGTGGCGTCAGCGAGCGCTGCTCGAACGGTCGCCGCGTCGAGGGTCGTGCCGCTCTCCGACGCCGAGACCTCGTACGTCGGGCCGTCGGCAGTCACGGAGGCATCGACCGCTGCAACGGTGAAGCGGTCCGCGATCTCGGCGGAGACGCGGTCGAGTGCGTCGGTGTCATAGGCGTGAACGATGACCGGCAGCGCGGCGGGTCTCACGACGCTGCGCAGGCGGTCGAGGCCGTCGACGAGTGGATTCCCCTTCCGACCGATGCCGAACGCCGCGTCGACCATCGCCTGGGTCTCGTATCCGCGCCCGAGCTCGCGGTACGCGACGGTTGCCTCTTCGTCGCCGACGACGACGATCGCCTTGCCGGTGGCCAGTGACGGGAGCTCGGCGTCCAGGCGCTCAGCGGCGGCCGCGGGGCTCAGCCCGCTCAGCTCCACATCGCCCACGGTGACGCCCGGGAGGATCGTTTCGGCTGCTGCCATGCCGATCGCCACCGAGACGCCGGCGATGATGAGGAGGCCTCCAAGGAGCGTTGCCCCGAAACCGATGAGCGTGGCGCGTCGCGCCGGCGGCGTGGCCACCGGGCGCATCAGCCGGCCGGAAAGGGTCATGGTTGTCATGGGCGTCGTGCGGAAGACGGCCGTTGGCACTCGATCGTTTCACGATCGGCGGCTTCATCCGGCTGGCATGCCGGGGGTCTCCCCTTTGAATTCTCCTCCGTGTCCAAGCTCGACAGGACGGGCGAGCGAGTCGGCGTTGGTGGCCGAATTGTCGCAGGTTGCGCTTCGAATTGTCGAGTGCCCCATCTGGTCCGGTACCCTTGCCGATGCTATACTTCGGCCTCCCTCGCGCTCCCACGAGCGTGAGTCGGTGTGCAACAAGACTCAAGCTGAGGACTCCACGTTGGCAAGAACGGCCCGAACCTGGAAGGGCGCGCGCACGCCCTCCGCACTCAAGCGCGTGCGCCAGTCACTCCGCCGCCGCGCCGTCAACCGCCGGACGCAGAGCGAGGCGAAGACGCTCGTCCTGCAGGCATCCGAGATCGCTCTCGGCCGGTCCACGGGCGATGGACCGCTGGCGGTCGCCGCCGCGATCAGCGCCCTCGACAAGGCCGCCGAGAAGGGCATCATTCACCCGAACAACGCCGCGCGCCGAAAGAGCCGCCTCATGACCAAGGTCAACGAGGCGCACCTGCTCGATGGCGTCGAGGCCGGTGCACCCGCCGCCGCCAAGAAGCGCACCACCGCCAGCAAGACGGCCCAGCGCAAGAAGGTGGCTGCCGCCAAGGCGTCCAAGGCCGCCTCCGGCAAGGCTGCGGACAGGCCGCGGACCGCCGCCGGCAAGGCGAAGGTCGCCGTCACCCGCGCCAGCCGCGAGTCGGCTGCCGCTCGCCGTCGCGCCAAGAGCACCGACGAGCCCGAGGCCTGACGGCCGAGCGTCAAGCTCCCCGACGACCCCGGTCCGCCAAACCGGGGTCGTTTGCTGTTCTGACCGGAGGTCAGCCGCGATTGGCGGCGAATGCCCGCGCGCCGGCGTACTCGGCCGCGTCGCCGAGCTCCTCCTCGATGCGCAGCAGGCGGTTGTACTTCGCGATCCGCTCCGACCGGCTGATCGAGCCGGTCTTGATCTGCCCCGTGTTGAGCGCCACCACCAGATCGGCGATGGTGGTGTCCTCGGTCTCACCGGATCGGTGGCTGATGACAGCGGTCCAGCCTGCGCGCTGCGCCATCTCGATCGCTTCGATAGTCTCGGTCAGCGTCCCGATCTGGTTGAGCTTGATGAGGATGCTGTTTGCGGCCCGCTCGCGGATGCCGCGCGCAAGACGCTCGGTGTTCGTCACCAGCAGGTCGTCGCCGACCAGCTGGATCCGCTCGCCGAGGCGCTCTGTCAGCGCTGACCATCCATCCCAGTCGTCCTCGGCAAGGCCGTCTTCGAGGCTCACGATGGGATAGCGTTCGGCCCAGTCGGACCAGAAGTCGATCAGCTCTGCCGTGCTGAGCGCACGACCCTCCCGCGCCAGGCCGTAGTGCCCGTCGCCATAGAGCTCAGTGCTGGCCGGGTCGAGGGCGATCGCGATCTGGTCGCCGGGGACATAGCCGGCACGCTCGATCGCGGTCAGGACGGCCGCGATGGCATCCTCGTTGTTCCCCAGGCTCGGGGCATATCCGCCCTCGTCGCCGACCGTCGTCGCGAGGCCCCGCTCGTGGAGGAGCTCACCGAGCGCGTGGAAGGTCTCGGCGGCCCAGCGGAGGCCCTCGCGGAACGATGGCGCGCCGAGCGGCGCGATCATGAACTCCTGGAAGTCGGTGGAGTCGATGGCGTGCTTGCCCCCGTTCAGGATGTTCACCAGCGGCACGGGCAGCGTCCGCGCACCCGCGCCGCCGAGGTAGCGGTAGAGCGGCAGGCCCACCGCGTCGGCGGCGGCGTGCGCGACCGCGAGGCTGACGCCGAGCAGGGCGTTGGCACCCAGCTTCGACTTGTTCGGGGTGCCGTCAAGGTCGATCAGCAGGCGGTCGAGGCTTACCTGGTCGAGCGCGTCGATCCCGAGCAGCTCCGGCCGGATCGTCTCGTTGATGTGGCGGACCGCGGTGAGCACGCCCTTGCCACCGTACCGCTGCGGATCGCCATCACGAAGCTCCACGGCCTCGTGTGCGCCGGTCGACGCGCCGGACGGAACCAGGGCCGTGCCGACCGCGCCGTCGACGAGAAACACGTCGACCTCGACGGTCGGGTTGCCACGCGAGTCGAGGATCTCGCGACCGATGACGTCCTCGATCAGGCTGGTCATGACTCCTCCTCAGCGAAGACGATCTCAGCGTCCGCAGGCAGCAGGGCAGCGACGCCGGGCAGCGTCTTGCCCTCGATGAACTCCAGCGACGCCCCGCCGCCGGTGCTGACGTGGGTCATCTTGTCGGCCAGCCCGAGGTTCTCGACTGCCGCCACGGAGTCGCCGCCACCCACGATGGAGATCGCCCCCTTGGCCGTCCTCTTTGCGATGACGCGCGCGATCTCGTTGGTGCCCTCCGCGAACTGCGGGACCTCGAACACACCCATCGGTCCATTCCAGAAGACCGTCCTGGCCTTGGCCAGCTGCTCCGCAAACGCGCGTCGCGTTTCGGGACCGATGTCAACGATCATGTAGTCCTTCGGCACCTCGTTCACCGGCACCACCTTCGTCCTTGCGCGAACGTGGATCTGCGGCGCCACCACCGCATCCGTGGGCAGCATGAGGCGCACGCGCTTGCGGCGTGCCTGCGCCATGATCCGTTCGGCGTCGTCGAGCCGATCCGCCTCCACCAGGCTCCTCCCGAGCTCCAGGCCGCGTGCGGCAAGGAAGGTGTTGGCCATGCCGCCACCGACGAGGACCGCCTGGCAGCGGGACAGGAGCGCCTCGAGCACCTCGAGCTTGCCGGACACCTTGGCTCCGCCGATGACCGCGTGAAACGGACGCGGCGGCTTCTTCAGGAGCCGCGACAACGCCTCAACCTCGCGCTCCATGAGCAGGCCGGCCACGGCCGGCAGGTGGTGGGTGATCCCCTCCGTGCTTGCGTGCGCACGATGCGCTGCGCCGAACGCGTCGTTGACATACAGGTCGGCATGGCTCGCGAGCGCCGCCGCGAACTCGGGATCGTTCGCCTCCTCCTCGGCATGGAAGCGCAGGTTCTCGAGCAGCAGGAGGTCGCCCGGACGCAGCTTCTCGACCGCAACCTGGACGCCCGGGCCGAGCGCGTCCCCCGTCATTCGCACCGGACGGCCAAGGAGCTGGCTGAGCCGATCGGCGACCGGCTTGAGCCGCAGCGCGTCATTGACTTTGCCATTCGGCCGTCCGAGGTGGCTTGCGAGGATCACGATCGCGCCACGCTCGAGAAGGTGGACCAGGGTCGGCAGGCTGGCGCGGATGCGGGTGTCATCGGTGATGCGGCCGTCGTCGAGTGGGACGTTGAGGTCGGCGCGCACGAAGACGCGCCGGCCGCTGACGTCGACGTCACGGACGGTCTTGAAGCTCATCGGCGACCTAGAGCCGCTCGGCCATGAACGCGGCCAGGTCGGCGACCCGGCACGAGTAGCCCCACTCGTTGTCGTACCACGCGATCACCTTGAGCAGGTTCCCGCCGGTCACCATCGTCGAGGCAGCGTCGATGATTGAGGACCGTTCGTCGCCCTTGAAGTCCATCGACACGAGCTCCTCCTCCGTGTAGCCGAGGAGGCCCTGCATCGGTCCATCCGCCGCCGCCTTGAGCGCCGCATTTGCCGACTCCGCGGTGACCGGGCGGGACGTGACGGCCACGAAGTCGATGACGCTGACCGTCGGCGTCGGCACGCGCAGCGAGAAGCCGTCGAACTTCCCCTTGAGCTCGGGGATGACGAGAGCCAGCGCCTTCGCGGCGCCGGTCGTGGTGGGGATGATGTTCTGGCCCGCGCTGCGCGCGCGACGCAGGTCCTTGTGGAACACGTCGAGCACGTTCTGATCGTTGGTGTAGCTGTGGATCGTCGTCATCAGGCCGTGCTCGATGCCGAACGCGTCGAAGATCACCTTGGCCGGCAGGGCGAGCCCGTTCGTCGTGCAGCTGGCGTTGCTGACGATGTGGTGCTGGTCGGTGTCGTAACCGCCCTCGTTGACCCCGAGGACGAGCGTGATGTCCTCGTTCTTGGCGGGAGCCGAGATGATCACCTTCTTGGCGCCGGCGTCGCGATGGGCTTGCGCCTTGGTCGCGTCGGTGAAGATGCCGGTCGACTCGACCACGATGTCCACGCCGAGGTCGGCCCATGGCAACGCCGATGGGTCCCGCTCGCTGAACGAGCGGATGCTGCGCCCGTCGACCACGATCTCGTTGTCGCCGGCGCGCACCTCGCCGGCATAGCGGCCATAGGTCGAGTCGTACTTGAACAGGTGAGCGTTCGTGGCATCGTCGGCCAGGTCGTTGACGGCGACCACCTCGAGCGCGTCGGGGTGCCGCTCGAGCATGGCCTTGAGAGTCTGGCGGCCGATGCGACCGAAGCCGTTGATGCCGATGCGGGTGGTCACGGACGGAGTGCTCCTTGTTCGATGGTTGCGGCCTGTGTGAGCAGATGCGATGCGCCGCCGAAGGCGGGATCGGTCAATCGTTCCGCCACGATCGGCAGGCAGCCGATCAGGGAGACATCATCCTTCAGTTCGGCTGGCTCGACGCGAACGCGCGACGCGGGGACCTCGAAGGCGCGCCGCTCGATCTGGTCACGGGCGACGTCGATAAGGTCCGGCCGATGCTCGGCGATGCTTCCACCGATGACGATGACGTCAGGGTTCAGGACGTTGACCAATGAGGCGCACATGGCGCCGATGATGACCCAGGCGCGACGGAGGAGATCGGCGCTGGCGGGGTCTCCCTCGTCGGCCGCGCGTGCAACGAGGGCGGCGTCGACATCGGCGCCGGCCGCGGCGAGCTCCGCCAGGCGCGGCGAGGCGCCAGTATCGATGAGGGCGCGGGCATCGCGCGCAATGGCGGTGCCGGAGGCCATCGCCTCCACGTGGCCGAAACGACCGCACCCGCAGCGGGGGCCATCGACGTCGGCGACGATGTGGCCGATCTCGCCTGCCGTGCCGTCCGACCCGAGCAGCGGTCGCTCGTCGAGGATCAATCCACCGCCGATCCCCGTCGACACGGTCACGTAGATCACCGTCCGCGCCTCACGGGCGGCCCCGTAGCGCCACTCGGCCATCACGGCGACGTTGGTGTCACGCTCCACGAAGGTCGGCAGGCCGACCGCCTCGGCCACGCGCGACCCGAGGGGGACGTCGTGCCATCCAGCGAGGTTGGGAGGTGCCGTGACGACGCCACGCCACGGATCGAGCGGGCCCGGCGCCGAGATCCCGACGGCCACGGGATGGGGAAGGCCGGCGGCACGGGCATCGCCCAGGACCCCGATGGCCACCTCGCAGATCCGCTCGACGACGGCATCGACACCATCCTCGTCATGCGTGGGCACGGCACGCCGCTCATGAACGGCAAGGTCGGGGGTGATCAGCGCCGCGCGGATCTGGGTGCCACCGAAGTCGATCGCCAGGACCGACCGATCGGCGAGCTCGTCCACGTGGCGGACATTCTAGCCGTCGCCAGGTACGAAAAGAGACGCGCCGGCGGCCGGCGCGTCTCCTGGTGGTTACGAGCGGCGATCAGCCGCCGATCCGGAACATCTTCGTGCCGCAGACCGGGCACTGGCCCTCGGTCGCCGGCTTGCCGTTCTTCATCGTGATCTTGTTCTCGTTCTGCATCTCGCGCTTCGCCTTGCACTTGACGCAGTAGGCTTCGGTTGCCATCGGTTCACTTGCCTCCCTTGGTCGCCGGCGCGGTGCCGGTCGGTAGTTGAGAGCCCCCCGCCCGTCGGTCGAGCGATCCTCCGCGGTGGTCGAGGAAATCGCCACCATCGGCGTCGACCTGCCAGAGCAGGTGGATGCCGGCCAGTCCGGCATCGATGCAGCGTGCCTCCGCGGCCTCCTTCGCCGCGCCTTCAAGGAACGTGCCGTCGGTCCGCTGCGCGTAGGCCGCGCAGACGGTCCCTGACCGCAGTCCCGCCAGGTGTGCCAGCACGAAAAGTGCCGACGACTCCATTTCGAGATTCGCCACACGCTCGTGGCGAAGCTCTTCAGCGAGCTCAGGATAGCGAACTGGGAGCGTGCGCATCTGTCGTCCCTGCGGAGCGTAAAAGCCGCTCGCCGTGGCGGTCAGCCCCACGTGGTACCTGATCCCCTGTTCTCGACAGCTCTGCTCGAGCGCCCAGACCACGTCGCGATGCGCGATTGCGGGGAATCCGGGGTGGACGTAGAAGTCGGTCGTGTTCTCCAGGCGGACCGCTCCGATCGATACGATGAGGTCCCCGAGAGCGATCTCCGGCTGGAGCGCTCCCGATGACCCGATGCGGATGAAGGTCGGGTGCTCGGTGATCTCCATCACCTCGGCCAGCACGATCTCGACGTTGTCGGTGCCCATCCCGGTTGACATGCAGCTGACTCGCATGCCGCGGTACGTTCCGGTGGCCGTCGTGATCTCGCGATTGCTGCGCTCCAGCTCGACGGCATCCCAGCGGGACGACACCTTCGCAACCCGGCCGGGGTCTCCGACCAGCAGGACGTACTCCGCCAGCTCGCCCGCCTCCAGCGCGATGTGGTACTGCCGGTTCCCGGTCAACGGTGCGTCGGCCCGGGTCGGTTGGGACAAGCGCCGCTCCTCGTGCGTGGACGCGCGGGAGTATACGCCGCACGCACGCTCAGGGACCGTGCTCATTCGGCAGGCGAACGAGCGTCAGCCGCGGCTCAGGTTGGGCTGACTCCTCCGCGTCGGCGTCCTCGGCCACGGCGGCGTCGGGCTCTGCCGAGTCGAAGCGGCGGCCGAGGACGACGGCCAGCACGAGGATCGCGACCCCGATCGCCAGCAGCATGGCTGCCACCAACCGGTTGCCGGATGGCACGGCAAGGCCTCGATCGACCGGCGCGGCCAGGGCGTTCGGCGACCGGATCGTGCC
This sequence comes from uncultured Chloroflexia bacterium, assembly GCA_963789435.1. Lineage (GTDB taxonomy): Bacteria > Chloroflexota > Limnocylindria > QHBO01 > QHBO01 > JACDBZ01. The sequence continues at coordinate 693,353 of CAWBKO010000001.1, forward strand.
GCTCGGCACGTTCGCGGCGAGGGCGAGCGCCGGCGCCAGCACGCACCCCGTCACAGCCCACGATGATCCTCGGCGGGTCCGCGGTCGCCACCCCCACGAGGCCGACCGTCCTCACCGGCAGACGGCCGCCGCGGTCGCAGAGTCGCTGGATGAGGATGCGGACGCCGGCGACCTCGATCATCTGCCGGCGGCCGTCGTTCGTGATGCGGCCGACCAGCGGAGACCCAGCTCGGCGGATCGCCCGGCGCCGGGAAGGTCGGCGACGGGAGGCGCAGGCGGGGCCGAGCCGACCACCGTGTCGCCCGGGCCGTCGCCCAGCGCGACCAGCGCGAGGCCGGCCACCCCTTCCTGGCCAAGCTGGCGCAGCCCTCCCAGCTCGAGCGAGATGCGGCACCGGGCTGCCGGCGATGACCTGCTTCACGTGGGTCGCCGACGACCGGCGCGATGCCGACCAGTCGCGATCCATCCCAGAGCAGGCCGGCGACGTCCAGCTCCGGCCATCCCGACGCCACCAGCGTCGCGCCGACGCGCAGGTCGGCCAGGCCGGCTCCGCCGACCGCGGCGAGCGACGCGGTCGCGGCCGAGCCGCCGCCGCTTCCCGAAGCACCGTCGCCAGAGTGGATGTGTCCGTGCTCGCCGGTGCCGGTCGCAGCGGCCAGGATCGCGCACGTCGCCGGCGGATCGTGGCCAGACTCGATAGCCGCGTAGCGGCTGGGCGCCGGTCGTCTCCTGGCCCAGCACGCCGAGCACCTCGACCCACGTGCCTGCGGAGAACGGTGCGCGGTCCGCCGCCAGGCTTGCGCCGAGCACGATGCGGAGCGGGCCGCTCCCGTCGTCCAGCTCGAAGCTGACCGTCCCGCTCGAGGCGTTTCGCGCCGAGGCCACGACCGCGCCACGGACGACGACCAGCTGCGCCTCGAAGGCCTCGGCCGCGTCGCCGCTGCGAAGCGCCCGCGCCGCCGGGTCGACCGACGTTCCAAGCCGCCGCGGGGCGACCGTCACGCGGAGCGACTCCATGCCGCTCTTGGTCGACCGCACCCCCGCGACCTCGAGCAGCTGGCCGCGCGAGACCTGTCCGGCCTCGTCCCCGAGCCGCAGGAGAATGGCGCCGCTCCCGTCCTGGATGACCGCGGACCCGGCGTCGACCGTGCCCGACGCGAGGGTGACGACGCCTCGAACGGTGACCCGCGCGTTCTTGGCGGCCGCTCGCGCATTGGCGATCGGCACCACCGCGCCATTCGAGGCCGACGGCGTCGGCGTCGGCTCCGGGCCGGGAGAGCCGCCGGCCGTTGGGGTCGGCGTCGGAGTTGCGCCGGCGAGCACCTCGACGTCGTCGGCCGCTCGCGGCTGCACGCGATATCCCGACGTTCCGGTGCCGGACGAGTCGCGCTGGCCGACGACGCCGATCACGCGCACGGCGGCACCGTTCGTCCAGCCGGCAAGTGTCGATCCCGGTGGCGGTACCGACGACGACGCGGACGGCGCCGCTCCCATCATCGACGTCGAACGCGAGGCCGCCGCTGAGCGTCGTCGGGCTGCCATTGATCGTGCCCTGCGATTCGGACGAGGCGTGCCTCGAGCGACTCGTCCACGGAGCCCGGTCGGTCGACGTCACCGGATCCGGGCCGCCGCCGGTTCCGGTGACCATGAGGTCGTCGCCGGCCGCGCGGATGGTTCGCTGCGCGAAGCGATCGTCGAGCGGTCCCGGTGACGATGAGGTGGTCGCCACGCGCGAACGATCCTCCGTCGAGCAGCACCGCGATGCCGCCCTGGCGTCGGCGAGGTACCCGCCACCATCGGTGAAGTCGGAGGCGGTCAGCGCATCTGCCCTCGACGGTGGCGGTGGTGCCGTCGGCCATGGCTCGAGCGGCCGCGATGGCGATCGCCGCCGGTGCGGGCGTCGCCGTCGCCGTTGGCGCCGTCGGGGTTGGGGCGGCCGTCGGAGTTGGTGCCGGCGTCGGGGTCGGTGCCGGTGTTGCCGTGGGAGCAGCGGTCGGCGTCGGGCTGGGCTGGGTCGGATCGGGCACCGGTGGCGATCCTAGCGTTCTGCGGGTCGGGGACGGACCGAACGGTGAAGTCGGCGAGGTTGCTGTTCGTGTCGACGGTCGAGCCCGCCGACCCGCCGGGGAGCCGCTCCAGGCTGGCGCCGGCCGGCGGCGCGACGGCGGGCAGCCCTTCCAGCCAGGTGCTGGCGGCGGTCCCCCAGCCCGACGGCGTCGATGGCGCTGGAGGCACCCTGGATGCGCAGCGCCACACTGCCGCCGGTGGCGGCCATGCCGCTGGCGTAGAGCGCGTCGGCGATCGGCGCGAAGATGCCGAGCTCGTTGGCGACGAGGAGATGGGCCCCCGGGTGGCATCTCCGGCGCGCCGAGGCCCCACGACGCCCGCCGGCTCACGGTCGCGCCGCTGGCCGTGACGTAGACGAGCTCGAGTCCCTCGAGCGGCAGTGGCGCCGAGGACGGGTTGTAGAGCTCGATCAGCTCGTCGCTCGCGCTCGTGCCGCCGGTCACCACCTCGCTGACGACGAGGTGGTCGACGGCCGGCCGCGGAAGTCGGGTCGACGCCGCCGAGCGGCAGCATCGCGGCAGCGAGCAGGCAGACGATGAGGACGCGGACGGGCGTGGCCGCGCGGCGCGGCAGGGCTGGCGAGCGGATGGGCAACGGACACGGCAGGCACCTCGCGGACGGAGGCGCAGGCCGCCGCAGGATGCGGGACGAACGCTTACCGCCCGCTTAGTGCCCGCTTACCGTGCAGTCCGGCACAGTACAATCGGCGGCCATGTCCATCGAAGACCGATCTGCATCCCGCCGCGCCGAGGCTCGCCGACGCGCGAGGCTCGCGGCGCGCGGCGAGCTTCCCGAGCCGGAGGACAGTCGAGCCCGAGCCGGACGCCGCGTTCGAGCTCGGGCGGCGGGTTTCTGAACAGGATCTTTCCGCCCGCACCCCCGCTCCCCGGCCGCCCGGATCCGCTCGAGGGCTTCACGGGCAGCGGGCCGCTGCGACCCGTCACGCGTGCGCATCTTCCTGCTGCGCAAGAACCTGCTCGCCTGGATCCTGACGGGCCTCGTCGCCTTCGTCGGCTTCCTCGCCTCATTCAGCTATGCCGGCGGCATCGTGAGCCTGCTCGGCACGTTCGTGCTCTTCGGCGGCCTGATCGCGGCCGGCTGGTTCGGCTGGCAGCGGCCGACCCTGTTCGGCGTGGCGGCGGCGCTGCTCGGCTTCATCGATCGCCACCGCCATCGTGCTGTTCACCTTCTCGTCGCAGGGCGCGACACCCGACACGTTCGGGGAGCCGACCGCGGTGATCGGACAGCTCGTGCTCCAGGGCGTCTACCAGTCCGCGCTCGGCTTCATCGGCGGCTGGTACGGCGGGCTACCTGCGCCGCCGCCAGACCCAGCTCAGCGCGCAGCAGCGTCTCGCCGTCGGCGCCGCTAGGCGACACCTGAAGATCGGCACGAGTCTTGCTACAGTTGACGACGTAGACCCCGAGAGCATCCCGGTCTACGCCGAACATCGAGCTGGAGCCCGTCGCCGACGGAAGCTCGGGCCAGAAGCGACACTTTGCGGCTTCGCTCGTTCGCGCCGATCGCGCTCTCGGAGTCTTCTTTGGGGGTCGTCGGGTTCCAGGACCCTCCGTACTGGAGCCTGATGGCCCCCTTCTTCATGCCCCGCTTGACCGTCAGCCCCGATGCGCGGCAGCGGCGTCGAGCGCCAGCTCGGTCGCCTCATGCGCGGTGGCCGCCAGCCCGAGCACCTCGCCGGTCGAGCGCATCTCCGGACCAAGCTCGGCGCTCACTCCCGGGAGACGCCAGAGCGACCCGACCGGCGCCTTGACGGCCACGCGCGGGCCATCCGGCGCGAGGCCCGGAGACAGCCCCGCCTCCGCCAGCGACCAGCCCGAGCGCGCACCGAACGGCGGCCGCGACCACGTCGAGGCCGGTCGCCTTGGCGACGATCGGCACGGTGCGGCTCGCGCGCGGGTTCGCCTCGATCACCACGACGCGGTCGCCGGACGCGATCATCTGCACGTTCAGGACGCCGCGCACGCCGAGCGCCAGCGCGATCCGACCGGCGGCCTCGGCCGCCAGCTCCTGGACGGCGCGCGGCACATGCTGCGGCGGGAGGACGGCCACGCTGTCGCCCGAGTGGACCCCGGGTGGATCGACCTGCTCCAGGATGCCGGGCACGGCCCATGAGCTGCCGTCGCTGATGGCATCGACGTCCAGCTCGATGCCGGTGACCATCCGGTCGACCCGCAGCGGCCAGCCGACGTCGGTCGCGAGGTAGTCGCGCACGTCGGCGGCGTTGCGCAGGACGGCGATGCCGCGGCCGCCGATGACCCACGACGGCCGCACGATCACCGGGAACCCGCCGAGCGCCTCGATCGCAGGCCCGCAGCTCGTCGGCATCGGTGGCGAGCGCGCCGCGCGGCCCCTCGATCCCCAGCTCGTCGAGGAGCGCGGCGAAGCGCTCGCGATCCTCGGTGATCTCGATCGCGTCGGCGGTCAGGCCGGCGATCGGCACGTCGGCGTAGGCGAGGTCCCTCGCGAGGTCGATGGCGGTCTGTCCGCCGAAGGTGAGCACCACCATCGGCGGCGTGCCGGTCAGCGCCCGCTCGTGGTCGATCACGTCGAGCACGCTCTCGGTGTCGAGCGGCTCGAAGTAGAGGCGCGTGCAGGCGTCGTAGTCGGTCGACACGGTCTCCGGGTTGTTGTTGATGACGACGGCGTCGAGCCCCATCTCGCGAACGGCCCACGCCGCCCGCACGCTGCAATAGTCGAACTCGATCCCCTGCCCGATCCTGATCGGTCCGGACCCGACCACGATGACGCTCTGGCGTTCGGCCGGCGGCGCGACCTCGGCATCGGCGTAGCTCGAGTAGAAGTACGGCGTCTCGGCCGGGAAACTCTCCGGCGCAGGTGTCGACGCGCCGGTAGGCGGGATGGATGCCGGAGCGCACCCGTGCGCGGCGGATGGCCGCCCACGGCACGCCCGACATGGTCGCGATGTCGGCGTCGCCGAAGCCAGCGCGCTTGGCATCCTCCAGCGACGAGCCGACCAGGCCGCGCTCCGCCTCGACCAGCTCCGCCAGCCGCTCGGTGAACCACGGCGCGATCCCGGTCGCGGCAGCCAGCGCCGCGGCATCGGCCCAGCCGATGGCGCAGCAGACGCGATCATCCGCCACAGGCGCGTGTCGGTTGGCGAGCAGGAATCGCCGCCAGGTCGTCGGGGGCGCGGTGGCTCAGCTCCCACGCGGGGTCCTCCCACAGCCAGCCGCGGCCGCGCGGCTCGAGCGAGCGGATGGCCTTCAGCAGGGCGGGGCCGAACTCGCGGTCGATGGCCATCGCCTCGCCGGTCGCCTTCATCTGCACGCCGAGGCTGCGGTCGGCGGTCGGGAACTTGTCGAACGGCCAGCGCGGCAGCTTGACCACGACGTAGTCGACCGCCGGCTCGAACGCGGCGCTGTTGCCGCCGGTCGCCGGGTTCGGCAGCTCGTGCAGCCGCCGGCCGAGCGCGATGAGCGCCGCGATCCGCGCGATCGGATAGCCGGTCGCCTTCGAGGCCAGGGCGCTCGAGCGGGAGACGCGCGGGTTGACCTCGATGACCCGGTAGTCCGAGCCGTCCGGCGAGACCGCCAGCTGCACGTTGCAGCCGCCCTCGAGCTCCAGCGCGCGAACGATCTTGAGGGCGCATCGGCGCAGCCGCTGGACGACCGTGTCGGGCAGCGTCTGGATCGGCGCCACGACGATCGAGTCGCCGGTGTGGACGCCCATCGGGTCGAGGTTCTCCATGCCGCAGATGGCGATGGTGGTGTCCGACGCGTCGCGCAAGCACCTCGAACTCGATCTCGTACCAGCCCAGCAACGAGCGCTCGACGAGCACCTGGCCGATCGGGCTGGCCGCCAGGCCGGCCGCGATTCGCGCGCGCGCCTCGCGCCGGCGTGTGCGCGAAGCCTCCCCCGCCACCGCCGAGCGTGAAGGCCGGACGCACCACGACTGAGGCTCCGAGCGCCTCGACGAAGCGCATGCCGTCCTCGACGTTCTCGACCACCGCGCTCTCGGGCACCGGCTCGCCGATGCCCGTGACGAGATCGCGGAACCCGCCGCGATCCTCCGCCGCTCGGACCGCGGCCAGCGGCGTGCCGAGCACGCGCACGCCGTACCGGTCGAGCACGCCGGCATCGTCGAGCGCCACCGCAAGGTTGAGCCCGGTCTGGCCGCCGAGGGTCGGCAGCAGCGCGTCGGGCCGATGCTCCTCGATCACCCGTGTCAGGTACGACAGCGTCAGCGGGCCGATGAGCACGGTGCCGCCGACGTCCGGGTCGGTCATCACGGTCGCGGGGTTCGAGTTGACGAGGACCGTCTCGACGCCCTCGCCGCGGAGCGCCAGGCAGGCCTGCACTCCCGCGTAGTCGAACTCGGCGGCCTGGCCGATGAGGATCGGCCCGGAGCCGATGACGAGGACCTTGCGCGGCATCGTCATGCCAGCGCGCGCTCCACGGCGAGATCGAAGACGCGCGCCGCGTCGATCGGCCCGGGCGCACCCTCCGGATGGAACTGGACCGATGCGATCCGGCCGCTCCGATGCACGAGCCCCTCCACCGTGCCGTCGTTCAGGTCCCGGTGGCTGACGGCATAGCCGGCCGCCGACAATGCCGGTCCATCGACGACCGCCACCTCGTGGTTGTGGGCGCCGATATCGACGCGGCCGCTCGACGCCTCGAGGACCGCATGATTGCCCCCGTGATGCCCGACCGGCAGGCGATGGGTCTGCGCGCCGGCGCGCGAGCGCCAGCAGCTGGTGGCCCAGGCAGATGCCGAGGATCGGGGGGCCACCCGTCGATCGCCCCGCCCGCCAGCGCCCGCACCGTCGGCGATCTGCGCGTCCATCCGCGACGGGTCGCCGGGACCCGGCGACAGGACGATCAGGTCCGGGGGCCGTGGCGAGGACGTCGGCGGCGCCGGCGTCGGGCGGCAGGACGGTGATCTCGAGCCCGCGGGCCGCGAGGGCCGCCAGCAGCGAGCGCTTCACGCCGTAGTCGACGAGGGTCGCGCGCGCCGTTCGCGTCCCTTCGGGCGCGATCGTGTACGGCTCGCGGGTCCCGACCCCGGCGACGTGGTCGACGGACGCCCAGGGCGCGATGGCACCCGCTTCGGCGACCGCCTCGTCGTCGGTCAGCCGGCTGCGGGGCGGATGACGGCCCGACGCTGGACGCCGCGCCGCAGCTCGAGCGTGAGGGCGCGCGTGTCGATCCCGGTCAGCGCCGGGATGCCGGCCTCGACGAGCAGCTCCTCGAGCGAGATGCCGGGCCCGTCCGGCGGCGTGACCAGGCGAGAGCAGATCAGCGCGCGAGCGTGCACGCGGCTCGACTCGAGCTCGGCGGCGGCGATCCGGTAGTTGCCGGCCATCGGGTGGGTCAGGACCACGATCTGGCCGGCGTACGACGGATCGGTCAGGATCTCGCCCCAGCCGGTGGCGGCGGTGGTGAAGATGAGGTCGCCCTCGGCGGGGGTGATCTGGCCGCGCAGGACTGCCGCGCTGGACCCGGCCGCCCTCGAGCGCGACCAGCCCGGGCGCCGAACGAGGCACCGACCGCGTGCCTGCGGCCGGCGCCTCGGAGTGCTGCTCAAGGTTCGGGATGGTCTGCACCTGTCGCTCCTTCCCGGCATCACCGTGCCGGTCTTAAAGGACCGCGGTGGAGTCTAGCCGATCTGGACCGGTCGCCGGCCGGGTCCGGCGCCGCCGAAGGTTTCGCTTCAGTTGCATGATCATGCATCAGCGTGTATGAATACTCAAGTGAACCCCTCGCGCCAGGCCGCCCTGTGGGACGGTCGCTTCCAGTCCCCCGCCGCCGACGCGGCGCTCGCGCTGTCCGGATCGCTCGAGATCGACCTGCCGCTCGCCGAGCACGACGTCGCCGCCAGCCGCGCTCACGTGGCGGAGCTTCGCCGCCTCGAGCTGCTCGGCCAGGCCGAGGCGGATCGGCTGGATGACGCCCTGGTGGAGGTCGCGCGGCAGCTCGCCGACGGCTCGTTCGCCTGGCGCCCGGAGCACGAGGACATCCACATGAACGTGGAGGCGGCCGTCATCGAGGCGGTCGGCCCCGAGCTCGGGGGCATGCTCCAGGCAGGGCGGAGCCGGAACGAGGAGATCGTGACGGACGAGCGCCGCTGGCTCGCGGCGGAGACGACCGCGCCTCATCGGCGCAATCCACGACCTGCAGTCGGTCCTCCTCAACCGCGCCGGCGGCGAGATCCGACACGATCCTCCCGGCGCACACCCACACCCAGCCCGCGCAGCCGGTCCTGCTGGCGCACCACCTGCTCGCGTACGTCGAGATGCTCGACCGTGACGCGGGACGCCTGGCCGATGCGGCCGCGCCGGGCCGATCGGTCTCCCGCCGGCTCCGGGGCGGTCGCCGGCTCCGGGCTGGCGATCGACCGCGATCGCGTCGCAGCCGCAGCTCGGCTTCGGTGGCGCTGACCGACAACTCGATCGACGCGGTCTCCGACCGCGACTACGCCCTCGAGACCGTCGCGGCGCTGGCGATCCTGCTCGGCCACCTCTCTCGCCTGGCCGGCGAGCTGGTGCTGTGGTCCACCCCGTACGTCGGCTTCGCGCGGCTCGACGATGCGTTCTCGAGCGGCAGCTCGATGCTGCCGAACAAGCGCAACCCGGACAGCGCGGAGCTGGTGCGGGCTCGCGCGGCTCGTGTCGAGGGCGACCTCGTCGTCGCTCCTGTCGCTGGTGCGCGGGCTGCCGCTGGCGTATCACCGCGACCTCCAGGAGACGCGCCGGGCGATGTTCGACGCGGTCGACTCCGCGCGCGCTGTGCCTGGAGGTGATGAGCGGCGTCATGGCCGGCCTCGCCTTCGACCGAGAGCGGATGCGCGCCGCCGCCGGAGGCGGTCACGCGCGCGCCGTGGTCCTTGCCGACCGGCTCGTGGCGCGAGGCGTCCCGTTCCGCGACGCCCACCGACGAGTGGGACGGCTGGTCGCGACCGCGGAGGCGGCTGAGCGTTGACCTTGCGGCGATGCCCGCCGGACGCGCTCGGCGGCGGCGCTCCCCGAGCTCGACGGCGCTCCGATGCCGGGCCTGGAGGAGTCCGTGGCCGCGGCCGACGTCCACGGCGGGACCGCTCCGCAGCGGGTGCGGGCGGCGCTGGACGCGGCCCGCGAGCGGCTCGGCCAGCGAGGTGGCGACGTGACCGCGTCGACTCGGGTCGCGGTCGTCGGCGCCGCCGGCTACGCGGGCGGCGAGCTGGTGCGCCTCCTGGCCGGACATCCGTCGGTGGAGATCGCATCGGTCCACGCGCGCGGGCGCGCCGGCACGCCGCTGGCGGCGAGCTGCCCCACCTGGCGCCGCTCGGCCTGGTGTTCCGCGACGACGAGCCGGACGACGTCGAGGTCGGCCTTCCTCGCCCTTCCGCACGGCGCGTCGGCGCCGCTCGCGTCGCGGCTGCTGGAGCGCGGGGCGACGGTCGTCGACATCGGCGCGGATTTCCGACTGCGCGACGCCGATGCCTACGCCACCTGGTACGGGGCGCCGCATCCCTGTCCGGAGCTCCTGGCCGACGCCGTCTACGGGCTGACCGAGTGGAGCCGCGACGCGCTGCGCGGCACGAAGCTGATCGCGAACCCGGGCTGCTACCCGACCGCCTCGCTGCTGGCGCTCATCCCGTTCGCCCGGGCCGGCCTGCTCGTACGGCGACCTGATCGTGGACGCCAAGTCGGGCATCAGCGGGGCCGGGCGCGGGCGCCGGCGCGGACTACCTGTTCACCGAGCTGACCGAGTCGACCCGTGCGTACGGGCTCGAGGGCCATCGGCATCGGCCCGAGATCGAGCAGGGCCTAGCCGGTGCCGGCGCGCCACTGCGCGGTCACCTTCGTCCCCCATCTCGTGCCGCAGTCGCGCGGCATCCTGGCGACCTGCTACCTGTCGCTCGGCGAGGACCTCGACGACGGCGCGATCGCGGACCTGCTGCACCTCGCCTATGACGGCGAGCCGTTCGTCCACGTCTCCGATGCGCCTCCGGCCACGAAGCAGACGACCGGCTCGAACCATGCCTTCGTCCACGGCCGTCGGGTGGGCGAGCGACGCGCCGTCGTGATCTCGGTCATCGACAACCTCGGCAAGGGGGCGGCGGGCCAGGCGATCCAGAACATGAACGTCGCGCTCGGGCTGGACGAGACGGCCGGCCTCTCCGCGCTGGGGGTGCACCCGTGAGCGCGACCGCGCCTCGGGAGGGATCACGACGCGCGCTCGGCTTCTCGGTGGCCGTCGGCGAGGCCGGCATCCGCGACTCGGGCGGCCCGGACCTGGTGCTGCTGGCGTCCGATCGGCCGGCCAGCGCGGCGGCGACCTTCACCACCAACCTGATGCGGGCGGCCCCGGTGCTGCTCGCCGAGCAGGCGCTCGCCGCCGGCGCGTCCACGATGCGCGGGATCATCGTGAACGCCGGCTGCGCGAACGCCGGAACCGGTGCCGGCGGGCTGGAGGACGCCCGCGCCGTCGTGGCTGCGGCTGCCGCCCACCTCGGCTGCGAGCCGCACGATGTGCTCCCGGCCTCGACTGGCCTCATCGGCTCGCGACTGCCGGTTGCCGCCATGCAGGCCATCATCTCCACCCTGCAGCCGCGGCGCTCGCGGGAGGCGTCGGGGCAGGCCGCACGAGCGATCATGACCACCGACACGCGCCCGAAGCAGCACGCGGTCTCGACGCGCCTGGCCGATGGCCGCGTGATCCGCATCGGCGGCATGGCCAAGGGCTCCGGCATGATCCATCCGCAGATGGCGACGATGCTCGCCTTCCTCACGACCGATGCGCCCGTCGACGCCGCAACGCTGGGGTCGCTGCTGCGACCGGCGGTCGATCGCAGCTTCAACCAGGTGTCGGTCGACGGTGACACCTCCACCAACGACGCCGTCTTCGTGCTGGCCAACGGCGCGGCCGGCGGTCAGCCGCTTGCGGGCGAGGATCGCAGCACCTTCGCCGATGCGCTCGAGGCAGTCTGCCGAACGCTGGCGATCGCGATCGCCGCGGACGGCGAGGGCGCCGAGCACCTCATCGAGGTCACGGTCAACGGCGCGGCCGACGACGCCGACGCGCGGGCGGTGGCACGCACCGTCGCCGCGTCCTCGCTGGTCAAGACCGCGGTCCATGGCGCGGACCCCAACTGGGGACGCATCGCCGCCGCCGCCGGCCGCAGCGGAGTCCGCTTCGACCCGGACCGGATGCGGATCTGCATCGGGGACGTGGCGGTGTACGACGGCAGCCCGCTCGCCTTCGACGAGCGCCGGGCTCGACGAATCCTCGCGGGGGCGCGCGTCCCGCTCGTGCTCGACCTGCTCGACGGGCCGGGCAGCGGCACCGCCTGGGGCTGTGACCTGTCAGCGGCCTACGTCGCCATCAACAGCGAGTACACGACATGAGCGCTTCCGCGCTGACCATCAAGCTCGGCGGAACCGCCGGGGCACATGCCGCATCGCTGGCGGTGCTCGTCGAGCGGGCCGAGCCCGGCTGGGTCGATCGTCCACGGCGGCGGCGCCGAGGTAGGCGACTGGTCGCGGCGCCTCGGCGTCGAACCGGCAACGGTCGATGGCCTTCGCGTGACCGATCCGGAGACCCTCGAGATCGTGGTGGCCGTTCTGCGGGGCGTCGTCAACGCGCGGCTGGTCGCGACATTCGGTGCCGGTGGCGTCGCTGCCATCGGCCTGTCCGGCGTCGATGGCGACCTGCTTGGCGCGGAGCGCTTCGACGAGCGCCTCGGTGAGGTCGGACGGATCAGCCGGGTGAATGCTGCGCTGCTGCGCGCGCTGGCCGAGGCCGGCCAGGTTCCCGTCGTGGCGCCGATCGCGCGCGGCGACGGCGCCCAGCTGCTGAATGTCAACGCCGACGAGGTTGCCGGGGCGATCGCCGCGGCGCGGAGTGGCCGCCTGCTCCTGCTCACCGACGTGGCGGGCGTCCTGCGCAACGGTGAGCCGGTGACGACCCTGACCGCCGAGGAGGCGGAGGCGATGCTCGCCGACGAGACCGCATCGGGCGGGATGCGACCGAAGCTGCGCGCGGCGGTGACCGCCGCTCGCGCCGGATGCCAGGTGGCAATCGTGGATGGACGGAGTCCGGAGGCCGTGCGTGCGGCGCTGGACGGCACGACGACAGGAACGACCGTGACCGCCGCCACCGCGGCGAGGATCGGCTGACATCGATGAAGGAGGCACGAATGGGAACGAGCGAGCGACGGGACCAGGTACGGCGGCTGATTGCCGCCGGCGGGGTCCACACCCAGGCGGAGCTGGTGGCCGCCCTGCGAGCCCGCGGAGCGGATGTCACGCAGGCGACGATCTCGCGTGACCTGGCCGGCCTGGGCGTCGTGCGCGGATTCCGTGGCGGGCGGCTCACCTACCTGCTGCCCGACGACATGACCGATGGAACCGGCGCCGCCGAGGGCCGTCTCCGCCGCCTGCTCGCGGACCTGCCGCTCACGATCGGCGAGACCGCGCCGCTCGTCGTCCTGCGCACGTCGCCGGGCGGCGCCAACGCGATCGCGTCGGCCATCGACCTGTCGCAATGGGAGGACGTGGTCGGCACCATTGCCGGCGACGACACGATCTTCGTCGCCTGCACCGACGCCGACCGCCATGCGCCGCTTCCGCGGCCGGCTCGAGGCGTTCATCGGCAAGGCATCCGCGTCCGTCGCTGCCGGCATCGGGGGTGAGGCATGAGCGACACCGTCGTCCTCGCCTACTCCGGAGGGCTGGACACCTCCGTCGCGGTCCCGTGGCTGCGTGAGACGCAGGGCCACGAAGTCGTCACGCTGACCGTCGACGTCGGCGGCGGCGTCGACGCGGCCGGCGGTGCAGCAGCGCGCCCTGGCCGGTGGCGCGCGGCGCGCGATCGTCGTCGACGCGCGGATCGGCGTTCGTGTCCGACTACATCTGGCCGGCACTGCAGGCGGGCGCGCTCTACCAGGGGCAATACCCGCTGGCGACCGCGCTCGCCCGCCCGCTGATCGCGCGGCTGCTGGTCGAGGCGGCGCACGAGAGCGGCGCCGGGCTGGTGGCGCACGGCTGCACGGGCAAGGGCAACGACCAGGTCCGTTTCGACGTGGCAGTGGCCGCCCTCGATCCGTCGCTCCGCGTCATCGCGCCGATGCGGGTCGGGATGGGCATGACCCGCGACGAGGAGCTCGCCTACGCGCGCGAGCGCGGCATCGACGTTCCGTCCGGCCCGAGCTCGCCGTTCAGCATCGACGTCAACCTGTGGGGGCGCTCGATCGAGGCCGGCGTGCTCGAGGACCCGTGGGCGGCGCCACCCGCCGATGCGTTCGCCTGGACGGTCGACCCGGCCGACGCGCCGCGCGACGCCGCGCGAGATCGTCATCGGCTTCGAGGAGGGCGTTCCGGTCTCGATCGACGGGGAGCGCCTCGACGGCGTCGAGCTGGTCGAGCGGCTCAACCACACCGCCGGCGCCCATGGCATCGGCCGCATCGACCACGTCGAGGACCGGCTGATCGGCATCAAGAGCCGCGAGATCTACGAGGCGCCGGCCGCCGTCGTGCTCCACGCGGCGCACGCTGCTCTCGAGCAGCTGACCCTCTCGCGCGAGCTCCTGGCCTACAAGCGATCGGTCGGCGATCGGCTCGCCACCCTCGCCTACGACGGCCTCTGGTTCAGCGAGCTTGGCGTGGCGCTGCGGGCCTTCGTGACCCACACCCAGCGCTACGTGAGCGGCGAGGTCCGGATGCGGTTCACGCCCGGCAGCGCCGCCGTCATCGGGCGCCGCTCGCCGCACTCGCTGTACGACATCGGCCTGGCGACCTACGACGCCGGCGATCGCTTCGATCACGCAGTCGGCGGTCGGGTTCATCGCCATCTGGGGCCTCCCGGTGCGGACCCAGGCCGCCGCGCGCCGCGACGGCGAGAACGGGCAGCGAACGCTCCTCGAGGACCTGGGCGCCGACAGGCTCGACGCCACGGCGCTGGCGGGAGCGGCCCGATGACCGGCAAGAAGGCACCCGGCGGCCTGCGGATGGCCGGGACGATCGCCGCGCTCACCGCCGACTCCTCGTACGTCCGGCGCGCGCGAACCGCCGACGTCGACCGCATCCTGGAGGTGATCGGCACCTACGTCTCGCAGCGCGTGCTGCTGCCGCGGACCCGCGAGGAGATCCTCGGCGACATCGCCAGCTGGTGGGTCGGCGATCTGAACGGAGAGGTCGTCGGCTGCGCCTCGCTGCGCGACTTCGGCGGCGGGCTCGGCGAGCTGCGCTCCCTGAGCGTGGTGGCCGAGGCGCACGGCCGCGGCCTGGGCGAGTCGCTCGTGCACGCCGTGGTACGCGAGGCACGGAAGCGCGCCATCACCCGCCTCTTCGCGATCACGCGCAACCCGGGCTACTTCGCCCGGCACGGCTTCGCCGAGCTGGCAATGGGCGAGGTGCCCGACGTCCTGCACGCCGATCGGGTCCCCTGGCCGGCACGCAGCGGCGCGGGTCACGCCATGGAGCTGCAGCTGTGAGCAGCGTGCGGACCTCATCCGAGGCGCCGGCGCGCGAGGCGCGGGTCCATCTCCAGACCTACGCACGCCAGCCCCTGACCCTGGTGAGCGGCCACGGCTGCTGGGTGACGGACGACGCAGGTCGGGAGTACCTCGACCTGGTGGCCGGCATCGCCGTCGACGTCCTCGGCCACGCGCATCCGGCCGTTGCCGAGGCTGTCGCACGCCAGGCCGCCACGCTCGTGCAGGTCTCGAACCTCTACTACACGCTTCCCCAGCTCGAGCTGGCGGAGGCGCTCGTGGCGCGCTCGCCGTTCGACCGCGTCTTCTTCACCAACTCCGGCACGGAGGCCAACGAGGCGGCGCTCAAGCTGGCGCGCCGCCATGGCGGAGAGCGCGGCGCGCACGAGTTCGTGACCCTGACCGGCTCGTTCCATGGCCGGACCTTCGGCTCGCTGGCCGCGACCGGGCAGCCGAAATACCAGGCTCCTTTCGCCCCACTGCCACCCGGCTTCCACCACGTGACCCCGAACGACGTCGACGAGCTCACCGAAACGGTGACCGATGCGACCTGCGCCGTCCTCCTCGAGCCGATCATGGGCGAGGGCGGCATCCATCGGCTGAGCGACGAGTACCTCGTCGCCGCGCGCGCCGCCTGCGATCGCGTCGGCGCCCTCCTGGTCCTCGACGAGGTGCAGACCGGGATCGGTCGGACCGGCACCTTCTTCGCATTCGAGCAGACGCCGATCGTCCCCGACGCCGTCACCCTGGCCAAGGGCCTGGCGGGCGGCATCCCGATCGGGGCGCTGCTCGTCCGCGAGGCGGCCGCCGCGTTCCGGGCCGGCGATCACGGAACGACCCTGGGCGGCAATCCCGTCTCGTGCGCCGCCGCCCTTGCCACGCTGGCGAGTCATCGATGACGAGGATCTGATGGCCAACGCCGCGCGCGCGTGGCGCCCAGCTGCGCGACGGACTCGCGGCCCTGGTCGACGACGGTGTCCTCACCGAGGTGCGCGGTCGCGGCCTGATGATCGGCCTGGAGACGGCCGGGCCGTTCGCCCGCGAGGCGATGGCGGTGGCCCGCGATCGTCACGGCATGCTCATCAACGCCACCGGCGACACGACCATTCGGCTGGTGCCGCCGCTGACGATCAGCGCCGACGAGGTGGACGTCGCGATCGAGCGTCTCGGCGCCGCGCTGGACGACACGGCGGGAACGTCATGACCACCGTCGTCCGCACTCCGCTCGCCCGTCGGTCCCCGGCGCCGCCACGGCACCTGCTCGGCGCGGAGGACCTCGAAGCGCTCGGCCTGATCCGCCTGCTCGACCGCGCGGAGCTGCTGCGCACCGCGCGACACGCCATCGCCCCGGCGCGCCCGCTCGAGGGCCGGCAGGTCGCGCTCCTGTTCGAGAAGCCGAGCCTGCGCACGCGGGTCAGCTTCGAGGTCGCGGTCACCAGCCTCGGCGGCCACGCCATCGCGCTCGGCCCGGACGAGGTCGGCCTCGGACGCCGCGAGAGCGCCGCCGACGTGGCGCGCAACCTGTCGCGACTGGTCGACGCCATCGTGCTGCGCACGTTCGCCCACGAAACGCTGACCGAGATGGCCGCCGCCGCATCGGTCCCGGTCGTCAATGCGCTGACCGATGCGGAGCATCCGTGCCAGGCGCTTGCCGACCTCCTCACGCTCCGCCGGCGATTCGGCCGGCTGCAGGGGCTGTCGCTCGCCTTCGTCGGCGACGGCAACAATGTCGCCCACTCACTCGTGCTGGCCGGCGCGCTGGCGGGCCTCGACGTGCGGATCGCCACGCCGCGCGGCTACGAGCCGGACCCCACGGTCATCGAGCGAGCTCGCGTGCTCGCCGCGAAGCATCGCGGCCGCGTCGCCGTCGGCACCGATCCGATCGAGGCGGTCACAGGCGCCGACGCCGTCTACACCGACGTGTGGACCAGCATGGGCCGCGAGGCCGAGGCCGACGAGCGGCGCGCGCGGTTTGCCGGCTTCGGGGTCGACGAGACGCTGCTCGCGCATGCTGCGCCGCACGTCGTGGCGCTGCATTGCATGCCGGCGCACCGGGGCGAGGAGATCAGCGCGTCCGTCCTGGACGGTCCGCGCTCGCTGGCCCTCGAGCAGGCCGAGAACCGGCGCTACGTCCAGGAGTCGGTGCTCGTCGAGCTCCTCGCCCCTCGCTGACGACGCTGGGGTTACCTCAGGCCGGCGGCGCCTCCCCGCCAGCCGGTGCCGGCTCGGGCGCCAGCGGCAGCCGCCGGCGAACCTCCAGCACCGCGCGCAGCGCGAGCAGCGCCAGGATGCTGAGCACCAGCAGCACCGGCAGCCAGACGATGCCGAACCAGATGACCACGTTGAGCAGCCCCTGCCCGATGCCGACGAGCGCTGCCAGCGCCCCCTGAACCTCCGAGCCGAGGTTCCATGCCTCGGTCTGCTCGACGACCGGCTCCGCAGTCGGAATCAGCGACACCGTCAGCGTCGACAGGTCCGCATCGCCCTCGATGTCCTGGAGCTGGGCGTTGAGCTGCTCGATCTCTCCGCGAACCCCGTCGAGCCGCGACTGCACGGCCAGCACGTCCTCGATCCGCTCCGCCCGCTCGAGCAGGACCCGGTACGACGCCTCGGACGCCTCGAGGTTCGCGATCCGCGCGCCGAGGTCGATGATCTGGCGCGTGACGTCCGACTCGCGGGTGGCCTCGGCGACGACCTCGCCGTCGAGGTCGCGGAGCCGGTCGAGAGCCTCGTCGAAGCGGGCGGCCGGGATGCGCAGGGTCAAGGTCGCGCCCTGATCGCCCGATCCAGCCTGCGAGCCTCCGACGTAGCCGCCAAGCTCGAGCACGAAGGCGCGCACGCGCCCGACCGTGGCCGGGACGTCGGCGACCTCGACGCTCACCTCCCCGGTCTTGATGATCCGCTGCTCGATCGGCGCGGCGTTTGCGTTACCGCTGGCCGGCCCACCGCCGGGCCGATCCTCGTCGGTCGCGGGCTCTTCGCCGGTGCCGGCGCTCGGGCCCGGGACGCCCTGGAGGGCGTCACCGCCCTGTGCCGCCGCACCACTGGCTCCGGGAACGGACGCGCCGCTCTGTGCACTGCAGGCGACGGCGACGACGATGAGTAGCAGGAGCGCCAGGGCGATCGGCCATCGGCCGGCTCGGCGCATCGGCGTGAATGCACGCATGTCGAGATCCCTCCTTCGGATACGGCCCGGACGTCTGCGGCGGGGCGATCGTTCCGCACCACGAGTACGCGGCTCGGCTAGCATCGGTTCATGGAGGAGCGCACCGCCGAGCTGATGGCCGATGAGGCCGCTCGGGCGTCGATGCAGGCCAGCGAGTTCGACCACGACTTCCTGGCCACGCACCTCACCGACGAGCGCCGCAAGGCGGGCCTGCTGGGCGAGATCCGCGAGGCGATCTTCGGCGCGCAGGACGGGCTGGTCAGCACGCTGGCGGTGGTGAGCACCGTCGCCGGCGCGACGTCGGAGCGCTACCCGGTGCTGGTGGCGGGCATCGCGTCCGGATTGGCCGGCATCTTCAGCATGGCCGCCGGCGAGTACATCGGCAGCAAGAGCCAGCGCGAGATCTTCGACGCCCAGATCGTCGACGAGCGCGAGGAGGTTCACGAGCGGCCGGGCGAGGCGGAGGCCGAGGTGGCCTACATGTTCGAGGAGGACGGCCTCCCGCACGACCAGGCGCTCGAAGTGGCGCGCATCATGGCCCAGCACCCTGACGTGCTTCTCAAGACGATGGTCGAGAAGGAGCTCGGGCTCGCGGTCGAGGAGGGCGGCGGTTCGCCACTGCAGGGAGCGCTCATCATGGGCGCCGCCTTCGGGCTCGGCACCATTCCACCGATCCTGCCACACGTGTTCTTCGAGAACGACATCGCGGTCCTGGTCTCGGTGGCGGCGACGCTGGCCGTCCTGTTTGCCATCGGCGTCGTCAAGAGCCGATGGACGCATCGGTCATGGTGGGCCTCCGGCTTCGAGATCCTGGTCATCGGCGCCGTTGCCGGGATTGCCGGCTACTTCTTCGGCAACGTCCTGCCGATCATCCTCGGCGCACCCGAGGCCGCCGCCTAGGCCCTCGCCAGCGCGGCGCCGCAGTCGTCGCAGAACGTGGCGTCGGCGGCGTTCGCGGCGTTGCAGCGCGCGCAGATCCGCTGCATCGGCGCGCCGCAGTCGTCGCAGAACTTCGCGTCAGCGGCGTTGTCCCCGCCACATTCGGTGCACACGGTCTTTCCCGACCCAATGCCGAGGGCGCCGAGCGTGTCGCGCAGGACCGGCGTGACCTCGCCGGACACGTAGCGCGCGGCTGGGCCCAGGTAGCCGTACTTGGTGAGCGCGCCTCCAACGGCGATCAAGGGCAGGCCGATGAATCCCATCCAGAAGTTCCGCGGAGTCCCGAAGCTGCTCATCGCGTTGAAGAAGTCGATCAGGGCAAGGGCCGTCAGCAGCAGACCGGCGCCCAGCAGGATCGGTCCGCCGACCCGCAGGAGGCCGCGCATCGCGCCCTGGTCGCGCAGTCCGGGGTCGGGGCGGGTCATCGGTCAGATCCCCTCGAAGACCATGCCCGCCACGCAGGACGATGGCGGCGACCACGAACGACCAGGCGCCGAGCGTCTCGGAGCTCATGCCGGCCAGGGATGGCAGCGTGCCGGCGAAGGTGCCCAGCAGGCCGATCAGGACGAGTGCGAGGGCCACGATGATGGTGGGCATTCGCGGCGCGAAGTTCATCCGGCGACCCATGGCCTCAGATCCCCGGTAGCAGCGAGCCGATGATGAGCAGCGCGTCGCCGGCAAACAGGAAGAGCCAGGCGATCTGGGTCGTCACCGTGATGTCGGTGCCGATCGTCGACTGGACGAGGTCGAGCGCCTGGTTGACGAAGTCGATCGGGAAGACCGTCGCCGAGAGCCCCACGACGATCAACGCGAGCGCGATCGACGACCGTGACGAGCTTCGGGCGGATTGGGGCGCAGCACGGCGCGAGTATAGGGACGGCGGTCAACCGCCGATGGTCAGCGTCCCCGACCATGCCGTACGCCTCGTGCCCGGGCAGGTGACAGATGTAGGTCGAGCGTGCCCGGCTCATCGAAGGTGATCGTCGTCTCGACCGTCTCGAGCGCCGGCACGGTGACCTCGGTCGGCACCGTGTCGTGGCTGGCGTGGGTGCCGGTGCGATGCGCTTCGTGGAAGGCCTCGTCGCCGATCAGCCACTCGTGGTCGATCGGGTCCTCGTTGACGAGCACGAACGTGATCGGCACACCGCGCCGGCACCGTCAGGCGCGTCGGGTCGAACGCGGAGTAGTGGATCGTGATCGTCACCGTCTGGCCCTCCGCGGTGCAGCCGGCGACCGCGGTCACTGCGAGGAGCAGTGCCGCGGCCATCGGCCACGATCGACGAATCGGCCTCATGCGCCCGCGAGCGGTGGCGTCGCGCGGGTCGCGGCGGCCCGATCGGCTCAGCAGGACCGGCACGCCGATCGCTCCTGTCGCGGCGAGCAGGAGAACTGCCGGAACCGGGGATCGCGGCGCCGGGCGGCTGCCGAAGGGCGCGTAGCCGGCGTCGATGGCCGAGGGCTTGCCGGCGCCGGAGGCGTCGATCGCGAGGTCGAAGTCGAGATCGCCCGCATCGGATGCGATGACGACCTTCGTCAGCCACGCTTCCTGCGGGACCCATTCCATGCCCGACGTCCGAGCGCAGGTCGCTCGAGCAGCAGGTCAGTCGCGGCGGCGCTGTGGTCGAGGATGAGCCCATCGCCCTCGACGAAGGCGCCCGCCTTCGGCAGCAGCGCCGGCCTGATGTCGGTCAGCAGGTAGACGTCGGCCTCGACCAGCTCGTCGGCGGCCTTGCCGAGCCCCAGGATCCGCAGCGGAACCCACGGGTTGTCGGTCGGGATGGTGAGGTGGACCGGGGTGCCGTCGCCGATCGCCTGGCCGCGTTCGGCTGCCGCGTCGGCATCGAAGGCCGCCGCCATGAAGATCGGGCTGCGGTCGGCGTAGAAGTCGAGCACTTCCGGTGAATCGGGCGGCAGGCGGAAGCCGTGGTTCTTGGCCCACAGGCCGACCTCGTCGCCGCCGCCGCGCAGGATCGTGATGTCGAGCGCGTCGATGGTGGTCTCGAAGAGGACTTCGGCTTCGTCCGCGGGACCCGGCGGAGGCCGCGGCGCAAATGCGAACTCGGGGACCGGGTCGGTCTCGCGGATCAGGCGCTGGAGCGTCCAGTCGCCGCCGCGCACCACGTCGGTCGGGATGCCGGGCAGCGGGGTGATGCTGCCGAACGAGCCGCCACCGCCCGCGAACTCGAACGAGGTGACGTAGTGCTCGACGCCGTCGTGATAGCCGGCGAAGGTGGTCGTGCGGAGCAGGTTGACGGCCCCGTTCGGGCCGATGAGGCCACCGCAGGCCAGTGTCGGCGCGGCGGTGATGAGCAGGGCGGCGGATGCCGCCAGGAGCGGGAGCCAGGGACGTCGCATCGACCGTCCTCCTTGGGTACGGGGCGTTGGAGTCGATGCTGATCAGCACCCCTCTTGACGCCCGGTCGTCCGTCGGTTCCCCGCGGCTGGGTCGGAAGGGCGACTGATGAGACGTCCAGCCGAACGACCGGGCCGCTCGGTCCGGGGCGATAGGCTCGACCACATGTGGCGGAGATGGATCACGACTGGCCGTACTCTCGACGCTCGTCGGCGTCGGCGGCGTGTGGCTGGCACGTCGACCCGCCAATCGGAGCCCGCCTCATCGGCGTCGGTCGGCAACGTCAAGGTGAGCGACTCGAGAAGGTGGCCGCGGCCGATCTCGGAGATCGGCTGACCATCATCGAGGTGCCGGATGCTCGTGAGCCGGAGATTGGCAACTCGCTGGAATCGATGGCGGCTTCCGAGGACGCCGTCTGGGTCGTCAGTCATCGCGGCGGCATCGTGTCGCGCATCGATACGGCCTCCAACGAGGTTGTGGCGACGATCGAGTCGCCGATCCTGCCGAGCTGCGTTCCGGATGCCTGCATCGGCCTGGGAGAAGTCGCGACTGCCGGGCAGCACGTGTGGTTTCTCAACAAGTACAGCGAGTCATTCAAGCGCGTTGACGGGAGCAGCAACGAGATCATCGGGTCCATGGACGGCGCCCTCGGATTCAGAGGACTGCTCGGGGCGGCGGGCCTCATGTGGTCGGGTGTCGAGGGTGGCGACGGCGCGGTGGGCATGGATCCCGCGTCAGGCGAGGTGACGGTGACGGTCGACCAGGGCAACGGGCTCTACGCCGCAGGCTTCGCCGCTGGATCGGTCTGGTTCGTTGGTGATGACTGCCGCGAGCTGCTGCGCGTCGACGCCGGCAACCGGGGTCGTTCAGAGCACGATCTCGATCGACATCTGCATAGAAGACGCCGTGGACGTGGGCGGCGAGGTCTGGGCAGCGACCCACCGGGGCATCCTTCGCATCGATCCCGCGACGAATCAGGAGGTCGGCAGGATCGAGATCCGAACTGATTTCGACCGGGTCTCACTCAAGGTCGTCGGCGAACGCGTCTGGTTCAGAGGCGCCGTGACCGAGATCGTGGCGATTGACCCGGAGACCAGGCAGCCGGTCGAGCGGATTCAGACTGCCGTATGGGCAATACCAGGGCGAGATCGGCTCGGCCGATGGGTCGTTGTGGATCGCCAACTGGGATGAGGGGACCGTCTATCGGATCGAGAATTAGAGCTGCGCGACGAGCTTCTTCGGCGCGATGATCCGGTAGCTCTCCTCGATCCATCCGGTGATCATCTCGAGCGGTGCGTCGTCCGGCGACGGTGCACGAGACCCAGCCGCCGCGGTCGAGGCCGTAGCCGGCCGGTACGACCCACTCGAAGGCCATCGCCTCCTCGTGCGAATCGCGCAACTTGACGGTGAGGTGCAGCCCAGCATCGTCATCGAGCATGCCGAAGAACACGAATACCTTCTTGCCGACCTTGTAGACCGTTTCGCCCCACGGATGGTCCTCCCAGGCGTCCGGAAGGCCGGCGGCGAAGGCCCGGGCTCCGCGATCTGGTCGGGTGCCGGTCATGCTCTTGGCATCGGCGATTGTAGCGATCAGTCTAGGGAACATGCGCTGCTGCTTCGCGAGATCGAGGCGCTTCCGGCGGTCCATCCAGCGCGACGTCCACCGAGCGCAGCCGCTGCGCGACCACGTTGAGCACTGCCCCCTCGACCTGGAGCCTGCCGTCGATGACGAGGAGCGGGTGCCGGTGCAGCAGCGCTCGATGTGCCTGGTAGACCTGCGGGCGCAGGGTGACGTTGATCATGCCCGTCTCGTCCTCGAGGGCGATGAACACGAAGTTCTTTGCCGTCATCGGATGCTGCACGCTCACCGCCAGCCCGGCCAGCCTGATCTGGGACCGATCGCGCAGCCGGGCGGCATCGGCAACCGTGATCACTCCGCGCGACGCGAGCCGCTCGCGGAACAGCTCGACGGCGTGGAGGTTGGGTGCGACGCCGGTGTCGCGGTAGTCGGCGGCCACCTTCTCGGCCTCGGTCATCGGCGGCAGTGAGGCGCCAAGCGCGCGCTGGGCGTCATCGGTCAGGCCCAGCGCGCGGGTGCTCCGGATCGGCGTCGGCCAGGGTGGTGCGCAGCTGCCAGAGGAGCTCTCGGCGGGGCGCATCGGTCCAGCCGAAGGCGCCGATGCTGATGAGCCGCTCGACCACCTGCTCGCCGAGCCGCGTACGGGCGACGAAATCGCGGACGGACGCGTAGGGGCCGACGGCGCGCTCGCGCTCGAGGATCGGCTTGGCACGCTCGTCGATCCCCTTCACCTGGCGCAGCCCGAGGCGGATGGCGATGCGTGCCGTCGTCGTTCGGGCGCGTGTCGTGCTCCCAGGCCGACTCGTTGACGTCGATCGGCAGGATGGCGATCCCGTGGCGCTTCGCGTCGTTGATGACGACCGCGGGCGAGTAGAAGCCCATCGGCTGGTTGTTGAGCACGCCGACCGTGTAGTGCGCCGGGTAGTAGCGCTTCAGCCAGGCGGTGTCGTAGCTGATCTTGGCGAAGGCGGCGGCGTGGGCGCGGGCGAAGCCGAACTCGGCGAAGGCGCTGCACTTCTGGAAGAGCGCCTCGGCGTCGTCCGCCGTGAGGCCGGTGCGCATGGCGCCGCCGACGAAGCGGCCGCGCTCGGCCTGCATCTTGGCGTGGCTGCGGTGGGAGCCCATCGCCTTGCGGAAGATATCGGCCTCGACCGCGGTGTAGCCACAGACCTCGATCGCGACCTGCATGACCTGCTCCTGGTACAGGATGACGCCGAGGGTATCGGCCAGGATCGGTTCGAGGCTCGGATGGGCGTAGGTGACGGGTTCCTCGCCGGCGCGCCGACGCAGATACGGGTGGACGGCGTTGCCCTGCACCGGGCCGGGCCGGATGATCGCGACCTGCACGACGAGATCCTCGAAGCGCTCCGGCCGCGCCTTGGGAAGGCTCTGCATCTGTGCGCGCGACTCGATCTGGAACATGCCGACCGTGTCGGCCGCCTGGATGGACCGATAGACCTCGGGGTCGTCGTGCGGGAGGCTGTCGAGGTCGATCCGCTTCCCCGTGTCGCGCTGGATGCGATCGAGGGCATCACTGACCACGCCCAGCGTGCGGAGGCTGAGCAGGTCGATCTTCACCAGGCCGAGCTGCTCCACGTCCTCCTTGTCGTACTGGGTGACGACCCTTCCCGGCATGCTGGCGCGCTCGATCGGAACGAGATCGATGAGTGGGGTGCGGGTGACGAGCATGCCGCCGACGTGGATGCCGAGGTGGCGCGGGAAGCCGTCGATCTCGGCGCACAGCTGGAGGAGCCACTGCCATCGGTTCCTGGGAGCGTGGTCGGCGGTGGGCGCGAGTGGTGCGTCGCCGCGTTCCTGCCAGATGCTCACCAGGTGAGCGTTATGCGACGAATCGGCGCCCCCTGGCTCCCGAATGCTGAGATTTACCACGTTTTCAGAGCCATTCTGAGCCGGTTCGGAGGTCGGAACCGTGGATAACGCTCGCTCCATGAGAATCTGTCCAGAACCATCGTCGCGGGGGCCTTCCGGCACGACCTGTGGCCGGCGACGTTCCTCGATCGGCATCCCGCTCTCCGGATCGATGCGCACGAGGCGCGGCCGTTCGTTGGAAGGGCCGGGCGAGCCGTTGTCGCGCGGCGTCGGCAGCCGCAGCTCCCCGCCGGAGAGCTCCCCGGAGCGGGCGTAGCGCTTCGTGGTCTCCGACTCGTGGCGTACCGTCGTGACCGATGCGTCGAGCACGCGTGCCCGCTTCGGCGGCATCCAGCCGCTCTCGCTGACCGGTCGCGGATCGAGCTTCGGGCGTGGGCGCCCGTTCCACGACGAGTCCGATTCGCGATGCACGAGCCCCGAACCGCGTCCGTCCCGACCGGGCGGGACGGCGGCATCGGCCATCTCGATCCCGAGCTCGTCGAACAGCCAGGCGAAGCTGCCGTCCAGGGCGAGGTCGCGGGCGACGTCGGTCGCGTCACGCGTGTCGAGCGCCTTGGCGAGCGCATCGATGCCCTCGAGGGGAAATCCGAGCGCCTTGGCCACCTCGCGCACAGCGCTCCGGGCTCGATAGGTGACGATGGTGCAGACCATGGCGGCGTGATCGGCGCCGTACTTGGTGTACAGAAACTGGATCACTTCCTCGCGCCGGTTGACGTCGAAGTCGATGTCGATGTCGGGCAGCGCGCGCGCCTCGTTGATGAAGCGCTCGAAGAGGAGCTTGTGCTCGATCGGGTCGACCTTGGTGATGCCCAGGCAGTAGGCCACGATCGAGTCGCCGGCGCTCCCCCGTCCCTGGCCGATGATGTCGTTCGTCCGCGCGAACTCCATGAGGTCCCACACGATCAGGAAGAACTCGGCGAGGTTGGTCCGATCGATGATCTCGAGCTCGTGGGTGAGCTGGGTCAGCGCGCGCTTGGTAATCGGCTGGTAACGGCGCAGTAAGCCGTCGTGGGCAAGCTGGTAGAGATATGAGAACGCGGTCTCCCCCTTCGGCACGCTGAACCCTGGAAACCGATAGCGCTCGAAGCCGAGCTCCAGGCGGCATTCCTCGCCGATGGCCGCGCTGCGCGCCATTCCACCCTCCCAGGCGCGGCGGCTGCGCGCGTCGGACAATCCCTCGCCGATGCGCGCCAGCTCGCGGCCCGGCTTGAGCCGGTACTCCGCGTTCGGCAGCAGCAGCTCGCGCGCCTCGTCGAGCGTGGCGCCGTGGCGGATGCAGACGAGCACGTCCTGGAGCCGATGGCCGTTGGGATCGGCGTAGTGGACCTCGTTGGTGACGACCGTGGGCAGGCCGGCCGCATCCGCCAGCTCGGCGAGCTGTGCGACGAGCCAGTCGTCGTCGGGCTGCAGGTGATGGCTCAGCTCGACGGCAAAGTCGCCATCGTCGAAGCGCGCCGCCCAGGCGCGGGCAGCCTCCAGCGCCGAGCCGCGCTCGCCGGCCAGCAGGAGGCGCGGAACCTGGCCGTTCCGGCAGCCCGACAGGCCGAACAGGTGCCCGCGCGCGTCCTCGAGCGCCGTCTCGACGAGCGACCGGTCGAAGACCGGGAACTGCTTCTCGCCCGCCAGGTGGCCGCGGCTCGCCAGCCGGGAGAGCGCGGTGTAGCCATCCACGTCGCGCGCCAGCAGGACGAGGTGATCGCCGGGGATCGGGCCGGCATGGTGCTCTCCGGGCCAGCCCCGGCTCGCCTGCTCGCCACGAAGCGGGTCGTTCAGCTTGCGGCCGCGGCGCGCCAGGCGGAGCTCGTCATCGGTGCGCGGGATGGTGATCTCGAGGCCGATGATGGGGCGGACGGGCTGCAGGCCCGCCTCGCGGGCGGCATCGGTCTCGGTCTCCTGCGCCGCCTTCCAGGCCCGGACCGCCGCATACAGGCCGGCGTGATCGGTGATTGCCAGCGCGGGCAACGCGAGCTGGGCCGCACGGGCGATCAGCTCCTCGGGATGCGTGGCACCGTCGAGGAAGCTGAAGTTGGTGTGCGCGTGAAGCTCGCAGTAGT
Source organism: uncultured Chloroflexia bacterium (assembly GCA_963789435.1). Classification (GTDB taxonomy): domain Bacteria; phylum Chloroflexota; class Limnocylindria; order QHBO01; family QHBO01; genus JACDBZ01. Next base: position 719,856 of record CAWBKO010000001.1, read on the forward strand.
CGTCCGGCATGCCCATCGGACGACCGATGATAGAACGTCTGTTCTATTCTGGGAAGACCCTCGATGCGCGCCATTGATCGCGGCCGAGCCGATAGAAGACGTGTCCCACCAGGTGCGGATACGCGACCGGGTCGACCTTCGGATGATCGAAGTCGCCGGCAGGGTCCCTGATCAGGCCGATGCGCTCCATGACGCGCCGGGAACGCACGTTCTGGGGGACCGTGAACGACACGATCTCGTCCAGCCCAACCTCCTCGAAGCCGAACCGAAGCGCCTCTCGCGCCGCCTCCGTGGCGTATCCATGGCCCCAGTGCTCCCTCGCCAGGCGCCAGCCCACCTCGACCATCGGCCTGTTGGCGACATAGTCGGCCGGCCACAGGCCCACGTAACCGATGAAGGGCACGACCTCCGGCACCTCGATCGCCCAGTTGCCCCAGCCGCGCTCGCGCCAGTGACTTTCGATGCGGTCGATGAACGCGTCGGACTCCTCGCGTGACTGCAGTCCGGGGAAGTGCTCCCTCACCTCCGGATCCACGTTCATCGCGGCGAACGGCTCACGATCCTCCTGAACCCAACGTCGCATGAGCAGCCGCTCCGTGCGAATCACCCGCTAGCCGTCCACCGGCACGAGGACCAGCTCGACGTCGACCAGCTCGCCGCAGGGCACCGTCACCTCGCGCACGACCCTGGCGTAGTCGATATCGGTCGTCGTGATCTGGAAGTCGCCCGAGACGCCGAGCGCTTCGAAGGCGCCGTCCTCGCGGGTGTGCGTCTCACCGCGGAATCCGTCCCGGGTCTCGATGCTTATGAAGATGTCGTTGAGCGGGTTGCCCTCTGGATCTACCACGCTCCCGTTGATGCCGCCGCCGGCGACCTCATCCGGCGCGCACGAATCCCTGGTCGGGGACGGCACCGGGGTGGCCGATGACGAGCCCTCGAGGTTGCAGGCGGTGAGGATGAGGATGACGGCGAGCAGCTGCGACGCCGCGAGCGCGGCGCGTCGAAACAGCGGTCTGGTGCGTGGCATGGGCGCCAGTATGCCGAGGCCGGTCGGATCGCGCCAACGCGCGTCCCTAGGCCGGCCGGGCAACGGCGGCTGCCCGGCCGCGAGCCAGCAGAAGCACCGCGGGCGGAAGGAGCAGGGCGATCCCCAGCAGTCCAAGCGCCGTGTAGGACGCGCCAGCCACGATGAACCCGGACGAGAGGCTTGACAGCGCAGCCGAGGTCCAGATCAAGCCGTCCGCCACACCCTGGACCCGCGTCCGCTCGCCGAGCGTGAGGCCCGTGGTGAGCATCGACGACCCTGCCACGAAGCCAAGGTTCCAGCCGTAGCCCAGCAGGAACAGGGCGAGGGTCAGCACTGCCCCACCGTCGGGTGGCGCACCTGCCGCGATGAGCGCCGCGACCGCCAGCGTGGCCAGCCCTGCCGCGATGATGCGCGGGCTTCCGAACCGGTCGACCAGGCGCCCGGTGATCGGCGAGAGCGCGAACATCCCGAACGTGTGGGCCGAGAGGACGATGCCGACCGTCGCCAGGTCGTGGCCATGGTCGGTCAGGTGGAGCGGCGTCATCGTCATGATCAGGACCATGACCACCTGGCCGGCCGCCAGCGTGACGAGCGCGACGAGCACGGCCGGCGTGCGCAGCAGCGTCGCGACGGACGAGGGCTCGGTCCCCTCCGGATGCGCGGCAAGGGCGGATGGGTCGGCCAGCTCATACGGCTCGGGACGAAGGAAGATGAAGGCGATCGCCCACGCGATGCCAACGAAGGCGAATGTGAGCAGGTACGAGCCCGCCAGCGGCGGCATGCCAAGCGACTCGGCCACTTCCCCGGCCGGGGCGACGAGGTTCGGTCCGCCGACGGCGCCGATCGTGGAGCCCCACACGACCGTGGCGATCGTCCGCGCGCGCCGCTCCGGCACGGCGAGATCGGCTGCCACGTAGCGCCCCAGCTGCCCGGCTCCGTTCGCGAAGCCAGTCAGGGCGCTGCCGGCCAGGAGGAGCGGGAGCGACGTGGCGAGCACGCCCGCGAGGGCAATCGCCGCGCCGACAATCCCGACGAGGATGCCGAGCAGCAGCCCGGGGCGCCGACCCACGCGCAGCATCAGGAACGAGAGGAGACTCGCGGCGGCCGCGGTTCCGAGGGTGCTCGTCGCGGTCGGCAGCCCGCCGGGCGCCGCGCTGCCGCCAATGTCGGCCGCCGCCAGCGTGCCGGCCGTCACGGCCGCGATGTAGCCGGTGCTGCCGAGAGCGGACACGGCGAAGAGGGTCCAGACCATCCGGCGCCGCAGCGCCGGCAGGCGCTCCGGGGCGATGTCGCTCATTCGCGAGCCAGCTGCTCGAGCGTCGGCGCGTGCTCGGTCGTCCCGTCGGGAGCGAGCGGGATGATCGCGACGTGGTCGGCGCCGGCAGCGTGCATGGCGTCGACGCGCTCACGAACGAGGTCGACGGGCCCGATCGCCACCATCGCGTCAACGAGGCGGCCGCTCGCCGGGGGCTCCCAGTCGGCAGCCTCGAAGCCCTGGAGCTCCCACGATGCCTGGTACGTCGGCGTGCGCAGGTACGGCTTCAGGTACGCGCGGGCCGCGTCCCGGTCGCCAGGTGCGCCGATGACCGCGGGGAGCGTCACGACCAGTCGCGGGCGCCGGCCGTCAACCGCGGAATCGAGGCGGTCGCGCATCCAGGCGACGCGCTCCGAGGTGACGAGATACGGAAGGGCACCGTCCGCATCGGTTGCCGCCAGGTCGACCATCCGCTCCCGCAGGGCGGCAACCATGACGGGAGGCTCGGAGCCGCCTGACGGCAACGGACCCCGGTAGATGGCCGCTCGATAGGCGGCCAGGTACTCCCGCATCCGGCTCAGCGGGCGCTCGAACCGATGGCCACGGAGCTTTCCGGCCAGATGCGGATGGCTGACGCCGAGCCCGAGCACGAAGCGTCCACCGCTCGCCTCGGCCATGGTGAGTGCGGCCATCCGGGCGGCCTGGGCGTCACGACCCCAGATGTTGATGATGCTGGTGCCGAGGTTGATCCGATCGGTCGCACCCGCCAGGAGGGAGCAAAGGGCGATCGGCTCGCGCCCGACCGTCTCGGGCACCCAGAGCGTTCCGTATCCGAGCTCCTCCGCGCGTCGGGCGTAGGCGATCGCGTCCGGAGCCGCCAGCGTATCGAGGTGACCCCAGACCCCGAGCCGGCCGAGGTCGAGCTGCGTCATGGACCGATCCTACCCGGCGACCCCGAATCGAAAGCGCAGGAAGAGCTCGTTTTCGTGGCGCAGCACGCTGACCAGGTGGCCGGCTCGCGGCCGATCGGCGAACGGCGAGCCTCCCTCGATCGGCGCGATCATCGGCAGCGCATCCGTGCCGAGCAGGTGGGCTCCGATGGTCCAGTACACCTCGTCGATCAGGTCGCGAGCGAGGAACGAGGCGTTGAGATGCGGTCCGCCCTCGAGGAGCAACGATCGGATCCCGCGCTCGGCGAGGCGGACGAGGACCCATTGCGGATCGGGCAGGGCGTCGGGGCTCCGCAGCAGCTCCGTCCCGTTCGGCACCTCGGTCATCGGATTGTCAGCGCCGACGACGAGAATGCGCGGCTCGTCGCCGCTGAACCAGCGCGCATCGGTGGGCACGGGCTGGGAGCCGGCGATCACCACGCCGACGGGATTCGGCGGGCGACCCTCCGCGACGCGACGCGCGGCGAGGTCGTCGCCAACCCGAAGCCAGACGCCGGTCGCGCGCAGCGTCCCAACGCCGCTTCCCACGGCGTCGAAGGCCGCGCGGTAGAGCCGCATGAGCCGCCGGTCGGCGCGGCTGCCGAGGCCCTCGGCGGTACCGTCGAGCTGGGCGCGGCCGTCGATGCTGGTCACCATGTTGATCGCCACCACCGGCCGATCATGGCCAACCGGGAGCGGGTGGAAGCCGGCCATCGCGTCGTCGAGCTCGAGGTCGAGCGCGGGGTCCGGCCAGAGGCGGTCGACGCGGTGCGGCCCGTCGCTCACAGGATCAGGCCCGGTGCGCAGAAGAGGTATCGGTCGAAGCTGCCGAACGGCTCGGACGAGCAGATCATCGTCATGAACGCATCCATCCGGTAGCCGCGCCCGAGCAGATGGTCGACGGCGGTCCGGTTGTGGAGGGCGACCTCGAACGAGGCATCGGTTGCCCCGAGCTCGTGGCGACGACGCTCCACATGCGACATCACCCCGAGCAGGTCCGACGGGTCGAGGACGGCGAACGGCCCGTTTCCGCCGCGGTCCGGCAGGCCGACGTAGCCGTATCCGACCACGCGGCCGTCGCGAAGGTAGCGATGCCCCTCGCGCTCGGTTGCGAACCAGCGATGGTCCACCTCGCGCCGGTGCCCGAGGACGGCGTCGTCGACCGCGTGTATCGCAGCCAGGTCCCGGTCGAGCTCGAGCGGCTCCACGTCGAGCCCGGTGACGAGCGGTACCTCACGGGCGGGTCCGGTAAAGGTCGTGACGGTAAAGCGCGGCACGACCCCGGCCCGCATGTACCGAGAGAGGGCCCGGATGTCGGTCGTGGCGATGATGAGGCGCAGGTGGCCGCGGCCCGGTGGAAACGCACGCTCGAGCAGGTCGCGTCCAACGCCCTTCGACTGAACGCCGGGGCGCACGAAGAATTCGGTGAGCTCGAAGACACCATCTCGATCGATCGATCGGGCATAGCCGATCGCCTCCTCGTCGGGTCCTTCGGCGATCCAGAACTCGGCCGCCGTCCGTGCGATGTGGTCCATGAACGGGCGCCATTTCGGCCACTCGACCTCGAGGTCGAGCTCGGATCCTTCCTCGATCGAGCCGTGCCGGCGTCCGAGGTCGTTGATCGCGTCGACCAGCACGGCCGCGCAGGCGCGGTTGTCGTCGAGCGTGCCCGGCCGGATCCGGACCTGGCTGGCGTCCGCGGTCATCGGCGGATCGTACCCGACCCCGCGAATGAACCGATGGCGTCGCGCTTGCGCCATACGATGCAGACGCGCCCGCAACCGGGTGCGCTCAAGGAGGCACGGTGCCAGACCACGCTTTGATTCGGGAGGCCGCACAAGGAGACCGCGACGCGTTCGCCGCGCTCGCCGCACCGCGGCTCGATCAGCTGTTCGCGACCGCGACCCTCATCCTGCGCGATCGTGGTCACGCCGAGGATGCCGTCCAGGAGGCCCTGGTTCGAGCATGGCGGGACCTCCGCTCGTTACGCGATCCCGATCGCCTGGATGCCTGGCTGCGTCGCCTGCTCGTGAATGCCTGCCGGGACGAGTCTCGGCGAGGCCGGCGCCACGAATCGAATATCCGCCTGCTGGCCGATCACGACCGGCCGACCGCCGATTCCAGCGCTCAGCTCGCAGATCGCGATGCCATCGACCGCGGGCTGCGGCTCCTGTCGGCGGACCATCGCACCGTCATCGTCCATCACTACTACCTCGGCCTCTCGCTCTCGGAGATCGCCGACGCGCTCGACATTCCCGTCGGAACGGCCAAGTCACGGCTTCACCACGCGCGCCTGGCGCTGCGTGAGGCGATCGGCCCCGACACCCAGCGATCGGAGAGGCACCTCGCATGAACCCCACGGACCGTTTTGACGACCAGATCACCGAGCACCTTCGGACCGAGGCGCCGCGCGAGGCACCCGCTCAGCTGCTTGACGCAACCATGAGCCGCATCGCCGATACGCCGCAGCGCAGTGGCGGCTGGCTGGGACGGCCGGTTGTCAGGCTGCTTGCGGCCGCAGCCGTGCTCGTCCTCGCCGTCGTGGCCGGAGCGCAGCTCCCCGGCCTGATCGGGCGCCCCGATGTTGGCGACGATGGGTCGCCGAGCCCCTCCGCCTCGCCCTCGTCGTCGGCGTCTCCGTCCGTCTCGCCGAGCGCCGAGCCGTCCGCGGAGCCGTCTGCCGAGCCGACGGCCTCGCCGGTCGCAGCCGAGCCCGACGAGACCCTCCTCGGGTTCATTCCGCTCTGCGACGTGTTCCCTCCGGTGATCGGCCCCTCGGTGACGATCATCAATGACGGACGGGTGATCTGGAACCGGCTCAACGACGACCAGAGCTCGACGCTCGTGGTTCGACGACTCAACGCGCAGGGACTGGAGCAGGTCGCCGACGCGGTGAATGGGACCGGCCTCTTCGAGGCGGATGGCGTCTATCGCCAGGAGCGCCGCGAAGGAACCGGCGAGCCTCCTGGGCACGGAGGCTGCATCTGGGACTTCAGCTGGTTCGGCGCCGACGAGCCGGTCCATGTGAGCTCGAACATGTGGTTCGGCGACGAAGAGGAGTCGACGTACTACGAGCCTGCGCCCGAGCGGTTCACCCTGCATCAGCTTGCGACGACATCCAGGACCCCGAGGGCTGGATCGATGCCGGCGGCTGGCAGGATGCCGAGGCGGTGCCGTTCGTCCCGCTCACTTACCTCGTTCTCGCCGGCGTGGTGAATTCCCCCCAGGCAGCAACCGAGGGCGCGCCCGACGTCGATGCCGTGACGTGGCCGTTCGCCCAGGCGCCGGACCTGTTCGGCGAGCCGGTGGGCGACGTGCAGGAGCGGTGCGGGATCGCGGATGCCGAGGCCGTCGACCGGCTCGCAGCCGAGCTGGCCGCTGCCGGTCTCGAGCAGTTCGAAGGCGTCCCGAATGGGGCGAACGTCACGCTACCATGGAGCAGCCGAGGTGTGCACTCAACCTCTACATCTACCCGCAGCGGCCGGACGGGGAGCCCCCGTGCGGCGGATCGCAGATCGGCGCCCCGTGACGGATCACGGCTCGATCGGGTGGTACTCCTCCGCCGCCGCCAGCTGCTCGGCGTCGTAGGCGATCTCGACCCTGGACGAGGTGAGCCGCGTCACGTCGTCGGAGGGGACGACCCGTGTCGTTCCGTCGTGGTACGGGGTCACCGCGATGCCGTGGAAGATGCCCTCGGTCTCGGTGCCGAGCATGGCCGCGACGCGTCCGAGCTCATCGCCGTTGGGGCCGACCACGAGCGTGTCGGCCTCCACGTAGCTCCAGGCCACCGGGTCGTCCGGCCCGGGAAGGTCAAGCTCGGCGGCCTGCGGCTCACCGCCGCCGCCGGTGTTGCCGGCCTGGTCGCCGGGCGGCAATCGATCCAGGTCCGGATCGGTCCCACCCTTCATCCCGGGATCGTCGATGGCTCCCGGCTGCCGGTCGAAGTCATTCATGTGGCTCGTTCACCGCATGAGCGGTGCCAAGGACGCTCAGTCGAAGAGGCGCTCCAGGTGCCAGGTGCCGCGGATCTCGTCGAGGAAGATCGTGCACAGCAGCCCTGACCGCGTCACCACCTTGTAGCAGGCGCGCGCGACCGGCTCCCGCCACCAGCCGTCGTCGACCCGCCATCGGTTGCAGATGCCGAGCTCGCCGTGATCGGTCCCGTCCATGCGCAGCCGCACGGGCACGCCGTCCGCATCGGTGTCGACCTGGACCAGCGGGTGGTTCGCGTAGCGGCGCGTCATTGGCCGATATCGACCAGTCGCGATTGATGCTCGGGCAGTGCCGCGGTCGGCCGTTCGCTCGCGGCTCGCCAGAGGCGCCCCGCTCCGAACCGATGCCGGATCCGCTCGAGCGACCAGCGCAGCTCCTCCCAGCGCCCGGCGCGTGCCTCGAACGCTGGCAGCTGCCGGGTCGCCGGGTCGGTGAGCCGATCGAAGGTGAGCAGGACCGATGCGATGCGTGGCTCCGATGGCGATTCCTCCCCGGTTCCGCGGCGGAAGGGAGAAGTCGAGCGCGCGCGGCGGCCTCCACGCGTGACAGGAGGAGGCGTGCGATCCAGTCGGGCTCGAGCGCGGGCTGCGGGAAGGGCTGCGCCACGCGGAGTGCCGGCGCATCCTCGAGGAGCAGTGACAGGACGGCGCGTCCCGGCGCCAGGTGGCGCTCCCCGAGCCGGTCGCAGAGCTCGGCGGCGAGGCGACGCAGGGTGAGGCCCACGGCGCCGATCCCATCGAGCGGCGGCTCGAAGGCCGCGCTCGCTTCCACCCGTTCCGGGCGCCGCCGCGGCACGATCGGTCGCGGGTCGTGGCCTCGGGCGAGCGCCTGGAGCCGCTCACCGGCTGCGCCGAACTGGGCGCCCACCGCGGAGCGCGGCAGGTCGGCCAGCTGCGCCATCGCCGTGAGCCCGAACAGCACGAACCGCTGCCGCGTTGCCGGATCCGCCGGCAGCAGGCCGAGTGGCAGATCCCGCAGCGCCTCGCGGCGATCGATCGCGTGGAACGCGGCCGGCGCCTCCGGGCGCTCGAAGCGCGCCAGCCGCGCGGCGAGCGTCGCCAGCCACCGGTTCTCGCCGATACCGCACCGCACCCGGAGCGGTGCCACGCCACGGACCAGCAGCACCGCCCGTGCCGCGATCCGTCGCTCCGGCCCCCACATCGGCCCAAGGCCGGTCACGTCCACGAGCGCCACGCCGATATCGACCGCCTCCACCCGCGGGGAGAGGTCGTCGAGCGCGTCGAGCATGCGTTCGAAGGGGCTCGTATCGGCCTCCGGCATGCGCAGCTCGGGCCAGACCAGGGCGAGGAGACGCGTCATGGGCCGTGGCTCACGGCGAATCAGCCGACTGCTCGGAAGTGCCGCGGCCGGCTGGTCCGCCGATCTGCCTGCGGCACCGATTGCGGCCTGCTCGACCATGCGGCTCGGCCAGCGTGCAACCAGCGAGTCGAGGCGCCGGCCCTCGCCGAACCACAGGTCGAGCTCCGCCGAGCCACCGGCGAGCGCCCAGCGATGCCGCTCGACGCTGGCATGCACGCGCTGGCCGACGAGGTCGCGCCCGATTCCCAGCCAGGCGGTCCGATGGAGCGCCACCCGTACCCCGGCGACGACGCCCGCTACTTCACGCCCGGCGGGCGCGAGCACGATCGCCGAGGTGGATCCGGATCGAGCGAGGAGCGAGGCGAGCCGATCCAGCGAGCGCCGATCGGGCACCGCCCGCTCGCCAAGGTCAAGGACGAGGGCATCGATGAGGCCTGAACGCCCGAGCCAGGCGGCCAGCTCGATCGCCTCGGCGGCGTCGCAAGGTCGCACGACGAGAAGCCATTCGAGGTTCACCCCGAGGCGCGCGGCCACGGCCGGGTCGAGGGTGCCGTCGAGATCGAGCCAGGCGGCCAGGCCGCCGGCCGCCTGTGTGGCGGCCAGGGTGCCGAGCGCCAGCGAAGTGGCACCGCTTCCGACGGGGGCGTCGAGCATGGCCAGCGCGCCACGCGGCCAGCCATCGGTCCCCAGCGCGGCATCGAGCAAGGGGTGGCCGGTCGGGACCGCCGGTCGGGACCGCTCCAGCGTCGGCGCCTCGCTCCCGCGACGCAGCCCCAGGCCGCGTTCGCGGAGCGCCTCGAGGGCGGTCGCCAGGGATGGCGAAACGGCGGCATCGGTCCTCATCGGACCACCCATGATAGAACAGATGTTCTAATCAGGAAAGGGTCTATACTCGCCGACGGCCCGTGGGGATGTAGCTCAGCTGGGAGAGCACCGCGTTCGCATCGCGGGGGTCAGGGGTTCGAGTCCCCTCATCTCCACCACCCCTCTTTTCAGGCCGCAGTCGCATCGGCAGGACCCGCGAGACGCACCGCGAGCGCGTCGATCGGTTCGGGTCGCGCGAAGTAGTAGCCCTGGCCAAATGGGCAGCCCAGCTCCGCAAGGCGTTCGGCGGTCGCCGCGTTCTCGATGCCTTCCGCAACGACCGACATTCCAAGAGCTGCGCCGAGGCGAATGACTGCCTCGACGACGGCCGCGTCCACGCCGCCCCGAAGCATCGCCGACACGAACGAGAGGTCGATCTTCAGCCCATCGATCGGCAGCGTTCGAAGGTTGCCCAGCGACGAGAAGCCCGTTCCGAAGTCGTCGAACGAAACGGTGCACCCTGCGGCCCGAAGCTCGCGGAGATACCCGAGCCCCACTTCGCCACAGTCGAGCACGAGGCTCTCGGTGATCTCGATGTCCAGGACGTTTGGTTGCAGACCAGCCCCACTGAGCGCATCCGAGAACCTTGCTGACAATGGCGTGATCGCCGAGCTGGCCCGGCGACAGATTCACGCTGAGGCGAAGGTCGCTGGCGGCTCCGCCGGTGCGCCGCAGGTCCGCAATGTCAAGGCACGCGCGTCGGAGGACCCATGCACCGAGCGGAACGATGAGGCCGCTCTCCTCGGCAATGGGAATGAAGACCGTTGGAGGCACGATGCCACGCGTCGGATGCGACCAGCGTGAAAGAGCCTCGACGGCAACGATTCGCCCATCGCGAAGGTCGACAATAGGCTGGTACGCGAGCGCCAGGCGCTCGTGCTCGATCGCCTCACGCAAGTCGGCCTCGAGCTCCAGGCGGGCGGCAACCTCGGCCCGCATCGACGGCTCGAAGAGGGCATACGAACCACTGCTGCTGACCTTGGCTCGGTACATCGCGACATCGGCGTCGCGCAGCATGTCGTCCGCCGTGCGGTGCCCGCTCTCGGCCACAACCACGCCGATGCTGCAGCTGATCGTGACCTCGCGCTCATCGACTCGGAACTGCGCACCGAAAGTCGCCGAGATGCGCTCCGCCAGTTCGAGCGCGCCCTGCGGCGTGCCAACGTCGTCGACAAGGATGGCAAACTCATCGCCCCCGAGCCGCGCGACCGTGTCTTCGGGCCGCACCGCCGCGATCAGGCGCTCGCCGATGGCAATGAGAAGCCCATCACCAACCGTGTGCCCGAGACTGTCGTTGACCGTGTTGAACCGGTCTAGGTCGAGGAACAACAGTCCCACGAGTCGCGCGATCGGGGGATCGACGCGTCAAGGCGTGCTCGACTCGGTCCTTGAACAGCGCGCGGTTCGCGAGGCCGGTCAGGTCGTCGTGGAACGCCTGCTCCAGCAGGCGCTCCTCGAGCTCGTGACGTCGTGTGATGTCCGTCAGGGTCCCGGACATGCCGCCGAAGCCCGCGGCATCATCATTGATCGGCCGGGCACGGACTTCGACCCAGATGTCGCTCCCGTCGCGCCCGACCAGCCGCAGCTCATGTCGGAATTCCTGCACCTGACCGCTGGCCGCCGGCACGATCAGGTCGGCGTTGAGCTCACGGTCGTCGGGGTGGATGAAGCGCATGATTGGTCGACCCACCGAGTTGACCACACGGTGACCGGTGAGCTCCTCCCAGGCGTGGTTGAGCAGAGCCCAGCGGCCATCGCGATCCACGCGGAAGATGACCTCGCGGACGCTCTCGACGACCGTGCGGTAGCGCGCCTCGCTGTCGCGCAGAGCGTCGCTCGAGGCTTGCGCATCGGTCACCGCCTGCTGCAGCCGACGGCGGTGGCGGTACAGCACGAGCGCGACGAGCCAGATGATCGCGGCAAACGCCCCGACACGCAGCGCGGCCGCGACCACAGGAGGCAGATCAGGGCTTGCCGGCGTGAACTCGACGATGATCGCCGTGGCGACGGCGACGAGCCATGCAGCGATGAGCGCGACCTTCAGCGGGCGGCCATCCAGGAACGAGAGCGCGAATGCGACTGCCATGATCGGGAGAGCCGCCAGCGCGGGGACGGGCGGAGGAATCGGCGCGGAGACGAGGGCGCCGGCGAGCACCGAGACGACGAGCAGGAGCGTCACGGCGCGTCGGGAGCGCCCTCGCATCAGCTCCCGGCGAGCGTGGATCAACGCGCCGGCGAGCGCGGCCATGATCAACGCTCCGGCGGCCGACGCCGGGTCGCCGGTCTGAAGCACGATCCCGACTCCGAGGAGTGCGAAGATCAACGAGACGACGGCCAGCGCGACGGCGAGGCGCGCCAATTCGCGGGTCTCGGTCGCCGAAAGCGCGATCTCTGCGCGCATGTGAGGCGCTCGTCGCAGGAGAGAAACAGCCAAGCCTGAACACTCCGGCGCCTTCTCGGCGCCGTACGGATTGAGGTCCAGCGTAGTTACGAGTGGCTGGCGTGTCTCTCCCCCGGAGGTCCGGGGCCTCGGCGCGCTCAGCGCGGGCGGCCCTCGCGGAGGGTCGCGACCGACTTCGCGATCCGTCGCTGCCGCGTCTCGTCGGTCTTCGCACCGGTGACCTGGATCACGTGCCACCCCTTGTTGCTGTTCGACAGCTTGTCGAACGTCTCGCGTGCCTTCGGCTCGGCGTCGAGCGCGGCGGCCAGCTCGGCCGGTACCGATCATCTCGCGCGGCTCGGTATCGAGCTCGATCTCGACGTCCACTTCGTCGCCTCCCGCCACCCCGGCGCCGGCGCGATTCTCGGCGCTCACGCCCACCATGGACGCGCCGCTGACCGTCGCGATGCTGGAGCGGTAGGTGAAGCCATTGATGGTCACTTTCACCAGGGGCCGCTTGCCCGAGCCGAGCGCCTCGACCACCTCGTCGGGAATCCGGATGCCGGTGGCCGTCTTGTCGCCCTGCAGGATCGTGGTATGGAACTTCATGCCGCCGATTGTGCGCCTTGACCGACCCCCTGTTGCGCGTGGCACGTAGGATGGGAAACGGCCCGCCAGGGCCCGGCGGCCGACTCGAGTCGCCCTGAGAGGGAGGTAACGTTTCATGTCCAGGTCCGGACTGTCCATCATCGGTCTCGTGGTCCTCGCGTTGGTCATGACGGCCTGCGGCGATACGCCGCCTCCGTCCACCAGCGCCGAACCGGATGCGAGCGGCGCGAGCCCCGCGGAGTCGTCCGCCGAGAGCGAGGCGCCCGCGTCCGAGGCGCCGTCGACGGGCGAGGGACGCCTGGCCGACGTGCAGGCGCGCGGGCAGCTCATCTGCGGCGTCAACGGCGCGCTGCCCGGCTTCAGCTTCCTCGATGAGGCGTCCGGCGACTACACCGGCTTCGACGTCGACTTCTGCCGCGCCATTGCGGCGGCGGTGCTCGGCGATCCGACGCTGGTCGAATTCCGCGACGTCGGCACCGACCAGCGAGGCCCCCTCCTCCAGTCGGGCGACATCGACGTGCTGATTCGCAACACCACGTGGACGGTCAGCCGCGACACCTCGTGGGGACTGTTCGGACCGACGACGTTCTACGACGGCCAGGCGATCATGGTGAACTCGACGCTGACCGATGCAACGACGATCGATGAACTGGCCGGTGCCACGGTCTGTGTCCAGTCCGGCACGACGACCGAGCTCAACCTGACTGATCGGCTCGGCGACTCCATCACCCCACAGGTCTTCCCGGAGATCGACCCGACCTATGCCGCCTACGAAGAGGGCCGCTGCGACGCGGTCACCAGCGACCGCTCACAGCTGGTCGCGCGGCGGACGGCGTTCGCGAACCCCAGTGACCACCTGATCCTCGAAGAGGTCATGTCGAAGGAGCCGCTCGGGCCGGTGGCGCCGCTCGGCGACGACCAATGGTTCAACGTCGTGAAGTGGACCGTGTTCGCAACCATCCAGGCCGAGGAGCTCGGGATCACCCAGGCCAACGTGGCAGACACGGCGGCGACGAGCGAAGACCCAGGCGTTCTGCGCCTGCTCGGCCAAACGGTGCCAGACACCGATCCGTTCGAGTCCGGCCTGGGCCTCGACCCCGAGTGGGTCATCAACGTGATCACGGCGGTGGGCAACTACGGCGAGATCTATGAGCGAAACCTGGGCGCCGACACCCCGTTCGCACTCGAGCGTGGGCTGAACGCGCTGTGGACGGACGGCGGGCTGCTGTACGCACCGCCGTACCGATAGGTCGAGCCTGATCCGGGGCGGGACCGCCCGCCCCGGATCGACGTCAACCGGCTCGCATGATGCCGGACCCTCAACCTTCGCGCACATCGGCCGTTCCGCCGTGGCGGGACGTCCGGGTGCTTCGCATCGTCGCGCAGATCGTGGTCGTGCTCGTCGTTGCGGTGCTCGTCGCGTTCATGGTCCGCAATCTCATGACGGCGATGAACGAGCGGGGCCTCGGCTTTGGCTTTGGATTCCTCAACCGGAGCGCCGGGTTTGACATCAGCGAGTCCCCGATCCCGTACACGTCTCGCGACACGTACGCCAAGGCGTTTCTGGTCGGGCTGCTCAATACCCTGTTCGTAAGCTTCCTCGGGATCATCCTGGCCACAATTCTCGGCGTCGTGGTGGGTGTTGCACGGCTCTCCCCAAACTGGCTCTTGCGGCGCATCACGTCCGCCTACGTGGAGCTGATGCGCAACACGCCGCTCCTTGTGCAGCTCGTCCTCATCTACTTCGCCGTCCTGCTTCAGCTCCCGGCGATCGCGCAGACGCTGACGCTGCCCGGGTCGATCTTCCTGAACCAGCGCGGGCTGTTCGTGCCCGGACCGCAGCTGAGCGCCGGCCTCCCGCTGTGGCTCGCCTTCGCCGGCCTCGGGATCGTGCTTCTCGTTGCCGCGCGGATCATCTCGAAGCGCCGTGCGGACGCAGGACGGCCGCTGCACGGCCTTCGCGCCGCGGGTTGGCTCGGCCTGCTCGCGCTCGCGATCATCGGCTGGATCGTCGCGGCACCGGTCATATTCGACCTGCCGGTCCGCGAGCGGTTCAACTTCACCGGTGGGCTGGCCCTGTCGCCGGAGTTCGTGGCATTGCTCCTGGGTCTGGTGCTCTACACCGCCGCCTTCATCGCGGAGGTGGTTCGCGGCGGGATCCAGGCGGTTCGCCGCGGCCAGCTCGAGGCGGCGCGCGCGCTCGGGCTGTCGGAGGGCGACACGCTGCGCCTGATCGTGTTCCCGCAGGCGCTCCGCATCATCGTGCCGCCACTGACGAGCCAGTACCTCAACCTCGTCAAGAACTCGAGCCTGGCAGTGGCGATCGGCTATCCCGACCTCTTCAAAGTCGGCCAGACCATGGCCAACCAGACCGGCCAGCCGGTCCCGGTGATCATCCTGATCATGGGCACCTACCTCGCCATCAGCCTCGTGACGTCGCTCTTCATGAACCTCTACAACCGCCGCGTCCAGGTGCTGGAACGGTGACCGCGCAGGTGCCGAACGAGACGCTGCCCCCGCCGATCACGGTGGTGGGCCCGTTGGCGTGGCTGCGCCAGAACCTGTTCTCGGGGTGGGGGAACGGACTGACCACCGTGCTTGTCGGTGCCGCGCTCGTCTGGCTGCTGCTCCAGGTCGGCCAGTGGGCCCTGACCGAGGCACGCTGGAGCGTGATCACCAATAACCTGCGCCTCTTCCTCATTGGCCAGTTTCCCCCCGACCAGGCGTGGCGAGTGTGGCTCAACCTCGCGATCATCTCGGTGCTCGGCGGCCTGTCCGCAGGCGTGTACGGGCAGTCGACGCGTGCGCTGGCCATCACACTCGCCGCCTGCCAGCTGATGCTTGCGGCGCTCGTGCTCGTCTCGCCGCTGGGCATCGTGCCTGCAGCGGCGCTCGCGCTCAACGCGGCCCTCGTCGCGGTCGGGTTCGTGGCCGGCCTCCGCGGTCTCGTCCCGCGCCGGCCCATCGCAATCGCATGGCTGGTCACCGTGCCACTCTCGTTCCTGCTCCTCAGCGGGATCGGAGGGACGTTCCTCCCTTCGATCAGCTCGAATGCCTGGGGTGGCCTGCTGCTCACCGTCCTGATCGCCACGGTGGGGATCCTCCTCTCGTTCCCGCTCGGCGTTCTGCTTGCGCTCGGTCGTCGCAGCCAGCTGCCCGCGGTCCGAATCCTGAGCACCGGCTATATCGAGCTGATCCGGGGGGTCCCGCTCGTCACGATCCTGTTCATGGCCGACATCATCCTGCCGCTCTTCCTGCCCGGCGAGTGGCGACTCGACCGGGTGGCTCGGGCGATGGGCGGCGTGACGCTCTTCTCGGCGGCCTACGTGGCCGAGAACGTCCGCGGTGGCCTGCAGGCGATTCCGAGCGGCCAGATCGAGGCGTCGCAGGCGCTCGGCCTCAGCACGACCAAGATGAACCTCTACGTCGTCCTGCCGCAGGCACTGCGATCGGTCATTCCGGCCAACGTCGGCCTCTTCATCAGCCTGTCTGAAGGACACGACCCTGGTAACGATCATCGGCCTCGCGGAGCTGCTCGGGATCGGTCGCGCCGTGCTGGCGCAGCCGGAGTCGTTCGGCGCCTACCTGGAGGTCTACGTCTTCGTTGCCGGCGTCTTCTTCGTACTCTGCTATGCCATGTCCCAGGCCAGCTATCGGCTCGAGCGCGCGCTGGGGGTGGGTACGCGATGATGCCGACATCAGCCACGTTCGACCGAAACCGCAGCGAGGTGGAGTCGTGACCGAGCCAACTGATCAGCCGGCGGGGAAGGAGATCATCGTCGCCCGTGACGTGCACAAGTGGTTCGGTCAGCTCCACGTGCTGCGCGGGATCAACCTGACGGTCAGCGCCGGCGAGGTGGTGGTCATCTTCGGCGCCTCCGGCTCGGGAAAGTCGACGTTCATCCGCACGATCAACCGGCTCGAAGAGCACCAGCGCGGCGAGATCATCGTGGACGGGATCGAGCTGACGAACGACGTTCGCAACATCGCGGCCATCCGCAGCGAGATCGGGATGGTCTTCCAGTCGTTCAACCTGTTCCCCCACCTGACGGCGCTCCAGAACATCACGCTGGCACCGATGCGGGTTCGGAGCCACTCCCGGGCGGATGCCGATGCGAACGGAATGAAGCTGCTCGAGCGCGTCGGCATTCCCGAGCAGGCGCACAAGTACCCGGCGCAGCTTTCCGGCGGCCAGCAGCAGCGCGTGGCCATCGCCCGGGCGCTGGCAATGAACCCCAAGATCATGCTGTTCGACGAGCCCACGTCCGCGCTCGATCCCGAGATGATCAGCGAGGTGCTCGACGTCATGCAGTCACTGGCGCGGGATGCCGGCATGACCATGATCTGCGTCACGCACGAGATGGGATTCGCGCGCGCCGTGGCCAACCGCATGGTCTTCTTCGACCAGGGCGTGATCGTCGAGGAGGGGCCGCCGCAGCAGATCTTCGAAGCCCCCACCCAGGCACGCACCCGGCAGTTCCTGTCGCAGATCCTGCACTGAGTCGCGCCGGTCGGGTACGGTTGACCGATGAAACGGGTTGAGCGGCGGGCAGTCATCGGGGCCTCACCGGCGGAGGTGTTCGCCTACATCTCGGACCTCGACAACCTGTCGGAGTGGCAGATGGGAGTCAAGAGCGCACGCGTGACGTCCGAAGGCGAGATGCGCGTTGGCGCCACGGCGCTGGTGGCGCGCGAGCTGATGGGCCAGACGATCGAGGCACTGCTCACCATCACCGAGTACGACCCGCCGCGGCACCTCGCCATCGGCAGCGAGGTCAGCGGCGTGAAGGCGCACGGCACCCTCGACCTCGCGCCGACGCAGGACGGCGCGGCCACCGACCTCGGCTTCGCGATGGAGATCCGCGGCTCGATGATCACGCGCTTCATGGAGCCGATGATCGCCGGCGCCGCCGGCGGCGACATCGATGCCAGCCTGAAGCGACTCCAGCAGCGGTTCGGCGACCCAGGGGAGTGAGGGCCTTCGTGACGGGTGGCGCCGGCTTCATCGGCCGCCACCTCGTGGCGCGCTTGCGTGACGCCGGCACCGAGGTGCGAGCGATTGCCCGCGGCGAGGCGTCGGCGGTTCGCCTCCGGGCCGCCGGCTGCCAGGTGGTCATCGGTGATGTCCTCGACACGGCGGCGCTCGGCGGCGCCCTCGACGGATGCGACGTCGCGTATCACCTGGCCGGCGACTACCGGGTCGGCATCCCGAAGTCGGCGCGCGCCGCCATGGAGTCGGCAAACGTGACGGCGACCGAGCGAGTGCTCGACGCGGCCCACGAGGGCGGCGTCGGACGGATCGTGCACGTCTCCACGCAGAACGCCTTCGGCGACACCGGCTACCGGGTGGTCGACGAGACCTACGAGCGACCACGACCGTATCGGTATGTCAGCTACTACGACGAGACCAAGCACCGCGCCCATCTCGTCGCGCACCATCGGATCGAGGCCGGCGCCCCGGTGCTGATCGCGATGCCCGGCGGCGTGTACGGACCCGGCGACCATTCGAGCCTCGGCGGTGTCCTCCACCAGGCAGCGACCGGCAAGCTTCCTTCGCTCACCTTCGGCGACCTCGGCCTGAACATGGCGCACGTCGAGGACATCGCGGCCGGGATCGCGCTCGTCGGCGAGAAGGGCTCCGCCGGAGAGACATTCGTGCTCGGTGGCGAGCTCACCACCATGGCGGAGCTGGTTCGCCGCGTGGCGGCCATCGCCGCCCAGCGACCGCCGCGGCTGTCGACGCCGACCTGGGCGCTGCGGGCGGCGGCGCCGATCGTCCGCCGCATCGGCCCCGACCTCGGCGAAATCGTCAGCGCCAGCGCGGGCGTCACGTACTGGGGGACAGACGCCAAGGCGCGGCGCGAGCTTGGCTACGCGCCGCGCGATCTCGAGACGGGGCTGACCGCGGTCTTCGGGACCTAGGCCGGGTCCTCACGCCACCCTGGCGGGCGGCGTTGGCCTTGATCGCGTCGTGGAGGTACTGCGCCAGCCCGGGCGCGATCTTCTCGTAGGTGGCGGTGAATCGCGCGATCGGCGAGGTACATCTCGGCCAGGCCGACGTGCATCTCGTACGAGAGGTCGTAGAACGCGTCGTTGATCTGGCGCCGATGCGCCTCGGCGCCGTCCATGGCCTGCGGGCTGTCGGCCGGCTTGCCCGCGTTCATCGCCGCGACGACCGTCTCGATCGCGGCCTGGCCCTCGGCCTTGATCCGCTGCCAGTCGGCCTTCGTGTAGCGCGCCACCCGGCGCTGCGACTCCTTGTAGGGATCGGTTCCGCCCCAGCGCTCTTCCGACCTCGGCCGCGTACTGGTCGGGGTCGAAGTCGCCGAAGACCTCGAAACGCTCCTCGGGCGTGAGATCGATTCCCATGGTTCGTGCCTCCATTGCTTTCTCGACGGCGGTCGCCATGCGCTTCAGCCTCCCGATCCGATCGAGCAGCATCGCGTGCTGCCGCCGGAGGTGGCTCGGTCGCATCGGCTCCGCCATCGGTCATGACGTCCCTGATCTGGTCCAGGCCGAACCCGAGCTCGCGGTAGAAGAGGATGCGCTGCAGCCGATCCAGATCCGCGTCGTCGTACCGGCGATAGCCGGCCTCGGACCGGCCGCTGGCGCTCAGCAGCCCGATCTGGTCGTAGTGGTGCAGCGTCCGCACGGTGACCCCGGCGAGCCGGGAAACCGCGCCTACCGTCAAGCTCATTGGTTCGTCCTTCGGCACGAGCCTAGAGCCTAACGTAACGTCAGGGTCAAGCCCAGTTTCGATCTCCGCGCGGGCTCGACGTTGCCGGTGCTGCCATCGACCGTGACGCGCATCCCCGTCGCAGGCGGGCCGTCGCGTCACCGCAGCCGACGACGGCCGGGATGCCGTACTCGCGCGCGATGATCGAGGCGTGCGCCGCCGCGCTCCCGACGTCGGTCACGACCGCGGCGGCGCGCGTGAAGAGCGGCGTCCACGCCGGAGCCGTCAGCGGCGCCACGAGGATCTCGCCGGCCTGGAGCTGGTCGAACTCCTCCGGGCCGCGGATGACGCGAACCGTCCCGGTCGCTCGCCCGGCCGATGCCGGCGACGCCCGAAACGATGGCGCTGCGTCCGATGGACGGGCACCGATGAGCCGCGGGAAGCTGTCCCACACCGCTGGAGCATCGGGTTCACGCGGCCGACCAGCAGCGGCGGCACCAGATCGCGCCTGCTCGAGCGCGCAGCGACGCGCCGCGGCCGGCACGTCGACCGGCTGACGGCGCGGCTCGCCGTCGAGCGCCGCGAGGGCCTCGGCGCGGGTCAGGAAGAAGACGTCGTCCGCGTTCGCGATCACGCCGCGCTCGGCCAGCGCCTCGCCGATGCGGAGGACCGCGCGGCGCATGACCGGCCACGCGATGGTCAGCTCCTCGATCTGCTCCTCCCGAATCGGGACGAGGTGCTGGGCATCGGCGAGCAGACGGCGGAAGGCCCGCAGGCGCCGTGGCGACGAGGCCAGGGCCGCGAGCGCCGCGGCCTCGGCGGCCTGCCGCGCCTCGACCACGCGCGCGTGGTCGCGGCATCGGCTCGCGCGGCGCCTCGACGCGGCATCGGCGCGTGCCACCAGTCGAGCGACACGATGGCCTCGCGCTTCCGATCGGCCGACGGCTCGAAGCCCGCGAGCGAGCGGCAGATGGCTGCCACCGAGCGACGGCGCGAGGTGGCGTCGGTAGAACTGCGCGAGGTTCATCTCCATCTTGTAGCGCCGCACCGCTCAGCGCCGCGATCGAGACGAAGTACTCGCCGGCCAGCGTCGGCCAGCTCGTCGATCAGCGACCGGGAAGCTCGGCGACCGGCAGCGCCTCCACGCGCCGCTCGGCATCGGCGACGGCCGCCCGGTAGCGCGGCTGAAGGTCCTCGCGCCACATCCGCTCGAAGATCGGGAAGCTGTGCCGAACAGTCGGCGGAATGATCCCCGCGATGTGGCGCGGCTCGCGAACGGCCGTCACGAGCATGCCGGGAAGGCTGCGGAGCAGGGCGCCGCCGGAGATGAAGTTGATCGAGTAGAAGTACCAGCCGTTGACCACGACGTGGTAGCGGCCGCGGCGCGATCTGCCCGATCACTCCCGGAAGAGCGCGTGCATGCGGTCCTCCATGCGCCGTCAGCAGCCACGACTCGAAGAGCGGCGTGACCGGCTCGCCGATCCACTCGCCGAATCGAAGCATGCGTGTGTACGCCCCGGGCGCAGGCGCCTCCCACGACACGTCGGGCGGCAGCGCAGTCATCGGCCGGGCCTGGAGGATCCAGAGCGCGCCCTCCGCATCGATCGCCCACTCGATGTCCTGCGGCATCCCGCGGGCAGCCGCGATGCGACGTGCCTCGTTCGCGATCTGGACGGCCTGGCGGCGATCGATTGCGTGCTCCGGCTGGCGGCGAGCCGTGGCCGCGTCGCCCCGCACCACCCACTCGTCACCGATGGCCTCACCGGACACCAGGCGCTCCCCGAGCCCACGGACGGCGGTCACGACGCACGGTGCTCCGGTCTCCGTTGATCGGATCTGCGGTGAGCGCCACACCGGCCGCGGCCGGCCGCAACCATCTGTTGGATGATGACGGCCATCCGGCCGCCACCGGCAGCCTCGTACGTCGGCGACCCGGGCAGCCGATGCGCTCGCGAGGCAGCGATCCACTGCCGCGGGGACGTCATCAGCGGACACGTTGAGCACGGACTCGAACATGCCGGCAAACGATCGCTCGGCGCCATCCTCGGCGATCGCGCTTGAGCGGACCGCGAACGGCCCGGCGCCAAGGTCCCACGCCCCGGCGCCCGACAGCCACCGTCGCTCCTCCGAGGTCATGTCGGCGGCGGCCGCGGGAAGGACGACCCCATCGGGCACGTGGACGCCGGCGGCGATCAGCTCGCCGAGGCTTGCCGCCTTGCCGCCGACCTCGGCGACATCGGCCATGCGCAGGTCGGCGAGCCGCCGGGTCGTTGCCGAGCGAGTTGCTGTCTTCATCATCGTTTCCTCGAGGTAGCAGCAGAGGCGATGAGCGCGTGGATCACCCAATCCACGTCATCGGCCACCTCGTCGACCGATGAGCCGAGCTGATCGCGCCACAGGCGCAGTGAGGATGAGGCCGTGAGGACCACCAGGAGGCGCGCGATCCGATCACGATCCGCATCCGACGGCCTGGGAACGACCGATTCGGCGATGCGACGAAACATCGCGAGCCGCTCCGGCATGTTGAGCGCCCTGACCTCGTCGGCGCCCGGGCTGGCC
Source organism: uncultured Chloroflexia bacterium (assembly GCA_963789435.1). Lineage (GTDB taxonomy): Bacteria > Chloroflexota > Limnocylindria > QHBO01 > QHBO01 > JACDBZ01. The sequence goes on from CAWBKO010000001.1 coordinate 741,468, forward strand.
ATGGCCACGCGCGCAAGGTCGCCGAGCGAATCGGTGCGCTCGAAGTACGTGCGCAGCCCGCCCAGGAGCTCGTCCATCGAACGTGGTCTGACCAGCTCATCCAGGCCGGACCCGCGCACGGAGTGCGGGTAGACGGCCGCCAGGAGGTCTCGCTTCGTCGCGAAGTGACGATAGACGGTGGGCACGGACACTCCCGCCTCGCGTGCCACGGCGGGAACCGACACGTAGGCCAGGCCGCCGGCGATGACTCGAATGGTGGCATCGAGGATGCGCGCTCGCGTCGCCTCGGCCTGCTCCGCTCGGAGCGCGCTCCGGTACGCGCGGCCGCCCGGGTCATTAGCGATACGAGTCATATTGTTAATATATGAGTCGTGTCAAGCCCTCGCAGATTGAGGCCGAAACAGCCCCTGTGATATCCTCCCGGCCGATGCGTTGACGCGGGATCAGTACGCGCAGTGCCTCGTTCACAGCGAGCCGGAATCGGTGCGAGCCGGCGTTCGAGGAGCGCGGAACTCACCCGTCGAGCAGTCGGGCGACGAGTCCGGCCGGGTGGCGCCCGATAGCGCGCCGACGAGTGGACCGATCGTGGGGTTGTAGCTCAGCTGGGAGAGCACCTGCATGGCATGCAGGGGGTCGGGGGTTCGAGTCCCCCCAGCTCCACCAACCTTCATCGGTCAAGCTCAGGTGGTACCGCGAAGATGTGAGCCCCTTCGTCCTGGCGACGGAGGGGTTCGTTGTTGTCCGGAGATGGCGAGATGATCCTGACGGGAAGCGGAGAGGCGAAGACGGCCCGGGACGGCCGGCGCTGGACGCTGCGTCCGGGGCGTCCGACCGATGGTCGCGCCCTGGCACGCCTGTTCGCCGACGTTCGCACCGAGGGCCGTTGGCTGATCACGACGCCGGGCGCCATCAGCGAGCCATCGGAGGCGTTCTGGATCAGCGAGCTGATCCGGGCCGAGGAGTCGCTGGCGCTGGTGGCGGAGGCGGACGGTGAGATCGTCGGCAACGTGCTGATCAGCGTCGATCGCGGGCGCGCCACGGAGCACATCGGCGTCCTCTCGATCTGCATCGCCATCGACTGGCGCGACGTCGGGATCGGCAGCGAGCTGGTCGCCGGCGCACAGGCGTGGGCGCGCGAGCGTGGGCTGGGAAAGATCTCGCTGGGGGTCTTTCCGGACAATGAGCGCGCCATCGCCGTCTACGAGCATCGCGGCTTCGTCCGCGAGGGCATTCGACGGCGCCAGTACCGATCCGGCGACGCCTACCGCGACGAGGTGCTGATGGCCTGGTTCCCCGAGGGTGACGACCGATGAGGATCGCCCCACCCCAGCGTGCGCGCACGGGCATTCGATGCGTGGGCCGACGAGTACGAGCGCTACCGGCCCGGGTATCCGGCCGCGCTGTTCGACCTGGTCGCCGAGCGACTGGCGCTGCCCGCGGACGCCGAGGTGGTCGACCTGGGTGCGGGAACCGGCAAGGTCGCTCGAGCGGCCGCCGCACGCGGCTGGCGGGTGACCGCCGTTGACCCCGGCGCCCCGATGCTCGCCGTGCTTCGCGAGCGAGCGGCGGCCGAGCACCTGCAGATCGAGATCATCCAGGCGGCGGCCGAGGAGACCGGCCTGCCCGCGGCGAGCTTCGACGCGGCTCTGGCCGGCGAGGCGTACCACTGGTTCGACGCTCCGGCTGCCCTGGCCGAGATGGCGCGCATCGTTCGCCCCGGTGGAGGCATCGCGTTCTTCTGGAACGTCGGCGACACCGAGCCATCGCCGCTGGTGGCCGGCGAGCGGCGGCTCGTCGCGGAGTACGGGATCGACGGGTCGGATGTCCGCAGGCCCGGCCCGCTGCCGGAGACCCGCGACGCCGTGCGAGCTGCCGGCGGGTTCGAGGAGCCGGAGTTCCACCAGGTCCGCCATGTCGTCCCGATGACCGGCTCGGACTACCTGGGGCTGGCGTACACGAAGTCGCATCTGCGCACCGCGCCGGCCGAGCTCCAGGAACGGTACCGTGGCGCGTTCATCAAGATGATGACCATGAACGGCGTCGGTCTGGAGGATCGGCTCGAGCTGCCCTACGTCGTCGACTGCTGGATCGCAAGGAGGGGCGCAGCGTGAGCACCGAGACAACGGCCCGCACGCCGCGCGGCCAGCCGGTACGACCCGACCTCGTTCGAGGAGAAGTGGCGACAGCGCTGGGAGGCCGACGAGCTCTACGTCGCGCGCGATGACGACCCGCGCCCCAAGCGCTACGACCTGACGATGTACCCGTACCCGTCGGGCGACCTCCACATCGGCCACTGGTACGCGATGACGGGGCCGGACATCGTCGCCCGCATGCACCGCATGCAGGGCTACAACGTGATGTTCCCGATGGGCTTCGACGGCTTCGGGCTTCCTGCCGAGAACGCCGCGATCGACCGCGGCATCCACCCGGCGAAGTGGACGTACCAGAACATCGACACCATGCGGCGCCAGATGCGCGTCATGGGCGCCAGCTTCGACTGGACGCGCGAGGTCGTCACCTGCGACCCCGAGTACTACCGCTGGCAGCAGTGGCTGTTCCTGAAGTTCTTCGAGGCCGGGCTGGCCTACAAGGCGATGGGCGCGGTCGACTGGTGCCCGAAGGACCAGGTCGTGCTGGCCCGCGAGCAGGTCGTTGGGCCGGATCGGCGCTGCTGGCGCTGCAACACGCAGGTCACGAAGCGCGACCTCGAGCAGTGGTACTTCCGCATCACGAACTACAGCGACGAGCTGCTGAACTTCGACGGCCTCGACTACCCCGAGCCGATCAAGTCGATGCAGACGAACTGGATCGGCAGGTCCGAGGGAGCCGAGATCGACTTCCCAACCGAGCCCGACGACGTCGAGCCGATCCGCGTCTTCACCACGCGTCCCGACACGGTGTTCGGGGCCACCTTCATGGTCCTGGCGCCCGAGCATCCGCTGGTATCGGTCCTGACCACAGAGGATCGCCGGGCCGATGTCGACGCCTACGTCGCCAACGCGCGGCGCGAGACCGAGATCGAGCGCATGAGCACCGAGCGCGAGAAGACCGGCGTCTTCATCGGCGCCTACGCCATCAACCCGATGACGAACGAGCGGATCCCGATCTGGATCGCCGACTACGTCCTGCCCGGCTACGGCACCGGCGCGATCATGGCCGTCCCCGCGCACGACGAGCGCGACTACGAGTTCGCGGAGAAGTTCGACCTGCCGATCCGCTACGTCGTGGCGCCGGACTCCGGCGAGCTGCCCGAAGGCGAGGCGTTCGTCGCGCACACCGAAGACGAGGTCCTGATCGACTCCGGTGAGTTCACCGGCATGCCGGCCGCCGAGGGTGTGGCTGCCATCATCAGCGCCCTCGAGGAATCGGGCCGGGGCCGGTTCGCCGTGACCTACCGCCAGCGTGACTGGGTGGCGGGGCGCCAGCGCTACTGGGGCGCGCCGATCCCGATCATCTACTGCGACGAGCACGGCGCCCAACCGGTGCCCGAGGACCAGCTGCCGGTGGTCCTGCCGCTGGACGTCGACTTCGCGCCGACCGGCGTCAGCCCGCTGCAGTCCCACGCCGAGTTCCTGCGCGCCGAGTGCCCGGTGTGCGGCGCCGCCGCCCGGCGCGAGACCGACACCATGGACACCTTCGTCGACTCGAGCTGGTATTTCCTGCGCTACTGCTCTCCGCATGACGACGACGGGCCATTCGACCGCACCAGGGTCGATGAGTGGATGCCGATCCACCTGTACACGGGCGGATCCGAGCACGCCGTCATGCACCTGATGTACTTCCGCTTCTTCGTCAAGGCGCTGCGTGACCTGGGATTGGTCGGCATCGACGAGCCGACGCTGAAGCTGCGCAACCAGGGCCAGATCCTCGGCGCCGATCACAACCGGATGAGCAAGTCGCGCGGCAACGTGCAGGCGCCGGACGAGCTGGCGGATCGCTACGGGTCGGACACGGTCCGCGCCTTCCTGATGTTCATCGGGCCCTGGGACCAGGGCGGCCCGTGGAACCCGTCGGGCATCGAGGGCATCCATCGCTGGCTGGGCCGGGTGTGGGGCACCGCCCAGCCGGACAGGGGCAGCAGCCGGACCGTCGACGTGCCCGGCGACCCGGAGGAGATGGAGCGCGCGCTGCGGCGCGCGACGCACACCACCATCGCGGCGGTCACCGAGGACTACGAGGCGTTCCACTTCAACACGGCCATCTCCAAGCTGATGGAGCTGACCAACGCGGTCATCCGCGCACGTGAGGCCGGCCACGGTGGCCACCCGGCGTACGCCGATGCGGTCGACACGCTGCTGCTGCTGCTGGCGCCCGTCGCGCCGCACGCCGCGGAGGAGCTCTGGGAGCGCCGCGGACACCCGTACAGCGTCCACCAGCAGCCGTGGCCGGTGGCCGATCCGGCGCTGGCGGCCTCCGACACGATCGAGCTGCCGGTGCAGGTCGACGGCAAGCTGCGCGACCGGCTGGTCGTAACCGTCGACACGCCGCCGGAGGAGATCGAGCAGATGGCGCTCGCGTCGGTAGCATGTGCAGCGCTACCTGAGCGGCCGTGCGCCGATGCGGGTCATCCAGGTCCCCGGCAAGCTCGTCAACGTGGTGACGCCGAAGGGCTAGGTTCCCCGGTAAGGCCGCCGATAACCGATCGGTAAGGGCCCGCGGCGTAGCCTGCGGCCCTGCTTCCGATGCCCGGCGTCGAGTGCCCGGGCGCCGGGCTTCGGACGCAGCTGCTCCCCGTCCCCCACCTCGCCTCCCGCGCGGAGGCTTCGAACGTGGCTCGATCCGACCGGATCATGGTCGCCGCCGGTGGCGGTGCGCTCATCCTTGCCGCTCGCGGCCGGCTGGCTGGCCCTGGCGCCGATCGAGGATGGCTCGCCGGACCTCGCTGCCGGAGCCCTGACGCTGCCGACGCCGGTCGCCAGCGCGCCGGCGGCCTCCGCGACCACTGGGACCGAGACGATCGTGGTCGACGTCCAGGGTGCGGTGCGTCGAGCCCGGGGTCCGACAGCTGCCCGCCGGATCCCGCATCGCCGATGCGATCGCCGCGGCCGGCGGATACGCCTCCGACGCCGACCTGGCGGCCGCGGCGGCGACCATCAACCTCGCGCAGGCCCTCGGTCGACGGGGAGCAGGTCCGGGTGCCGCGCATCGGCGAGTCCCAGGTCGCCGGCGGTGGCCCTGCGCCCTCCGGCGCGGCGGCAGCGGGTGGCGGCGGCGGGATGGTCGAACCTGAACACCGCCACGCCCGAGGAGCTCGAGGCGCTGCCGGGGATCGGGCCTGTCACCGTCCAGAAGATCGTGGCGCGCGCGCCAGGAGCAGCCGTTCGCGTCGCTCGACGACGCCGTCCAGCGCGGCGTGATCAACCGAGGCCAGCTGGAGGACATCCAGGGCGTCGCCACCGCTCGCTGACGGTGGGCATCGGTCGCTTCGCGCTTCCGCTCGCGCTTGGCGGCGTCGCCGCGGGGATCCTGTCCGCCGATCTCGCCATCGCCCCCTCGCCGGCGCTGCTCCTCGCGGCGACGGCTCGGCGCGCTGGCGGCCGGCGCGGTCGATCGGCCCGAGGTCGACGCCGGCGGCAGCCTGCTGCTGGTCGGCGTTGTCGTCGGCTTCGCCGCCGTCGGCGCCTGGCGCCAGGCGAGCGACCGATCCGTCGCGCCCAGCCGAGCTGCCCTCGGTCGCGGGCCTCGTGGACGGCGGGGAGCACGAGCTCGTCGGCAGGGTCATGGACGATCCGCGGCCGCGCGAGGATCGGATCCAGCTCGTCCTCGGCGACCTGGTGAGCGCCGTCGGTGGCAGGCCGGTGGCGCTCGCCGATCGATTGCTGGTCTGGATGCCGCGTGGCATCGACGCCGCGCAGCGGTGATCGCCTCCGGGTCCGGACCAGCGTCGAGCTGCCCGAGGACTTCGACGGCTTCGCCTACCGCGAGTACCTGGCGCGGCAGGGCGTGGGTGCGATCGGGCGCCCACGGAGCGCGGAGGTCGTCGAGGCGGCCGACGGGTCCCGGCGCGATCCTGTCCGGGAGCCGGCGGGCGCTGCTCGACGGGCTGAACGCGATCGTGCCCGAACCGGAGGCGGCACTCGGTGCCGGGATCCTGCTCGGCGTCCGGGCGTCGATCGCTCCCGAGATCAACGACGCCTTTGCGACGGCAGGGCTGACGCACGTCGTCGCCATCTCGGGCTGGAACATCGCCATCGTGGCCGCGCTGGTGGCGGCGATGGCACGCCCGCTCGAGCGGCGCCCGGGCGGGCGGTGGACGACGGCGCTGGTGGCGGCCACCGTCGTGGGTGCCTACGTCGTGCTCACCGGCGCGAGCCCGTCGGTCGTCCGCGCGGCCTTGATGGCGGGCGCGATGCTCGTCGCGCGGCTGGGCGGCTCGCGGGCCCACGCCGCATCGGCGCTCGGGCTGGCGGCGCTGATCATGCTGCTGGTCGCGCCGGCCGTGCTCTGGGACGTTGGGTTCCAGCTGTCGCTGCTCGCCACCGCCGGCCTCATCTGGTTCGGGGCAGGCGTCGAGCGACGGCTGCCGGCGCTGCCGGCCTGGATCCGTGAGCCGGTCGCGCTGACGCTGGCAGCGCAGCTCACGACGCTGCCGGTGATCCTGGTCAACTTCGAGCGCCTCTCCCTCGTTGCGCCGTTGGCGAACGTGCTGGTCGTGCCGTTCGTGCCGGTCGCCATGCTGTTCAGCGGGCTTGCCTCGTTGGCGGGCATGCTCGACGCCGCAGTGCACCTCCCGGCCGTCGGCGACGCGTTGACGTGGCTTGCGGGTGGCGCGGCCTGGCTCGTCCTCCGCGTGATCGTCAGCCTCGGGACGGCCGTTGCGTCGCTCCCGTACGCGGCCGTCGACGTCTCGCTCCCCGCGCCGATCGCGCTCGCGTGGCTCCCGATCATCGGCCTTGCCAGCTGGGCGCTGGGCCAATCTCGCACCGAAGAGCGACCACCAGACGAACCGAAGGCCAGCGCCGGTGCGAGCCTGGCCCATCAGCTGATCCGCCCGGTGCCGTTCGCGGCCGCCCTGGTGACCGTCCTTCTCGCGATCACGTTTGCGTCGCGGCCGGACGGGCGGATGCACCTGACCGTGCTCGACATCGGCCAGGGCGACGCGATCCTGGTCGAGGCTCCGAGCGGCGCGACCATGATGGTCGACGGCGGGCCGGACCCGGAGCTGACCCTGCGCCGGCTCGGCGCCAACCTCCCCTTCTTCGCGCGTCGCATCGACCTGCTGGTTCTGACGCACCCGCACCAGGATCACGTCGCCGGGCTGGTCGACGTCCTCGATCGGTTCCGCGTCGGTGCCGTGCTGCACGGCGGCATTGCATTCGAGAATCCCGCGTACGAGCGCCTCCTCACCGATGCCGTCGAGGCGGACGTTCGCGTGGCGCTCGCACGCGCCGGGCAGCACCTCCAGCTCGACGCGGCCACGTCGGTCGAGATTGCTGTACCCGACCGATGACGACGCAGCCGCGCCACTGCCGGAGGGCGACATCAACAACGGGTCGGTCGTCATGGTCGTGCGGCTCGGAGGATTCGCGGCGTTGCTGACCGGCGATGCCGAGGCACCGGTCGAGGCAGTGCTGATGGATCGACACCTTCTGCCGGCCGTGGACCTGCTCAAGGTCGGGCACCACGGCTCGACCTCGTCGACCACGCCGGGGTTGCTCGACGCGACACACCCGACCGTGGCCGTCATCTCCGTCGGCGAGGGCAACGAGTACGGGCATCCCGCGCCGGAGACCCTGGCGTCGCTCGCCGCCCGGCCCGGCATTGCCGTGTTCCGAACGGATCTCGACGGAGACGTCGAGCTCGTCACCGATGGGCGCTCCTACCGGGTCAGGACCGATGCCGGCTGGAGCGCGTCGCGCCCGGTGCACGGCGCCCGGCCCGCGGCTAGCATCGGTTCGTGGCCATTCCCGACCGATCCACCGCCCGGCGCATGCTCGACGAGCAGGGACTGCCCGACGGCATCGTGGTCCATTCCGAGGGCGTCGCCCGCGTGGCCGCTGCCGGCGCCGCCCTCCTGGCGGAGGCGCAGATCCCGATCGATGGAGCGCTGGTCGAGGCCGCTGCGCTCCTGCACGACATCGATAAGGTCGAGGTCCGGCGCAGCGGCGGCGAGCACGGCATCGTCGGCGCCCTCCGGCTCGAGGCGGCGGGCTATCCGGAGCTCGCGATGCCGGTCGCCTCCCATCCCGTCAACTGCCTGCTCGACGACGACCGATTCCCGCGCGGCTGGCCGTCGGTGCTGGTGGCGGTTGCCGATCGGCACGTCGCCCAGGAGTTCGTGACCGTCGACGAGCGGCTGGACGACATGAAGCTCCGACATCCCGAATACGCCGAACAGATCGAGGTCGCCCGGCGCCCTGCACACGCGCTCGAGGCCGACCTCGCCGAAGTGGTTGGGCTGACGATCGACGATCTCGTGGCGCGCCTGCGGGCGGCGTGGCAGGCCGGCGCGTGAGCACGCCGCTGCTGCTGCTCCACGGCGACGACGGGTTCGGACTCGACGCCGCTCTGCGCGAGTTCGCGGCCGAGGTGGACGCGACCGATCGCGTCGAGATCGTGCCCGGCGCCACGCCGGACGAGGCGGCGATCGATCGGGCGCGGCTCGAGGCCGGCACGATGGGCATGTTCGGCGTCCACCTCGCCGTCCTGCGCCAGCCGCTGAAGGCGGCGGGCAGGTCGACATCCGCGACGGATCGGCTGCTGGCGCTGGTGCGCGACCTGCCGGACGGATCGGCGCTGGCGCTGGTCGAGGAGCGGCCGTCGCGCGACATCACCAAGCCGCCGGCCCTGCTCAAGCGACTGGCCGAGGCCGTCAAGGAGCGCGGCGGGCGGATCGAGGAGCACGGCGCCCCGCGACGCGGCGAGCTGCGTGCCTGGATCGTCAGTCACGCGCCGCGCATCGGGGTCAAGATCGAGATGCGGGCCGCCCACGTCCTGGCGGAGCGGATCGGCGGTCAGATCTGGGAGACCGATGTCGAGCGCGGCGAGATGACGCGCATCGCCGATTCGGAGCTGCGCAAGCTGGCGACCTACGCCGGCGATCGGTCGATCGAGGTCGAGGACGTCGAGGCGCTGACCGCCGACACGCGGCCGGCATCGGTCTTCGCGATCACGAATGCGCTCGATCGGCGGGAGCCGGCGGCCGCGGCGGAGGCGTTGCGTCGGGCATTGGCCGAGGGTCAGCCCGGACTGCGCATCCTCGCCTCGCTGGCGGGCCGCGTCTCCGACCTCATCGTCGCGCGGGACCTGGTGGCGTCGAAGACGTCACCGACCGAGATCGCGCGCAGGGTCGGGCGCGGAAACGTGCGGATGGCGGAACGCATCGTGGAATCGGCACGGCGATATCGGGGCGAGGAGCTGGACGCCATGCTGACCGGCCTGTTCGAGGCGGACCTGGCGATCAAGACGAACGTGATGGACGAGGAGCCGGCGCTCGTCGCGTGGCTTGGCGAGCACCTGCTCGCCGCGAGGCGCTAGGCGGCGGGAGCCTGCCCGGCGTGACCGGTCTGGAGGACGCGGTCGGACTCGATCGCAAACGTGCAGCGCGCGCCGTCGAGGCCAAGGATGCCGATCAGCTGCTGATCGACGTAGAGCTGGCGGCAGGGCACGCACAGCGCCCCGGGGATGGCGAAGAAGAGTCGCTCATCGGCCTCGGGATCGCGGAAGACGGTGTCGAACACGCTCGTCATGAGAGCGCCGCTGCAGAAGCGGCAGGTCTCGATCGGTCGTGAACGACGGGTGCGCTCGGTCATGTGCCGAGCATGGGAAGCGCGGCACGTCCTCTCAATGGGACCGATGGGCCATGCCGCAGGAACCGGAGTGGTACTCCCGGCTGCGATGCTCAGACGATGCGGACGACCTGGACGGCCTTGCCCCACAGGCGCTCGAGGCCGTAGTACTCACGCTCCTCGGGGGCGAAGACGTGCACGATCACCGAGCCGAAATCGAGGAGAACCCAGCGTGCGGAGGCGCGGCCCTCGATGCCGAGCGGGCGGATCCCGTCACGGCGCAGCTCATCGACGATGGCGCCGGAGAGGGCCGAGACCTGGCGATCGCTGCGGCCGGAGGCGATGACGAAGAAGTCGGCCATGCTCGTCAGCTCGGCGGTGCGCAGCATGACGATGTCGTTGCCCTTCTTGTCGGACGCGATCTCCACGATCCGATGCGCCAGCTCGGCGGCTTCGGCAGGGATCTCGACACGATCCTCCAGGGTCTTCGCTTCTGCGGCTTCGTCAGCCACGCCGGTACAGCTTTCGATCGATGATCAGCTCCTCCACCTCGCGCGGCACAAGGTAGCGGATGGTGTGCCCGGCCGCCACCCGTCGTCGGATCTCGGAGCTGCTGACGTCGAGCGACGGACCCGTCGAGCAGGTGGATGCGCGACGCGCGATCGCCGAAGCGATCCTCCAGCTCCGACGGATCCGGCGGCTGGGTGCCCGGCGCTGCGGGCCGACCGCCCACTCGATCTCATCCAGCAGCCGGTCCGGCTCGCGCCAGGTGTCGATCTGCGCGAGCGAGTCGGCGGCCATGACCAGGAACAGCGGCGCATCCGGATACAGCCGCTTCAGCTCGACGACGCTGTCGATGGTGTAGGACGGTCCCGGCCGCTCCATCTCGAGCGCGCTCAGCTCGAAGGTGGGATCGGTGTGGATCGCGAGACGCGTCATCAGCAGCCGATCGGTCCCCTTCGAGATGAGGCGCCCGCCCTTGTGCGGCGGCTGGGCGGCCGGCATGAAGAGCACCCGGTCGAGGTCGAGGACGTCGGCCGCCAGGGCCGCCAGCCAGAGGTGCCCGACATGCGGCGGGTCGAAGGTGCCGCCGAGCACGCCGATGCGTCGCATGGCCTCGTCGGGCGCCGCTCGCGCGACCCGCGCCTGGGGTGCGGCGCGCGGTGCCATCAGCATGGTCGTGCTCAATCCTCGTCGCCCCAGTCGAGCTCGATCGGACCGATGTGCACGGTCGTCCCCTCCCCTGCGCCCTTGCGACGCAGCTCGAGGTCGATGCCCTGCCGCTCGAGCAGGCGCCAGAACCGGTCGCGCGACTCCTCGTTCTCGAAGTCGGTGCGGGCCGCCTGGAGCTCGATGCGGCGACCTCGCACGCGGAAGCCGTCGCCCTCGGCGACCACCTCCCAGCCCTCCTCCAGCGGATCGAAGCGATGGACCCGCATCTCCTCGTCGGCCGGGCGGGCCTCCTCGGCCATGGTTGCCTCGGCCAGAGCGGCGGCGAGCCTGGCCCGGAGCTCTTCGAGGCCGGTTCCGTCGTGTGCGCTGACGGCGAGGGGCTCGATGCCGTCGGCCGCCAGTGCCGTACGCAGCTCCGGCCACCGTTCGCGAACCTCGGGCAGGTCGAGCTTGGTGACGACGAGCGGCATCGGGCGCTCCATCAGCGCGGGGTCGTGCAGGCGGAGCTCGTCGGCGACCGCGCGCCACTCCTCGAGCGGCTCGCGCGCCGCGCCGTCGACGACACCGACGATGACCCGCGTGCGCTCGACGTGCCGCAGGAAATGGTGGCCGAGTCCGCGACCTTCGTGCGCTCCCTCGATCAGGCCGGGCACGTCCGCGATCACCGCGGTGTGGTCCTCGTCGAGCGCCATGACGCCGAGGTTGGGAGTGATGGTGGTGAAGGGGTACGCGCCGACCTCGGGGCGGGCCTCGGTCAGTGCGGCCAGCAGGGTCGACTTGCCGGCGTTCGGCGCACCGACGAGGCCGATGTCGGCGATCAGCTTGAGCTCCAGCTCCACCCACAGCTCCTCGCCCGGCGTGCCCTTCTCGGCGTGCTTCGGCGCGCGGTGGGTCGCGCTGGCGAAGTGCACGTTGCCGCGCCCCCCGCGGCCGCCGCGAGCGACCACCAGCCGTGCGTCGGCCTCCATCAGCTCCCCGAGGAACTCGCCTCCGGGATGTGCCCGAACCACCGTTCCGGGCGGCACGCGAATCGTCACGTCGGGAGCGTTCTTGCCATGCGCGCGGCGACCCATGCCACGGCCGCCTGGGGCGGCTCGAAAGAGACGCTTGCGCTTGAAGTCGCCGAGCGTGGTCATCCCCGCCTCAACGACCAGGATCACGCTCCCGCCGCGACCGCCATCGCCGCCGTCCGGTCCGCCGCGCGGGACGTGCGCCTCCCGGCGGAAGGTCGAGGCACCGTCGCCACCGGTCCCGGCAGAGACGAGGATGCGAGCGCGGTCAGCGAACACGGCGACGAGCATAGCAACGCCGGCGTCGGACGCCGGCGTGGGGCCTCGGTCGGAGCGGCGAGGCTAGAAGTATCGCATCGGGTTGTCGATGATTCCGTTCACGATCACTTCGAAGTGAACGTGCGGCCCGGTGCACATGCCGGTGCACCCGACCCCGCCGATCCCCTGGCCGGCGGCGACGTACGCTCCGGGCTGACCCAGATCGAGCCGAGGTGGTTGTACACGGTCTCCAGGCCGTTGCCGTGGTCGATCTGGATCACGTTGCCTCCGCCGTTGTTCCGCCATCCTGCCGAGGTCACGATCCCGGACTGGGCGGCGACCACCTGTGAGCCATACGGCGCGGCGATGTCGACGGCGAGGTGCCCGGCGTGGAAGTACTGGCTGATCGAGCCGCCAGGAACGGGCCACAGGAGCCCGCCGACGGCCGGCGCAGGGGCGACGCCGCGGGATGTCACACCGGTGGCCACGCCACCGATGCTGCTCGGGGCGGCGAGCGGCGTGGCGTTGGGATCAATGGCCACCGGGGTCGGGAGCGGCTCGGGGGCGGGCAGCTGGGCGGTCGCGCCGCGATCGATCTGGACGAGATCGTCGGGTACGGCCGTCAGGCTGTAGGTGGACGGAGTGGAGATGGCGGCCTCGACGCCGCCGGCTCGGACCGCGGAGACAATCGACGGGAAGCCGGTCTCGGAACGCGCGTCCGCAGAGGTTGAGCCGCTCCCCTGCGCCTGGGCGATACCCGCGGCGGAGGCAAGGGCGACAAGGCTGACGACGGAGAGGTGGGCAACTACTCTGGTCGGCAGGTGGCTTTCGGTGAAGCGGCGGTAAAGCCGTCGCAATTTAGGCAATAGAAAGTCCAGCTCCGCCTGCGGATAATCGAATAGTCGCTGCTGCACGATCCGCCGTTCGGTCCGATCCGAAGGTCGTTCCCCGAGGCCGATGGCCGGTCGCGTGCGGAGGCATGGTAACAGTGGCCGCCAAGAGGGGCAAGGCCAAAAGAGAACCGCCGACCGGTACTACCGGAGCGTGCGGAGCGGTGGGGTCCGCGCGGGTCATGGCTGACTGGCCAGCTGCAGGGGCGGAGACCCGAGGTCGGAGAGCGTCGTTCCGTCACTCCTGAGCGATATCCATGCCACCGCGCGAGCGCCGGGTGGCGGGGCCAATTCCGCGGTGACGACGACCGCCTCGCCGGGGCCGAGCGCGGGAACCTCCAGATCGAGCCGCTCGAGCTCGTCGGGCGCCTGCGCAAGGTATGGCTGGTCCGATACGGTCCAGCCCGCCACCAGCTCCGTCCCCGGCGGCCATGCGACCGTGCCGGTGTTGGTCAGGCGAAACGCGACCGGTCCATCGGGAGCGACCGGCGCCCAGAAGATCGCGCCGTCGCCCGGAACTGGCTGCGGGGCCCGGCCGACCGCTTCCTCGGCAAGGCCGATGCGCGCCGCCAGCCCTCGTTCAGCGAAGAAGGTGGTGATGCCGTCGAGGAGTCCTTCGGCGACGGCATGCTGGCCATCCGGGGAGGCGAGCAGGTCGTGCTCGGCCCGCAGCGTGATCGACCCGACCTCGGACAGCACGACCGGCATCAGCCCGCCTCGTGTCGGCTGCTTGAATGGATCCGGTCGCTCATCGGTCGGTTCGAACAGCGTCGGGGCGACCATGAAGAAGTTGTGCGCGGTGGTGCCGCGGTCGCCGCGCTCGTAGTCCGCGAGCGGGTCGAGGCGCGCAACCACGCCGGCCTGGATGGCGGCGGCGAAGCGCGCCGTCTGGTCGACACCCCACGGTGTCTCATCGGTGTAGAAGGTCTCGCTGAAGGCGATCTCGACCTGTTGGCCGCCTTCGCTCGGCGAGTTGATGTGAATGCTGACGAGCGCATCGGCGCCGGCGAGGTTGGCCAGGTCGAGGCGCGCCTGGAGCTCGTCGCGCGTGCGGGTCGCCTCCGGGACGTCCGGACCGAAGCCGGCCACGCCGTCGCCGTTCACGTCGCGAAAGGGTGCCCCCGCACAGCCGAGCGGCGCGTACTCGTCACCGGCGAGAGCCTCGTCCTCGTCACGGATCATGAGCACGCCGATCCCATCGTCCACCAGCAGGTCGCGCAGCCGCTGCGCGATGCCCAGCGTCAGCGTCTTCTCGGCCAGCTCCGGGCCGCGCTCGGACGGGTCGGGCACGCCCCAGTCGAGGCAGCCGCCGTGGCCGGGGTCGATGGCAATCACGATCGCGCCCGGATTCGGTGCGTACACCCCGCTGTCCGAGCCCGGGGCAGGCTCGATGGCCGCTGGTTCCGGGCCGTGGCTCGGTGAGGAGACAGCGCTGTGTTCGGACGGGGCCGCCGAAGCGTCCGGGCTCGGGATGACAGTGCCGGTCCCGCAGGCAGCAAGCGCGAGGACCAGCAGACCCGATGCGATGCGGGCGAGACGCCGACTCACGAGGACGCTGCGACCGAAGCTACGAGCGCTCGGAGGCCTCGACGCTCTTCGAAAGCGAGACGAGGAACTCGGCGTTGTTCGCCGTCTTGCCGAGCCGCTGCATGAGCAGCTCGATCCCCTCGTTCGGACCAACCGCGCTCAACATGCGACGCATCGTCCACACCATCCGCAGCTCGTTCTCGTCGAGGAGCAGCTCCTCGCGGCGTGTGCCGGAGCGGAGGACGTCGATGGCCGGGAAGATGCGCTTCTCGGAGAGCTTCCGGTCCAGCACCAGCTCCATGTTGCCGGTGCCCTTGAACTCCTCGTAGATCACGTCGTCCATGCGGCTGCCGGTGTCGACCAGGCAGGTGGCGATGATCGTCAGCGAGCCACCGTGCTCGATGTTGCGGGCCGCGCCGAAGAACCGCTTGGGCGGATAGAGAGCAACCGGATCCACGCCGCCGGAGAGGGTCTTGCCCGATGCAGGCAGGGCCAGGTTGTAGGCACGCGCCAGCCGCGTGATCGAGTCGAGCAGGATCACGACGTCGCGGCCGGTCTCGACCTGGCGCTTCGCGATCTCGAGGCACATCTCCGCGACGCGGGTGTGGTTCTCGGTCGGCTCGTCGAACGTGGACGAGTAGATCTCGCCGTCGACGTTGCGCTGCATGTCGGTGACTTCCTCGGGACGCTCGCCGATGAGCGCGACCATGAGGAGGGCTTCCGGATGATTCTCGGTGATGCCGGCGGCGATGTGCTTGAGGACCGTCGTCTTGCCCGCCTTGGCCGGCGACAGGATCAGTCCGCGCTGGCCCTGGCCGACCGGGCTGATCAGGTTGATGAGGCGCTGAGTCAGGTTCTTCTGATCGGTCTCGAGGTCGAACATCTGGTCCGGGAAGACCGGGACCAGCGCATCGAACGACGGCCGGCGCTTGGCGACCTCCGGCTCGACGCCGTTGACGGTGTCGACCCGCAGCATGCCCCAGTACTTCTCCTGGTCCTTGGGCGGTCGCGTCTGACCGGTGACCCGGTCGCCGGTCCGCAGGCCGAAGCGACGAACCTGGGAGGTGCTGACGTAGATGTCCTGCGCCGACGGCATGACGCCGTTGACGCGCAGGAAGCCGAAGCCCTCGTCGACGATCTCGAGAATGCCCTCGGCTAGGCCCGGCTCGCCGTTGCGCTCCCGGGGCTGCGAGGGTGCCAGCGGCACGACGTCGAGCAGCTTCAGGACAAGGTCCGAATGCTCGAGCTGCTCGGAGCCCTCGATCTCATGCTCGGCCGCGAGCTCGCGCAGCTCCTCGATCGGCTTCGCCTGGAGATCGGCCAGGTTCAGGCCGGCATCGTCGTCCGCGTCGGACGGGAAGGGGCCGGTGAAGATGGACGAGTACTGGCCGGACGCGTAGTCGTTGCGCCGGCGCGGGCTGAAGCCGCGCTGTGGCGGTCGGCGGGGAGCGGTGTCCTGGCGGCGTCGCGAGCGGCGACGCTGCTGCTGCGGTCGCGCGTCGTCGTTCATGGTCGTCTCGCCTGCCAGCTGTGCATCATGTGTAGGACCTGACCTCGATGAGCTTCTCGGGAGCCGCCCCGCCGCACCACCCTCGATCCGCGATCATGAGTTCGGGTGAAGCGTCGGGGTCGTGGTCACGACGGGAGTCGTGGGCTGGTGCTCGGGATCGCGTGCGGCCCAAACGGTTAGACCTTACGGGTCCCGGCACGGGTGGTGATGTTGGGGCCCCCGTATCCGCTCATCTCGCCGATGAGCCGCGTCCGGATCTGACGCAGAACGGGTCTCCAGTCAAGGTCATCATACCCGAGTTGCGCAAGCACGTCTTCGGTGCTCGCCGCGTCGCCGAGCTCGGCGGTGAGCGCCCGCGCCTCTTCCTTCGCCCACCACTCGGTCCCGAAACGGCTCTCGAGTCGCTCGGCGATGGCCCCGGCGAGCATGGCCCGCCGCAGATCCGCGGCCGATGAGAACGGAGTCCCGGCGTCGCGAAGGAACGCGGCTTCCGGGACGCTGGCACCGATCATGTGGCCGACGATGCCGCTGTAGTAGGCGCGCTGCATCGGCTCATCATCCGTGCGGTAGAGGCGCATCTCGTACTGCACGAGGCTCACGGCATGGCGAAGCCGTCGGAGGCGAACAAAGCCGACGAAGTCGGCGAAGGGAGCGATCTCGTCCGGCGCCATGCGGAGCGCCTGTCGCAGCCAGCTCGGATCGCCGACGAGCGAGGCGTACAGCTCGGCAATGGCGGCGGCCGGCGCGCTGGTGGACGCCTCGGAGCCGGCCAGCCCCGACTCGCCGGAACGCCAGCCCTCGCCATGGACGCTCCCGCTCGCATCGCGCCCGGCTTCCGCCGCTGCGAGATTGACGTCGCGCTCGCCGAACCATTGCGACCACGAGGCGCCCCGCTCGACATGCCAGAGGTCCGCGATCGTGGCGTCGCCCTGCTCGATCTCGATCAGGGCGAGGTACCGCCGCAGTGCCGAGTAGTAGACCGTCTCCGACAGGATGGCGAGCCGCTCGAGCTCGAGGGCGAGCGCCTCGATGTCGATCCCGACCGCGACCGCCGCGGCAAGGTCGTCGGTATCGCGCGCGCCGGCCCGCTCGCGCCAGGCGGCGTGGCGCTCGCGATAGAGCGGGTTCAATGCCTCCAGCGCATCGATCCAGCCGAGATACAGGCCGTCGCGCTCGAGGCGGCCGTCGGTCCGTGCGATGCGCGCCGGGATCGCCTCGAACGGCGTGCGCTCACCGCGCCAGACCACGATCGCGCTGCGCTCGGCGGCCGCGATCGCCGCGTCCAGCTCGGGCGTCTCGAGACGCAGGGCCGGCGTGCGGGATCGGCGTGGGGAGCGAATGCTCATCCTCGACGCTCGGCGGATGCGGCGGCGCGCGACGCGACCCGCCGTGGCCTGGCGGCGGGAACGATCCGCTCGGCGGCGGCCCCGACGAAGTCGCGGAAGAGGGGGTGCGGTCGGTTCGGGCGGCTCTTCAGCTCCGGATGGGCCTGGGTCGCCACGAACCACGGATGGTCGCGGAGCTCGACGTACTCGACCAGGCGACCATCCGGCGAGACGCCGCTGAAGGCCATCCCGGCATCGGACAGCCGGTCACGGTAGGCGTTGTTCACCTCGAACCGGTGGCGGTGCCGCTCGTAGGCGATCTCGGCGCCGTAGGCCGCCCGAACCTTGGAGCCCTCCTCCAGGCGGGCTGGATAGAGGCCAAGGCGCATCGTGCCGCCCTTGTCGGTGACGTCTGCCTGGTCCGGCATGAGATCGATGACCGGATGCTCGGTGAAGACGTTGAACTCGCTCGAGTTGGCGTCATCGGTTCCCAGCGCCTCGCGCGCGAACTCGATCACCGCGCATTGCAGCCCCAGGCACAGGCCCAGGAACGGGACGCGGTTCTCGCGCGCCCATCGGATGGCGCGGATCTTTCCCTCGACGCCCCGGTAGCCAAAGCCGCCCGGCACCAGCACGCCGGTGACGCCGGCAAGCTCCTTCTCAACCTGCTCCGGCTCGACGCGCTCGAGATGCTCGCTGCGGATCCAGCGCACCTTGACCTCGACGTTGTGATGGAGGGCGGCGTGCTTGAGCGCCTCGGTGACGCTGATGTAGGCATCGGGCAGCTCGGTGTACTTGCCGACGATCGCGACCTCGAGCTCCGGTCGCGGCGCCCGGATGCGGCTGACGAGCTCCTGCCACTCGGCGAGGTCCGGCTCGCCATTGGGCAGCTCCAGCTCGCGCGCCACCAGCTTGCCGAGGCCGGCACGCTCGAGCTGGATCGGGACCTCGTAGATGCTCTTGGCGGTCTTCAGTGGAATGACGGCATGGACGTCGACATCGGTGAAGAGGCTCACCTTGTCGAGGAGCTCGTCATCGATCGGCTCGTCGCTGCGCAGGATGATCACGTCCGGTTGGATACCGATGCCGCGCAGCTCCTTGACCGAGTGCTGCGTCGGCTTCGTCTTCAGCTCGCCGGTGGCGCCGATCTCGGGCAGCCAGGTGACGTGGACGTACAGGACGTTGCGGCGCCCGACGTCCTTGCGCATCTGGCGGATGGCCTCGAGGAAGGGCAGCGACTCGATGTCGCCGACGGTGCCGCCGACCTCGACGATCACCACGCCGTGAGCGGCAAGGCCACTGGTCGCCACGGAGCCGGTACCCTCGCGTGCCACACGCGCGATCCGTTCCTTGATCTCGTTGGTGATGTGCGGGATCACCTGGACGGTGCCGCCGAGGTAGTCGCCGCGACGCTCCTTGGCGATCACGCTCTGGTAGATGCGCCCGGTGGTGACGTTTGACGCCTGCGAGAGGTTCTCGTCGATGAAGCGCTCGTAGTGGCCGAGGTCGAGGTCGGTCTCGGCGCCGTCATCGGTCACGAAGACTTCGCCGTGCTGGTAGGGGGACATCGTGCCGGGGTCGATGTTGATGTACGGGTCGAGCTTCAGGATGCTGACCGGAACGCCGCGAGCCTTGAGGATGCGCCCGATGCTGGCCGCCGTGATGCCCTTGCCGAGGGAGCTCGTAACACCGCCCGTGACGAAGACATACTTCGGCATCGGTCTTCCTCGCACCTCGTGGTGGCTCGAGCGGGCGGCGGAAGCTGTCGGTGGGGGGCCGCGCGCGAGTAGGTTCGCCTTTGGTCTACTCGGGTAGCGATCATACCGTAGTCGTGACGGAGTCGTCGTCGCGACGAGCTGATTTCACGCGGTTTGCGCTCCAGCGCACCGAACGACGAGGGAGCGCCCCGAATCGGCGTGGAAACAGGCCAGGTTTGCGTGCGAAGGCAAACCTGAGTCCACGCCCTGGCCAACCTCGTCGTTGGTTGCCCCCCGGCGCAAACCAATGGGCGCCGGGGCTATTCGGGATAGACGCTACTCGGCCGTGCCCTCCGCGGTACCGGTGACCTCGATCGCGTCACCGTCCGAGTCCTGCTGGTCGAGCGTGCAGATGATCTCGCGATCCCCCTCCGCCCACGTCTCCGCCGACGGCGTGACCGAGGTGATGTACCAGATGGAGCTCTCGTAGTCCATGCCGACGAACTCCTCGAACGGCGGCCGGCACGCATCGTCGGCATAGGTCAGCATCGCGTCATCGCCCGGATACTCCTCGTCCGGACCGGCCTCGTGGTCGAAGACAAAGAAAGCTTCGTAGGTATGCGACTGCTCGCAGTCGACCACCAGGACGCTCTCCACCGAATCGCTCTCGGCGCTGAAGCAGTCCCCGACCTCGAGGTCGAAGACGCTCGTCTCGACGGGCTGGCCGGCGTCGGTCGGCGAGGCGCTTTCCGGCGCGGTCGAGGGTTCCGTCGTCGCGGACGGCGCCTCGGTGGGCTCGGCGGCGCTCGGCGTTACGTCATCGGAGGCGGACTGGCAGCCCGCCAGCGCGATCACGGCGACGATCATCTCGGCGGCCAGGAGTCGGCGCCCTGGAGTGGTCATGTCTCGAGCAACCCCCGTTTGATGTTGGACGCGCCCATGATGCCTCATCGCTTCGGCAGTCGACGGAGCGACGCGTACGATTCCCGGGTGCCCGCCGTCATTCGTCTCATCCATCCGGCACCCGCCGCCGCGGTCGTCACCCTGACGGCGGCCCTGGCGGCGGTCCTCAGCTTCCAGGCCGGCGGCTCCGCCATCGGTCCGCGAGTCATCCTCGTCACGCTGAGCGTGCTCGGCTCGCAGATCCTGACCGGGGCGCTCAACGACTGGGCCGATCGCGACCGGGACGCGGTCGTGCAGCCGATCAAACCGATCCCGTCCGGCCAGGTGAGCCCGGCCGCGGCGCTGGCGCTTGCCGGCATGGGCCTCGCGCTGCAGGTCGTGGCATCGCTGCCGCTCGGGCCTGTTCCGCTCGGGCTGGGCGTCCTCGCTTCCGGGTCCGCTGTGGCGTACAACCTGCGGCTGTCACGGAGCGCCGCGTCGTTCCTCCCCTATCTCGTGAGCTTCGGACTCCTGCCGGTCTGGATCGCCGCCGGTGTCGGCGCGCCGCTCGAGCGTGTCGCCGCAGCGCCGCTGCTGGTCGGACCATTCGCCGTCGCCGCCCACCTCGCCAACACCGTCCGCGACTTCGACGCCGATGCGCGGATCGGGTCCAGGAACCTGGCCCAGCGCCTCGGACGACGAGCCGCGTTCGGCCTTGCGTGGGCCCTCGCCATGGCCACCGGCATCGGCGTCGGCACGGCACTCGTCATCGGCGGCGACGTCGACCCAGCCGGCCTGGTGCTTGGGGTGATCGGGGTCAGCGCCATCGCCCAGGGCCTCATCGGGCCCGGACGCCTGTGGGCCGGCATGCTGGTCGCCGCCGTCTGCTGGACCGCCGCCTGGGCGCTCGCCACCGGCTGAGCCGCGGAACCCACGCTCAGCCGACTGATCGTCCAGGTGCCGAGACCGACCGAGGTTGGGCTCGGCAGCCGGTCCGGTCCGCTTGCCGGGCTGGCCGGGCGGACGAGCCTCCCCACGTCCCTATCGGCTCATGGCCGATCAGGACGCGTCAGATTGCGTCGTCGAGCTCCATCACCTCGTCATCGGTCTCTTCGGTGAGCTTCAGCCACACGAACAGTCCGGCGAGGATGGTAAGCGGAATGATGATCAGCGCCGCGATGAGCGCCGTGATGCTGATGAGAAGGACCTTGATCGCCTTCATTGCGGACTCCCTGACTCCGTCGCGCCGGTCTTGGCCGGCGCGGGCCTGTTTCGCTGCTCAGGTGCAGACTCGATCATAGCCAACATCTCTTCGTGCGTGAATTCGGACAGCTGGTGAGCCCCGTGCGTTCCGGCCACGTCGTACAGCCGCAGGACGAACGAGCCGCCCTGCTCGAGCAGGAACACGTCATGGGCCTTTTGACCGTCGATGTAGGCGCCGACGATGCGCAGCGCGAGCTCGTAGTAATTGCTCAGGTCGGCACGCGGGCGGTCCGCGTCGACCGAGCCACGCTTGGCAGCCGAGGCGTCCATCATCTCGCCGACCTGGTCGTCGGTCAGCTCGTAGGTGCGCTTGACGAGCGCGCCGAACGTCTCCGAATCCGCCGAGCCGGGAGGAAGCGCCAGGCCCTGGAGCAGGAAGCCGCCCTCGAGCTCGAGAAACAGGATCTCCTTGAGGCGCTCGCTATCGGCAAAGTCCCCGATGCTTCGGAGGACTTCCTCCCAATCCTGTCTCGGGCTGCCATCGTAGATTCGCATGGCTGGCGCTCCTCACCTGCTTGCCGAGCGGCCGCCCGAGCATAGCGTCCGGATCGGTCAGGTCAAGGCCGATGCAATGGCCCCTGCGGCACGCGCATTGTTGACGATCAGGCCGATGTTGACGGCAAGCGTGCGGCCGCCCGACGCATCCGCAAGGAACGCGAGGAGATGCGGCGTCACGGCGCCGCCGCGTAGACCCAACGTGGCTGCGTCGCGCAGCGCGACATCGATCCAGGCTTCGACCTCGGCCGCTTCGAGCGCAAGCTCCGCGGGCGGTGGCTGGACGATCAGGAGCCCGCCGGCGCCGGGCAGCGCCCGGTGGGCGACGATCGCGGCCGCCGCCGCCTTGGGTCCGTCGACGCGATGCGGGACGCGCAGCCCCGAGCCGGTGCTGTAGAAGCCCGGCAGCTCGTCCACGCCGTAGCCGATCACCGGAACGCGGCGCGTCTCGAGCATCTCGAGGGTAGCGGGCAGGTCGAGGATCGACTTGGCACCCGACGACACGACGGCGACCGGGGTGGCCGCCAGCTCGTCGATGTCGCTCGACACGTCGAAACTGCTCGACGCGCCACGATGGACGCCGCCGATGCCGCCCGTCGCGAACATCGCGATGCCGGAGAGGTGAGCGAGGCGCATGGAGGCGCTCACCGTGGTCGACGCCAACCGTCGTCCCGCAAGGAGGGGTCCGAGGTCGCGCGACCCGGCCTTCGCCACCTCGCGCTCGGGATCGGCGAGGCGCTCGAGGAGCGCGCGATCGGCGCCGACGACCAGCCGTCCATCCTCGAGGGCGGTGGTCGCCGGAATCGCGCCCGCCTCTCGAACCGCCGCCTCGGCGGCGAGCGCTGTCTCGAGGTTGTGCGGCGGCGGCAGCCCCTGCGCGATGAGGCTCGACTCAAGGGCAACGACGGGACGGCCTGAGTGGAGCGCGGCGAGAACCTCGTCGGAGACGATGAGCGCATCGACCGTCATGACCGTGCGATGGCGTCCGGTTCGCCTTCCACGCGTGCCTGGGCTCCGACCGCGCTCGCAACGGCCGAGGCCGCATCGCTCGCTGCGCTGAGTGCGGCCCCGAGCGCCTCCGAGGAAGGCGGCCACTGGCCGCCAAGAAGGGAGGCGACGAGCGCCGCGGCAAACGCGTCGCCCGCACCGGTCGTGTCGATGGCCGGCGCGCCGGCCGCCACCCTGACCGAGCCATCCAGCCCATTCAGCCGCGCCGTCGCGCCCGAAGGATCGGTCACGACGATCCCGGAGCCGAGGCGCTCCGCGAGGAGCTCCACGACCCCATCCCTGTCCCGCGCGCCCGGTGCGAGGGCGAGTGCCTCCTCGTGGTTGAGGACGAGCAGGTCCGGGCGCAGCCTGGCCGCCGCTTCGAGCCATCGGTCCGTCATGCCGTCGGGCACCGTGCAGCCGACCAGGGCACGCCGCGACGGCTGCCTGACGAGCGCGGCCGCGAGGTCGCCGCCGGCGGCCTCGAGCAGCAGGTACCCCGACAGGACCACCCAGCCGACCGAGTCGCGAACCGGCTTGGCTGCGTCGGCCGCGAACGGGACGCGGTGGCTCAGCATCGTTCGCTCGCCACGCTCGTCGAGGAGGATGACCACCGTGCCGGTCGCTTCGGCCGCCACGGCCGCGAGGCCGATTCCCTCCACTTCGAGCTCCCGGCGCAGGAGCGTGCCGCCGGCGTCGTCGCCGAGCGCGCAGATCAGCTCGACCGCGACGCCGCGGCGGGCGAGCCGGACCGCCAGGTTGGCGCCCTGCCCTCCACAGCCGATGCGGACCTCGGCGGGTACGTCCGCGCCGGGGCGAAGCTTCGTTGCGGGGCGGGCGGACACGTCAAGCAGCGCGTCGCCGATGACGACCACCTCCGGCCGGCGAATCACAGCGGCTGCCGCGTGCTGAAGCCCTCGCTCGTGGTGTGCCAGTACGCCAGCTCGGGGTCCGACAGGCGCCAGCAGAGCCAGGCAGGCTCGCCCTGGCGCAGGGTGGGGATGTCGACGAGGCCGGCATCGAGGTCGCGGACGACCACGCCGAGCGACTCGAGGTGATCGAGCAGGTCGCGGACCCGCGTCCGGAGCTCGGCGGTGGCGGCCTCCAGCCGCGCCTGCTCCTCCGGCCGCCCGTTCCCGTCGCCGCGCAGACGGTGGTGCAACGCATCGTGCGCGTCGTCCGCACGCCGGCGCTCGACCGCGAGCTGGAGCAGCGATCCGCGGATCATCGGCAGCAGCGCGCGGGCTTCCTCGACGGTGTAGGTCGGGTCATCGTCCATCGGTCTGGCCGATGGTAGCGTGCTAGGATCGGCGCCCGGGTGGGCCTGCTCCGCGCCGCGACGGCGCCCGTCCCGATCCGCCGGAGGTGAGCGCGAGCGCGCCATGACCGACGAGAGATTCCCAGCGGGACGCGGCATGAACGACGAGGCTCCGGCCGCGGGCGATCCCTACACCGCCTACGACGATTTCAACCTCCCGGCCTACGTCGGCCTGCAGAGCTTCCAGAAGCTTCCGTGGATCACCGACGCCGCCGCACTGGCAGCGGAGCGGCCCGACGTGGCGATCGTCGGCGCCCCCTTCGACGACGCGGTCAGCCACCGTCCCGGCGCGCGGTTCGGACCGCGGGCCATCCGCCAGGCCAGCTATCACTCGGGTGCGATCAACTCGCTCCAGCTCGGCATCGAGCCGTACGACTGGCTGAACGTGGTCGACGCGGGCGACGCCCCCGTGACGCCGATGAACATCGAACGTGGTCACGCCGTCATCGAGCGAAAGGTGCGCGAGGTGGCGCGCTCGGGTGCGATCCCGATCATTCTGGGCGGCGACCACTCGATCACCTACCCGGCCGCCTCCGCCGTGGCGGCGACGGTCGCACCACGCGGGCTGGGGATCGTGCACTTCGACGCGCACGCCGACGCCGCGAACTCGACCTGGGGCTCGCTCCGCTCGCACGGTGCGCCGATGCGCCGGCTGATCGAGTCGGGCGCCGTGGCAGGGCGCAACTTCGTGCAAATCGGGCTCCGGGGCTACTGGCCGGGCACCGAGACCCTCGACTGGATGCGCGAGCAGGGCATGCGCTGGCACCTCATGACCGAAATCGAGGAGCGCGGTGCCGAGGCCGTGATCGCCGACGCCATCGCGCAGGCGCTCGACGGGCCGGACGTCATCTACCTGTCGGTCGACATCGACGTCATCGACCCCGGCATGGCTCCGGGCACCGGCACGCCTGAGCCGGGCGGGATGCTGACCCGCGAGCTGCTGCGCGCCGTCCGGCAGGTCGTCGGCTCGGTCGAGCTGGCGGGCATGGACGTCGTCGAGGTGTCGCCGCCGTACGACCAGGCCGAGGTGACCGCCGCGGCCGCCCACCGATGCGTGCTCGAGGCGATCAGCGCCCTGGCAGCGAAGCGGCGCGAAAGTGGCGCGTCACCGATCGCGCAGCTCGGCGCCGGAACGGACTCGTCGGGCGGAGGCTGAGCGTCAGATGCCCGCTCAGGTGACCTCGAAGTCCGTCTCGGCGGCGAGATCACCGTTCCGGGTGATCCTGACTTCATAGGTGCCAGCGTCGAGGTTGCCGAACTGGAAATAGGTCCAGCCGTTGCATG
Organism: uncultured Chloroflexia bacterium; assembly: GCA_963789435.1. Classification (GTDB taxonomy): domain Bacteria; phylum Chloroflexota; class Limnocylindria; order QHBO01; family QHBO01; genus JACDBZ01. Next base: position 766,815 of record CAWBKO010000001.1, read on the forward strand.
AGCGACCGCAACGGATGCTGGCCAGGTCGATCGATCCCGTACCGACGGTATCGCCATCGGGTCCGATGATCTCGGCGCCGATCACGTCATCCGACGTGCCCTTCGCGAAGCCGACCCAGATCCAGACGCTGCCGCTGTTGCTGCTCGCGTTCGAGCCGCAGCCGTTCGTGCTGGCGCTGCCCGGGATGCAGGGCTGGGCCTCGGCCGTGAACCCGTCGGGGAAGACGACCGGCTCACCGCTCGCGCCTGGAGAGGTGCTGGGTGACGTGCTCGCGGCGCTGGGCACGGCGCTCGCGGACTCGCTCGGCGGCGTGCTCTCCTGGATCGACGGGATCGGGGTCAGTGTCGGGTCGACGCCGCCGACGCCGGGGTCGGAGCTGAAGACGCCTGCCAGCACCGCGCCGGCCCCCAGCGCCAGCACCCCGAGCGCCAGGAAGCCGAGGATCGCGAACGCGCCGGCTCCCGACGAGCGCCGCTCGCGGCTGTCCTCCCAGTCGTAGTCGTACGGGTAGGCGGTACCGTCGTCGGCCGAGTCGTCGTAGTTGTCGACATAGGCGCGCTCGTCGGGGAACGGTGGCGGCGCCGGCTCCGATGGCGGCAGAGGCGGCACCAACGATTGTCGTTCGGTCCAGTCGTCCGTCTCGCGCGTGACATCGGGCCGATCGAATGGCGACGAAGCGGCTGCGGCTGCGGCTGCGGCGGCTTCGGCGGCTGCGGCTCCCGCGGCGGCACCTTCCTCGTCGAGCGCATCCCGCCTCTGCTCGCCCGGACGCAGCGATCGGCGCGCCTGCGAGTCCTCGGGTTGCGGCTCGAACCGCTCGTAGCCCCCGGCGGCTCCTTCATCGGCCACGCCGCCGCGACGATAGGGATCCCCGCCGGAGCGCCGCTGGCGTATGCGATCCTGGAGCTCGTCGCGGTCCATGCCGCGCGGCCGAATGCGGGCATCCGACGGGATCGCCGATCCGCACTGCGTGCAGAAAGCAGCCGGCGGCGTCGATCGGTGGCATGTCGGGCATCGGATCTCGCCCGGCTTGGGGGTCGCCATGTCTGCGGCATTGTGCCTGCCCCGGCCCGCGCTTGCACGCGGCGGCGGTTCGCTACGCTCTGCGCTCGATGCAACGGATCAACGTCGTGGGCACGAGCTGCTCGGGCAAGACGCGGCTGGCTCGCGAGCTGGCACGACGCCTCGAGCTGCCGCATGTCGAGCTGGACGCGCTCTTCTGGGGCCCGGATTGGACTCCGGTCCCGGGAGACCGCTTCCGTGAGCGCGTGGCGATTGCGGCCAGCGGTGAGCGCTGGGTGATGGACGGCGGCTACTCCCCGATTCGAGACCTCATCTGGTCGCGGGCCGACACGATCGTCTGGCTCGACTACCCGATGCCGACCGTGCTCGGCCGATGGGCGCGCCGGACCGTGTCACGCATCCGCAGCGGCGACGAATTCTGGCCCGGCACCGGAAATCGCGAGTCGTTTCGCCATGCCTTCGGGCGCGAAAGCCTCCTGGTCTGGATTCTCACGACCCACCGTCGCCGGCGCACGACCATGGCGGCCCAGCTGGCGGCGCACTCTGAGCTGGCCCACGTTCGGCTTCGCTCGCCGGCCGCGACCGAACGATGGCTGCGAGGTGTCCAGCGAGCCCCGGCACCCCCGGAGATCTGATCAGGCGCCGGGACGCTTCCACTCGCTTCCGTCGGCAAACCGCTCGCGCTTCCAGATCGGCAGCCGCTCCTTGATGGCCTCGATGACGAACCGATTTGCCTCGTAGGCCTCGCCGCGATGCTTCGCGGCCGTGACGATCGCGACAGCCGCCTCGCCGATCGGGACCAGCCCGTGGCGGTGGACGACCGCAACCGCAGCGCCCCAGCGCCCTTCTGCCTCGTCGGCGACCTCGGCAAGCACCGACTCGGCCATCTCCGGATAGACCTCGTATTCCAGCTCGACCACCACCCGATCGTCGTCCGCGCGATCGCGCGCGCGGCCGATGAAGGTCACCACGGCCCCGTGGCCGGACATCGCCACCGCCCGTTCCAGGCTCTCGACGTCGATCGGTCCCTCGACCAGTGCGGTCGTCGCGCCGCCGCTCACCGGTGGCAGGAACGCGATCACGTCGCCTTCGATCAGCGTGTCGTCCCAGCCCGCGTACGCGCCGTTTCGTGCGGCCCGCACGTACGGTCGGTGCGGCCGCAGTCCGGGGTGGAGCTGCGTCATCGCCGCCCAGGCGTCGTCGACCGTGTCGGCCGCAGTCAGCGTGAGCTCGCATCGGTCCCCCGCCAGCTCGCGGAGGGATGCGAAGCAGCGCACCTCGACGCGCATGGCGCTAGACCGGGACCCCGGTGATATAGGTGATGCTGGCCCCTGCGATCGAGCCGGCCATGATGAGCGCCAGGCCCACATACAGCAGCCCGGTGGACGCCTGGAGCGATGCAGCTCGCGACGCGAGGATGGCGAGGACGGTGACCCCGATCGGCAGCAGGATCCCCACGCCGAGGCGCAGCCAGGTGAGCCAGCCGAGGCCGCCGGCGAGGACATCGGTGCCCACCCCCACCAGTGCCACCACGAAGGCCACGGCCTGCAGCACGAGACAGCCGATCAGGAGCCACATCAGGCGTCGCAGCGGCGCCGGCGACAGCTTCGGCGTGACCAGGTACCAGTGGCCGAGCAGCATTGCCGCGTTCACCGCGCCGAGCGCAACTGCCGCCAGCACGAGCTGGCTGGCGAAGAGCGGCGCGCTGCGGCTGCCGCCGGCGGTGGCCAGCACCACGAGCGACGCGAGGCCAACGATGCCGGTGCAGATAGCCAGCCAGGTCCGCGGCCAGCGCGCCAGCGGACGCGACCAGGTAGCCGACGCAACCCGCCGCGAAGGCAAGCGTCAGCGGGCGACGCACGTCGGCGGTCGTGGCCGCCTCGACGCCGAGCGGCAGCGCAAGGTCGCTCGCCACCAGGATCGCCGCGAACACGACCAGCATCCAGGCCATGAACAGCCGATAGCTGCGCGTGGTGCCGCCGAACAGCTCGGTCAGGCCGACGACCAGCAGGGTTCCGGCGGACAGCCCCGCCCAGAAGATCCAGTTCACGAACGGGAGGGCCGCCAGCTCCATCGGTCCTCAGGCCGCGCCGCGGTCGCGCGCAAGGCTGCCGGTCAGGGCGATCTCGACCCAGCCGTCGACGACCCGCACGGTGAAGGTCTCGACCGGATCCGCTGCCGGCGGCACGACCGCATCACCCGTGCGAACGTCGAAACAGCCACCGTGCCAGGCGCACACGAGCACCCCGTCGCGCGGGTCGAAGCCGGCCTCGGAGAGCGGGAAGTCCTTGTGCGAGCAGTTGTTCTGGACGGCGAAGAACTCGCCGGCGTGCCGCACCAGCACGACCGGCGTCCCGTCGATCTCGACCGGGATCAGCTCGCCATCGCGCAGCTCGTCGGCGCGCATGACTCGCACGTGCGGAGTCCGCGGCGCGCCGATCTGGGTCGTCATGCGGCGAATTCTACGACCGATCCCGATCGCGGCCGCCGGGCGCACCTGGCTGGTCGCGGCCGGCATCTGGTTGGCGCAAGGCGGGCGGCTGCCATCCCTCGTCGGACGCGCCGCCACGATGCGGACCTCCCCTCAGCCGGCCTGACAATCGGGGCGGTTCCCCCGGCATCGGAAAACTTGCTACTATCAGGGGGCATGAACCAGATCTACTGGCTGCTCGAGTTCGGGGCAGCGACGTTTTTCGTGCTGGCAGCGTGGCTTGCGATGCGCCGCGGGCGCCTGCCGCTCCTGGAGCTGATCAGTGCCGCGACCTTCGGGCTGCTTCTCGAAGAAGGCGACCAGCTCATCTTCGAGACGTACCACTACGCCGATGCCTGGGTGCTGTCGATCGACCGCGCGCCCCTCGTCATCGGCCTGACCTGGGCGCTCATCATTGCCGGTGCCATGCGCATCACCGATGCGCTTGGCGTGCGACGTCGGTGGGCTCCCTTCGTCGACAGCGTCCTGGCCATCATGCTCGACCTGGCGTTCGACGCGATCGCGATCCGGATGGGCCTGTGGACCTGGCGCGAGATCCCGGCCGGCGATGGCTGGTTCGGCGTGCCGGCCGGCAATTTCTACGCCTGGCTGTTCGTGACCCTGGCCTTCAGCTTCTTCACCCGATGGCTTCGAGATGCGAGTGCCTCCCGTCGAGCGCTGGAATGGCTCCAGCTCGCGGTGCCGATTCCGGCGTTCGTGCTGTTTCTCTTCTGTCTCGTCCCGTTCAGCGCCATCAAGCCCCTCGTGGACCCGGCTCCGGGCGGCGGTTTGTGGCTGTTCCTCATCGCCCTGGTCGTCTTCGTTGGCATTGCCGGCTGGGGCGTCTTCGGGCCGAACCGCGGAACGCCCGACGGATCTGCCACGGCGATCCTGGACCTCCGGCTGGCGTTCGCCACGCGCGTCGCGATCCATTGCTTCTTCCTCGCCGCGTTGCTCTACCTGGGCATCGCGGCCAGCCAGCCGGTGATCTTCGGCGTCGCGATCGCGCTGCTGGCCGCGGAGCTGCCGATCGGCATCCTGACGCTGCGTCGGCGGCAAACCGGCGCCCGATCGGCCTCGATCCCGGGCGCCGTGTCGGAGGCATGACGCCCGCATAATCGCCGCGGGCTAGGATGCGTCGCGTGGCGCAGCGCTGGCTGAGATCCCGCGGCTCGCAGGTCGCGGGGGCAGTCGATCCTGCCCTCGGCGTCCTCGCCTTCGTCGGCTTCATCAGCCAGGTCGGGATCGGCGTCATGCTGCCGCTGCTTCCGCTGTACGCCACCGAACTCGGCGCGTCACCGAGGGTGCTCGGTCTCCTGACCAGCTCGTTCGCCCTGACGAACGCGGTCGGGCAGCTGGCGACGGGCTTCCTCGCCGAGCGGTTCGGCTCGCGACGGATGATGTCCGGCGGCATGGGCCTCTACGCCGGCATGAACGCGCTGATCGCCACGGCCGCCAGCGCGACCTGGCTGCTCGCCTGGCGCTCCATCGCGGGATTCGGCGGCGGCGCCATGATCGTGGCCGAACGGATCTACATCGCCCAGGTCACGCGGCCCGAACGGCGCGCGTTCGCCAACGGGATCGTCTCCGCCGCCCAGTCGGCCGGCACGGTCGCGGGACCCGCGGTGGGCAGTATTGCGGCCGCTTTCGGCGGCCTGCGCGCACCCTTCATCCTGGTTGCCATCACCAGCGGGATCGCCCTCGTCGGCACGCTGTTCCTGCCCTCTCCGACGGCGAGCGCATCGCGGGCTGCGCGCGCCAACGAGGTCGAGTCCGAGCCGATCCAGTTCGGTGCGCTCGGGGCGCTTCTGGTCGCCAACCTTGCGCTGCTGGCGAGCTATGGCGCGTTCATCACCACCTACGCACCGCTCGCGACCACACGCCTTGGGTGGTCGATCGTCGACGTCGGACTCGCGTTCTCGTCGCTCGGAGCCGGGAGCATCGTCCTCGGGCCGTGGCTGGCGCACCTGGGCGACCGGATCGGCCGTCGCCGCATCGCCCTGGCCGCTCCCGTCCCGATCAGCGCATTCGGGTTCGGCATGGTCACCGGGCTGCCGCACATCGCCCTCATCGGCCTCGCCTTCCTTGCCGGCGGCGGGCTCACCGCGTTCTCGGCGTCGTGGTATGCCCTCCTGGCCGATACCGCGGGGGAACGCCGCCTCGAGCGAACGTTCGGCGTCATCAGCGCCGCGTCGACGGGCGGGATCGTGCTGGGCGCGCTGTCCGCCGCGGAGCTGTGGGCGCGAGTCGACATCGTGGCCGGGATGCTCCTGGCGGGCGCGATCCCCTTGCTGGCGTGCGTGGCGATGTTCGCGTTCCGGCCGCGCACGGTACCCTCGGTCGAATGAGCAACCCCACCGCACCGCCCGCCGATCTCGACGCGTGCATCGAGCACCTTCGCGCGCTGATCCGGATCCCATCGGTGAATCCTCCCGACGGCGGGACGGAGGTTGCCGCCGGTCGCGATCCGTTCGGAGGCGAGGCGGCTGCCGCGCGCTACTGCGCCGATGTGCTGGGCGACGCGGGCATCGAGTCGGAGGTCATCGAGCTCGCCCCGGGGCGTGGCTCGTGCGTCGGGCGCCTGCGCGCGTCCGGCCAGACCACCGAGGCGCCGCTGATCCTGCTGAGCCACCTCGACGTCGTGCCGGTCGATGCCGAGGCCTGGTCGCGCGATCCGTTCGGCGGGGAGCTGATCGACGGCGTCGTCTGGGGCCGCGGCGCGGTCGACATGAAGGACATGGTGGCGATGGAGCTTGCCGTCATGCTGGCGCTGCGACGCTCCGGTGCCGACCTTCGACGCGACGTCATCTTCGCCGCCGTCGCCGATGAGGAGGCCGGCGGCGAGCACGGCGCCCGCGGACTCGTCGAGCAACGCCCCGAGCTCTTCGCTGATGCGAGCGGTCGACCCGCGTCCGCGGCACTCAACGAGGTCGGCGGCTACTCGATCACGCTCGACGGCCGGCGCTTCTACACGATCCAGGTCGCCGAGAAGGGAATCGTGTGGACCCGCGTCCGGACGACCGGCACGCCCGGCCACGGCTCGATGCCGCACGACGACAACGCCGCCGTCAAGCTGGCCACGGCGGTCACGGCGCTCGTCGCCGACCAGGCCGGACGCAGCGCGCGGATGCTGCCGGTGGTCGCCGATTTCCTTACCGCGCTCGGCCTCGGGGAGGTTGCGCGCCTGGCAGAGACCGATCCGGCGGCGGCCGCCGCCACGCTGGCGGCCCGGGTCGACGACCCCGTCACGCGTCGCTCGCTCGACGCCATGCTGCGCGACACGGTCACGCCGACCGTGCTCCACGCGGGCAAGAAGGTGAACGTCATGCCTGGGGCCGGCGAGGCCGAGATCGACGTGCGCACGCTACCGGGCACCGATCAGGCCCAGCTGCTTGAGCACCTGCGCGACGTGGTCGGCGAGGGCGCATCGGTCGAACCGGTGGTCGCGCTGCCGGCCGTCGAGTGGCCGGCCGATGCCGAGATCGTCGGCTTCATGCACGAGGCACTGTCCCGCGCCGATCCCGGCGCAACGGCGGTGCCGATGATGATCACGCCCGGTACCGACGCCAAGGCGCTCGCGCAGCTCGGCATCCCCTGCTACGGGTTCGCGCCGCTGCGGCTGGAGCCCGACGTCCCGTTCCTCGAGCTCTTTCACGGCCACGATGAGCGCGTGCCGGTGAGCGCCATCGCCTTCGGCCTGCCGGTGCTGGGGGAGGTCGTCGCGCGCTACGTCCTGCGCTGAGGCTCGCCGATCCATCGGCGTAGCGGGCTTTTCACGCTCCCTCGGCTATACTCCGGCAAGCATTTTGAGCACCATCGAGCTGATGTCAGACACTCCCGATGCGACCGAGCCCGCACGCTCGCGGACCATCGCCTTCGTCTTCCCCGGCCAGGGCTCCCAGTATGTCGGCATGGGCGCCGACCTGATCGCCCGATCGCCGGCGGCGGCCGATGCATTCGAGCGCGCCGACGTTGCGCTCGGGATGCCACTCTCCCGGATGATCCTCGAGGGGCCGGCCGAGGACCTCGACCAGACGGTCAACGCGCAGCCTGCCATCCTGGCCACCAGCTTCGCGTTCCTGGAGGCGATCCGGGCCGAGGCACTCGACGCGGGAGTCGAGATCAAGCCATTCGCCATGGCGGGGCATTCGGCAGGCCAGTACGCGGCGGCAGTCGCCGCCGATGCCATCGACTATGCCGACGCGCTGCGGCTCGTTCGCGAGCGCGGGCGGATCATGCAGGAACGCGGCATCGCCGGCGGCATGGGCGCCGTCATTGGCCTGTCGGACGAGCAGGTGGACGAGATCGTCGAGGAGGCTCGCCAGCACGGTGAGATCAGCGTCGCCAACGCCAACGCGCCCGGACAGATCGTGCTGTCCGGTGTCATCCCGGCCCTCGTCTTTGCGCTCGAGATGAGCCGGACCGTGGGCGCTCGCAAGGCCGCCCGACTGACGGTCAGCGTGGCCAGCCACTCCCCGCTGATGCGCCGCGCCCGCGACGAGTTCGGACGCATCCTGGCCAAGGTGCCGTTCCGTGACCCGCAGGTCCCGATGCTCGGGAACGTCCACGCCAGCTTCATCAACACGGCCGAGGGACTGCGAACCGAACTGACCGAGCACCTCGTCCACGGCGTCCAGTGGACCGCCACCGTGCGCCGCATGGTGAGCGGCGGCGTGACCGATTTCGTGGAGGTCGGCCCCGGCAAGGTCCTCTCCGGCCTCATCAAGCGCATCAGCCCCGACGCCGAGACCCACGTCGCCGACGGTCCGAGCGATCGCTCGTTCCTCACCACCCTGCGCGAGCTACCGGCGTGACCCAGCGTCGCGCGGTCGTCACCGGCCTCGGCATCGTGTCGCCGGTCGGCATCGGCTCGGAAGCTACCTGGGACGCGCTCGTCTCCGGACGCTCGGGCATCGCCGACATCACGCTCTTCGACGCCTCCCCGTTCGACGTCCACGTCGCCGGCGAGGTGAAGGAGTTCGACGCCACCGCCTACATGGACGCCAAGGATGCACGGCGCCACGATCGCAACACGCACTTCGCGGTGGCGGCCACCGGGGAGGCGCTCCGCGACGCGGGACTGCTCGGCGACAATGGGCTCGTCAACGGCGAAGTGGACGCAGAACGTTTCGGCATGGTCTTCGGCACCGCCATCGGCGGCATCGGCACGATGCTGGACGGCCACAAGACGCTGCTCGAGCGCGGGCCGCGGCGTGTCTCGCCATTCATGCTCCCGCACATGCTGCCCGACTCGGCATCCGGCCAGGTGTCCATCCAGTACGGGCTCCGCGGCCACAACCTGGCGGTGGTGAGCGCCTGCGCGACCGGGGGCCACGCCATCGGCGAAGCCATGGAGGCGATCGTGCGCGGCCAGGCAGACCTCATGCTCGGCGCCGGGACGGAGGCGCCGCTCGTGCCCCTCGGCTTCGCCGGCTTCGGCCAGATGCGCGCCCTCGGCACGCCGAAGGACCCGGACACGGGCGAGTACAACGCGGCGATGGCGTCGCGCCCGTTCGACGCGACGCGCGATGGATTCGTGGTGTCAGAGGGCGCTGCCGTGCTCGTCCTCGAGGAGCTGCAGCACGCGCTGGCGCGCGGTGCGCGACCGATCGCCGAGGTGGTCGGATACGGCTCTTCGGCCGACGCGTACGACATGGCGGCGCCCGCCGAACGCGGCGAGGGCAGCCAGCGGGCCATGCGCGCCGCACTGGCACGGGCCGGCATCGGTCCGGAGGAGGTCGACTACATCAACGCCCACGGCACGTCGACCCCGCTGAACGATCGATACGAGACCATGGCCATCACGGACGTCTTCGGCGACCACGCGCAACGCCTGGCGGTGAGCAGCACGAAGTCGATGCTCGGGCACGCCATGGGAGCCTCCGGAGCGATCGAAGCGTACGTGTGCGCAAAGGTGATCTCGACCGGCTGCATCCCGCCGACGATCAATTACCGGCATCCCGATCCTGAGCTGACGCTCGACTACGTCCCGAACGAGGCGCGGGCCGCGGATGTGCGGGTCGCTCTTTCAAACTCGATGGGGCTGGGCGGACACAACAGCACGATCATCGTCCGCCGCTACGAGGACTAGCGTGCGCACCCCGCCGCCGCGCAACCCGGCGCGGCGTGCCGTTGTGACCGGGCTCGGCGCCGTGACCCCGATCGGCAACGATGTCTCCAGCTTCTGGACGAACCTCGTCGACGGCGTGTCCGGCGTCGCGCCGATCACGCTGTTCGACGCCTCCGAGGAGGAGGTCCGCATCGCGGCCGAGGTGAAGGGCTTCGACCCGAAGGATTGGATCGACTTCAAGCAGGCACGGCGCATGAGCCGCTTCGCGCAGCTCGCCGTTGCGGCGGCCCGGCAGGCGATCGATGACGCCGGGCTCAAGATCGGCGACCACAACCGGGACGACATCGCGGTGGTGGTCAACACCGGCGGCGGTGGGATCGGCGACGTTGCCAGCGGGCAGCGGACCTTCATGGAGCAGGGCGGCCGCCGCGTCAGCCCGTTCATGGTGCCGATGCTGTCGCCTTCCATGGCGGCCGCCCAGATCAGCATCCAGAACCGGATCCGCGGACCGGTGATCACGAGCGTGGCCGCGTGCGCCTCCGGTGTCCAGGCCTTCATCGAGGCCCAGCGACTGATCGAGCACGGCGACGTGGACGTGGTGATCGCCGGCGGCACCGAGTCGTCAATCCTGCCGGTCGCCTTCGCCGCGCTGGCCAACATGGGCGCCCTCTCGAAGCGGAACGACGAGCCGGAGAAGGCATCGCGGCCGTTCGATGCCAATCGCGATGGCTTCGTCTTCGGTGAGGCGGCGGCCGTGCTCGTCGTCGAAGCCGCCGAGCACGCCGAGGCCCGCGGCGCCACGATCCTCGCCGAGATCGCCGGCGGGGCGCTCACCGGCGATGCCTTCCACATCAGCGCGCCCGACCCATCGGGCTACGGCGCCACGCTGGCCATGCAGCGCGCGGTGCGCGACGCCCATCTCCAGATGGAGTCCGTCGACCACGTCGTGGCGCACGGCACCTCGACGCCGCTGAACGACGCGACCGAGTCGAAGGCGATCCGGGCCGCGTTCGGCGCGCATGCCGACCGCCTGACGGTGAGCAGCAACAAGAGCATGATCGGCCACACCCTCGGCGCGGCCGGGGCGGTGTCGGGCCTCGCCGCGGTGCTCGTCATCCGCGATGGCGTCATTCCGCCGACGATCAACTACGAGACCCCCGACCCGGCCTGCGACCTCGACTACGTGCCCAACGAGGCGCGGAAGGCGACCGTCAACGTGGCGATCAGCAACGGCTTCGGGTTCGGCGGCCAGAACGCCGTCAGCGTCTTCGCCCGGTACGACGGCTGAAGCCGGTCCGCCCGCCGCGCGTACGGGGCCGGACCGGACCTTCGATCCGGTGGGGAATCGGTCGGCCGGGCCCTACCCTCGACGAGATGACCGATGTGAACGGGCTCCGGCTGGCCTACCGAGGGTTCATCGCTGGCCTCGCCGGCGGCTACGTGTGGACTGCCATCGCGATGCTGCTCGCGGCGCTGGCCGATGGCGATCCGCTGCGCCCGCTGCGCCCGATTGCCCTGGCACTCACGCCGGTGGCCGGATCGCCCGAGCTCGCGTTCGTGCTTGGCCTCGCCGCGGTCCAGGCCGGCGGGGCGGTCATCGGCATGTCCTTCGCGTACTTCTTCGCTCGCTTCTTCACGGTGCGCTCGACGCTGGCCGTCGCCGCGCCCGCCTTCACCCTGCTGGCGTGGGGCCTGATCGCGGCGGTCGTGGCGCGCGACTCGGGAATCGTGGAGTTCGCAACGCATCCGGTTCCGGCGCTCGCATCGGTCGGCTACGGCCTCCTGCTCGGGCTCGCGCTGCCGCTCCGCGGGGAGGTCGCCCGCTACGCGGGATCGCCCTCGACGTAGAGCTCTGGCTCGAAGCGTGGCCCCCGCCCGGGGAGCGACGCGACCCAGTCACGCAACGCGCTCTCGACCGTGCTGAATGCGAGCTCGCCCCACGGGATCTCATCGGGCGTGAACGCCCGCACCTCGCTCGTCTCCGCGGCCGGCTCCGGCCGACCACCCACCACGCTCGCCTCGAAGACCACGGTGACGATGCCGACGTGAGGGCGCGAGTACACGCCGATCAGCCGCCCGATCTCGACGCGCAGCTCCGTCTCCTCCTCCGTCTCGCGCCGCGCACCCTCCTGCGCCGACTCCCCCAGCTCGAGGAAGCCGCCGGGATAGGTCCAGCGATCGATCGCCGGTTCGATCGCGCGCCTGGCGAGATAGACCTGCTCGCCCGCGACCGGCAACGCGCCGACCACCACGCGCGGGTTGCGCCAGGTCACGTGGCCCTGGTCGCACACCAGCCGCGGCCGGTGATCCTCCTCGAGGATCCGCGGCTCCACCGGGCGGCCGCAGGCGGGACAGAAGCCCGGCTCCTCACCGAGGGTGAGCGGATACGCCTCTGAGGCATCGTGCTGCGGCATCGGCCCATGGTAGCGACCGATGCTTCCTCTTCCGTCCGGGCACGCTCCGGCGCTATGCTGCGGCCCACGCCAGGCACCATGGCAATGAGCGAACGGAGGCGCCCGCATGGCCCGCGACGAGAAGATCGAACTGCTTCGCACGGTCCCCCTGTTCCGAGGGCTTCGCGACCGCGAGCTCGAGCGAATCTCGGCACTCGCCGACATCATCGACCTCCCGGCAGAGCGCCGGATCATGAGCCAGGGCGAGCGCGGGGCCGAGATGTTCGTGCTCGTGATCGGGCACCGCGCACATCGAGCGGGACGGCGCCTCGTTGGGCGATCGGGGCCCGGGCGAGGTGCTCGGCGAGATCGCGCTGCTCGACGGTGGGCCGCGAACGGCGACGGTCACGCTCACCGAAGCCTCGCGCCTGCTCGTGCTGGCGCGACGCGAGTTCCAGACCCTCCTCGACGAGTTTCCCGAGGTTCGGCTCCAGATCCTCGAGACGGTCGCCCATCGGCTCCGCTCGCTGGACCACACCGCCGTCCACTGAGACGCGCAGCCTCGAGCTGCAGCGGCGGCTCAGACCGCCTGCAGGCCGATGTCCTGACCGTCCCCTCGCTCCCTGCGGGCGAACCGCAGGTAGAGGGAGGGCACGACGAACAGGTTGAGAAGGGTCGACGTGATGAGCCCGCCGAGGATCACGATCGCGAGCGGGTGCTCGATCTCGTGGCCGGGCAGGTTGCCGGCGATCGCCAGCGGGACGAGCGCGAGGCCGGTGGCCAGCGCGGTCATCAGGATCGGCGAGAGCCGCTCCCGGGCGCCGCGGATGACGAGGTCGGGGCCGAACGGCTCGCCCTCGAATCGCTCGAGATGCTGGAAGTGGTTGATCATCATGATCCCGTTGCGGGCTGCGATGCCGAGAACGGTGAAGAACCCGACCAGCGACCCGAGCGAGATGACCCCATCGGTGAAGAATGCGGCAAGCACGCCGCCGACGAGCGCGGATGGCAGTGTCAGGAACGACAGAATCGCCAGCCGCGTGCTCCCGAACGAAGCCTGCAGCAGGAGGAAGACGCCGATCGCCGCGCCGATGGCGAACAGCAGGAGCCGATTCTCGGCCTCCTGCCGCTCGGCGAATTCACCGAGGAGCTCCGGGTGGTAGCCAAGCGGGAACTCGACCTCCGACAATGCCTGTTCAACGTCGGCCACCACGGCCCCGAGATCGCGGCCCTCGACGTTCGCGCCGACGTCGATGCGGCGTGCCAGGCCCTCGTGGCTGATTGCGTTCGGGACGGCTGGAGGCTCACGTCGGCGATCTCGCCGAGCGTCACGTGATCCCCGCTCGGAGTGTCGAGCAGCAGCCCCTCGATGTCGCTCATGTTCTGTCGCGTCTCCGGCGTGCTCCATAGCTGAACGTCGTACGCCTTGCCACCGAAGAAGACGTCGCCCATCTCCTCGCCCGCGACCAGGGCCGCAGCCGCGCGCCGGACATCGCCGGGCTTGATTCCGTACTCCTGTGCCGCAGCCAGGTCGACCTCCACCTCGATCTGGGGAACCTCGACCTGGAGCTCGACGTGGAGGTCGATGATGCCTTCGATCCCGGAGAGCTCCTCCTCCACCTCTTCCGCCCGCTCGTGCAGCACCGTGAGGTCCTGGCCGTAGATGCGGATCACGATCGCCTCGCTGGTGCCGGTCAGCACTTCACGGATGCGCTCCTTGAGGTACGTCTGGACGTCGCGTCGTAGACCGGGATAGCCATCCACGACCTCCTGGACCGATGCGAGCGTCGCGTCATAGTCGGCCTTCGGATCGACACTGATCCAGTTCTCGCCGAAGTCGACCCCGACGACCTCGTCGGCCAGCAGGGCCTGTCCGATGTGGGCGCCGAAGTTGCGCACGCCAGGGATGGCCCGAAGCTCCTTGCTGGAGGCGGTCGTGACCCGGACCTCCTCCTCGAGCGAGGTGCCGGGGGCAGTGACCAAGTGCATCAGGAAGTCGCGCTCCTTGAAGTCGGGAAGCAGCGACTGGCCGAGCAGGGGCCAGATCAGGACACCCGTCAGGCTGATCACAGCCACCGCGGCGAAGGCCGGCCGCGACGACTGGATGATGCGGCCCAGCAGCGCGGCGTACGCTCGCTGCAATGCCCGCGCGATCGGCGATTCGCGACGTTCGACCGCGGCATTGCGGAGGAGGATGTACGCGAGAGCCGGGGTGACGGTGAGCGCGACGACCATCGACGCGATGACGGCCAGCCCGTAGGAGATGACGAGCGGCTGGAAGAAGGCCCCCGACAGGCCCTCGATGAAGAACACCGGCGCCACGGCCACCACGTCGATGAGCGTTGCGTAGACGATCGCGCTTCGCACCTCGAGCGAGGACTCGAGGATGATCGACATCGTCGACTTCGTGCTTCCCTCGCGCCGATGCTGGCGCAGCCGCCGCGTGATGTTCTCGATGTCGATGATGGCGTCGTCCACCACCACGCCCACCGAGATCACTAATCCGGCGAGGATCATGGTGTTGATGGTCGCGCCACGGATATCGAGCACGAGCGCCGCCGCCATGAGGGACAGCGGGATCGCCACCAGGCTGATGAGAGCGGTGCGCCAGTCGAACAGGAACACGATGAGCACCACGAAGACGAGCAGGCTGCCGAGGAGGAGCGCGTTCGTCAGGTTCGCCAGCGCCTGCTCGATGAAGGTCGCGGGCCGGAAGATCTCGGTGTCGATGTCGATGCCGATCAGGCCTGGCGCCATCTCGTCCAGCGCCAGTTCCACGCCGCGCGTCACGTCCAGCGTGTTGGCCCACGGGAACTTCTCGACAATGAGCATGAGGCCGGGACCGTCGTTGATGACCGCGTCGCCGACGAGCGGCTGATGGTCCTCCACCAGGAGGGCGATGTCGGTGAGCGGCACCTCCTGCCCGAGGCGGTTCTCCACCACGATGTGCGACATGTCGGTCGGCGTGACGATGGGCGGTACGTTGTGGATCGCGAGCCGCTGATTGGGAGTCTCGATGAACCCGCCGGTACCGATCGTCGATCCGCTGGTGAACTGGAGCAGCCCGGCGTCGAGCCCCTCCGCCGTGGCGGCCATGACGTCTTCAAGAGCCACGTCGTGCTGCGCCATCTTCTCTGGCTCGACCTGGACCTGAAGCATCCGGAGGCGCTCGCCCCAGATGGCGATGTTCGCCACGCCGTCGACGCTCAGCAACCGCGACCTGATCGTCCAGTAGGAGGCCATCGACATGTCGATGAGCGAGTGCTCATCCGACGTGAGACCGATCTTCATGACGCGGCTTGTGGCCGAGAGCGGCTGCAGAATGACCGGCGGGCTGGCCCAGGTCGGCAGCGTCGGAGTCACCGACGCGATCCGCTCCGCGACGAGCTGCCGCGACGTGAGCAGATCCCCTCCCCGCTGGAAGATCAATTCGATCGAGGACAGGTCGCGGACCGACTTGGACCGCATCACGTCGAGGTCTTCGATCCCCGCCAGCGCCTGCTCGAGCGGGACCGTCACGAGGGCTTCCACCTCGGCGGCGGACAGCCCCAGCGACGGCGTCTGCACCTCGACCCGCGGGGGAGCGAACTCCGGGAAGACGTCAACCGGCGCGTCGCTCAGCTGACCGACACCGAAGGCCATCATGCCGGCGGCAAACGCCAGCACGAGGAATCGGAGACGAAGGCTCGACCGTACAACCCACCGCATCATTGCTGGAGTCCCCTCATCGCCTTCGGTGCCTGAGCACAGATCAGTGGCCGCCGCCGACGCCGGTCTCGGCGCCGTACAGCTCTGCCACGCCGGTCACGACGACCGCGGTGTCAATCTCAGGGCCGGTGATCAGCCGAGCGAAGTCGCCCTCGATGAGCTCGACCTCGACCTGCTCCCGCACGAAGACCAGGCCTTCGGGATTGGTGTAGGTCCACGTGTCGCCGGACGCGTCGTACAGCAGGGCCGAGTACGGGATGAGCAGCTGGCCACTCTCCGCATCCTCAGCCACGGCTACGGTCTCGATCCCGAGACGCGCGGCAGCCGAATCGGAGAGCGTCAACCGCTGAAGGTCGGATCCCTCGATCTCCGTCAAGGTCACGGCTGCCTCGCCGGGCGCCGCCTCGACGGCCTCCTGGCCGCACGCGGCCAGGAGAAGGCTGGCGACCGCCAGGACGATCGCGAACGATCGGGTATTGCGCTTCATCTGACTAGGCTCCTATGACCTGAGGCTTGGCTGCAGGGGTGGATTCGATGGCGATGGCCACCGCCGGCTCCAGGCTCAGACCCGAATGCAGGTAGAGCGCAGGAAGAATGAACAGGTTGAGAAGGGTGGAGGTGACGAGGCCGCCGATGATGACGATGGCCATCGGCCGGACGATCTCGAAGCCGGGCAGGTCGCCCATGACCACGAACGGCAGGAAGGCCAGCGCACTCGCCAGCGCCGTCGCAAGGATGGGTCCGAGGCGTTCGCGTGCGCCGCGGATCACGACCTCGCGGGCCGACGCATCCGGCGTCGACGCCACGGATGGCCTGGTAGTGGTCGATCATCCTGATGCCGGCCCGGGCCGTGATCGCCAGGACGGCGAGGAATCCAACAACCGCGCCAAGCGTCCCTATCACGCCGCTGGCCAGGGCGGCGATCGCGCCGCCCACCAGCCCGACTGGCATCGCTGCGAACGCGATGGCCGCCAGCCGCCAGCTGTTGAACGCCGCCTGGAGCAGCAGGAAGATCACGATCGCCGCGGCTCCAACGACTGCCAGCAGCTGGAGCTGCTGCGCCTGCATGGCGGCTGTGCCGCCTCTGACCTCCGCGTGGTATTCCAGCGGGAGCGCAACTTCCTGGAGCTGGCGTCTCGATGTCGGCAACCACCGCCAGCGCGTCGCGCCCATCGACATCGATACCGATGTCGATGCGGCGCGCCACGCCCTCGCGGTTCACGACCGTCGGCGCGGGGGCGATCTGAACGCTTGCCACCTCGTCGAGTCGGACGGTTCCGTTTTCGGGCGTCTCGATCAGGAGATTGCCGATGTCGCTGAGGCTCTCGCGGATCTCGGGCGCACCCCAGACCACGACCTGGAAGACCTTCTGATCCTCGAACAGGCTGCCGACCTCGATGCCGGAGAGGAGCGTCGTGGTCGCCCGGCGAATGTCGCCAGACTTGAGACCATGCTGCTCGGCAGCCGCCAGATCGACCTCGATCTGGACCGTCGGCTCCAGCACCTCCGGCTCGACCACGGCCGCGGCAACGCCCTCGATGCCGGCTAGCTCATCACGGACCAGGTTGGCCTGCGTGCGCAGCACGTCGAGCTCCTGTCCGTAGACGCGCACGACGACGTCGTCGCTCGTCTCGGTGAGCACGGCATTGATCCGGTCGGTCTGATAGGAAAGGAGCTCGCGCTCGACCCCGGGATAGCCGTCCAGCGTCTGCTGGATGGCCGACACGGTGGCGTCATAGTCCGCGGTCGGGTCGATGCTGATCCACAGCTCGCCGGCGTTCACGTTGACGACCAGGTCGGACATCACCGCGCGGCCGACGTGGGCGCCGACGTTGCGGACCCCCTCGATGGATCGGAGCTCAGCTGCCGCGGCGCCGGCGATGCGGTTCATCTCGCCGCGTGACGTGCCCGGCGCGCCGTCCATGTGAATGAGCAGGTCGCGATCCCTGAAGGTCGGGACGGCTGCCTTGCCGAGTCCCGGGACCATGCTGAAGGCGACCAGGACGGCAACCCCCACCGTGACGACCCCGGCCGTGAGCAGGGCAGGCCGCGGCCGGTTGACGACACGCCACAGCGCGGACTGGTACGCGCCCTGGAGCCACCGAATGACGGGGGTGTCGTGGCGGGCTCCCCGTCCCTGCGGCAATAGGACGGCGGCCAGCGCCACGCTGACCGTCGTGGCGACGATCATCGAAGCCACGATGGCGAGCCCGTATGCCATGGCCAGCGACGGCAGGAACGCGCCTGCGCGGCCGGCCAGGAAGAGAAGCGGCACGGCCGCTGCGATGATGACGAGCGTCGCGTATCCGAGCGCGCCTCGACCGTCAACCGTGGCCTCCAGGACAATCGCCGCCTTCGAGCGACCCTCGTCCTCGGGCATCGGCTGCCGGATGCGTCGCATCACGTTCTCCACGCCAACGATGGCGTCATCGATGATCGCGACAAGCGCCAGCGCCAGGCCGCCGACGACCATGACGTTGATCGTCGCGCCGAGTGCGTAGAGGACCAGGCCGGCAGCGGTGAGCGATACCGGGATGGCGACGACCACGATGAGCAGCGAGCGCCAGTCGAGAAGCAGCGCGGCGAGGCCGATCGCGGCCAGCACGAGGCCGATCAGGAGGCCCCACGACAGGTTGCCGCTGGCAGCCTCGATGTAGTTCGCCGGTCGGTAGATTGACGAGTCGATGTCGATGCCGGAAAGGCCCGGCGCAAGAGCGGCAAGGGCCTCGTCGATGCCGCGCGTCACCTCCAGCGTGTTGGCCTCCGGGAACTTCTCGATGACGAGCAGGAGCCCTTCTCCATCGTTGACGAATGCGTCGCCGATGAGTGGCTGGTGATCCTCCACCACGTTCGTGACGTCGCCGAGCCGCAAGGCACCCGCGGCCTCGCCGTCCTCGGGATCCAGCGCAACGTTGGCCAGATCATCCGCGGAGACGATGGGCGACACGTGCTGGACCCCGAGTCGCTGGTTGGGAGTCTCGATGAACCCGCCGGTCCCCGGGGTCGATGCGGCGAGGAAGCTGAGCGGCGACACCCACAGCGCATTGCCGGCGGTCTTGATGACATGCTCGAGCGTGACGCCCGCCTCGCTGAGCCGCGCTGGGTCGACCTGCACCTGGATCTGTCGATCCCGTTCTCCCCAGACCGAGACGTTGGCGACTCCGGGGACGCCCATCAGCCGCTGGCGCACCGTCCAGTGCGCGAGGATCGACATGTCGATCATCGACACCTCGTCGGAGGACAGGCCGACCATCATCACGCGGCTCGTCGATGAGAGCGGCTGCAGCATGAGCGGGGGCTTCGAGACGTTGGGCAGGGCGTGCGCCTGCGTCATGCGCTCGGCCACGACCTGGCGCGCCCGTACCGGGTCAGTTCCCGGCTCGAAGGTAAGCACGATCGATGACAGACCCGCCACCGACTTCGACTGCATCGTGTCGAGCCAGGCGACGCCGTTCAGGAGGTCCGCCTCGATCGGAACCGTGATGAGCTGCTCGACCTCCTGGCCGACAGCCCCAGAGCCTCCGTCTGAATTTCCACGTACGTCGGCGTGAACTCCGGCGTGGCGTCCAGCGGCATGGTCGGCAGCAGGGCGAACCCGGCAATCATCGCCGCGGCAGCGACCCCCAGGACGAGGAGCCGGAACCGGAGGCTCCAGGAGACGATCGAGCGAGTCATGTCGTGAACCTTCCCTCCGCCATCTGGTCGGTGTGTGGGCGAGACTGGACGCCTGACAGGACGTGCCTCGGGCAGGCATCGGCACGGGCGAGCACCGTGAGGTGAACATGCAGCGGCGTCCGTCCCTGGACGGCGGTGTTGGGATAGCTAGTGCTCGGGTCTACCCCCCACGGGCGCATGGCACATTTCTCCCCCGGATCGACCGGAAACGTGGCCCTCCGAGGTCCCTGGTCGTTGTGCCGCGCGCGTGCTCGGAGATTGGAAAATGAGTGCGAGGCTCGGCGTATCGGACCAGTAGTACGTTCGGAGCGTCCTGCCGCCAAAGGTACTGCCTGCATCACCCCCTTGAGAAGCCCCCAACCACCTCAACGGCCCGCTCAGTGGTGCGGTCGGGCACCGGACAATCGGTCGCTACAATGCCCCACGCATGTCGGTCTCCCTTCCGCAGGTGCGCCTGCACAACTCGCTGACCCGTCGCACCGAGCCGCTCGAGCCGATCGAGCCCGGCCGCGTCACGATCTACACCTGCGGCAGCACGGTCTACAAGTACGCCCACATCGGCAACCTGCGGACGTACCTGTTCGGTGATCTCCTGCACCGGACGCTCGAGTACCTCGGCTACGAGGTCCGCTACGTCAAGAACATCACCGATGTCGGGCACATGCGCGACGACCAGCTCGACTCGCTGTCCGGGCCGGACAAGATGGAGCTCGCGGCGGAGACCGAGGGCAAGTCGCCGGGCGAGATCGCCGAGTTCTACACGCGCGCCTGGCTCGAGGACGAGGCGCTGATCAACATCCTGCCCGTGGACGTCATGCCCCGGGCCACCGACCACATCCCCGAGATGATCGAGATGACCGCCCAGCTGCTCGCAAAGGGCCTCGCCTACGAAGTGGATGGCACCATCTACTACGACGTGAGCGAGTTCGCCGGCTACGGCAAGCTCTCCGGCCAGAAGGTCGAGGAGACGCGCGAGGGCCATCGGGTGGAGGTGGAGTCCGACAAGCGCGATCCCGCCGACTTCGCGCTGTGGAAGCACGCGCACGAGCATCGGTCAATGAAGTGGCCGTCACCGTGGGGGGACGGATTCCCGGGCTGGCACATCGAGTGCTCGGCGATGAGCCTCAAGCACCTCGGCGAGCGCTTCGACGTCCATACCGGCGGGATCGACCTCAAGTTCCCGCACCACGAGGACGAGATCGCGCAGTCCGAGGGCGCGCTCGGCCATCCGGTCGTCAGCGTCTGGATGCACGGCGAGTTCCTCACCATGGACGATGCCAAGATGGCGAAGAGCGCGGGCAACATCATCCGCGTCGCGGAGCTGTCCGACCTCGGCCACGAGCCGCTCACCTTCCGCTACCTGGCGCTGACGGCACACTATCGCTCCAAGCTGGACTTCACCGCCGACGCGATGCATGCCGCCGCCTCCGGCCTCGCCCGCCTGCGCCGCGCGGCCGGCGCTCCCGATGAACCGGTGGATCTCTCGGTCGACCCGATGGCGCGCTACCGCACGCGCTTCGCCGATGCGATCGCCGATGACCTCGCCACCCCCAAGGGGCTCGCGATTGCGCACGAGGTGGCATCGACCGTCGGACCTGACCGATGCGCAGCGCCGGGCGCTGCTGCTCGACTTCGACCGGGTGCTCGGGCTGGACCTCGGGGTTGCGCAGCCCGAGGCAGCGCCATTGCCGGAGGGCGCCGCCGAGCTGCTCGATCTTCGCGCCGCCGCCCGTGCCGCGCGCGACTTCAGCGCCTCCGACGGGCTGCGCGACGAGCTCGAAGCGATGGGCGTCGAGGTGCGCGACACGCCAGAGGGCCAGCTCGCAACCGTCCGGGACTGACGGGGCGCCTCGGGCCAGGCATCGCGTCAGCGGTTGCCGGCACTACGCGATGTCGAGCGCTCGGGCCAGGGCGTCGACAGCCGACGGTGCGCCCCAGGCCTCCGGTACGGTGACGCGGTAGGCAGGCGCGCGGCGCAGCGCCGAGTCGAGGATCTCTGCCTCGCGCTCGGCGGCCGCTCGCATCATGGTCAGCCAGTCGTCGCGCGAGAGGCGGCTCAGCGCTCGCCGCTGCTCGCCGAGGATCTCAATGGCCTCCGACAGCACGTCTTCGTGGGCCATGCCCTCCATCGAGAGCTCCTGCGCGGACGCGCTGCGTCGAACCACCACGATCCGATGCAGCGGCGCCGCGGTCGCCGCCGCACCCCCGCCGAACGCGCTGCGCGGGAGCGCGAGCGAAGGCGCCACGAAGCCGCGCGTCGCAAGGCGGACGACGCGGCGCAGCCGAAGTGCGAGCCTCGTCCGGGTCGGCAGTGCCCGGGCGGCCAGTGGGCTGGTCTCCAGGAGGTCGTCGTACACCCGCATCCGCCGTGGGAATGGACTGACGTCGCCACTGGGGTCGACGAGCACCTGGTCGTCACCAAGCACCGAGCGCCCGAGGGCCAGCGCACGAGCGCTCACCGAGCTCTTGCCGCTCCGCGACCGACCGATGAGGAGGAGGGCGCCGCCCTCCTCGGCGATCGCGGCAGCCGGGAGGAGAACCTGTCCGCGGAGCGCGGCCGCGAGGCTGATCAGAGGCTCGACCAGGAAGCCCTGGACCAACGACACCCCGAACCAGCGCGGACGCCCCCGCAGGGCCAGGATCGCGCGCAACGGATCGGCATCACCCTGGCCGAGGCTCACGGACCAGCTGACCGTCTTGTGGCCACCATGGAGGTCGACAGCCGCCCCATCCGGCAAGCGGGCGCCGATGGAAATTGCCACGCGCACCGGAGACGTCGCGTCTGGCGCGCCATATTCGGCGCGGAAGTGATGGAGGAGATCTGGCGCCGCGGTCAGCTCCAGGGCACCATCGCGCATGACCGCGAAGCGGGCGGTTCGGGTCAAAGCCGGTCCGCGATCTCGCTCGCTACTTCGCGCGGATCGGTCGGGAACGGTGCGGTCACCTCGATCAGCGGCACATTGGCGAGCACGGACTCGATCGCGGCAGTGTCGCTCGCGAGGAGGCCATCGGTGGTGGCTTGTCGTGCCTCCGCATAGGCGGCGCGCCTCAGCAGCGCGGTGTACGGCTCGCGTTCGGTGGCTGCCGACATGGCCAGCCGGATGGCCAGGCGTGCAGCGTCCCCGGGCTCGACCGTGACCCCAGCCGACGGGCCGTTTCGCAGCACCGCGATGAGGCCGATCGGAGGCGTGCGCGCCGGATCTCGAGTGTCGCCGTACGCGGCCCGCACCTGCGTGGGCGTCAGTCCGGCACGATCGCCCAGCTCGACGGCGCGCCGCGTGACGTCGGCGACCAGGCCGAGCGGACCGTGCCACGAGCGGCGTCGGAGGGGAGCGGTGGCGGCGGCGGCAGCGGCGGCGGCACGGAGCTGGGTTCGCGCACCGCGGGGCAGGCCCGATCGAAGCTGCGGCAGGTAGCGCAACACCCAGCGACGGATGCCGACTCCGATGGGGAACGCCGCAGCGCGGCCGCCCGGAAGCAGGATCGTCCACTTGTCGGAAAGGAAGCTGCCGCCGACCTCGACGAGAGCGAGTGCCGTCTCTGTCTTGCCGCTCTCCGACCATCCGGCAACGAGCACGGCACGGCCGTCCATCTCGACGCATGCGGCGTGGAGCACGGGCGTGACACGCTCGAGCAGGGCCAGCTGTATTGCCGGGCGCACGATGGCCATCAGCCGTCGGATCGGGAAGCCGGGCTCGACCACCATCAGTCCGTCGGCGTCCGGCAACGAACACGTGCGACCGTTCGCCACGACGAACAGCCGGTCACCGTCGTGCGCCGTCACCCAGCCGTCGCCCGCCAGGTTCTGGAGCTCACGGAGCGTCGGGCGCCCTGCCGGATCCTCGCGGATCGTCAGCGTTGGCTCGTCGGCATGGGTCTGACGAGGCTCATAAGGGTCGAGCTGATGCGCGACGTCGTCGAGGAACCCGGTGCTGCCCTCGGTGCGCAGGCTCACATCCTCCGTGATGCGGAAGCTCCACGGCGCGGGCTGACTCGCGTCCGTCATGGCGTGACGGTAACCATGGCGTGCCAGTAGAGATGCGTCGCCGTGTCACCTGCCAGCACGAGCCCCCCGGTCGTGAGGTCCACCGGCTGCTTGGTGGTCGTCACGTTGTTGAGCGCGGCGCCGAGCAGCAGGGGCTGCCCGATACCTGGCTCGAATGCGAGCGAATCGATCGCTGAGGTCTTGACATAGATCGCTCCGCCAGCCGAGGGCGCCGCGGCGACAACGGCCAGCTGCCCCAGGTCAGGATCCACCAGGATCTGCGGGCGCGTCACGTCGTCCGCCACCGTCCACGCGGTCGCACTGCGCCACGTGCCGTCCACGTCACGAACCCAGACAGCGACGAGTGGAGCATCCGCCGGTGCGTTGAGCGGACCGTTCTGAGAAGTCTTGAACACGAGGTACACGCGACCGGCAGCATCGGCCTTGACGTTGAGGTGATCGTCTGACTCGTGGGGGCCCACGACGAGGGTCTCGGCAGTCCATGTCGTGTCGGGATCTCCATCGACGTGGGTCGCGAACTGGACGCTGTGATCGACCTGGTTCGCCCACGCGATGCCGATTCGGCCGCCGTAGGCGACCACGGCTGCGATGTCGTCGGGCGTGACCTCGCTGCCGCCCGCCGGGAGCACGAACGGGGTACTCCATCGGTAGTCGGCCGTGGTGCTGTGCATGACGTTGACGACGCACGCGACCCCCGTCACGCACAGCCCGGAGCCGTCTGCGGCCTGGGTGAGCGCGACCCAGAGCACGCCGTCCGAATCGATGTCGATCGTTGCCGACTCCGCACCGTTCTCGGCGAGTCGAACGGGGAATCCGGGATCCAGGACGTACGCCCCGTCCGCGTAGTCGTACCGGTAGAGCTTGATCGCTCCGGAGTCGATCGCGGACACCACGTACAGACGTTCACTGGCCTCGTCCCAGAGCACATCGGCGTGGCTGCGATCGCGCTCGTCGGTGGCGGTGCCGGTGTTGGACCACGCCTGTGCCGCGGCATCGAAGCGGTAGATGTAGTAGCCAGATGCAAGGTTGTCGGCCACGCCATCGGTGTAGAGGATCCCCCACCACGTCCCATCGGCCATCCACAGCTTGCTCTGCGGCTTGTCGCGGGTGGGCGACGCCGGGTTCTGATCGATCGCGGACCAGACTTCGTCGGAGAAGCCCAGGGCAGCGCCGCTCGAATGCACGGGAGGGGTCGGCGCCGAGCGAAGCCCGGCTTCACTCACGGCACGCACCGAATACAGGACCGATGCGTCCTCGGGAAGCGACGCATCGTCGAATGAGGTCTCCGCCGTGAAGGCGATCAGCTCGTCGCCGCGCAGGATGTCGTAGCCGATGATCCCCGTCGTGTCCGCGGGGGGATCCCACGCCAAATGCTCCACGCCGCCTTCCGGTCGCTCGGCACGCAGCGCGGTCGGCGGCGCCGGCGGGTTGCCGGCCACCGGCTCGCTGCAGGAAATGTCGCCCGAGTCGAGGACCTCGTCGTCCGCGGCCCGGAACTTGTAGCTGGCACCGGCGGCGCTGAGCGCAAGCTCGAGCGCGCCGTCCTGGCCGTCATCGGCAGTCACCAGTCGGTCGTCGTCACGGGTGATCGGGGAACGGCTCCTCCCTCCGGTGCCGACCACGAACGAGGTGATGCCCTGAATCGGCTCCCACCGCTGATAGTTGCGATCGTGGCCTGCCAGCACGACATCCGCACCATGCGCGCCAAGCAGGCTCCAGATCAGCGCCATGCCACCTTCATCGCTGTCCTCGCGACCGACCGTGAAGGTCGGCCTGTGCCAATAGGCCAGGACGCAGGCCGCCGGGTGCTCCTCGAGCTCGTTGCTCAGCCATTCGTACATGCCGCTGCCTGGCTGGCCCTCACCGATCTCGGAGTTGAGCGAGTAGATCCGCCAGCCACCGAGCGTGAAGGCGTAGTACGGATCGCCCGTGAACGTGGGGCTACGGCGCTGGAAGTAGTCGAAGTAGCCGGCCGCATCCGGCGTGACGTAGTCAAGGTCGCCCGGGGTCGGACGAACGCGCTCGTCGAATGCGCCGTACGTCGGTTCGTAGAGACTGTCGAACTCCTCCGCGCTTCCCGTCTCGCTGGTGTGGTCGCCGAGGGTCAGGAGCGCGTCAAAATTGTGACGCGACAACATCGCCGCAACGGCGTTGCCGCCATCGCTCCCTCCCGCCAGGTCGCCCACCGCGAAGACGACCGCGTCGGCCGAACCGATGGACACGCTCTGGGGCCTGTTGAGGAGCAGGACGACGATGACCGCGCCGTACACCAGCAGCACGGCGATCGCCGCGAGGGCGACCAGGACCGTTCGGCGACCGGCGCGACCCCTGCGCCGTGTCTCGGTCACCGGAGCACCGCCGGCCAGACGATGAGCAGGCCGACGGTCATCAGTGCGTGGGCCCCGGTAACGCCCCACAACGACTTCGTGAACGCGACGGTGGCGCCGAACAGGGCTCCGATCGCCAGCATCGCAAGCGGCGCGAGCACTGAGCCGGCCGACACGAACATGCAGGCGTACACCACGCTCCCGATAACGACAGCCGCTGCCTGCGAGCCGGTGACCTGGTGGGCGACTGACTGAATGACACCTCGGAAGATGAGCTCTTCGAGCGCGGCCACGAACAGCACGAGCGTGAGCGCCGCTACGATCACCGCGCCCGGCTCCGTGATCGAGACGAGCGCGGCGGGCCGCAGGATGAGGTAGAGCAGGAGCCCGTGGACCAGGCCGCTCAAGGCCACGAGGGCCTGCAGGGGCTTGTCCGACGGCGTGCGGAGCAGCAGGCCCACGCCGGTTGGGACGGCGCGAAGCACGAGCACCGTCGCCAGCAGCATCGGGATTCCGATCATGACGAACCAGAGCACCTGCGGGATGTCGACGACCGTCACGGTGAGCGACACGAGCCGCATGAGGGGCGGCAGCGTCAACGCCAGCAGGAAGGGGCGGTAGGGGGCAAATTCGCTGGTCGCGTGGTGCGCGAGCAGCGTCACCAGCAAGAGCACGTGGCTGATGCCGCCGACGAGGAACCCCCCCTGCGCCAGGAGCCGCTCGGCAACGAACAGGGCGGCGACATAGCCGGCGATCGTCGCGGTCGACCGCGATACCAGCCCATCGGCCGAGTCGAGCGACAGCCGAGCCAGCGTCATATCAGCTCGAGCAGCCTGACGCTGACGATGAAGCCGAAGACGACGAAGAGCGGCCACACGGCAATATCGAGCGCGCGCACCCGCTCCACGGTCCTCCGGCCGCGATGCGCCTTGACCATCTCCCGCGCGAACATGAGGACCAGGAGTGAGAGCAGCACGGCGATGCCGAGCGTGGTGGATCGGAACTCGAAGGTGAACGACGAGGCCGTCGCCGAGACCGCATCGGTGATGGCTGACGTCACGGCGTCACCCCCGACGGCGCCCACAACCGCCGTACCCCTCGCCGCACGACTGGCAGGTCGGCCAGCACCAGCGTGATGACGATCACGAGCAGGACCGTCATCGCCAGCTCGACCGACCACAAGCGCACGTAGAAGAGCGTCAGGGCAAGCAGGATGTCGATCGAGACGCTGATCCCGATCGCGGTCGTGACGAATGTCAGCAGGCTCATCGGCAGGCCGAGCAATCGCACGACGGCCCAGCCGGGCGCGACGAGCACGAACAGGATTGCCAGCCCGGCGCGCAGCGGACCGCCAACCGACCTGAAGACGGCAATCTCGGCGGCCAGCGCCAGTCCGACGAGCAGGGTCTGCGAGGCCAGCGACCAGCGGTTCATCGTGTCGGGCTCGCGGCGTAGATCGTAATGTCCGGGTTCTCATACGCGACGCGGATGCCGGGCGTCTCGTCGAGCGCGGCCTGCAGCTCGTCCAGGCGGCCAGACGGCATGCTGTACGACAGCTCGAGTGCGGCGCGCTGAGCGCGCGAGACGATGAGATAGCCGGCGGTGTCCGGTCGCGCTCGCATGGCATCGACGATCGCATCGACGTCGAGATCCAGGGCGGCTTCAGTAACGATCTCATAGTGGTAGAGCTCGTAGTCGCGGTACTTCCAGAACACGTTGTCCGACAGGGCCACCAGCTGCGAGTCGGTTGGCGCGATCTCATACAGCCTCGCCATCCCCGTTGCCTCGTCGGGTGTGATCATGTCCATGCGTTCGTTGCCGTACCGGGCGATCAGGAAGGACCCGAGAAAGAGCATGCTGCCGGCCAGGACGGCGATGAGGACACGACGCGGAGGGCGGGCGCCGAGCGACCCGAGGAGGGCCGAGGCCGCGAGCAGGCTCATGAACGGCAGGCCGAACAGATACACCCGCAGCAGGATCTCGCCGCCGTAGCTCTGGAGCAGGAGCAACGTGAACGGCGCGCCTGCGAGGAGGGTCCAGGTCATATCCACGCGGCGGGACAGGAGCTGTCGCGCGGACCCAACGGCGGCAAGGCTCCAGAGCAGGACGCTCGATATGGATCGCACCACGATCACCGCCAGGTGGTCACGGCTGCCGCGGAACCGATCGGTGAGGTTCGCGGCGACGGTGTCGTCGACGCTGCCGATGCGCGCGATCATGTCGCTCAGGTGCCCCTGCATGTACGTCACGGTCATGTAGCTGAGCCACGTCCCCAGGATCACGATCATCACCGTCGGAACGCCGGATACGCTGATCCGGCCCAGGACAGCGAGGACGATCGCCACGGCAACGACGGCGAACGGGCTCAGCTGATGGCTCGCGGACAGCGCACCGAACATCACGAGAATCATTGCCAGGAGGCCCGCGCGCTGAAGCGGTCCCATCCGCGGGCGCGTGACGGCCATCGGCCCCGCGAAGAAACGCGCGGGGATCGGCCACATCGGTCGCCCGTCTCCGCCGAAGTAGGTCAGGAGGAGCCCGATGATCAGGAGGTAGATGAAGAACCCGTACGCCTGAGGGGCGTAGTAGTCCTGCCCAATCCAGTTGGTGAGGTAGAAGATCCATACGCCGAACCAGACCACGGTCCGGTCGCCGGTCGCGGCGCGCATGATGAGAAGGAGCGGCGCCAGGTAGAGGAGATTGAAGGCGACCGGTGCCCACCCCACGACATCCAGCGTGCTGCTCAGCCCGGCAGCCTCGGTCACGAAGGCGCTGAGGGCGAAGAATCCCGGCCAGCTGAAGTAGGCGTCGATGTTCGGATCAATCTGCTGGGTGCGCAACAGCACCTCGGCGATGCCGACGTGCCGCCACGCCACATTGAACCGAGGGTATTGCTCGACGATCGCTGGGATGGCGAAGAGCATCACGATCAGCGCGAGGACATGGAGGAGCGTGAGCCCCGACCCGGCATCGCGCCGCAGCGCGAGCGCGAAGCTGATCGAGAGGAGCACGAGGCCGCCGATGGCCACGACGGGGAGGACGGAGGCGAGCCCGAGGTCGGTCATGCCGTCGAGCTCGAGGGTCGCCATGCCAAGCGCCCAGAGCCCGACGCTCACGGCAACCATACCGATGCTGACGGCGTCGTCGACGACGCGCTCGTCGAGCAGGCGCCTTCCCACCGACAGCGACAGATCGCGGGTCATGCTTCGCACACGGCCGGGATCGACAGGAGCCAGGTGCGTGAGGTGCCCAACCGCCCACCACGGGCTTCGAGGTTCGATATCGCCGTCAATCTGGGCACTCCGCAACGGAACCGAGTCCAAGGGTCGCCTGGCCAGCGCAACCTTCTCGACGCCATGAGCTGAGGCGGTTTGCACGCGTGGCGGCGTTCGACAGTTTACCGGGGAGGTGCCCAACCGCCAACCAGCGTGCCGGCAAACGGCCCGCCGTCATGATGTAACCGTCATGACGCATCGATAATCTGTCGGTAACGTCCCGATGATTCGCCCCCATCAGACTGGCCCCATGGCCCAGACGCAGATTGCAATCCACCCACCGCGGTCGACCGCGTGGCGCTCCGAGGGCGTGCGGGCGATCCGGATCGCGGCAATCCTGTTCGTGCTCGCAGGCTGGTTCGTCGTCGTTGCCATCCAGGCAGCCGGCACCTTCGTCCGCAACGCGGTGATCAAACCCTGGGACCGCCCGGGCTAATGGCCGGGCGCGGATCGCAGGTCAGCGCGCACGCAGCGCGACGAGCCATCCGGCCCATTCGCGCGCGCTGCTGAGGCTCCAACTGCGGGTACCGGTAGCGCCGGCTGCGGCAATCGTCTGATCGGCGAGCTCCTGCCGCTTGCCGGCGATGTCCCAGGCCTGGCTCATCCCCGTGGGCGACGTGATGAGCACGGTTGCGGCGCCCGAGTTGACCCCGACGCAGCCGATGAGCCGCGCGTTTGCCCCGCTCGTGGTGACGCCAGGAAGCGTCGCCGTGGTCGACGATGGGCCCGTGGCGGTGCGCGCCGCGCCATCGAGAGGCTGGGACGTGTCGACGCCCGAATAGCGCGCGATGCCCGCCGAGTTGGCAACCGCGGACGAGAGCGTCCATCGGTAGCTCGTCGGCTCGCTCGCGCCAGCGACCCGGTAGTAGCCGTAGACGTGGGGGTTGGCGATCGACGCTACCGACGCGATGGGCAGCCAACCCGCTGGAACGCCGGTCGGCGACACTGAACCGCCGTTCAGGGAGAGACAGCTGACGAGGACGTCGCCCGACACCACGCCGGTTGGCGCGTCGACGAGCACGGTCGTTGTTGCCGTTGCGTTCACGACGGTCGCGGTCGACTCGCGGGTGATCGTGCCGGTCGGCGGTGGGGCGCTCGCGGTCGTGAACGTCCAGGAATGGTTGGTCGCCATCGCATTGCCGGCAACGTCGCGCACCCCGGCCGGGCCCACGATGAGCGCGGTGTAGGTCGTGTTGGCCGCAAGGCTGACGCTCGGCGTGAGCCGCGCGGTGCGGGTCGGGCCGTCATAGGTGATGGCCGCGGCGACGCTCGAGCCGCCGCTGGGTGTCAGCGTGAAGGTGGAGCCGGAGATGGTGGCCGCGTTCATCGGCTCGGAGAAGGTGGCCGTCACGCTGCTGGTGGTGGCAACGCCGCTGGCGCCTGCCAGTGGGACGGTGGAGGTAACGGTGGGTGCGGTGGCGTCGACCAGCCAGGTCTGGCTGGCGGGCGTCGGATCGGTCAGGCCGCCGGCGGTGGCGCGCACCTGGAAGGTGTGCGAACCATCGGCCAGGCTCGAATACGGCTGTGGCGAGGTGCAGGCGCTGAAGGTGGGACCGTCGAGCGCGCATTCGAACGTCGCACTGGGGTCACTCGAGCTGAAGCTGAATGACGCGCTGGTGCTCGTGGTGGTGGGAGGCGGACCCGATGAGATCGTCGTCTCCGGTGCGGTCGGTCCACCCGCCGACGTCACCACCAGCTGGGGGCGGAACGAGGCGGCGGCCTCGCGCGAGCGGAAGTCGACCCCATCCGAGCTGTCGGGTGGCAGGTAGAAGCTGTAGTCGCCATTGGCGCTGACGGTGGCGGTGACGTCGAACTCGACCCAGCTGTTGGCGCTGATGGCGGCGGCGTTGCCGATCAGCGTGCCGGTGGCGGGGCGCAGGTTCCAGGTGATGGTCGACTCGTTCCAGCCGTTGGCGGTGCTGAACAGGCGCGGGCCGTTGGTGGTGCCGCCGAAGGCATACAGCCGCAGGCGGGCGTTGCTGACGCTGCCGGACAGGCCGCTGACCGTGAAGCGCAGGTAGGCCTCGCTGGCCGGCGAGCTGTCGATCGCCATGGCCGCGGCGCTGCCGTAGTTGGTGGTCGGGCTGGCCTGCACGACCTGCGCATCGGCCGCGGCGCCGAAGGTCGTCGTGATCGGCGGCGGTGGGGCGCTCGCGGTCGTGAACGTCCAGGGATGGTTGGTCGCCATCGCATTGCCGGCAACGTCGCGCACCCCGGCCGGGCCCACGATGAGCGCGGTGTAGGTCGTGTTGGCCGCAAGGCTGACGCTCGGCGTGAGCCGCGCGGTGCGGGTCGGGCCGTCATAGGTGATGGCCGCGGCGACGCTCGAGCCGCCGCTGGGTGTCAGCGTGAAGGTGGAGCCGGAGATGGTGGCCGCGTTCATCGGCTCGGAGAAGGTGGCCGTCACGCTGCTGGTGGTGGCAACGCCGCTGGCGCCTGCCAGTGGGACGGTGGAGGTAACGGTGGGTGCGGTGGCGTCGACCAGCCAGGTCTGGCTGGCGGGCGTCGGATCGGTCAGGCCGCCGGCGGTGGCGCGCACCTGGAAGGTGTGCGAACCATCGGCCAGGCTCGAATACGGCTGTGGCGAGGTGCAGGCGCTGAAGGTGGGACCGTCGAGCGCGCATTCGAACGTCGCACTGGGGTCACTCGAGCTGAAGCTGAATGACGCGCTGGTGCTCGTGGTGGTGGGAGGCGGACCCGATGAGATCGTCGTCTCCGGTGCGGTCGGGGGCGCGCTCACCGCCCAGGAGAACGTGTCGGTCGCCGAGAGCGTGTTGGCGCTTGCCGATGTTCCTGCCCTGAAGGTCGCGATGGTGGCAGTACCTCCGGTCGAGGCTCCGCCCCAGGACTCCGTGGTCTCGAATTGGCCGGTGGCCGAGACGATCCGGTGGGCGACGGTCTGCCGCGTGCTGAACGTCTGCCGCACGAATCCGTTGGTCCAGGTGTTCGAGAACGTCCTGGTGGTGAAGAGGTTGACCGAAGCAAGCAGCAGCTCGTCGGCCAGGGTGGTGGGTGGGGTCGTTCCGGTTCCCAGGCTGTTGACGCCCGAGCCGGCGGCATTGAAGGCGGTGCGGTCGAGAACGGTCGACTGGTTGCCGTCGAGGCCGTGGTACTCGAAGATCGACAGGCCCATGTTCGATGGCGAGCCGCTGGCGGAGACCGTGACGGTAGAGGACTGACCCGGTGCCGCGACTCGATAGAACGTGATGGCGCGCGGCGAGTCACTGGTCTGGACCGCGAGGGACCATCCCGCTGGAATCGTCGGCGTGCGGCTCGACCCGAAGTACGCCAGGCCAATGAGCAGGTTGCCGGCCGTGGGTGCTGAGGCGAACGTCGCCGACACGGAGCTCTGAACACCCGTGCTGGTCACCATCGCGCGTTGAACCTGGCTGATGGCCGCCGGCACGACGGCTGGCCCGTCAGAAACGGTCAGCTCGACCGCGTACGGGCTGCTCGTCGACGCCCCCGCCGCGATGGTGCCCGAGATGGCGCCCGTGGCCGGGTCGATGTGCAGGCCCGGCGGCAGTCCGGTCGCCTGGTAGGTCAGGGCGTCCGCGTCGGGATCGGCGCCGGCCGCGGAGAGAGTGATGGCGGCGCCTTCGACGTCGGTGCGATCGGAAAGGTCCTGGCCAAAGACCGGAGCCGAGTTGACGATGGTGACGGCAGGGGAGGTGACCGGCGTGCTTGTCGCGACGCCGTCGGAGGCAGTCACGCGTACCGAGATGGCGTTGCCCCGATCGCCGTTGCCGGCGATGGAGAGGTCAAGGCTCGCCGCCGTGGCGCCGGGCAGGTCCGTCCCGTTCTTGATCCACTGGTATGCGTAGGTCAGCGGATCCCCGTTCGGGTCGGAGGCGGCGACCGCCGCCGTCAGCACCGTGGCGGTCGTCGGCGAGGTCTGGTCGATCGTGACCGACTGGATGGCCGGTGGGGAGTTGCCGGGTGGTGCACCGATCGTGATCTCGAACAACTTGCCGTCGTTCTCGCTGTGGTTCGTGTCGTTGTCCACGGCACGATCCACGATCCAGTAGTTCCAGGCGCCCGACCCGTTGCTGGCCGGAGCCATGCCGAGCCCCGAGACGAAGGTCAGCCCGGGAATACCCGACGTGTCGATCGTTCTCAGGAGCGTGCCGCTGAACGTGACCTCGTAGATCGTCCCGAAACGGTCACCGAGCAGCAGCGTTCCCCTGAAGGGGTCGACCGTGAGGCCCTCGACGTCATCGGCGCCCAGGGATTGGACATTGAAGCTGGTGTGGACGTCATCGGCATCGCCAAAGATCGCGTTCACCGGATCGATGCGATGAATCTCGGTCGCGCCACCGTCCACGAAGAAGAGATCGCCCACGGCGCCCGCGAACTCCGGATCCTCGGTGTCGGTCACACCGTATTCGTTCGTATCCACCTGCCCGACATGAACGTCGTCGCCGGTCCCGAACCTTCCATCGCCGCCGGGCCTGACGGCGTATACGGCGCTGTTGTCGTCCGACGAGATGAAGATCGTGTTGGTCGCTGAGTCGTGCCCCACACCGGTGGGCTCGTCGGTGTAGCCGATCGTGGTCCCGGTGTCGGTGACGACACCCTGCCGCGTGAGCTCCCACATGTTGACGCCGTGATAGCCGGCACCGGTGGTCTCGTCGACCTCCGAATCGACCAGCAGGAGCCTGTCCTTCGCCGGAAGGAAGGTGATCCCCGAGGGGTCCGGGCTGTTGGGCGTGAAGGCGTAGGTGGGAATCATCTGGACCATCGTCGCCGCTATCGGATCGGTCGGCGCCGCGGGCGGGCCGGCGAGCACCGTGGAAGTTGCGTCTCGGGCGGCGGCTGCTCCAGGGGGAGCAGCGTAGACGGTGAGAAGGCAGGCTATCCCGAGCAATGCCGTCAGGACGCGCAATGCGGCAGATGATCGTCGAAACGTCATGAAGATCCTGTTCCCCCGGGCCGGACTGTCGGGCGCGCTCGCGCCGCTCTTCGTGTGCCCTTCGCCCCGTGCTCCGGAGCCATGGGCAACGTTTTCTGGGCACCGGAATCATAGTGACAATCGGCGGAGTGTCGCATCCGTAGTAGTACGGAAACCTGGCTCCGTAGTTCTACGGAGGCCCTGCGATCCCTGGGCTGCGTCGGAACGTCCGAGACACTGTCCCGGGTTGCGCTCCAGGGCAGGTCAGGCCGAAGGCAGAACGGCCGCTAGCGAGCCTCGAAGCGCCCGAGATCCGGCGCTGCGCCGCTGAACCCATCACCCACCTGCACGCCACGATCGATGGCCGGCGAGTCGGAGCGCAGGCGATAGTCGCGCGCCGCGCGGTCGACGAATCGAGGGTCGCCTCCGAGGCCATGGGCCTGATATCCGGTGGCAGCCGTGAATTCAGGGAGGGTCTTGAAGTTTCCGACGCCGGCCATGTAGGCCACGTAGTTGCCGTATTGGGCCGTCGAGCCGGTGATGTCGACCAGGTTGTAGTCGATCACGACCGACGAGGGCAGTGCGCTGTCGATGCTGAACGCGCGTCCGCCAACCACGATGTTGTTCACGACCCGCAGCCCGCCGATCGAGCCGCCATAGGCACTCCCAAGCGTGCCGTCGACGATGTCGAACGCGAACTGGTCGAATCCATCGAAGGTGTTATTCGCGACCAACGAGTTCGATGCACAACGCAGGATCATGCCGTTGGCGGTCCCGTCGAGTGGCGTGCCTCGGTAGCCGACGTTCCGCACGAAGCGCAGGTTGTCGCAGGCCGGTCCATCGGTCCCGGTCTCCATGACCTGCCCGTTCCAGGTCGTGTTGTCGGTGAAGGTCAGGTTGCTGGCGCCGTAGACCTCGAAGTGGGTCCCGTTGTCCCACAGCAGGTTCCCGACGACGGACACCGGGCCGGTCGACTTGTAGAAGTTGATGCCCTCCCGCCCGCGGCCACCATCGACCATCGTGGTATTGGCGTAGAGCCGATTCCCTCGGATGACGAGGTCGCTCGCGTAGCGCTCCTCGATCGCGTTTGCCGTGCGGCTGATGTCGTTGTTCTCGAGCAGCACGCCGTTCGACCGCACCACGACGATCCCCCACGTCCGGCTATCCCGGATCGTGACCCCCGTGATGTTCACCGCGGCCGAATCCTTGATCTTGATCGCCGAGCCCATGCCCACCTGGCTACCGAGCACGGTCATGTCGCGCAGCGCACCGGAGGTCACGGCGCTGAACTGCACGACATCGTCACGTCCCGGATCGTTGATCACGACCGCCTCGCCGGGGTACGGGGCGAATGTCAGCCCGGAGCGCGTGACCTCGAAACCGGGATACGTGCCGGCGCGCAGGTAGACCGTCGTACCGGCAGGTGCCGTCGCCGCCGCGCGGCCCGGGCTGGCGAGCGGCCGGGCGAGCGTGCCAGGGTTGGCGTCAGAACCGTTTGTTGCGACATACATCGCCGCACCCGTCGGGGGCGGAGCTGCCCCTACGGGTGTCGGGGCGGCGGTCGCCGTCGCAACGGCCGACGCCGCCGCGGTCGGGCTCGGTGCGGGGGTCGCTGTCGCCGATGGGGCCGGCGTCGGCGTGGGCGTCGACGTGGGCCTCGGTGTGGCGCTCGGCGTGGCGGGCGGTGACACGCCCGGAGGCCTGAGCACTGCGAGGCTCGTCGAAGCCAGGATCGCGGAACGCCCGCCGCTGGCGGACGCGACCGCCGAAAGCGTGTGCGTGCCGACGGTGGCGGACGATGGAATGCGGACCGAGGTCGAGAACGCGCCCGAGCGGCTGGCCTTGAAGGTGCCCAGGACCGTCCCACCAAGGACCAGGCTCCCTCGCTGCTGGGAGCTGAAGCGCGCCCCGACGATCGTGACGGAGGAGCCGGGGGCCGTGCTGGAAGGGTTGGCGGTAAGCGACGCGGTGGCCGCGTTCGCGATCGCGAGTGGAATCACGACGCTGAGCGGCAGGATCGCCATGAGCAGTGTGGCGACGAAGGTCGCGAGCGGGGAGGTCGGAGTCCGGGTTGCGATGCTGGGGGCGGGCGGGCGCGGCGAGCGCGCAGCGAGCGGAGTCGACTTATAGCGCATCAGGTACCCCGGATCATCGAAGAGCGCTGGCCCGCCTGAAGCACGCCATGGAGCTCTCCGGCCACTCATGGTCACACGCTTGGCTGATCTGGGGAACGAGGCCATTCGTACCGTCCTGCGTCGTATCGGTCCGCCCCGGCGCGGGTACCAAGGTCCCGGTCGCCGCCAGGCTCATGCTGTGAACCGCTCAGCGCAGCGGCATGGTACGTGACTGACGCGGAGCCAACCGACCTCGTCGTCTTCACCCGGCGCATCTCGGCCCGCGGGGTCGACCTGCGCTTCGAGGCGGGCCTCAGCTGACGGTCGCCTCCGGCACGGCGTCGAACCCGGGCGGCCCGGCGCGGAACATGATCCGCAGTCGAACCGCGGCCCAGATGGCGATGAGGCTCTGGGCGATGACCCATCCGGCCGCAGCCGCGACCAAGCCGCCGAGCCGGCCTGCAGCGAGGGCAGCCACGACGGTGGCAACGCCGCCGAGGACGCCGACCACGATCGCCTCGGTGAGGGCGCCGCGCGCGCGGCTCACCGCGTAATAGGCCTGGATGACGGTCACCGGCACGACCGTGACGACGAGGACGCGCAATGCCGGGGCGCTCTGGGCCGCGTATTCGGGCCCGAGGAGCGTCAGTGCCAGCTCCGCGGCAAGGGCCAGCACCAGGGCCGCCGGCACCCCGATCGCAAGCGACGTACGCAGGCCATGGACCATGGCACTCCGAGCACTCGCCGGGTCGCGAGAAGCCTCCGCAAAGACGGACTGGCCGATCGAGATCGGAATGATGAGCACGACCCACGCCATCATCCAGGCGGCATACCAGAAAGCATTCGTCGTCGGCCCGAGGATCTGCGCGACCAGCACCGGCATGGCGAGCGCTGGTGCCCTCTCGGCCAGCGTCAGCAGCCAGTTGGGCCAGCCGACCCGGACGAGTCGCATCGTGAGCGGGGGATCCCACCGCGCGGCCGGCGCTGCGCCGAGCGCGCGCGCCACCTGGACGCCGGCGATGGCGCATGCCGCGAGCCCGGCAGAAGCCCACGCGACGAGGATCAACAGGCTGCCCCGTGCGCCCGCAACCAGCAATGCGGAGATCGCGAGCACGGCGATCGTCACGACGCCGAACGCGATGTTTCTGACAAGAACCTGGTCCCCCCGACGCAGCGCCAGGGAGATGTAGTCGTAGTAGGTGTTCAACGTGCCGAAGACCGTCATCGCCAGAAACGCGATCGCGTAGGCCGGCGCGACGACCACGCTCAGCTCGCTCAGCAGCGTGACCGCCAGTGCGAAGAAGCCCAGGGTCACGGCGAGGATGCAGAGCACGACCACGGTCGCACCAGTGCTGACCATGCGCTCCTGTGCGTCACGATGGGACGGGAACAGGGCGACGACCGCCGAGCCGATGCCCACCAGCCCGAATTGGACACACAGCATCATCGACGCGACGAGCGCCGACGCCACGCCGACCTCCTCGGGCGCGAAGAGCCGTGCCGCGAGCAACCAGGCGACGAAGCCGAGCCCCATTGAGACGACGCGCGCTGCGATCAGGGCAACGCTGCTGAAGAGGACGCTGAGCCGTGCAGGAGCACCCGTCCCTTTGGCGGGTGCCAGGCTGACCGCCGGCTTCATTGCCGGCGCCGCACCACCCGGCTCAGCAGCTGCCGGCCCATGGCAAACCAGTTGAAGGCGAGGAACGTGACGTAGTACGGAACCCATTGCGGCCGGCCACGCGCCAGGCTCAGGACCGTGCCGCGCGCGGCGGCGGCGGCGGGCAGGGCGAGCAGTGGCGCCGCGCGCCATCCGTGCTTCATCGCCATGCGAGCCAATCCGGCGCCGTCTGCGAGGAACTGCCCGCGGGCGAACTCGAACGTGTCGCCGAAGCGATGCGGCACGATCGTTCGGCGCGAGACTCCGATCTGCTCGCCATTGCGCTCCAGACGGAAGCGCATCTCGATGTCCTCCCCGGTGATAAAGCTGGCATCGAGGCCGTGGTGCAGGAATGCGCTGCGGCGGATGACCGTTGCGACGAGACCGAACCAGTGCCTGCTGCGCCCGGATCGGTGATGATCGACCAGTGCCTGGCCCCAGTAGCCAGGCCCGGACGTACTCTCGAGACCGGCCTGAAGAGCCGTGTAGCCACCCGTGCGAGCCTCCTCAAGCAGCGCAGCGAGCGCGCCCGGGGGCAGGAGGACGTCCACATCGACCAGCGCGACCCACTCGGTCGTTGCGGCCTCGGCACCCATCAGCCGGGCGGCCGCGACGCCAGCACCGCCATCGTCGAGGAGGCGCACCGGATAGCGACGTGCGATCGCGACCGTGGCATCGGTTGACTCTCCATCGACCACGATGATCTCGGCGGCGGCGGACGCGACCGCCGAATCCAGGCAGGCCTCGATGAACGCCTCCGCGTTCCGAACGGGGATGACGATGGTGACGTCTCGCAGCGCGACGTCCGTCTCACTCATGACTCACGAATTCCGATCTCGGGTGGCTCGGGAAGGCTGCCGGGCGAGCGCTCGACGCGAGCCCAGAGGCGACGCGTCGAGCCGACCATGAACCCGCAGCCGGTGATGCCAAGGCCGGCGATGATAGCGCCCGAGCGCGCCAACGGCGCCAGGCTCCGATCGCGGATCGCATCGCGAACGCCCCTCGCCACCCCGGCGGGGAGCGTGCGAGTCGCGTACGACCGCTCCGAGGCAAGGCCCCGGTCCGCGCCCACGAGCTCTGCGACGATGGCCTTGGAGAGGCCTTCCGCATAGCATCGCGCCTGGAAGTACCGCCAACGAGCGCGACTGTCGGGTAGGTAGTGCCTGACGCGGAGCGCCGGGTCGTACACGATGCGCGATCCAGGCATCTCCCTGACGGCTCGGATGCAGAGCTCCGTCTCCTCGCAGCCAACCGGCTTCGCACCGACTCGACCGATCGAGTGGTGGAAGCCGCCGACCCGCGAAAACACCTCGCGGCGGAAGGACATGTTGGAACCGATCAGGTTACGAACGTCGGCCGATTCGGTCGGAAGACCAACGTACGAACAGCCGACCACCCAGTCGAATTCCGGCGGGAACCAGCCCGGTCGGCCGCTGCGCCAGACCGGCTGGCTGGTTCCACCCGCGGCAATCACCGATGGCTGGTCGTACCAGGTCAACATCAGCTCGAGCCAGTCAGCGTCTGCCTGCGCATCGTCGTCAAGAAACGCGACGACGTCGGACGTCGCGCTGGCGATGCCGGTATTCCGGCCGCCGCTCAGGCCTTGGGCCTCGACGTTGACAACCACACGCGCGCTCGCGAAGCGTTCACGGGCAACCGCGGCAAGCTCGTCGTTGTGGTCGATGACGAGGATGAGCTCATCCGGCGGACGCGTCTGATCGCTGATGGAGGCGACGGCGCGCTCGATGTCCTCGAGGCGGTCCATCGTATACGCGCAGATCACCACCGCCACGCTGCGGTCAGTCACGTGGGCGATGCCGAGGGCGGGGAACAGGCGATATTCCGGGTACGGGGTCGCCGATCGTGTCGCGCACCCAGTTGAGCTCCGCACGCCCCTTCGCGTCCGTTGGGGTTGCCTGCGGCCATGCCACCGCAACGCGACCGCGCGTCGGGACGGCGGACGGCACACCAAGGCGTACCGGGGCAGCCGCCGGGGCGGCCGCCGGGGCGGCACGCGACAGCAATCTGATGACAGCCACATAGGCAAGGGCCATCGCGACGATCGGGGCGATCACCAGGAAGTTCTCGGACACGGTGAGTGCGAGGGCGACGTCTGCAAGCAGGAGGAGCAGGGCCGGCAGCCAGTCGTGAACGGCGAGGGGTTCCCGTCTCGGGGCGCTCCGCTCAGCTACCCGCGGGGTTGCGCTCCGCATCGCCATTCGTCGCACGGTCGCCAGGGGCCGTGGACGCCGCGTGCCGAACACCACGTGTCCGGACCCAATGGC
This sequence comes from uncultured Chloroflexia bacterium, assembly GCA_963789435.1. Taxonomy (GTDB): domain Bacteria; phylum Chloroflexota; class Limnocylindria; order QHBO01; family QHBO01; genus JACDBZ01. The sequence continues at coordinate 806,710 of CAWBKO010000001.1, forward strand.
ACCGCTGGCGATCGACCCATACCCACCAGGGGGCGCTGGCACCTCCCGCTGTGGCACATCGTCAGCCGGCATCTCTGCAGCCGGCACCTCCACCGCGGGCAGCTCGGCAGCCGGCACCTCCACCGCCGGAGCCTGTGCCGCTGCCACCTCGGCAGCCGGCGCTTCCGCCGCCGGCGCTGCCGCGGCGGACACCGGTGCCGGGGCGTCCCGGGCGGTCGCCATCTCACGCGGGGCTTGTCCTGCCAGTCGCGCAGCCTCGAACCGTCGACGCAGCGCGTCGTCGCGCGCCATCTCGCGCTCGAACGTCGATCTGCTCACGTCCAATCGGGCGAGCGCCAGATTGAGCGACTCGCCCGCGACGAGGCCCCTCTCAAGTTCCTGGAGGATCGCGGGGTCTTGAAGCTTGCGGAGCCGGGGCATGCGCTCGATTGTGCGGGAAAGGTGCCAACCTGTCATTCCGTGGTGAAGTTGGTACCAGTACGTACGGGTGCCCCGACGCAACGGGTTCGCGGAAACGGCCTAGACAACACCGGAACGCCTGTCGCAGAATGGCCTAGGACCAAAGTACTCCTTCATTTCATGGTACTTTTGGCCCAATCGAGCCTACCTCGGCGGTTGTGCCCACAACGGCGGCGGCAGGCGAGCAAACGTCATCATCTCATCTGTATCTGTGCCCGTGAACTGGGGGAATTTGTGACTAGTTCTACCTACCCGAGCATCCCTATGTCCAGCGCCGTGTCTCTGTCCGTGAGCGTGGTCATTCCCGCCAAGAACGAGGCTCGGAATATTGGATGGGTGCTTGAGCGCATGCCGTCGTACGTTGATGAAGTCATCATCGTCGATGGACTGTCGACCGATGGCACCCTGGACGTCGCCAAGATGATCTCGCCCGATGTCATGGTGGTCCACGAGGACCGGCCCGGCAAGGGCGCAGCCATGCGTGCCGGAATGGCCGTGGCGAGCGGCGAGTGCGTCGTGGTCATGGATGCCGACGGCAGCATGGACCCCGCTGAGATCCACCTGTACGTGGAGGCGCTGGCGCAGGGTGCAGATCTCGCCAAGGGCTCGCGCTTTGTCGCCGGCGGCGGGAGCACGGACATCACCTGGCTGCGCCAATTTGGAAACGCGCAGCTGCTCGCGCTGGCCAATGCGCTCTTCCGCACCGAGTTCACCGAGCTGTGCTACGGCTTCATGGGACTGCGCCGCTCCGCCATCTCGCGCCTCGCCCTCGATGCTGACGGGTTTGAAATTGAGACCCAGATCGTGACCCGAGCGGTTCGCGCGGGGCTCCGAATCGCCGAGGTTCCGAGCCAGGAGGCGCCGCGGCGTTACGGCGAGTCGAATCTGCGCACGTTCCGTGATGGCTGGCGCGTCCTCTGGGCGATGCTCCGTGAGTGGCGTTCATCCGCGCCGATGGGCGCCGCGCCGGCGGCCCTCACCATCGTCCCCGACGAGATGCAGGCCGTCGAGGAGCTCATCGCGCAGTAGGCCTGGAGGCAGGCCGATCTCAGCGAAACAGTCCGGAGAGAGACGCTACCAGCTTCGATCGCGCCCACATCGGGCCGATGCCGGCCGCCCGCGCTGCCGCGTGAGCCTCGAGATCGGTGTGTCGCCCGAACAGGATCAAGCGCGCCCCTGACCGGTCGTGCCACTCCACGAGTGCGTCAACCCAGTCGTCGCGACGAGCGGACCAATCGACGAGCAGGAGGTCGACCTCCGCGGCAGCAGGAAGCTCCGACGGGGAGTCGACCCGGATGAGCGAGGCACCGGCGGCCGTGGCGGCGGACTCGATGCGGCTGTAGAGCATGAGGTCACCGATGACGGCGGCGACCCTCATTCGGCCGCCGGCTCCTCGGACGGTGGCTCACGATGCGGGTGGTAGCCGTTCCCATTGCCGTTCGCGGTCTGATCGATGACGAAGCGGGCGATGCGCATCGGGTAGATGCCGACGACGACCGGGGCGTGCACCTCGACCGACAGCTCGACGCCGACTTCCTCGCGCTGCCACAGGTCCTGGAGCTTCGTCGCCTCGCGCTCGGGCAGGCCGATATATGCCGTGGTCCCGTTTCGGGAGACGACGCTCATCGCATCGGGCTCGAGTCCGAATCGTCGCCGGATGTCGGCGACGGCGATGTAGGGGCGGGACGTGAGATAGCGGCGGAGGCTCGAGGTGCTCGGCCGTTTGGAAGCGGACATGGGTTGTGACCGCCAAGTCTACCCCCGGACCACCGGCTTTTCAGGAACGCTCCCCGAAGACGCTGCGCAGGACGAACAGCACGTTGGCGGGCCGCTCGGCAAGGCGGCGCATGAAGTACGGATACCACTCGGTCCCGTACGGCACGTAGATCCGAAGCCGATAGCCCTCCTCGATCAGGCGCCGTTGGAGGTCGCGGCGGACGCCGTACAGCATCTGGAACTCGAAGCGGTCCGCGCCGATCCCCCGCTCGCGCGCGAACGTCGCGACGCGGTCGAGCATCTCGGGGTCGTGCGTCGCGATGCCGGGATAGGCATCGGCGCGCAGGAGGTCCTCGCAGAGGGCCACGAACGCGTCGCCGATCGCCACGCGGTCCTGGTGCGCGACCTCCGCGCTCTCGGCGTAGGCGCCCTTGCAGATCCGGGTCCGAACACGATCGGCCGCCAGGCGTTCCACGTCCGCCGGGGACCGATGGAGGTACGACTGGATCACCGGCCCGACGTCGTGGCCACTGGACCGAAGCCGATCCACCACCTCGAGCGTCACGTCGGTCCACGCCGACGACTCCATGTCGATACGCACGAATACGCGATGCTCGTCCCCCGCCGCCACCACCGGTGCCAGGACGGCCAGGCACTCGTCGACGCCCAGCTCCAGCCCCATCTGGCTGAGCTTGATGCTGACGTTCGCGTCGAGCCCATCGGCGGCGATGCGCTCGATAACCTGCACGTATGCCGCCGCCGCCCGGTCGGCCGATGCGCGGTCCTCCACCGACTCACCGAGCACGTCGAGCGTCGCGCTGGCGCCTGCGGCGTTCAGACCGCGGACGGCGGTGACCGCCTGCCAGAGCGTCGTGCCGGCCACGAAGCGCAGCGGCATGCGGCGCAGCAGCGGCGTCCCGAGGGCAACCCGGGCCATCCAGCCGCGGTTGCTGAGCCAGAGGAAGAGGACGCGCAGCGCCGCGGCGAGCATCAGCCTCGGCGGCCGTGGCCCCAGCCACGGGCACGCTCCACGGCGCGCCTGATCAGCGGCTTGGCCGGAAAGGCTGCGTCGCCGTAGTTGCGCGAGGCGAGGCCGATCGGTCCGTCCCAGTCGGGATCGATGTCGGCACCGTCGATCCGAATGGTGGGCGAGCCGTGCATGTCGAGCAGCTTCGCATCGGCTTCGGAGGCAACCGCGATCATCTGGATCGGCGTCTCGAAGGCGTCCTCGGTCAGGACCTCGACGAGGTTCTGACGGGCGGACATGGCCGCGGGATCCCCATCGGCGAAGAGGAGCTCGACGCGCATCCGGCGGCCGTCAGCTCGTCGCGAAGAACGCGACCAGGGCGAGCGCGCCGATCACGCCGAGGGCTACCCCGGCGAGGAAACGGCGCCGCTCCTCCCCGGTCATTCCCTCGCGAGGCCGCGGCGACTGGCCGCGTACGGCGCGGCCCCGCCATGCCAGGTAGCGCTCCGTGTTGAGGTCGCGGGACCCACGCGACCGCGATGACTGCCATGCCGGCCATGCGAGCAGGTAGCCGCGCGGCTCCGGCCACCAGGGCGACGACCAGCCAGGCGAGCGGCGGCACTACCGGCCGCCCGCCGCCGCGGCATCGACGACCCACTCGACCTGCTCGCCGTCGACCCGCGCCGCCGGATAGTCCGATCCACCGGCCCGGATCTCGCGCAGCACGTCGGCCTTGTCCGCGCCGGTCACCACGAACAGAACGCGGCGCCCCGCGTTCAGGACCGGGAAGGTGAGCGTCATCCGCCACGCGTCCTGGGCCGGTGCGAAGTTGGCGATCACCCAGCGACGTCGTTCCTCGAGCCCGGCCGAGCCGGGGAAGAGGCTGGCGGTGTGCCCGTCTGGACCCATGCCGAGCCAGATGAGATCGAAGGCCGGCGGCTCGTCGCCGCGCGCGCGGAACCCGAGCCGCAGCTCGCTCTCATAGCTGAGGGCGGCGGCATCGAGGTCGGGGGCCTCGGCGGGCATGCGATGGATGCGGTCCGGTCGCACGTCAGGCAGCTGCGAGATGAGCATCCCGTAGGCGACGCCGAAGTTCGACTCGGGGTGGTCGGGCGGAACGGCGCGCTCATCGCCCCAGAAGAACTCGACGGCCTCCCACTCGACCGCATCTCGGCGTGCCGGTTCGACGAGCAGGGGGTAGACGTGCTTTGGCGTGCTCCCCCCGGAGAGCGCCACGCGAAACACGCCGCGCTCCTCGATGGCCGTCCGCGCCGCGGTGACGAGTCGGTCGGCGGCCGCCTCCGCGACCGTGGCGGGATCGCGGAGCACCGTGAAGCTGGTCAACCGGCGGTCTCGCGTGCCGAGGCCAGCATGATGGCCGCGGCGCGGAGCGCATCCTCGTAGACCGGGTCCGCGGCGTCGAGGGTGAGCTGGGAGCTGAGCAGCTCCGGCTCGCGCGGCGACTGCATCGGCACGAGGCGCAGCAGCGCCGTCATGCCATCCGCGTTCGTGGCGACCACGGCGTCATCTTCCTCGCGATCGACGATGAACTCCGCGGCGCCCGTCTCCCCGAGCGACCGCAGCCGTACCGAGAGCAGCTCACCCGGCCGGACATCGTCGGTGATCGTCGGCTCGACGAGGAGATCGACCATCTCGTGACGCCCCTCCAACCGGAGCCGGAAACCGCCGTCGGCGAGACGATCGAGCGTCTTGTGCCGGCGCCAGCCGAGCCGCGTGCTGATCCAGCCGGCGTAGAGCAGGGCCTGCGCCATCGGCGCCTGGGTTCCTGGCGCGACGTCGTCGTCGTCGTCATGGCGGCTGTCCGCTCCCGACGGAACCGCGTAGCGGACGTGCAGCCGGCTCAGGTTCGGCAGGTAGCGGCGGAAGCGGGGCGCGTCGAAGAACTGCGCCGTCAGCTCCTGCCACCATGCCAGGCGCTCCCACGACAGGTCGCCGACCCCACTGCGGCGTCGGAGGTTCGCCGTACGCCGGAGGCCCGGCAGGAGATCGCTGAAGTCGGCGGAGTCGATGATGACCCGATCGCCCATCTCGACCAGCTGATCGAAGACCGGGTCGCCCCAGGGCGGGTCGCCCGGCCACCAGATGTGCGTCGGCAGATCATGGATGAGCAGGGGCGCGACGATCCCGGACAGGTGCTCGGCCGCCTCGCCACGGACGGTCAGCACGACCTCCTCGTAGCACATCCGCTCCCCGCTGCCGGTGACGTCATTGCAGTGCGTGCTGATGCGCGCGTCGATCGGCGCGCCACCGCCGAGGAACGGCACGAGCACGATCGCCCGCGACGGATGACGGACCCCGAGGCCGACCAGGGTGTGGACGACGCGCTCGGCCGCGGCTTCGTCGGCCACCGTCACGATGAGGTTGAGGACGGACGCTCGGGCGTGGGGCAGCCCCTTCTCGGTCACCAGGGGATCGCCACCGTCGTCGTAGCCGACGGGGACATCCCACAGCGATGCCAGATGACTGGCGATGGCGCGGACGCTGGTCGCGGGCTCCTCCCACATTGGCGTGGCGAGGCTCTCCGCATCGCCGAATCGCATGAGGCGCCGATGGACTTCGAGCTCCTCCGAGCCCGGCGGGTGCGGCTCGCTCATGGCCGGCGCCACGCTCGCCCATCGCGTTCGAGCAGCTCCTCGGCCGCCGGCGGACCCCACGTACCGGCCGCGTAGAAGTGGAGCGGCCCGCCCTGGCCGGACTTCCACGCATCCAGGATCGGGTCCAGGATCTCCCAGGCACGCTCCACCTCGTCGTCACGGGTGAAGAGGCTGGCATCGCCCACCATGGCGTCGAGAAGCAGCGTCTCGTACGCGTCCGGCGAGTCGACGGCGAAGCTCGAGCCGTAGCGGAAGTCCATGTTGACGTTTCGGATCTGGAGACCCTGTCCCGGCACCTTGGCGCCGAAGCGAAGGAGGATGCCCTCGTCCGGTTGGACCCTGATGGCGAGCACGTTCGCCTCGATCTGCGGCACGCCGGCGCGCGCGAACAGCGCCAGCGGCGCCTGCTTGAACTGCACCGCGATCTCCGTCACCCGGCTCGGCAGCGCCTTGCCGCTCCGCAGGTAGAACGGCACGCCCGCCCATCGCCATGAGTCGATCCCGAGCTTGAGCGCCACGAACGTCTCGGTCTGGGAGTCGGGCGCGACTTCCGGCTCGTCCCGGTAGCTCGTGACCTTCTGGCCCTCGACCCAGCCCGAGACGTACTGGCCGCGTACCGTGTTCGTGGCCACTTCGGCAGGCGACATCGGCTTGACCGCGCGCAGGACCTTCAGCTTCTCGTCACGCAGGTCCTCCGCGTGGAACTCGACCGGTGGATCCATGGCGAACATCGCCATCAGCTGGAGTGCGTGGCCCTGCACGATGTCGCGCAGGGCGCCGGTCGCGTCGTAGAACTCGCCACGGCCCTCCACGCCGACCGTCTCCGCGACCGTGATCTGGACCGAGTCGATGTAGCGGCGGTTCCAGATCGGCTCGAAGAGGCCGTTGCCGAATCGGAAGACGGCGAGGTTCTGGACGGTCTCCTTGCCGAGGTAATGGTCGATGCGATAGACCTGGTCCTCGTTGAAGACGTCGGCCAGCTCCCGATTGAGCAGTCGGGCGCTCTCGAGGTCGGATCCGAACGGCTTCTCGACGATGACGCGCGTCCAGCCGCGCTTCGAACCACTGCGGCGGCGATCGCCGGGGGCGGCCAGTCCGGCCAGCTCGAGATGGTGGACGATCACCGGGTAGAGCGCCGGCGGCACGGCCAGGTAGAAGAGCCGGTTCCCCGCCGTGCCGCGGTCGCGGTCGATCCGATCGAGCCGCTTCGCGAGCTCGGTATACGCGGCCGGATCGTCGAAGGTTCCGGGGTGGTACTCGATGCCGCGTGCGAACGACTCCCAGATGGCAGGCTTTGCCGGACGGTTGCGACTGTGCTTGTTGATCCCCTCCAACAGGTGCTGGCGGAACTCGTCGTCGGTCAGCTCGCGGCGGGCGAACCCGACGACCGTGAACTCCGGGGGCAGGAAGCCGCCCAGGAGGCAGTTGTAGAGCGCCGGCGCGAGCTTGCGCTCGGTGAGATCGCCCGTTGCGCCGCAGATGACCATCGTGCACGGCTCGGCCATGCGCTCGAGCCGCAGGCCCTCTCGCAGCGGATTCGGCCGCGGCGCATTCAGGTCGCGTCGCTGACGCTCCGCACGCTCGCGCGCCAACTCGCCCGTGGCCTCCTCCGGGTCGACAAGGGTGGTCATCGGTGGCTAGCCGCGGTCCTTGATCGCGTGGCCGCCGAACTCGTTGCGCAGGGCCGCGAGGACGCGATCGGTGTAGGAGTCCGGCTCCCGACGGCTGCGGAACCGCTCGATCAGGCTCAGCGTGATGACCGGGGCCGGCACGTCATGGTCGATCGCCTCCGCGACCGTCCAGCGCCCCTCTCCCGAATCGGCGACCCAGCCGTGGATCTTCTCGAGGTCGTTGCCCTCCTTCTCGAAGGCGTTTCCCGCCAGCTCGAGCAGCCACGAACGGATGACCGATCCGTTGTTCCACATGCGGGCGATGGCCGCCAGGTCGAGGTCGTAGTCCCCCGCGTGGAGGATGTCGAATCCCTCGCCATAGGCCTGCATGATTCCGTACTCGATGCCGTTGTGGACCATCTTGGTGTAGTGCCCGGCGCCGGCCTCGCCGCAATAGAGGTAGCCGTTCTCGGGGGCCAGCGTCTTCACCACCGGCTCGAAGCGCTCGAACACCTCGCGCCCGCCCCCGACCATGGCGCAGAACCCGACCTGCAGCCCCCACACGCCGCCCGAGACGCCCATGTCGAGCCACTCGAGGCCGTGCTCGGCAAGCTCGACCGCGTGGCGCCGCGAGTCGTGGAAGCGACTGTTGCCCGCGTCGATGATCACGTCGCCGGGCTCGAGGATGGTGGCCAGCTGGTTGATCATGTCGTCGGTTGCCGCGCCGGAGGGGACGCTGATCACCACGTGGCGCGGAGCGGCCATCATCTCGACCAGGCGCTCGATCGGCTCGGCGACGGTGATGCGCCCCTCGTTCTCGGCCTCGCTCGCGATCTCGGTCGCCACGGCCTCGGTCCGGTTCCAGGCCACGACGTCGTGGCCGCCACGCGCGGCGCGGCGGGCCATCCCGGCGCCCATTCTCCCCAGTCCGCAGATTGCGACCTGCATGATTGCTCCCTACTTCGTGGTGCGAGCTAGACCGATACCGCCGCGTCGACCATGGACTCCAGCCGCTCGAGCCCTGCGGCAAGGTCCGCGAAGTGCAGCCGAATCGCCCGCCGCCCTCGGCGCTGGAGGGACGTGAGGTCGCCCAGCGCCTGCGCGGCGATGAGGACGCCGAACGACTCCTGCCAGCCGGGGATGGGCAGGTCCTTCGACGGGTCGGCGGTGAGCTGGAGGAAGACCCCGGTGTCGGGCCCGCCCTTGTGGAGCTGGCCGGTCGAGTGGAGGAAGCGCGGGCCGAACCCCAGGGTGGTCGCGACGCCGTGCGTCTGCCGGACGCGATTGCGGATGCGCTGCAGGCGCTCCGCGACCGCCGGATCGGGCGGCAGGTACGCGAGGATCGCGAAGTAATCCCGCCCCGGCTGGAGAAGATCCAGCAGCTGCCGGACGGCGCCGTCGACCGTGACCGGCGTGTCACCGAGCGGGCCGGGATCCGCCGTGACGGAGATTCCGGCCTCGCTGACGAGCGGACCGGGCTGCGGCAGCCGACCGCGGGACCGATACGCCTCCAGCAGCTCCTTCGTTGCGTCCTTGCTCTCCTGGACGTTCGGCTGGTCGAACGGGTCGATGCCGAGCACGATGCCCGCGGCGGCGGTCGCCACCTCCCAGCGAACGAACTCGGCGCCGACGTCGAGTGGGTCGTCGAGGACGAGCTCCTCGTCGGCCAGCGCGCTCATCGCCGGATCCGACTCATCGGCGAATCGGAGGTAGACGAAGCAGCGGTCGTCGCCGTACTCGGACGGATCGGCAGCCGGCTCGCCCACGATCGGCACGATTCCCTTGCCGGCCTTGCCCGTGCTCTCGGCGATGAGCTGCTCGGCCCAGTCGCCGAAGGCGGCCAACCGATCCGACGTGAGGATCGTGAGCTTGTCGCGGCCGGCCAGCGCGGCCTCGCCGATGAGCGCCCCGAGCCGCAGCCCGGGGTTCGCCGCCGCGTCGCCGGTGTGGCACGCGTCCGCCATCCGGGTTGCGCGCTCGAGAAGGCCGGCCAGGTCCACGCCGTTGAGCGCGGCAGGCACGAGCCCGAAGACGGTGAGCGCGGAGTAGCGCCCGCCGACGTCCGGCGGCGCCTCCACGATGGCGCGAAACTCCTGCGCGCGCGCCAGCTCGCCGAGCGAGCTGCCCGGATCGGTGATGGCGATGAAGTCAAGGGCGGGCGCGACCTCCCCCATCGCGGCCTGGAAGGCATTCGGCTCGGTCGTTGAGCCCGACTTCGAGCTGACGCAGATGATCGTTCGCTCCGCGCCGGCCCAGGAGCGGAACCCGCGGACCACGTCCGGATGAGTCGAATCGAGAATTCGCAGCTCGAGACCGCCGGACGAGCCGTCGCGGCCGAAGACGCGGCTGAACAGCTCCGGTGCCAGGCTGGAGCCGCCCATGCCGAGCACGGCGGCGCGCCGATAGCCGTCCTCGCGGACGTCGCGGGCGAGATGCTCGAGCTCTGCGACGCGGGCCGACATGGTCGCCGGCAGGTCGAGCCAGCCGAGCCAGGCCGCGACCTCGTGCGGAGGCTTTCCCGACGCCGCCCACAGGGAGCCGTCCTTCGCCCACAGCCGCTCGGCGACACCGTCGGCCGTCCACGACTCGAGCCGCGCGGTGACCGCGGCGTCGACGTCGCTCATGCGGGAGCGAGCTCCTCGCGCTTCGACTCGATCGTGCTGATCAGCTCGTCGAAGCTCTTGGAGAACGAGGCGACGCCCTCGGCGATCAGCTCGTCCGTCACGCGGTCGAGGCTGATCCCCTGGCCCTCGATCTGGTCGATGGCCCGGCGGGCGCCCTCGACGTCGCGGTCCAGCGTGCGCTCCAGCTCGCCGTGGTCGAGGAAAGCGGTGATCGTCTCGAGCGGCATCGTGTCGACCGTCTCCGGGCCGATCAGCTCCTCCACGTACAGCACGTCGCGGTACTCCGGATTCTTGGTGCTGGTGGACGCCCAGAGGCAGCGCTGCACCTGCGCGCCCGCGGCGCGCAGATCGGCGAACTCGTCGCCGCCGAAGATGCGCTGATACGACGCGTAGGCGAGCTTGGCGTTCGCGACGGCGGCCTTGCCACGCAGGGCCAATGCCTCCGGCGTTCCCAGCTCGTTGAGCTCCTTGTCGATCTTGGTGTCGACCCGGCTGACGAAGAAGCTGGCGACGCTGGCCACGCGGCTCAGGTCGCCGCCGCTCTCTCGCAGCCGCCGGAGGCCGGCGATGTAGGCGCGCGCGACCCGCTCGTAGACCTTCACGCTGAACATGAGCGTCACGTTGACGTTGATGCCCTCGGCGATGGCGCCCTCGATGGCGGGGAGGCCCGCCACCGTGGCGGGAATCTTGATGAACACGTTCGGCCGCTCCAGGCGGGACCACAGCGCCCGTGCCCGGGCGAGCGTCGCATCGCTGTCCTCGGAGAGCTCAGGCTCGACCTCGATGCTGGCGAAGCCATCGGTCCCGTTCGATTCGTCGTACACCGAGCGCAGGACGTCGGCCGCGTCGCCGACATCGTTCGCGGCGATCTCCTCGTAGATCTCCCGGACGTCGTTGCCGGCCGCGATCTGGCGTCGGACGAGCTCGTCGTATTGCCCGGTGGCGACCGCCTTGGCGAAGATGGTCGGGTTGCTCGTCAGGCCGCGGATGCCGTCGGCCACCATCTGCTCGAGCTTGCCGGTCTTGAGCAGGTCGCGGTCGATGAAGTCGATCCATGGGCTCTGGTCCTGCTCGGCGTGCAGCCGCTGCAGCGTGTTCGTGCCCTGTGCCTTGTCGGTCATCTCATCCGCCTTCCGATCCTGGTCGACCGCCGCTGCTTCGCGACGATCCTGCTCTGCTCCGGTCATCGCCTCCCCACTCCTATTCGCGCCGACTGGAGCCGACTTCCGCTTTGGCCCGACCCCGAGCACCCGTGCGACCGACGAGCTCGCGCGCCGCGTCCGCGATGTGTGCCGCGTCGATCCCGGCCGCCGCCAGCAGCTCGGCCGGCTTGCCCGATCCGGGCATGATGCGGACCGCCAGCTTCACCACGATTGGATGCGGCTGATCCTGGGCGAGCACATCGAGGACCGCGTCGCCGATCCCGCCCTCCGGCCAATGGTCCTCGACGGTGATGATCGCTCCGGTGTCACGCGCCGCCTCGCGAATCGTCTCCGCGTCGATCGGCTTGAGGGTATAGAGGTCGATCACGCGTGCCGATACGCCCTCGCCGGCGAGCTCGTCGGCTGCCTTGAGCGACTCGTGCAGCGTGATGCCGGCACCGATCAGGGTCACCGCGTCGTCGTCGGTCCGCCGAATGACGCGCGAGCCACCGATGTGGAACTCGTCACCGGGCTGGTAGAGGATCGGTGTCTTCTCGCGCGTGGTGCGCATGTAGACGATTCCCTCCCGATCGGCCATCTGCGGCACCAGCGCGGCCGTCTGGTTGGGATCCGATGGATAGATGACGGTCGACCCGTGGACGGCGCGGTAGGTGGCGAGATCCTCGAGTGCCATCTGCGACGGCCCGTCCTCGCCGATGCTGACGCCGGCGTGCGATCCGGCCACGGCGATATTGGCGCGGCTGATGGCCGCCATCCGCACGAAGTCATAGGCTCGGCTGAGGAATGCCGCGAAGGTGGCGGCGAACGGCTTCCAGCCGCGCACCTGCATCCCCACCGCCATGGCGATCATCTGCTGCTCGGCGATGTAGGCCTGGAAGAATCGGTCCGGCAGCGCCTCCGCGAATTCCTCGGTGTACGTGCTGTTTCCCACCTCGCCGTCGACGGCAACGACCTCCCCGCGCGCCTTCCCGAGCGCCACCAGGGCGTCGCCGAAGGCCTTGCGGGTCGCCTCCTTGGTGCCCGGCTCGTACGACGGGAGAACGAGCGGTTTGGTCGGGAACTCGTGGGGCCGACCATCGAAGTCGGGCTTCGGGACCTCGACGTGGATGTCCCGGATGCCGCCGAGCTCGGCGATCGCCGCATCCGGGTCGTCGAGCGGCTTCCCGTGCTTCCCGGGCTGGTTCGCCACGGCCTTGACTCCGTGGCCTTTCTCCGTCCTGGCGATGATCACCGTCGGCTGCCCCGTCGTCGCGATCGCTGCCGCGTACGCCTTGTCGATGGCGGCGACGTCATGCCCGTCGATCTCGATCGCCTTCCAGCCGAACGCCTCCGCTCGCACGCGGTAGGCATCGAGGTCCCAGCCGTGCATCGTCTCGCCGGTCTGGCCGAGCCGGTTCACGTCGATGATCGCGGTCAGGTTGTCGAGCTCGTGGAAGCCCGCGTGCTCGAACGCCTCCCACATCGAGCCCTCGGCCATCTCGGAGTCGCCGCACAGGCACCAGACCCGATACGGCAGGCGGTCGAGCTTCTTGCCGGTCAGCGCGACGCCCACCGAGATCGGCAGGCCCTGTCCGAGGGACCCGGTGGCCACGTCGACCCACGGCAGGACGGGCGTCGGGTGTCCCTCGATCCGGCTGCCGAACTGCCGGAAGGTGAGCATCTCCTCGTCGCTGATCGCGCCGGCGGCCTTGTAGATGGCGTAGAGCAGCGGCGACGCGTGGCCCTTGCTGAAGATCAGATGGTCGTTGCGTGGGTCCGTTGGCGTGCCGAAGTCGTAGTGGAGGTACTTCGACATCAGGACGGCCATGAGGTCGGCTGCCGACATCGACGACGTCGGGTGGCCGCTGCCGGCGGCGCTGCTCGAGCGGATCGAATCGACGCGGATCTGCTGGCCGAGCTCCCGCCAATCGTCGTGCTGACTCGTCATGGGTGTGAGGCTCCGCAAGTTGTCTGCCGAACTGAGCGTGGCCTCACATGATACGGCGAGAGCGTCACCCCGGCCGCCCAGCGGACAAGCCGAACGGGCGGTCCATGCGGACCGCCCGTCATCGGTGTTCGCGAGTGACGGCGGCCTAGCCGCGCATCATCCGGAAGCAGTCGGAGCAGTAGACCGGCCGTGCGCCGGTCGGTCGGAACGGCACCTGCGTCTCGTTGCCGCAGCGGGCGCAGGTCGCGTCGTGCATCTCGCGTGGCCGTGCCAGGCCTCCGCCGCCACTGTATCCCCCGCCGTTGCCGTAGCTGCTGGCCCCGCCGCCGGACGCGCGGCGCTGGGCGCGGCACGACGAGCAGCGCTTCGGAGCGGACGAGAAGCCCTTCTCCGCGAAGAACTCCTGCTCGGACGCGGAAAAGACGAAGTCGATTCCACAGTCGCTGCAGTTGATCACCTGATCGGTGTAGGCCACGAGACCCCTCCCAACAATGATTGGACCACGTCGCTTCCGCTCGCTCGACGCCGGCCCGGGATCTTGCCACTGCCCCGAGGCCGACGGTTGGACGTGGTGAGGGGAGAGGAAGGGAAAGGCTGGTGGCGCCGCTCAGGCGGCTTCGACGCGCGGAGTATTGCGCGAGCGCGCGTGACTTCGCAAGTGACAATTCACCGGTACGATCAGCCCATGCGAATCGGCCTCACCGTGCTCGGCGCCCTCGTGCTCCTCGGAGGGCTCGTCTGGATTGCCCAGGGCCTGAACCTGCCGTTCGCGCCGCGCAGCTTCATGACCGCCGATCGGGCGTGGGTCGTCATCGGCGCCGTGGCCGTCCTCGCCGGCGTGGTCCTGATCGCGCGATCGCGCGCCATGAGCCAGTGATCGTGCACGGGCCGCGAATCAGCCGGTCGTGACGCCCGCCTCGGCCATCTCGAGGAGCGCGCGATCCCCGTCGTCCGGGGCGAGGTTCACCGCGGCCACCGCCTCGCCGAGCAGCGCCACGCCGAATCCCAGCCGAACCGCGTCGAGCGCCGTCGCCAGGACGCAGTAGTCGGTCGCCAGTCCGCAGACGACCACGCGCTCGATGGCCCGCTCGCGCAGCAGATCCTCCATCTCGGTGGGACGTTCCACCCCGGACTCGGCGTCGCGCATGGTGAAGCCGGAATACCCATCCTCACCGTTGGCGCCCTTGCGGACCCGCGGGACGTCGATCGGAATGTCCAGCGCTGGGTGGAGCTCAGCGCCCCAGGTGCCTGCCACGCAGTGAACCGGCCAGACGCCGCCGTCCTTCGCGAAATGCGGCGTCGACTCGGGATGCCAGTCCTGCGTGGCGACCACGAGAGCGCCCGTGTCCAGGGCCGACCGAACCGCCGCGTTGACGGCCGGAATGATCGCTTCGCCGCCGGAGACCGCCAGGCTGCCCGCGGGATCGGCGAAGTCGTTCTGGACATCGATCACCAGCAGCGCGGTGCGCTCGTCGTATCGGCTCACGGAGCCGATGGTACGCGGGCGGAGCTCAGGCCGTGGCGGCCCGGTCAGGTCGGGAAGATCCGCCGAAGGCGGCGGTATGCGCGAGAGGCCGGGCTTCTGAGCTGCGCGGACACGACCGATGGGACGCCTGAGGAGGTGGCCGCCGGAGTCGACGGTCGCGACGGCCTCGGCACCGTGGCCGTCAGAGGGTCCTTCGGGTCGGCGGGCGCCGGTGCGGGCCGTTCGCGGAGCGAGTCGAGGCCAGCGAGTGCCTCGTTGAGCTCCTGCGCTCCGGGCATCGCGCCGGATCCGTCCTCCGGGCTCACCCATCCGCGCCTCCCCGTGCTGGCGACTTCCATCTCGCCGGCGGCATCGTCGGACGGCGCCTCCTCCGATACGGAGCTCGCCGGCGGGCGCCCGAACCAGAGCATCGTTTCCTCACCCGTGTAGGAGTCGCCCGACCCAACGATCGCGACCTCTTCAGGCGCGGCGACGGGTGGCTCGGCGGGCACGGCGGCCTCGACCGAGGGTCGCGCCTCGTGAACTTCCGCTGCGGCCGGCTCGTCCTCGGCCGGCGATGGCGCGGCCAGCGCGACTGCCGCCTCGTCGATGACATTGGCGGCCGGCGCTGGCTCTTCTGCGGTTCGATGCGGCGAGAGCGGGCTCCGTGGCGACCTCCGCGTCGACCCAGACGCTCTCCTCCGGCGTCCACCAGTCTGGCTCCTCGATCTGAGCGCTGTACCGCTCCTGGTCCCAGGACGGCTCGGAAGGTGGCACCTCGTCTGCCACGGCGGCCGTAACGGATTCCGCCTCGGGCTCCGAGACGGGCTCGCCGTCCATCGGCCGCTCGGCCTCCGGTCGCCGATGCATCCGCGGCGACGACGCTCTCCAAGGGCTCCGACTCGGCCTCGGGCTCGTGCTCGTCGACTGCCTCAGCCTCGATGGCCGCCGCGACCAGTGACTCCGGTTCCGGCTCCGGCTCGATCTCCGCCTCGGGCGGCTCGTCGGCCTCCGCCGCGAGGCTGGGCTCGTCCTCCTGTGCGGATTCGCCTTCCGCCTCGAGCCCAGGCTCAGGGCCGGCTTCGGTCGGAGCGGCGGGCGCCGGCGCGCGTTCCGCCTCGATGTCAGCGGCGACCGGCTCGGGCTCAGCTTCCGGCTCGGGCTCCATCTCGGCCTCTGCGGGCGGAGCCTCGGCGGTCGCGGGCTCGAGCTCGGAGGCGCGAGCAGCCTCGCCCTCGAGGGAGGCGACGGGCTCCGGCTGGAGCTCAGCCTCCGATTCGGCGGTGAGCTCGGATGCCGCTTCTGGCTCGGGCTCCGGCAGCGGCTCCGTGGCGAGCTCAGCAGCGTCGGGCTCGGGCTGCGGCTCGGCCTCGGATTCTGCCTCCGGCGTAGTGGGCTGCTCCGGCTCGGCGATCGTGGGTTCCGCTTCGGGCTCGATGTCGGCCATCGTCTCCGCGGGCGGGAGCTCGCGCGGCAGGCCGGCATCCACGACATCGGTCTCCGCGATGGCCTCGTCGTGGTCGGGCGGGACCGCGGCAGCCGGTGCGGCGGCCCGGACTGCGTCGCGCAGCACGGCCGGGCTCGGGTCCTCGGCACGAGCCAGCGCATCGGCGAACTCGTCGCTGAAGTGCGCTCGGCTTCGCTTCCGGCGCGCCGATCGCTCGCTCTCGTGCTCGCCGTCGACCTCTGCCTCGGGATGATCGGGCACGCGAGGGGGCGCCTCGCTCGCGGCGCGCGACGGGCCGCCCCATGCCGGATCGGGGCTCGGCGGCGAGCCGAAGGGGAGACGCAGGTCCATCCGGGCCTCGAGCACGTCCACGCGAGACCGGAGCGACGCGACCTCGCCTCGGGCCTCGCCGAGGGCGAGCAGCGCCTGGCCATAGCGCTCCGTCAGGCCGCGGAACTCCGTCAGGAGCTCGCGAAAGGGCGACGCCTCCGCATCGGTCTCGCGCGCGTTGCCGTTCGATCGCGTGGGCTCCTCGACGGCGGGAGGAGCCGGGCGTGGCTGGAGGAAGACGCGCATCCCGGTCTCGCCATCGGGCACGCCGGAAAGGACGCCACGAGCCAGCAGCTCCCAGACGCGCTCTGTCGCCACGCCGAGAACCGAGGCCGCCTCCGTGACCGAATAGCCTTCCATTGGGCCGCTAAGGGTAGCGCCTCACCTCAAGCACAGCGAGAGTCCCGAACCGATCATCCGAGGAGCTCCAGCAGGGCGTCGCGGAGGCGGTCCACCTCCTCCACGGTGTTGTAGTGCACGAGGCCGATTCGGAGCAATCCCCCGGCGTCGTCAAGCCCGAGCGCGCGGATCAGCTCCCAGGCGTAGAAGTCGCCGTCCCAGGCCGAAATGGCGCGTTCCGCGAGATGCTCGGCGATCCTCCGCGGATGGTGGCCGGCGAGCGTGAACGAGAAGGTCGGAACGCGTTCGGCCACGCGTGCGGCATCGGAGATCCCGACGAGCCGCAGGCTCGGCACGGACGCCAGGCGCTCGAGCACGGCGATCGACAGGTCGCGCTCGCGCTCGTGAATCGCCGACATCGCGCCGCGCAACCTGCCGCGGCGATCGGATCGGTCCGCGACGTCGCCGTAGGCCGCGCCGAGCGCCTCGAGGTAGCGGAACGTACCGAGCAGGCCGGCCAGCGCCTCGTGGTTCTGGGTGCCGACCTCCAGCTTGCCGGGAAGCTCCCCGCCCGCCGGCCGAACGCGGTACGCGGCCAGCTGCTCGAGCAGGTCGCGGCGCCCGTAGAGCATGCCGAGGTGGGGGCCGAAGAACTTGTACGGGCTGGTGACCAGCAGGTCGGCATGCAGCGTCGAGACGTCGATCGGCAGGTGCGGCGCCGCGTGCACGGCGTCGACGTACACGATGGCGCCCACCGCGTGGGCGGCCTCGATGACCCGACCGACGTCGGTCACGGTCCCGAGCGCGTTCGAGGCGAGCCCGACGGCCACGATGCGCGTCCGCGAGGTCAGGACGGCGTCCAGTGCGTCCAGGTCAAGCGACGCGCGATCCTCCCCGAGCTCAAGCCAGCGGACCGTCGCGCCGCGATCCTCGGCCATGGCGAGCCACGGTGCGACATTGGCGTCGTGGTCGAGGCGGGTCACGACCACCTCGTCGCCCGCACCGAGGTCGCGGCCCAGCGCACGGCTGATGCCGAAGGTGATGGTGGTCATGTTCGGCCCGAACGCGATCTCGTCGGGATCGTGGGCACCCAGGAAGTCGGCGCCGGCGGCGTGGACCTCGTGGAGGAGCGCATCGGTCTCCCGCGAGGCGGTGAAGGCGCCGCCGTGATTCGCGTTGCTCCGCTCGAGGTAGTCGACCATGGCGGAGATGCACGCGCGGGGCACCTGCGTGCCGCCCGGTCCGTCCAGGTACGCCACCGGCACTCCGTCGATGGTGCGGCCGAGCGACGGGAAATGGTCGCGGGCGGCCGACACGTCCAGGCCGGCTCGTTCCCTGATCGACGTCATGCGGCCAATCCTACGCTGCGCCGCCGCTATCATCCCCCCTCGTGACCACATCCCTTCGCGTGCCGACGCTGAGCGGCCACGACTTCAATCTGCCGGCCGGCCTCGAGGGCCTCGGCGAGCTGGCCTACAACCTGTGGTGGACCTGGACGCCTCGGGCGCAGTCACTGTTCAGCCGCATCAACGTCAGCGCCTGGACGCGCCACCGCAACGCGATCGCCGTCCTCCGCTACGCCGATCAGGCACGCTGGGCGGAGCTGACAGCCGACGAGGATTTCATGGTCGACGCCAGCCGGCTCCTCGACGAGTTCGGCCGGTACATGGCCAACGGCTCGGACTCCTGGTACGCGAGCTCGCCGGAGCGCACCCTGCCCGGTCCGATCGCCTACTTCTGCGCCGAGTTCGGCATCCACGAGTCGATGCAGTTCTACTCGGGTGGGCTCGGCATCCTGGCGGGCGACCACTGCAAGTCTGCGTCGGATGCCGCGCTCCCGTTCGTCGGCATCGGCCTCCTCTACCGCCGCGGCTACTTCCGTCAGCAGATCGACGCCGATGGGCACCAGGAGCACGCCCAGCCCGATCTCGATCCCTCCCAGCTGCCGATGCGTCGCGCCCGCGCACGCGACGGGTCGCCGCTCCAGGTGAGCGTGGAGATCGCCGACCGCGCCGTGCACGCCGCGGTATGGGTGGCGCAGGTCGGGCGGGCTCCGATCCTCCTCCTCGACACGGACATTCCGGCCAATGATCCATCGGATCGGCCGATCACCCACATCCTGTACGTCCGCGGGCGGGAGATGCGCCTCTGCCAGGAGCTGATCCTCGGCATCGGCGGCGTTCGCGCCCTGCGTGCGCTCGGCATCGAGCCGGCGGTCTGGCATCTGAACGAGGGGCACTCGGCCTTCCTGCTCGTCGAGCGGGCCGGCGAGCTCGTGGCTGCCGAGCCGGGGCTCGCCGCCGGCGAGGCGCTTCGGCGGGTGGGGCGCGACGCCGTCTTCACGATCCACACGCCGGTCCCCGCCGGCAACGAGGTCTTCGGGCGCGAGCTCGTCACGCGGGCGCTGGACCGATGGTTCCGCTCGGCGCACATGGAGCCGGCAGAGCTGCTCGAGCTCGGCCGCGGCCACACCGACGACCCGGACGCGCCCTTCGACATGACGGCCTTCGTGCTCCGCCACGCGGCGGGAGCGAATGCCGTCAGCCAGCTCCACGCGCGGACTGCTACCGAGACCTGGCAGGACCTGGCCGGCCACCCGATCATCGGCATCACGAACGGGGTCCACGTTCCCACCTGGCTCGGCCGGCCCGTCCGCCGGCTCGTGCAGCGAGCGGCCGGAGTGTCGCTCGGGGTCGACATGCGCGGGCCTGAGCCGCTCGCGACGCTCGGTGCGATCAACGACGAGGAGCTGTGGGCCGCGCACCTGCAGCAGAAGCGTGAGATGGACGGGTTCCTCGAGGGACGCCTCTCGCGCCAGTTCGCCCGCCACGGGGAATCGCCCGACGCCCTGCGCTCCGTGGTCGGCCTGCTTCGGCCCGAGGCGTTGACGATCGGGTTCGCGCGGCGGTTCGCGACCTACAAGCGCGCCGCGTTGCTGTTCACGCGACGAGGAGCGGTTGTCACGGATCCTGGATGCGCCCGATCGGCCGGTGCAGATCGTGATCGCGGGCAAGGCGCATCCGGCCGATCGACCCGGCCAGCAGGTCATCCAGCACATCTTCGAGCTGTCGCGGTCGGATCGGCTCAACGGGCGGGTCTTCGTCGTCGAGGACTACGACATGCGGATCGCGCGTTTCCTTGTCGGCGGGGTCGACATCTGGCTCAACAACCCGCGCCGACCGATGGAGGCGTCCGGCACGTCCGGGATGAAGGCGGCGATCAACGGCATCCCGTCGGTATCTGTGCTCGACGGTTGGTGGGACGAGGGATACGACGGCCGCAACGGGTGGGCGATCGGCGGTCGCGAGCCCATCGGCGAGGAGGCGGAGCAGGATGCCGCCGACGCCGCCGAGCTCTATCGGCTGCTCGAGGAGGAGATCGTGCCGCGCTTCTTCGAGCGGAACGACAAGGGGCTACCGTCGGGATGGCTGGAGGTCATGCGCGCCTCGATCAGCGGCGCGCTCTGGCAGTTCAGCACCGCCCGCATGCTGTCGGAGTACGTCGATCTCCTGTACCTGCCCACGGCCCGAGGAGCGCAGCTCAGCTCCGTCGGCTGACTAGGGGAGATAGGCTCGCGGGTTTTCCCAGATGTTGTGGTCGTTGATCGCGAAGTGCACGTGGCAACCGGTCGACATGCCGGTCGAGCCCTCGTACCCGACGACCGACTCGCTGGTCACGATCGTTCCCGGCGCGACGACCACGCGCGGCTGCATGTGCCAGTACCACGACTGGATGCCGTTGCCATGGTCGACCACCACGCCGAACCCGCTGTCCCACGGCATGAGCGGCTGACCTGAGGCAACCACCACGCCTGCGCCGGCCGCGTAGATCGGCGTGCCGCAGCCTGCGGCGAAGTCGATCCCGGCATGGAAGTGCGGGTAGTAGGTGCCGCCATAGGTGTACGGCGGCTCGAGTACGAACCCGGTCGGTCCCCACTCCTGCGTCACCTCGTACGAGCGCTCGGGCCAGCGGAAGCCGTACTGGGAGACGGCGTTGGCCGCCGCGTGGTCTCGGGCTGCCTGCTCCGCGGCACGACGAGCCTCTTCGGCCGCCCGCCGCCTCGCTTCCTCGATCGCCGCCTGCTGCGCGGCGGCCTGCTGGGTCAGCTGCTGCGCCAGGCGCTCGGCGGCGGCCGCCGCCTCCTCGTTCCTCGCGATCTGCTGCTCGACGCTGCCCTTTGCCTCGAGCGCCGCGTTCAGCGCCGATTCCTGCTCGGCGCGCTTGCGATCGGCAGCCGACCGCAGCTCGGCGAGCTGTGCCTCGAGCACGGTCAGCTCTTCGCGGCGGGCCTTGAGCGACGCCTCCTGGTCGCGCGCCACGGCGCGCGCATCGGCGAGCGCGCGCCGGCCATCCTTCAGCGTCTCGCGGCGCGTCTCGAGCTCCAGGCGGATGGCGCGAATGTCCTCGGCCAGGACGGTGTCCTGGTCCGAGACGGTCATCAGGTAGCCGACCTGCGTCGTCGCCTGGTCGAGCGAATCGGCGGAAAGCAGCACCTCGAGCAGCGACGTCTGGCTGCGCTCGTAGGCGGATCGCAGGTGGTCCTCGAGGAGGGCCTCCCGCGCCTCGAGCTCGTCGGTGCGCCGATGGATGTCGGCGGCCACCGCGATCAGCTCGGTATCGAGGGCCTCGATCTGCTCGTGAAGCTCGGCGATGCGCGCCTCGATGTCGGCGACCTGCACCCGAACCTGGTCGAGGAGCCCCGCGACGCGGTCGTACTCCGCCGTGACGGCCTCGAGCTCCGCCTGGGCGATGTCCAGCTGGCTGTCGAGATCGGCCGACCTGCGCTGAAGCTGGGCGAGCTCTGTGCGCTGTCGCTGGAGGGTAGCCGCCAGTGACTGCTGCGCCGACTGTGCGTCTGCGAGCTCTGCGCGGGTCTGGGCCAGTTGGGCCTCGGGATCAGCGGCAAGGGCCGAGCCGCTGGGCTGAGTTGTGACGACGCTCCATCCAACCGTCAGCAGGGCGACGAACGTGACGGCGAGACGAGACCGCCGCCTCATCGAGCGGTGATCCGAATCTGCAATTTGCCCTTGTGCCCCGTAGCGGTGAGATGCGGGGCGATGGTCGCCGATGCCTGGCGGCACCGTAACGGGCCCCAAAGTACTACAGGTGCCTAGGACAAAGCCAATTACTCGTCTGCATCACCCTTGCTCAGGCGACCGGCCACCAGGCCGATGACGAGACCGGCGCCGAGCACGATCCAGCGTGAGAGACCCTTCCTGCGCGCAGGCGGCGGGCCGAGCGCCGGGCCCGTGGGAACCGGCAGGAAGCGCGGATCGGCGGCCGTGATCGGGCCGATCTCGTCTTCGACCGCGCTGGCCCGAGCGAACTCGGCGCCCAGCAGCACGATGACGCTGGCGAAGTACAGGAAGACCAGGAGCGTGATCGCGGTCGAGATCGGCCCGAAAGCGCTCCCGTAGTCGGCCACGCTGGTGGCGTACCAGGTGAAGCCGAAGCGCAGCACCGTCCAGAGCAGGGCCGCCACCACGGCACCCGGCAGTACCTCGCCCCACGTGACACGCCGGTTGGGCACCACCCGGTAGATGACCCAGAAGGCAAGGAAGATGAGGAAGATCGGCAACAGCAGGCCGATGAGCCAGACCGCGGTCCCGCGGCCCGGCACGCTCGAGAGGACGTCGCCGGCCGCCTGCTGCAGGATGCCGGTCACGATCCCGATGATGAGCGAGCTGGCGGCCAGCAGGCCGGTGACGGCCATCAGCAGCAGGCCGATGATCCGCTCCTTGAGGAACGGACGGGGCGGGGCATTGTCGAAGGCGCGGCTGATCCCGCTCGAGAGTGCCGAGAAGATTCCCAGCCCGCCCCAGAGCAGGAATGCGAAGCTGATGATCGTGATGGTGCCGCGCGACTCGATGGCGGCATCGATCACGCCGCCGATCGTCTCGGCATCGAGCGGCGTGCCCGCGCGAACCTGGTCCACCACGAAGTCGCGCGCCTCTCCCTCTCCGAGGAAGAACGAGCCGACGACGACCCCCAGGACCAGCAGCTGGAAGATCGAGAGCACGCCGAAGTAGGCCATGCTGCCGGCGAACTGGAGGGCCTCGTGGGCGAAGAAGCCGCCGATCGCACGTCGCGAGATGCGCGACCACCGGTGGCGCATGCTCCATCGGTCGATCGCCCCGACCAGGCGCTTGGCTCGCTCGATCATCTGTTCATCTGCCTCGCAAGGGTCATGCCCGCCTTGAGGGTGCAGGCTACCCTGTCGCCATGGCGCGAACCGAGTCCAGGACCCTCGCCCTCGACGGCCACGAGGTCACGATCAGCAACCCGGGCAAGGTCTTCTTCGCCGATGCGGGCATCACCAAGCTCGATCTCGTCGACTACTACCTCGCCGTCCGAGACGGCGCGCTGCTCGGCGTTCGGGACCGCCCGATGGCCCTCAAGCGCTTCGTCGACGGGGCGGCCGGCGAGGCGTTCTTCCAGAAGCGCGCCCCGAAGTCGATCCCGGAGTTCGTGCGCACGGTCGAGCTCTCGTTCCCGTCTGGCCGGACCGCCGACGAGGTCGTCGTCGACAACGCCGCTGCATTGGCCTGGGTCGTCAACCTCGGATGCATCGACCTCAACCCACATCCGGTCAGATCGGGCGACCTCGACCATCCCGATGAGCTGCGAGTCGACCTCGACCCCGGTCCCGGCGTCCCGTGGGCAGACGTCCGGTCCGTTGCGCTCGTGGTACGCGAGGTGCTCGAGGAGCTCGGCTACACCGCCTGGCCCAAGACCTCGGGTTCGCGCGGGATCCACATCTACGTGCGCATCGAACCTCAGTGGACCTTCCCCGACGTTCGACGGTCCGCGCTGGCATTGGCCCGCGAGGTCGAGCGCCGCGCGCCATCGATCGCGACCTCGAAGTGGTGGAAGGAGGAGCGACACGGCGTCTTCCTCGACTACAACCAGAACGCCAAGGACCGCACCGTGGCATCGGTCTATTCGGTGCGGCCGCGACCGGATGCGACCGTCAGCGCTCCGCTGACCTGGGACGAGGTCCCCGACGCAGAGCTCGCGGACTTCACCCTCCGGACCGTTCCGCAGCGGTATGCGCGCCTCGGGGATGTGGGCGCCGGGATCGAGGACCAGGCGTTCTCCCTGGAGCCGCTGCTCGAGCTGGTGAAGCGTCATGAGGCCGAAGGGCTTGGCGACGCCCCCTGGCCGCCGCACTACACGAAGCAGGCGGGAGAACCGCCGCGGGTCCAGCCATCGAAGCGCCGAATGCCGGAGGAGAGGGCCGTTTCCGATCCGAGCGCTCCGCGAGGGCGGGCCGGCTCCGTTCCCTCAGCGCTGCCTTCGGCGCCGGCACGCAACGCGGACGGCACGGTGCCGCCGACCGGCCGGCGCCGCTCCAGCCAGCCGCTGCTCGTCATCAGCCAGGCCGCCGACAAGGCCGATGCGCTTGCCGGCCTCGATCGATGGCGCGCCCGTCACCCCGAGGCAGCGGCATCCGTTCGCGATCCCGAGGACGTGCTGATCGACGCCATGCGCGGCCGCTTCACGGTGTGGTGGCGCGTCCGCGTCAACCTCCGCAATGTGCCGGAGGACCTGCGTCCCGCTGCCGAGCCGCCGGACCCCGATTACGACCCGTGGTCGGCCTGACCCTCAGCCGCCGCGGCTGACGGCGGCCTCCACCCAGCCGGGGATCTCGCGACGCAGCGTGGCGAGCGGCAGCGAGCCGTGGGCCAGCACCTCGTCGTGGAAGGCCCGCAGGTCGAAGCGGTCGCCCATCGCGGCTGACACCTCCGCCCGAGCGCGCTCGATCTCACGCTGGCCCAGCTTGTACGAGAGGGCCTGTCCCGGCCAGATCGTGTAACGGTCGACTTCGATGGCCGCGTCGACCGGGGGGAGGGAGCCGCGCTCGTTCATGAATTCGATCGCCTGGTCGCGTGTCCAGTTCATGGCATGCAGGCCCGAATCGACGACGAGGCGCGCCGCGCGGAACGACTGCGCGTCGAGCATGCCGAGCCGTTCCTCGTCCGAGGCGTACAGGCCCATCTCATCGGCGAGACGCTCGCAGTAGAGCCCCCATCCCTCGGCGAAGGCGACGCCGGCCATCCGGGAGCCGAGCGTGCGGAAGGCGGGCAAGCCATCCAGCTCCATCTCGATCGCGATCTGGAAGTGGTGACCGGGGGTCGCCTCGTGGAAGGTGATCGATGCGATCTTGTGGAGCTGCCGCTCCATCGGCTGGTAGGTGTTGATGTAGTACTGCCCCTGGCGTGAGCCGTCGACCGTTGGCGGCATGTAGAAAGCCGGCGGCGACTCGGCTTCGCGGTAGGGCTCCACCGACTTGACGATGCAGTTCGCGGACGGCAGCCGGCCGAAGTACTGCGGCGCCGCGGCATAGGCGCGATCGGTCTGCTCCAATGCAAGTCGCACGAGCGCCTCGGGGTCGTCGGTGTGATTGGCCGGGTCGTTGGCCAGCGCGTCGCGCAACGCGTTGCGATCGGCATGACCGAGGCGATGGGCGATCTCGTCCTTCTCGGCCTCGATCGACTCGAGGTCCGCGAGGCCGAAGGCGTGCACCTCCTCGGCGGTGGTCGCGACCGTGGTCTGCATGCGGATCGCAAGCCGGTACGCCTCGTCACCGCCGGGCGTTGCCGAGATCCCCGGCTGCTGGCGGGCATGCGGCTCGTACTCGTCCGAGAGGTATGCGTGGAGGCGACGCAGGCCGGCGTAGATATGCTCCTCGACGACCGCTGCGACGCGTTGTCGATCCTCATCGCTGCACTGGACCATCGTCGTCGCCGGCGACTCGCCCGCGGGCATCGCCAGCAGCCGCTCGATCTGCTCGATCGCTCGCCGCACCGGGACCGCCGCGGCGGTGCGCCCGTCGCCGACGCCCTCGGCCAGGGTGCCGACGTACTGCTCGACCAGCTCCGGGTAGCGCCCGTATCGGGTGAGCAGCTTCTCGACGCGTTCCGGGGTGTCGGCGGGCTGGTATTGCGCGATCTGGGAGGGCCACACCTGCGGGCCGCTCATGTGATCGATGGTGAGCTGGTACTGCTTCTGTGCCAGCGCCTCGAGCTGGTTCTCCGCGACGAGGATCAGCAGGTCGCGCGTGATGACCTGCTCGGGGCCGAGCCCCTCCACGGGGATGGCGCTCGACTCGGCGAGGACGGAACGGAAGGCAGCCTCATCGGCCGCGCGGCCATCCGGGCCGAGGTCCGGCCAGCGGTCGTTGAATCGCTCGTCGCCCAGCACCGTGGCCCAGGTCGGGTCGCGCTCCAGGACACCTTCCCAGAAGCGGTCGGCGAGGTCGTTGACGGCGGCATTCGGATCGAGGGCGACGGGCACGGTCGGGCACTCCCCTGCGGCGTTTCTCGGGCGCGACGATGAGTCTAGCGGTTCTCAGGCGCCGAACAGGTCGGCAAGGAGCGCGGGTGGCGTCTCCTCGAGCTGGTCGTATCGGCAGTCCGCCGGCGAGCGGTCGGGGCGCCAGCGCACGAAGGTCGTCGCGTGGCGGAAGCGGTCGCCCTGGAGGTGGTCGAACGCCACTTCGACCACCAGCTCGGGCCGCAGCGGCTCCCACGACAGGTCCTTGCCACGGTTCCAGCGGGAGGTGGCGCCCGGCAGGCGTCTCCCCTGCTCCGCGGCGGAGGCCTCGGCAAGCGCCCAGTCCCGCCATGGATGGTTCTCCATGCCGCCCTTCCGATACGGCTCCAGGAACTCGACCAGCTCAGCGCGCTTCGCCATCGTGAAGGACGCGGTCACGCCCACTGACTGAAGGTCTCCGGCATCGTTATAGAGGCCGAGCATCAGCGAGCCGATCAGGGTGCCGGGCCCGTTCTTGTGCCAGCGGAAGCCGGCGACCACGCAGTCGGCGGTGCGCGCGTGCTTGATCTTGGCCATGGTCCGTTTGCCGGCGGAGTAAGGATCATCCGCCCGCTTGCCGATGACGCCGTCGAGGCCGGCGCCCTCGAAGACCTCGAACCAGTTCTGCGCAACTCCGGGATCGGTGGTCGACGGGGTCAGCCGGACCGACAGCGTGGGTCCGGCGGCGAGTCCCTCGAGGCGGCGCCGGCGCTCCGTGAAGGGGCGCTCGCGCAGATCGTCATCGGCCTCGGCCAGGCAGTCGAAGGCGACGAATGAGGCGGGCGCGGCCTCGGCCAGCATCTTGACGCGCGACGCCGCCGGGTGGATGCGCAGGAGGAGCGCGTCGAAGTCCAGGGCCCCGTCCGGGCGCGCGATGACCACCTCGCCATCCAGCACGAAGCGCGCGTTCGGGCCGCCGATCGCACGCAGCGGCTCTTCCAGCTCCGGAAAGTAGCGATTGAGCGGCTTGAGGTCGCGCGACTGGATGAACACGTCGTCACCATCGCGGAAGACGAGCGCGCGGAAGCCGTCCCACTTCGGCTCGTAGACCCAGCCCTCCCCGCTCGGGATGGCGGCGATTGGCTTTGCGAGCATTGGCTCGATGGGCGGCTCGATCGGGTACCCCATCCGCCGATGATACGGCCCGGGCATGGCATCATCGGGCGGTGCGTGACCTCGGCCGGCGGCTGCTCATCGGTCTCGCGGTCGTCGCGGCCATCGCCACGGCCGTCGGCTACTCCTTCATCGCCGGTGGTATCGCGGCCCCGGTGCGCGGCGATCGGGCCCGGCTCGAACTGCCGGCAACCGGCACCGCCCGGGCGACCATCCTCGACGACGGACAGCCGGTCTTCGTGGTCAACGATCCCGATCGAGGGGTATGGGTGATCGACGCGCAGGGACGAGAGCCGCCGGGTGCCCTTCCGGTGCTCGTCGCCTGGTGCCCGACGGCGCGGATCTTCGCCGACCCAGCTGCGGGCACCGCCTACGCGCCGGATGGCGAGCTGCGGTGGGGCGACGCGGAGGGCGGCCTGGTCGTGTACGCCACGCGAGTCGATGCGGACGATCCGTCGCGGGTCATCGTCGGGTCAAACACGACGGTGCAGGGCACCGGACCCGAGACGGATGGCCCGCCCGAGACGACGTGCAGCGGCGCGTCGTGGGTCGCCCATGAACCCGCGCCGGGCGAGGTGTTCGACCCGTCGGTGGCAGTGCGGGAGGAGGCGCCCGGCTGGATCTGGCTCGATGGCGCGCTCCAGGCGAACCGGGATGGCGAGCTTCGGCTCTGCGACCACGGCGCGGCTGCGTGCGCGACCGGCGCGGAGGTAGTCGGCATCGATCCTGCGACGCTCGGCAGCGGCGCCCAGGGGCCCGAGGGCCTGTTCGTCGGTCGCGTGCGGGACGATGCGATCGAGGGCCTCATGTTCGTCCCCGACCTCGAGGAGACTCCGTGAGCATCAGCATCCAGTTCCTCGGCGCGGCCGGCTGCGTGACCGGCTCGCAGTTCCTGGTGAGCGTCGGGGAGAAGCGCGTTCTCGTTGACTGCGGCATGTTCCAGGGCTCCCCGCTCGAGATCGAGCGGAACCAGATGCCGTTCGCTTTCGACGCAGCTGCCCTGGATGCCGTGATCCTCACCCACGCCCACCTGGACCACTGCGGCCGCCTGCCGGCGCTGGTCAAGGCCGGGTTCACAGGACCGATCCATGCGACCCACGCCACGGCGGACCTCGCCGACATCGTGCTGCGCGACTCGGCGAAGCTGCAGGTCGAGTTCACCGCCCGCTGGAACCGTCGCCAGGCTCGCAAGGCCGAGCGGGCCGCAACGGCCGCAGGGGCCGAGGCCGAGTCCGAGGAGGTCGCCCGCGAGGTCGACGACGAGTCGCTGCCGGAGCGACTGCGCAATGCGCCGCCGGAAGGGAAGACCGAGACGCGCGTGGCGCTGTACGACGAGCACGACGTGGAGATCACGATGCAGCAGTTCCACGGGGCCGACTACAACGCTCAGATCTCGGTGACCGATGGCGTGACCGCCGTCCTCCACGATGCCGGCCACATCCTCGGTTCGGCGATCGTCGAGCTGCGCGTGGCTGACGGTGAAGAGACGCGCACCATCGTGTTTTCCGGAGACCTCGGGCGCGACGGGTCGCCGATCCTGCGCGATCCCACACCGATCACCCACGCCGAGTATGTCGTGGTCGAGTCGACGTACGGCAACCGCGAGCACGAGCCACACGACTCGGCGATCGAGGAGCTGGTCGAGGCCATCTCGGAGTCGACCGCCGATCGGGGCGTGCTGCTCGTCCCCGCATTCGCCATCGGCCGCACCCAGGAGCTCATCTGGGTCCTCGACGACCTCGTCCGCAAGGAGCGCATCCCTCGCGTGCCGCTCTATCTGGACTCGCCGATGGCGTCCCACGCGACGCGCGTCTATCGGGACCATCCCGAGACGTACGACGAGGACACGGCCGCGCTGCTGCGTTCGGGTGACTCGCCGCTCGAATACCCGGGCCAGCAGTTCACCGACTCCGTGGAGCAGTCGAAGGCGATCCGCCACGCCGACCGGCCGTTCATGGTGGTCGCGTCCTCGGGGATGCTCACCGGCGGCCGGATCATGCATCACCTCAAGGACTTCCTGCCGGATCCGGCCTGCACGCTGCTGTTCATCGGCTACCAGGGCGAGGGGACGCTCGGCCGGCGCCTGCAGGACGGTGGCAAGACGGCGCGCATCGACGGGCAGGAGATCGACGTCCGATGCCGCGTCCGGTCCATCTCCGGCTTCAGCGCGCACGCCGATCAGCACGAGCTCGAGGCATGGCTCGGTCATTTCGCCACCGATGCCAGGCCGAAGACCGTCTACATCGTCCACGGCGACCCCGATGCGGCCGAGGCGTTCGCGGGGCGCATCCGATCCGGCCTCAAGATGGATGCGGTGGTCGCGAAGCACCGTCAGACGGTCTCGCTCACCTGACAGCCCGAGCGGCAGCGGGCTCGGCGATCGGACTGGTCCGCCGCTAGCATGCGCGCATGAGCCAGCGTCCGATCATCACCTTCCTGACCGACTTCGGCCTCAACGGCGCAACCGCAGCCTGCCGTGGCGTCATGCTCGGCATCTGCCGCGACGCCGAGATCATCGACGTCGGCCATGGCGTTCGGAAGTACGCCATCCGCGACGGCGCGTTTCTACTCCGCTTCGCACTCCCCTACGTGCCGGTCGGCGTCCACGTCGCCGTCGTCGACCCCGGGGTCGGTACGGCACGCCGGCCGGTCGCCATCAAGACCCGTCGGGGGGACGTGCTGATCGGGCCCGACAACGGGCTCCTGCCACCTGCCGCCGACGCGCTCGGCGGCGCCATCGAGGCACGCGAGCTGACCAACCGCGCACTGTGGTTGCCCGTGACCACGTCCACCTTCCATGGGCGAGACATCTTCTCGCCGGTCGCGGCGCATCTCTCCGCGCGCGATGCGGAGTTCGAGGCCGTCGGACCCGAGATCCCGATGCAATCGCTGGTTCGCCTGCCGGAGCCCGTCGCAGTCGTCGCCGAGGGCGCTATCGAAACGGTGGTCACCTACGTGGACAGCTTCGGGAACATCCGGCTGGCCGGTGGATGGGACGACCTGGAGGCCGCTCTCGGCGCGCCCCTCGACGGCGCGAGCCTGGTCGCCGAGTTCGAGGGTGGTCCCCGAGTGGAGACCCGCTATGGGTCGACGTTCGGCACCGTGCCGGTGGGTGCATCGGTCGTGTACGTCGACTCGCTGGGCAACCTGGCCATGGCGGACAACCAGGGACATCTCGCCTCGCGCCTCGGCATCGACGCCGATCGGTCCGTTCGGATCTCCCGGGCCTGAGCGTGGCCGGCCCGTACCTGTCCTTCCTGTCAGACTTCGGCACTGACACGGCGCCGGCCGTCTGTCGCGGCGTGATCTGGTCGATCCTGCCGGACGCACGCATCAACGACCTGACGCACAGCAGCCGCCAGTTCGGAATCAGGGACGGCGCCTTCCTGCTCTGGTCGTCCGTGCCCTACCTCCCGGTGGGCGTGCACCTCGCCGTGATCGACCCGGGGGTCGGCACGGCGCGCCGGCCGATCGCGCTCCAGGTGGCGCGGGGCGACCGCCTGGTCGGACCCGACAACGGGCTGCTCGTGCCGGCGGCGGAGCGACTCGGCGGAGTGGTCGCGGCGCACGCACTCGAGAATCGATCACTCTGGCGCAGCAGCGTGTCGCACACGTTCCACGGCCGCGACATCTTCGCGCCGGTCGCCGCCCATCTCGCCGCCGGCACGCCGATCGGCGAGGTTGGTCCGGCCATCGACCCCGTCGAGCTTGTCCGGCTCGACCTCCCCAGGGCCGATCTCAGCGACGGCGGCTTCGACACCAGCGTCCTCTTCGTCGACGCGTTCGGCAACTGTCGGCTGGCCGGGCAACCGGCGGACCTTGCGGCGCTCCGCAGTCGGCTCGAGGCCGGCGATCGCTTCACCGTCCGCATCGGCTCCACGGTGCATGAGATGCCGTGGCAGCCCACGTTCGGGGCGGTGGACGAGGGCTCGCCGCTCCTCTACGAGGATGCCGACTACGCCGGCCTGGCGATCGGCATCAACCGCGGCTCCGCGGCGGAGCGCCTGGGCCTCGACCACGACACACCGGTTCGCATCGAGCCCGCCTGACCGATGCCCGACGGCTCGATCGTCGAGGTCGACGACCTCACCTTTCAATACCGCCGCGCCACGGAACCGGCCATCCGCAACCTCACGCTGAGCATCGAGCCCGGGGAGGTGCTGCTGGTGGCCGGCCCGTCGGGTTGTGGGAAGAGCACCCTCATGCGCGCGCTGAATGGCCTGATCCCGCATTCGTATCGGGGCGAGCTGAGCGGGAGCGTGCGCATCGACGGCCGCTCGACCCAGGAGCTTCGGCTCCGCGACCTGGCTCGGCTGGTGGGCACCGTGCTCCAGGACCCGCGCAAGCAGCTCGTCGCCTCCACCGTGCGCGGCGAGCTGGCGTTCGGTCCGGAGAACCTTGGCGTTCCGCCGGCCGAGATCGCCGAGACGCTCGGTCGCGTGATCGCCCGCGCCGAGATGGGGCACCTCGCCGAACGCACCACCGACCAGCTCTCGGGCGGCGAGTCGCAGCAGGTGGCCATCGCGGGCACGCTCATGCTGGTGCCGCGCCTCGTGGTACTTGACGAGCCGCTTGCCAACCTCGACCCGCTGGCCGCCCAACGACTGCTCAGCCTCGTGCGCAGCCTCGCGGACGAAGGGACGGCCGTCGTCGTCGTCGAGCACCGCGTCGAGGACGCCCTCCTCGCCGCGCCGGACCGCGTGCTCTACCTCGACGAAGGATCGGCCCGCTACCTTGGCGCGCTCGACGGCTTCTTCCGCGTCGCCGACCCCGCCAGCGTGAAGCTGCCGTTCGAGATCGCACTGGCGCGGGCTCGCGAGCGGACGATCGAGGCGCCCGAGCCTCGCGTGTCGGGAGCGTCCGGCCCACCGACGGATGCCGAGGTGCCGCGGCTGGAGTGGCGCGGCGTGCGGGCGGGATACGACGATCGGACCGTCCTCAAGGACGTGTCGAGCCGCCTGGGCGCGCGGCAGACCGTCGCCGTGCTGGGGCCGAACGGATCGGGGAAGACGACCCTCTTCAAGGCCGCGATCGGGCTCGTACCGCGCGCCGCCGGCGACGTGCTGGTCGATGGATCCTCCATCGACGGGCGCAGCGTCGCCGATCTGGCGAGCACCTTCGGCTACGTGTTCCAGAACCCCTCGCAGATGCTCTTCGCGCGCAACGTACGAGAGGAGCTGACCTTCGGACCGCGCAACCTCGGGCGGGACGAGGCCGGCTTCGATGCCCTGATCGCCGACGTGCTCCACCGCGTGAGCCTCGACCAGGAGCCCGACATCCTCGATCGGCCGCCCCTGACGCTCTCGTTCGGGCAGCAGAAACGGCTGGCCCTGGCGGTGGCGCTCGCGCTCGAGCCGCGGACTTTGGTACTTGACGAGCCGTCGGCAGGACAGGACCATCGCACTGCGACGGCATTCATGACGGAGGTGGAACGGATCGCCGGACTGGAAAGCGTCTATTTCGTCACCCACGACGCCGACCTGGCGCTCACGTACGCCGACCGCATCCTGCTCCTGCGCGAAGGCCGCATCGTGGCCGATGGGTCGCCGCTCGAGGTCATCGCCGACCGGGCGCTCTGGCTCTCCTGCAACCTGCGATTCACGTCATTGATGGAGGCAAACGCGCGGTGGGGTGGCCGGACGGGCCGCTTCATGGGGACCGAGCAGCTCGCGGACTGGGTCGTCGGCGCGGCGCGGATTGATGGGGGCAGCAACACTTCGGAGGAGAGGGCTACTTCATGACGACCATGACGATGGACCGGCCGGATGGCACCTGGTCGATCACCACGCGCACGATCGTGTACGCCGCCATCGGCGCGGCGCTCTACGCGGTCTTCAACATCATCTCGTTCGTATTCGTCCTGCCCGGCACGCAGGAGGTCAACGTGCGCCCGCACTATGGGCTGCTCACCTTCTTCGGCTTCGCGTTCGGTCCCGTAGTGGGATTCCTGACCGGCCTGATCGGCAACATCGTCGGCGACCACTTCACCGGATGGGGCGCCTTCACGTCCTGGCACTGGAGCCTCGCGAACGGTGTGGCGGGGCTGATTGCCGGCCTCATCGGTGTGTGGGCCTCCGCGCGGGCGAGCTCGACCGGCCAGCGAGCGCTGTGGGCCGCAGTTGCCGGTGTGGTTGCGACGGTGATCGGCTTCATCGTCATCTTCCTGGGGCTGCTCGTGACGCCCGAGATGAGCTTCAACGCCATCCTGACCACCGAGTACTTCCCGACGATCCTGGCGAACTCGATTTCGGCGGCGATCGTCACGCCGATTCTCGTCTTCGCGTGGGAGCCGCTGCGGGAGCAGCTCGGCCGCTGACGCGACGCGCGGCCGCCTGACCGATGCGCGCCGCGTTCCCGTACCTCGGGCGCGGATCCTGGCTGGCTCGCCGGGATCCGCGCGTCCCACTCATCGCCGGGGCAACGTTCGTCCTGGGCGTGGTCCAGCTGCGCGACCCGCGCCACCTGGTGATCGTCCTGGTGCTGGCGCTCGGCTACTACCTGACCGCCCAGATCCCATGGCACGCCATCCGGGCGCAGTGGGCGTACCTGCTCGTGGTGATCTTCCTCTTCTCGCTGTTCAACATGCTCATCAGCGGCGGGAGGACCGGCAGCTTCGCGGACGCCGACACGCACGTGCTCGTCACCCTCCCGCCCTTCGGCACGGAGATCAGCGCCGAAGGCATCAGCCTGATGGTGAGCCAGATCCTGCGATTCGCGTGCATTGCCGCGGTCAGCTTTCCCGTCGCCTTTGCGATCGCACCGGGCGACCTGGGCGTGGCCCTGCGCCGGCTCGGCCTGGGCGATCGGATCGCCGTCATGATCGACCTGACCATCCGATTCATCCCGACGATCGCGTCCGAGTTCGCCGAGACGATCGATGCACAGCGCGTGCGCGGCTACGACCCCATGGCTCGCAAGGGCGGTCCGTTCAGCCGCCTCCGCCGCATGGCGCCGATCTTCGTGCCGGTGACGGTCGGCTCGATCGCCGGCGCGGAGGACACCATCGACGCCATGGACCTTCGCGCGTTCGGCGTCGGCAGGCGCACATGGCACCGCCAGCTCCGGTTCGACCTCACCGACTGGCTCATCGTGGCTGGCTTCCTGACCGTGACCATCACCGCGCTCACCCTCGGGCTGACCGGCAACTCGCAGCACTACCTGTTCCCGTTCCTCATCGGCGAGTAGGCCCGGCCGTCATGTGGATCGCCGGTGGATAACTGCCCGAGCTCGAGGCAAATTCGTGGAGAAGGGGGCTTGCCGCCGACGTCGGTCGGCCGCTAACGTAGTTCTTGTCCCGGAGGAGTCCGTGGATCCAGAGATTGCATCAAAGGGTCCCGTGGTTCCTTCGGGACACTGCTATGTCCGGCGACGTCGCACGTGGGAGGGGTAGGCGTGACCGATCAGCCGTATCCCCCGCTCCGGCCGCAGCCGCCGATTCGCTCCCGGCGGGGGACGTGGGCCTGGCCGACGATCATCGGCGTGGTCCTGCTCGCCCTGCTGGCGTTGGTCCTTGCCGTCGCGCTGCTCACGAGAGGTGGTGGAGCGCCGGCGGGCAGCAACGATCCGAGCCCGACCACGACGGCGAGTCCGAGTGCGACGGACGCAACGGCCTCGCCCGGCGAGTCCGCCAGCCCGGCCGCATCGGCGTCGAGCGAACCCGGAACCGCCTTCGGCCCCGATGCCATCGTCGCCACGGCGGTCGACGCGCTCACCCTGCGGCAGACGCCCGGCCTGGAGGGCGACGTCCAGTGGCGACTGCCGGAGGGGACGCTCGGCTTCGTCATCACGGGCCCCGTTGAGGCGGACGGCCTGACGTGGTACCAGCTGAGCGGCATGGGCCTTCCCTATGCGTCTGGCTGCGTCACGCCGGAGGCGGGCGAGCTCCTCGACTGTCCGGCGTGGCTCGGCTGGCTGGCCGCCGAGGCCGATGACGGAACGGCATACCTGAAGGCAGCCGAGCCTCCACCGTGCGCCGAGCCGCCGGCCACGATCGTGAGCCTCTCCGAGCAGCAGTACACCCTGCGGCTCATCTGCTTCGATTCCGAGCCGCTCACCTTCACGGCGTGGTGGCCCGAGCTGCCGGACGACGGGCTCGGCGGCGCGTGCGTGGCGTCCGAGACCGACATCGGCTGGCTCGTGTGTCCGAGCGGCAACGGGCTCGGAGCCGACGACTCGGAGTCGGGTGACCGGCTCACGGTGTCGGTGGACCCGGCCACCGGGATCGAGATGCCGGAGCGCGGTCAGTGGGTCGAGCTCACCGGCCACTTCGACGACCCGGCGGCACAGCGCTGCGGCGACGTAGCCGAGCAGATGAGCTCCGATCCCGGAGAGCTGGTCTTCAACTGCCGCCTGCAGTTCGTCGTCTCGGAGGTGGCTCCGACCGCGGCCCCCTGATCGGGCGGCCGCCGCATCAGCTCTGGCGAAGCAGGTAGCCGCGGTAGCTCGGGCGGAAGCCGGCCGCTCTCAGCCCTTCCGCCAGGGATGACTCTGCCACCGGGGCGCGATCGACTCGCTCGAGGCGCAGCTCCCGCAGGGGACCGTCGGGGGCGACGATGCGCGGGAGCGCGGCGACCGCCCGAGCCAGGCGCTCCGCATCCGCCGCGGCGGGAAGGGTCAGCAGCCCGCGACCGCCTCGCTCGAGGTAGAGCACCGCGTGGCCATCCACGATCACGACGTAGGCGCCCGCAGCCCGCTGCAGGGGAAGCCGCTCATCGCCCTCGGTCCGCGGCCAGGCCAGGGCCGCACCATACGGTTGGGCAGGGTCGGTCGCCGCCAGGACGTGCACCGCGTTGGGGTCATCGTCGCGCACGGCCCTGAGCCGATCGACCGCGCCTGGCAGCGCGAACTGCGCCGCCCCGAGGCCGGCCACGAAATACCCGCGCCGTGCGCGGCCGGCCTCCTCCATGGCTCGAAGGACCGGATAGACCGATGCGTAGCCGCCGCTGATCGCCTCCGCCGCGACGGCCTCGCGGGTCACGATCCCGTGGCGCTCGAGGAGGCTGGTTGCCAGGGCGCGGCCGCGCTCCGTCGGCGACCGGCCCTCGCCGACCAGGTCGGCGACCAGCGACCACCGCCCGGCTGCGCGCGGTGGGCCGAGCGCGACCAACCGCCCCGGGCGCGGCGTGGACTTGGACCGCGAGCGCGGCAGCGAGAGCGCCCTGAGCGCCGCGAACGTGTCGTTCGTCACCTCGCCGGACCAGACGAGATCCCACATCGCGTCGAGCAGCTCGTCGTCGCTGCGGGCTTCACCGACGGCCGCTCGAAGCTGCGGGAAGAACGATGCGCCGCGGCGCTGGAGGTGCCCGCGGATCGCGTCATGCATCGGCTCGGACGGCCGATCGTCCGATGCCCCGGCACTGGCAAGCAGGTCGACGTGATCCCGGCGGAAGAGCGCGATCCTGCCGTCGTCGCGCCCGAGGGTGCCGCGTCCGATCCAGACCACCTCGCCGGCGGCTCCCAGCTCGTCGAGAAGGCGAGGCGTGTAGCCCGCAACCCGCGAGCGCAGGGCGTCGCGCTCAAGGACGGAGGCCGGCATCGGCACGCCCTCGAGCTGCGCGACCACCTCGACGAGCCGACCGAGACCGCCGGCCGTCGCGGCGACCCCCTGCCACGTCGGGAGGAACCGAGCGAAGACTTCCGGATCGACAGGCTCGACCTCGCGGCGCAGCCGGGCCAGCGAGCGACGGCGCAGCTGGCGCAGGACGTCGGGATCGGTGAACTCGTGGGCCGCGCCACCCGGTCGGAACGCGCCTTCGAGCAGCGTTCCCCCGGCGGCCAGCGCTCGGAGCCGCTCCTCGACCGTGCCGCGAGCGATGCCCCAGCGGGCCGCGGGAGCATCGGCGGTGAATGGGGCATGGCTGCGCGCCCAGCGCACGAGCAGCGCGTCGAGCGGCTCGTCCGTGGCCGCGAGCCACGTCTCGGCAACACCGGCTGGCGGGCTCGCACCAACGGCGTCGCGATAGCGCGCGACGTCCTCGATCGCGACCCAGCGCTCCTCGCCGGCGACGCGCACCCGCACCGCACGCCGCGACGCCTCGAGCTCCTGCAGCGCGGCGGGAGCATCGAGCACCTCCGCACCGCGGGCGACGACCTCGTCCGTCCGCAGGTCGCCGACTCGGCGCAGCAGATCGGCGACGCCGTCGAGCGTGCGTGCCCGGCGCGATCCCGTCAGCCCCTGCAGCTCGAGCTCGAGGTCCGCCACGGCCTCCGGGTCGATGAGCTCGCGCAGCTCCTCCGTTCCGAGCAGCTCGGCCAGCAGGTCGCGGTCGAGCGCGAGTGCCTGGGCGCGGCGTTCGCCCAGCGGCGCATCGCCCTCGTACATGAACGACCCGACGTAGTCGAACAGGAGCGACGAGGCGAAGGGCGAGGCCGACCGCGACTCGACGCTCACGACCCGAATCCGCCGCGAGCGAATCGCGCCGAGCAGCTCCACGAGCGCGGGCATGTCGAAGACGTCGCGGAGGACTTCGCGGTAGGTCTCGAGGATGATCGGGAACGAGCCGTAGCGGCTGGCGACCGAGAGCAGATCCGCGGACTTCTGGCGCTGCATCCACAACGGGGTCCGCTGGCCGGGGCGACGCCGCGGCAGCAGCAGCGCGCGAGCGGCGTTCTCACGGAAGCGGGCGGCGAAGAGGGCCGATCCACCCAGCTCGGTCGTCAGCAGCTCGGTGATCTCGTCGGGACTGAGCAGGAGCGCAGACTCGATCGTGGACCCATCGGTCTCGATTCCCTCCGGCAGACGGACCGCGATGCCGTCGTCCGACCACATGGCCTGCACGTCGACGCCGTGATGCTCGCGAAGCCGTGCCTCGATGGCCATGGCCCACGGCGCGTGCACCCGCCCACCGAAGGGCGTGAGGAGCGCGACCCGCCAGTCGCCGAGCTCGTCGCGGAAGCGCTCGACCACGATCGTGCGATCGGTCGGCAGCACGCCGGTGACGTCACGCTGCGCGGCCAGGTAGTCGAGCAGGTTGCTTGCCGCCAGCTCGTCGAGGGCGTGGGAGTCGCGCAGCCGGGCCATCGCCGCGCTCGGCGCCATCGGCTCGAGCTCGCGCAGGAAGGCGCCGATGGCCCGTCCGAGCTCGATCGGCCGCCCGATCGCGTCGCCGTGCCAGAACGGCATCTTGCCCGGCTCACCGGGGGCCGGCGTCACGATCAGCCGATCCGGCAGGATCTCCTCGATGCGCCACGTTGAGGCGCCGAGCAGGAAGGTCTCCCCCACGCGCGACTCGTAGACCCACTCCTCGTCCATCTCGCCGACCCGCCGGCCACCCCGCCCACCGTCGTCGCCGGGCAGGAAGACGCCGAAGAGGCCGCGGTCCGGGATGGTGCCGCCGGAGGTGATCGCCACGACCCGCGCGTCGTTGCGCGAGGCAACCTCGTCGGTCTGGCGATCCCAGACGACCCTCGGCTTGAGGTCGGCGAACTCGTCGGACGGATAGCGGCCGGACAGCATGTCGAGCACGCCGGTCAGCTGGTCGCGCGAGAGGTCGCGGAAGCTCTCGGCCCGGGTCACCAGCCGATGCAGGTCGTCCACCGTCCAGCGGTCGTGCGCGCAGATGGCGACGAGCTGCTGAGCGAGGACGTCGAGCGGGTTGCGCGGGATCCGGGTCTCCTCGATCGCCGCCGCCTTCATGCGCTCGACCACCACCGCCGCCTCGACCAGGTCGCCGCGGAACTTGGGGAAGATCTTGCCGGTCGACGGCTCGCCCACCTGGTGGCCTGCCCGACCGATGCGCTGCATGCCGGACGCGACCGACGGCGGTGACTCGATCTGGACGACGAGGTCGATGGCGCCCATGTCGATCCCGAGCTCGAGGCTGCTGGTCGCCACCAGCGCCGGCAGCTTGCCGGCCTTCAGCTGTTCCTCGATCTCCAGCCGTTGCTCGCGGGCAACGCTGCCGTGGTGGGCGCGAACGAGCTCCTCACCGGCGAGCTCGTTGAGCCGAGCTGCCAGCCGCTCCGCCAGCCGACGCGAGTTGACGAAGATCAGGGTCGACCGATGCGCGCGGATCAGCTCGAGCAGCCGCGGATGGATGGACGGCCAGATCGAGTGCCGTGCCTCCGGTCCGGCAGCCGGCCCGCCGGGCGCCTCGTCGACCTCGATCGCCTCGCCCATGCGCGCCATGTCGGGCACCGGCACGATCACCTCGAGGTCGAGCTCCTTCCGCGCCCCGGCATCCACGATCCGGACGTCGCGGCCAACGCCGGCGAGGAACGCGCCGATCGCCTCGAGCGGTCGCTGGGTGGCCGACAGGCCGATCCGCTGCGGTTCGGCATCGGCGAGATGGCTCAGGCGCTCGAGGCTGAGCCCCAGGTGCGAGCCGCGCTTGGTGGCGGCGATCGCATGCACCTCGTCAACGATCACGTGCTCGACGCCGCGCAGCATCTCGCGCGCCTGGCTGGTCAGCAGGAGATAGAGCGACTCCGGCGTGGTGACCAGGATGTCGGGCGGGTTCCGCGTGAGCTGGCGGCGCGCGTCGGCGGGCGTGTCGCCGGTCCGGCTGGCGACGCTGATCTCCGGCACCGGCAATCCCAACCGCTCGGCGGTGCGACGAATGCCGGCCAATGGCGCGCGCAGGTTGCGCTCGACGTCGTAGGCGAGCGCCTTGAGCGGGCTGATGTAGAGGACGCGCACCGTCTTGCCGGACGGCGGTGCTTCGGTCATCAGCCGATCGAGGCACCACAGGAACGCGGCCAGGGTCTTGCCGCTGCCGGTCGGCGCATGGATCAGCGCGTGGCTGCCGGCGCTGATCGCGCTCCAGCCCAGCTCCTGGGCGCGCGTCGGCTCGGCGAAGGCTTCGCGGAACCAGGTGCGGGTCGCCTCGCTGAACGGCGCGAGGGCGTCGTCGGCACGTGGAAGGGATGAGGTCGTCACGGCGTGGTCCAGTCTATCGGTCCTTGAGGATGCGCCCAATTCCTGCCATCTGACGGCATGATATCTGGTCGCCACGCGTGCCACCGCGGTAGCCTTGCGCCGATGGAGCCGTCTGAAGCGCTCGATCACTCCGCAGCCCAATCTCATCGGACGCTCGTTCTGCCTCCGCTGCTTGAGGCGATCGACGCCTGGCAGGCCGACCCAACGGCTGAGCGGGGCGACGAGCTGGGGCGCGTACTGGAGCGCGTGGCGCAGGAGATGGGCCTCAGCGTCGGACGACTGCGCGTCAACGCGCCGCCGCTGGCGGACCTCGACCTCGACCTCGACCTCGACGGTAGAACCAGCGGAGCCGAGATCGCGCTGCGACTGCCCGGCGATGACCGCCCGATCGGCCTCGCGCGTATCAGCGGGGATCCCGAACAGGCGACGGCGATGGCTCACGCGCTGGAGCGCGGGTTCCTGGCGGCCCGCGTTCGCGCCCAGGCGGACCGCGCGACGAGCCAGCTCAACGCCCTCGACCAGGCGGTTCGCGGCATCAGTGGCGTGCTCGACCTCGACCGCGTGCTGCAGCTGATCACCGACCATGTGCGCGACCTCGTCGCGGCGCAGTACGCGGCCATCGGCATCGTGGATGCCCAGGGAGCCATCGAACGCTTCATCACGAGCGGCATCAGCGACGAGGACCGGGCACGGATCGGCGACCTGCCTCATGGCCGAGGGCTGCTCGGGCTCATCATCCGCGAGAACCAGACGTCCGGATCCCGAGCATCGGCAACCATCCGGAGCGGTATGGCTTCCCGCCGAACCATCCGGAGATGGAGTCGTTCCTCGGCATGCCGATCACCGTCAGTGGCTCGACGGTCGGGCGCCTGTACCTGACCAACAAGCTGGGTGCGGTCGAGTTCAGCGAGGGGGACCAGGCGCTGGTCGAGATGTTCGCGCTGCACGCCGGCATCGCAATCGAGAATGCCCGGTTGCATGACCAGGTGGGCCGTCTGGCGATCGTGGACGAGCGCGACCGGATCAGCCGGGATCTCCACGACAGTGT
Organism: uncultured Chloroflexia bacterium; assembly: GCA_963789435.1. Classification (GTDB taxonomy): domain Bacteria; phylum Chloroflexota; class Limnocylindria; order QHBO01; family QHBO01; genus JACDBZ01. The sequence continues at coordinate 847,725 of CAWBKO010000001.1, forward strand.
CATCCAGGCCATCTACGCCCAGACACTCGCGCTCGACGATGTTCCCGAGCTCATCGGCGAGGAGCCTGCCGAGGCCGCGCGCAGGGTGGACGAGGCGATCGACGCGCTGCACGCCGTGATCCGCGACATCCGCAACTTCATCTTCGGCCTTCGCCCGGCGCTCCTCGAGTCCGGCAGCCTGACCGACGGCCTCGGCCACCTGGCTACCGAGCTGCGCCGGAACGGCGCCATGGACGTCTCGGTCGGCGTCCCTGACGACGCGGCCGCGACCGGTGACATGGCCATCGAGGTCGTCGCCGAGCTGTTGGCCGTGACGCGCGAGGCGCTCAGCAACATCGCACGCCATGCGTCCGCGACCCGTGCCAGCGTCGACCTCGCCGCCACACCTCGCGAGCTGCGGCTCGAGCTCTCCGATGACGGTCATGGCTTCGACGCCGGACGCGCTGCCGAAGGCGGGCACCATGGCCTCGCCAACATGCGTGCTCGGGTCGAGGGACTGGGTGGCAGGTTCGAGGTGAGCAGCGATCCGGAGACCGGCACCCGTATCATCATTTCGCTGCCGCGTGACGCGGCCGCATCCGAGGAGAATGACGCGTGACCGATACGGCCGACCAGCGCCCGCTGCGACTGCTCGTCGTGGACGACCACGAGGTGGTCCGACAGGGTCTCGTCGCACTGCTCGACCGGCGTGCCGGCTTCGAGGTGATCGCGCAGGCCGGAACGGTGGCCGAGGCCATCGCCGAGGCCGCGCGCTTCGAACCGGACGTGGTGATCATGGACGTCCGCATGCCGGATGGCTCCGGGATCGAGGCATGCCGCGAGATCCGCGCTGCCCGGCCCGAGACGCGTGTCGTGATGCTGACCAGCTATCCCGACGAGGAGGCCGTGCTGTCGGCCATCATCGCGGGCGCCTCGGGCTACCTGCTCAAGCAGGTCCGCGGCCGCGACCTTGTCAGTGCGATCGAGTCGGTCGGACGCGGTGACTCGCTGCTCGACCCGGCGGTCACCGAGCGGGTGCTCCAACGCGTGCGAGCCGCCGCCGGTGGGGGCGCCACCGACGAGCTCGCGGAGCTGACGGCGCAGGAGCGCCGCATCCTGCTCCTGGTTGCGGAAGGAAAGACGAACAAGGAGATCGCGATCGAGATCTTCCTGTCCGACAAGACGGTCAAGAACTACGTCAGCAGCATCCTGTCGAAGCTGAATCTTCAGCGTCGCACCCAGGCCGCGGCCCTCGTCGCCAAGCGCCACCTCGGGGAGCCCCCGGCCGGGACCTAGGCGGCGGCGCCGAGCGCGGCGCGATCGATCTCGGCAAGGACCCACCGGGCCGTGCCGTTGGCGGCAGCGTGGAACAGGATCCGATCGGCGATGAAGCCAACCGTGCCGCCGGGTGGGGCATAAAGGCCATCGATGCGCAGCTCCTCGGTGCCGATGGTCAGCCAGCCCGAGAAGACCGGGAAGAGCGGCGCGGCGGTCGACGCCAGCCAGCTGATCTCCACCTGCCAGCCGCCGGCCGTGCGTCGTGGCCACCCGAGGTCAACGTAGGCCGACTTGCCCGGGCTGGTGACGGCGGCCGTCTCGCCGCCGACGCGCACGCGGAGGTCGATCGCGAATCTCCGCAGGTCACCGCCGTCCGGATACGCGACCCGCCCGTCGGCCCACGGGCTACCCCCCTCACCCAGGAGGGCAGCGACACGGTCCGGGTGGGTGGTCAGGCGCCTCGAGGCGACCAGGCGCACGAATCCCTCTGGCAGGTCTCGTGCGCCGTCCCAGGTCACTCCGTCACGACCAGCGCGGTCACCATGCCGAACATGCCGTCGGGACCTTCGGCATGGGTGAGGATGTGGCAGTGGAATGCCCACGTGCCGAGCTCGGTGGCGTCGACGATGACGTCGATTCGCTCCCCCGGCGCCACGAGCACGGTGTCCTCCAGGTGAGGCGTCGGCAGCGTGTAGCCGTCCTTGGCAACCACCAGCTGCGGCATCCCGTGCAGGTGCATCGGGTGGATCTGCAGCCCCTCGTTCATGTAGCGGATCCGAACCCTCTGGCCCTGCTGCGCCACGATCGGTTCGGTGGCGGGAAAGCCCTTGCCGTTGATCGTGAACCCGAGCGGGCCGTCGTTCAGGACCATGGCGTAGTCGATGTCCGACTCCGGCTCATCGGTGGCGTTCGGGTCGGTGACGATGAAGGCGCCGAGCAGGCCCATCGGCACCTGGGTCTCGGCCATGAAATGGCTGTGGTACATGTGCGAGCCGGCGTTGCGCAGGGTGTACTCGTAGGTGAACGACTCGCCCGGCATGACGGCCGGCTGGCTGATGACCGGCACGCCGTCCATGTCGGGTGGAACCAGCAGGCCGTGCGAATGGATCGTGGTGGGCTCGGGCAGCTCGTTGTGAAGGATGATCCGGATCTTGTCGCCAACCTCCGCTCGAAGCTGCGGGCCCGGCACCATGCCGTTGTAGGCGTGGGCCTCGACGAAGGTGCCCGGCTCGGTCTCCCACTGGATGACCGACGCGGTGAGCTCCCATTGCAGCGTGCCGTCGTCGAGGATCTCGGGCTCAAGGACCTGGTTTCCGCGGCCCTCGGTCTCGGCCGGGAACTGCGCGGTGATCGCGGCGTCGCTGTCGCGCATTTCCTCGGCGGTTCGCTCGTCGTCGTGCGACGGGTCCGGCTCGCCGGAGGCAGCTGCCATGCCGACCATGACCTCACCCGTCATGCCGGCGTCGGAATGGCCGGGGATCGAGCAGATGAAGGTCATGCCTTCCGCCGCCACGGTTACCTCACCGGTGGCGGTCGCGTGAGGCTCGGCCGCGATCTTCGTCCCATCGGCGAAGGTGATGTCATGCGGGACGCCGCCGTCGTTCACGAAGTTGACCGTGTAGGTACCCGGTCCGGAGACGTCCACCATCGACGGCTCGAAGCCGAGGTCGAAGGCGGTGATCGTGATCTCGCCCACCGGGCCCTCGGCTGCAGCGGTCGGACTGGGCTGGGCCGATGCCGGCGCGGCGACACCGCCATTGTTGGTGGCGCCCAGCAGAAGGGCAGCCACCAGCAGCGTGACCACGAAGACCGTGCCCATGCCCGTAAAGGCCGCGAAGTAGAGAAGGCTGCGCTTCATCGATGCTCCCGTGATGTCGGTCTCGTGCGCGAACGGAACGCCGCGCGCGTGCTTCCCTATTGGAGCGGCCCGCGCGGCACGCGGGCAGGGCCGAACGGGCCAGCGGTTGGGGGCCATCGGGCCCTTCCCGCGCCGGATCCAGGCGACCGAGTATTGCGGCATGACTGAATCAACCTCCGTACGAGAAGTCGGTTCGCGACGGCATCCGGTGCAGCTCGACTGCGTCGATTGCTGGCGGCTCGGCCCGGGCGAGCTCGAGCGCTGCCGCGAGTGCCCGTATCTGCTGCGGCTGGAGGGTGCGACCGCGGACGGCAGCCCCGTCTCGCACGTGGTCTGCGTGGGCAACGAGCGCGACCTCGGGGCGCCGTTCTCGTGGTAGAGCCGATCGACCGCGCTGAGACCCCCGACTGGATCGTGTGCATGGGAGCCACGCGGCCAGTCGTGGATGGCGTTGTCGTCTGTCCCCTGGGAACCCTCTCATCGGCGGCCCGTTGCCTTGCCTGCCACTTCCTCGAGGGCTCCGAGCACGATCGCCGGCTCGAGCGGAGCTGCTCGGCCGGACCAGAAGCGTCGTCGGCGGAGCTGATCACCGAGCTGCTGTGAGCATGCGCATCGTCACCGCTGACGAGGCGGTCGCGGGCATTCGATCCGGCGCGCAGGTGTTCGTCCACGGCGGCGCCGCCACGCCATCGGCCCTCCTCGAGGCGCTGGTGCGGCGTGCAGACGAGCTGCGCGACGTCGGGGTCATCCACTTTCACCTGAGGGGCCCGCGCCACACCTGGCGCCGGAGCTGGCCGCCAGCTTCCGTCACCGGGCGCTCTTCATCGGTGCCAATGCCCGTGAGGCCGTGAACGACGGACGCGCCGACTACGTCCCGATCTTCCTGTCGGACGTGCCGGAGCTGTTCAGCCGAGGCATCCTTCCGCTGGACGCGGTCCTCATCAACGTCTCGGTCCCGGATGCGAACGGATACTGCTCGCTCGGCACCAGCGTCGACGCGGCGCTGAGCGCAACGCGCGCGGCGAAGACGGTCATCGCCCAGCTGAACCGGTCGATGCCGCGAACGCTCGGCGACTCCTTCATCCATGTTGACGAGATCGACCTCGGCGTCGAGGTCGATCTGCCGCCGCCGGAACACCATGAGCCGGCGATCGGGGAAGTCGAACGGGCCATCGGCGAGCACGTTGCGGAGCTCGTACCCGATCGCGCCACGCTCCAGATGGGGATCGGCTCGATCCCGGCCGCGGTCGGCCTTGCCCTGCGCGGCAAGAGGGACCTCGGCATCCACACCGAGCTCTTCACCGATGCGGTGCTCGACCTGGTCGAGGCCGGCGCGATCACCGGCGCCGCGAAGGAGATCAACCGCGGCAAGATCGTGACCGCGTTCCTCATGGGCAGCCGGCGCCTGTACGACTTCGTCGATGACAACCCCATGATCGAGATGCGGCCGGTCGACTACACGAACGACACCTCGGTCATCCGGCGATTTCGGCGCATGGTGGCGATCAACTCGGCACTCTCGATCGATCTGACCGGCCAGGTCAGCGCCGACTCGATCGGAACGCGGTTCTACTCCGGCGTCGGCGGCCAGATGGACTTCATGCGCGGCGCGGCACTGGCGCCGGAGGGCCGGGCGATCATCGCCCTGCCGTCGACGCAGCCGGCGGCACGGTCTCGCGGATCGCGCCCGTCCTGGCCGAGGGCGCCGGCGTCGTCACCAGCCGCGCGCACGTCCGCACCGTCGTCACCGAATACGGCGTGGCTGAGCTGTTCGGCCGCAGCGTCCGCGAGCGGGCCGCCGCGCTGATCGGGATCGCCCATCCGGACTTCCGAGACGTGCTCGCCAGCGAGGCGCGACGCCTCTACCACGTTTGAATGTGACAAACGGCCCCTCACGGACGGGCCGCCTGGCCGGCAGATGGGTCCTTCAGGCCCTACGCCCCGATTTCGCCGGCGATCGATGGTGTGTACAGGCATCAACACATTCTTCGAACAACCGGGAGGTAAGGAACCATGATCAATCGATTGAGAGGGCTCGGAATCGTCCTCGGAATCATCGGACTCGCATTCGTCGTGGCCGGTGGCTTTGCATTCATGAAGGTCCAGGAGGGACAGGCATCCCTCAAGGCATTCAGCGCGGCGCAGGGCGTCGAGCTCTCGTACAACGAAGATGGCCAGCTCGTCGACGGTGGCGAGGTCGAGGGCGCACGGGCATCATGGCCCTGCTGACCGATGACTGGGGCTACCCCGTCGTCACCAGCGAGCTCGATCCCGCCGATCCGGTGGTCAACACCGGCAGTGAGTACATGTACCAGATGGCCACCGTGTCACCTACCACACGCTCCACGGGACGCAGACGGTCATCCTCGACGAGGACGTCACGGCTCCAGACGGCACCGAGTACACCGCAGGCACCCGTACGAGATCGACGTCGACGGTCGCTACTGGGCCGACTTCGACCGATCGAGCACCGATGAGCGGCGGTCCGCGCACAGGCCTGGACCGGCGTGGCCCATGCCCTCATCGGTGAGCTGGGCGTCGGCACCGTCACTGCGTCTGCTCTCCAGCTCGGCCTAGGCCTGGCCGCCCTGTTCGCAGGCATCGGCGGAACGTTCCTCCTCACCGGCGCTGGCCTGGTGTGGGCGACCCGCCCCGAGAAGGCCGCGGTCCCGGTCCTGCGAACGGCGAGCTCGATCGCCTAGGGCTCGACGGACTGAAGCCTTCCGGAGCACCGAACGAGGAGCCTGTCCAGGCGGACAGGCTCCTTTTCCTTATCCGGGCTCTACCCGATCGCGAACGCGGTTTCCCAGAGGACGATCTCGACGCCATCCGCGTCGGCGATGAAGGCCCAGGAGCCGATGCCCGGCACGGTCCTGGTCTCCGACGTGATCGTTCCGCCGAACCGCCGGATGTCGCGCAACGCGGCTTCGAGGCTGGGAACGGAGCGCGTGGTCGGGACTGTCGGGAGCGCGGACGTGAGGGCGCCAATCAGGACAGGTGCGGCGTCGACCGCACTGGCGAGCGACATCGTAATGGCCATCGGGGCGTCCTCCTGGGTACGTTTCGGGTTCGGTCTATGCCAATGAGACCGCACAGGTCGCGAGAACTCATCGGTCAGATTGCCGATTCCGACGTGAGTCCACCGGCCGAGCGAGCGAGGAGTCGCGTCAGGCCTGCCAGGCCGTTCGCCACACCCGCCACAGCGCCTCCGGATCGGACAGCGGATCGCCGTGGAGGAGGAAGAAGTCGGCCGGTCCCCCCTCGCGGATGACCCCGGCGCCTTCCTCGCCGATGAGCTCGCCGCCGCGCCAGGTGGCCGCTGCCAGCGCGTCGACCGGCTCGACGCCGGCCGCCACCAGGCTGGTGACCTCCCACGCCAGCTGGTTGGCGCGCAGCGATCCCCCGCCGAAGTCGCTGCCGGTGGCGATGGCCACGCCGGCGTCGCGCGCGGTGCGCACCGATGCCTCTCCCTGCTCCAGCCGGGCCTGGATGGTGGCACGGCCGCCCTCGCCGGCGAAGCGCTCCATCGTGGTCGTGTCGCCGAAGCTCAGCCAGGAGCGCATGACCGCCAGCGTGCTGACCAGGGTGGTGCCCCGTCCCGCCATCTCGGCCGCCACCGCGGCGTCGAGGTCGAATCCGTGCTCGATCGAGTCGACCCCTCCCAGCACCGCCTCGCGCGCCCCGTTCAGCCGCCCCGAATGGGCTGCCACCCGGGCGCCTCGTCCGTGGACCGCCTCGGTCACGCGAGCGACTTCGTTCGCCGTCCACGGCGAGACGTTGACGTCCGGCCCGTCCATGTAGAGCTTCACAAGGTCGGCGCCGGCATCCAGCTGGCCGAGGGCCGCGGCGACCAGCTCGTCCGCGTTGGCGGCCTCGATCGCCCCGTTCATCGGGGCCACGCCGGTCGCGAACAGCCAGCTCCCGGCGGCGCGCAGGTACGGTCGGTCGAGGCGACCGGCCCATCGGTCACGGACGCCGATGCCGCGCCAGAAGCGCGAGCGGTGGGTCCGGACAGGGGAGCGATGCTGGTTCAGGTGGGCCGGCTGGTCATCCATGACTGCGGCCACGCCACCATTCCTAAGCTCCTCAAGCACCAGCGCATCGGCGGAACCAAGGCTCTTGGAGTGAGTTCCGCACACCTCCGCTGTTCTCCGCAAGGCTCCGACAACCTCCGTCCCGGTACGGTAGGTAACGGTAAGGGTACGGAAGGGGACGGAGGGGGTGTGGGGGGACCAAGGAGCTGACCGCCGATCAGCTCGCGCAGATCGCCATGAACCAGTCCATCCTCGATGATCCCGAAGCCTCACCGGATGCCAAGAGGGCGGCCCGGAAGTACATCATGGCCCTCCAACCAGGGGTGGCCGCATGACAGTCGAAGTTCAGTGGTACCAGTCCTTGGTTCGGGCCGCCGCTCCAGCAAGCTCTATGGCATCTCCAAGGTCCATCTGTGGGGCGGCGATGTAAACGAGCGCGTTACCGTTTGTGGCCGGCCCCTTCCTAGCCGTTCGCGCTGGATCACGCCCGACGCTTCCGATCCTCGATGTAAGCGATGCTCCGTCCGCATGACCCCCACGGAGGCTTCCCATGTCCAGTGACCCCAGCCCGGATCGTTGTGACCGAATCGTCAACAACGGAATGGGCGAGCCCACCGAATGCGGCAGGACGCTTCCTTGTGACCTTCACTCTGAGCCCACCCCAGATACCGGACTGACGGCTGAGACGCTGGCACGCGAACTGGAGCAAGAGTTCCTGCTGAACGTTGACCCGACAGGGCTGACACCGCACTGGTGGCAGGAGCGGGCTGATGCCATCCTCGCCCGCCTCAGCGAGCCCACCCCATGACCCTCCTCTCCTCGATGCTCGCCGGTGGAGCCCTATTCCTGGGCCTCTACCTCGCCTTCGGCTCCATCATCCCCATCGGGCTCGGAGCCGTCCTGTTCGCCTTGGTCTGTCTCGGGGCATGGTCCGACTGGCAGCGAGCGCATCGGACTCGGCCGCGTGATGCTCGCGGGCGCTTCGTGGCGGTGGGGGAGCGGCGATGAACGGAGCGTGCCCGACCTGTGGCCAGCAGCCCGTCGAGCTCCATCGCGGCCGCCTACCGATCTTCGCCAGGATCGGCTGGTCACCAACGCGCTGCTGACTCCGCAAGAGTCGTAGCGGGTCACGTCTGCTTCGACCGTCCCCATTCCTTGCTGCCGGGGAGTCTACGCCGATGAACAAGTTACGCGTGGACGGGCGCGACTTTGACGATGCGGAGGCGGTGAATCGGTATCTTGTGTCGGGCCACACAAAGGCCGAACTGATAGACCTGCTGATGGTGTATCAAGGAGTCGGTGGATCGGGAAGTCGAACTGCTGGATGTGGGATTGGCTGGCGCTCTACATGCACCAAGCCAGAACGAGCAACGATGAGCCTATCTACGACATGACGGAGGCCCGCCGTCGTGCTGAGGTGGTTGTGGCTCGCCTCACGGAGTCGAAGCGATGAGCCTCGACCGTCTCATCCAAGCCCTGCGCGACGAGCTGCGCGCCGAAACCCCGATGCGTATCACGGCCCGCGCCGTGCCCGTCCTGCGGGACTCCGATGGCATCCCGACCGGCAAGGACGCCGACGAGGGCGGGCTGGGCCCGCCACTGACCGCTGCGATGTGGCGCCACATCGGCCACCCTGACAGCTGGGGCACCTCGCGCCTTGGCATGAGCTCCATCCTCGAAATCAGCGAAGCCTGCGCGGCCCGCCACCCCACCCACCGCCGGCCGATGTTCACCCGCGCCCTCTGTGCGCAGCTTGCCTTCGAGGTGGGCTACATGGGCCATCCCGTCGATGACGTGGCATGGCTGCACGACATGTCCCGCGACCAGGTCGGGCTGCTGTCGTGGGCCCTCAACCATGCCGCTCAATGGAGAACCGAACGCTTCATGCGGCTGACCCGTGAGCCGGGGCATGTTCAGCCGATGCCGGAAAGGAAGCGGGTGGCGTGACGCACCTTGACCGCGACCTCGACACGGACCATGAGGCTGACCCTTACGACCCCTTCGAGCAGGGCTTTGCCGGAAGTGCGGAAAGCCCTGCAAGTGGGAGGAGAGGCATGATCCATACCGGCGACTGCATCGAAGTGATGGCGGCGATAGGCCGATTCGGTCGATGCCGTGGTAACGGACCCGCCAGTACGGCCTAGAGTTCATGGGCAAGGCGTGGGACCGCTTCTGGACGGGGGCACGCGAGACGGAAGGAGAGTCGAGGCAAGGGTCGCGACCCATTCACGTCATCGAGGGTCGAACGCTATGAGGCCGGCCACCCCTTCCAAGCCTGGTGCGAAGCCGGGGCCGCGAAGCCTTGCGCGTCACCAAGCCCGGCGGCTACCTGCTCGCCTTCGGTGGAACCCGACCCACCATCGCCTGGTGTGCGGCCTGGAGGATGCGGGCTGGATCATCCGCGACAAGCTGGACTGGATCTATGCCTCGGGGTTCCCGAAGGGCAAGGCCAACCTCAAGCCCGCCCACGAGCCCATCGTGCTGGCCCGCAAGCCGGGACCGCTGCGCCCGCTGGCGATTGACGAGTGCCGGATTCCTGCGAACGGGCGCCCACTTGTCATAGGTCACGATGGCAGCGAAACGCAGACGTTGTACGAAGGTGGCTTTGGCGGTAGTCATGCGGCCGGAATAACCGATGGGGCCGCTCGGCCGAGCAACGTCCTGCTCTCCGATCCCGAGCTGTTCGACCAGCCCAACCCGTACGTGGTGGGGAGCGGGGCGACGACGACGGACGGGGTAGCGACCATGCACGACAAGGGCGGTACGTGGTTCGGGACCGGTACACCGAAGGGTACTCAACCTGACATGGGTTACGGCGGCGGCGGCGGCTACTCAAGGTTCTTTGCTATTCGATGAGAGGTGAGGCGATGCCTGACGATTGTGCTTGCGGGGATTCCATTGGTTCGCATAACCTGACTTGGAGCCGGACCATCGCCATGCTTCGAGGGCGTGTCGAAGGGCGATGCATGGGGCGACTGCGGGTGTGAGACATACCGCCCGACCCCCAAGCCCTCGGCGTTCATCATCCCCAAGGCCGACCGCGCCGACCGTGAGCCGGTGGTGCGAGGCCAAGTGGAAGCCGTACGGTCGGGCGGGATGCAGGCGACTCTTACGGTTCGATGACTACCCGCGAGAACGCCCACCCCACGGTCAAGCCCACCGACCTGCCGTCGCCACCTCGTTCGCCTTGTCACCCCCTCCGGCGGGACGGTGCTCGACCCATTCCTTGGCAGCGGGTCCACCGCTATCGCCTGCGAGCTCGAAGGCTTCCCCTATCGGCATCGAGAAGGAGCCGGAGGTACGTTGGCCATCGCAGAGGCACGGCTGGAACGGGACACAGAGAGGGCAGCGGCTGGAACGTGCCGGCACCGACGAAGGCCCCGCCCAAAACGCACCCCGAGCTGTCGAGCACCAGCCGAAGGTGCAGAACTACGGCTGGCGGGTTCGGGTTCAAGGGTTTCGATGATGAGGATGCCGCTTAACATGAAGGCGGACGACTACCCACGCGTAAGACAATGTCATACGCCAGTCCGGCACACCCCTCCCCACGGGAGACGCCTCCGGGCTTGACAACGGCTGACTCCGCCGTCCCTTGCTGACCGCCCCGCTGGGCGGTGCCCGCTGCCCAGGAGCCACGATGCGAACACGCTTCGCCATCGTGGCGATCTGCTTGCGCTGATTACCGCCGTGCCCGTGCTAGGGCACCACAAGCCGGGTCATAAGCCTCGCCCGACACCAACCCCCACGCCAACCGCCACACCCACCGCAACCCCTACGCCGACCCCGACTCCGACACCTACGCCGACGCCCACACACACCCCTGCTCCCGGCGACGGGATGCTCAGTCGGGGACCTTCCGGGCTGGCGGCAAATCTTCACCGACGACTTTACGACCGACATCCCGCTGGGCGGGTTCCCCTCGCAGACCAACGGACGCTGGTGGGCCTACCCCTATCCGTGGCAGAGCACCTATGCACAACGGCTGGTACTACCCGAACGCGTAGTGAGCGTCAGACGGAGTGCTCGACAAGTACCTGCACACCGAGAACGGCCAACCCCTGGTGGCGGCCATCCTGCCAACATCGGTGCTTCGCGGGACCAGCTCTACGGGCGCTACGCCGTTCGCTTCCGGGCCGATCCGGTTGCCGGCTACAAGCTGGCGTGGCTTGTGGCCGATCCGAGACGTGGCCGCGCGACGGTGAGATTGACTTCCCCGAGGGCGGGCTGAACGGGAACATCTGCGCCTTCATGCACCGTCAGGGTATACCTCAGGTCGGATCAGGACGCCTACTGCACCTCGACCACCTTCACCGGCTGGCATCCGCCGTCATCGAATGGGCTCCGAACAACGTGAAGTTCATCCTCGACGGAACGCTGATCGGCCATCCACCTCGCGCGTCCCGAACACGCCCATGCACTGGGTCATCCAGACTGAGACGACCGGCTCCGGTCCGACCTCGACGGCGGCCGGCCATGCTACATCGACTGGGTCGCCGTTTATGCGTACGCGCCGTGACCGCCCCGCTGATCTAGTACTGACCCCGCCTCATCGAACGCCCACGGAGCCTTGAGACGTGACCGAACCAACGCTGGTGAATACGTGAGGCGTTGATCCGCTCACAAGGAAGCGCATCGACAAGCATGCCAAGGCCCACGGCCGAGAGCATGACTTCGCTCAAAGGCCATCGACGTGGCGGCCGACCTAGCAGCCCAGAACAAACGTGACGCCAACAAGTGGCGTTCCGCGAATGGGGGACCGCGAACGCAACTTTGCCACCAAGGCTGAGCTCACCGCCGTCATCGAGAAGGCCGATCGGCTTCAGCAGGCCGAGATTCGCCGTGCCGAGAATAACGTCTCCGCCTCGTGAGTGAGGCCGAGGAGAAGCGCGACGCCGAGCGCGCCAAACCCGTCAGCAGTGGCTCATTGGCCTGGCGGTCGGAGCTCTGGGGCGGGTGCTCGTCAACCTCGTTATCCGCCTGCTCGGCGGTTCCTAGTTCTCGACGACGGAGCCGCTTGTAACGACTCCGCCGCCCAATGCCGACCTGCGGTAGACAGGCCGACGTTGCAGTATGCAACGCCTCCGGTCCTCTACGGCAATCGACTATTAGTCAACATGCCGAGGTACCTTCGATGGAGGCCACACATGCCCGAACCGTGGGCCTCGACCTGGAAGGGTTGGTTGGACCCTATGGAGTGGTGGTCGCCGAGGGGGTGGTCATATTCTTCCTCTGGCGACTGTTCCGGGAGGAGCAGCGCGAGTCCCGATCGTTGACCGAGGCCGTCAGAGAACTTACGGCGGAGGTTCGATCATGGCGGACGACCCGAGGGGACAAGTGATTCGCCGGCTGGCGGTGATGCTGCGCTCGTCCACCCCGACGACCAGGCCCGCCAGGAGGATGTCTCGCGCCGTGCTGGCTGAGGCCCACGCCGAGATCGACGCCTCGCAAGGCTCGTCTGGCCGAGATGACCATGCGGCTCGACGTTCGGCGGGCGCGGGGATAGCCTGGAGCTGGCATGGACCATCGTCCCCGGCCATCGGCCTCGGAGTCGCCATCTGGGGCTACTTCGATGCCAATGCTGACCTCAAAGCCCTCACCCGGCCCACCAACGGCCGCCTCATCATCGCTCGGGGCTACGACGGGCCGAGGGCATCCGTATCGGCGTCCAGTTCGTGCTGTTGATGATGGGCCTCGGACCGCTGCTCAACCCCGCCCCTGTGCAGCTCTCGGCCTTCGTGGGTGCGCTGATCGCGGTGAACCTGCTGCTGCTGACCAACTCGGTGCTCGACGCGGTTGATCGAATGAACGTCCGGCGCAGCGTGCAGCGGTAATGGCTCCTACGTTCCGTGCTCCTGTCCAAGAGCCCCTGTACCCCTACGGCGTGCCAACCCACCGGGCACGTTCGTCGTCACTCGACCGTTCGGGGACATGAGCTTCCCGCAGTACGGTCCCCATGACGGGCTGGACATCGGGAACGGCCGCACCCATGACCCTGTAGTCGCCATCGAAGCGGACCGTGATCCAAGCCGACTTCGACCCCAACTCCGGTGGAGCGGGCATCGTCCGCGTGGACCACGGCGGCGGCTGGAGCTCGGGATACGCCCACCTCGACCGCATCGACGTGGCCCCGTTCCAGCAGGTTGCTCAGGCCAGGCCGTGGGCATTCTCGGCTCGACCGGCTGGGTGACGGCGGCCCACCTGCACTTCGATATCTCACTGAACAGCGTACGGCAGGACCCGTGGCCGCTGATCCAAGGAGACGACATGGTCATCCCACCCGGAACGCAGGCCGTCGCCCAGGGCTCGGTCCCTCCTCAAGCCGCTCTGCGTTCCTCGCCAGCGGTGGCCGACAACAACATCATCCGCCGCACCGAGACCGAGACCAACTAGCGATCCTGTCGGGTCATGCCGGGGCAGGGCTACTACACGGGCCCGGACGGCAAGCAGTACCGCGACTGGCTGGCGGTTGCTCTGGGTGAGGGCATCGCCTACGTCGCCAAGGAGTTCGTGTCCAACATCTTCGTCACCGCTGCCGGGGCGACCATGATCCCGACGCAGGTGGCCTCGGGCATCACGCAGGCTCAGCTTGAAGCGGCGCGGGTCGCGGGTTTCACGGATGCCAAGGTCAAGGCTGCGGTAGCGGTGCAGGGAGTGAAGCCCTAGCGGGGCTGCTTGACCCCGCACCACGTCGCAGGTCCCGTCGAACTTGAGGGTCCCGCCAGGGCACACCGGGCAGTGGGGTCGCTGGACATCCAAAACTGAACAACCTCACCGATTGTCGGCGTTGGCTAGGAGCCTTCTGCTTCTTCATACACCCATTGTCTCACGCACTTGGTAGTCGAAACCGCCAATCGACCGGAATCCGTGGCCTCGCCCGAGGTCATTTCGGCCTCGAAGGTTGCGATTTGCCCGAACTGTCACCGAATCCGTGGAGGAAGCCGCCATGATCATCGTCGGAGACTGGGTACGCAGAGACAAGCGCGGCGCTCCTCACCTCGTTGAAAGCCTGGTGGCGGGCGACGTGATCACTAAGTGCGGCAAGCGCATGGCCGACGAGCCGAACCGCGATGGCGGGCTGGTGCTGGCGCTCTACGGGCGGAAGTGCCGCGTCTGCGCCCCGCATGACCCGGTCCTGACGTGACCGTCCGCTCCACCCCGACGCTGACGACCTGCGCGTCTGTGGAGCCCGCATGGCCGCTATTCGTGGCCCGTTCAGCCGGAACATCGGCCGCCCGCTCCACCGCAGGGCTATCGGCTGGGTACATCCGAGAGGAAGCCCCGGCATCCGCCATCTGCCGCGAGTGCCTCGACATCATCGTCCACACCGCCGCATGACGGAGCAAAAAGGCCCGAAGTCCTCTACTTGGCGGAGGTGGAGTTGGTCGATAGCACCGGCAGCGGAGATTGGCAGGAACCCCGGACGAGGCCATCGCCGACCTTGGCCTAATCGCCTGCCACGCCGCCGGTCAGGTCATCGCGGATGACAAGCGAGTCGATCGTCCTTGTCCTGTCGGTGGGTGACGCCGGCATCGTTCTGAGCAGCATGGCGATTCCCCGCCAAGCCATCCTTTCGATTCGCCGTCTCACTAAGGAGCCGCCAAATGAGCGGAGAACTTCGTCCAAGCCCTGGTCCGTGGTGGCCGCACCCTCGGAGCGGCGCTGATCGCCACCGCCATCACCACGCTGCCCCAGATCGCCGGCTACTTCCAGCTTGACCCCGCTTACACCACGGCGGTCATCGTGGCCCTCACCGCCTTCCTGAACTTCCTCGGCAAGCTGCTGCGCGACCCGACTATCGCGGTCACCAACGTGGACGCTGGGCGTGCTGCGGTTGCCGCCGCTCCCGGCGTTGAGAACGCCACCAGCGCGCCGCTGCCGTTCTGTGATGACCGACCTCAACCTCCGCGTGGTCGGCATGTACGTGCTCGGCGTGGTGATCGTCGCGGCCTGCTTCTGGCTCATCGCCACCACAGCCGGTGAGCACGTCCAGGAGTGGGCCACCATCACGGGCATCATCGGCTTCCTGATCCGTGATGCTGGTGGCGCGGCCGGGACTCGTGCGGCGGAGCGGATCACCGAGTCCAACGCCAACGCCCAGCCCACGACTACGGTCACGTCGGCCGGCCCGCCTGCTACCTCGATCACCACCACTCCCAGCGACACCGAGAACGCCCCGCTGGTCCGATCGGCTGAGCCCATGACGGCCCTGGCCTTCTTCCTGTTGGTGGGAGCCCTTATCGCGGCGCTGCTGGTGATCGTGATGACGATGAGCGACGGCGAGAGCGACATCGAGGACCCGATCTCGATACCCGTGGGCCTCACGACCGCTGATTGAGCTCCACGTCGCCCTCATGCTCGGCGTGCTGGCGCTGCTGCTATACAAGATTCGGAGACGACGGTGAAGCTGCTCATCGTCAACCCCGGAACGGATATCGCCGGCTGCGGAATAGCCCTGAAGCGGGCCTTCGACCTCCACACCGACTGGTCCGTCTCCAGCGTCCGCCGCCTGTCGTCGAGGTACGGATATGCGGTAGACCAGAACTGGTCGCGGCTAGGTCCTCTCTGGAAGCGGGCCGACGTGATCCACGTCATGGACGACCCGCGCATCACCGGCGCGGATGCCCCGCCACCGGAACGTGCTGGTTCAGCATCTCGGCTCCAGCTACCTCAAGGACCCACAGCGAGTCTCGACCCTTTGCGAGTCGTACGGGGCCAAGCAGGCCAGTGGCGGCTTCTACTTACCCACCGATGCGCCGTGGCTGCCGGTAGCGGTCATGCCGGACATGCCCCGCCGAACGAATGGCGGCAAGGTTCGCATCGCCCACGCTCCGACCAGTCGGTCCCTGAAGTCCACCGACGTCATCCTCGAAGCCATCGGCCGACTAAACGTGGAACTGGACTTGATCGAGGGCGTCACCAACCGCGAATGCATGGTCCGCAAGGCTCGCGCCGACATCCTTGTGGATAAGTTGACCTATGGCTACGGCGTGGGAGCCATCGAAAGACATGGTTGTTGGGGCTCCCCGTCGTCTCGGGGCTGACCGTGAATCGTGAAGCCTTCCTAGCGGCATTCGGTGAGACGCCCTGGCAGGACGCCACCCCGGACACGCTGTATGACGTGCTCCGCCGGCTGGTCAAGGACCCTTCCCACCGGGCCGAAGTCGCCCAGCGGGGCGCTGAGTTCGTGGAGCGTTACCACTCACCGCAGGCCGTGGTGGCCCGCCACCTGGAGATGTACGCATAGGGGAGACGAAGTGGAGATTATCGGAGTGTTTCTTGCCATTCTGTCGGCCCTTCTGACGCGGGATTGGCTCAGGACATGGGCTCACAACCAAGAAGCGATATAGCCCGTCGCCAAGGTTGGCGAACTACCACCCACGGCTCCGCAACCTTCAGCGCTTTGTCAGGCGGATGATCGGAGCGTGATCTGGTTCGTGACCCCATGCTGGCAACGCTACGAGCTGACCCGAGTGGTGCTGGAGCAGCGCCGAGCCATCATCGACTTCCTGATCTCTCGGGGCGTCGAGGCGTACCAGGTGGTGGTGGCAAACGACGCCAACGCCGACTCCGCTCAGGAGCTCGGATTCGACGTGCTGCGCGCCAGAACTACGCCCTCGCCCGTCGCTTCAACGATGGCATCGAGTACGCCGCCCGTCACGGTGCGGAGTGGATCGTGCCCATCGGCTCGGACTCGTTCCTTGATCCGGCCTACCTGTTCCCACTGCCCGATGGCGTCATGCGGACATCTACGTTGTACGCGGTAGCGGAGCCCGGCCGATTGGGCCGTCTCAAGGTCAAGAACGCCAGCGGCGTGGGGCCATACATGATCCCCCGATCCGGGCTGCCCAAGAAGCCTGCGGCCGGCCAATGACTGGCTCAAGCGAGGCGTGGATGGCTCGACCCTCAAGGGCCTCAGGCCTGGTCTACAGCGGGAGTTCACCGACCTGCATCCGTACCAGTACGTCGGCTTCCGCTCCTACCCGCAGATGAACTCCTACGACAAGTTGTTCGGTCGTCTTGGAGTGGGTGAGGAGACTGACGTGGTGGAGCGGTTGAGCGAGCACTACCCGCAGGACTGGTGGAGCGGGCGCTGGCAGCGTGTGCTCCTGTAGAGGTGGCAGCGTGATGGCCAAGGGCAAGCTCTCCAACTTCGGCAAGAAGAAGGCACGGCCGTTCCGCAAGGGCGGCAAGCGCCGCCTGCCAAAGAAGTGACTCACCCCGATGTGGTCTACGTCGTCCGACCGGGCGACAAGAACGAGGAGCTGCGCTACTCCATCCGCTCGGTTATCGCCAACCTGCCCCACCGCAAGGTCTGGATCGCCGGCTACAAGCCCACCTGGTTGAGCGACGACCTCGGCTATATCAAGGTCCAGACAAAGCCTGGTGGGCACGAGACGCCAAGCGCAACCTGCGGGCAGCATGTGAGCACCCCGAGGTCAGCGAGGAGTTCGTCTACATGAACGACGACTTCTTCATCATGCAGCCTGTTGAGCGTGTCCCGGTCATGCACCGTGGCCTACTGGCCGAGGTGGCTAGAACCGAGAACATGGCCTCCGCCTACCAGCGGGCAATGGGCAAGACCCTCGGCCATCCTCACCAAGCAGGGTATCTCAGAGCCCCTGATGTACGAGCTGCATGGGCCGATGACCGTCACCAAAACCGGCATGCTGGAAGCCCTGGCCCTGTGCTCCTACCCCATGATCCAAGAAGCGCACCGTGTTCGGCAACCTGCAGCATGTCGGTGGGGAGAAGCGCCACAACCACAAGGTACATCGACAGGACTCGGGCTGGCACAAGTGGCCGTTCATCAGCACCAACGACAACACCTTCCGCACCCTGCCGGTAGGTGACTACATCCGCTCCCGGTTCACCACGCCCTCCCCCTATGAGACGAGCCCACCCCCCAAGGCACGGGCCCAGCAGCAGGCCATCGTCAGCACGCGCCGCCCCATCCGTCGCCACGTCTCGGACCATCCAGCGTATCGGTGGCAGGGCAGCATGAGGGCCCCCAAGCTGGGCACCCGCAAGTGGACGGAGTTCCGCAAGCGGATACTGGTGCGGGACCTGTACCGCTGCCGTTATGGGTACGCCGGCTGTACTGGCGAAGCAACGCAAGTCGATCACCTTCATCCTCGTACTTGGGGTGGAGCGTGGTTCAGCGAGGACAACTGCTACTCCGTCTGTCACTCCTGTCACCGCGGAGAAGGAACGCAGGCTGCGGAGCGGCGAAGCGGTCGGTTTTTCAAGGGTAAGTTCGTCGGAGA
>CAWBKO010000002.1:0-207901 GCA_963789435.1 uncultured Chloroflexia bacterium
GAAGATGCCGGCGCGCTGAAAGGTTCGGATCACACCAAGCCGCGCGATCTGGTGCGGCGCCAGCCCGGTGATCTCGCGGCCCTCGAGGTAGACGTGACCACTGATCGACCGATCGGCTCCGGCGATGACGTTGAGGAGCGTCGTCTTTCCCGCGCCGTTGGGGCCGATGATCCCGGTGACGCTCGCCCGAGGCACAGTCCAGGCTGACGTTGTTCACCGCCAGCACTCCCCCGAACTGCCGCTGGACGCGATCGGTCCGCAGAACCGGCTCGACCGCCACGGTCATGACGAGTCGCCTCGAAAGCGGCGCAACAGATTGGACGACGACGCGCCCTTCACGGGAGTACCGCACCGGGCGCTCCGGGAGGATGCCGTTGGGCTTCAGCCACAGGACGAGCAGTGCGAGCACGCCGATCGCCACCCATTGGAGAGCCTCGATCAACCCGACGTACCCGATGGTCGGAAGGAACCGCGTCGCCTCGCGGAATCCGATCGGGATCAACGCGATCCCGAGCGCGACGCCGAGGCTGTTCCCGGCGCCGCCCAGGATGAGCCCCGTGAAGTAGGTGAACGTCAGGAGCATCAGCCAGGAGTCGGGATTCCAGCCGGTGAGGTACTGCGCGGTCATGGCGCCCGCCAGGCCGGCGGCCGCACCGCCGATTGCCATGACCAGCAGCTGGAGGCGCACCGTGTCCTTCCCGATGGCGGCCGACGCGGCTGGATTGTCGCGCACCGCCCGAAGCGCCCGGCCGATCGGCCCATTGCTGAGGCGCTCCATGACCACGAAGGTCAGTACCGCCAGGATGACCGCGACGGCCGCGAACATCCATTGGTAGCTGAGGGGCGAATCGACCAGGTCGCGCATCGGCTGCGGGATGTTGGCCAAGCCGGCTCCGCCATTGACGAGCTCCTTCTGGTTCTGGATGAACCGCGTGGCGATCACCGACACCGCCAGCAGGACGATGGCCTGGTAGTCGCCGCGGAGTCGCCCGGTCACGAGGGCCCCCAGGGCCAGCGAGATGATGGCACCGGCGATCGCTGCGCGAGCCATGGGATGGGAAACGGCAGTCCGAGCCCGAACAGATAGGTCTGGAAGGTTCCCTCCGGGGGACCGAGCGACAGCAAGGCGGCCACGTACCCGCCCAGGCCGATGGGCACGGCGTACCCGAAGTTCAGTATCCCCGTGACTCCGTACTGGAGGTTCAGGCCGAGGACGGCGATGAGGGTGATCGCATACAGCACGACCAGCGTCGCAATGTAGAACTGGAGGGCATCGGTGATCATGCGGCCGCCACCTCGCGGCCGCCGGTGACGTCACGCACGATGCCCTGCGGGCGCACGAGCAGCACCCCGATCAGCACCACGAGGGCGAGCACGTCCCGCCATTCGGGAGCGAAGACCGTCGCCACGATCTCGCTCGTGAGGCCGATCACGAGCGCGGCGAGGAGCGCGCCGTAGACGTTGCCGACGCCGCCGAGGATGACGGTGGCAAGGATGATCACGGTGATCCCTCGCGCGGTGGAGGTGTCGAACGCGGGGACGCCCGCAAAGAGCACGACCCCGGCGACCCCGCCGAGAAATCCCGAGATGAACCAGGTGATGTCGACCACGCGGCGCGATGGGATCCCGCTCGATCGCGCGAGGTCCGGGTTCGCGGCGACGGCCCGCATCGCCTTGCCCAGCTTCGAACGGCGAAGGATCAGGTGGACGGCCAGCAGGACCGTCGCGGCCAGAGCCATGAAGAGCAGCTGGTTGGTGGTCAGGATCTGGCCGAGGAAACGATGGACGGTCGCGGGCGGCATGTCGTAGTGGAAAAAGCCCGGGCGCACGATGGCGAGCATGAGGTTCCAGATCACCAGGCTGAGCGCCAGCGAGGCAATCAGCATGCCGAACATGCTCGTTCCCTTGCGGAGGAGCGGCTGGAGGATGGCTCGGTTGAGCACGAGGGACAGGAGGCCGCCGATCAGCCCCCCGAACGGAACCGTCATCCAGATTGACCAGCCGAACTGTTGGTTGAGCACGAGCGCGCCGAAACCGGCCACGGTCATCACGTCGGCGTAGGCGAGATTGAGCACGCCCGTGACCGAGAACTGAAGGGTGAACCCAGCTGAGGCGAGCGACAGGATCGCGACCGTGATCAGGCCAAAGCCGATCGAGGCGACGAGGATGTCAGTCATGCTTTCGAGCTGTGCCGCGTCGGGATCGGACGTGGCCGGTCCCCGGGGCGGCACCCGGGGACCGGTCGAGAGAACCGGGCAAAGCAGACTTGATGGCCTCTTCCCTTCTCAGTCGGCGAGGGCCGCAATCTCATCGGCCGTGAAGGTCACCACCTGCGTCGACGAGGTAGGCGTCTCGAAGGCACGCGCCTCGTATCCACCGGATGAGTTGTGCCACTGGTCGAACGTGATCGCGCCGCCGCTGCCGACGAACTGGATCTCGTCGCCGTTGGCAAGCGCCTCCTTGCCCTGTCCGAAGGTGTAGACAACGGTCTTGCCCTCTCCGGGCGAGGTCACGTCCACGATCGCGTCGTTGAAGTCCGCGCCATCCAGGGACTCGGTCTTCTCAGCGGCAAGCGCGGCCGCAACCAGGCCGTCATACGCCGCGAACGCGTAGCTATCGGCGCTGTACTGCTCGGGATCCTCGAGGAGGTCTCCGAATCTCAGCAGGCGCTCGTTGTAGATCTCCCACGCGTCGCCTTCGGACGGTGTGTACGGGAGCACGCCCATATAGAACTCCGCCATTGCCTCTTCGCCGATGGCTGCCGTCACGGCGTCCTGCCACTCTGGCTGGATGGTGACCGCGGTTCCGACGATCGGGACCAGTGCGCCGAGCTGCTGGAGCTCAGCCAGGTAGGCAGCGGAGCTCTGCGGATCGGTCTCGAAGAAGAGCACGTCGGGGTCGGCGTCCACGAGCGCCAGCACCTCGCTCGGAACGCGAGTGCCCCCTGCGCCAGGTTCTGCTGGATCACCATCTCGTGCCCGAGCTTGTCCCACGCGTCGAGGAGCGTTGGCGTGGCGCCCTGCGAGGCGAGGTCGCTCCCGAAGACCGCCGCTCCGCGGGTGTACCCCTGGGAGTCGGCCGTCAGCGCGAGGACCCGACCGATCGCATCGTCAGCCGGTGTCAGCCGCCAGAAAAAGCTGAACTCGGACTTGTTGTAGACCGGATCGCCGGTGGTGACGAACATCGGCACCGACGCTTCGTCAAAGATCGGCAGCACTGCCGGCGCCGTATTGGTGGTTGGGCCGAGCACCGCGAACAGGTTGTCCTCGGTTGCCACCGCCTGACGTGCCGCGGTCGTCGCCTGGGTCACGTCGTCCGCTGTATCGACGGTCGTGCACTCGACCGTTGCGCCGAGAATGCCACCGGCATCCTCGACCTCGGCCGCGAACGGATAGCAGCCCGCTAGCTGCTCGGGACCGTACGCGGCGTTCTCACCGGTGAACGGCATCACCGTCGCGACGACAACCGTATCGACCGCTCCCGTTCCTTCTGAGGCTCCGGGCCCCTCGGATCCCGCAGGCTCCTCGGAGCCTGTGAGCCCGACTGCGCGGTGGTGCCGCACGCCGACAGCGCCAGGATCGCTACCACGAGGCAGGCCAGCCTCGGATTCCGCTTTGCCAACATCGTCTCCTCCTATTTTCGCCAAATGCTCGGTTCGGGGGCCCCCACCCTCCAGGGTTCACCAGGGATGAATCACGACCTTGACCGCTCCATCACGGCGCTCGTCGAAGGCCGTCACGGCCTCAGCGAAGTCATGGAGCGGAAAGTGATGGGTGATGAGTGGCTTCACGCGGATGCGACCGTCACGAACCAGTGGGATGACGGCGCGCATCTCGCCGGCGGACCCGCGCACGCCGACCAGGTCCATCTCGTCCAGCACCAGCTTTTGAAGGTCGACCGCCGCGGGCTGTACGGGAATGCCGACCACGACACATCGCCCGCCGCGTCGCAGCGACGCGATGGCCGTGGTGAGTGATTCAGGAACGCCCGCACAGTCGAGGACGACATCGGCTCCGCGGCCGCCCGTCATCCCTCGCACCGCGACGGGTACGTCGTCGACCTTCGTGTCAAGGGTCTGATGGCCAAGCTCGACCGCCTTCGCCAGGCGCCCCTGGGTCGCGGGTCCGGGTGCCGCGATGATCACGCGGCTCGCCCCCAGCACCAGCGAGGCATCGGCCGACAGCAGGCCAATCGGGCCGGCGCCGAGGATCAGGACAGTGTCGCCCGCGCCGACGTTGCCGCGGTTGGCGGTGTGCAGCGCAATCGAGGCCGGGTCGAGCAGCGCTCCCTCGGCGTAATCCATCTCGTCGGGAAGCGGGAACACGGCCTTGATGTTGTGGATGACGAACTGGGCCAGGGCGCCGGTCCAGTTGTGCCCGTAGTGACGGTGAAGGCTCGGATTGCCGTAGTTCTCGCAAACGTTGTATCGGCCCTCGACGCAGCGCGCGCAGTATCCGCAGGCGGCGTGGGAGGTCCCGGCGACCCGCCCGCCGACCCCAAGTCCGAAGCCCTCGACACCGCTACCGACCTCGACCACCTCACCGGCCCATTCGTGGCCCGAGGTGAACGGGTAGCTCGGTGGCCAGAACCCGGGATAGTCGCCGTGTAGGAGATGGGAATCGGTCCCGCAGATCGAGACTGCGTGCACCTTGCAGAGCACTTCGCCCGGTCCCGGCGATCCGACGTCCACCGTCTCGACGGCGTAGTGGTCGGGGCCCGAGATCACCAGTGCCTCCATGCGTCGCGCGACCTCCGTGCTCATACGACCGCCACCGGATCGACCATGGAGCCCGTGGCGCCGCGGATCTTCAGGGGCAGCGCGACGAACAGAAATTCGTGGATCTCGTCGCGGGCGATCTCCTCGAGGTAGAGGCTCTCAAACAGGTAGATGCCGTGCTCGATCAGCAGCAGGGTGTGCACCGGCTGTGGGTTCGCCGGACTACCGCGGTCGGGTGCCGGCTGCACCTCGTATGTCTCCGTGTCAGTGCCGGTCGCGATCACACCTCGGTCCAGGAGCCAACGGCCAGCGCTGAGATCCGGACCGGGTGTCTTGTGCGCCGCCATCTTCTCTGCGTCGGGCCAGAACCCCAGGTAGCCGGTCCTGATGAGGACGACATCCCACTCGCGAACTTCGGTCCCCTGGGCGCTCGCCACGGCGGCCAGCTCCGCATCCGATACGGGTGATCCCGCCGGCAGACACTCGACCTGCCGATGACGCGCGACGTCAAGCAGCACCCCTCGCGTGAAGAATGGCGGGAGCTTCTCGGCATCACCGACCAATGGCCCGGCGTCGGTCAGGAATTCGTCAGTAGTCGCGCCGCCGTACCAGTGGTTGTCGTCGCCGATCGTCATGTGCGCAAGGGCATCGACGTGAGCGCCCGAGTGCGACGTGGCCGACACGACTTCGGCCATGTAGCCCAGCCCAACCTCGTTCGGGGGACCCCACGGATGTGCGCCGGCCGCCTTGATCCCGCGAGGACTGCGGTGCATCGCCACCTGAAATGGTGGGTGACCCGGGAAGAGGGGCATCCCCGGGAACCGAGCCGCCGAGAGCGAGTAGGCGGTGCCGGTCTCGACGAGGCGAGCGGCCGCCACCAACTGGCCGGCCGGAATCGCGCCGGCTGGGCCGAGCTCAGGGATCGCACGCGCCGTTCGCGTCCGTCATGCGCCGCCCTGCCTCATCGCCGATACCGACGGAGACTCCCCGAGCGCAGCGGTTGCCTCCTCGACCTCGTGAAGGTGCTCGCGCATCGCCGCATCCGCCAGCTCGGGCTTGCCCGCCTTCAGTGCCGCGATGAGCTTCTCGTGGCGCCTCGCCAGCCAGATGAGGTCGACGCCGGGCAGCGTCGCGGTGATATAGGTCCGCAGGAACGGCTCGAGCATCTGCCAGGCGCGTTCGAGCGCGTCATTGCGAGCGGCCCGCAGGATGGTGACGTGGAACTCGGCGTTCTTCAGCGCGTGCGCGTGCGCGTCGTGGCGCTCCGCGGCCACCAGCATCTCGGACATGAGGCCGTCAAGCGTCGCCAGCTCCGACGGCGTGATCCGCGATGCCGCCGTCCGGGCTCCCATGGCCTCGAGCTCGGTCCGGACCTTGATCGCGTCGATCAGCTCTTTGTGGGACGGTGCACGAACGCGCGGCGCCCTGGTACGGCTTGATCTCGACCACGCCCAGGGTCGCGAGCGCCTTGATCGCCTCACGGACCGGAGCCTGGCTCGTCCCGAAGTCGCGCGCGATCTGGGTCTCGATCAGCCGCTCGCCGGGCTTGAGGCGGCTCTCCACGATCCATTCGAGCAGGCGATCCTTGATGGTCTCGCTCAGGACGCGACGCTCGATCTCGCCATCGGCTGAGCCGTTGCCGGTCAATGCGGCCTCCCATCTCGTGATGTCACGAGCTCGTGGACTGCCGCCGCGACGCGCTCGCTCGACAGCCCGTACTTGTCGAGCAGCGCATCATCGGGCCCCGACTCGCCGTAGATGTCCTGGATTCCGAGCCGGTCCACGCGCGTCGGGTAACGCGAGGACAGCGATTCGGCCACGGCGCCACCGAGCCCGCCGATGATCGAGTGGTCCTCCACGGTGATCACGTGTCCTGTTCGCGCGGCCGCCGCCACGATGCGTCCTCGTCGAGCGGCTTGATGGTCGGGACGTGGAGAAGGAGTGCCTTGATGCCCTTCTGTCCAGGACCTCGGCCGCCTCGAGCGCCCGCGCGGTCTGCGTTCCGGTCGAGATGAGGGCGACATCGGTCCCGTCGCGAATGACGACCGCCTTGCCGAGCACGAACTCGTATGAGTCGCCGAAGACGATCGGCGTGTCAGGGCGGGAGAGTCGGATGTACACCGGGCCGACGTGGTCCGTGATCACCTCGAGAGCCGAACGCGTTTCGAACTCATCCGCCGGCGATACGACGGCCACGCCGGCGAGGGAGCGCATGACCGCGATGTCGTTGAACATCAGATGTGTCTTCCCGGTCATGCCGGCGAGGAGGCCGGCATAGCCGCCCGTGATTTTCACATTGAGGTTGGTCTGAGCGATCAGCACACGGATCGAGTCGAGGGCGCGCGCTACGGCAAAACAGGCGAACGTGCTGACGTACGGGATCAGGCCGAGCGTGGCCATCCCGGCCGCCGCCCCGACCAGGTTCTGCTCGGCAATGCCCATCTGGTAGAAGCGCTCGGGATGGGCGGCCTCGAAGATGTCCGCCCGCGTCGAGCTGCCGAGGTCGCCGTCGAGGACGACCAGGCGAGGCTCGCGTTCACCGATCTCGGCCAGCGCTTCGCCAAAGGCCTCGCGGAGTGACTTGCCCATCGGTAGCGGCGTCATCAGGTGGCGACCTCACCGAGCTCCGCCAACGCCGTGGACAGCTCCATGGCGGTCGGCACGCGGCTGTGCCACGTGAAATCGCCTTCCATGAACGACACGCCCTTGCCCTTCACCGTATGGGCGATGACCGCGATCGGCTTGCCCTTGCCCAGCGGCAGATTCCCAAGGACGTCGAGCACCGCGGGGAGGTCGTGCCCGTCCACCTCGACGACTTCCCAGCCGAAGGCGCTCCAGCGCGCCGCAAGCTCGAAGTCCTCGTACGGGCCCATGCGGTCGACGAGCGTCGTCCCCCGCCAGCCGAACTGCTGCAGCTTGTTGTGGTCGATCACGGCGACGAGGTTGTCCAGCCTGTAGCGGCTCGAGACATGAGCGCCTTCCCAGACGCAGCCCTCGTTGCACTCTCCGTCCCCAACCATCACCCAGGTCGTGAAGCTCTCGCCCAGGTGCTTCGCTCCGAGCGCAATGCCAACCGCGGCCGAAAACCCGAGGCCCAGTGATCCGGTGGACATGTCGAGACCATCGAGCTTCAGCATGTCGGGATGACCCTGCAGTCGGCTGTCGATCGCGTCGAACGTCATCAGCTCCGCGACCGGGAAATAGCCGCGCAGCGCCATCACCGCATACAGGGCGATCGAGCTGTGCCCTTTCGACAGAATGAATCGATCGCGATCCGGCCACGTGGGCTCATCCGGCCGAACGTTCATCACGGAGAAGTAGAGCGCCGTCAACAGCTCGATGGCCGATAGCGGCCCTCCGAGGTGACCGCCCTTGGCGTGCGCGATGGCCCTGACGATCTCGACGCGGGCACGACGCGCGACTTCCGCAAGCTCATCGATGCTGGGCGCTGTGGCCTCGGTCACGGAGCCGCCTCGTCCTGGGCAGCGCGCGAAGGGTCGTACGCGCCCGGCACGACCGGCGGAGAGAAGCAGGTGACCATCTCGAGCGGCTCGGCGTCGCCCGCGACGGTCGCATGATGCAACCCGATCGGGATGAAGACGGCCGTTCCGGGCTCCAGTTCGAACGTTCCCTCGGCGGTGACGAGCCAGCCGCGCCCGGCCGTGATGTAGATCACTTCCTCTTCGGCGGCGTGAACGTGACCCTCGGGTGCGGCCCCGGGCTCAAAGACGGAATAGCCAACCGTTGCATTTCGGGCATCCGATCGGTCAGGGCCGGTGTAGTAGAACCACCTCCGCCCGGGAAGATCGACGACACCGGCGTCCTGGCGCCGCACGGCGATTGGCTTGCTGTCTCGGGCAGGATCCATGGTGCCTCTCAATCGATAATCGATTATCGATCACTGCACGAGACGCCGTCAACGAATAGCGCGAGATTTCCCGTCGACACGAGCGGCGCATGATGGATCGATGAGCGCGGAGACCGCCCCGGCATCGGTCCTGACCTGCACCAACTGCGGTGCCAGGAATCGGATCAGGCCAAGCCCGAAGGGCGTTCCGACATGCGGCCGATGCTCGCAGCCCCTGCCCTGGCTGGTGGATGCCACCGACGCCAGCTTCGATACGGAGGCCGATGCGTCCGCCCTCGTCCTCGTCGACCTGTGGGCGCCGTGGTGCGGCCCGTGCCGCTTCGTCAGCCCGATCCTCGAGGAGCTGTCGCGCGACTACCGCGGGCGGATCAAGGTGATCAAGGTCAACGTCGACGACAACCCCCGCACCGCCCAGCGCTACGAGGCCTTCTCGATCCCGACCATCATGGTGCTGCGCGCTGGGCAGCCACTGGATCGAATCGTCGGCGCGCTGCCCAAGGAACAGCTGGTCGCACGCCTCTCGCCGCACCTCTCGCCTGCTGCATGAACGATGCGGTCGTCGCCGACCTCCTCGGTTCGCGCCCGGTGGCGCGGCGCCGCGTCGAGGGCGGCTATACGCCCGCCGAGCGATGGGTTCTTGAGCTCGATGACGGCCGATCCGTATTCGTCAAGATCGCCGTCAACGACCTGACTGCGGGCTGGCTCCGCGACGAGTGGCGGATGTATGCGGCGCTCGAGACGCCGTTCATGCCCACCCTGCTGGCCTGGGCGGACGGCGATCGGCCGATCCTGATCCTTGAGGATCTCAGCGCGGCGATGTGGCCGCCTCCCTGGACGGAGGAGCGCGCGGCATCGGTCCTCCGAACGCTCCGCGAGGTGGCTGGCACACCGCCCCCGTCCTGGCTTCCCGACGCCCGAAGCTCGGGATTCCTCGAACGGGGCTGGCACGACGTCAAGTCCGATCCCGGCCCGCTGCTCGGGACCGGCATCGTGTCGTCGGCCTGGCTCGATGCGTCCCTGCCCGCGCTCCTCGAGGCGGCAGATGCCTGCCGGCTCGATGGAGACCAGCTGCTGCACCTGGACGTCCGTAGCGACAACATCTGCTTCCGCGCCGACGGCTCGGCCGTGCTGGTCGACTGGAACCTGGCGGTGGTTGGGAACCCGCAACTGGATGTGGCCTTCTGGCTTCCGACCCTTGTTGCGGAGGGCGGGCCTGCGCCGGAAACAATCCTGCCCAACGCCGCCCTCGAGTCGGCGTTCGTCTCGGGCTTCTTCGCCGCCCGTGCAGGGCAGGCACCGATCCCCGACGCGCCGGCCATTCGTCCCCTTCAAATGGAGCAGCTTCGGCACGCACTGCCGTGGGCATGCCGGGCGTTGGGCTTGCCGCCGCCCTAGGGGCATCAGCGACCCGGTGCGGGCACGGCGGATGCATGGCCATACTAGGGGTCGACCGCCCGACGACCGGGCGCACGAGGAGGAACGGGATGCCAGACACGGGCAAGATCCTGAAGGACGTTGGCAAGAACGTCGGCAAGACGGCCGGCAAGGCCGCCGGAACCGTCAGCAAGGCCGCCGGATCGGTGGCCGCATCGGGTCCCGGCAAGGCGGTCGGTGGCGCGGCCACGACGGCCGGCAAGGCGGTCGGCGATGCTGCCGTGACCGCCGGCAAGGCGGTCGGTGGCGCTGCCGTGACCGCGGGCAAGGCGGTCGGAGACGTGGCAACAAGCGCCGGCAAGGCGGTCGCCAGGGCACTGCCGACGAGCAGCTCGCCAGAAGAAGGCTCGCCGATCGACCAGTGCCGCGTCCAAGAGCGCCGCGTCCAAGAGCGCCGCGTCCAAGAGCTCCGCCTCGAAGAGCACGACGACCGTCAAGCGAGCGGCCCCGAAGCCGGCTGCACCGAAGCCGGCGGCGTCGAAGTCCGCGAGCGGTGCCGCGACCACGAAGTCCACGGCCGCCAAGCGCACCACGACGAAGTCGACCCGGACGACGAGCCGCACCACCGCGCGCGAAGCGACCGAGGAAGCCGTCTGGCTCCTGATCGGCTAGCCGGAGGCGAGCGGGGCGAAGAGGTCGACCCCGTTGCCATCGGGATCATGGAGGGTCGCGTAGCGCTGTCCCCAGAACGCATCCCACGGTTCCCTGTGGCCCTCGTAGCCTGCGCCGACAAGATCGGCGTAGGTGCTGTCCACCTCGGCCGGACCGTCGCAGACGAAGGCGAGACCGATGCGCTGGCCGCCGCTCGGCGGCGTCCACTCCGGATCGAATGAGCGGATGGTCTCGACCGTGTCCCACAGCATGCGGGTGCCGCCGGGAAGCGTCGCTTCGACGTGCGGCTCGGCATCGGCATCGGCCGGGATCTCGAGTCCCAGCCTGCGATAGAAGGCGAGCGAGCGGGCCATATCGGCGACGATGAGGCCGATGGCGTCGAATCGTGCAGTCATGCGACGAGCTACTCCTGCTTCGGAATCTGCTGCATTGCCCACTTGTTGCCATCGGGATCGCTGAAGAAGCTGAACCATCCCCACGGCTGCTTGTCGACCTCGCTCGTCTCGACGCCGCGCCCGGCGAGCTCCGCGCGGATGGCCTCGACGTCCTCGACGACGACCTGCAGGCCCGTCTGCGATCCCGGCGCCATCTCGTGATGCCCCTGCCCGATCACGATGGAGCAGGCCGACCCGGGCGGCGTGAGCTGCACGAAGCGCAGGTCATCGGTGACCTGGTAGTCGTGATCGGCGTTGAAGCCAACCTGGTCGACATAGAAGGCCTTCGCGCGATCGACGTCCGTCACGGGGACCGCGACGAGCTCGAGCTTCATGTCCATCGGTTCATACCTCCTGTGTCGGGTTACGTTCGGATGTGGGCCACCCAGTCGCCGGTCGTGATCAGGTCGCCCAGTTCTGCGGGCTCCCCGCGGTAGAAGTACACATCGGCTCGGCTGACGGGGCCGTCCCGCACCAGCACGGTCCGTCGCACGTACTGCGAGCTCGCCTCGTTCCCCGGGTCGTAGAGCTCCAGCGCGTCGAGTGCCGCCAGCATCTCATCGTCCGCCAGGCGGTAGACCTCGACCGACGACCCGCCCGGCGGGCGCCTCGACGAGCGCCGGGTAGGCGTATTCGCGGTGCGGGGCGCGAGGGACGTCGTACAGCGCGCCTTCGACGATGCCCGGCGCCGAGGAACTCTGCCCCCTTCAGCAGCGCGTGGTTCCGCTCGCCGCGCCGCAGGGTGCCGTAGACAGCCACGTCGATCCCCATCTGCCCAGCCTATCTCGCTGGTTGACCCGCCCCACGGGTCTTAGCGCGGAGGAGCCCGAGCTCCGTCGCGATCGGACCGTATTGCGGGTCAACTCGCGGAGGAGCTCGACCGCCTCGGCCGCTCCGTCGCGCGTAGACCCGCCCCACGGGTCAACGTGCGGCCGAACGTCAGTCCGTGGGCACCGCTGTCGAGGCCCGATCCGTCGCCGCCACCGGCTCCGAACCCTCCCCCATCTTCACGCCGGGCAGGAGCACGAGCACCAGCAGTGCCGCGAGCAGCGACGTCACGATCCCGACGACGAACGTCGACGCGGTCGCGATCGAGATCGCCTCGTGGATGCCAGCGACCATGGCCGGTATGAACGGCTCGACCTGAGCCCGAAACTGCCTCCGGCACCTGCGAGAGGATCGAAGCTCCCAGATCGCCGACGCGGGACAGGTCGTTCAGCGTCGAGCCGCCGCCCGATTGGAAGCCCGAAACGACCTGGTCGGGAACCCCGGCCGCAGACATCTGGCGGGGAACCTCCTCCAGCATCACGGAGCCGAAGATCGTGCCGGTGATGGCCAGGCCGACGGTACCGCCGAGCTGCTGGAAGAGCGTCACGTTGCTCGTCGCGGTACCCAGCTGCCGGACGGGCACCGAGTTCTGGACGACCAGCGTGAAGACGGCAAACGTGGGCCCGACGCCGAGGCCGGTCACGGCCATCCACAGCCAGATGAGCGGCTCGGGCGTGTCCGCGCGCAGGTTCGACAGCAGGAAGAGCCCAACGGCGAAGACGAGCAGGGCGCCGAAGATCAGGGCCTTGTACCGCCCCGTCCGCGCCACGATCTGGCCCGAGGCGACAGCCGAGATGATCAACCCGCCGAGCAGCGGCAGGATCTGGTAGCCGGCCTCGGTCGCCGAGGTCCCGCCCACGACCTGGTACCAGCGCGGGAGGAAGACGACCACGGCGAAGAAGCCCATCGCCGCCAGGAAGATGGCGAGCACGCTGGCGGTGAATGCCCGGATCCTGAAGAGGCCGAGCGGGATGATCGGCTCCTTGCCCTCGACTCGGCCCAGACGAAGGCGGCGCCGAGCAGGAAGCCGAGGGCGATCAGGCCACCCACCTCGGGATCGGTCCACTCGCCGAACTGCTTGTTGGTGAGGCCGATCAGGAACGGCACCAGGGCCGCGACGAAGAGCGCGGCGCCGAGGTAGTCGATGTTGCGCTCAGCGTTCGGATCGCGAACGGTCGGCAGCGTGCGCCAGATGACAAAGAGCACGACGGCGCCGATCGGCACGTTGACGTAGAAGATCCATTGCCAGCCGAAGTTGTCGGTGATCAGGCCGCCGAGCCCGGGCCCAAGCAGCGAAGCTGAGACCGAAGACGGCGCCGAAGAAGCCCTGGTACTTGCCGCGCTCCGACGGGGCGAAGATGTCGCCGATGATCGCCAGCGCGATCGGGAAGAGCGCGCCTGCGCCAAGGCCCTGCAGCCCTCGGAAGGCGATCAGCTGCCACATCTCCTGCGACAGCCCCGACAGGATGGACCCGAGCAGGAAGACCAGGACGCCGATGATGAAGAGCGGCCGCCGGCCGAAGAGGTCGGAGAGCTTTCCGTAGATCGGCCCGCTGATCGTCGCCGTCACGAGGTAGGCCGTGAAGGCCCAGACGTAGACGTCGTTGCCGTTGAGATCGGTGACGATGACCGGCAGCGCGGTGCCGACGATGGTCTGGTCGAGGGCGGCCAGGAAGATCCCCAGCAGCACGGCGCCCAGGATCTCGAGACGAACGCGATGCGGGAGCTCGATCGGTGCTCGATCCTGGTCTGGAGCGGATGTCATGAGTGCCTCTGTTCGAGTTGATGGCTCAAGGATGGCTCGGGATACCTGACAGTCATCGTCAGGAATAGCGGCGCGACGATCGGTGTCGCGCCGGGACCAGGCGCGAGGGTGATGAGCGCGCCGACCTGCTCGGGCGGCGTTTGTTGCCAGTTGAGACTGGCAGCAGATGCGAAACTCATCGGTGTCCCGACCGATGAGTTCCTGGCGTCGGGACGGTCTGAACCGGCGAACCATGCTGCGCCGCGCCACGTGCGCCTCGAGGGGAAGGAGAACTTCATGACGTCATCGCCTTCGGCGACGCTCTCGATCCCGGAGCTCAGCGCCGCCGTGCGCGGTCGGGTCATCGCGCCGGACGATCCCGACTACGACACCGCGCGCACCGTCATGGCCGGCGGCATCGACCGCCATCCGGCGGCCATCGTCCGCGTTGCCGACGTGGCGGACATCCAGCATGTCGTCGAGCTCGCGCGCGACCACCGGCATGGAGCTCGCCGTCCGATGCGGCGGCCACAGCGGCCTGGGCCACGGCGTGACCGAGGGCGGCATCGTGATCGACCTGCGCGACATGAAGGCGATCGAGATCGATCCGGAGCGCCGCACCGCCTGGGCGGAGGCCGGGCTCACGGCCCGCGAGGTGACCGAGGCGGCCGCCGCGCATGGCCTGGCAGTCGGCTTCGGCGACACCGGCTCGGTCGGCATCGGCGGCCTCACGCTGGGCGGCGGCATCGGGTACTTCGTCCGCAAGGACGGCCTGACGATCGACAACCTGCTGGCGGCGGAGATCGTGACCGCCGACGGCCAGCTGCGGCGCGTCGACGCGGACACCGAGCCCGAGCTGTTCTGGGGCATCCGCGGCGGCGGCGGCAACTTCGGCGTCGCGACGCGGTTCCTCTATCGGCTTCACGAGCTGCCCTCGTTCGTGGGCGGCCTGCTCGTCCTGCCGGCGACCGCCGACGTGGTGGCCGGGTTCATCGCGGCAGCGGAGGCGGCTCCGGAGGAGCTCTCCACGATCGCCAACGTCATGAACTGTCCGCCGATGCCGAACATTCCCGAAGAGCATCACGGGAAGCTGGTCGTCCTGGCGTTCCTGGCCTTCGCCGGCGACGCGGAGGCCGGAGAGCGCGAGATGGCGCCCTTCCGGGCGCTCGCCACGCCGCTGGTGGACGAGGTCAAGCCGATGCCGTACCCCGAGATGTACCCGCCGGACCCACCGGACGAGGGGTACCACCCGACGGCCGCCGGATTCACGATGTTCGTCGACGAAATCGATGGCGACGCGGCCAAGACGATCGTCGAGTACCTCGAGGCATCGGATGCGTCGATGCGAGCGACGCAGCTGCGCGTGCTGGGCGGGGCGATGGCCCGCGTCCCGGCCGATGCGACCGCATTCGCGCACCGCGCGTGCCGGATCATGGCCATCGTCGTGGCCTTCTACGAAGGGCCGGAGGACAAGGTCGTGCGCGAGGATTGGGTGCACCGGTTCGCGGATGCGCTCGACCAGGGCCGGGAGGGCGCCTACGTCAACTTCGTCGGCGACGAGGGCGAAGCGGGCGTGCGAGCCGCCTATCCGGGCAAGACCTGGGATCGACTGGCGGCGCTCAAGGCTCGCTACGACCCGACGAACCTCTTCCGGCTGAACCAGAACATCCCACCCGCCGGCGCGGCGGGGACCGATGGACCCGGCTGAGTGGCGATCGGCACCAGACCCGCTACGATGGCCGGCATGACTGAGATCGCCACCGAACGACCGGCCGGCTCCCTCGGCACCGCCGTCGCGGACCTCGCCCCGCAGCTCGAGGAGCACCGCGCGTCGCTGACCGGGTACTGCTACCGCATGCTGGGATCCGCCTTCGAGGCTGAGGACGCCGTGCAGGAGACCTTCGTGCGAGCGTGGCGCGGCTACGACCGATTCGAGGGCCGGGCTGCGCTCCGATCGTGGCTGTACCGCATCGCGACCAACGTCTGCCTCAGCATGCTCGGCGCCAGCCAGCGCCGCGCTCGGCCGATGGACCTGTCCGCTCCCTCGAGCGCCGACCGCCCGCTGCCCGCCCCGCTTCCCGAGGCGACCTGGATCGAGCCGATCCCGGACGGCATCGCCATTCCGACCGCCGCCGATCCCGCCGAGGTTGCAATCGCGCGCGAGAGCATCCGCCTCGCGTTCGTGACGGCACTGCAGCACCTGCCGCCGCGTCAGCGCGCGGTGCTCATCCTGCGCGAGGTCCTGCGCTGGAAGGCGGACGAGGTGGCCGAGCTGCTCGAGACGACGGTCGCATCGGTCAACAGCGCGCTCCAGCGCGCCCGCGCCACGCTGGCAGCCAACGACATCAACGATGCCGAGCCGCCAAAGCCGATGGACGACGAGCACCAGGCACTCCTGGCGCGATACGTCGACGCCTTCGAGCGCTACGACATGGAGTCGCTCACCGCGCTCCTCCACGAGGACGCCAACTGGAACATGCCGCCCTACGAGCTGTGGCTGAAGACCCACGAGGACATCGTCAAGTGGTGCCTCGGGCCGGGGATCGGATGCGAGGGCTCTCGCCTGGTGCCGGTCGAGGCGAACGGGTCACCTGCCTGGGGCCAGTACAAGCCGGGCCCGAACGGCGTCCTGGAGCCGTGGTCGATCCAGGTCATGGAGGTCCGCGACGGCCGGATCAGCGGGCTGACCTTCTTCCTCGACACGGAGCGGCTCTTCCCGCTCTTCGGCCTGCCGCCTCAGCTGGAGGCGTAGCCGCCGCAGAGGCCAACGACCTCGCACAGGCCGGCCATGGCGAGCAGCTCGTGCAGCTCGTCAGACGCACCTCGCAGCCTCAGCCCGCTCCCCAGCCGCTTCGCCGTGAGCTGCATGCGCGCCAGCGCATCGACCGTGGCGCAGTCCGGATCCGACACGCCGGCCACGTCGCACACCACCACGTCCGCCCGCCCCTCCTCCGCGAGCGCGCGGACGCGCCGGCAGAGCTCGGGGACGTCTGAACGCCCGATTGCACCGCGCAGCTCGAGGACCGGCGGCGCTCGGCCCAGGGGCCGGGGCAGCACCATGCAGCGGTGCCAGTGGCAGGTGATCGGTCGAGTCCAAGCGCTGGACCTCTTGTTCGCGAGCTCCCTTAACAGACCGATGAGCCCGCCGAAACTCATCGGCCCAGCCTGCCGAGACCAATCAGGGAGAATGGTGAGCATGCAGAGCCCAGACCCGATCAGCGAGCCGAAGGCCTACCAGGACTACCTCATCGGCCTCGTCGGCGACGACGACCCTGCCGCGGTGCAGGCCGCCACGCCGGAGCGCGTCCGCGCACTGCTCGCCGACGCCGGGGACGACGCCGGCACGCGTCCGACGGCGCGGGAATGGGGCGTGCTCGAGTGCCTCGCCCACATCGTGGACGCCGAGATCGTGGCGGCGGCACGCTACCGCTGGATCCTGGCGCACGACGAGCCCGAGCTGATCGGCTACGACCAGGACCTGTGGGTCGATCGTCTGCATCAACCCGTCGAGGACGGGGCAGCGCTGCTCGGCCTCTTCGAGCCGCTGCGCGCGGCCAACCTTGCGCTCTGGGAGCGCAATCCGGCAGAGCAGCGCGAACGCGTCGGGATCCATCGCGAGCGCGGTCCCGAGAGCTTCGACCTGCTCTTCACCATGATCGCCGGCCACGACCGCTTCCACGTCGCGCAGGCAGAACGGGCGCTGGCCAGCCTGCGCGACGCGCGATGACGACTATCGGCGCAGGCTGAAGCCTCCGCCATCGCCGAGGAGGAACGCTCCGGCGAACGCCGCCAGGCCGAGCGGAACGAGGCCGATGTTGCCGACCGCCACGCTGAAGGCGGCGAGCAGGAAGCGCGATGACGGCAACCAGGAGCAGGATCGAACGGGGCGTCAGACTCACGGGGAACCTCCCTTCGGATCGCGGGTGCGATGGTGGACCGATGAGCACGCCGCGTGCCTCGCCCGCGTCGACGCGGTAGAGTTCCGGGGTGACCGATGGTGGCCGGGGCGTTCAGCGCACCTACCTGCTGCTGACGCTCCTGACGACGCTGGCGGCGTCATTCATCTGGGGCATCAACACCCTCTTCCTGCTGGACGCCGGCCTCAGCAACACGGAGGCGTTCGCCGCGAACGCGTTCTTCACGCTGGGCCAGGTGATCTTCGAGGTTCCCACCGGCGTCGTCGCCGATACCCGTGGGCGCCGCTTCTCCTTCATGCTCGGTGCGGGCACGCTGCTCGTCTCGACCCTCCTCTACCTGGTGATGTGGAACCTCCACGCGCCGCTGTGGGGCTGGGCGATCGCCTCGATCCTGCTCGGCCTCGGCTTCACCTTCTTCTCGGGCGCGACCGAGGCCTGGCTGGTGGATGCGCTGGCTGCCACCGGCTTCACCGGCAACCTCGAGTCGGTCTTCGGCCGCGCGCAGGTCGTCGGCGGCGTGGCGATGCTGGTCGGGTTCGCTGGGGGGCGGCGTCATCGCGCAGGCTGACAACCTTGGCGTGCCGTACATCGTCCGCGCGGGAATGCTCGGCGTCACGCTGGTCGTCGCCTGGTGGTTGATGCACGACCTCGGCTTCACGCCGGAACGCGGCGCCAGCCCGATCGCGGCGGTTCGCACGGTGCTCTCGGGGGCGGTCGACGGTGGCCTCCGCAACCGACCGGTGCGCTGGCTGATGCTTGCGGCCCCGTTCACCGTCGGCGTCGGCTTCTACGCCTTCTACGCCTTCCAGCCGTACCTGCTCGAGCTGTTCGGCGACCCGACGGCCTACAGCATCGCCGGCCTCGCGGCGGCGGTCGTCGCCGCGGCCCAGGTTTGGGGCGGCCTGACGGTCGGGTGGGTACGCCGGCTGTTCAAGCGCCGGACCGATGCGCTCATCCTTGGCGGCGTCCTCACCGTCGTCCTGATGGCGCTCATCGGCCTGACGACCAGCTTCGTGGTGGCATTGGCGCTCATGACCGTCTGGTGCCTGACCTTCGCGGTCGTGACCCCGATGCGCCAGGCGTTCATCAACGGCCTCATCCCCTCACAGCAGCGCGCGACGGTCCTCTCGTTCGACGCCCTGATCGGATCGTCCGGCGGCGTCGTGGCCCAGCCCGCGCTCGGGCGTACCGCGGACGTCTTCGGCTACGGCACCTCGTACGTGGTCGCGGCCGCGATCCAGCTGCTTGCCATCCCGTTTGCCTTCCTTGCCCGCCGCGAGAACGCTCCATCCGACCCGATCACGGCATCGCCCGAAACGCCAGAGCCGGCGGCGGCCTAGCATCGGCGCGTGTCGATTCCCGGGCTTCCCGAGCGTCGTTGGGGTGTGATCGGCTGCGATCACGACACCACCAGCGATACAGAAGGAGTCACACCAGATGGCAGCCAAGGTGATCCACGTCGAGGTGACCGGCAAGGACGGAGGGGCGCTGCAGAGCTTCTACAGCGACGTCTTCGGCTGGACGCTCGACACGAACAATCCGGGCGGCTACGGCCTGCACCGCGACGGCGACATGACGGCCGGCTTCGGCCCCGCGCAGGACGGCGGGCCTGGCCTCGTCACGTTCTACGTCCACGCCGAGGACCCGGAAGGCACCCTCCGCAAGGTCGAGGAGCTGGGTGGCAAGGTGATCATGCCGCTCACCGAGGTCGCACCTGAGACGAACATCGCCCTGTTCGCCGATCCCGAGGGACACATCGTCGGGATCATGTAGCCACGAGTCGCCCGCGTTGGGCGACGGACGAGGACGGGGAGCGGCCGGGCGATAGAGTTGCCCGCATGCTCGGCACCAGGGTCACGGCACGGCGAATGCTGCGCGGCGTTGTGGCCCTGGCTGCCCTGGCCGCCTGCACGCCGGGCCCGTCCACGGAGGCTTCCCTCGTGTCCGATCCGATCACCGTCACCAGCACCGCCTTCACCGAAGGTGGTGCCATCCCCGCCCGCTACACCTGCGACGCGGACGACGTCTCTCCGCCGCTCGCCTGGACCGGCGTTCCGGAAGGAACGGTCGCCCTTGCCCTCATCGTCGACGATCCGGACGCACGTGGCTGGATCCATTGGATCGTTGCGGACATCCCGCCCGGCCAGGCATCCAGCTCCGAAGGGGAATCAGCCGGCACCGACGGTCGTAACGACTTCGGGCGCACCGGCTGGGGCGGCCCCTGCCCGCCGTCCGGATCGCATCGCTACACGTTCGAGATCTTCGCGCTCTCGGAAGTGCTCGGGCTCGCATCGGGCTTCTCGGCCGATGAGCTGCGCGGCGCCATGGAGGGCAAGGTGCTCGCCTCCGGCCAGCTCACCGCGTCATATCAGCGCGGCGGCTGATGCGTTCAGTAGGCGCCACGCGCCTCGGGAGTCAATCGCCGTCGAGCTGAGGCGGTCGTCGCGCGGCGCGCCGGAGCGCCCACTGATCGCCGATGATCACGGCCCCGACGAACGCCAGGCCACCGCCGACGAACAGCCACGGGTTGGCGCCGGCGGCGGGACTGTTCGACTCCCCGGCCGGCGAGGCCGACGGGCTAGGGAGGCTGGAGCCGCTGGCGGCGGCTGATGGCCGCGCGCTCTCACTGCCGTCAGCAGGTGATGCCGATGGAGTCGGGCGCGCGGAGCCGGATCCGGACGGAGAAGCGGTGGGCGTCGCACGCGCCGATGCCGACGGCGAACCGGTGGGAATCGGAGGTCCGAACGTCGGGTTCAGTGTCGCGCTCGGCGAGGGCTGATGTGGCGTCGGCGTGGGATTCGCCGTCGGAGGCGGGCGCGGGGTGGCCGTCGGGCGCGGGGTGGCGGTCGGGCGCGGCGTCGGTGCCGGCGTGGGAGTCGCTGTCGGCGGAGGCCCGGCCACGACGATGATCGGGCCGCTGAGCGTCGGGTCGCTTCCGGTCGTGGCAGCGACGAACGTCACCTGCCAGGTCCCTGCCGGCAGCGTCGACTGGCCGGTCCAGGTTCCATTCGTTGCCGTGCCGGCGGTGAGCGCCAGCCCGACCGAGGCCGGCCCGACGACGGCGGTGACCGAGCTGGCGCCCTGCTGCGGGCTGGGGGTCACGTAGTCGACGCTGAACGCGAAGATAGTCTGGGTCGTGCCAGCGACCGGGGTCACCGATCCGTTGCGGAGCTCATTCGGCGGCTGCCACCGGCGAGGCGAATACGGCCGGCAGTGAGCAGGGAGGCGAGGAGGGCGCCGGCAGCCAGCAGGTGTCGCCCCGGGTGCTCCGGCACGAGGGGCACCACGCGCTCGGGCAGCTGATCTCGCAATCCAACCTCGCTCGTCTAGCCGGTCCCGCATCATGCACCAGCGCCCGGGTCGATGCACATCCCGCAGTCTCGCCGTAGACAAGGTGATGGACACTGTCCGCAATCGCGCGGAGGGCGATCCCGAGTGGACACGATCATCGAGCTGATGGACCAGGCGGTCGCGAAGCACCGCGACCTGCCCGGCGCTCGATCATCAAGCCGGGCTTCCGGACGAGGATCTGGAGCTACGCCGACATCGGCAACCTCGTCCCGCGGGTCGCGGGAGCGCTCCGCGCCGCAGGCGTCGAGCCCGGCGACCGCGTCCTCGTCTGGGCCGTGAACCGGCCGGAGTGGGGCATCTCGTTCCTCGGTCTCCTGTGGGCCGGCGCGGTGGTCGTGCCGGCCGACGTGCGCACGACCGATGAGCTGGCGATGAAGCTCGCGGCCCAGACGCGCGCCAAGCTGGTGCTCGCATCCCTGCCGACCCTCAAGGCCGCCAGCCGGCTCGAGCTCCCGGCCCTGGCCATCGAGTCCCTGGTCGACATGGCCGGCGGCGTCGATCCGCTCCCCCATCCGGTGATCGACCCGGACGCGGTGGCCGAGATCGTTTACACCTCGGGCACCACCGGCGATCCGAAGGGGGTGATGCTCACGCATCGCAACATCACCACCAATGCGACCACCCTTGCCGGCGTCGTGCCCCTCGGTCCGGAGACCCGCCTTCTCTCGATCCTGCCGCTGTCGCACATGTACGGCCTGAATCCAGGGTTTCTTGCGCCGCTGACCGCCGGCGCATCGGTCGTCTATCCGACCAGCCTCCAGCCGCCGGTGCTCGCGCGGACGTTCCGTGAGCGGCGGGTGACGATGCTCCTCGCCGTACCGCAGGTGGTGAAGCTGCTCAACAACGCGATCGAGCGCCGCGTCGACGCCGACGGCAGGCGAGCCACCTTCGAACGCCTCCACGCCGTCGCGCGTCACCTGCCGATGTGGGCTCGCCGCCTCCTGTTCCGGCCCGTCCTGAGCCGGCTCGGTGGCGCGCTGCGAGTACCTGGCGGTCGGCGGTGCGGCAATGAACCCGAACGTCGCGCGACGCTGGCAGGAGATGGGCGTCACGCTCACTGCAGGGCTACGGGGCGACGGAGACGTCGCCGGTCGTCGCCTTCACGCGCGTCGAGCACAACCGCATCGGCACCGTCGGCGAGGTGCTTCCCGGGCGTCGAGGTGAAGATCGCGCCCGACGGCGAGATCCTGGTGCGCGGACCGAACGTGTTCAAGGGCTATTGGGAGCGCCCCGAGGCGACCGCAGCCGTGCTCGAGGACGGTTGGTATCACACCGGGGACCACGGCATCCTCGACGACGGAAGGCTTCCTCACCCTCCAGGGGCGCAAGAAGGACATGCTCGTCATGCCGGACGGCACGAAGGTGCATCCCGATGACATCGAGCAGATCCTCACTCGCGACCCGCGCGTGCGCGACGCCACCGTCGTGGGCCTGGAGCGGGCCGAGGGCGACGTCCAGGTCCACGCCGTCCTCATCCTGCGCGACGACGACGAGGCCGATGAGGTCGTGCGCGAGGCGAACCGCCAGCTCGGCGGCCATCAGCAGATCCGCGGCCGGACCGTGTGGCCGGACGACGAGTTTCCGCGCAACTCCTCGATGAAGGTGCTGAAGCACGAGGTGTTGAGCTGGATCCAGGCAAAGCGGCTGGCCGAGCCTCCGTCATCGGCGTCGGCCACGGCACTCGCCGCCGCCGGCGCGATCGCGCGGCTCGTGCGCCAGATCGACGGCGTGACCGCCGATGCCGTCGTACCGGAGGCGCGCCTCTCGACCGACCTGGGAATCGACTCGCTGGGGCGGGTCGAGCTGCTCAGCCTCGTCGAGGAGGAGCTCGGCGTCTACATCGACGACGGCGAGCTCGATCCCGACGAGACCGTCGG
Organism: uncultured Chloroflexia bacterium; assembly: GCA_963789435.1. Classification (GTDB taxonomy): domain Bacteria; phylum Chloroflexota; class Limnocylindria; order QHBO01; family QHBO01; genus JACDBZ01. The sequence continues at coordinate 22,783 of CAWBKO010000002.1, forward strand.
CGGGCTCCAGGCCCGGGTCGACGCGAGTGCGGCCGCCGGCGCCGCGGCCCCCAGGAGGGCATCTTCGCCTGGCCGATGAACCCGCTGGTGCAGAGGGCTCCGCATCGGCATCCAGCAGCTCATCCTCCAGCCGATCGTGGCCCTGGTGTACCGGCGGCGGGTGACGGGGCTCGAGCACCTGCGCGGCCTTGAAGGGTCCGGTGATGTTCACCCCGAACCATCACCTGCACAACGACAACGCCATCATCCTGTGCTCCATCCCCCTCAGCTGGCGTCGCAGGCTGTCCGTCGCGGCCGCGCTCGACGGCATCTTCAAGTCACGCTTCCGTGGCTTCTGGGCAGCGGTCATCGGCAACGCGTTCCCGCTGGCGCGCGAGGGTGCCGTTCGCCGCAGCCTCGACCTGCTCGGCGCGCGGCTCGACCGGGGCTACAGCATCCTGATCTACCCCGAGGGCAAGCTGACCGTCGGCGGCCCGCTGCAGGAGTTCAAGTCCGGCACCGGGCTGGTGGCCATCCACGGAGCCATCCCGGTCGTGCCGATGCGCCTCAAGATCCACCGCTACAGCCGGTTCGACAAGGACGCACCCGAGCCCAGCACTGCGTGGCGAGGCGACGTGGAGGTCGTCTTCGGCAAGCCGATCAGGTTCGCTGTCGACGACGACCCGAACCGCGCCACGGCCGAGATCCGTGCTGCGGTAGAGGCCCTCTAGCGACCGGACTCAGCCGGTCCCCAGGCGGACGGCACGGGGATCGGAGCGGCCGGCCAGGATGGCGGCGAGGATCTCCACGCCGTCCACCAGGCGCGGGCCCGGGCGCGACACGTAGGCAGAGCCGTCGATCGCCCACAGCTCCCCGTCTCGCCACGCGGGCGTCCGGGTGAGTGCCTCGGGAGACCTCGAACGCGGCCCATTCGGCGAGGCGTGCGCGGCAGGTCGAACCCGCACAGGCCCAGCACGCACCACGTCCGGTCGGCTCTCGGCGAGCGCCTGCCAGGTCTGCCTCGCGGGACCGCTCGCCGGACTCACCGATGACCGATACTGCCGCCGGCCAGCTCGACCTGCTCGGGAACCCAGTGTCCGGGCGCGAAGAGCGGATCCAGCCACTCGACCAGGGCGACGCCGCGCCGCGCCGGGCGGCTCGTTCGACCGCGGCCAGCCGGTGCTCGAGATCAGCGACGCAGGCGTTCTCCGGCGTCGGGGACGCCGGCCAGCCGCGCGACGTGGCCGATCGTGGCAAGCACGTCGGCGACCGAATGCGGCTCGAGCGAGACGACCATCGGTCCACCTTCGCCGCCGGCCGAGCGTGCCGCCTCGAGCACCGTCGGATAGGCGACCGCGCAGACGCGACAGAGCTCCTGGGTCAGGATCAGGTCGGCGTCCAGCATCGGCGAGGAGCGCGTCGTCGAGGGCGTAGATGCCGTGCCCATCCGATCATTGCGGCGCGGACGGCGGCGTCGATCTCGGCCGATCGGCTCACCTCCGGCGGGAGGCGGTTGGCGGTGACCCGCGGCAGGCCGGCGACCGCATCGGCCGGGAAGTCGCATTCGTGGGTCACCGCCACGAGCCGAGCCTCGAGGCCGAGCGCGCAGACGATCTCGGTCGCGGACGGCAGCAGCGACACGATCCGTCCGGCCGGCCGCTCCAGGCGCCCGTCGCCGGTCCATGCCGTGGCGGGTGGGTCGCGACCATCAGGTCTGGCGCTGGGTCAGCAGCTCCGGTTGACGACGGCGACGCGCCCGCTGCACGAGCTTTCCGATCGCTGACGGGTCGGGGTGCAGCTTGTCGACGACCTTCGCGACCAGGTGCTCGGCCTCGTCCTGGGCCGGTTTGCACTCGGTCCCCCAGAGCTGCCGGCTCTGCTTGTGAAGGGCGAGGAAGAGGTCCGCCTCCGTCCACACGCTCAGCAGCTCCGGCAGGCGCGCCTCCTGCGCTGCCGTCACGGTCGGGCGATAGACGCACTCGTACCACAGCGCGGCGCCCTCCTCGCGCGACAGCAGGCGGCCGAGGCGCTGGCTCAGCTCGTAGGCATACGACTCGAGCGCCTCCTGGAGCTCGGGATAGCCGACGGTCTCGCTGACGGCGAAGCGCGCGCCGGGCACGGCGGCCATGAGGCCGGTCTCCTCGCGGAATTGCTGCTCGCGGGCGGTGCGGTCGATGCTGTCGGCATCGACGCCGGGAGCCATCTCGTAGATCGAGGGTGCGCGGCTGACTCGGGCGTCGATGAACTCGACGCCGGTCTCCTTTGCGATGCTGACCCGCTTGTGGCCGTCGGCGACGAAGTAGGCGCGGTCGACGCGCACGACGTCGATCGGCTCGTTGAACGCGTTCGGGTTGCGGACGCGGATCTCGCGGATTCGGTTGGCGAGTCTCGGCTCACGCGGGCGGAAGCAGCCGTCGAAGTCGGCTCCTCGACCCACCGTGCCGATGATGTCGTCCACCCGGATCGTCTCGGTCCCCTCGATCACCGGTGCGCCGAGATGGAGGCGGCGGCGCACCTCCTCGAACATGAGCAGGTCGCCGCAGTCGCGGGATCCGGGCAGACGCATGCCGGCATGGTACGACGGAGCCGGTCAGCCGTCGGCTGGGCGTTCGCGGCGGAAGGCGAGGAACGACACGCCGACGATGCTGGCGAGCACGACGGCGAGAACGAGCGGCGCAACCGGCAGAGAGGTGGACTGGTGGTGTCGGCCGGCGTCGACTGGCGAGCTGCCAGTTGTCCGGGACGGGGCCCGCCATCCCGGATCCGTCTGCCCATTGCACGCAGACCATCCGGGTCGGCTCCGGCAGGACGATGCCGGCGGCGCGGGACCAACGTCCATCTGCACCTTGTCAGCGGTCACCCAGATCTGGCCGATCCGCCCGCTATCGGGTCCTCCACCGAACTCATTCAGCCCGAGCGCGTCCAGCGAGGTCCTGCCGGTGAATGCGAACTGTTGCGCCTGATCGCATCCCATCCCCATGTTCGGGCTGCGGCCCCGTGACCTCGGTTCCCAGGCCGAAGGAGCAGGCACTCAGAAGGGCGGCGAGCAGGATCGCGCGGGCCATTCGCATGCCAGATTGTGGACGCAGCGGCGCAAGGCCGGCGCGACGCGCGAGCTGTCGCGGGAAGCCGCTAGGCTGCTCCGCATGGGGAGGAGTGTCGTTTGCAGCTGATCGATGGCCAGCCGGTCTTTTCGGCGACCGATCTGGTGGGATACCTGGCCTGCGAGCATCTCACCGCACTCGAGCGCGCGGCGCTGGCCGGGCTGGTCGATCGTCCGGACCGCGAGGATCGCGAGCTCGACGTCATCCGCAAGCGAGGCTTCGAGCACGAGGCTCGCTACCTGGCGGAGCTGCGCGCGGGCGGAGCAAGTGTCGCGTCCATCGAGCGGGACGACGACGAGGAGCACGGCGAGCAGCATTCGCCGGCAGGCGACCGAGACGATTGCCGCGATGGCCTCCGGCGTGGGTGTCATCTTCCAGGCGACCTTCTTCGACGGCCGATGGCTGGGCTACGCCGACTTCCTGCTGCGCGTCGAGTCACCGGAGCGCCCATCGGTCTGGGGCCCGTACCACTACGAGGTCGCCGACACGAAGCTGGCGCGCCACGTCAAGGCCGGTGCCGTGCTCCAGATCTGCAGCTATGTCGAGCAGCTGACGCGCATCCAGGGAGTGCAGCCCGAGCACATGAAGGTCGTGCTGGGCGGCAGCGCCCGCGAGACGGCGACGCTGCGCGTCGACGACTACATGGCCTACTACCGCGCCGCGAAGCAGCGCTTCACCGAGACCGTGCTGGGGACCGACGTTGCGCCGGCTCCTCCACCGGCTTACCCGCCGAGGCCACCTATCCCGAGCCGGTCGAGCATTGCGGGGTGTGCCGATGGGCGGAGCTCTGCGCGATTCGCCGCCGCGACGACGACCACCTCTCCCTGGTGGCCGGGATCACCGCGCGGCAGCGCAAGTCGCTGGTCGCCCGTGAGCTCGACACGGTCGAGCGGCTGGCTGCGGCGCCGATCCCGTTCGATCCCCCGCTCGACGGCACGAGTGCCGCCAGCGTCGAGCGCGTGCGCGAGCAGGCCCGCATCCAGGTCGAGGGCCGTGGCCTGCCGAAGCCGATCCACGAGCTGCTGCTGCCGGCGGCGGCGAGCATCGAGCCCGAACGCGGCCTCGCCACCCTGCCCGAGCCGGATCCCGGCGACCTGTTCCTCGACCTCGAGGGCGACCCGTATGCGCTCGACGATGGCGTCGACTACCTGTTCGGGGTCATGGACGCGCAGGACGAGTTCCGCGCGTTCTGGTCGTTCGACCCGGACGGCGCCGAGCGACGTCACGCTGGCCGGCGAGAAGCGGGCGTTCGAGCAGCTCATGGACTTCCTCACCGATCGACCTCGAACGCTATCCGGAGATGCACGTCTACCACTACGCGTCGTACGAGCCGACCGCCCTGAAGCGCCTGATGGGCCGCCATGGGACGCGGGAGGAGCGAGGTCGATCGGCTGCTGCGCGGCGGCGTCCTCGTCGACCTGTTCCGAGCCGTGCGCCAGGGACTGCGCGCCTCCGTCGAGAGCTACAGCATCAAGAAGATCGAGGCGCTCTACGACTTCACCCGCCAGGAGGGGCTGCGTGATGCCGGCTCGAGCATCGTCGAGTTCGAGGAGTGGCTCCAGCTCGGTGATCGGGAACGATCGGCCGCGTCCACCATCCTCGCCTCGATCGAGACGTACAACCGCGACGACGTCCTGAGCACGCTGCGCCTCCGCGACTGGCTCGAGCGGCCAGCGGCTGCGACTCGCCGAGGCGACGGGCCAGGACGTTCCGCGGCCCGCTCCCCGCTCGCCGGACGCGCCTGAGCAGCTGCGCGAGGCCGATGCGCGCGTCCAGGAGGTCGCCGCGCGGTCTGACCGACGGCGTTCCCGACGACCGGCCGAGCGCACGCGCGCAGCAGCAGGCAGCCTGGCTGCTCGCGCAGCTGCTGTCGTGGCATCGGCGCGAGGCGAAGGTCGCGTTCTGGGACTTCTTCCACCGGCTCGGCATGGACGTCGCGGAGCTGGCGGCCGACAAGCAGGCGCTCGGACCGCTGGAGGTGGTCGGGCCGATCGGCGAGCCGTGGAAGCCATCGGCCAGGGCGAGGTTCGCGCGCCAGACGTGGCGCTATCGCTACTGCGCCGCAGGACTACGACATCGGTCCTCGCTCCGAGCTGTACGACCCCGCGCTCTACCGCGAGCAGCCCGACGCGACATGGAGTGCGTGGAAGGTGCGCGCGGAGGTGCTGGCGATCGACGACATGCACTCGACCGTCGACCTGGCGTGGCCGGCGGGCGTGGATCCGCCACATCCGGAGGCGCTGGTGCCGCTCAACATCTACAGCGACAAGGAGCAGCGAGCGGCGCTCCTCCGCCTGGGCGAATGGGTCGCGGAGCACGGCATCGACGCTCCCGGCCCATGGCGCGCGGCGCGCGACGTGCTCCTTCGCCGTCCGCCATCGGTCGGCCAGGTCGCAGGGTGACCCCCTCGCAGGGGCCCGGGGAGATCCGGACTCGATGCCGCGCGCCGCCTCGTCGAGGCCATTGACCACGGCGCCCTCGCCATCCAGGGCCCGCCGGGCTCGGGGAAGACCTACACCGGTGCCCGCATGGTCGTGCGGCTCGTGGCGAGCGGCAGGAAGGTGGGCATCAGCGCCAACAGCCACAAGGTGATCGGCAACTTCCTGAAGAACATCGAGGATGCCGCTGCCGAAGCCGGCGTGCCGATCCGATGCCATCCAGAAGGTCACCGAGGACGACCAGGCCGTCGACGACGACCGCGTGACGATCACGAAGGACAATGACGAGGCGCGGGACGGGATCGCGAACGACGACTACGACGTCGCCGCCGGGACCGTCTGGCTGTGGGCGCCGACGAAGAGCGATGGGCTGCTCGACGTCCTCTTCGTCGACGAGGCGGGCCAGATGTCGCTCGCCAACATGCTTGCCATGTCGGGCGCCGCGCGCTCGATCGTGCTGCTCGGCGATCCGCAGCAGCTCGATCAGCCCCTGCAGGGCTCGCATCCGCCCGGCGCCGACCGATCAGCGCTGGCGCATCTCCTCGGCGAGCACGACGCCATGCCCGGCGACCTCGGCCTCTTTCTCGAGCACACCTGGCGACTCCATCCCGACGTCACCAAGTTCACGTCGACCGCGTTCTACGAGGGCAAGCTGCAGTCCCGCGAGAACCTCGGCCGCCAGTTCCTGCATGGTCCGGCGCCGTTGGTGGGAGCCGGGGTCCGACTGTTGTCCGTCGAGCACGTCGGCAGCGAGGCCGAGTCCCCCGAGGAGGCTCGGCAGGTCGCTGCCATCGTGCGCGCCCTCGTCGCGAGCGGATCAAGCTGGACCGACAAGCACGGCGAGGAGCATCCCCTTCGGTACGAGGACGTCCTGGTCGTCGCGCCGTACAACGCCCAGGTCGGCGCCATCCAGCGCGAGCTGCCTGAGGCGCGGGTGGGAACCGTCGACAAGTTCCAGGGCCAGGAGGCGCCGGTCAGCATCTACTCGATGACCTCCAGCTCGCCCGAGGACGCCCCGCGCGGCATGAGCTTCCTCTACTCGCGAAACCGCCTCAACGTCGCGACCTCGCGGGCACGATGCGTGGCGGTCGTGGTGGCTGCTCCAGCGCTCCTGCGCGTGAGGGGTCGCACGCCCGAGCAGATGCGACTCGCCAACGCCCTGTGCCAGTTCGCGGAGATGGCGACGGGCTAGATCACGGCGCGGGTACGGGCCGCGCCGTATCCTCAGGCGAGTCATGCCGAACCTTCCGTCGGGAACCGTCACGTTCGTGTTCAGCGACATCGAGGGCAGCACCACGCTGCTCAAGCGCCTCGGCGACGCTCAATACGCCGAGATGCTTGGCGACCCATCGGCGCATCGTGCGCGAGACGTTCGGGGCGCACCACGGCCAGGAGATCGACACGCAGGGCGACGCCTTCTTCTACTCGTTTCCTCGCGCCCGCGACGCGGTGGCGGCGGCCGTCGAGGTCCAGCGCGCGCACGAGCACGAGGCGTGGCCGGAGGGCGTATCGGTCCGTATGCGGCTCGGCCTGCACACCGGCGAGCCGGCCGTCGGCGACGAGGGATATACCGGGCTCGACGTCGTACGGGCGTCGCGCATCGCCGCCGTTGGGCGCGGCGGGCAGGTGCTGCTGTCTGAGACAACGAGCGCGATCGTGGCCGGCGACCTTCCAGACGGCGTGCGGATGCGATCGGTCGGCGACCAGGTTCTGCGCGACATCGAGAGGCCGGAGCCATTGCACGAGCTGCAGATCGACGACGTCCCCGCGACGGCTGTGACCGGCTCGATCGAGCCGACGCTCCCCGACAGCTCCCGCCCCGGCCATCAAGCTCCCCGGGTGGCTGAGCGCATCGGTTGGCCAACTCGGCGCACGCACGGGCGACCTGATCGAGCAGCGGGTGCTGGCCGAGCTCAATGCGGCATTCGCCGCCGAGAGTTCAGCGCCTGCTTCGCTCGAGCGACCTCCGCCATCTCCTGCAGCAGGATCTGTCGCGGACGAGATCGCGAAGCTCCAGGCCCTTCGCGACGCCGGTGCGTTGTCAGACGAGCAATATGCCCGCGCGGTCGATCGGGCCATCGAGGGCAACGGCGAGTAGCTCCGCGAGGTTGCGGCCGGCGGACGCCGGGGCGTATCGTCCATCGGCTGCTGCCCTTCGTAACCGGAGAGGGGGCACGAGCTGCCCGAGCTGCTCGAGATCGCCGCCCACGGCATCACCGCGGTCCTGGCCACGTGGCTGGGTCTGCTGGTCCTCACGCGGGCCGGCCGCGTCCCCGGCGCACCCGTCTTCAGCTTCCTTTGCCTGCTGCTCGTCCTCTGGTCGGTGGCGATCATCGTCCAGCGCACGGGGGCGGACACGAGCGTCTTTCCACCGATCAACCTGATCGAGGATGCATCGGCGTACCTCCTCCCCGCCGCCACGCTCCACATCGCCCTGGCCGTTGCCATCGAGGGCCGGCGCTCGGCATTGGCCACCGCGCTCCTGGTGGCGGGCTACGTCGTCGGCGGGCTCGGGATCATCCAGGCCGCGCTCGATCCTGCCCATCCAATCGGCTTCGACGACGGCGGCTTCGCCCTCGGCGGCCTGTCGTCGATCGCTACCGCCTGGGCCTTCGCCCTCGCCCGAGCCTTCATCTTCGGCTCCGGGATCGTGTACCTGCTGATCGGCCTGGGGGCGGCCGGGGATGACCGGGCGCGTCGACGGCAGCTCCTCTTCGCGCTGGCGACGATGGTGCTGGGGGTCATCGGCGGGATGGCGCGCATCCTCCCGGAGGAGATCGGCGGACCGCGGTTCGTCGGGGTCTCGCTGGTGGCGGTCGCGATCGTGCTGGCCACGTACGCCGTGCTCTCCCAGCACATGTTCGTCGCCGCCGACGTGGCCGGACGGGCAGTCCGGTGGTCGTTGATCGCCGGCCTCGGGATCGTCATCTACGTTGGCGCGCTGGTCCTCCTCGAGCGAGCGGCGGCGGAGGTGCTGGCGATCGACTTCCCGCTCGTGACCACCCTGGCGGTGGTGGTCACCCTGGCGCTGTTCGACCCCGCCGCGGAACGCGTCCGTCAGCTCACCGCCGGCACGCCGCGCCAGGTCGACCACGCACGGTTGCTGGTGGCGCTCGGGAAGGACGCGATGCTGGCCCAGGACCCCGAGCAGGCCGTCGAGCCTGCGCTTGCGAGGCTGGTGCGCACCTTCGAGCTCGTCGGAGCCGGGCTCGAGGAGCCCGACGGCTCGCTCCGCGCGACGGTCGGCAGGCTGGATCCCGCCGACCCGCTGGCCGTCCGGCTCGATCTGTCGAACGGCGGCGAGGGGCAGGGCGGCGCGGCGATCTTCGGCCCGAAGCGAAGCGGCCTCTCCTTCACGCCGCCCGAGCGCGAGGCGCTCACCCTCGCCGCGTCCTATCTCGGGTCGAGCCTCCGACTCGCGGAGCGGCACCAGGAGCAGGCATCGGCGCTGGCCGTCCTGCGCGCCGAGCGCGCCGACGTCCAATTCCGCGGATCTGCCCTGAGCGACGCGCTCGCCGATGCCTCATCGCCCCCGCCGGGCCTCCACGTGTTCGCGCTGGGCTCCCTGCGGGCTGAGCTCAACGGGGATCCCGTCCGGCGCTGGGGAGGCGAGAAGGCCGGCTCGCGGCAGGCCGAAGCGATCTTCGCCATCCTGTTCGACCGCGGCGACCGGGGCGCATCGAAGGACGAGATCCTCGAGCTGGTCTGGCCGGACGTTGATCTCGATCGCGCCGACGTCGCGTTTCACCGAACGATGCTCGGGTTGCGCTCGATCCTCAGGCCGGGGCGGCGGAGCCGCGGATCCACGGCACCGATCGCGTTCCACAACGACCGATACCGGCTCGAACCCTCGGTGGTGGCCTGGAGCGACCTTGGCGAGTTCGATCGGCTGCTGGCCGATGCGGCCAGGGGGGACCCGGCCGACCTCGTTGGGATCCTGGAGCAGGCCCGCGCCCTGTATCGCGGCGACTTCCTGGACGACTGCCCCTTCTACGGCGACAGCGCCCAGGTAGAGGATCGCCGAACCGACGTTCGACGGCGGTACGTCGACGTGCTGATCGAGCTCGGGGAGCGCTACGCCCAGCGCGGCGACCGCACTGCGGCAGCGAACAGCTACCGCCAGGCCCAGGCGGTCGCAGACGACGACCTGCCGCAGATTGCCGAGGCACTTGGCCGGCTCACCAGCGCAAAGCCCGCCAGGCCCGCCTGACGCGGCAGGTTCGCCGAACCGACCATCGCGGCTACGTCATACGGACGTGCGTCCTCCCGAACGAACGACCGATGGCGAGCAGGCCGGGCTCCCCGAGGATGACCCTCGAAATCAACCCATCGACGTGGAGGTCATCCATCACCATGGTTCGCTCGTTTGCCGGGCTCGTCGTTTTCCGGCACGCGGAGCATCATTGGTGCGTGACGACATGCTGTGAGCCGGACTACGACGCGGCGTTCGACGCCAAGGCCGCGCAGCGCCAGCTCTCCGACTACCGCCGCTCGGGGCCGACCGGCAGCACTCGCCGGCTCATCGACGCGCTTCGGACCGATGACATGCGTCAGTCGACCGTGCTCGACGTCGGCGCTGGGATCGGCGTCATCGGGCTGGAGCTGCTGGCGGCGGGCGCCGCCGCCGTCACCAACGTGGATGCCGCGCGCGCGCACGTCGCCCTCGGCCGCCACGAGATCGAGCGCCGCCGGCTGACCGATCGAGCCACGTTTCATCTCGGCGACTTCGTCGCGCTCGCTCAGCAGTTCGAGCCGGCCGACATCGTGACCCTCCATCGGGTGGTGTGCTGCTACGGGGACTGGGCGGCACTGGTCGACGCATCCGCCACCCGCGCGCGGCGGCTCTACGGGCTCGTCTATCCCAACGACCGATGGTGGGTGCGGCTCGCGATCCGCTGCGGGAATCTCGTCCCAAAGCTGCGTGGACAGTCGTTCCGCGGCTACGTCCATTCGGAGCGCCGGATCGATGAGCGAATCCGGGCCGCCGGCTTCCAGCGACGCCTCCACCATCGCGGCTGGGTGTGGCAGACGCTCGTGTACGAGCGCGTCGCCTAGCTGCTTGCCAAGGCGCGACAGCCGAGCGCATGATGCCGGCGACCAATCACGCAGCACGCACGAGGAGGACCGCCATGAGTGCCGATCGCACCTGTCCTCCCGATGCCTCGAGGCGCCGCTCCCGCTGACGCCGTCCGAGGGTCGGGCAACCCCGAACACTCGGAGCATTCTGCGTGCACCCTTCAACCGCGCCACCGCGCGAGGCCCCACCGTGGCTGCTCGAAGAGCCCTACGACGAGGTCTCGCTCGGCACCCTGAAATCCGGCAAGGAGGCCGAGGTCTTCCTGCTCGAGCGCCGATACGACGGCGGCTCGACGGCGCTCCTCGCCCACAAGCGATACCGGCCGCGCCGCCCGTCACGCGGCGAGCTGCGCGACCTCGGCTTCAAGAAGGCGACCAGCTACCGGCACGATTCCACGTATCGGTCCGGCTGGTTCCTGTCGAGCCGCGACCGACGAGCCGTTGCGCACAAGACCGATCACGGCCACGAGGTCATCGAGCGGATGTGGCCAATCCAGGAGATGGCGATGCTCGAGCTCGCCTGGGCGTCAGGCGCGTCGGTCCCCTATCCGGTCGAGCGCAGCGAGGACGGCGTCGTCATGGAGTTCATCGGCGACGCCGACGCCGCCGCGCCGCGCCTGGCACAGGCGCACCTCTCGCGGAGCGAGGTCGCATCGGCCTGGGAGCAGCTGCTGGCGAGCCTCCGCGCGCTGACCGCGGGCGGCGTCGTCCACGCCGACCTGTCCGCTTACAACCTGCTGTGGTGGCGCGATCGACTGACGATCATCGACCTGCCGCAGGCGGTCGAGTTCACCACCAATACCGACGCCCCGGAGCTGCTGCATCGCGACATCGCCAACGTGGTCGGCTGGTTCGAGCGGCGAGGGCTGACGCTCGACGTCGAGCGGGTCTTCGGCGAGCTCATCGGCCTGGCGTACTGAGGCACGCCTCCTGCATCGGACCCGACGAACGAACCACGAGGGGACCCATGACGACCGATACCCGACAGGACCCGAAGACCCAATATCCGGAACCGCCCTTCCCGAAACAGCAGCAAGAGCCGCCTGGCACGGAAGCGGACCTCAAGCCGAAGGCGGACCACGGCGAGGAAACGTACGAGGGTTCCGGCCGTCTGACCGACCGCGTGGCCCTCGTCACCGGCGGCGACTCCGGGATCGGCAAGGCGGTGGCCATCGCGTTCGCGCGTGAGGGCGCCGACGTGCTCATCTCGTACCTGGGAGGCATCGAGGAGGCCGACGCGGCCGACACAGCCGACTGGGTCCAGCGGGCCGGGCGGCGGGCGGTGACGGTGGCGGGCGATATCCAGGACCCCGAGATCTGCGCCTCGCTGATCGAGCGGGCGGAATCCGAGCTGGGCCATCTCGACATCCTCGTCAACAACGCGGCCTGGCAGGTATGCGGTGATCGGATCGAAGAAGTGACCACCGACGAATGGCGGCGAATCTTCCGCACCAACATCGAAGCCATCTTTCACCTGTCGAAGGCGGCCGTCCCTCGGCTGCGCGAGGGTGGAACGATCATCAACACCACCTCGATCCAGGCGTATTCACCGTCGCCGGAGCTCCTTCCCTACGCCGCCACGAAGGGGGCGATCCTGACCTTCACCAAGGGGCTGGCGCAGGATCCCGGTGTTCTCGAGCGCGGGCTGCGAGTGAACGCGGTGGCTCCCGGACCGATCTGGACGCCGCTCATTCCGTCCACCATGCCGCCGGAGAAGGCAGCGAAGTTCGGCGAGAACACCCCGCTTGGACGCGCCGGCCAACCAGCCGAGCTGGCTCCGGTCTACGTGTTCCTCGCCTCGGCGGAGTCGAGCTACATCACGGGCGAGGTGATCGGCGTGACCGGCGGTCGACCGCTGGGCTAGGAGGCCCGGCGCCGTGCCAATGGCGCGAGTGCGTCGTCGAGCGCCATCGCTCCCGAGAAGAGGAAGCCCTGTGCGCGCCGGAAGCCGAGGGAGAGGAGGGCCTGGCGCTGCGCCTCGAGCTCGACGCCCTCGACGATCGTCTCGAGGTCGAGCTTCTCGGCGATGTGCGCGATGGCGCGCATGACCTCCTGTCGCTGCGGCTCTTCGTGGATGTGCTCGACCAGCGAGCGGTCGATCTTCAGCACGTCGATCGGCAGCCGCCCAAGGTATTCCAGCGAGGAGTATCCGGAGCCGAAGTCGTCGAGGGCGATGCGCACCCCGAGCTCCTGGATGCCGGCCAGCTCGGTCTCCGCATCGGCCGCTGCCGAGGCGAGCGTGCTCTCGGTCAGCTCCAGCAGCAAGAGTGACGGTGGCAGGCCGCTGGACTCCAGGATCTCGACGAGCAGCTTCCGCAGCGCACCGTCCCCAAGCTGCTGGGCCGAGACGTTGATCGAGATCATCATGCCGCGCTCCGCCAGGTCCGCACAGGCGCGCCGCAGGACCCACTCGCCGAGCTGCCTGACGAGGCCGGTCTCCTCGGCCAGCGGCACGAAGTCGGCCGGCATCAGCAGGCCGAGCTGTGGATGCTGCCAGCGGACGAGCGCCTCCAGTCCGAGCAGCGTGAAGCGGCGCATGTCGACGATCGGCTGATACTCGATCAGCAGCTCGTCCTCGACCTCCAACGCCCGCTCGAGCGCGGCAAGCAGCTCGCGACGGCGCGCGATCGGATCCTCCATCCCCCGCTCGAAGACCTCGAACAGCTCCTTTCCGCGTGCCTTGGCCACGTACATGGCCGTGTCCGCATCGCGGAGCATCTCGTCCGCGGTCTGGACGGGGTCGCCCTCGACCAGCGTTTCACGTGTCGCAATGCCGATGCTGGCGGTGAGGGTGGCCGCCCGCTCCCCGAGCTGGAACGGAATGGCAAGCGCGGCCAGGATTCGTCGCGCGACCTGCTCGGCGCGGGCGCGATCGGCCTCCTCCAGGAGGAACGCGAACTCGTCGCCGCCCAGGCGGCAGGCCGTGTCCTCCGCGCGCAGCACGCCCACCAGCCGCTCGGCTACGAGACGCAGCAGCTCGTCACCGGCCGCATGTCCGAGCGTGTCGTTGATGGCCTTGAAGTCGTCGAGGTCAACGAACAGAACGGCGAGGCCGGTCGCCTGGTGCCGGCGCACGAGGGCGTGCGACAGGCGGTCCACGAACAGGACACGGTTCGCCAGCCCGGTAAGCGGATCGTGCAGCGCCTGGTGGCGAAGCTGATCCTCCAGGTCCTTGCGGTCGGTGATGTTGACGAGGATCCCCTGCACCATCCTGGGTCGCCCGTCGGCGTCGCGGGCGATGACCGCCTCATCGTCGATGACCCACACAACGTGCCCATCGCGGGCGATCAGGCGGTATTCCCAGCGGCCCTTCTCGCCCGCGCGCTCGCTCTCGTCCACCTCGGCGAGGATCATTCGGTCGCGATCGGCAGGATGGATGCGGCTGAGCCACAGCGTGGGATCGTCCACCCACTCCTCCGGCGTGTACCCGAGCAGCTCCTCGATCTTGGCGCTCACGAAGTGCCAGCGACCGTGCTGGCCAGCCTCCGCCACGTAGACGACGCCGGGAACGCGCTCCACGACCGACTTATATTGAGCTTCGGCCACGGTGAGCTCGTCGGTGAGCTGTCGTTCCCGGCCGATGACGCGCTCACGGTCGCTGAGCACCACGGTCTGCCGCGCGAGGACGCAGACGACCACCAGGGCAAGGGCGAAGGCGCCAACCAGGCGAAGCGGCCCATCGAGGGCCGAGGTCGTGATGAGCGTCACGATGAGGGCCGCGGTGACCACGACGCTGCCGAGGGGCAGCAGGCCACGCAACCAGATCGCCATTGCGGAGTAGGAGCGTCCCGGCTGGACCGCCCCGCTCCACCGGCTTCCGCCGTGGCCGACGAGCAGCGCGCCGCCAGCCACGAGTGTATGCAGCAGGGCATTGACGGCGGCTGGCTCGTCCATGGGAACCAGGAGGCCAAGGTACGCGCCGCCCCCGAGTGCCAGCCCGAGGAGCATCTCCCACTGTCCGAGGAATCGGAGCGGCACCCGCGTGGTCAGGTTGAGGTGGAGCGTCGCCAGCATCATCGCCAGGAAGAAGGCCGCGTGTGCCAGCAGCGCCAATCCGCTCGGGTCCCAGACCAGCCCTCCGCCGATGATGACCACCGCGCCGGTCGTGGCCGCGAACACGGAGATTGCGTCGAGGTAGAGGGCCGTCTCATCGGCAGGTCGGAGGCGGCGTCTCGCGGCGGCGATGTAGCAGCCGACGGCCGCGATCCCCAGGCCGACGAGGGTCAGCTCGGCGATCAGGAATGGACGGCCGGTGGCCTGCGCCGTCACGCGGGCGACCTCTGCGACGAACCAGACGGCCGCCCCGACTACGACCCAGATTCGGACCTGGCGCTCACGGCCGGTCGATCCGCGCCAGCCGCGGTGCGCGAACGACAGCCCCGCACCGGCGGCGAGCACGCGCAGGAGGAGCCCGCCGAGCACGCCTCCCACCAGCAACAGCGAGATGACTCCCCCGGCCGTCAGCAGCACGGGGAAGGACGGCTTGAAACGGACGCGGCGCGTCGCGGTCAGCACGTTGCCGCTCAAATCGATCAGTTCGGCGCCCCTGTGTGGAACTTATTCCGCTGCCCGCAGCCTAGGGGGCACACCCAAATCGGCCATGACCAGAAAGTACCTTCGCCTGCACGCGCTACCGTTGGCCGGTGCAGCCGTTCCGCTTCGCCGTCTACACCAACAACTCGGAGGACGTCGATCGCTGGACAGCGTTCGCGCGGCGGGTCGAGGAGCTCGGCTACGCCGCGCTCTACGTGACCGACCACCTCGGACGGCAGCTCGCCCCGACAGCCGCGCTTGCGGCTGCGGCGGCCGTGACCAGCAACCTGCGCATCGGCCCCTACGTCTTCGCCAACGACTTCCGCCATCCGCTGATCGTCGCCCGGGAGGCCGCAACCCTTGATCGGCTGAGCGGTGGACGCCTCGATCTCGGGCTCGGCGCCGGCTGGAAGCGGTCCGACTACCGCCAGCTCGGCGTTCCGTACGACCCACCCTCGGTCCGGATCGACCGGATGATCGAGTCGCTCGGCATCATCCGACGCCTGCTGTCGGGCGAGGAGGTGACCCACCAAGGCCGCTTCTACCGGCTCGAGCGTGCCCGCGTGGAGCCGCGGCCGGTCCAGCAGCCACACCCGCCGATCATGCTCGGTGGCGGCGGACCCCGCATGCTTCGCTTTGCTGCGCGCGAGGCCCAGATCGTCAGCTTCGTGCCCCAGTTCTCCACGGCCGGGCGACTGATGGTGCGGCACGCGACCGAGTCGGCACTGGCGGAGCGCGTCGCACAGGTGCGGAGCGCGGCCGGAGCACGGTTCGAGGAGCTCCAGCTCGACATCTTCGTAGGCGACGCGGGCGTGGTCGGCGGCCCGCAGCCGCTCTCGACATCGCTCCGAGCGTTGCTCAAGTCCGCCGGACCGGCAGTCGCGGGTGGCTCACCCTACCTGCTGTACGGGACGCTCGACCAATTGCGGGAAGGCATGCTTCGGCGCCGTGAGCGCACCGGCGTCAGCTCCTACGGCATCCCCGCCCGAGTGATGGAGTCGTTTGCACCACTGGTTGCGTCGCTGGCCGGGCGCTAGCGGGCGTAGCGGATGCCGCCCCCACGGCGCTCCTTGTTGAGCCGCCGGTTGAGATGCAGCCCTTCGAGGACGAACTCGGTGGCCGACGCGATCCCCGCCGGCGACTCCCCGGCATCCAGGCGAGCGATCGCCGCCCGCAGCTCGGGTACCCCGGCGACCAGCTCGCCGTGAGCATGTGACGGCACGAATTCGCCGACCTCCGCCTCAAGGCCCTCCTCCTCGAAGCGCTCGATGAGTGGCACCAGCTCCGAGAGCGCGAAATGTCGGTTGAAGACGTTCACCACCGCTCGCGCGACGAGCTTCTCGACCACGCGGTCCTCGCGGGTCTCGTCGCCGAGCGTCTCGAGCTCGATCTTGCCGGCCGTTGAGGCCACCACCGCCGGCAGGTCGCTGATGCGCGGCGCGCCCGCCGGCTCCCCGAGCCGCACCGCACGCTTGAGGGCGGCCGCTGCAAGCGTCTCGTGGTTCGCGATCGTCACCCGCACGGACACCCCGGAGCGCTGTGAGACCTCTGACGAGCGGCGTGCCAGCTGCGACAGCTCGGCAACGACCTCCTTCATGAAGCCGGGCACCTGGACCGGGACCGATGCGTCCGCGCCCTCCTCGTCGAATGCGACGGCCTCCGCCTCCATGATGGCGATCTCGATCGCCGTCTCCTCTGGGTAGTGCGTTCGGATCTGCGCGCCGAATCGGTCCTTGAGCGGTGTGATGATCCGGCCGCGGCTCGTGTAGTCCTCAGGATTCGCGCTCGCGACCACGTACAGATCGAGCTCGAGGCGGACGCGGTAGCCGCGCACCTGGACGTCGCGCTCCTCCATCACGTTGAGCAGGCCGACCTGGATGCGCTCGGCCAGGTCCGGCAGCTCGTTCAGGCTGAAGATGCCCCGATGCGTCCGCGGCAGCAGGCCGTAGTGGATCGTCAGCTCGTCCGACAGGTAGCGGCCTTCGGCGACCTTGACCGGGTCCACCTCGCCGATCAGGTCGGCGATGCTGATGTCGGGCGTTGCCAGCTTCTCGCTGTAGCGATCGGTGGATGCCCACCAGGCGATCCGCGTTGCGTCACCCTGCTCGGCCACGAGGTTGCGGGCCAGCGGCGAAACGGGATTGAGGGGATCGTCGTGGAGCTCGGTGTCGGCGATGTACGGCACCCACGGATCCAGCAGCCCGACCAGCGATCGGGCGATCCGGCTCTTTGCCTGGCCGCGCTCGCCGAGCAGGATCACGTCCTGCCCCGCCAGGATCGCGTTCTCGAGCTGCGGCAGGACGGTCTCCTCGTAGCCGAAGATCCCGGGCAGGAGCGGCTCGTTCGACCGGATCCGTTCGAGGAGGTTCGCGCGCAGCTCCTCCTTGACGCTCCGCGTGCGATACCCAGCGGCGCGCAGCTCCCCGAGCGTGGTGTCGGCGGGTCGGCGCGCGGGATCAGGCATGAGGCTGCGAGGGTAGCACCGGATCTCAACGGCTGCCCAAGGGCCGGTCAGGGCGAGCGGAGGCCGGGCCGCTACTGCGTGCGTCGGACCGCGAGGACCCTCCGTCCCACGAGGAGGATGCTCAGCCCAAGCGCACGGCCGACGCGCAAGGAAGAGGTACGCGGACACGCCGGTCGGCGTCGCCGCGGTGTTCGGGACCGCGGCCCCAGCCGCCGTCGGAGTTGGCGCAGGCGTGGGAGTGGCCGTCGCGATGGGCGTCGGTGATGCCTCCGCTGGCCCGACCGTGACCTGGATCGTGTCGGTCGACACGCCGCCATTGCCGTCGTCGACGGTGAGCGTCACCTCGTACGTGCCAGGTCCCGGGAACGTGACCGTCGGGCTCACCCCCGTCGCCGTGCCTCCGTCGAACGGGCCTGTCCAGGTGTAGGTGAGGACGTCGCCATCGGGATCGGTGGAGGCGCTGCCGTCCAGGGTGACCGACGGTGCGCTGCTCGCGAAATCGGCACCGGCATTCGCGGTGGGCGGTTCATTCACGCCGACCGGGTTGTAGTCGTTGATGAAGGTCCACGCGCGGATGTCGTGGTTGCCCCAGCCGGATCCTGTGCCGGAGGTGAACCCCACGAACGCGCTCGTCGCCCCGATGACGGACACAACGTCCACCGACGCGGTCAGGTCCGCCGTCGCGGGACGTACGTTGACCTGCGAGAGGCGGACCTCGATGACATCGATGGTGCCGTTGTAGTCGATCCACACGTACCACACGTTCCCGTCGTTCAAGCGCGTCGGGATGTCCACGACGCTGACGGAGCTGACGCTGCCATTGAGGTCGAGGCCGACGTGGTTGCCGCTGGTCTCGTCGTTGTTGTACGTGTCGAACTCAATCGCGATGCTGTTCGGGATCCCTTCGTAGCCGATGCCGCCGCCGGAGCCACCCGCCGTGTTGGACACCGTCTGCACGACGAACGCGAGCCCATCGGCGCCTCCGCCATCGTCGTCGCCGATCCCGCCTTCGTCTCCGGTGATCTGAAACTCGAAGTTCGTGCTGAACGACGCGTCCGACTCGAAGGTGATGGCCTCGGTCAGGAAGGCACTGCCGGATTGGCCGCCCGCCGCCGGCGTCAGGCGCAGGACGGTCACCCCACCCGAGTCGACCGTGGCGGCGCTCCCGTTCAGCTGCAACATGGAGGTGTCGCTGAAGTCGGGGAACGCGACCGTCGTGGATCCCGCCGAGACCAGCTGTGCCATGAGCAGGAGCGCGGCCGCGGCAAGTGCCGGGCTGGCGCGTCGCCACGCACGACGTCGCGGGGTTGCTTGGCGCGTCGAGAGGGGCACTCGTCGCCTCCGTGGCAGGGACGCCGATGCGTCGACGTCGAGGCCAGTATGGACCACGCAGGGGAGTCGGCGCGACCCGACGGGCGTCACCGAGGCCGACCTCAGCCTGGAAACGCCCTCAGGGCTTCGGCGACAGACGGCGGGTCGCAGACGCCGCGGTCGGCAAGCGCCTCGAGGAAGGCGGACCGATCCGTCAGCTCGGCCTCGAGCTCGTCGGGCTGCATGCCGAGGCTCCGGGCGAGGACGGCGTAGGCCGCGGGATCATGCTCGAACGGCCGCTCCGATCGGCCGCCGTCGTTCGGCAGCATCGGGGGCGATGGGAGCCGCTGCGCCCCCGTGAGCGAGGGCGATCGGTCACCGGCGATGGCACCGAGGCGGACCGGTGCCAGCACGCCGTCCTCGTCGAGGCGGAGGTGCCACGCCTCCTCGATCCGGCGATACATGCCGGCCGGCGTCTCGTAGGCCGAGTACTGCAGGTAGATGGTGAGACCGGCGAGGTCCGCATCGGTTGCGCCCAGCTGCCCGCGCAGTGCCCCGATCGCCTCCGGGAGCGAATCGGCGTGCATGGTGGCTCCCAGGCCCCAGCCCTTGCCGGCCAGGATGAGCGCTCCGCGCGCGGCACGTCCCCACACGTAGATCGGGAGGTGATCGCTCATCTCGTTGATGAGCAGGTAGCCGGTGCCGGCTGGGATCTCGTCGAGCCAGTCGTACTCCTCCCACCAGCCGCGCACGAAGATGCCGGTTGTGTCGTCGGGAAGGAAGTCGACCAGCGCGCTGAGGGCCGTGGTCTTGCCCGCCTGCGGCGCTTCCGAGCTCAGCATGACGCTGCGACGGCGGCTGACGACCGCCCACAGCGTCGCCATCAGGCGGCCATCGATGGTCGGGGTGCCGATCAGCTCGACGGCGCTCATCGGTCTCGGCGGCGCCCAGTGGTATCCCCACCAGCCTTCGGGGAACCGGGAGAACCAAGCTGTGAGAGCGCCGGTCATGCTGCGCGCCACGGTACGCGGGGTCACAGTGGGGCGCAACCGAGCTATCCGCGGAGCAGCTGCCGCTGTCGGATCCCCCGCCAGACGAAGGTCAGGCGCATCCCGACGCTCGCGACGAAGTCGACCAGCACGCCCACCGGGCCATCGGGACCAACGTGGAAGTCGACGCGATCGTCGATCCACGTCCCGCGATGCGCCGGCGTGAAGGTGTGCGAGTGGAGAAAGCGCGCCATCGGACCGGAGATGGTCTCGTCGGCGAAACGCTCGTTCTCGACCCGTTCCACCAGGCGCACGAGCCAGGTTCGCTGGATCGGTCCGAGGCCGTATCGGAACTCGAACGTGGAACCGACCTGCGGTGGGGCCGGCTCGACCCGCACGAGCCGCATCCGAAGCAGGGGCGGCATGAGCTTCGAGAGATTGGCGGGGTCGTCGAAGAAGGTGAAGACCTGATCGACAGGGGCGCTCACCCAGGATCGGACCCGGAGCGTCGCCATCAGGGCTGCTCGACCTCGCTGCCGTCGAGCAGTCGACGGTCGTCGACCGGCGAGGCCAGGTCGATCTCGGTGACGACCATCTGTGGCTCCTCCGGGCACGCTCCGGCGTTGGGATCGTCGTTCACGGCGCCGAAGAGCGTGATCGAGACCGCATCAGCCGATTCGACCAGCTCCACCCTGCTGAGGACGTGGCAGCTGGGGCCAGCGGGCAGGACGAAGCCCAGGCGTAGACGACGGTTGGCGAGCTGCTGCATGCAATCGATCGGCAGCGCCTGCTCCTGCGATCCGCCGGCCTGGGCAACAACGGACGGCGTCTCGAGCCACTCGGCGGTGCATCCGTTGCGTTCCGCGCCGCTCGGCGACGCGCACCCAGCCAGGACCAGGACCGGCACGATCCAGGCGTTACGCATGGGTGGCGAAGCCGTACTGGTCCACGTCGCACATGGGTTGGTACGCGCCTCCAACGGACAGGAACTCGTCAACCGAGGCATGGCGACGGACGGTCAGCGACATGACCCCATCATGGCCGATCCTCATTCGGCGAGGGGCAGCTCGACCCGGAACGTGGTGCCAGTCGGCCCGGTCGACTCAACCTCCACCGAGCCGCCGTTGGCGGCGATCAGCTCGCGCGCAACGGTGAGGCCGATCCCGCTGCCCGCCGACCCGCTGCGCGACCGATCGGCGCGATAGAAGCGCTCGAAGACGAACGGCTGGTCCTCCTCGGCGATCCCCGGCCCCTGGTCGGTGATGCGCAGCTCGACCGTCGCACCATGCGCCAGGCCAACCCGCACAGAGCCGCCACGCGGCGAGTGCTGGATGGCGTTGGTCAACAGGTTGCGCAGCGCGCGGGTCACCTGGCCGGGATCGACGTTGGCGTGAACCTCCGCCCCCGTGACGACCGCTGCGACGCCGCGTTCACGGAGCATGCCGCCGAGCGCGTCGACGATCTCGCCGGTCAGCGACAGCATCTCGACGCGCTCCGTGCGGATCTGCAGGGGAGCGGCCTCTGCGTGGGTCAGCTCGCCGAGCTGCACGATCACCCCGGACAGGCCGGCGGCGGCCGACCGTGCCTTCTCGAGCTGCACGGCATCGGCCGGCACGATCCCATCGACCATCGCCTGCAGCTGCGACTCGAGCACGGTCGCCGGCGTGGCGAGGTCGTGCGCCAGGTCGCTCGCCGCGCGGCGGCGCAGGCCCTCGGACTGCTCGAGCCGGCTCGCCATGGTGTTGAAGGCGCTCGCCAGCTCGGCCGACTCTGCGTCCGGGCCTCCGCTCACTCGCGACGTGAGGTCCCCCTCTCCGAGGCGTCGCGCGGCCTGGGCGACCGTGCGCAACGGCTTTGTCAGCCGGTTGGCCAGCACCGCCGCCGCGATCAGGAGGGCCGCGACCGTGACGATCCCGGTGATGACCAGGGCGGTGTTGAACGCCGCGAGGAAGCCGCCGCGGGCCGTGGGGACCGTGATCTCCAGTGTGCCGCCGCCGGCGGCTGCGGAGAGGTCGCGTGAGAGCGTCTCCGTCGGCGCGCCGGGCGGCGGACGGCCGCCCTCGGCCAGCACGGTGCCGTCGTCGTCCCGCACCCGGATGGTCCCGCCGCTATCGGCGGCCATGCGCCGCACCAGCATCTGGAGGGCGCGCCCGTCGATCCCACGCTGGAGGGCCTCTTCGACGAAGGTGACGGCCAGCCCGACCCGCTGGTGGTCTCGCTCGTTCAGCGTCTCGTCCAGCGAGCGCGAGGCGGCCTGGTTGACCACGATCCCGGCAAGGACCAGCACGACGACGACGACTCGCCGCCAGGACCGCGGCGAGACGGATCGCGAGCGGCCGCCCCGCAATCACGGCGTCGGGTCTCGCGCCGCGGCCAGGCGGTACCCGGTCGCCGGCACCGTCTCGATCAGCCAGGGCGCGCCGGGATCGTCGTCGAGCTTTCGCCGCAGGTTTGCGACGTGGACGTCGACGACCCGCTCGTACACCTCGTCCGGCCGCCGAGCCACGACGTCGAGCAGCTGCTGCCGGCTCAGCACCGCTCCGGGCCGCTCCGCCAGCGCGGCGAGCAGCGACGACTCGCCGGGCGTCAACCGGCCGCCACGTCCGTCCGCCAGCGTGTAACGCCGCGAGCCCGGGTCGAGCAGCAGCCGTCCCCCGCCGAGGCTCAGGATCGGCGGCGGCTCGTCCGAGCCGGCGGCCCGCGTTCGGCGCAGGATCGCCGCCACCCGCGCCGTCAGCTCGTGCGGGTTGAAGGGCTTGGCGAGGTAGTCGTCCGCGCCCGCCCGCAGGCCGGCGATGCGCTCCGCGTCACTGCGCTTCGCCGACGTGATCAGGACGGGCACGTCACCCGCCTCGCGCAGTGCCTCGAGCACGGTCTCGCCCTGCATGCCGGGCAGCATCAGGTCGAGGATGACGAGATCGCATGGCTCGGCGTCGTAGGCGGCCAGCGCGCTCGGGCCGTCTCCGGCATCGGTCACGCGGTGGCCATCCCGCTCGAGGTACAGGCGCAGCAGGCCGCGCAGCTGCGGCTCGTCCTCAACGACCAGGATCCGGGCGGGCGCGCTCATCTGCCGCATCCTACGCGCGCGCCGATTCAGACGATGTGAAGACCGATGGCCGCGTTCTTGGCGCGATCTTCATTGGCCTCGCCGATGCTGGCGCCATCGACCAGACCACCACGCACGCGAGGACCAGAATGCAACTCACGAAGACCCTCGGCGCGGCCGGGGCGCTCCTGATCTCCGCCCTGGTTGGCGGCACGCTCATCGGCTCCGCACTGGCGACCGATGAATCCACCAACACCGATACGACCGCCACCGCCTCGGAGTACTGCGACGTCTTCATGGACACGCTCGCCTCCGAGCTGGACGCCACCCGCGACGAACTCACGGCGGCGGGCAAAACGGCCGCCAACGCCGCGGTCGATGCGGCCCTCGCGGCCGGCGACATCACCGAGGAGCGCGCGACCGCCGTCCGCGAGCGCATCGATGCGGCCGACGGAACCGGCTGCGCGTGGTTCGGCCACGGGTTCGCTCGCGGCTTCGGCGCCGGGTTCGATCACGGTGTCGGCCGCGGCTTCCTGGGCGGTGACGTGTTCGAGGCGGCTGCCACGGCAGTTGGCATCGAAAGCTCCGAGCTGATCGAGCGGCTCGATACCGCCGGGTCGCTCGAGGCGTTGGCCACCGAGGAGGGCGTCGCCTATGACGACGTGAAGGCCTCCGTGCTCTCCGCGGTGCAGGCGGATCTCGACGCGGCGGTGTCGGAGGGTCTCGACCAGGCACGTGCCGACGCCGTGATCGAGCGGCTCACGACCTGGCTGGACGAGGGCGGCGAGCTCGGCGGCTTCGGGCCGGGCGAGCGCGGATTCGGCCCGTGGCACGATCGTGGATCGGATGACGCCGACGCGGAAGGGACAGGCGCCTAGCCAGCTCCCCATCTCGCAGGCGCCGGACGCTCTGGGCGGGCTCCGGCGCCTCGCCGTGTTTGGCGCACTGGTGGCTTGACGGGATTACTTAGCATGCTATCTTTCCAGGGCAGATACGTAGCATGCTAAGGAGTCGCTCCCATGGCCGCCACCCACGTTCCAGAGACTTCAGCACGCGGCCCGCGTTTTGGCGGGCTGTTCCTCCGCGCTTCTCGTGACACCAACCGGCTGGCGCTGACCCTGGCAGGCAAGCGCTGGAATCCTCTCTTCTCGATCGTGCGCCACACCGGTCGGCGATCCGGCCGGACCTACGAGACGCCTGTCGCAGCGCGCCGCGTCGACGGTGGCTTCGTCGTGGCGCTCGCCTTCGGGAGCGACGCCCATTGGCACCGTAATCTGATTGCCGCCGCCGGTGGCGTCATCCGATGGCGCGGCGTCGACTATGTCGTTGGCGCGCCGGAGCCTGTAGCGGTCGACGCGGCACTGGCGACCTTCAACGCCATCCAGCGGGCCGGCCTCCGGGCGGCAGACATCGACGGGTACATCCGCCTGGCGGACGCGGCCCCATCGGTGCCAACGTCGTGAGCTGGCGGGTGCAGGATCGGTCCGATGAGCGTCCACGGCCCCGGACGTTCGTGATCGAGGAAAGCCTCGGTTACCTGATCCACCGGGCGGCACGAGCGTTCGCGAGCCGCCTCGGTGCTGAGCTGCGGCCGTTCGACGTGGGCACCGGTCAGTGGTCGGTACTGATGCACCTGTGGAGCCATGACGCGATGACCCAGGCGCAGCTTGCCCGTCGCGTGGCGATCGAGCAGCCGACGATGGTGCGCACCATTGACCGACTGGAGCGCGACGGCCTCGTGACCCGCACGCCCCACCCCCAGGATGGGCGCGCCATCCGCATCACGCTGACCGAGCGCGGGTCGGCGTTGCGCGACCAGCTCGTGCCCCTCGCCGATGACGTCAACCGGAGGGCGACCGCAGGGCTCACCGACGAGGAAGTCGCGACGCTGCGCGGGCTGCTCGCGAGGATCGCGGCCGAGGCGGGTACGCTACCGGCATGACGAAGATCGGTTACGCGTGCATGCTCGAGCAGTTCCACCCCACCGACTTGCTCGATTGGGCCGAGCAGGCCGAGTCCGCCGGCTTCGATGCCGGCTTCCAGGTGAGCGAGCACTTCCACCCGTGGACCCCGCAGCAGGGGCAGTCGGCGTTTGCGTGGTCGTTCATGGGCGCGCTCGGTGAGCGGACGAAGCTGCCTTTCGGAACGGCGGTCACCTGCCCCGGCTTCCGCTACCACCCCGCGGTGATCGCCCATGCCGCCGCCACCCTCGGCGCCATGTACCCCGGCCGCTTCTGGCTCGGCCTTGGAGCCGGAGAAGCGCTCAACGAGCACGTCATCGGCGGCGAGTGGCCGGAGGTCGGCGAGCGCAGCCGGATGATGTTCGAGTCGATCGAGATCATCAACAAGCTCTTCACCGGCAAGACCGTCAAGCATGACGGCGACTACTTCACCCTCGAGTCGGCCAGGCTCTACACACGCCCCGAAGAGCCCGTCCCGATCTACGTCGCGACGGCCGGGCCGGTGAACGCCAAGAAGACCGGCAAGTTCGCCGATGGAATCATCACCGTCGGCGCCGCCGACGAGAAGATCGCGATGCTGTGGGACAAGTTCCGCGAGGGCGCCGCCGAGGCCGGCAAGGACGCGTCGGCGATGCGAACGCAGCTCCAGATCCACGTCAGCTGGGCGCCGACGCAGGCCGAGGCAGAGGAGAACGCGCTGAAGGAATGGCCGAACGGTGGCATGCCCTTCCCGAAGCAGGACATCAAGAACCCGGAGGACTTCGAGCAGATGGCGAAGCTCGTCCGGATCGAGAACTTCGCCAACCGCATGCTCATCACCCCCGACCTCGACGCGCACACGGCCCAGATCCAGAAGTTCATCGACATGGGCTTCGACGAGATCTATCTCCACAACGTCGGCCGCGATCAGGCTGCCTTCATCAGGACATTCGGCGAGCGGGTCCTTCCGAGCCTGAAGCTCTCCTAGGGAGCGGGATCGTCTTCGGCGAGACGCACCCGGCGGAACGTGAAGTACAGCGCGACGTCGTAGACGGCCTTGAGGCCCCCGGCGACCAGGAAGGGCAGCCCCGCCGCCATGCCCATCGACGCCGAAGCCAGGATCGGGCCCGCGGGCCGCACGAGGTGCCGCGCCGCGTTCGTGTAGCCGGCCGCCGCCGTCCGTTCGGCCGGGTCGACCAGCGCCGCCACGTATGCCTGGCGGGCTGGGACGTCCATCTGCGAGAGCGCGGAGCGTGCGAGCAGCAGGACCACCGCGATCGCCAGGGAGGGCGCGAGCGGGATGAGGGCCAGCAGCACGTTCGAGGGCAGGTGCGAGAACACCATCGTGTTCAGCATGCCGATTCGTGCGGCCAGCCAGCCGGCGATGACCGACGACGCCGCCTGGAGCAGGCCGACACCGAAGAAGACGAGACCCATCAGCTGCGCGTCGGCGCCGAACTGGCGCCCGAACCAGAAGACCATGAAGCTCTGGACGATGAAGCCGCCGGCGAAGGCATCGAGTGCGAAGAGGGCGGCCAGGCGCCGCACCACGCCCTTCGACCGCTGCAGGCCGCGGGCGCGTGGCGGCAGATCGCCCTCGACCTCGACATGCCCGCTCAGCCGCACGGCCAGGAGCACGCACACGACTGCCCCGATCGGCATGAGCAGCAGCCAGCGCTGGTCCGGCGGCAGCCCGGGGAGGATGTCGCGCAGCGCGCTCGGCCCGCCCGCGGCAAGGGCGCCCGCCGCACCGGCGAGGTAGGCAACCGCGTTGTATCGACCGTAGACGCGGCTTCGTTCGTCTGACGGCGTCGACGCCAGCATCGCCTGCTCGACCGTGGTGATCGGTCCCGACTCGTTCGGATCGGTCGAGAGGGTCCCCGTCAGCGCGGCGACGACCAGGAACGGCACGAAGCCGGTGAGCGCGAAGACGGCTCCGGCCACGCCCATGATCACGAGCAGCCCGACGTAGGTACGTCGCCGTCCGACTGCCTCGCCCCAGCGCCCGACGGCGAGGGACGAGAACGCCATTCCGAGGAGCATGGCGGTGAAGACCACGCCTACCGTCGCCGTCGTCGAGGCCCGTTGCTGCCAGGGATGCGCCGATGAGGATGCTGCTGAAGCCGTAGAGGAATGCCCGAACGGCCTGTACGAGGTAGATGCGCCGGACGTCCGACATATGGCGCTTCAGCTCAGGTGATTTCGAACCACGCCCGAATGCGCCGCGTGACGGTCAGATCGCCCGAGACCACTTCCGTGGGCACATCGGCCGACCCGGCCATCGCCATCATCCGCGTCTTTGGCATCGGCGGGCCTTGATCGGGCTCCTCCTCGATGCGGATGACTGGCCCAACGGCGACCCCCGCGGCCGACGCGATCGCCTCGGCCTTGGCGCGTGCGGCCGCCACCGCCTGCCGCAGCGCTTCGTGGTCGGACGCGGACGGGTCCGACGAGGTCATCTGC
Organism: uncultured Chloroflexia bacterium; assembly: GCA_963789435.1. GTDB lineage: Bacteria > Chloroflexota > Limnocylindria > QHBO01 > QHBO01 > JACDBZ01. The sequence goes on from CAWBKO010000002.1 coordinate 50,126, forward strand.
GCGCCGTGGACCTCGTTTGCCCCTGCGGCGACGACACCGTCGAGCACGGCGCCGAGGCGCTCGAGGTCCCGCACGCGAGCGGTCATGTGTCGCGCCACCCGGTAGCCCGTCAGCCGCTGACCCTTTCGATAGTCGTACTGCGGGTGAATGCTGACGTCCGGCGCGTTGATGTCGGCGTCCGCGAGACCAACCTCGCGCAGCCTGGCCAGCACCGATGACGACCTCGTGTTGACGTCATCCCGGGTTGGGTCGAGCTCCTTCCCGTCGCCGCTGACGGCGAACGAGACGATTGCCAGATCGGGCGCCACCGAAGCTTCGCCCTCGGCCGTCACCGAGATCCACCGCTCCTCCATCACTCGACCGCCTCGAAGACTGCCGCGATCCCCTGCCCCACGCCGATGCACATCGTCGCCAGCCCGTATCGGGCGCCGCGACGGCGCATCTCGTGGAGGAGCGTCGCTGTCAACCTCGTGCCCGAGGCCCCGAGCGGATGACCGATCGCGATCGCGCCACCATTGACGTTCGTCGTCTCCGGGTCGAGCCCCAGCTCGCGCATGACCGGCAGTGCCTGTGCCGCGAATGCCTCGTTCAGCTCCACCAGGTCCAGGTCCGCCACCGACAACCCGGCACGCTCGAGTGCGCGCCGCGAGGCCGGGATCGGTCCAAGGCCCATGGTGGCCGGGTCGACGCCCGCCACGGCACTGGCCACCATCCGCGCGATCGGGCGCAGCCCCAGCTCACGTGCGCGCGCCTCGCTCATGACCAGCACGGCCGCCGCACCGTCGTTGATGCCGGAGCTGTTGCCGGCGGTGACGGAACCGGACTCGTCGCGCTTGAAGGCGGGCTTGAGCTTGGCGAGCGACTCCATCGTGGCATCCGGCCGCGGATGCTCGTCGGTCGCGAACGTGCGCGTCTCGCGGCCATCGGCGACCTCGATGGGAACGACCTCATCGGCGAATCGGCCGGCGTCGCTGGCCGCCTTCCAGCGCTGCTGGGAGGTCAATGCGAAGGCATCCTGGTCCTCGCGGCTGACGCCGCACTGCTCGACGACGTTCTCGGCGGTCTCGCCCATCGAGTATGGGTAGTACGCATCGGCCAGGCGCGGGTTGGTGAAGCGCCAGCCCGAGCGTCGTGTCGTACATCGTCTGCTCGCCGCGTGGGAAGGCCGCCGACGGCTTCGCCGTCACGAAGGGCGCGCGGGTCATGGACTCGACACCGCCGGCGATGAAGACCGATCCGTCGCCGTAGGCGATCGCGTGTGCGGCGCCGATGACCGCCTGGAGGCCGGATCCGCACAGGCGGTTGACGGTCTGCCCCGCCACCTCGATCGGGAGGCCGGCGAGGAGCGCGGCCATGCGGCCGACGTTGCGGTTGTCCTCACCCGCCTGGTTCGCTGCCCCGAGGATCACGTCGTCGATCACGCCGGGATCGATACCGGTTCGCTCCACCACCGCACGAATGACGTGCGCGGCCAGATCGTCCGGCCGGACGTCCTTCAGCGCGCCGCCGTAGCGGCCGAACGGCGTGCGCAGGCCGTCCACGACCACGGGTGTTCGGGCGGAATCGCGATCCATCGGCACGATGCTAGCGCTCTTGTGGTCGGTCGTACCATCGACGGACCGCGCGAGAGCCATGCGGGAGTGGGTCGATGCCCGACCCCAGGAGACGGAGGACGTGCCCAATGCGCCGGATGATCCTTGCAATCGCGGTCATCGCCACTCTCACGTACGCAACGCCGGTCCTTGCAGTTCCCGGCTGTGGAGCAGCCTACGACCTGCTCTCCGTCGCCGCCACGACGGCGCGGGTCGACGACCGGATCTACGACGCGGCCGAGTGGGTGGAAATCGTTGCCTTGATCGCATCGGTTGATGAGAACGGCGATGGCCTGCTGTGCAGCAAGCAATTCGTCACGAACCAGGGCCGGGACAAGAAGTGGATCGGCCCAGAGGACGGTGACATCAGCGACTACGTGGTCACGCAGCTCATGGACAACAAGTCGAACGGACACGGCTCGTAACCGAGGACGCCGATGGACCTCTATCCCTGGTTGAAGACGCTGCACATCCTGTTCGCGATCGTCGCCGTCGGCTTCAACATCAGCTACGGCATCTGGCAGGCTCGGGCAGCGCGGGAGCCGGAGCACATGGGCTACGCCCTGCGCGGCATCAAGTTCATGGACGACCGCGTCGCGAATCCCGCCTACGGCGGGCTGCTGGTCGTCGGAATCATCCTCGTCCTGATCGGGCCGTACGACTTCACCACCTTCTGGGTTGCCGTCGCGATCGGCCTCTACCTCGTGATGGGCGCCGTGGCGATCTTCTTCTACTCGCCGACGCTCAAGCGCCAGATCGCGGCCTACGAGGCGAGCGGCGCGGAGTCGGATGAGTTCGTCCGGCTGGGTGCGCGGGGACGGATGATCGGGACGATCCTGGCGGTGCTCGTCATCGCGATCATCGTCCTCATGGTCGTGAAACCCGGCTGATCGAGATCGAGACCTTGGCGCCGCGGGCCGTGGGCGACCGGCCCGCCCCGCTCCCGATCCCCGGCCTCCAGCGCAGCTGGTGGCTGCGGGAAGCGCTGGCCGCGGAAACGGATCCGGCCCCCGCACCGCCGCTCACCGGCGAGGTCGACGCCGAGGTCGCCATCATCGGCGGCGGCTACACCGGCATGTGGACGGCCTACTTCCTCAGCGAGCGGGCACCCGGCGCACGCATCGTGCTGCTCGAGCAGGACATCTGCGGCGGCGGGCCCAGCGGCCGCAACGGCGGCTTCGTGCACGGATGGTGGGAGAACCTGCCCGATCTCGCGCGCCGCTACGGTCGAGAGGGTGGACTTGCCATCGCGCGGGAAGCGGACGAGGTCGTCGACGGCATCGGCGACTGGTGCACCCAGCACGGCGTCGACGCCTGGTTCACGAAAGCCGGCTACCTGCGCGTGAACGCCTTTCCCGCCCGGGAACGCGATTGGGACGGGGAAGTCGCGGACCTCCGTGAGCTGGGGGTTGGCGACGAGCTCCTGTCGATGGACGCCGCGGAGGTTCAGCGCGTCTGCGCCTCCCCCGCATTTCGCGACGGCGTCTGGATGCGGAGCGCGGCCTCGATCCAGCCGGCGCGCCTGGCACGCGGGCTCCGCCGCGTGCTCCTCGAACGGGGCGTCCGCATCCACGAGGAGACTCGCGTCCGATCCCTCTCGGCCGGGAGCGGACACCTCCAGCTCGTGACCGATGACGGTCGCGTCTTCGCCGACCAGGTCGTGCTGGCCATCAACGCCTGGGCGAGCGGCTGGCCGGGCTTCCGCAGCCGCCTGCTGGCATGGGGCAGCTACATGGTCGCCACCGAGCCGATCCCGGAGCGCCTCGCCGAGCTCGGTTGGACGGGTGGGGAGCTGCTCAGCGACTCGCGCTTCACGATCAGCTATTTTCGGACCACCAATGATGGCCGGGTCGCCTTCGGCGGTGGTGTCGGCGCGGCCGGCTACGACGGGCGGATCGGACAGACTTTCACCCACGACCAGCACGCCATCGCCCGCGTGGCGGCCAACTTCCGCCATCTCCTCCCGATGCTCCGCGACGTTCGGCTCGAGGACGCGTGGGGCGGTCCGATCGACATCACCGGCCATCGCTTCCCGGAGATCGCATCCACCCACGACGGGCGGATGCACTTCGCGCATGGGTTCGCCGGCAACGGCGCCGGTCCATCGCGCCTGGCCGGACGCATCCTGGCGACGCTCGTCGACGGCGCGGAACCATCCCTCGCCGCGCTCCCTTTCGTCGGCCGTCGGCAGCCATTCCTGCCACCCGAGCCGTTCCGCTACATCGGTGCCCGCATGATCCGCGAGGCGCTCATTCGGGAGGACGACGCCCTCGATGCCGGGCGGCGTCCAGCGTGGTTCCTGAAGCTGGTCGCTCGCATCCCACGCCTGTTCGGCTACCGGCTCGGTCACTGATTCGGTAGCGGAAGCACTCGGGCGTGCCCGAAACCGTTGACCGCGCTCCGTGGCCGGACGTAGCATCCGCGGATCGCAGCGCCTGGTCACGGTGCAGCCCAACGGAGGAAATCACCCGTGCGTGCCCGATCCCAGCTACTTCGCGCCCCTTCCGCCGTCGCCATCAGCGGACTGCTGCTGCTCTCCGCCTGCGCAGGGACGGGGCAGTCAACCGGTTCCGCGGGCGCCGGCGAGCCCTCCGTGGCGGCAGAGGAGCCCAACGAGCTGCTCGTGCTGGAGTGGAGCGGCTACGAGGAACCCGACTTCTGGATCGACTTCGCCGAAGCCAACCCCGAGACGGAGGTCTCGTTCGAGTTCGGCGACACCGACGCCAACATCCTGTCCCTGATGGAGGGCGGCAGCCAGGCCGACATCTTCCATTTCTACACGGGCTGGCAGCAGTTCTACGTGGACGAAGGGCTGGTCCAGGAGATCGACACCAGCAAGCTCGCGAACTGGGACAAGGTGCCGGTCGAATACCAGGAGCTCGGCCAGATCGACGGCAAGCAGTACTTCGTGCCCTGGGACTGGGGCTTCACGTCGATCCTCTACAACACCGAGCACGTCGACGATGTCACCAGCTGGGACGCCCTCTTCAACGAGGACTACGCGGAGCACATCTCGATGTGGAACGACGGACCCGGCGCCGTGACGGTCTCCGCGTACATCAACGGCTGGGACGAGACGGCGATCACCGATGACCAGCTCGCGCAGATCGAGGCCGACTGGATCGCCCAGAAGCCGCTGAACGCCTTCTACTGGTCCGGCGAGTACGTCGACCTCTGCCCCGCCGTCCAGGATGGCACCATCTGGGTCGCCTATGCGTGGCAAGGCTGCTACGCCACCGCGCTCGCCGCAGGCGACCCGGTCGCCTATGCCAATCCGGAAGAGGGGCGTAACTCCTGGGTCGGCCTGTACGGCATCAGCGCGGATACCGACAGCTATGAGCTCGCACTTGAGTTCCTCGACAACAAGCTGGCGGAAACCAGCTGCAGCAACGCCGTGACGCTCTTCTACTACGGCTGCGCGAACGGCGACGTGATGGCGGCCATCGAAGACCCGGTGCTGGTCGAGGCGTTCGGCCTCGACGACCCGACCATCCTCGAGAAGACGAACTTCACGCCGCTCGTCACGCAGGAGCAGCGGGACGCGTGGACCGCGATGTGGGAGCGGGTGCAGGCCGAGTAGGGCGACTCGGCGGACGCACGGGCGGCAGGCGATGCTTGGTCGGCGAGGGACGCTCCCGTTCCTCGTCGGACCACCGTTGGTGTGGCTCGCGCTCTTCTTCCTGCTGCCGCTCGTCCTGATCGCGGCGTACAGCATCAGGGCGGGATCGGGTGCCGTCGGCCCATCCGATCCCTGGGCGTTCTCGACCGAGCACTACCAGGAAGTCTTCAGCACGCCCGCCTTCATGCGGCTGCTGGGAATCTCGGTGCTGATGGCGGTCGGCATCGCCGGGGCCGCAACCATCCTCGCCTACCCGGTCGCGTACTTCCTGACCTTCCGGGCGGGCTCGCGCGCGCCGCTTTTCCTGACCCTCCTGCTCATCCCCTTCGCGGTCAGCTACCTGCTGCGCGTGATGGCCTGGAAGCTGATGCTCGGGCCCGAGGGGGTCATCAATTCGCTGCTCGGCACCCTCGGTCTGACCGACGAGCCGATCGGGCTGCTCCTCTACAGCCGGCCGGCGGTGATCATCACGCTCGTCTACGTCTGGATACCCTTCGCCGCCCTGCCGATCTATGCGGCCATGCAGCGCATCGATCGCAACCACCTGGAGGCCGCCGCCGACCTCGGTGCCGGGCCATGGGCGCGCTTCTGGCGAGTCACCGTGCCGCTCAGCCTGCCCGGTGCATTGGCGACCTTCTTCATGGTCTTCATTCCGACGGTCGGCGAGTACGTCACGCCGTCCCTGGTCGGCGGCACCGGGGGGACGATGTACGGCAACATCATCCAGGGCTTCTTCACGCGCTCCGCCAACTGGCCACTCGGTTCGGCGATGGCGATGATCATGCTCGTCCTGACCCTGGTCCTCGTGGCCATCGCCCTCCGCGTGGTCGATCTGCGGCGGGTGTCGGTGTGACGGCCATCACGGGGCGCCCGACGCGTCGCAGTGCGATCGGGGTTGGCCGAACGCGGGTGCCACTCGGTCCGTTCTACGCGGCCATCCTCATCCTGCTCTACCTGCCGATTGGCATCCTGTTCGTCTTCTCCTTCAATGCGGGAACCACGCTCTCCTTCCCGCTCCAGGGCCTCACCCTCGACTGGTACGCGTCCGTGGTCGACAACGCGGCCATGCTCAATGCGGCGCGCAACAGCTTCCTCGTCGGCATCGGCTCGGCGACCCTGGCGACGGTGCTCGGCTGCATGGTGGCCGTCTCGGTGCTCCGCTTCCGCTTCCGCGGACGGGCGGGCCTGCTGGCACTGGCCGGGCTCCCGCTCGTCGTCCCATTCGTGGTGATGGGCGTCGCCGTCTTCCTGCTCTTCGTGGCGGTCGACGCCCCGCGGTCATTGCTGACGGTCACGCTCGGCCACAGCGTGATCGCCGTTCCGTTCGCGACGCTGATCGTGCTCGCCCGTCTCTCGGGCCTCGACCCGGCACTCGAGGACGCCGCCATGGACCTCGGGGCGACCTACCCGACGACCCTGCGACGCGTGGTCCTGCCGCTGATGGGACCGACCCTGCTCTCGGCCTGGTTGACCTGCTTCATCGTCTCGTTCGACGAGATCGCGCTGGCCATCTTCCTGGTGGGCGGCGACCCGACCTTCCCGGTCTTCCTGTACGGGCAGCTTCGCTTCGCCCAGCGGCTGCCGGTGCTCATCGCGATGGCCGTCCTGCTCATGATCGGGACGGTGGCGCTCACGCTGTTGGCGCTCCGCCTGCGCGGGCGCTCCGAGTGACGATGGGTGGCTATCGGCTGTAGTCGTGCGCCGCGTCGACCTTGGCCAGCTCGTTGATCCGTCGCAGCCGCAGGCCGAGCGCGACCATCAACGCGCCGAAGGCGATCGCGAAGCCGCCGATCAGCCAGACGAGGCCGAGCGCGCCAACGCCGGGAAACAGGAACAGCACCACGCCGAACAGGATCGAGCAGACGCCCGCCAGGCCCAGCCACAGCTCGCCGGTGATCTGCTCGCGCAGGCGGATGGCCGCCACGATCTCGATCACGCCGGTGACGACCGCCCACGCGCCGATAATGAGCACGAGCACCTCGGCGGCCACAACGGGGAAGATGAGCGCGATCGCGCCGGCGGCGATGCCGACGATCCCCTCCAGGATCGATAGCCACCAGCTTCGATCGCCTCGGCTCTGGATCCCGGCCACCAGGTTGGTGGCGCCGTCGATAAAGGCCCAGGCCGCGAATAGGCCGACTAGCACCCCGATCCCGAGGCCAGGAGCGAAGAAGGCGAGGAGGCCGAAGGCGATCGCCAGGACTCCCCGCAGGATGAAGGTCCACCACCCGCGGGCAAGCTCCACCACGCGCGACACGCCAAATGTCATGGCCGCACCTCAGCTAGTTCGGAGTATCTGGTTGGCGCGACAACCTCAGTGGCTGTGGCGAGCCTGTGGGTGGGTCGCGGCCACGGCGTCGAGCAGCTGCTTCGAGGCAGCCGCCACCGCCACGACCGCGTCGTCGAAGGCGCGCTCGTTGGCCGTCGATGGCTTGCGGTACCCGCTCACCTTGCGCACGTACTGCAGCGCAGCGGCGCTGATCTCGTCGTCACTTGCCGGGACGGCGCCGGTCCGCAGGGTCTTGATGCTTCGGCACATGCCCAAAGGATACGCGTTGCGGCGGCTCCCTACTCGTCGAGCAGCTGCTCGAGCGAGTCGATGACGCGATCCGCGGCCGAGACGTCGGTCTCGGCGAACATCGGCACCGCGATGCAGGCGAGGCCCGCGCTCTTGGCTGCAATGACGCCGGACGTCGAGTCCTCGAGTGCCACCGCCTCCGATGGATCAACACCGAGCCGTTCGCATGCCAGCAGGTAGATGTCCGGCGCCGGCTTGGCGTGCTCGACGTCGTCGGACGTGACGATCGTATCGAACGCATCGGCAAGGCCGGCGGTGGCGAGCGCGTCGTCGACCAGGAAGCGCGGCGAGTTGGATGCGAGACCGATCCGCATGCCATCGAGTGCGCGCAGGCCCGTGATCAGCTCGACGGCGCCCGGCCGCGCATCGACCTGGACACGCACCAGGTCGTGCATCAGGGCGACGCTCTCCTGGACGAGCTCGGCTCGTCGCTCGAATGGCCAGCCGAGGCGCTCCGCGAAGTAGCGCGATGTGATCTCGAAGTTCGTCCCGATCACGCGCATCTGGTCCTCGTGCGTGAACGTCGCCCCGTGGCGCTCGAAGAGGCTCGCCTCGGCCTGGTGCCAGAGCGTCTCGGTATCGAGCAGCAGGCCGTCCATGTCGAAGATGACGGCCCGATAGCGGCCGGAGAGCGGCACGCGTCAGTCCCGAGCGGGAAAGAACGATCGGCCGCTGTCCGCGAGCACGCGGAGGAGCGGCGTGACCCGGTACCGGCCGTCCGGCACGGTCGCGTGCAGGGCGTCGAGCGAGTGGACGACCGAGTGCAGCCCGATGCGCTCGCCCCAGGCGAGCGGACCCTCCGGCCAATTCGTGGCGAGGCGCATTGCCGTATCGATCGCCTCGGGCGACGCCACGCCATCGGCGACAGCTGACGCGGCCTCGTTCACGATCGCCGCCAGGATGCGGGCCTCGATCTGGGCGGCATCGAGCCTGGCCACCCGCGGTGCGCTGCTCGATCGGACGACCAGCGCTGGCCAGGCCGCGCCGCGCGTGCCGTCCGCGTCGTAGTCGTAATAGCCGGCGGACGTCTTGCGCCCGAGCCGACCGGCGTCCGCCACGCGCCGCTGTACCTGCGCCGGCCGATACCGCGGATCGCCGAAGAAGCCCTCGAAGATGGCGACCCCGGCGGCCAGGTTCACATCGGTGCCGACGACGTCGGCCAGCTCGAACGGACCGAGTCGAAAGCCGATCCCGCGCATCGCGGAGTCGATCGCGGTCACGTCGGCCAGACCGCCCTCGAGCATCCGGAAGGCCTCCAGGTAGTACGCACGCTGGACACGGTTGACGATGAAGCCCGGGGTGTCGGCCGCGACCACCGGGGTCTTGCCCATCAGTCGCGCGAGGTACGCGACCGTATCGGTGACGGCCGGGTCGGTCATCGGCCCGGGAATCGACCTCGACGAGCGCCATCAGCGGCACCGGGTTGAAGAAATGCATGCCGACCACGCGACCGGGGTGCCCGGTCGCCGAGGCGATGCGCGCGACCGCCAGCGAGCTCGTGTTCGTGGCCAGGATGGTGCCGGCAACCGCCACCGCGTCGAGCCGGCGGAACGCGTCGCGCTTGAGGTCGAGATCCTCCGGGATCGCCTCGATCACCATCTCCGCCACGGCCAGTCCCTCGAGCATGGCCGACGTGCCGAGCCTGCCAACTGCGGTCGCCAGTCCGTCATCGGTGAGCAGGCCCTTTTCCACCTTGCGCGCCAGGAATCCGCCGATCCGATCCAGCGCCCGATCGGTCGCGCCCGGCAACGGATCGTGGAGCAGCACCTCGAGCCCCGCCTCCGCGGCGACCTGGGCAATGCCCGCGCCCATGGTGCCGGCCCCGAGGACGCCGACGGTCGTCACCTCGTTCATCGGCCGCCGAACTCCGGCTCTCGCTTCTCCGCGAACGCGGCAACGCCCTCCGCGTGATCGGCGCCGCGGCCGGCGACCTCCTGGAGCGCCGCCTCGACGGCGAGACTCTCCGCAAGGCTGGCGTCCTCGGCAGCGTTGACCAGCCGTTTGGTGAGGCCGATCGCGCCGGTCGGTCCGGACGCGAGCCGCAGGGCGAGCGCCCGGGTGACCTCGGCCAGGCGGTCGCTCGGGACGACCGCCGCAACGAGGCCGGCGTCTTGGGCCTGATCCGCATTGAGCTCCCGCTCGCCCAGCAGGATCTCGAGCGCCCGGTGCCTGCCGAGCGCCCGCACCAGCGTCCGCGTCAGGCCAGAGTCCGGCACGAGCGCGATCCGGTTGAAGGCCGGCACGAAGCGAGCCTCGGAAGCCGCCACCACGAGGTCGGCGGCGAAGGCGAGGCTGACGCCGGCGCCCGCGGCGACCCCGTTCACCGAAGCCACGACCGGCTTCGGCACACGGCGGATCGCCTCGATGAGGGGGTTGTACTCGTCGGTGAGCACACGACGGAACTCACGCTCCCCCGACCCGCCGCGGAGGTCGGCGCCGGCGCAGAAGCCGCGCCCCGCACCCGTGATCACGATGGCGCGAACCTCGGCGTCACGTCCCGCGTGCCTTGATCGCGGCGAGCAGCTCTCCGCGCATCACCGCGTTCAGCGCATTCAGCGACTCCGGGCGATTGAGCGTGACGGTGACGACGCCGGCATCGGCTTCGGAGAGCAGGGTCTCGTACGCGGGGTCGGGCACCGCGCGATTGTACCGGCGAGATGACACGGAAACGCCCGGCACCTTCTCGGTGCCGGGCGAATCAGCTGTGTGATCGAAGGGATCAGACGGCGCGCGTGCCGCCCCGCTTGGCGACCATGTTCCACAGGTACACGACGATGATGGCTCCGACGATGGCCGCGATGATGGTCGTAATGTCGATGCCGGTGAGCCAATCCTCCTTGCTGGTCAGCAGGGCGAACAGCCACCCACCGACCACGGCGCCGACGATGCCGGCGATCAAGCCGCCGAGCACCCCATAGCCCTCGTCACCGGGAACGACTCTGCTAGCAACATAGCCGGCGATGGCGCCGACCACGATCCAGGAAATGATGCCCATAGATACCTCCGAGCTCCCTCGTGCTGCCGAAAACGGGCACGGTGTACCGCACCCGTACTCCCTAATAGCACGTTCCGCACCCGAGATGTCAACAAATCGCCCGCTTGCTCAGCGAGCAAGGGTGTAGAAGCTGCCCACGTCCGACATGCCCGCGGCCGCGTAGAGCCGATGAGCGACCTGGCGCTGATGCCCCGACTCCAGCGCGGCAGCGTATGCGCCGCGGCGCATCGCCTCCGCAAAGGCGGCGTCCAGCAGGGCGGCGCCGATGTCACGGCCACGGGCCTGCTCGGTCACCACGAGGTCGGGAATCCATGCCTGGGGCGCCGTCGTGTAGAAGGGATGACGGAACTCGAGGCTGATGAATCCGGCCGGCCGGCCCTCGAGCAAAGCGAGCAGCGAACCGGTGTCGGGGCTCTTCACGTGCTGCGCGTACGTGCGGCGCAGTGCCGGCAACTGCTCATCGCTTGGCGCGGGCCGCCCGAGCTCCGCCAGCAGGCGGGTTGTCGCCTCGAAATCGCCGTCGTCGTCCACGATCGGCCGAATCGCGACACCGGTGCCCGTCTCGATGCCGCGAGTGCCGATCGGACCGATCTCGAAGTACTTGCCCTGGTTGACGAATCCGAGCGCCTCGTACAGCCCGCGCGCCGCCGTCCGCTCGCTGCCGACCTCCAGCATCACCTGGTGGCCGCCCCGCAGCCGCCACTCGGCGATCGCGGCGCCAAGCAGCGCACGACCGATGCCCCTTCGGCGGAATCGCTCCCGAACGAACAGGTCGCTCACCCAGCCCTCGAAGGTGGCGTGGTTCAGGCGCCGCCGGAAGCGGAAGGCGATGAAACCGGCAGGCTCGCCGTCGGCGATCGCAAGGAACGGCGTGGCATCGACGTCGTTGACGAGCGAAGCGAATCCGGCGCGAAGCGGCCCGGGGTCGCTGTCGGGCAGGCCGTGCAGCTCGCGGGCCAGGGCCAGCGCCTCAGAGACGTCGTCGCGGGCGAACGGCCGAAGCTCGACGCCGGCCGGACGCGGCACGGCGAGCCCGCCCACCGGGCGGTCGGGGTTGCCGAGATTCATCGGCCGCGGAAGTCCGGCTCCCGCTTCTCCAGGAAGGCTGCCATGCCCTCCTTCTGGTCGTCCGAGGCGAAGAGCAGGTAGAAGAGGCGGCGCTCGTGGGCGAGCGCATCGGTCAGGCTCATCTCGTATGCGGCATTCACCGCCTCCTTCGCCAGGCGCAGCGCGATCGGCGACTTCGTCGCGATCTTGGCCGCGAGCGCGAGCGCGTCCTCGACGACCAGCTCGTCCTGGGTGACGGTCGCCACGAGCCCGGCGCGCTCCGCCTCGGCCGCGGTGATCGGATCCCCGGTCAGGATCATTCGCATCGCCCCGCTCTTGCCGATGGCGCGCGTGAGGCGCTGGGTCCCGCCGGCCCCGGGGATCACACCGATGTTGATCTCGGGCTGTCCGAACTTCGCCCCCTCCCCCGCCACGATGAGGTCCAGTGTCATGGCCAGCTCGCAGCCGCCACCGAGCGCCCATCCGTTGACGGCGGCAATCACCGGCTTCGTGACCTTCCTGATGCGGTCCCACTGCCCGATGCGGTTCGTGATGAGCATGTCGATCGGCGTCGCGCCGGCCATCTCGCCGATGTCGGCCCCCGCCGCGAACGCGCGTTCGTTGCCGGTCACCACGATCGCTCGCACGTCATCGTCGCGGTCGAGCTCCTCGAGCGCGGTGCACAGTGCGTCCATGACCGCGCCGTTGAGCGCGTTGAGCTGCTTCGGGCGGTTGAGGCGTACGAGCGCGGTGCGCTGCTCCGCCTGGCGCTCGACCAGGACCAGCTGCTCGTCGTTCATCAGGTGACCCTCCATGGGTCGGGCAGCTCCACCCCGCACGCACCGCAGAACCGATGGGCCGCCGGCAGACCCACCGCACCGCACGATGGACACACCCGCCCTTCCCCGGCCTCCAGCGCACGAAGCTCGGCAAAGCGCGGCTTCCGCTTGTCGTGGAAGGCGGCGACCGCCTCCCGCGTCTCGTCGGCGCCGGAGTGCACGGCCAGCCAGTCGCGGGCGTGCTCGACGGTCTGCGACCAGACCAGGTCGCGCCACCAATTGAGCTGCGTCTTGGTGTACCGCATCGCCTCGGGCAGCTTCCGCGCCAGGTTGTCGGCCAGGCCTGCCACGCTGGAGTCCAGCTCCGCCCGTGGCACCACCCGCGACACAAGGCCCCACTCGAGCGCGGTGGCCGGCGGGATCGGCTCGCAGAGCATCACGATCTCGCGAGCCCGACGATCGCCGACGATGAGCGGCAGCCACTGGGTCGCGCCACCTGCCGGGACGGATCCGTGCTCCGGTCCGACGTGCCGGATGTACGCGTCGTCGACGAGCACGGACAGGTCGCAGGCCATCTGCAGCTCGTTGCCGCCGCCGACGCAGATCCCGTTGATGCGAGCGATCGTCGGCTTGCCGATGTGGCGCAGGCGGTCGTGCATGTCGATGAACGCGCCCATCCAGCGCCAGTATTGACCACTCGTCGCGCCCATCGCGGCCTGCTCATCGAGGTCGGCGCCGGTGCAGAAGGACCGATCCCCCGTCTCCGGTGACGACCACCACCGCCACGCCGTCGTCCCATGACGCCTGCTCGAAGGCACGTGCCAGCTCACGAAGCGTGGGGAAGTCGAGGGCATTCAGCACCTCGGGCCGGTTGATGGTGACGGTCGCCACGCCGCGTCGGGCGTCCCGCTCATAGCGGATCTGCTCGAAGCCAAGCGTTGCCGGATCGCCAGCAATCGGCGAACGAGGCTCAGGCATCGGCCTCATCGGGCGCGATGAACATGGTGACGCCGGCACCGGCGAAGTTCCGAAGGTCCTTTGCGCTCGCAGCGCCGGGCTCCGAGGCGAGGGCCTCGTCGAGCTCCGCGGCCGAGTCGAAGACCATCTCGGCCATCAGGTAATAGGCCGGCTCGCGTCCCCCGACCCCCGCCAGCTTCGAGAGACGAGTGGTTCGAAGGTTCGGGTAGCGGCTCACGATCGGCGAGTGCACGTCACGGTAGTGCTCGTCGAACGCATCGGTGTCTTCGGGGCGGTTGTACAGGACGACCAGGCGGGGCATCCGGCTACTGCTTGAAGTAGTCGGCGTTGATCTGGACGTACTTGACCTGGTCGTCCGGGACGGCGTCCTCGGCGAAGATGGCCGTGACGGGGCATTCCGGCTCGCACGCACCGCAGTCGATGCACTCGTCCGGGTCGATGAAGAACATCGCGTCGTCATCGGTGGCGTGAATACAGTCGACCGGGCAGACGTCCACGCAGCTCGCGTCCTTGACGCCGATGCACGGCTCGGTGATGACGTAGGTCATTGGCCTTCCTCGATCACTGCGCTCTCGCGCGGGCCCAGAAGCAAGGTTTCGTTCGAGTCTACACCGATGCGACCGGCCGATTCGGGGCCGCCGAATCCGACCCGTCAACTGTCGTCGCTTCGACGCCGGCCACGTCCGGCACCCGCTAGGCCGTATCCGGCCACCGTCCGTACGATGCGGTTTGGAGGGCTCACCGCGCCAGCAGGAGCAACGCACATGACCGCCACCACCATCCGCGAAGGGGCACGCATCGCAGCCCTCATCGTCATCCTCGTCGTCGCCGCCGTCCTTGGACTCGTCGTTGGCAACACGCTGAACGGCCGATCGAGCTCAAACGTGGGCGCACAGGTCCCGGACGCGGCAACCCTCCACGGGACGCCGTCCTACGCTGATCCGCACTACCAGCTGATCCGCCGGGCTGCGGCAACCCTCCACGGGACGCCGTCCTACGCCGATCCGCACTACCAGCTGATCCGCCGGGCTGCGGCCACCGACGCCGCCGATGCATCGACCCTGAGCGGCCCAACCCCCCGCTGATCCGCCCCGCACCATCCGGAGGTCCCGCGAGCCCGAGCCGCGGGGCCTCCGTCTGCCCGGCTACGATGGTCGGGTCATGACGCTCACCGATCTCCCGCGACGACCGCTGGTCGTGGCGGCGGTCACGCCGCTCACCGATGACGGCGCGACGCTCGACGAACTGGCCATCGCACCGTACGTTTCGTTCCTCGAGGCGCACGGCGCGGACGGCATCTTCGCCTGTGGGACCACCGGCGAGGGCGTCCTCCTGTCCCTGGACGAACGGCGGCGAGCAGCCGAAGCCTTTCGAACGGCCACGTCCGGCACCCTGGTCGTGCACGCCGGCGCCCAGACGACGGCAGACACCTCCGCCCTGGCCGGCCACGCCGCCGAGATCGGTGCCGACGCGGTCGCAGTCATTCCCCCGCCGTATTTCGCGCTCGATGCCGACGAGCTGACTGCCCACTTCGTCACCGCCGCCCGCGCCTGCGCACCGCTCCCCTTCTACTGCTACGCCTTCACCGCCCGGTCCGGCTATCCGCTGCCGATCGAGGTCATCCGCCGCATCGGCGAGTCCGTCGACAACCTCGCCGGACTGAAGGTCAGCGAGGCGCCATTCGAGCGCGTCGAGCCGTACCTCGAGCTGGGGTTGCCGGTGCTGATCGGCAATGAGCCGCTCATCGCCGACGGGATCGCCCGAGGGGCGATCGGCACCGTCTCGGGCATGTCCGCCGCCTTCCCCGACGTTGTGCGCTCCGCCCTCGACACGGCCGACGCGCAATCGATGGAGCGCCTGCGCTCGCTGCGTCTCGCCATGGAGGAGAGCTCGCAGTTCATCGCGGCGGCCAAGCACGTGCTCGGCCTGCGCGGCGTGGACGTGCAGCCCGACATGCGAGCGCCCCTGCGGCCGCTGGATCCGGCGGAGGCGTCCGCCCTCGAGGTGGCGGTCGCGCCGTTCCTGTCGGCGGCGCTCGCCTGATCGGTAAAGGCGGGCTCAGGCGGTCGTGAGGTCGGCGGCAGCCTGGGCGGCGCGCAACGACGCGTAGCCGGGCTTGATCTGCTCGTTGATGATCCGCAGCCGGCCGTCGAATGGCCAGAACGCCGATTTCATGGCGTTGAGGGTCAACCACTCCATGTCGTCGAGGCCGATACCGAAGGCGCGCTGCAGCGTCGCGAACTCGGTGCTGAGCGAGATCCCGCTCATCAGCCGGTTGTCGGTATTGACCGTGACCCGGAAGCGGAGCCGGCGCAGCAGGTCGATCGGGTGCTCCTCGATGGATGCTGCGGCCCCGGTGTGGACGTTGGAGGTCGGGCACATCTCGAGCGGCACGCGACGATCGCGGACGTAGGATGCCAGCCGGCCGAGCGCCACCCGGCCGTCGGGCCGAACCGTGATGTCATCGACGATACGCACGCCATGGCCGAGCCGCTCGGCGCCGCACCACTGGAGCGCCTCCCAGATCGAGGGCAGCCCGAAGCCTTCGCCGGCGTGGATCGTGAAATGGAAGTTCTCGTGCGCGATCAGGTTGAACGCGTCGAGGTGGCGGGTCGGCGGGTAGCCGGCCTCCGGGCCGGCGATGTCGAATCCGACGACGCCCTCGTCACGGTGGCGGACCGCAAGCTCGGCGATCTCGACGGATTTCGCCGCCTGGCGCATGGCGGTCACGATGAGGCCCACCGTGATCGGCCGGTCTTTGCTGCCGTGTCGGAACCCGTCGAGCATGGCGGTCACGGCGTCGTCCAGCGACAGGCCGCCGTCGGTCAGCAGCTCCGGCGCCATCCGCACCTCGGCATAGACCACGCCGTCGGCCGACAGGTCCTCGGCGCACTCGGCGGCCACCCGCTCGATCGCGTCGCGAGTCTGCATCACCGCCACGGTGTGCCGAAATCCCTCGAGGTACAGCTCGAGCGACTTCCGGTCGGCACCACGCGTGAACCAGCGGCCCAGCTCGTCCGGGTCGGTCGTCGGCAGCCCCGCGTACCCGATCTCGGAGGCGAGCTCGAGCACGGTTCCGGGTCGAAGCCCGCCGTCGAGATGGTCGTGGAGCAGCACCTTCGGCGCGCGCCTGATCGCCTCGAGATCCAGGGACGGGCTTGGTCGGTCCATCGACCGATCTTACCGCCGCACGCTCAGTCGGGGCGCCAGGCGGACCGCCGGATCACGACGTCCGGCGGCGCGCTCAATCCGGAGTCGGCGTGCCGCTCGCCACGCCATGCCCGGCGCTGATGGTGCGCTCGTGCGTCTCGGCGGTGGCGGCCGTGTTCATCTGGAAGCGCGATGGCGGCGCCGCCGAGGCCAGCCGGGCGATCTCCGCATCGGTCAGCTCATAGCCGTAGCGAATGGCGGCGACGTTCTCCTCCACGTAGCGACGGGGCAGCGACTCTCGGATGGCCGGCTCGTCCCAGTCGATGTGCGCCAGCCTCAGGATTCGCCCCAGCGCGATCATGTTGCCGAACAGCTCCTTGCCGAAGCGCTGGCTGCCCAGCGACGCAAACGGGATCTGCTCGGCGCCCGGCACGTCGAGACCGAGGTCGGCGACGACCTTTCGGCCGCTGATTCGGAGGTGTCCCTTGTCGGCCAGCTTCAGCATGATGTCGGCCTCCTCGACGACCGGGTTCGCGATCGGCTGCGTCGTCGAAGATGAGGAACGCGTCGCTCATGCTGCCGCGGACGGAGGAGTCGTAGTCGAACAGGACCGTCACCTCCTTGCCCATCCGCGCCAGAAGCGCGCCCATGACCCCGGCGATGAGCCTGACGCCCTGCCCGCCGACCCCGTCGAGGGCGATCTTGGTGCTCACTCCAGCTCGATCCCAGCCTCGCGCATCGCGTCATTCAGGCTGATCTCGCGCTTGGCGACCCGAAGCTTGAGCTCGGACGGCAGCTTCTGCATGATCGCCAGCTTGCGCTGCGCCTCCGCCCGCTTGGCCTCCTTCGGGTCGGCCGACGGACCGACCGATGCGGGCTTCGCGTCCTCGACGGTCCTGGGCGCCACGGGCTGCGTGTCGGAACCCGGCGCACCGCCCACGAGGTCGCGCCCCTCGGCCACCGACTCCGCCTTCTGGGCATCCAGCTCCGGCTTCTGCTCCGATTCCGGATCCGTGCCGGTGGCCGAGACCTCGACATCGCCCGGGGCGACCGGCGCGTCCGGCAGGCGCGCTGGCCCCGGTACGCAGCCACTCGGGGATCTCGAGGCCCGCCTCGGCGAGCGCCTGCGGCAGGGTGATTTCGCGCTGGGCGACCCGCAGCTTCGTCTCGGGTGAGAGCTGCGCCATGAGCTTCGCCCGCTCCTGCGACTCCGCGCGCTTGCGCGCCTTCTCGTCATCGGTCGCCTGGGGGCGCTCAACGACCGTGGTGGCCGCCTCGGGTGCCGTGGCACCGCCTTCGCCGGGCGACTCGGTGGCCGATGCCATCGGTCCCGGCAGGCTGCGCCGGCAGCGCTCGGCGCACGTTGCGCATCGGTCTTGCCATTGCCGTTGATGGCACCGTGCTCCAGCGGGTAGACGATCCCGATCTCGAACGCGTTGAGCTGGGTCGCGTCCTTCGGAGCGCGCTTGTAGGTCTTGCGATAGAACGTGAGCATCTCGTTCGCGCTGGCGAATCCGATGCGCCGGCCGTTGTTCTCGATGCACTGGCTGGTGATGTCGACGAAGCTGAAGCCGGGCCACTCGATCGCCTCCTGGATCACGTTCCGGAGGTGGAGCTGGTGATAGACCGTCGACTTCGCGTAGAGGGCATGAGGCGACGAGCGGACCAGGCCCTGCAGGTTGATCGGCGTGTTGGGGTTACCGCCGGGTGAGCTGAGCGTCTTCGTGCCGGTCGGGGTCGTCGGGCCGGTCTGGCCGCCGGTGAGGCCGTAGATCTCGTTGTTGTTGCAGAGCACGGTCACCGGCGCATTGCGGCGGATCGAATGGATCAGGTGGTTGCCGCCAATGGATGCCGTGTCTCCGTCGCCGGCCACCACGATGACGTTCATCTCCGGACGGACCGTCTTGATCGCCTCCGCCACCGGTAGCGTCCGCCCGTGGAGCGTGTAGACGGCCTCGTGCTTGAGGTAGCCGCCCATCCGTCCGGTGCAGCCGATGCCGGTCACGATGATTGTGTTGCGCTCGTCGAGCTTCATCTCGTCGAGGGTCATGGCCAGCATCATCATGATCGTGCCGATGCCGCAGCCCGGGCACCAGATGGTCGGGAACAGGTCGAGCTTGAGCCGATCCTTGTAGGTCATCTCGGCCATCGGCGCTTCAGGCATGGGTCATCCAATCCCGAGCGGCGCGCGCGGCTGGTGCTCGGTCGGCTCGGGCGGGATCGGCGGCTCGGAGGGACCGCCACCGAGCACGCGGTCGATCCCCTCGCGCACCGCCTCCAGGCTGATCCGCCCGCCGAGCAACGGCACGCGCTTGACCTCGCGATGAATCGCCAGCTCGACGAGGTCCGCGTACTGGCCGTCGTTGGCCTCCGCGACCACCACCTCGCGATAGCGTGACGCCACCGCGGCCAGCTCTTCGTCGAGCACCGGGAAGATGCGGATCGGCCGGAAGAGGGCGTACTCGTCGCGCAGCGGTGCGGCAACTCGCGACACGATCCCGTAGCAGACGACCAGCACCTCGGCATCGACGTTCCAGCCGTGCTCGTAGAGCGCGTAGCGCTTCGCCACCTCGAGGTGGCGGTGCTTTGCGTCGTAGAACTGGCGGAGGTACTCGTCGGCGTCGGCCGTGGCCGGCTCCCCGGCATTCGGCCCGTGCTCGTACATCAGCACGCCGGCGAAGAAGCGGGGCTGGTCGCTGAACTCACCGAGCGGCGGGATCTGCCGCTCCACCATCTGCACGTCCTCCGCCGTCGCGTCGAGGTCGACCACCTCGTTGAGGTGCGCGACGAAGGTGTCGGACAGGATGACCACCGGGGAGCGTGACTCCTCCGCGGCGTTGAAGGCGGTGACGGTCAGGCGGAACGACTCCTCGACGCCGTTCGGATAGAAGGCCAGCGGCGTGTAGTCGCCGGTGCTGCCCCACTTGACCTGCATGATGTCGCCCTGGCCGGGCATCGTGGGCATCCCGGTCGCTGGCCCGACGCGCATGACGTTCGCGAACACGCACGGCACGCCGACCTTCTGTGCATAGCCAACCGCCTCCTGCATGAGACTGAAGCCCGGCCCCGAGGTGGCCGTGAACGACTTCGCGCCGGCCAGCGAGGCGCCGATGATCGCGTTCGCGCTGGCGATCTCGTCCTCGGCCTGCAGGAAGCGGAATTCGGGATGCTCGGCGGCGTGCGCTGACGCGATGTTGAGGATCTCGGTGGAGGGGCTGATCGGGTAGCCGGCGTAGTAGCTCGCGCCCGCGGCCAGCGCACCGCGGAAGATCGCCTCGTTGCCCTGGGTCAGCTTGCGAGTCATGGGACGCCGATGATAGCGATCGGCTCAGCGCCGCATGAGCTGCGGGATCTCGGGCATCGGCCCACGCCAGGGCAGGACCTCCTCCGTCGACCACGCGCCGAAGCGGTTGATGAAGTGAGCGCCGTGACGCCGAAGCACGTCGATGGCCGCCGCACGCTCAGGGTCCGCCGGTCGCACGCCCGCCACCGCACGACCCTCGCGCAGCGCCACCTCGTACATCAGGAAGTCCGGCATCTGGTCCATGGCCAGGTACTGCGTCGCGCGGCGCATCCGTGCCAGGAAACCGCTCTGGCTGCCGAGCCCGTCGAGCCGTTTCGCGCCCTCCGTGCCGGTCAGGACCATGCGGTCTTCTGGGCCGATCCCGGCCGCCGCGAGCTCCGCCTCGACCTCTGCGGCGTCACCGGGATCGTCGAGCACGCCGAGGATCCAGCCGGTCGGATAACCGATGAACTGCCCGCTCACGCGCCCTTCGCGGCGTGAGCGACGACAGCCTCCGGGATCATCTCGATCGCCAGGTCAGGGCAGTAGCGCTCGCACAGGCCGCAGAGGATGCAGTTCTCCTCCTCGATGATCGCGTCGTTGCGCAGCACCAGGGTCGCCTTGGGGCAGATCTCGACGCAGATGTCGCAGCGCTTGCAGAAGACCGGGTTCCAGCTGATGTTCGTGTAATCGACCCAGCGGATGCCGTCGCGGTGATCGTCGGAGATCCCGCTCCCGAAGTCGAGGGCAGATGCGGCAGGCTGGTCGGCTGTCATGGGGCGACGATCATAGACCCTCGGTTTGCGCAGGGGAGCACCCGAGGGCCACCCGCCCATCATCCCCCAACTCGGATTGCGCCCCGATCGTCGAGCGCGGGAAGCGGAACGGGCCGCATCCCCCGCTGCGGCCCGTTGGGCACCCGATCCGAGCGGCGCTCAGGGAAGCTGGCCGCGGATCTCCCCTCCCGGGAAGTCGCCGGGTCCGGTGTTCGCCGGCGCGATCCCGTCATCGGTGTGGACGTTCACGTACGCGATGCCCTCGTCGATCGCGGCGAGCAGATCCGCGAGCGTCTCGCCCTGGAGGACGCCGACCAGGTCGTCCTCGGTGAAGGTGCCCGTCGCGAGGACGCCGTTATGGCGGCCACCGCCTGGCGGCAGCGTCACCCCCGGTGTGGTCGACGGTGCCAGCCACACGACGATCCCGCCGGTCTGTTGACCTGGGTTCTGAAGGTGGATGTGGGCCATGAACACGTTGTGGATGTTCGAGGCGATCACCTTGTAGCTGATCTCGGTCCCATCGGGACTGAGATGGAAAATGGCGGCCCCACGAGCGTGCGTATCTCGGATCGGCACCTCGGCACCACCCGACATCGCCGTCACGAAGTTGCGCGGCTGTGCCGGCGGCGCCGCGATCACGCCGGTCACCATCGCCAGCAGCAGCCCGACGCCGAGCGAGGGTCCCACCCACCTGGCGGGGTTTCTTGTCATGAGGTGTCCTCCATGCGCGGTTGGGGATGGGCAGCCTCCGTGGTTGGGTGTACGCCATCGGTTACGCCGGGCAGATCCCGCGTTTCTGCCCAGCCGGTCCACCCGCGCGGCGGCCATCGTGGCGCTCGAACCGATACCGGCAGATTGACCGGCATGTACACCGGCAGTATTCTCGAACGATGACGATTCGTGCGGCTCCCCCACCTCGACTGATCCGGCTCTTCCCGGCGCCGTTCGTCGCGCGCGTGACCGGCGCCAACGTGCGGACCGCCGAGCGCTGGCGTGCCGGCCAGTCGCCACAGGCTCGCTACCGACATCGCATCGGCGAGCTGCAGGCCATCCTCGACCTGCTCGGCCGCGGCATGACCGATGCCGCCAAGCGCGACTGGCTCGAGGCGCCGAACGGCACGCTCAGCTGGAGACGGCCCGTGGATCTCCTGGCCAGGGGCGACTTCGACGCCGTCCGCGCCGCCGCGGAGTCGTACACCGTCGGGGACTACGTCTGAGCGCGCTCACCCGATTCAGCGGCCGCGTCCACCGCCAGACCGGTCTCGACACGCCCGCGCTCCCACCCGACCGCCCGGCACCGGTCGACGCGCGCGGCCACCGGGCGGGCGACCCGTGGCCGCTCTACGCCTCATTGGACCCCGGGACCGCCTGGGCTGAGTGGAGCGCCGCGACCCGCGGCGCCATCGATCCCGGGCGCGAGCGACGACGGTTGTGGCGCCTGGACGTCACGGACCTGAAGGTGGTCGACCTGCGCCAATCGAAGGTGCGCGAGGAGCTCGATGTCGAACTCGACGACCTCATCGGACCTCGACGCGCGGCCCAGGAGCTCGCGTCCCGAGCCCGGGAGCTCGGCGCCGATGGGTTGATCCTGCCCTCGGCGGCCCACGGCGGGACGTGGAACCTCGTCGTCTTCCCGTCCGCATTCTCGAAGGTGCGCGTCATCGGCTCCGTGGCGACCCGACCGAGGCCGCCCAGTTGATGGCCCCGTCAGCCGCCTCGGAGCCGGCGGCTGATCTCGTCTGGGTAGTCCCCGAAGAAGCGGGCGATGATCGGCAGCTCGAACGCGCGCATGATGCTCTCACGCGGCTCGCGTTCGAGCAGGTACACGAAGGATTCGCGCACCAGCTCTTCCGGAGTCGCACCTGGGGCGAGGTCGTCGAGTGTCGTACGGTCGACTTCGACGGTGTGCTCCGTCGCCGAAGGGTCGTCGCCGATGAGGACCGAGCAGCGCCAGCCACCATCGATCGCGTCGCAGCTGCACGAGATGGCGCGCGTATTCATCACGGGATCCGGCGCAGAATCGGTGCCACCGTCACTCCGCCTCCAGCGGCCGCACCGCGTCAGGCACCGGCCCCGGCCCCTCGGCCTCGCGCGGCCGCCCTGAGACCATCGCCACGACGGCCCCGATGATGATCGCGCTGGCGATCAGCGTCCTCGGCGTGATCGGCTCGTTCAGGATGACGGCGCCGAGGGCCACCGCGATGATCGGGTTGACGTAGGCGTATGTCCCCACGGTCGAGACCGGCACGTTGGCCAGGAGCCACGTGTAGGCAGTGAAGGCGACGATCGAGCCGAAGACGATCAGGTAGGCCAATGCGGCCAGCGAACGGATCGAGAAGGATTCGACGTTTGCCTGGCCGATCTCGCCGAGCAGGCTGCCGGCGAGGACCATCACCAGGCCCCCGGCGAGCATCTCGAGTCCCGTGCCGAGCAGCGCGGAGCGCGGCAGCGGTGCGCGCCTGGCGTAGATGGAGCCGGCCGCCCAGGAGATCTCGGCCAGCACGCACAGGCCAATCCCGATCGGGTTGATGGCGTCGATCTCCTCGAGCGGAGCCAGCAGAATCGCGACGCCGATGATGCCGGCGATCAGTCCACCGATCACCAACCGGCTGGGCCAACGCCGGGTGAGGATGGCGTCGAACAGGGACAGCCAGATCGGCATCGCCGCGATCATCACCGCAGCGATGCCCGACGGGATGTACTGCTCCGCCAGCACGACGCCGCCATTGCCGCCGAGGAGGAGCAGCGTGCCGACGATGAACGCCGACCGCCAGTGCGCGCGGGTCGGTCGCTCGATCGGCTCCGCGCTGCGTCGCACGCGCGCGTAGGCGACGAGCGCGCCGAGCATGATCAGCCCTGCGGCGGCATAGCGGACCCCGGCCGCCAGCAGCGGCGGCAGGGTCTCGATCATGATCGCGATGCCGAGGTAGGTGCTCCCCCACACCACGTAGACGATGAGGAGGGCGACCGCCACCGCCGCGGTCGACGGCCGCGACCGATGCGCGGAGCTCACGCCCCTATTGTGCCGCTACCGGCCGTTCTCGTCCTCGCGCAGTGCCTCGGGACACCGGCGCCGGCTGCGCATCGGGCGGGTCGTTTGCGACACCGGCCTGGTCACTCCCTGCCGCCAGCGAGGTGAACCATGGCTTCGACTCATCACGACGGACGTCATCGAAGCCGGCCCCGGGAACCAGCCGCTCCTCGTCGTCGACCTCGGCGCCGGGCGGCGCGGACTCCGGCGGCGGGCTGATCCCGAGCGCTGCCTCATCGGCGCCCTCGAGGCCACCGAGCCGATCGACGGTTGATCCCTTGTCATCCATGCGGTCGAGGAAGTGCACAATCGGTACCGATGTCGATCTCATGCGCCGTCGAACGTCGTCTGGATGCAGGACCCAAACGACCGAAGGAGTCACGATGAAGTACATGATGCTGATCGCCGATGCCGAGGATGGCATGGCCACCTCCACCGAAGAGGAGCAGGCCACCTATGGCCGGATCGGCGAGTGGTGGAACGAGCACGCAGCCGCTGGCCGGATCATCGAGGGCCACGAGCTCCAGCCGTCTTCGACGGCGACGACCGTGCGCATCGGCCCGGATGGCGGGAGCACCGTCACCGACGGCCCGTTTGCCGAGGGCAAGGAGATGGTGGGCGGGTACGGGATCCTCGAGGTGCCTGACCTCGATGCGGCGCTCGCGCTGGCCTCGTCCTGGCCGGGAGCGGCGACGACACTCGAGATCCGCCCCATCGTCGAGCGTGACGCAACGAGCTGAGGTCGACGAGCGGCTCAGCGCCGTCCTGCGCGAGGAGCGCGGCCGGCTGACGGCGGCGCTCGTCCGGATCCTCGGGGACTGGGACCTCGCGGAGGAGCTGGTCCAGGACGCGGCGGTATCGGCGCTCGAGCACTGGCCGGCCGATGGCATCCCGGACAACCCCGGCGCGTGGCTCATGACCGCGGCGCGGCGAAAGGCGGTCGACCGGCTGAGGCGCCACGCGCGCTACCGAGAACGGATGCGCCAGCTGACCGCGGAGGCCACGGAGATGGATCCACCGATCGCGACCGGGGGGCCGATGGGCGCCGATGACCGCCTGCGGCTGCTCTTCACCTGCTGCCACCCGGCGCTGAACCGTGAGGCCCAGGTCGCGCTGACGCTTCGGACGATCGGCGGCCTCGAGACCGCCGCGGTGGCGCGCGCGTTCCTGGTACCCGAGGCGACCATCGCGCAGCGCCTCGTTCGTGCCAAGCGGAAGATCCGCGACGCGGCGATCCCGTACCGGGTGCCCGACGGCTCGGAGCTGCCGGCCCGCCTGGGTGAGGTGCTGCGCGTCCTCTACCTGATCTTCAACGAGGGCTACCTGGCATCGTCGGGGGAGGTCGGCGAGCGACGAGATCTCGCCCGCGACGCGGAGTGGCTGACCTCGCTGCTCGCGCGGCTCATGCCGGACGAGCCCGAAGTCCTTGGCCTGCTCGCGCTCATGCGCCTCCACCTGGCGCGCTCCGATGCACGCTTCGCAGCCGACGGGTCACTCGTCCTGCTGCCCGACCAGGACCGCTCGCTCTGGGACCGGGCCGCGATCGGCGGTGCCGTGGAGCTGCTGCGACGATCGGAGCGGATGGGCCTGCCTGGCTCGTACCAGCTGCAGGCCGCCATCCTCGGCGTGCACGCCACATCGCCGGCCTGGCCCGCCACCAGCTGGTCGACCATCGTCCCCCTGTACGACGCCCTGTATCGGATCGAGCCGACCCCGGTGGTTGCGCTGAACCGGGCGTTGGCGGTCGCCGAGCGCGACGGACCCGCGGAGGCGCTGGCGGCCATCGAGCCGCTGGCAGCGCGGCTCGACGGCTATCACCTGTTCCACGCCGCCCGGGCCGAGCTGCTGCGTCGCATGGACCGCCCGGTCGAGGCGCGGGCGGCGGACACCCGGGCACTCGCGCTCACCGACAACCCGGCCGAGCGGCGGCTGCTCGAGATGCGGATCGCTCAGGCCGGCAGCGACCGCTCCGGCTCCCCGACGTAGCGGACGTCGGGACGGATGAGCACATTCGCCTCGGCCTGCTCGAGGCAATGCGCCGTCCACCCCGCATGGCGCGCCAGCGCGAACGTGGCCGGGAACAGGTTGGGCGGCAACCCGACGCCCTGCAGCACGGCTGCCGCGTAGTACTCGACGTTCGTCTTGATCGGGTAGTCGGGCTTGAACTCGGCCAGCACGCGGAGCGCGATCTCCTCGACCGCCACCGCCTTGCCGAGCCAATCCGCCATGCCGGCCTGGCTCTCGGCCACCGCGCGCAGGGCCGCGGCGCGTGGGTCGTAGGTGCGGTAGACGCGATGCCCGAAGCCCATCAACCGCTCGCCGCGGTCGAGGGTCGCTCGGATCCAGGCCTCCGCCTGGTCGATGGAGCCCATCTCGTGCAGCTGGTCGACGACCTCTGCCGGTGCGCCGCCGTGCCATGGGCCCTTCAGCGCGCCGATCGCGCCGACCACGGCGCTGGCCATGTCCGAGTGCGTCGAGATGATGACCCGCGCCGCGAAGGTCGACGCGTTGAAGCCGTGCTCGGCGCCCACGATGAAGTAGGCGTCGAGCGCCCGGGCGGACGCGGGGTCAGGCCGCTCGCCACCAAGCTGGTACAGGAAGCCCTCGGCCAGGTCCAGGGACGGATCCGGGTCGATCGGCTCCTTCCCGTCGCGCAGACGAGCGAAGGCGGCCAGCGCCGATGGCGCCAGCGCGGTCACCGTCCGCGCCTGCTCGACGGTCGGCGGCCACAGGCTTCCGCTCAACGCGCCCCAGGCGGACACCGCCGTCCGCAGCGCGTCCATCGCGTTGGTGGAAGGCGGCAGGTGGCGCAGGATCTCGACGATCGGCTCAGGAAGCGGCCCGCAGGCGAGGTGCGCCTCGGCTACCCACTGGCCGGTCCACAGCAGCTCCGCGACCTGCGGATACGAGCCGTGCTGCACGAGCTCGCCGATCGGGAAGCCGCGATACAGCAGCCGCCCGTTGGCGCCGTCGACCATTGCCAGGGCCGTCTCGCCGGCCAGTACACCCTTGAGTCCCGCCGAGAACCCGCGTTCGGTGTCGTTCATCGTCGCGGCAAGTCTAGCCGTGGGGGCCCGTAACGTTGCGTGGCGGTCAGGCGTCTATGGCCACGCCAGACCACGTCGATCCAAGGAGCTACCCGCATGCGCATTCATCGTTCGGCCCCGCTCATCATGGCGAGCGCCCTGCTCGCCGGGTGTGTTGGCGGTACCACTCCCTCGTCGAGCGCCCCGCCGTCGAGCGCCCCACCGGCGAGTGCCACCACCCCAGCCTCGTCGCCGCCCGCGTCGGTGTCTCCCGGCGAATCGACGCCCGCCAGCGAGGAGCCCGTCCCGTCTGATGCGCTCGGCGCGTTCAGCTGTGACCTTCCCGTGGTCGACGACGCCACGGTCGCACGCGCCCAGATCACCGATGTTCGGGTCGGCACGCACGCGGACTACGATCGGGTCGTCTTCGAGTTCGCCAACGGCCTGCCGGAGTTCACGCTCGACCGCGCCACGCCGCCCTTCATGCACGACCCGTCCGGCATGCCGCTCGAAGTCACCGGATCGAGCTTCCTGCAGCTGACCATGCGCGGCGGCACGAAGCAGACCGAGGACAACACCAGCAGCTACGACGGCCCGACCGACTTCGACCCGGACTTTGCGGCCCTCGTCGATCTCGTCGAGAGCGGCGACTTCGAGGCGCAGAGCACCTGGTATCTCGGCCTGGCCAGCGAGGTCTGCGTACGGGTCATCCGGCTCACCGACGATGGCGCCCAGCGCCTTGTGATCGACGTCGAGCACTGAGCGTGCAGCCGGTGGCAGCAGAAGCCCTGAGGACCACGCCCGTCCCCGCGGCAACGATCTCCTGGCGGCGGAGAATCAGGGCGGCCGGGCGGGTCGTCGCCGTCGCTGCGCTGCTTGGCATCATCGGGCAGCTGCTGTTCTTTGACGTCGGTCTTGGCGTCAACCTGCCCATCGCCATCGGCCTGCTCGTCGTCGCCGGGTGGTTCGTCAGGCGCCATACCCCAGCCCTGTGGAGCTTCGACACGTGGCTTGGGCCGGGTGCGCTGCTGTTCGCCGGGTTCGCCGCCGTTCGTGCCGACCCGGTCATCGAGTCCCTTGACCTGCTCACCGCACTCGGGCTCGCGGCGGGATGGCTGGCCTCGCTCGGCGGGTTGCGGGTGATTGCCCGGCCGTTCTGGAGCCTCGTCGCGCTCGGGGTGGGTGCGGCGGGCTGGGCCTCGGTCGGCGCGTTCCCCGTACTGGCCGACGCGCGGGACTCCCTGCCTTCCACGGGCTCGCTCCGGCCGCGACTGCGAGGCGCGCTGCCGGTGGTGCGCGGCATCGCCGTGGCGGTCCCGATCGTCCTCGTGTTCATCGCGCTGTTCTCAGCGGCGGATGCCGTGTTCGCGAACATCATCGGCGACCTGTTCGGATTCGATGTCGAGCTGGGTGACCTGCCGGCCCGCCTGCTCCTGGCCCTGGCGCTCGGTTGGTTCGTGGCCGGCGCCCTGGCGTTCGTCGCCGCCGAACACCTCGAGGAAGGCTCGCACCATGCCGTCGCCGCCCCTGGTTGGAGGATCGGCACCACCGAGGCCGTCACTGTGCTGAGCGCGGTCGCCGCCGTGTTCCTGCTCTTCGTCGTGCTCCAGGGCGCGTACCTGTTCGGCGGCCTGGACACCCTGCAGGCCACAGGCATCGGATACGCCGAGTACGCCCGCCGTGGCTTCTTCGAGCTCGTGGCCGTGGCCTTCCTCGCCGGCGGCCTGGTGATCGGCGTCGAGCGCTTCGCCACCCACCGAACTCGCCTCCTCGTCGGCGTCGCCATGGCGATGGTCGTGCTCACCGGCGTCGTCATCGCTTCGTCCGCGCTCCGCCTGCGGCTCTACCAGGAGGCGTATGGCTGGACCGAGCTGCGCTTCTACGTGCTGGCAACGATCATCGTGCTGGCGGTCGGCGCGATCAGCCTCCTGGCGGCGCTCGCCATGGATCGCGTGCGGTGGATCGGGCACGTCCTGATCGGCGCGGCGCTTGTGATCGGACTCGGGCTCAACCTGATCGGCCCCGTGCGCTTCATCAGCGAGCAGAACCTCGCCCGTGTGCTGGATCCCGAGCTCGTGCCGCCGGACGGTCGCAGCGGGCTCGACGAGCTCTACGCGATCTCGCTCGGAGACGACGCCATCCCCTCGCTGGTCAGAGCGTTGCCTGCGCTCGAGAAGGGCGACGCGACGTACCTCGCCGAGGCGCTTGGCCGGCGGCTGGACGAGCTGCGTAGCGAGGAGGGCCTGAACGCGTGGCAGGCGTGGAACGCCGGTCGGGTGGCGGCTCACGATGCGCTCGAGGCGGCCGACGACCGAGGCGAGCTGCCCTGAATTTCGGCCGGGGAGATTGTCCGGTAGCATCGGCTCCACCAATCCCACGCAGGAGAACCGATGGCCGACCGACCCAGCCCGCCCTCCGGCGCGCTCGACACGACGAAGAGCTACACCGCCCGATTCAAGACGGAGAAGGGTGACATCGTGGTCGAGCTGTACGCCGATCGCGCGCCGCTCACCGTCGAGAACTTCGTGAACCTGGCCCGCGCCGGCTTCTACGACGGCACGACCTTCCACCGTGTGATTCGCGGCTTCATGGCTCAGGGCGGCGACCCGACCGGCACCGGTACGGGCGGACCCGGGTACCAGTTCGGCGACGAGTTCCACCCCTCGCTGCGCCATGAGGGCCCCGGCATCCTCTCGATGGCCAACGCCGGGCCCGGGACGAACGGCAGCCAGTTCTTCATCACCCACGGCGCGACGCCGCATCTCGACGACCGTCACAGCGTCTTCGGCCGCGTGACCGAGGGCATGGACGTCGTCCAGGCTCTTCGCGAGCGCGACCCGCAGTTCGACAAGAACCCCGGAGATCGGATCGACACGATCGAGATCACGGAGTCCTGATCCGCGGATGAGCCGTCGAACGCTCGGTGCGCTGCTCGCCGTCGGGATGCTGGCGGCGGCATGCACGCCGACGCCGACGCCGACCGCGTCGGAGGCTGCCGGCGGCGCGTGCGCCGAGGATCTCCCCGCGCGCACCTCGCCGACCGATTATCCCGTGGCGGTGCTCCACGCGGCGGGCGATGACCTGCCTCCGGTGGTCGACGAAGTCGAGTGGCTGGGCGGCGACGAGCCGGTCTCGACCGTCGCTCCACGCGCGGTGCACCTCCAGCGCTTCACGGTCCTCCAGGTCCAGGGCCTCTCCGAGGTCTCGCTGCGCATGACCGACGGCGTCGCCATCGCCGGGTGGCGCGTCACGGCCATTCCCGACGCCGGCTTCCGATCCGGCGATGTCGAGGGTGGCACGGAGTGGACCAGCGGCAGCGAGGTAACCGATCTGGTCTGCGTGCCCGTCGAGGACGGCGCCTGGGCCATCCGCGCGGACATCACATTCGCCGACGATGGGGGGCAAGGGACCTTCTACTGGCGCCTGAACGTTTCCGAGTCAACGAACGGCTGACGCTCAGACCTCGTCGCTCCCGTCCTCCAGGACATCGTCGATCTGTTCGGACTGGTAGCGATCGATCCAGCGCAGCACGTCGTCGGCGTAGCGTCCCGAGGCGTTGTAGGCGATGAGTGCCCGCCGGAGCTCGCCGCGATCGCCGTAGTCGCCCGGCTCGCGCAGGCAGAGGTGGGCGACCGCCGTCAGCGAGGCGTCATACAGGTTGTCCGGGTCCGCAGTGCCGTCGGCATTGCCGTCACGGCCGAGCTCGCGCCAGGTGGTGGGGATGAACTGGAGCGGGCCCATGGCTCGGTCCCACGTCTGGTCGCCGTCGAGCTCGCCGTCGTCCGTGTCGGCGATCGTCTGCGTCCCGCGCCTGCCGTCAAGCGGCCGGCCCCGAATGGGCGGCACGACGCTGCCGTCCGCGGCCAGGTGGTGGTCCGGGTCGATTTGACCGTGGCGTGACTCGACCTGCGCGATGCCGGCGACGACCTGCCATGGCACCCGGCACGACTCGGTGACGCCCGGTGCCCCCTCCGAAGCCGAGCGGTAGGCGTCATAGGCGACCAGTGGGATCCGGCCGCCGAGGAGTGGAGCCAGGTCCGCCCGCCCGAGGGCATAGGCGGCTAGGGCGCCAGCCCCGACCAGCAGGCCGGCGGCGAGCAGGGTCGAGGCGATGCGTCGCCGGGCCGAAGCGCGCCGAGCCGGTGCCATGCGACGGAGGGTGCCACAAGTCTCTCGCGGCCGCAGCGCCGAGGGATCAGGCCGCCTCGTACAGGAGAGCGAAGGTGGTGGTCGGGTCTGGCGCGAACGCCATATGGGTGTTGCAGGCGCTGCAGACGAGCTCGTCGTCGGCCACGTCGACCGAGAAGACGACCTCGTCGCCGCACGAGGCGCAATCGAGAAGAATGTTCATGACGCGACGATGGGGTCGGTTCGTGACAACTAGCGTGTCGCGTCGGCGACACCCCATGACCAATCACCCATGTGACCGATCGACCTCGATGGCGTACGCTCTTGACGTCGGCTGCCCGGCTGGGACGCCCTGCGCCGACGCTCGGAGAAGACGTCTCCGAGAGTACGCGCGCTCCCGGACAAGGCTTCGTTCGTTCCGTGCGCGCTCCTTCTCTTCCCGATTCCTCCTCCATCTCCGATTGGCGAGCCTTCGCGGCGCGCCAGTACCGTCCATTCCGAATCCTCGCGGTCGCGCAGGGCTTCATCGGCGCACTCACCGGGCCGGCGATCACGATTCCTCTGCTCCTGGCGCTGGGCGCCCATCCGGCACTGGCGACGGCAGTTGCCGTCCTGCCGGCGCTGGGCACCATGTCGCAGCGCTGGCTTCCGACGATGCTCGATCGGACGAACGGCAACCTGCGCGGCATCGTGATCCTGTTCGCCACCATCGGCGAGCCACGCGGGTTCCTGCTCGCCGGCGCGGTCGCGCTGACGGCGCTCGGCTGGCTGCCGGCCTGGGCGACGATCGCGCTCATCGGTGTCATCAGCGGCCTGCTCGGGGCGCTCGGTTCGATCGCCTACAGCCTCCAGCAGTCGTGGTTCCAGATCATCCTGCCCGACGACCAGCGCCGGCTGGTCGCGCCGCGGCTGGGTGGCATCACGCTCGGCATCGGCTCGGTGATCCTGCTGCCGATCGCGCTGACCATCGATGGCCTCGTCGCGAGTGTCGGCCTGTGGGCGTATGCCATCCCGCTGCTCGTGTCCGGCGTTGCCGGCATCGTCCCGCTGGTCGTGCTTCGCGGCCTGCCCTCGCCCGGGCGGATCCGCGTGCCACGCGGCACGCCGTGGACCAGCGATGCGCAGGCACGCCTTCGACGCCACGGCAACGTGATGACGCTCGCCCTGCTGTCGGCAGGGCTCTCGCCCTTCCTGTCGGTCTACGCCATCGCGGTCCTCGGCACCGGCGCCGGCTTCGCGATCATCATCAGCGCGATCAGCTCGGGCACCCTCGTCCTGGCATCGCTCTACGTCAGCTCACACCTGCGCGGCGGATCCGCATCGCGGCTGCTCCATCGGTCGTTCCTGCTTCGCGGGACGGCGCTCTTCCTCGGCCTGGCGGCGCACCCGATCAACCCGCTGGCGCCGGCGGTGCTGATCCTGGTCGCGGTGCTCATGGCCGCGGGCGATACGGCTGGGCAGCTGGCCGCGAACGAGCGGCTCTTCCGGCTCGCCACCGGGCCGGGCGTGCTCGCCTTCCAGAGCCATTTCGTGGTGCGCAACGTCGGCGCGTACTGCGGCGGCGTGGCCGTGTCCTCGATCGTCATGCTGCTCGGGGGCTATCCGGCATTCGCCATCCTGTTCGCGGCCGCTGGCATCGGGCGCTTCACGGCTGCGCGCGTCACGGAGCTGCCCGCGCCAGCTCGGACCCCGGCGGATGCCGGCAGCGTGCCCGCCTGACCGCCGCTCTGGCATTTGCGTGATTGCGCAAGTTCTGAGACACTGGCAGCGATGGAAGCGATGGCCACCGCCACCGACGCGACCCGGGTCCACGCCGCGAGCATCGCGCGCGCGCTGGCGGACCCGAAGCGGTTGTGCGTTCTCGAGCAGCTGGCCGATGGCGAGCGCAGCGTGAGCGACCTCTCGCGCGACGTCGGGTGCCAGGTGCCGAACATGAGCCAGCACCTGAGCGTGCTGCGGGCCGCGGGACTGGTCGCCAAGCGCCGCGAGGGAACCACCGTCTTCTACCGGCTCGTGGACGACCGCGTCCTCGACGCCTACCGATTGCTGCAACAGGTCGCCGGCTGACGCCGGGCGACGAGGAAAGGGAACCGATGTCCGCCAACGTCCAAGAGGTCACCGACGCCACGTTCGACGCCGATGTGCTGCAAAACGAGAAGCCGGTCGTCGTCGACTTCTGGGCCGAGTGGTGCGGGCCGTGCCGCATGGTCGCGCCGGAGATCGACAAGCTGGCCGCGAAGTACGCCGGCACCGTCGAGGTTCGCAAGCTCGACGTCGACGCCAACCCGCAGACCGCAATGAAGTACGGGATCATGAGCATCCCGACCGTCGCGTTCTTCGCCCCCGGCGAGGCGCCGAAGGCCGCCGTCGGCTTCCGGCCGCTGGAGGCCCTCGAGGAGGCCTTCGCCCTCGCGAGCCTGGGGAACGGCGAGTCCGCCACGGCCTGACCAACGCGGCACCGCACCGCACCGCGCCCGTCCCGTCACCGGGGCGGGCGTTTCGCGTCCCGTGGCGCGTCGCGGCATCGAATCGGCATACTGCGCACCTTGTGCGTCGCTCCCTGAACGCGGTCCTCATCGGCACCTTCACCCTGCGCTTCAGCACGGGGCTGACCGGGGCGCTCCTCGTCTACTACCTCGCCGAGCTCGATGCCTTCGGCGCCGGCCAGGAAGTGACCGCCCTCCAGGTGGGCTTGCTGACGGCGGCCTTCTTCGTTGCCGAGCTCATCCTCTCCCCCATCTTCGGGATGCTCTCCGACCGGCTCGGGTCACGGCCGGTGATGCAGCTCGGCCCGATCTTCGGCGCCGTCGCGGTCGTCCTGACGGCGCTGACCACCGACCTGCTCCTGCTCGGGACGACACGATGGCTGGAGGGCGCCGCGGCCGCGGCAAGCATCCCGTCGATCCTCGGCTACATCGCGCTCGCCACCTCGCACGACGAGGGCCTCCGCGGGCGGACGGTGGCGCAGTTCGAGGCGGCCACCCTGGCCGGAATCGGCCTTGGCCTGGTCGCCGCCGGAGGGCTGTGGGCGCTGCTCGACCGGAATGCCTTCTACCTCAACGCCGTGCTGTACGGCATCAGCTTCCTGATCTATCGCTACGGCGTGACCGAATCGCGGCCGGGATCCGTCCAGGTCGCGCACCGCGAGGCGTCCGAGCTCGGCGCCGGGGGCGTGGCGGGGGTCGCTCGTGGGTTCGACCTCGGCCGCTATCGCGGGCTGCTCACGAGCCGGTCGGTCTGGCTGCTGGCCCCGACCTGGATCGCGGTGAACGCCTTCATCGGCGCCTGGACGAGCCAGTCGATCTTCCAGCTGGTGGATGAGCGCCGGGCCGGCTTCGAGGATCAGCTGCTGATGGGCGGCTTCGCACCGGTACAGGTCAGCATCGGGCTTGGCGTAGCGCTGGTGGTCTTCTTTGCCGGACTCTTCTACTGGGGCAACCGATTCAAGCGCTATCGGCGAACGACGATCATGGCCATCGGGATCGGCGGCGGCATGCTCATGGTCGGGGCCGCCTTCGCGCTGAACCACGCCGAGACCTGGGGCTCCCTCGCGCGCTACGGCATCGGGGTCGCGGCCGGCGGCGGACTCTTCGTGCTGGCAGGTGCGACGCCCGCGGCCCTTGGCATGCTGGCCGACATCAGCGAGGAGCATCCGGCCGATCGCGGCGCGATCATGGGCCTCTATTCGGTGTTCCTGGCGATCGGCCAGGTGGTCGGCTCACTCTCCGGCGGCGGTGCCGCCGAGGTCTACGGGGTCGACGGGCTGCTGCTGGTCGTCGGCCGGCCTGCTGCTGATCGCGCTGGTGCCGCTGCGCTGGCTGCGCGGCTCGGAGCACCTGGTGGGCCTGCGCAGCGGCGTCGCCCGACCGGCGCCAGGCTGAAGGCGAGCCGCTCGACCCGGCTAGAATCGGCGGCCATGCGTCTTACACGGCTCTTCTTCGCCACGCTCCGCGACGACCCGGCCGACGCCGAGATGGCGTCGCATCGGCTGCTCGTGCGTGGCGGCTACCTGCGCCAGCTCGGATCCGGGATCTATTCCCTGCTGCCGCTCGGCTTCCGCGTGCAGCAGCGGATCGAGCAGGTCATCCGCGAGGAGCTCGACGCCATCGGCGGGCAGGAGATGGAGATGCCGGTCGTGCACCCCGCCGACCTGTGGCGCGAGACGGGGCGCTACGACCAGATCGGCCCGGAGATGGCGCGCTTCAAGGACCGGGCGGGGCGCGACATGGTGCTGGCCATGACCCACGAGGAGGTGGTCGCCGATCTGCTGCGCGACATCGTGCAGAGCTACCGCCAGCTACCGCTGATCCTCTACCACTTCCAGACCAAGTTCCGCGACGAGCCACGCGCCCGCGGCGGGCTGATCCGCGTTCGCGAGTTCGTCATGAAGGACAGCTACAGCTGCGACGTCGACGACGCCGGCCTGGACCACAGCTACCAGCTTCACCACGAGGCGTACGAGCGGATCTTCGCCCGGCTCGGGCTTGAGGCGATCGCCGTGTCGAGCGACGTCGGCATGATGGGCGGCAGCGGCGCCCACGAGTTCATGGTCCTCAACGAGCACGGCGAGGACACGCTCGTCATCTGCGACGGCTGCGGCTACGCCGCCAACCAGCAGGTCGCGGCGGTTCGCAAGCCCGAGGCGGAGCCGGAGGAGCCGAACGCCGTCGAGGAGGTCGCCACGCCGGGGACCGATACGATCGCCAAGCTGGCGGCGCTGCTCGAGATCCCCATCGCGCGCACCGCCAAGGCCGCCTTCTTCGTGGCCGGCGACGGGCGCCTGCTGACCGCCATCGTGCGCGGCGACTTCGACGTCAACGAGACGAAGCTGGTCAACGCGGTCGCCGCGGCCGGTGGACTGCGGCCGGCCCAGGTGGACGAGATCCGGGCCGCCGGCATGGAGCCCGGCTACGGATCGCCGATCGGCGCCCACGACACCGTCGTCATCGTGGACGACCTGGTCGCGCGCGCTCCGAACCTGGTGGCAGGCGCGAACCGGCCTGGCCTCCACCTGCGCAACGTCAATGCCGGCCGCGACTTCACGCCGGACGTGGTGGCCGACATCACCAGCGCGCGGGGCGGCGATGCGTGCCCGACCTGCGGCGCGCCGGTGCGGCTGGCGAACGGGATCGAGGTCGGCAACATCTTCAAGCTCGGCACCAAGTACACCGAGGCGCTCGGCGCCACATTCCTGGCCGAGGACGGCAGCCGCCGACCGGTCGTGATGGGCTCGTACGGCATCGGGCTCGGCCGCGCGCTGGCCTGCGTGGTCGAGGCCCACCACGACGAGAAGGGCATCGCCTGGCCGATCCAGGTCGCACCCTACCGCGCTCACCTGGTGGCCATCGGCGCCAATCGCGACGAGGCGGTGCGTGACGCTGCCGAGGACCTCTACCGGCGGCTGGGCGAGGCCGGCGTGCCGGTGCTGTACGACGATCGCGACGAGTCGCCGGGCGTGAAGTTCACCGATGCGGAGCTGCTCGGCATGCCGACCATCGTCACCGTCAGCCCGCGGTCGCTGGCGGCCGGGGGCGTCGAGGTCACCGATCGCGCATCCGGCGAGCGGTCGGTGCGGCCGGTCGAGGACCTCCTGGCGGAGCTGACCGACGTGAGCTACCCCGACAGCGACGAGCTCATCCCGGAGGCTTTCGACGAGCACACCATCGTCTTCCTCAATCCGCGCCGCCAACCCGCCCCAGCATCAGCGAGGAGGAGCTCGATCGCCTCCAGGTCGAGCACCTCACCTACCTGCGCGGCCTGAAGCGGCGAGGCGTGCTGATCGCCAACGGTCCGCTGGCGGAGCAGACCGATGAGCGCATGCGCGGCATCTCGATCTACGCCGTGCCGACTGGCGGAGGCGCTCGAGCTGGCGAACGCTGACCCGATGGTGCGTGCCGGACGACTGGTGATCCAGGGCGCTCGCTGGTGGACCGCGGCCGGGCGGCGAGGTTCGGGACGGACTGACTCAGCGCAGCTGCGGGAGGATCTCGGCGCCGATGCGGTCGAGCCTCGCGGTGTCGGCCACGCCCCGGACGCTGAAGATCACGTGCTGCGCGCCGGCCTCGCCGAGGCCGCCGAAGCGCTCGACGATCGCATCGGCCGAGTCAGCCTCGAGGTCGACGCTGGTCAGCACGGTGCGCTCGATCTCGTCGTAGGGGCGGCCGAGGCGATCGCAGTGCTCGCGCAGCACGGCGAGCTTGTCGCGGACGAACTCGGGTGACCGACCGAAGATGTTGCAGGCGTCCGCGTACTGGGCCACCAGCCGCAGGGTCTTCCGCTCGCCGCCGCCGCCCACCAGGATCGGGACGCGCGGCCTGCTGATCGACTGCGGCGAGTTGATGAGGTGCGTCGCGGTCACGTGCGTTCCCTCGAAGGACCCGCCGGTGCCGCTGCCACCCGACCACATCTCGTGCGCCATGCGCAGCGTGTCCTCCAGCCACTCGAATCGCTCGCCGAGCGGCGGGAACGGGAAACCGAGCCCCTTCGACTCCATGACGTTCCACGCGGCGCCGATGCCGAACCAGGCGCGGCCGCCGGACAGCACGTCGAGGGTGGTGGTCGCCTTGATCCACAGTCCGGGTGCTCGGTAGTGGACGCCGCCGACCATCAGGCCCAGCCGGGCCCGCTCGGTGTGCGCCGCCAGGAAACCGAGCGCGGTCTGCCCCTCGAGCATCGGCGCCTCAGGCGGGCCGAGCCCGCGGATCTGGAAGAAGTGGTCCATCACCCAGATGGAGTCGAAGCCGGCGTCGTCGGCAGCTCGACCGACGCGAGCCAGCGTCGGTCCGATGGCGGTTGCGCCGCCGGGCCAGGTGAACTGGTTGACCTGGAGTCCGAACTTCATCCGGCCCATCGTGCCACGCCGGCACTACTGCACGGAGGCGATCGCCCCTCGTTGCATCGCGATCGACAGCTCGTCCGCGACGATGCGGTTTCGGCCGGCGCGCTTGGCGAGATAGAGTGCGGTGTCGGCGCGGCGCAGGAGCGGCTGCGGATCGCGACCGTCGATCGGATCCCAGAGTGCCACCCCGCCGGAGATCGTGAACGGCGGCAGGTCGTCCGCTGCCTCGGTCGCGACTCGCACGCGTTCGGCGACCGCGATGGCACCGGTCAGGTCCGTGTCGGGGACGAGGAGCAGGAACTCCTCGCCGCCGTAGCGGAACGCCACGTCGGTGCCGCGGGTCGCACGCCGCAGGATGTCTCCCGGTCCGCGCGAGCGCCGCATCGCCGGCCTGGTGCCCGTGCTCGTCGTTGTAGGTCTTGAAGTGGTCGAGATCGAAGAGGATCAGCGCGAACGGCGCCGGGCGGAGCCGGGAGCCCTGCTCGAGGAGCCGCACGATCGCCTCGTCGAGGGCCAGCCGATTCCCGATCCCGGTGAGCGAGTCGCGACGCGCGACCACGTTCAGCTCGCGGTTCAGCTCGGTGACGTTGGTCTCCTGTAGGCGCGCGTATCGGCTCAGCCGGCGCAACGTGAACTGCTGCTCGAGCATGGCGCGCGCCCTGCCCTGTGACAGTCGGTGGCCGATGATGCTCACCACCGAGGCCATCACCACGGCGACGATCAGGTTGACCCCGTCCGTCGCACCGAGCTGCGAGCCGATCGGGCTGAGCACGAAGGCAATCGCGAATCCGACCGCCGATGCCAGGGCCGCAATGTGCCACTGCTGCCGCCAGGGCAGGAAGAGTCCGATGCCGACCAGGATCATCGCCAGCTGGGCGGAGCCCAGCATCCGCCCGGTGGGCGTCAGGACCTCACCCATCAGCGTGACGGAGAAGACCGCCAGCATGGCCACCAGGCCGAGTGGCTCGATGCGAAAGGCCGCGCGGTACGCGAGGAGTGCGGCAGTCGCGCTGATCGTGGCAGCGGCCAGCGAGAACGGCATGAGCGCCCCGATGCCGGGCGTGCCGATGACCAGGTTCATGCCGAGGTCGACGATCAGCAGCGCCGCCATGAGGCTGCCGGTGACCGTGACGGCACTGCCGCAATGCGCGCCGCTGAACGGCGTCAACGCGCCGCTGCACCTGGGGCGGTGCGAACGGCAGCGCGTCGGCGGGTGTCGGCCAGGACGGAGACAGCATGCTCGCATGCTCGGGTGGAGCGTGGTTGCGCTCAATCCATCGATGGTCCTGATCTAGAGGATGTCGTGCTCTCGATCGGCAAAGGGGCGATCCGGGCGATACGGGTTCGTCGCCCGGTCCGCGCGCCCGATGAGCAGGTCCACCACCAGCCGGCTGCCGCCCGCTCCCGCCATGATCCCGTGCCCCGAATAGCCGCCGTTGAGGTGCAGGCCCTCCGGGCCGACCGGCCCGAGGTAGGGGCGTCGGTCGGGCGTGTACTCGTATTGGCCGGCCTGCAGGTACCAATGCACCGATGACGCGCCGTTCGCCCACGCGTCGCGCCAGAACGGGCGCGACCCGGGCGAGCGCGTGGTCCGAGCTGGGATCGAGCAGGCCGAAGGCCCACTCGTGCTCGATCGGCACGGGATCGTGCGGCTCGCCGGCCTGCGTGTCGGGGTCGGTGAAGAGCGCCAGGCAGCCCCGCATCGATGGCCGCCAGTGCGCCGCCGTCTCCTCCTCGATCGTCATCGGCGCATCCGCGGGCACCGATGGCAGCTCGGGGATGACCATCTTCTGCCGGAGCGTGGGACGAAGCACGATGTCGACGCCCGCCAAGGCCGCCACCCGGGCGGCGAACGGGCCGGCGGCGACGATGACGGTGTCGGTGGCGACGTCGCCGCGGGTCGTGCGCACGCCCGCGACCCGTTCCCCGGTGTGCGTGATCTCGGTCACGGGGGCGCGGGTGACGAAGGTTGCTCCACCACCGGGCGTCGCGGACGGGATGCGCGCCGCATTGGACGCGGCGGTGGCGTAGCCGGCGGTCAGTCGCTTGACGTCGAGCCAGCCGTCATCGGCTCGATAGCGGGCGCCGAGCACGCCATCGGAGAGCCATGGCCATCGAGCGCGCGCCTCGTCGCCGGAGAGGAGCTCGACGTCGGTGAGGCCCCACTCGCGCTGGCGCGCCACGAGCCGGCGGGAGCGCTCGAGCGTCGCGTCGGTGAGCGAGCAGAAGAGGTAGCCGCCGTGCCGCAGCCCGAGGTCCCAGCCATCGAGGCCGGTTCGCTCGGCGAAGGCGTCGAAGAGCTCGATACCCTCGCGAACGGTGGCGATCTCCTCGGGATTGTCGAACTGGAGGCGAAAGGCGCCGGTCGACACCGGCGTGGTCAGGGTCCCCAGCGCCGCATGGCGTTCGAGGACCACCACCCGCAGGCCCGGCGCTGGCGGCGAAGAAGGCGGTCGCGCAGCCGATCACCCCGCCGCCGATCACGACGACGTCGGCCTTCGCGGGCGGCGCATCGGCGAAGCGCACGGACGGTGCGGACATGGGCGGCATGCTAGCGGCTAGCATCCCGCGGATGAAGCACCGAGATCATGCCGACGTGGTGATCGTGGGCGGCGCCATCATCGGCTCCGCGGTGGCGACCTTCCTGGCGGCGCGCCCCGATTTCGACGGCCGGATCGTGGTCGTCGAGCGGGATCCGTCGTTCCGGACCAGCTCGACGACGCTCTCGGCGGCCAGCATCCGGCTGCAGTTCAGCACGCCGCTCAACATCGAGATCAGCCGGTTCGGGGTCGACCTCATCAAGCACCCGGACCGATATCTCGCCGTCGATGGCGAGGTGCCGGAGGTCGACTTCGTCGAGAACGGCTACCTGTTCCTGGCGACCGAGGCCGGCCTGGCGACGCTGGAGCACAACCACGCCATCCAGCGCTCGCTCGACGTGCCGGTGCGGCTCCTCTCCCCTTCCGAGCTGCACGTCGCGCTTCGACTGGCTCAACACCGATGACCTGGCCGGCGCCTCGCTCGGGCTGGCCGACGAGGGCTGGTTCGACGCGTACGCGCTGCTCCAGGGGTTCCGGCGCAAGGCTCGGTCGCTCGGCGTCGAGGAGCGCATCGGCGAGGTGGTGGGCCTCGAGCGCGACGGCGCGACGCTGACGCGGCGTTCGCCTCGCGGACGGCTCGATGATCGGCGCCGCACTGGGTGGTGAACGCGGCCGGGCCGCGTGCGGCAGAGGTCGCCGCCATGGCCGGCGTCGAGCTGCCGGTCCGGCCACGGAAGCGACACGTCTACCACCTGGAGGCGGCAGTCAGCCTCGGCGCCGCGCCGCTGACCATCGACCCGTCCGGGATCTATTTCCGGCCCGAGGGGCCGGCCTACATCGCCGGCTTCTCACCGCGCGCCGGCGAGCCCGATCCCGACACGCTGGACCTCGGCCGCCGACCGCGCGCCGGTTCGAGAGCGTTCGTGTGGCCGGCGCTGGCCCACCGCGTCCCCGCCTTCGACCGGGTGCGCCTGCTCGACACCTGGGCCGGCCACTACGAGGTCAACACCCTCGACGCCAACGCGATCATCGGCCCGCACCCCGACATCCGGAACCTGCTGTTCGCGAACGGATTCTCAGGTCACGGGCTCCAGCAGGCACCAGCCGTCGGGCGAGGGCTCGCAGAGTGGATCGACCACCGGCCACTACGAGAGCCTGGACCTTGGCGCCCCTCGGGTTCGATCGCATCGTCCGCGGGGATCCGATCCAGGAGCTCAACGTCGTCTGACGGAACGGGCATGGCCTCGGTCACATGTTCGCCGGCTGATCGAGGCGCGTCAGGCCCGCGCGAACGAGCGCGTCGAGGCCCTCCAGCTGGGCACGCAGCGTCTGAGCGCCCGCGGC
This sequence comes from uncultured Chloroflexia bacterium, assembly GCA_963789435.1. GTDB lineage: Bacteria > Chloroflexota > Limnocylindria > QHBO01 > QHBO01 > JACDBZ01. Next base: position 91,830 of record CAWBKO010000002.1, read on the forward strand.
CGTGATCCGATACGGGCGGCGCCGGTCCTCCGCCGGGAGCGCCTCGATCATGCCGCGTGCCTCGAGGCGGGCAAGCGCCGCGTAGAGCGTGCCGGGACCGAGTGGCGTGCCGCTGAGCTCCTCGACGTCGGTCATGATCGCGTACCCGTGCCGCGGCTGGTCGCTCGAGCGACACCAGGATCAGCAGCGAGGGCTCGGCGAAGCGGCCGAGATCGGAGAGGTCGCCGCTCATCGGCAGCCCTCCCCCGGCGGGTGCGGGTCATGGAAGCTGACCGAGCCCTTCGGCGGGCCGTTGATCAGCTCGCGGGTGTCGACGATCACGACGCCGGCGTCGATCCGCACCGGGAAGCGGTCCATGCCACGCGGCGCCGGGCCGAGCTCGAGCTTCTCGCCGATGATGTTGTACGTGCTCTGGTGGCAGTAGCACTGGAATCGGCTTCGGGTCTCGCATGCCTGCGGGATCATGCATCCGAGGTGCGGGCACTTGCGCCACAGCGCCAGGATCTCGCCCGCGGCCGGCGCGGCCACGTCCGCCGGCTCGCCCATCGCCATCGCCTTCGCGGCCGGGACGTTCACCACGAACGCGCGCGCCGGCCGGAACTCGATCGGCTTGCCGTGCGCCCAGTCCGGGAATGCCGCGTTGATCTCGTCGAGGGTTCCCACCGGGTACTCGACGCCCATGCCCTCCGCCGGCGCGGGCCACAGGAAGGCGATCGTGCCGCCCAGGAACTCGAGCGAGAGAAGGCCGACGCCCGCGCCGAGCACACGGCGCATGAAGGATCGCCGGCTGATGACGGACGCCGATAGCGACGCGACGTTGCCGTACGCCGGCCTGCGCATCCATGGTCGATGTCGGGATCGGGCCGATGGTCGGGACCGCGACCTGCAGGACCGGGCGCACCTGTGGGTGCATGCGCGCGTCGAGCGCGCCCCGGAGCAGGTCCGCCAGGTCGCTCGCCCCGATGCGCCGCTGCCCGAGCAGGTCCTCGAGCTCGTCTCGGTATCGATCTCGCCAGGCGGCCGGATAGAGTCGCAGGATCGCGCGTGCCAGCTCGTCCATCGTTCTCTTATACCGAACGGCGTTATATCGACGGACGATATATACGCCTCGCCAGCGCATGGGTCAAGGGGCAGATGTCCCTCCTGCGGCGGGACCCTGCGGCAGGTTTCGCGCCGGCGCAGCTACGGGTGCTCGAGCGGCAGCGCTCCGGCGGATCCGCGCACGTCGATGACCGTTGAGCGTGCCGACGGCCCGAACGGCACGCGCAGCGAGACGGCGACCGCCGCGACCGCCATGACCAGCATCACGGCGTCGACGATCCCGATCGCCGATACCAGCGGCATCGTGCCCGCGTCGGCCAGCGCCACGATGGCCCCGCCCACGCCGGCTCCGAAGGCGGTTCCCAGGGTGAACATCAGCTGAAGGGCCGACGAGCTGAATCCTTCCTCGCCGGGCACCGCGGTCTCGAGGACCATGAGCGCAAGCATCGAGTAGGCGAGCCCCATCCCGAGGCCGGCGACGGCCCAGCCAACGCCCGCGACGAGAACCGGCACCCGCGGAAGCGAGCACGAGCGCGGTGATGACGATCCCGGCGCCGATCAACGCCGCGCCGCTGGTGACGAGCAGGCGCCGGATTCCCGCGGCGGCCGCCCGGGCCTGGACCCACGAGCCGGCCGCCCAGGTCACCGCGGCCGCCGATAGCGCGAGGCCGCCGAGCGTGACGCTGCCGCCGCGCACGTCGACGACACTCAGCGGGACAAACGCCTCCGTCCCGAAGAATGCGAACGTGATTCCGAACACGACCGCCACCACCGACGGACGCCCGCGGCGCAGGCGAAGCGTTCCCGGGGGCAGCAGGTGCCGGAGCGCGGCGATCGCCAGCCAGCCGCCCGTGATGCCCAGCACGAGCCCCAGCGCCAGGTTGCCGATGGTCAGCGCCGCCAGCACCAGCGTCGATCCGACTGCCAGGCGCAGGGCGTCAAAGGCGCGGCTCGCATCGCTGCGCATCGGAATCGCCGTCCGCTGCGCCGGCCCCAGGCGCGCGAGCTGCGGATAGACCGCCAGGCCCATCAGCAGCACCGGCGGCACGACACCGAGGAAGACCCAGCGCCAATCGAGCGAGTCGGTCACCCATCCCGCGAGCGCGGGACCGATCAATCCCGGCACGACCCAGGCGCTCGAGGTCAGCGCGATCATGCGCGGCGTCGCCGAGGCCGGGTAGGCGCGGGCGATCGCCGCGTAGATGACGGAACCGAGGGCGCCGGAACCGAAGCCCTGGATGGCGCGCCCGGCGATCACCATCGGCATCGCGTTGGCCAGGCCGGAAACGACCATGCCGGTGGCGAACAGGACGACGCCGACCGCGAGCGCTCGACCCGGACCGCGGCGATCGGCGTCCGAGCCGGCAAGCGTGATGCCGATGATGTTGGTCAGCCAGAACGCGCTGAATGCCCAGCCGTAGAGATTCAGCCCACCGAGGTCACGAACCGTGGCGGGGAGAACCGTCGGCACCGCCATGCCCTCGAACGCCGCCGCGGTGACGAGTCCGAGGAGCCCGATCGTCAGCAGGCGACGCTCGGGGGCGAAGGCTCCCTGCCCGCCGCTCACCCGATGACCGCCGGCCCCAGCAGCAGCGGTGAGCCGAGCTTTGCCTCGTAGCGAGGCCGGAAGCGCGCGGTGTTGTACATGGCCTCGACGTCGAGGGTCCGTGCGCCAACCGATCGCTCCGGTAGCGGCGCGTGCGCGTACTTGCCGTCGCGGACCGCGACCATTCGCCCGAATTGGGCGTCCGACAGCAGGTCCACGGCCACGTTGGCGAACGTGATCGCCACCATCTGGTCGAGCGCGTCCGGATCGCCCGATCGCAGGTCGTAGGTCAGGTCGGAGTGGACGGTCTCGACGCCGGTCCGGCGGTGCAGCTCATCGGCGAGGGCCTCGCCGACATCGGCCTTGTGGCGGTGCCCGTAGGCGTCCGCCTCGCCGACCTCGCGGAGCTCGCCGCCCTGCCAGATCGCGCCCTCGCTGGCGATGACGAACGAGTAGGCGGACGGGTTGAGGCGCCGATCGTCGGCCAGCAGATCGGAGAGCGCGTCGAGGTCGAAGCGCACCTCGGGGATGACGCAGCGCGCGCTGGTGACGTAGGCGGCATACCAGGCCGTGTAGCCGGCATTTCGCCCGAAGATGCGGAAGACACCGATGCGCTCGTGGCTGCCGAGCGTGGTGCGCTGACGGTTGATGAGCTCCTTGGCGCGGGTCACGGCGGTCGAGAAGCCGATGCAGTACTCCGTGCCGTGGACGTCGTTGTCCATCGTCTTCGGAATGGCGACGACCGGATAGCCCTCGCGCCCCAGCCGAGCCGCGTAGCTGAGCGTGTCATCGCCGCCGATGACGACCAGGGCGTCCAACGCGAGGCGCTCCAGGTTCTCGAGGACGAGCGGCGTGAGGTCATAGCGGCCGCCATCGACCTCCAGGGACGCGATCCGCGCCGGATCGAGGTGCTCGGGCAGCGCGCTGCGCCCCATCGACGACGGGCTGGTGCGCGAGGTGTGCAGCACGGTGCCGCCGGTACGGTCGATCACCCGCGTGCTGACCCGGTCGAGCGGGCGCAGGTAGCCTCCGCCGTCCTCACGGCTCGGGTCGACGTGCGTCAGGCCCTGCCAGCCTCGCCGGATGCCCATCGTCTGCCAGCCGACCTCGCTCGACCGGTAGACGACGCTCTTGATGACCGAATTGAGGCCCGGGACGTCGCCGCCGCCGGTGAGAATGCCGATGCGTTTCATTGCTGTGCGGGCCATGCTGCCAGATTGGGCGCCGATTTGTGAACGGGGTCGATTTCTGGCACAATTGAGGCCCGCACCCGGAGTCTCGCCCTGTGTCTTCGACCCCCACGCGCCAGCGTCGTTATGTGACGTGGCGGCTGCCAGATCGCCATTTCAGCAAGGTCCATCTCGTTGGCGAGCCCGGCTTGACCATCTGCGGACGCGCCCTTCCGCGTGCGACCGGTCAGCCGAAGGCCCCGATCCCCGACTCGGAGATGTGCCCGGACTGCGACGCCCAGGGCTGACGAGCTGGCTGATTTAGATCCGCACTCCATGACCACCTCACCGGCCGCCGATGACCTCGGCGGCCGGTCCGTTTCCGTCGCGCTTCCGATCCCCGCCGATGCGCTGGTCCTCCTGGTCGGGGTGGCGGCCAGCGGCAAGAGCACCTTCGCACAACGCCATTTCGCCGCGACCGAGATCCTCTCCTCGGACGCCATGCGCGCGATGATCGCCGACGATCCCGGCGCCCAGGGCGCCACCGACGACGCCTTCGACCTGCTCCACCGCATCCTGGCCATGCGCCTGCGCCGCGGCCGGCTCACCGTGGTCGACGCCACCAATGTCGAGGACTGGGCGCGCTCGGAGCTGCTCGGCATGGCGCGGCGCCATCGTCGGCCGGCCGTCGCGATCGTGCTGGATGTGCCCCTCGAGGTTGCCCTCGAGCGCAACGCCGCGCGTGCTGCCCCTCGACCGCCGCCGGCTGCGCTCCGGCGGCAGCATCGCTGGCTGACCGGCTCGCTTCCATCCTTGGCCGATGAGGGCTTCGCGGCCGTCCACCACCTCCGGTCGGTGGAGGAGATCGACGGCGCACGGGTCGAACGGTCGTAGGCACGCGAAGTGTCCCGGAGGAACAGGCGTCCGACCTCGGCGACCGAAGCCACCGTTGCCGGTACCGGAACCCTTGATGCAATCGCCTGATCCGGTATCGCTTGCCCCTTCGGGACGCCCTCAGTATTGCGGCCTGCCGAGACGAGACGCAATACCACTTATCCCCGAGTTTGGAGCCAGTCGTGGCGGCTATCCACAGGCCGTCCACGAGTCCTCACGGTCCGCTGACCGCGGTGGGCGGCGGGGTGTCCTCGTCGGTCTGTGACTGGTCGAGCATCGCGGCTAGACTCCGTCGATGCGCGCACGCGACCTGGGCATTCGGATCGGACGCATGGAGCCGGGCCCGCTGAACGCGATCACCGACGTCGCGGGGGTGAAGGTCGGTCACACCACCCTGATCTCCGGAGAGGGACCGCTGCGGCCGGGCGACGGACCGGTGCGCACCGGGGTCACGGTGATCGTGCCGCATGACGGCGACATCTGGACCGAGCCCGTGTTCGCCGGGGCGCATCGGCTCAACGGCAACGGCGAGCTCACCGGACTGGAGTGGATCCGCGAGGCGGGCATGCTCGCGGGTGCCATCGGCATCACCAACACCCACAGCGTGGGCGTCGTGCACGACGCGATCATCGAGGCCGCCGCGCGCGCGCACGCCCTGAGCGACGCGGTCTGGGCACTGCCGGTGGCGGGCGAGACCTACGACGGGGCACTGAACGACATCAACGGCTTCCACGTTCGCCCGGAGCACGTGCACGCGGCACTGGCCGGCGCACGCGGCGGCCGGGTCGATGAAGGCAACGTCGGTGGCGGCACGGGCATGATCTGCCACGAGTTCAAGGGCGGCATCGGGACCTCGTCGCGGCTGGCGGCCGAGTGGACGGTCGGGGTGCTCGTCCAGGCCAACTACGGGGCGCGCGAGCTGCTGCGAATCGACGGCGTGCCGGTCGGTGCGGCCATCACGCGGGACGAGGTGCCGTCACCCTGGGACGAGGTCGACGCGCTGAGCGCCGCGTGGGGGTGCGGAGGGTGGGTCGATCATCGGCATCGTGGCGACCGACGCGCCGCTGCTCCCCCACCAGTGCACGCGGCTGGCGCAGCGGGTCGGGATGGGGGTGGCGCGCATGGGCAGCTACGCCTCACACGGCTCGGGCGACCTGTTCTGCGCCTTCGCCACCGGGAATCGCGACCTGTCGCGGAACGCGGGCGAGGACGATCCGCGCCCGACGGTCGCACTGCGCATGGTCAGGGACCAGCAGATCAATCCCCTGCTCGAGGCCGTCGCCGAGGCCACCGAGGAGGCGATCGTCAATGCGCTCGTCGCCGCCGAGACGATGGTCGGCCGCGATGGGATCACGGCCTACGCCCTCGACCACGATCGGCTTCGAACGGTCATGCGCGAGCACGGGCGCTGCTCTGAGCGGCCTGCGTACGTCGCTTGACGTAGGGGCGGATGGGCGCTTCGGCCGTCGCGCGGTCGCCCGCCGGGGACGACAGTGACGGCAACCCAACCTCCCTCCAGGCGAACGCCCCGATCGGTCCCGAGCCCGAGCGGGGCGTTTGTCGTTCCGGATGAAGTTGCGGCGCGACCCACGCCCCTGGGCCGCGCCGCGGATCGTGTCATGGATACGCCGGCCGACCGGCAAACGTTCACGGCGCGCGGAGCGCTACCGCTTCTCGATCGGCGTCGGCCTGCCATCGTCGTCGATGGCGACGAACACGAAGCTTCCAGAGGTTGCCAGCCGCCGGTCTCCCGTCGCGACATCCTCCGCGAACATGTCGACACCGACCGTGACCGAGGTGGTGCCCACACGGGTGACGCTCGCAACCAGCTCGACCAGCTGACCCGCCCGGACCGGCACCTTGAACTCGACGCGATCGGAGGCGACGGTGACCATGGTGCGACGCGCGCACCGCGTCGCGGCCACCCAGCCGGCGTGGTCCATCAGCCCCAGGGCGTGGCCGCCGAACAGCGTGCCGTGATGGTTCGTGTGGTTCGGCATGATCAGCTCGGCCAACCGCACCTCGGGATACTGCGAGACGTCCTTCGTCATGACACCGATGGTATCGGCCCGTCCTCATGCACGTTCGCGGCGGCTGCGTACACTTGACACATGTTTGGTTTCGGTAACAAGTCCCGGCTACCGGCTCCGGGCGACGCCCTCCCCGGGCGTGATCAGGCGCTCCCCACCGCCGAGCGCCACGCCATCAACGATTCACCACTCAAGGGTCCGTATCCCGCTGGCAGCGAGATCGCGGAGTTCGCCCTCGGCTGCTTCTGGGGCGAGGAGAAGCTGTTCTGGGAGCAGCCCGGCGTCATCGTCACCGCCGTCGGATACCAGGGTGGCTCCACCCCGAACCCCACGTACAAGGAAGTCTGCAGCGGCAAGACCGGCCACGCGGAGGCCGTGCGTGTCGTGTTCGACCCGTCGCGCATCACCTACGAGCAGCTGCTGAAGCTCTTCTGGGAGGCGCACGACCCGACGCAGGGCATGCGCCAGGGCAACGACGTCGGCACGCAGTACCGATCGGCCATCTTCACGCACTCCGATGCCCAGGCGGCGGCCGCCAACGCCTCTCGCGAGATGTACCAGCGCGAGCTCAGCAAGGCGGGCTACGGCGAGATCCAGACCGAGATCCGCCCGGCGCCCGAGTTCTATTTCGCCGAGGACTATCACCAGCAGTACCTCGTCAAGGTGCCGAACGGGTACTGCCCGGTGCACGCGACCGGCGTGAAGCTCACCGGACCCATCGTGGCGATGGAACAGGTCTGAGCGTTGCGGGTCGTCGTCACCGGCGGCAGCGGCAAGCTGGGACGGGCCGTCGTCGATGAGCTGGCCACGCACGGCCATGACGTGGCGAACGTGGATGCGATGGCACCACGGGATGCTCGCGGCGCGTTCACCCGCATCGACCTGACCGACTTCGGGCAGGTCGTGGAGGCGTTCTCGCGCATCGACAGCCGGTACGACGCCGTCGATGCCGTCGTGCACCTGGCGGCCATCCCCGGACCGGGCAACGCCACGAACGCGGCGACCTTCGCCAACAACGTGGTCGGGACCTACAACGTCTTCGCCGCGGCTCGCGCGAACGGGATCCGGAACGTCGTGTGGGCATCGAGCGAGACGGTCCTCGGCCTTCCCTTCGACGAGCCGCCTCCCTACCTGCCGGTGGACGAGGACGTCCCGTTGCGTCCGGCGACGACCTACTCGCTCGGCAAGGTGCTCGACGAGGAGATGGCGCGCCAGTTCTGCCGCTGGGAACCCGAGCAGAAGATGATCGGCCTTCGTTTCTCGAACGTGATGGAGCCGGCCGACTACGCCCAGTTCCCCGCCTGGAACGACGACCCCGCGATCCGCAGGTGGAACCTGTGGAGCTACATCGACGCGCGGGACGGCGCCCAGGCCGTGCGACGCGCGCTCGAGCACGACGCGCGGGGCATGGACATCTTCATCATCGCGAATTCGGACACCGTCATGTCACGCCCGAACGAGGAGCTCGTGCGGCTGACGTTTCCCGATGTGCCGATCCGGAAACCGCTGGGCGACTACGACACGCTTCTCTCGATCGAGAAGGCGCGCCGCGTCCTCGGCTACGAACCAGCGCACAGCTGGCGCAAGAGCTGAGGGAGCCTCAGTCCTGCGATCGGCGGGTGGCCGCCAACAGCCACATGACCGTGACAAGCGCGGCAAGCAACAGCCCCATCACCAGCAGGGCGCTTCCCGTTCCGAGCTCCACGTGCTCATTCCTCCGGGCAGGATCAACCCCCACTCGCTGCCGAAGGACACGGACGGCTGGATCAGCATACGCACGTGCGCAAGAGGGACCGTCAGCGCGAGGCCTGGCGGATCCGCTCCATGGCGTCGGCGAAGGTGAGCCCGTCGAGCGGCACGAGGACGCCCAGCTCGTCCTCGCCCGTGCTGGCAAGCCCGTCGTCGTTCCCGACCAACGCGCCGAACACGAGCAGGCGGTAGTAGGCCCCGTCTCGCCGCTGCTCCGCGAGCGACAGGCCCGCGGCGCGCGCCGACTCGCCCTTGTTACGCAGGAAGAACACTCCCTCGCTGCCAACGAGGAATGACGCGATCGAGCCGATCGAGCCGATGCCGTCGAACAGCGGGATCTCGAGCGTCAGCTCGACGTTGTCCCGTTCCTGCGCCCTACCGGCGACGACCTCCTCGACCCGGATCGTTGCGGCCGCGTACTGGAGAGCCGCCGCAGCGGATGCCCCGAACGTGCGCGCCCGGTTGCAGCGCGATCACCGTGCCGCGCACGACCACGTCCGCCGCGCGGGTCATCTCGCGCAGCGACGCGTAGCGCTCGACCTCGAGCGCCTCGATCGGCGGACTGCCCACCGCCGTCATCGGTGCCTGCGGAACGCCGACCAGCTTGATGCGGCGGCTCGGCGGAGGCGCGACGTAGTGATAGGCGTTGATGTGGTCGATGTCGATCTGATGCAGGTTGGGCGGGCCGTCCGGGGTGTCGGCGTTCATGCAGGTCGCCGCCGATGGACCGACGCTCACCGGCGGATTGCCCCAGTGCCGGAGCCCGACGGTGTGGCCAAGCTCGTGGCAGGCGACGTGGTCCCGGCTGCCGTCGTCCTCGAAGAACACGGAATAGCGCGCGTTCAGGTTGAAGTTGAGCTCCTGCCCGCGACACCAGCGGTCGCCCTCCGAGTTGACGCCCTGTGGCGCATCGGTCGGGCAGTAGACCCAGGCGGCAGCGCCCAGGTCGCCGTAGTCCTGCGAGTAGGCGATCACGTCGGTCGCATCGGTCAGCTCGGTCGCCACCGATACGATGAGGTCGGTCGCGTCGTAGTCCTCCGCGATCGTGTCGCGCAACGACGACGCGAGCCCCTCGGTCAGCGTCGCGTCGAAGAAGACCCGGTGCCGAAGGTCGTTCGCCACGCTCGTGCACCGTGGCGGGACGATTCCCGGGCGGTCGCAGCGGAAGAGCGAACCGATCGGCCGGCCGCCGTGGTGGCCGGCCGTCACGCCGGCGATCCCGACGACGAAGAGGATCGCCAGGAGCAGCGAGAGGCCGCCGGAAGGTCTGGATGCCATCGATTTGATCGTCAGTTGGCCGCCTCCCCCTGTCAACCGCTGGCGCGGGTAGAACATCTGTTCTATTCTGTCCGAATGCGTACCGCCTATCGCGAGGAGCCATGCAGCACGGCTCTCAACAGGGTGAAGGGGATGGGCTTCCGGTGGAGCCTCAACCCGTACATGGGCTGCGCACATCGGTGTGCCTTCTGTTACGTGCGCGGTTTCGAGCGTCGGGCGGATCGCCCGTCGGATGACCGCTACGGCACCGACATCCGGGTGAAGACGAACGTGGTCGAGGTGCTGCGCCGTGAGCTCGCGCGCCGTGGCTGGCGGCGGGAGACGGTCGCGATCGGCGCGGCCACGGATCCATACCAGCCGGCCGAGGGACGCTATCGCCTGACGCGCGGCTGCATCGAGGCACTGGGCTCGGCGCGGACCCCGCTCGACCTCATCACGCGCGGCCCGCTCATCGTTCGAGACACCGATGTGCTGTGCCGTGGCTGCGCGCCGCGCGGACGTGCGAGTCAGCATCAGCATCGCCACCCTCGACGAATCGCTCAGCAGCCGGCTCGAGCCCGGCGTCGCCCCTCCTCGCCAGCGGCTGCGCGCCATGCGGACCCTGACCGATGCCGGCATCGCCGCCGGCGTGGCGCTCGCCCCGGTCCTTCCCGGCCTCACCGACGCGCCGGCCGACCTGGCCGCCGTCCTGCGCGCGGCGCGCGATGCCGGCGCCACGCACGCCTGGTCGAACGTCCTCGAACCTCAGACCGGGTACCCGTGAGCACTTCCTTTCCGTCCTCGAGCGCGAGTGGCCGGCGGAGGTCGACCGGTATCGGCGCCTCTTCCCGGCCGATGGTTCGGGCTACCTGCGGCGCGCCGATGCCGGCCCGATCGAGCGACGGATCGCGGCGGTTCGACGGGGCTCCGGCATCGGCGACCGGCGGAGGATCGTGTTGTCGCCGGGACCGGAGCCGACGCAGCTCGCGCTCTCACTCTGATGTGGCGTCAGCCATCCCCGGAGCCTCGAGGATCACGCGCAGAAACTCGGCCCGGTCGCTCGCCGCCTGTGGATCGCGCACGCCATGGTCGGCGTCGTACGCGTGCACCTCCTTCGGGTCTCCCGCGGCTCCACTGAACTCGAGCCCGGTCATGGCCGCGATGAAGAAGTCGTTCCGCGCGAACTGGAAGCAGCACCGGCCGGGGCGCGATCTCGCCGACATGGGTGATCGGATCGAGCGGCGCCAGCTCGCGCAGGTAGTCGTGGCGGTCACCGGTGATCGGCCAGAACGGCAGGAACCAGTCGCCCCAGCGCGGCGTGGCGGCGATCAGCACGACGGCGGCGATGCGCGCGTCCTCCGCGGCGAGCAGCGTGCCGTGCATGGCGCCGAAGTCGTGGCCCACCAGGCCGATCCGCGTCACATCGACGTCGGCGCGGGCGGCGAGCAGATCGACGGCCGCTCGATGGCGCGCGATCTCGGCGCGGATGCGCGCCGCATCGGCCCTCGCGTCCGTTGGATCGCCCGACCAGGGGAAGCGGCCCTGCGGCAGGAGCGACACCACACCGTGCTCGCGCGCCAGGCCGACAGCTTCCTCCACGAACTGGGTCCTGTTCCCGTCGGGCGCCTGCGTGTCGAACCAGTGAAGGAAGAGGATCGCCGGACCGCGGCCGCCGCCAGCCGGCTCGACGAGGGACGCCTCGGCGTCGTCCGCGAAGCGGAGATCGTGGATCCGCACGCCATCGCGCTCGTCGACGGCTCTGGTGTCGCCCATCGGTGCTGCTCCGCTCTGACCTTCACACAACCTACGCCGCCTGTGTCGATCTGGTTCGGTTGCAGCGTGAGTGAGCCGGCACACGAAGTGTCCCGGAGGAACAGGCGTCCGACCTCGGCGACCGAAGCCACCGTTGCCGGTACCGGAACCCTTGATGCAATCGCCTGATCCGGTATCGCTTGCCCCTTCGGGACGCCCTCAGTATTGCGGCCTGCCGAGACGAGACGCAATACCACTTATCCCCGAGTTTGGAGCCAGTCGTGGCCGCTATCCACAGGCCGTCCACGACGAAGCCGGATTGCAAATGTAAGCAGGGACAACCATTCCGTTTGACAGAATGGTTTCGGTCACCATAATCATCCGGGTGACAGTCAGCCAGGCGACAGCCAGCGACCGCGCGACCGAGATCATCGACGCGCTGGCGCCGCTGCTCGCCCACCACCGCCGCTCGTGGGCGGCACGATGCCAGGCACACGGGCTGTCGATGATCGGCTTCCAGGCCATCGCGCTGCTCGAGATGAACGGCGCGATGCCGATGACCCGCCTTGCCGACGAGATCGGCGTGGCACTTCCCAATGCGACCGGCATCGTCGGACGCCTGGAGGAGCGCGGCATCGTCGAGCGCACCCGCGACGCCGCGGATCGACGCCTCGTCCTGGTCGGACTCACCGATCAGGGCCGTCGGCTCATCGGCGAGATGGAGGCAGTGCGACGCGAGCGCATGACTCGCCTGTTCGCGACCCTCAACCCGGTCCAGCAGGAACGGCTCCTCGCCACGGTCCACGACCTCCGCGCCGCATCCACCCGGCTACAGGAACAGGGCGACACACCCCAGGAGCACAGCACCGCATGACACAGGCAATCACCGACGACGCACCCGTCCAGATCGACCACCGCGCCAGGCTGGAGATCCTTGGCGCGATCCTGCTCACGATGTTCCTCTCGGCCCTCGACCAGACGGTCGTTGGCACGGCGCTGCCGCGGATCGTCACCGATCTCGATGGCAACGCGCTGTACGTCTGGGTGGTGACGGTCTACCTGCTGGCCGCGACGGTCACCGGGCCGATCTACGGCAAGCTCTCCGACCTGTTCGGCCGGCGGCCGATGATGATGATCGGCGTCAGCCTCTTCCTGGCCGGATCGCTGCTGTGTGGCCTGTCGCAGGAGATGTGGCAGCTCATCCTGTTCCGCGGCATCCAGGGCCTCGGCGCCGGGGCAATCTTCCCGATCGCGCTGGCCGTCATCGGCGACCTCTTCAGCCCGCGCGAGCGCGGCAAATACCAGGGGCTGTTCGGAGCGGTCTTCGCGCTCTCGTCGATCATTGGTCCGGCGCTGGGTGGCTTCCTGACCGACACGATCAGCTGGCACTGGGTCTTCCTCGTCAACCTGCCGCTCGGAATCGTCGCCCTGTTCGTCCTGTGGCGGCTCCTGCCACCGATCCGCCACCCGGAGCGAGTGGTCTCGATCGACTACCTGGGCGCCGCCGTCTTCGCGGCCGCGCTGGTTCCCCTGCTGATCGGTCTGACCAACAAGCAGTTCGGCGAATGGACCGACCCGCTGGTGGGTGGGCTCATCGCGATCGGGCTGCTGCTGAGCGCCGTGTTTGTCTGGGTCGAGTCGCGGGCGGCCGAACCGATCCTGCCGCTCGAGCTGTTCCGCAACCGGACCGTGACGGGCAGCATCATCGGGACCTTCCTCATCACCTTCGGCTTCTTCGGCGCGATCATCTTCATTCCCCGCTGGTTCCAGTCCGTCCTCGGCTCGAGCGCGACCGAGTCCGGATACCAGATGCTGCCCCTGATGGTCGGTGTCATCGGGAGCTCGATCGGTTCCGGGCTGATCGTCGCCCGGACCGGCCGCTACAAGTGGATGACGGTCGGCGCCATGACGATCTCGGTGATCGGCCTCTACTTCATGACCGGCATTCGTGCCGACACGCCCGTGACCCTGGTCTGGCTCTGGATGTTCATCACCGGGCTCGGCATCGGGCCGTCATTCGCGATCTTCACGACGATCGTGCAGAGCGCGGTCGCACCGCGCATGCTCGGTGCCGCCACCAGCTCCCTCACCTTCTTCCGCCAGGTCGGCGGATCGGTTGGGCTGGCGATCGCCGGCACGATCTTCGGCAGCTCGTTCACCGCGGAGGTCCCGCGACAGCTCGCGTCGCACGGCGTGCCGCAGCCGATCATCGATGGGTTCGCCTCGGCCGGCGCGGACAGCCAGGCGAACCTGACCAACGTCGGGGTCGACCTCGGCCAGCAGATCCTGTCGTCGGTCCCGGAGGCCGCACGGCCCGCCATCGAGCCGTTCATCGGGCAGATCGTGACGGCCATCCACCAGGCGTTCTCCATCTCGATCGCCTCCACGATGTGGGTGGCCGTGTTCGCGGCAATGGCCGCGGCGGCGGTGGTGGCCCTGCTCGTCCCGGAGGTCGAGCTGCGCGGCCGCCAGGCGCCCGAGTCGGAGAAGGCGCCGGGGTCCCCCGTCCCGATCGCGGAGTAGCGACGCGCGGTCAGGTGCCCTTGAGCGCCGAGATACGGCGCCAGGACTCGTCGATCCGCGTCTCTGTGATGCGGCCGGCGCGCACGAGCCCCTCGATGATGTCGATCGTTTGTGAAGCGATGTCGGGCTCGTAGACGATCTGGTTGGCAACCACCAGCAGGTCGATCCCCGCCTCGATTGCCAGCGCCACCGCCTCGGCGTAGCCATACGCGTCGCTGATGGCTCGCATCTGCATGTCGTCGCTGAAGACGGCCCGATCGAAGCCGATGCGCTCGCGCAGGATCCCGGTGACCGTGGCCCTCGACAGCGTCGCCGGGTGATCGGGATCCAGGTGGGCATTGAAGACGTGCGCGGTCAGTACGGCGTCAGCCAGCCCTCGCTCGACCAGCGCGGCGAAGGGCTCCAGCTCGACCTCCGTCCAGGTGTCGGTGACGTCGACCACGCCGAGATGCGTGTCGCCGGTTGAGCTCCCGTGCCCGGGAAAGTGCTTGAGGGTGCATGCCACGCCGACGGCGTGGTGGGCCTCGATGAAGGCGGCGGCCTGCGAGATGACGACGTCGGGATCGGCGCCGTAGCTGCGATCCACGGCGGCGATGATCGGGTTGGTCGGGTTGACCGCGAGGTCGACGACCGGCGCCAGGTTCAGCGTCACGCCCGCCGCGACGAGCACCTCGGCCATCGCGCGTGCCTCGGTTTCGGTCACGGCCGGATCGTTGAGCCGGCCGAGCTCTGCCGCTGTGCGCGACGGCGGGAAGCCATACGTCTCGTCGAGCCTGGCCACGCGCCCACCCTCCTGGTCGATGGCGACCGTCAGTGGCGCGACCGTGGACGCCTCCTTCAGCGACCGAACCAGGGCGGCAAGCTGCTCCGGCGACTCGACGTTGCGCGGGCCACCGGTCAGCTGGTCGCGATCGAAGAGAACCACCCCACCCAGTGCCAGCGACGCGATCTGGCGCAGCGTCGCGTCGGCCTCGGCCCGGGTGCTCCCGCGGAAGCCGATGACCAGCATCCCACCGATTTTCTCGCGCAGCGTTGGCCCGAGATCGGAGGGAGCCGGGGTTGCGGTAGGGCTCGGCGTCGGGCTTGGCGACGGTCCGTTGGAAGGCGTGGCGCTCGGGGCGACGGATCGGATGGCGGCCGAGCAGGCCGCGACCACCATCGCGGCCAGGCCGGTGAGGGCGCCGGCCAGAAATCGGCGGCGGGTGAGCATCCGCCAGATGGTACTCAGCCGGCGGCGCGGCGCTGCGGCAATCGGTCGCCGAAGACGGGCGACGAAGCGATCAGGCGAAGGTCGGGACGATCAGGGTCGTCAGCACGACCACGATGAGAAGCAGGACGGCGGCAATGCCGAGCTCCAAATCGGAGATGGTGGTCGTGTGGCCCTGTTCGCGGCGGAGCACGCTGATGCTCTCCAGTGACGTACGTGGAGGTCACCGTACGCCTCGTTCGTCATGGGCAAATCAAGCATGCGTCGCGGGATGAGCTACGTCATTCCGCCGATCGTGCGACGAGCACGCTCGACGCGCTCCAGGCCGCCGAAGCCGGCCTCCGCCACGGACGAGGCAACCGCCGTCTTGACGCGCTCCGCGACGCGGCCGCCGATGCGCCGTCCGATCCAGCCGGCGTGCAGCGAGAGCAGCATGCCAATCACCGCGCTGGTGAGGACCGATGCGACAAGGAGAACGAGCGGCAACGGCAGCGGGCCGAGGAGCGGCACCTCGACCGTGGAGACCGGCACCCGTCCACCCGAGACGAAGAGGGTCACGTACCAGGCGATCGCGAAGGCGAAGACCGCCCCGATCGCGAGCTGGACCGCGCCGACCAGCGGCCACAGGATCGATCCGCGGATGCGCAGATCGCCGGCCGCCTCACGGGCCACCGCGTCGAGCGCGCGGCCCATCTCCGCCTCCAGGTCCGCCGCCCGCAGGGTGGCGACGAGCGGCGCCCGCGAGCTCGAAGGCACCGAGGCCGTGGCCTCGAGCAGTGCCGCGTTCACCGGGTTCACGGCTCGACCGAGTGAGCCCCGCCGCCGCCAGTCGCGGAGGTAGGCGGCGGGATCGGCGTTTCGCCGGCTCTGGCCCGTCAGCCAGGCGAGCAGCGCAACGATCCGGCCGAGGAGCGAGCCGCCGGACCGACGAGCCCGGGCGAGGACCGCGAGCTGTACCTGGCGCGCCACGCCGGGCGGATCGACCAGCTCGAGCGCCCCGGCGACCGCCGCTCGTGTCGCCTCGGTGCGTCGCGCATCGCCGAGGAGCGGTCGGTAGGCGGCATCCGGCTCCAGGCCGACCGCTCGGGCGAGTCGCCCAAGCGCCTCGGAGGCATCGGTCTCGAGCTTTGCCGTCACGAGGGCCTTGGCGTTCGCCTCGTCCGCCAGCGCGGCCCGGAACACATCGATGCCGTCGCCGGTCGACGCGGATACCACGTCGACGCGCGCGTCCTCGATCCCCGATTCCGTGAGGCGGCGTCGAAGATCGTCCGCGAGCTCGGCCCGCTGCAGGTCCGCCAGCCGGTCCGACTTGTTCAGCACGAATCGCAGTCGTGCGGCGTGTGGCGTCATGCCGCGAAGGTACGAGTGCAGCCGAGCGTCGTCGTACTTCTCGGGATCCAGCACCCACGCCACCGCATCGATTCGCGGCAGGAGGGCATCCACGGTGGCGCGATGCTCGGTGCGAACGCTGTCGAAGTCGGGCAGGTCAAGGATCGCGACGCCGGCGAGCGTCTCGTCGGCATGGGCCACCACATGCCGGACGCCGAGCCAGGCAAGCAGCGGTGCCAGCTCGTCACGCCGAGACTCCGCGACCCACGCGAGCGGCTGATCGGTGGTGGGGCGCACCGCGCGCACCGCGCTGACGGTCTGGCCGGCGAGCGCGTTCAGCAGCGACGACTTCCCGACCCCGGTCCCCCCGGCCAGTGCCAGCACGTATGCGGCGCCGACGAAGCCCGAGCGCTCACGGGCGCGCTCGAGCACCGATGCTGCCCGATTCGCCTCGTCCATCAGCCCGATCTCGCGTGCCGCCGACGCCGCCTCGCTCAGGCGATCCAGCGCGACTGCCAGCGTCATGCCGGATCCATCCGGGAAGATCGCCGCGCGGCGTCCCGCAGGAGCTCGGCGAGGTCCTCGTCGGAGGAGATTCCGCCGAGCGCAATCTCGTACCTGCCGCGCTCGTCGGTAAAGGCGCTGTCGAGGATGGCGCCGAGCGAGTCGCGCGCCTGGGAGACGAAGGCGGTGACATTCGCCTCGCCGAAGATGGCCTCGAGCAGCTTCTGGTTCACGACTGCCGTGGCCGCGGTGATGCCGACCTCCGCGCCGGTCAGGCCGCCGGTGTGAACGAAGACCGCGAGGATGGCGCTGGTCCCAACCGCGTTGACGCCGATGCTGGCGACCTGCGCCCAGCCCTTTCGCTGCTCACCCATCGCCCTGATCTGATCGCCGACGCCGGCGGCCCACGCCTCCAGGTCGCCGGTCAGCCTCGCCGCGAGCTTCGGCGACGCGCCCCACAGCACCGCACCCTCGGCCAGCGCGGCCGCGCCGTATCGGTCCTCGATCCAGGTGGTGGCCGTGCGGCGCGCCGCCGCGTCGGCATGCTGGACCGTCAGCGCGACGAGGTCGGCAAATGCGGCCTCGCGAACCTCGATGGCGGGTGCGGGCGGGCCGGGCCTGAAGAGCGAGCGAACGCCGGCCACGAGACGGCCGATGCCCTGGGCCAGGATGCGCGCGACCTGCCCCGCACCGACGAACTCCTGCCACTGGCGAAGCACCTCCGCCCGCAGGAACGTGCCGCGGCTCAGCTCATCGGCCAGGGCACGGCGTCGCTCGCGGTAGGCGCGTTCCGCGACGTCGAGCAGCGCCATCGCCGCGGCCCGCTCGTCGTCGACCTCGCGGGCGACCTCCTCGACGGCCGCCGGCAGTCCTTCGAGCGCGGCTGCCAGGCCGCGCCGGGCGAGCTCGCGGCGCGCGACCTCGTCCCTGGTCAGGCGATCCAGCGCGTCGCGGATCGGGGCGATGGCCGCCGCGCCGAGCGCGTCCCGCTCGGGATCCAGGTCGCCCTCGGACACGGGCACGACTTCGAGACGCCCGAACGCCCCGGCGTCGTCCAGCTTCCCGCGCTCGAGCAGATGGCGGTAGTCAGCCGCTACCGCCGCCGCGTCGCCGGCCTCGGGAGGGAGCCGGTTCAGCACGGCCAGCAGCGGAACGCCCCGCTGACGAGCGCGATCGAGCACGGACCACGGCACCTGGTCGGCGTAGCGCGTGGCGGTGGTGACGAAGATCACGAGATCGGCCGCCTCGAGCAGCTCCACCGCCAGCGCCCGGTTGGCGAGCTCGACGCTGTCGAAGTCGGGAGCGTCCACGAGCACGAGCCCGCGCCGAGCCTCGGGGTCCACGCTGAGCGAGACCGCACCGCGCGCCACCATCCCCGGCAGCAGCTCGGCCCCGGCATCGTCGGGATGAACGACCGCCATCGGTTGGCGGGTGGTCGGTCGCAGCACGCCGGACGGGCTCATCGCGCGTCCGACGAGCCCGTTGAAGAGGCTGGACTTGCCGCTGCCGGTCGATCCGAGGATGACGACGACGAGCGGGGCGCTCGCATCCCGAGCCCGAGGCAGGAGGAAGTCGACGACGTGGCGGTGCAGGCGCTCCGCACGGGCGCGGCGGTTCGCGCCGGGAGCGGCCGCCGTCCGCCGCTCGAGCGCCGAGGCCAGATCACGGAGGGCATCGGTGAGCATTGCTGCCGCAGTGTGCACGGCGCGGGCCTGATCCGCCGATCGATCCTCTCCCCGCCTGAGCACGGCCCGAGCTCATCTGCCACGATGGATCGGATGACCACCTCCGTCCGTACCGATCTCCGCAACGTCGCGATCATCGCGCACGTGGACCATGGCAAGACCACGCTGGTCGACGGCATGCTGCGGCAGACCGGAACCTTCCGCGCCAACGAGACGGTGGTCGACCGCGTGCTCGACTCCGGAGACCTCGAGCGCGAGAAGGGCATCACGATCCTGGCCAAGCAGACCACGGTCGACTACGACGGCGTGCGCCTCAACATCGTCGATACGCCCGGCCATGCCGACTTCGGCGGCGAGGTCGAGCGCTCCCTGTTGATGGTCGATGCGGTCCTGCTGCTGGTGGACGCCGCCGAGGGCCCGCTGCCGCAGACGCGATACGTCCTCCAGAAGGCGATGCAGCGCCATCTGCCCGTGATCGTGGCCGTCAACAAGATCGACCGTTCCGACGCACGGCCGATGCAGGTGCTGGACGAGATCTACGAGCTGTTCATCGACCTCGGCGCCGACGAGTTCCAGATCGAGTTTCCGGTGGTCTACACGAACGCCAAGGCCGGCACCGCGACCGCCGACCTGGCACAGCCCGGCTCCGACCTGCGGCCGCTGCTCGACCTGCTGGTGAGCGTCACTCCACCGCCGACCTTCGAGGAGGGCCATCCGCTCCAGCTCCTGGTCACGAACCTGTCGGCCAATGACTACGTCGGCCGCATGGCGGTCGGACGCATTCGCAACGGCTCCATCCGCGTCGGCCAGCGGGTGACGATCGTGCGCGAGGAGGCGGAGGACCCCGATGGGTCCGTCGAGCCCGGCCGCAGCATGACGCTCACCGGCACGGTGACGGCGCTCCAGACGGCGCACGGCATCGACCGGGTCGACATCACCGAGGCCGGGCCGGGAGACATCGTGTCGGTGGCAGGCATGCCCGAGGTGACGATCGGCGACACGCTGACCGATCCGGACGATCCGCGACCGCTGCCCCGCCTCGACGTCGACGCGCCGACCCTGCGGATGACGTTCGGCGTCAACTCCTCGCCGATGGCGGGGCGCGACGGAACCCTCCTCACCTCGCGCCAGATCAAGGCACGGCTCGACCGCGAAGTGCTCGGCAACGTGGCGATCGAGATTCACGCGACCGAGTCCGGCGAGACGTTCGAGGTTCGTGGCCGCGGCGAGCTGCAGCTGGCGATCCTCATCGAGCAGATGCGACGCGAGGGCTTCGAGCTGACCATCTCGCGACCCGAGGTCATCCTGCGCACCCAGGACGGCGAGACCCAGGAGCCGTACGAGCGCGCCACCATCGACATTCCGCCCGACTACATCGGCGTCGTGCAGCAGGCCCTCGCCGCCCGAAACGGACGCCTCGAGCAGATGAGCACCGATGCCGACGGGCGGGTGCGGATGGAGTTCATCATCCCCACCCGCGGACTCATCGGATATCGCGGGCAGCTGCTGTCGGACACGCGCGGAACGGCGCTCCTGCACCAGATCGGCGAGGGGTACGGCCCGTGGTCGGGCGAGGTCGCGCATCGCACCAGCGGCGTGCTGGTCGCCGACCGCGCCGGAGAGTCGCGCGCCTACGCGCTCTCGTCGCTCGTCGAGCGCAGCGAGCTGTTCATCGGTCCGTCGACCGAGGTGTACGAGGGCATGGTCATCGGCGAGAACAGCCGCCCCGGCGACATGGACGTCAACCCGAACAAGTCGAAGGCACTCTCGAAGATGCGCACCCAGGCCACCGATGGGGACTATCGCATTCACACGCCGCCGCGCGTGCTCACCCTCGAGTCGGCCATCGAGTTCATCGCCGCCGACGAGCTGGTCGAGGTGACGCCGACCGCCATCCGGCTGCGCAAGCGGCTGCTCTCGCAGCACGATCGCCGCCGTGCGGCCGGTGCCGCGTTCAAGGCTGGCGCCGTTACCGAGTAGGCGAGCGCCCGCCTCCGAACGCGACGCACATCTCGGCCAATTCCTCGATCGATGCGCCCGCCCCGACGCCGAGCGCCACCAGCACGCGTGCCTTCAGGGCGTCGAGCGTGCCGGAGAAGATGGCGCCGGCCTCCCACCATTGGGAGCTGCCGCCGGGGAACGCGTAGCCCGGCATCGCGCGGCCGGACGGGCAGCGCGTGGTGAGCACCACCGGCGTGCCACGCATCGATGAGCGGTCGTGCGAGCTCGAGGTAGTCCGGCGGCGTGTTTCCACCGCCCGCCGCGGCAACGACCAGGCCGGCCGGCTCGGCATCGGTGAGCGCCGGTCGCGCGTCCAGGGCAACGCCCAGGATCGGCACGGGCAGCGCCGCTCGTTCCGGGATGCGGCGCCAGCCGAACCGGCGAGCGACGCCGGAGCAGGGTGACCCGGCCATCGGCGACGAGGCCCACGCGGCCGGCGTTCGGGCTCTGGAAGGCGGCGTGCGCGTGGGTGTGGGTCTTGCGGACGTCGTCGGCGCCGTGAAGCTCGCCGGCCATGGCCACCACCACGCCCTGCTCGGCCATGAGCGGATCGGCGGCGGCGGCAACGGCATTTCGCAGGTTCTCCGGGCCGTCATACGCCTCCTGCGACGCGGAACGCATCGCGCCGACCACCACGATCGGCTTGGCCGGCAGCGGCAGGAGATCCCACGCGAACGCGGTCTCCTCGATGACATCGGTGCCCTGCACGACGACCACCCCGTCGATCTCCGGCTGCGCCAGGCGATCGGCGACGAGCCGGCCGATCTCGAGCACCTGCTCGAACGACAGGTGGGAGGCGGGGACCAGGCCCCAGTCGATCGGCTCGATCTCGGCGATGTCGGCCAGGCCCGGGACGGAGGCGAGCAGCTCGTCCCCGCGCATTGCCGGCAGGTTGCCGCCCGCTCCGGCGTCGTGCCGCATCGAGATGGTGCCGCCGGTGAACACGACGGCGACGCGCGCCATCGGCCAAGTATGCCGCCGCGTGCCGGGATGCCCAAAGGCAAATCGGGTAGGCTGGGGGCAATGCCCAGAGCCATGATCGAGGCCGTCGGCCTCCACAAATCCTTCGGCGAAACGCATGCCCTGGCCGGGCCTCGACTTCGACGTCGACCGAGGGCACGATCCTCTGCGTGCTCGGGCCGAACGGTGCCGGCAAGACGACCGCCGTCCGGATCCTGACCACGCTGACGCGGCCCGACCGGGGCACCGCGACCGTCGCCGGCATCGACGTCCATGCGTCACCCGGCGGAGGTCCGGGCCAAGATCGGCGTTGCGGGCCAGTACGCAGCCCTCGACGAGCTGCTGACCGGGCGCGAGAACCTCGAGATGGTCGGCCGCCTGTACCGCGTCGACGCCAGGCACGCTCGGAGTCGCGCCGACGGCGCTGATCGAGCACTTCGAGCTGACCGATGCCGCCGATCGAATCGTGAAGAACTACTCCGGAGGCATGCGACGCCGGCTCGACCTCGGCGCGGCCCTGATGGCGCGAGCCACCCGTCGATCTTCCTCGACGAGCCCACCACCGGCCTCGATCCGAAGGGCCGGCTCTCGATGTGGGACCTGATCGAGGAGCTCGCCAGCGAGCGGCACGACGGTGCTGATGACGACGCAGTACCTCGAGGAGGCGGACCGGCTCGCCGATGACATCGTCGTGATCGACCATGGCCGTGCCATCGCCCGCGGCACGGCCCTCGAGCTGAAGCAGCAGGTCGGCGGCGAGCGCCTCGAGATCACCATCAGCGACAGCCCATAGCTGGACGCGGCGCGGCGGGTGCTCGAGGCGCTCGGCGAGGGTCCGGCGCACGTCGACGAGGAGGCGCGCCACGTGAGCGTGGCGGTGACGCTCGCACGACGGCGTGCTGACGCGCGCCATCCGTGAGCTCGACGCAGCCGGGGTGCATGTCGATGACATCGGCTTCCGGCGCCCCACCCTCGACGCGGTCTTCCTGTCGCTCACCGGCCGCCCGGCCGAGGAGAAGGTCGAGGTGGAGGCATGAGCGGCTTCGGCTGGTGGCTGCGCGACTCGTGGGAGATGGTCAAGCGCAACCTCATTCACATCAAGCGCACCCCCGAGCTGCTGCTCGACGTGACCCTGAGCCCGATCATGTTCGTCATCCTCTTCACGCTTCGTCTTCGGCGGCGCGATCAACGTCGGCGTCGAGGGCGGCGACGACGCGTCGTACGTCAACTTCCTGATGGCCGGCATCTTCGTCCAGACGGTCGCCTTCGCCGGGATCTACACCGGCGTCCTGCTCGCGAACGACCTGCAGAAGGGGATGATCGACCGATTCCGCTCATTGCCGATGTCGCAATCCTCGGTGCTGACCGGCCGCACCGTCACCGACCTGCTGCGCGCAATGCTCGCGATCGCAATCATGTGGGTGGTCGGTATGCTCGTCGGCTTCCGGCCCGAGGGCGGAATCGCTGGGCAACGCCGCCGCCATCGGCCTGATGCTGCTCTTCGGCTTCGCGCTTCTCATGGGTCGGCGTCGCCGCGGGCGCCCTGGTGCGGACGCCGGAGGCGCTGCAGGGCATCATCTTCGCCGTCGTCTTCCCGCTCACCTTCGTCAGCAGCGCCTTCGTGCGGACCGACACGATGCCCGACTGGCTGCGGGTCTTCGCCGAGAACCAGCCGATGACGATGGTCGTCAACGCGGTTCGCGACCTGACGCTGGGCACACGACGTGTACGGGCCGCCGCGATTCCGTCGATCCTCTGGTCGCTCGGGATCCTGGTCGTCTCCTTCCCGCTCGGCGTCTGGCTCTACAACCGGCGCACGACCCAGTAGCGCCCACGGGCGCCGCATGGCCTCGGGCGCAGGTTGCCACAGCTCGAACCGGTTGCCCTCCGGGTCGGAGGCCCAGCCGAAGCGACCGATGCCCTCCATGGCCTGGACCTCGTCATCGACCTCGACCCCGGCCTCCCGCAGCTGGGCGAGCATGGCGTCGAGGTCGCGCACCCGGAAGTTGATCATCCACGACTGGTCGCGCCGGCCGAAGTAGTCGGTGTCGGCCGGGAACGGTGCCCACACCGTCGGGCCTGCCTCCTGCCACCAGACCTCTTCGCTCACGGTCGACATCGGGTTGATGCCGAGGTGCTCGGCGTACCACTGCGCCAGTTCATCGGGGTCGCGGGCGCGGAAGAATGCCCCGCCGATGCCGGTCACGCGCTCACTGCCCATGATTCCCTCCTTCGCTGACCGCGGCTTCTACCATGGCGGGCATGGTATCGAGCGCCGAACGGCCGAATCCGCTGCTGCTGGCCGGAATCGGTCTCGCCGCCGGCCTGCTGAGCGGGCTGTTCGGCGTGGGCGGCGGGATCGTCATGGTGCCGGCCATGGTGCTCCTGGCGGGGATGAGCCAGCAACGGGCGTCGGCCAGCTCGCTCGCGTCGATCGTGCCGATCGCGGCGGTCGGTGCGCTCATCTTCGGCCGAGCCGACAGCGTCGACCTGCCGGCCGCGGCGATCCTGATCGTGGGGTCGCTGATCGGCGTCCAGGTCGGGGCGAGGCTCATGGCGCGTGTCGGCGACGATCGGCTGCGCATCGGCTTTGCCGTGCTGATGATCGCGATCGCCGTGACGATGCTCGTCTCGTGACCCCGCTGGAGATCCTGGCACTCCTGGCGATCGGCCTGACGGCCGGGCTGCTGGCCGGTCTGCTGGGCATCGGCGGCGGCGTGGTGATGGTGCCGGCGATGGTCCTGATCATGGGCCTGGACCAGCACGTGGCGCAGGGCACCTCGCTGCTCGTGATCATTCCGGCGGCCGCCTTCGGGTCGTACACCCACCACCGACACGGTCGGCTGGCGCTTCGCGATGCGGCGGCGCTGGCGGTGGGCGGCGTGCTGGGCGCTGTCTTCGGGAGCGTCACGGCGCTGTCGCTCGACGACCAGCTGCTGCGGAGGCTCTTTGCGATCCTGATCCTTGGGGTCGCGGTCCGACTGCTGCTGACGCCGCGATCCGCCCCTGAGCCAACCGACGCGAAGACGGCCTGAGGCGGCCTATTCCTCGGATTCCTGCGCCTCGTCCTCGCCGGCGGCGTCCTTGTCGTGGCCGTTTCCCATGATCGAGCCGATGCCCGGGCGAACGCCGAGCTCGTGAGCGATGCGGCCCCAGCCCATACCCGGCTCGGCATCGGTGCCGTCGCGCATGGCGGCGATCTCCTCGACATCCGTGGCCGTCGCGTCGGACCACGCGAGCACGCGCACGGCCCCGCCAAGGCCGTATCGGCCGGCGAGATCGTCAAGCACGGCGTCGTCGACGGCGATTCCGCTAGCCTCGAGACGCTCGGCGGCGTGGGCGAGCTCATCCGCGCTCGGCGGGTTCTCCGCCTCCTCGGTATCGGTCGCGTGCCGCGAGGAGTCGCCAGCCGACGGGACGACCGTCTGGGCGAGCGCGCCGCCCGCGGCAACCAGGATCAGGACGGCGACCGCCACGAGTGCGATGCGATCGGTGCGGTTCATGCCTTCTCCTCAGTCATCCCTCGCAGGGTAGTGGCACTACCTTGCAGTCCGCCTTACGAGCGGCTTCCGCGAACGCTAGGCTGGCACGCATGAACGACGCAGGCGATGGCCCGGCCGAGCAGGTCCGCCCCCTGCTTCGGGTCCGGCAGATCCGCCAGTTCACGGGTGAGCCGGTGGCCCCCGAAGCAATCGAGGCCATCGCCGATGCGGCCCGCTGGTCCGGCTCGAGCCGGAACTCTCAACCGTGGCGGTTCGTGATCGTTGGCCATCAGTCCGTGCTGCGTCGCCTCGCCGAGTCCGGCCTGCCGCAGACGCGGTCCCTGGCCACCGCGACCGCCGCCATCGCCATCGCGGTGCCCCAGGAGCAGGGCGGCGCCGTCTCCCACGCATTCGACGAGGGCAGGGCCGCCGGAGAGGATGCTCATCGCCGCCTCGTTCCTGGGCCTCGGCGCGGGCATCGCGTGGGTGCGGACCGACATTCGGCCGGTCGTGTCCGAGCTCCTCGGCCTGCCCGAGGATCGATTCGTGCGCACCATCATCGCGCTCGGCCATCCAACCGATGCGGCGCGCGAGCCCAAGTCCGCTCCCGGCCAGGCGCGGCTTCCGCGCGCCGAGACCGTCTTCCACGAGCGGTACGGCGAGCGCTAGGGATCGCGCTCCCAGGTACCCGTCTCGAGGTCCGCGGCACGCGCCCCCTCCATGCACGCGTCGACGACCATCACGAACCGCAGGTCCTCGTCGCCGACGCCGTGTGCGTGATAGGTGCCACGGGCGCTGGGACAGGCCGGGTCGTCGTCCAGGATCACGGTCCACCCCGAGCTCTCGAAGGTGCCCGACCAGCGATCGCCGATCGCGTACGTCTCGCCCGTCAGCGTCAGGGTCTCCGTCGCCTCGTCATCGGTCGCCGTGCGGGTGTACGAGCCGACCTCCCAGTGGCGCCCCGTTCCCTCAGCCAGCTGGAGGCCGAGCCAGCGTCCGGCCGCGCCGCCCACGAGCGCGACGGCCGCCAGGACCGCGGCCGCCGCGAGGACCCGACGCGAGGGCCTGGCGGCGGCGACGCTGCCGACGACCATGATCGCTCCGAGCGCCAGGGCGACGGGCAGCACGAACCACGGGCCGAGCCGAACGGTTGACGCGTGCCCGGTCTGCGTGACCGGCCATGCCGATGCGCCGATGAGGCCGACGACGATGGCGGCACCGCCGACGAGGAGCCAGCCCGGCGGCCGAACCCGTCCCAGGGCCCCGGCCGCCGCGAGCAGTCCAGCCGCGAGCGCCACCACGGCCGCCGCCGCGGTCACCGGGATCGCGACCCCGCGCCAGGCGCTCAGGAAGATCTGCACGAGGCGGTAGCCCTCCCCGCGCAGCTCGCGCTGGTGGATGATCCAGCCCTGGACGAAGGAGATCGCGAAGATCGCAAGCCCGGCGGCGGCAACCAGCCAGAGCCACCGGGTCCGCGTCACCGGCCGCCCTCGCGGGCGGTTCGGATCTGCGCCGCGTGGTCGTGGCGAGTGCCCGGCGTAGATGCGCAGCCACTCGTCGACCGAGTAGGAGCCCGACTCGGAATGTGTGCCGCTGCGCTCCCACTCATCGGGAGTGAGCGCCTCGAGGAGCTCGAGGCTCGCCGCGCGGACGGCGCGCAGCACCGCGAGCGATGAGCCGATCGGCCGGTCGTAGTGCAGGCGGCGGGCGTACTCCGGCTCGTCGTAGCCGAGGATCATCGGCTCGTCCTCGGCGATCAGCCGCCGCAGCCGGACGTATGCCCGCGCTTCCGAGTCGGCGAGATGGTGGGCCACCTGGCGCGCCGACCAGCCGCCATCGGGGCCGGGCTGGTCGAGCTCGGCATCGGTGATGCCCTCGAGCGAGTGCTCGACAGCGGAGTAGCCACCGCGATAGCGGTCCAGCAGGTCGTGTCGGTCCATTCGGGTCCTCGTCAGTGCGTCAGGATCGGTCAACAAGGGTGGAGTAGAGGTGCTCGAAGGTCGCGTCGGGGTCGTCGGCCATGCCGCCGTGGATCGGGCCGGGCTGAACGGCCGTGCTGCGCGGCGTCGTCAGCCAGTGGAAACGCTCGGACTGTGACATGTCCGCCAGGGGGCCATTGGCGACCTCGCCCGCGGCGATCTGCTCGATCAGCGCCAGCTGCCCGGCGAGCGCCGTCCACGTCGGCGCTCGGCCCCAACGCCCGGAGGCGATCGGCATCGAGCGACGTGCGCGCCCGGAGGAAGCGACGCGACCGGCAGAAGAGGACGAGCCCGGCGTTCACGAACTCCTCGCGCTCGATATCCGGCACGATGCGCAGGACGGCATACGAGAACGGGCTACGCGACGGCATCACGCTGAACCTCGCGGCGCATCCGCTCCGCGCCGCCGACCCAGGTCGGCGCGCGCGTCGAGACGGCCGCCCAGGTAGCGGCGGTATGCGTTCCGCTCGTCGTCCGGCCCGGCGAAGCGGGCATCGTGCAGCCACTCGTCGGGAATCGCATCCACGATGCGCTCGATCGTCGAGGCGATCGAGGCGAGGCGCCAGGCGCGCGTCGGCCTCCTCGATCGAGGCGGCGAACGGGAGGAGGATGTGCTCGGCGATGCGGTCGAAGGGACGGGCGGCGTGGGCGTCGGGCTCGTTCCAGGCGTGATGGACGTACAGCGCCGACCCGTGGTCGATCAGCCAGGTCCGCCCATCGCCGACGACCAGGTTGGCGTTGCGCGGCGTGCGGTCCGGATTGATGGTCAGATCGTCGAACCACACGACGTCCGCGGCCCATTCGGCGCCCTCGGCCGGCGGACGCGTCATGTCGCTGGCCAGCGCGCCGGGCACGAAGGCAAGGCCGATGTTGAGCCCGACCGACCAGCCGAGCAGATCGCGGATCTCGTCGTGCGACTCCGCCCGGGCGATCTCCTCCGGCAGCGTCGCGAGCACGATCTCGGGCACCGGCAGGCCGAGCGCTCGACCGATCTCCCCCACCACGAGCTCCGCGATCAGCGCCTTCTCGCCGTGGCCGGCGCCGCGGAACTTGATGACGTACTCGCGCCCGTCATCGGCCTCGACCAGCGCCGGCAGCGAGCTTCCCTCGCGGAGCGGCGTGATGTATCGGGTGATGTCGACGCGTGCGCAGCATGCGCCCGAGTGTACGTGGCGAGGCGGCGGACGGTCCTGCCAGCTCGCGACCCGGCAGCGTCAGGCCTGGCCCGCCATCGGCATCGACGGCGCTTGACCCTCGGCGGCCATGACGCCCAAGGCGGCAACGACGGCGATGGCAAGGATGCCGAGAGCGATCCAGCTGGTCGAGACCGAAAGCGTGGCCGCAATGGCGAGGTAGGGCCGGCGGCGATGACGGCGGCGGAGATGACGGCGGCTGCGCGCATCGGTGAGAGCTCCTGCGAGGTTGGAGCTCAAGCTCGCCCTGGCGCCCGCATCGTCCGAATTGCGTGTGGCCGGCTACGCCATTCGTCCGACGGTCGGGCAGGCTTCAGGCGCGATGGACCCAGAAGCCAGTGACCGAAGCCACCACCGATGAGGCTTTCCGGGTCGTCCAGGTAGCGAATCGGACGCCAGTCTCGGATCGTCGGGGCCATCCGGTCGCTCCTGCTCGGCGGTGGCGCATCGTTGGACTGGGGACGCATCGCGTGGTTGACCATGCGGCCACCTCGGCGCCGAATGCCAAGCCGGTGTCAAGGCTGCGCAAGGAAGATCAGCGTCCGCATCGGCGAGGCGCTCGACCGTGAGCGCGGTCGCGGCCGTGATGCGCGCCAGCGTCTCGTAGTCGAGGGTGTCGGGCGTGTCGCTCGGCCGGTGGTAGTTCGGGTTGCGGAAGTTCGCGGTGTTCGTGACCTGGATGGCCGGCAGCCCGGCGCGCCAGAAGTTCACGTGGTCGCTGCGCGAGAAGTGGCGCGCCGCCGGCACCGCCAGCAGCGCCGGACCGACGAGCGGCAGGTCGAGCGGGTCGCGCAGCAGGAGGACCCGATCCGGGCCGATCGTCGCCGACAGGCAGCGCGCCCATTCGCGCACCAGCCGCATCGACGAGCGGCGGTAGATGGCCACCACGGTGTCGCCGGCCCGGTCCCGCGCCTCGAGGCGGGCCGTCTGGCCGGGGTACAGCCGGTCGATCCCCGCCGGCACCGCCTGGCGACCCGGGCGCGGGTCCATGAAGCCGATCGGGTCGAAGACGATGGCTGCCCGCACGCGGTAGTGGGCGCGGAGCCAGCGCACCAGGTAGCGGGAGCCGATGAGGCCGATCTCCTCGAAGTCGGGCGCGGCGAGGATGACCGTTCGGCGGAAGCTGCGGCCGGCCAGCTGCGTCGCCAGCTCGATCAGGGCGGCGACGCCGGCACCGTTGTCATCGGCGCCCGGCGACCCCCGGACCGTGTCGTGGTGCGCCACGATCACGATCGCCTCGTCCGTCTCGCCGTCACCGATCGCCACCAGGTTCGCGCCCTCGAGGCGCGGATAGGTGTGCTTCGGATGGCGGCCGCGCGAGCCATCGACCGGATGGTCCAGGTGCGCCTTGAGATTCCGGAGCCGGAGGTGCTGCCGGCCGACCTGCCAGCCGGCGGCTCGCCAGGCATCGGCAAGGAGCGCATCGGTCCGTTCCATGGCCCCGGCGCGTTGATGCGGTTGCGCGGAGCCGGGCAACGAGGTGACGAGGTCGCGCAGGCGTGCCGGATCGATCCGGCCGACCCACGCCTCCGCGGCGCGCCGGAGGTTGGCGTCCGGCGGCGGGTAGCGCGGCTCGGCCGTCCCGGGCAGGGCGATCTTCACCGCGTCGAGGATAGCGGGCAGCGGGCACAATGCCCGCATGTCTGAACCGCTCGGTCCGACCCGCGTGTCAGGGCGCGCCGCGAGCTTCACCGAGTCGGTCATCCGCGAGATGACGCGCCACGCCGCCGTGCACGACGCGGTGAACCTTGCCCAGGGCTTTCCCGATTTCGCCTGCCCGCCGGAGCTGAAGGAGGCGGCCAAGGCGGCCATCGACGCGCGACATCAACCAGTACGCCATCACCTGGGGCGCCCGCGACTTCCGCGAGGCGATCGCCGCCAAGACCGCGCGGTTCTACCCCGGCTGGCAGGTCGACCCGGAGACCGACCTCACCGTCACCTGCGGCGCGACCGAGGGGATGATCGCCGCCATGCTGGCGCTGGTGGATCCGGGCGAGGAGGTGATCGTCTTCGAGCCCTTCTACGAGAACTACGGGCCCGATGCCATCCTGTCCGGCGCCATCCCGCGCTACGTCACGCTGCACGAGCCCGACTGGCGCATCGACGCCAGACGAGCTGCGCGCCGCCTTCGGGCCGCGCACCCGCGCGATCATCCTGAACAGCCCGCACAACCCGACCGGCAAGGTCTTCTCGCGGGATGAGCTGGAGCTCATCGCGGGCCTGGCGCAGGAGCACGACGCGCTGGTCCTGACCGACGACATCTACGAGCACATCGTGTACGACGGCGAGCACGTCCCGATGGCTACCCTGCCGGGCATGGCCGAGCGGACGGTGGCGGTCAACTCGCTGTCGAAGACCTACTCCGTCACCGGCTGGCGCGTGGGCTGGGTGATCGCTGCCGCCCCGCTGACCTCGGCGATCCGCAAGGTGCACGACTTCCTGACCGTCGGCGCGGCCGCGCCGCTCCAGGCGGCCGGCGCGGTGGCGCTGGCACTGCCCGACGCCTACTACGCCACGCTGGCCGACGACTACCGGCGCCGGCGCGACCTCCTGCTCCCCTCGCTCGAGGCGGCCGGGCTGCGGCCATTCGTCCCGGACGGCGCCTACTACGTGATGGTCGAGATCGGCGCGCGTCACCGACGAGGACGACGTCACCTTCGCGCGCCGGCTGACGGCCGATCCGGGCGTGGCCTCGGTCCCGGGCTCCTCGTTCTACTCGCGACCGGAGCTCGGGCGAACCAAGGTGCGCTTCGCGTTCCCGAAGCGCGACGAGACGCTGGCCGAGGCGGCTCGCCGGCTGCGGCGCATCGGCTGAGATGGCCGACCGCGGAGCGCACCGAGGGCTTCGAGCTCAGCGCCCGACGGGGTCGCGCTGCGGACGATGCGCTGGGAGCCGGCGGAGCCGGCGTGGGCGGCCCTCCTGCTCGTCCACGGGCTGGGCGAGCATGTCGGCCGCTACGACCACGTTGCGCCGGCAGATGGCGGCCGCCGGCATCGAGGTCCACGGCATACGACCTTCGCGGCTTCGGCGCGTCGAGCGGTCCGCGCGCGTACGTGTCGACGCTGGTCGCTCTTCCATGACGATCTCGAGGCACGGCTGGGCGACGTGCGGGCGGCGAGCCACGGCCTCCCGCGTCGTCGCTCTACGGCCACTCGATGGGCGGCCTGATCGTCCTCGGCTATGTCGCTGGCGGACGATCCCTCGACCGCTCCCCGACCTCGTGGTGCTCACGCTCGCCGGGCTCGACTCGACCATCGCGCGGCTGGAAGCAGGCCGTGGCACCGATCCTCGGCCGGATCGCGCCGCGGCTCCGGATCCCGAACGGCTTCAGGCCCGGCGGCCTGTCGCGCGATCCGGCGGTGGATGCGCGGCTCGCCGCCGATCCGCTCTCCCTGCGCAGCTCCACCGCCCGGCTGGGCGCCGCCGGCTTCGCCGAGCAGGCTCGCGTCCGCGGGCCTGCTCGCCGGCGGTGCGCCGATGCCCGTGCCCGACCTACGTCGTCCACGGCAGCGATGACCCGATCGTGCCGGTTGACGCCTCGGAGCCGGTGGCCGAGGGCCGGCCGAACGTGACGCGACGGGTCTACCCGGGCCTGCGGCACGAGACCCACAACGAGCCCGAGGGAGCAGCGGTCGTGGACGACACGATCGCCTGGCTCCGAGCGGCCGCCCTCAGTCGTCGCTGACGGGCTCGAGCCAGGCGGTCTCGCCGAAGCTGAGCGCCAGGTGCGTCATCGGCTCATCCTCGGAGGCGCCATGCCAGTGCTCCTCGTCGGGTGGCGCCTCGACCAGGTCACCGGCACGGAGCTCGGCGACGCTGCCGTCTCGCGTGCCGACGCGGCCGACGCCGTCGACGACGTAGAGAACCTGGCCACCCGGATGGCGGTGCCACGAGTTTCGAACGCCGGCGTCGAACGCGACCACCAGTGCGGTCCCGTCGAGCGCGTCGATGCGGCCGAGGTCGCGTCGCTGAACCGGGCCGGTGAAGGTGGTGGTGGCCATCGCCTCGAACGGCGTCTCCGAGCTCGAGCGATCCTCATCGGTTCATCTCCTTTCGTTAGGTTGTGGTTCACGGGCGTCATCGGGCCGTCCTCCGTCCGCAGCTGGTCGCGGTAGGCGATCACGGCCGCCGAGCAGGACAAGGTGCCAGAGCGCGACCTCGATCGAGTCGAACTGGCGGGTGTAGAACGAGATCAGGTCGGCCAGGGTCAGGGCGACCAGCAGCCCGAAGTAGGCGAGCGTCCAGCCGAGCCGATGGCGTCCGCCGACGGTGATCAGCAGGCCGCCGGCCACGAGCAGCGCGCCGGCGACGCCCTCGACCACGAGGTGCACGAGCTGGAAGCGCGTGAACGCCGGCGGCAGCTGCGAGAAGTCGAAGTGCACCCCGAGCGCGATGGCGACGAGCGCCACGATCTGCCCGATGCCGGTGGCCAGGAGCGCCCCGATGAGCAGGATGCGGAGGCCTCGCCCGCCGAGCCAGCGGTCGCTGCGCGCACGCCAACCCGCGCGCAGGCCACCGAAGCGGTCGACCGGGTCGGGCGCGACGCGCAGGTCCTCGTCATCCACGAAGGCGAGCAGGCCGGCCGCGAGGCGACGCTGCTCGGCGCGCGGCGCGCGGGCGGCGGCCGACGCCAGTCGCTCGCGCAGGTCATCGACGCTCCGCGACGCTGGAGGTCGCCCTCCACGCTCTCCTCGAACAGCTCGAGCGCGGTCAGCAGCTGGCTGCGCGGATCGGGATCGTCCGGCCGGCGGGCGCGCAGCCAGACGAGCGACGGCGATCAGGAAGGTCGCGTAGATGATCGGCGCGGCGGCCGGGTAGAAGTAGTCGTTCTCGGCGGAGATGAACTTGCCGACCTCGTCGATGAAGAGGCCGATCCCGATGCCGGCGAGCAACGCCGAGGTCAGGTACACGAGCCGGCCCGCGAGCAGGATGGGCAGGATCGACGCGGCGAAGAGTGCGGCGCCGCCCCACAGGGCGTGGGCGATGTGGAGGTCGCCGCCGCCGATGCGCGGGAAGCCGGTGAGCGTCAGGAACCAGCGCGTCAGCGATGACGGTCGCCGCGAAGGAGACGAGGGTGACGAGCAGGTAACGCTCCGCGCCCTCGCGGCGCACCGGCCGCCGGATCCATGGAAGGCGCTGTCGGTTCGGAGCGTCACGCACCCGCATACGCTAGCCGATCGCGGTCGCTCAACTCGGAGCTCGATCTGGCGGTCGACCGCATCGGCGGCGACGAAGTCGAGCACGCCGGACGGCCTCGTCCTCGATCTCGGCACGGTCGATCGGCCGCCACGTCCGCGAACAGGCCGATCTGCATCGTCGCGACGCCCTGCTTCGTGTCGTGACGCCAGGTTCCGCGAACGAAGCCGTCGACAAGGATCGACCCGCGCATCCAGCCGTCGACGCCGAAGCGGCGGTCGATGACGCGGCTCCGGTCGTCATGCGACAGGACCAGGTTGTCGTACTCGGGCAGGAAGCGGACCGGCGCCGGCGTATCCGGGTCGGGCAGCGGCCCGTCGGGGACGTCGAACAGCTCGCGGCCGGCCTCGTCGCGAAACGTGCGCAGGCGCGGCCGCAGCCGCTCCAGCACCTCGCCGATGCCGGTCAGCCAGCTCCAGATCTGGACGTCCTTCGCGGTCGCCGGACCGAAGGCCGCCAGGTAGCGCAGCACGAGGTCGTCGATCGACGGGTTCGCCTCCAGCGGCTGGCCCAGCCACTGCTCGATCGTATCGAGCACGGGCCGGCCGCTCCGGCCCCAGACGCCGCGCGGCGGGATCTGCACCAGGCCGACCAGGTAGCGGATGGCGTAGCCGAGGTCCGTCGCCTCGCGGTCCGGCCAGCGTTCGTTCAGCCGCTTCCCGATCTCGCCGATGGTGTGCGGGCGCTCGGCGAGCATGCGCTCGTCCGGCCGCCACCACCTCGTCGACGTCCACGCCCGGCCAGCGCACGGGCAAACGGGCTGTATCCCCATTGGCGCTCGGCGACGGGCTGCAGGAGTCGCGCGCAGCGACGAGCGCATCCCGCGCGGACACCAGGTGGATCGTCGTCCGCAGCAGCGTGGTGGCGCGCACCGCGCGACGCTCCGGTGATCAGCGACGCCAGCTCATCGGTCCGAAAGCCCTCGATCCTCGACCAGAGCCCGAGGTAGGGGTCGCTCGGCACCTGCGCCTGCATGCCGACCAGGCGCTCGATCACCTCGATCGCCGGCATCTCCACCCGCCGAAGCAGGATGCTGTCGCTCGAGCAGGGCGCGGTTCAGCGCCCGCTGCGTGAGGACCGCCGTCACGCGTCCGGCTGCCACACGGCGTGGTCGTGGCCGAAGGCGACGCGATACGGCTCGCAGGTCGAGCAGCCGCGGCAGCCACTCCGGGTAGTCGGGTGGGTCGGGGTAGCCCTCGCGATCCAGCCGGAGCGCCGTCACCGCTCGCGCGAAGTCGGACGCCTGCCGAAAGGTCTGGCCGGCGAGGAGCAGCCGGCCGGCATCGGTCTCGATCGAGACCGCCTGGTGTCCCGGCGAGTGCCCGGGCGTCGGGATGATGCGGATGCCGGGCAGCGGCTCGTGCTCGCCCTCGCGCTCCTCCCAGTCGGCCGCCGTCGAGGTCGATGTCCTCGGGCACGCTGTAGTCCGGCCCGCGCGCCGCGGCGAGCTCGTCGGGCTGGACGAGGATCGGGTCCCGCGGAAGTGGACGTTGCCGCCGGCGTGATCGGCGTGGAGGTGGCAGTTGATGACGAGGTCGACGTCGCTCGCGTCGACACCGATGTCCGGACAGCGCGTCGAGTGATCGGCGTGCGGATGATGCGCAGCGAGCGGACATCGGCCGCCGGGAGGTGCTCGCCGATACCCGTGTCGACCAGCACCGTCGCCTCGGGATGGCGAACCAGCCACGCATTCACGACGACCCGCTCGCCGGGGGCAACGGTTTCGGGGGCCAGGAAACCGCCGACCAGGAGCCGGGTGACGATCGATCGCATGGGCCAAAGTATGGAGGCGAACCGAGCTCGGCTGCGGCGTGCCTTACGAGCCGAGCGCCACGCGGCAGGCAGCGACCGATCCCAGCCAGGCCAGGAGCTCGGCGGCCGAGTCCTCCGGCGGCTTGATGCCGGTGTCGATCACGATGTCGGCGATCGAGGCGTACAGGGGATCGCGCTCGGCGACCGTGTCGCGAATCCACGAACCGCCGCCGGTGTCGAGCCACGGACGATGGTCGGCACCCAGGGCGCGCGCCTCGATGGCCGCCGCGTCAACTCGGAGCCAGACGACGATCCCTCCGGCGCGCAGGCGGTCACGGTTCGAGGACTCCAGGATGGTGCCGGCGGCCACCGCGATCACCGCGGGAGCCGGCGCCTGGATACCGCGCGCCAGCGCCTCCGACTCCGCGCGGCGCATCTCGCGCCTCGCCACGATCGGCCAGGATCTGCCGCGCGGTCGCGTCATGGGACTGGCGGACGAGCTCGTCGTTGTCGAGATACGGCCACCCGGTCGCCTCGGATACGAGCCGGCCGATCGTCGACTTCCCGCTCCCCATCATCCCGATGAGCAGGACGCGGCACGGGCCCCCGACGGTCATCGGCGCCTCACGAGCCCTGGGCCGGCTCGATCGTCGGTCGTGCCGCGTTGGCAGGCGGCGCGGGCGGATCCACGACCTCCAGCGTATAGCCGGCGGAGAGGTGCTGGCGCAGCGCGGCCAGCATCGCCTCCGCCTCGGCGCCGGGCGGGCCAGTCAACCGAAGCAAGGTCCGCGAGGGCGCGGCGGCGGCCTCGCTCGGCGATGGATCGATCCCCGCACGGAGTGACTGGTCACGGCGGAGCTGGCTGCCGTGATAGCCCGCCACGGCGCCGGCCACGAGCGCCACGCCAATGGGCAGGCTCAGCTCCGAGATCGCGTCGCCGGTCAGCGTCAGCCCGAAGATGCTGCCGAAGAGCCGATAGAGGATGAAGCCGATGCTGATGACTCCCGCGCCGATGCTCACGGCGAGGATGATCAGCAGCGTGGCCCACCGTGTCGTGGACGAGGCCTCGCCGATTGGGTCGACGGCCCAGCGCGAGATCGCTTCGCGCCAGCGCCAGATCCATGCGGCGACGCCGAGGACCGCGAACGGCGCGAACTGCGAGAGCTCCCGTCGCCAGACGTCTCCGGCGACAAGGCGCTCCCCGCCGAGCGCCACGTCGATGAGGATGCCGATGAGCCAGGCGGTCGCGGTCGCCGCGAAGGCGAGGCCGACCAGCGACACGGGATACAGCTGCAGGCGATCCGCCCGTCTCGATGCGCTCCGGCGATCCCGACGCTTCCGCCTCACGCTCCATCCAGCGCGCATGGATCCACCACGCGATCCCATAGGGGATGGCGCTCAGGATCGGCAGGACGATGAGCCCGACCGTCTGGCCCGTCTCCTCGGTGTCGGGCACCCCGAGCGCTGCGGCGAGCGCATTGCCAAGCCCGTCGCCGATCAGGTAGATGGTTCCCGCGGCGGTCGCGATGAGGACCGCAACGAAGAAGGCCAGCCGCAGCCTCGCCGGGCGCTCGCTGGCGCCCCGCCAGCCGGGATCGCGCATCAGTCGGTTGGCGTACCACGTGTGCCCGAGCCAGATTGCGCCGCCGACGGCCGCGCTGGTGACCGCGCTCGCGAGCGGGAATGCCCACCATGGGCCAGAGCTCGAGTCGGTGAACGCGGGTGGCTCGTCCAGGATGAGGCGGCCGAGCAGCTCGATGAAGCCGGTGACGCCACTGAGCATGAGGAAGAGGCCGGCGAACGTGGCGACGTACAGGTAGGTGCGCGGGAGCCAGGCGCCGCCATCGGTCATCGGCGCGCGGGACCAGTCGCGCGTCCGCAGCAGCACGTGATAGCCCCATGCCGCCCCGGCCACGACGGCCAGGGCGAGGTTTCCGCCGATGCTGCGGGTGAACGGTCTCGGCACCGGCCATCCTCAGCACGATCGCCTCGAGCATGCTCGCAACGCCCGTCGCCATGGCCAGCAGCAGGGCGCCCATCGCCAGCGCGAAGTAGAGGCCACGCACGTCCGACGTTCGTTCGATCGATGCGGTCGGCCGGTCGGGGCGGACGCTCCGCTCGGCGACGAGCCAGTGAATGAGCCACACCGGCAGCGAGACGGCGGTGACGGCCGATGCGAGGGTCAGCTGCTGCCGAGTCGCGTCCTCGCCTCCAAAGACGACCTCGCCGGTGTTGCCGAGGCCCAGCGCCTCGAACAGGACGGTGAGCAGCATCGTGACGCCGATGACCAGCGCCCCGAGGCTGATACCGGAGAGGAGGTAGACGTAGAGGCGTCGTGCGGTCTGCATCGGTATGGCTCCTGGGCTACTGGAATGGTTCGATGGGTGCTGGGTCGAGCCAGATGAGCGCCTGGTCGATCCGCCATTCGCCGTCCTCGCGGACGAGACGGACGTCACGCGGCGATCGGTAGGTGTCGCCGCTCAGCCCATCGCCGTAGAACTCTTCGACGATCAGGTGGAGCTGCACCCGATCTCCGGTTCCGGTCGAGCTGTCGAACAGGACGGTCCGATCGGGCTCGGTCCCGACGCCCCACGAGTCCACCGCCTCGCTGGTACGCCTCTCGGTCCATCCGATCGCGCACATCGGCCGAGAAGTAGGCATGCGCCGCGTCCAGGTCGCCCTCTTCGTAGGCGGCGAGATACGCCTGCAAGGCGGCCTCCGGAGAGTCGGCGGGGAACTCGGCCGCCTCGCGACCGCCGGCGAGCAGGACCACGACGATCGTGACGACCGCGAGCGCGACGACGCCGAGCGCCACGTAGAGGAGCGATCGGCTGTTCGAGGCGGCGGGAGTGGGTGTGCCTTCGTTCATGCCGACACCCTAGCGGTGCGGACTGCGGGAGGACTGCGGAACTCGAATCGCTACGATCAGGCACATGTCGCCGACCGTGGCCGCTCGCCTCGCCTACGTCGCGCTGTACGGCGCGATCGGCGCGTCGTTCCCGTATCTGGCCGTCTTTTACCGTGAACGCGGACTGGACCTCGCCACGATCGGGCTGCTGACGTCACTTGCCGCAGGGGCCGGGCTGGTCGCCGCCCCGCTCTGGGGCGCCGTCGCCGATCGATTCGCGGGGACGAAGCCCGTGCTGTCGATCGCGGCCGTCCTTGCCGCCGCCGGCGGAGTCGCGCTGGCGCTGGCCCACGGGCCGCTCGCGATCGCGGTCGCCGTCGTCGGCATGGCGCTGGCGCACTCGGGGCTGGGCCCGACCCTCGACGCGCGCGCGCTCGAGACGGTCAAGGGCAACCGTGACCGCTATGGCGGCCTGCGCGCCTGGGGCTCGGCGTCGTTCATCGTGATCGTCTGGGGGACCGGCGCGCTGATCGAACGGGCGGGGGCTCCGAGCCTCTTCTTCGTGTACGTGGCCGCCGTCCTCGTCCTGGCGCTGGTGACGATCCCGTTGCAGGGAGCCGTCAACGACATCAGGATGCCGCGCCTCACCGGCATCAGGGTCGTGCTGCGCCATCCGCCGCTCGCCCGCTTCCTCCTGGCCGGCCTGCTCGTGTGGTCGGCCTCGATGGGGATCAACTGGTACTTCTCCATCCACCTCCTCGGGCTCGGGGCGCCCGGTGAGCTCGTCGGTGCCGCCTGGGCCATCGGCGCGCTGGTCGAGATCCCGATCATGTGGTTCTACCCGTGGCTTGCGGCTCGCGTGGGCACCGAGCGACTGCTGATCATCGGCGCGACTGCGCTCGCGCTTCGCGCCCTGACACTCGCACTGGTCAACGACCCACTGCTGGCGACCTTCACGATGGTCCTGCACGGGATCGGCTTCGGGCTCGTCCTCGTCGGTGGGGTGACCTACGTCTCGCGCCACGCGCCGCAGGCCGTCGCGGCCACCGCCCAGGGAGTCCTGTCGGCGGTGGTCTTCAGCCTCGCGCTCATCATCGGCCCCAGCGTTGGCTCATTCATCGCCGCTTCGTGGGGCGCCACCGCCATGTTCGCGGCCTCGTGCGTCGCCGGTCTGGCGGCGATACCGCTCCTCTGGCTGGCGATCGGCCGGCGGGTCGGGGCCGGCGTAGTATCCGAGGCATGACTGCGATCGACGCCGTGACACCCGCTGCGGCGCGCTGGACTATCGGAGCGGCGCCGGATCGTCGCCTGCGGGTCGGCATCGTGGGCTGTGGTGACGTAGCGCACCGACGGTACCTGCCCGCACTCGCGGGGCTCGCGGATGCTGTGGAGATCGTCGCCTGCTGCGACGTCGACGGAGAGTCGGCCGCTCGCGCGGCCGCATCGGTCCGCTCGTGGTCGCCCGCCGTTGCTTCAACGAGCGACCTGAGCCCGATGCTGGCCGATCTGCGTCCGGACGCGATCTTCAACCTCACGCCGGCGCCGAGGCACGCGCCGATCACTCGCGCGGCCCTGGAGGCGGCTGCCCACGTCTACAGCGAAAAGCCGATCGCGGACTCGATCGGCGAGGCTGATGAGCTCATCGCGCTCGCCGCGAGCGGGCGGCTGCTTCTGCTCTGTGCGCCTGCCAGCGCCATCAGCCGTCGCATCAGATGGCTGCGCGAGATCGTCGAGTCGGAGCGGCTCGGCCGGCTCACCCTGGCCGTGGCCCATCACGCCGATCCCGGCCCCGCGGCCTGGCGTGAGTACACGGGCGATCCCACCGTCTTCTACCAGGCGCCGGTCGGCCCGCTCGTCGACCATGGCATCTATCGCCTCCATGAGCTGACGTCGCTGATGGGGTCGGTGGAGCGGGTGCAGGCGATGGGGTCGATTGGCAATCCGACGCGCGTCGCGCGTGGCGGTCCCCACTCCGGCAAGACGATCGCGGTGACGACGCCCGATCACGTGCTCATCAACCTCGAGTTCGAGGGTGGGGCGCTCGGGCAGGTGCTGGCCAGCTTCGGCACGCCTTCTACACGGGCTCCGTGGCTCGAGCTCCATTTCACGCAGGGCACGATCAGCTTTCCGTCCGGGTCCCAGTACGATCCGAACGGCCGCGCCGGTGTCTACCTCGACGACGACGGTCCGCTCGGGCTCGAGGGCTGGGTCGACGACATCGGCCCCCCGCCGCCGAGCGAGGAGCTGGACCTGGTGGAGAGCGGGGCCGCGCACTTCGTGGCCGTCCTGCGCGGCGAGGAGCGCCCGGTGCTCAGCGCGGAGCACGCGCGGCATGTCCTCGACATCATGCAGCGCGCGTATGACTCGATCGATGATGGCCGATCGCACGAGCTGACCACCACGGTGGACGGCGCCTGACGGTCACCAGTGGCCCATCCTTGTGGCGGGCTGGCGTGGCGGCTTCGCCGGGACTGAGTCGGGGGTCAGGTGGTGCCGGGGGTCCGGCTGACCAGTCGGGCCGGTGGCACCGGCCTGGTCGCCCAATTCGTCGGGACGCCGCTCGACCCGACCGCCACCACTGGAGGGCCAGTCTGGTGGACGGTCGGGCCGGATGCGACGGTTCATCGAGGGGTGAGCCCTGACTGCGCATCGCGCTGTGCCTCCCAGTCCACGCCGGACTGGGTCACCGCACCGCTGTCTCCGGACTGCTGGCGGCGCTGCGCCTCCCAATCGGTGCCCGACTGGATCAGCGACGAATCTGTCGTGGACTGCTGGATGCGCTGTGCCTCCCACTCGACACCTGACTGAAGCAGCGCGTAGCCGTAGGTGGACTGCTGTGCGCGCTGGACCTGCCACTCGTGGCCGGACTGCATGACCGCCGGACTGGTCTCGTTGCCCACTGTTCCGAGATCGATGCGCGGAAGCGCGATCATCCCGAAGGCAACGATGAGCCCCAGCACCAGGGCTGCGGTTAGCGTGGCGGGGAAGAGAAAGGCAGCCTGCGGAATGGTTCGCTCTGCCTGACGTGCCTGTGCCATTTGTTCGCTCCTTGATGGTGTCCACCGGTCTCGGGCCGGCGGATCTGGAGCGAGCATCGACGACCATGCGGGTCGGCGAAATTCCGCAGACCCCTAGTTTTCCGTTGCGGCCACCCTCGCCGAATCCCGGAAATCGGGATCCGAATCCCGGAACTGCCGCGTCAGCTCCGCCCGGGAGGCAACACCCAGGGCGCGGTAGACGGCGGTCAGATGCGCCTCGACGGTGTGCACGCTCATGAAGAGCGCATCGGCGACCTGGCGGTTGGTATGGCCCTGGACCACCAGTTTCGCCACGTTGCGCTGGGTCGGCGTCAGCCCCGACGCCGAATCTCGTTTCCCGGTCACACGATTGAGCTCAACCCGTCCACGATCGGCCCAGATCCGAGCTCCGAGGCGATCGAATTCCGCGATGGCAGATCTGAGCGAGTCGACCGCACGGGCGCGCTTGCGAGAGCGTCGATACACCTCACCCAGCAGGAGCAGCGACCGCGCAACGCCCCACCGGTCATCGAGCGCTCGGTGGCGCTCGACGGCCTCGATCAACGGCGCCACGGCTGCCTCGGGTTGACCCTCGACGGCGAGGAGCAGCCCACGGAGGCGATCCGATTCCGCGAGGTCGGGGCGGTGGCCGGCCGCATCCGCCACACGCTTGAGTCGGGTGAGCTTGTCTCGAGCCTCCCCCAAACGGTCCAACGCCGCGAGCGCCTCGATGTCACCGGAAATGTACGTATTGGTCCATCGGCGGTGCTGCCCTGGGCTGAACGAAGTGCTAGCGGCTGCCTCG
The DNA here is from genome assembly GCA_963789435.1 of uncultured Chloroflexia bacterium. Lineage (GTDB taxonomy): Bacteria > Chloroflexota > Limnocylindria > QHBO01 > QHBO01 > JACDBZ01. Next base: position 133,750 of record CAWBKO010000002.1, read on the forward strand.
AACAACTCATGCGCCGCCGCGACCCTGCCGAGCGACAGCTCCAGCTCGCCCAGGTCGGAGAGGATCATCTCCTTACCTTCGTTCCAGCCGATCTGCGCAATCAGCTGAAGAGCCTCATCGGCCAACCGGCGAGCGTCGGATTCGTCCCCCATCCTGGCGGCCATGTGGGTCTTCATCGTGAGCATGTGGGCGTAGGCAGTCCACTCGCCGGTCGCGCGCGCGACCCGCTCGGCACGCTCCAGCCGGTCGCGAGCCGTAGCCAGCTTCCCATCCGCGAAGTCCGCCCCAGCCAGGTTTGTGAGCAGGAATGGGAGGCTGGAATAGTCGCCGCTTCGATCAGCACGGTCGACCAGGCGCTCCATGCGCTCGCGTAGCCCGGCCCTGTCTCCCTCGGCGCCGAGGATCAATGCGAAGTCGAAGTCAGGGTGGTCCATGGTTCGCATCGTTCCCGTCCACGGCTCCAGGTCGACAGCGCGCTCCATCAGCTCGCGACGGAACCCGTGGCCGGTCGTGTATTGCCAGGTGGCGTAGTGACCGATGACAGCTGCCTGCATCTCGGGGTCGCCGAGCTCATCGGCGAATCCCATGGCCTCGAACACATGGCGCGACGCCGCTTCCCAGTTGCGCCCCGTGATGTAGCCCACGCCTCCGAGGGCAATCTTGATCTCGATCTGTCGGCGCACGTCACCCCGAGCGTGCCCCAGTGCCTCCTGGTAGAGGGCCTCCGCCGCCTCCCAGTCGTCCATGTGGAGGCGGAGCTCGGCGAGCTGGCTGAGCACGGCCGCTCTGAGGTGACCATCGTCGGCCCGCTTGAGCAGCTCCTCCAGCATTGGCCGCGCCCGCGCCGCATCTCCGGCGATCAAGAGGTACCGCGCGGCCATCAGCGCTCGACGCACGGCTGCGCCATCATCCCCCAGAGGAGTAAGTGCCGACGCCTGCTCGGCGAGCTCGGCGGCGGCGTCCGGCGCGCCGCGCTGACGGGCGCGCTCGGCGGCATGCTCGAGGGCCGCCGCAACCGCGGCGTCCGGGCCTTCGGCCGCGAGGGCCATGTGCTTGGCCCGTTCCTCCGGTTCGGCCACCAGCTCCGCCGCGGTACGGTGCACCGCTCGCCGCCGATCGACGCTTGCCTGCGCATAGGCCTCGGCAGCCAGGAGCGGATGCGCGAAGCGGAGGACTTCCGCCTCAACTCTGAGGACGCCGGCCTCACCAGCCTCAGTGAGTCCCCGGGCCGCAACGTCCTCCCCAACGGCCGTCTCGACCATGAGTACGGTCGGCTGAGAGAGGGCCGCCGCATGCAGGACCACCTCGGCCGCAGCCGGTGAGAGCGTCCCGATCCGATCGCGGATGAGCTCAGACAGGCTGTCCGGCAGCGGCAGCTCAGGCTGATCAGCCCGCTGGCCTCGCCGCTGCATCGCGCGCGCGATCTCGATCGCATAAAACGGGTTCCCGCCCGAGGTTCGGTGCAGCCGCTTGAGGGTGCTGGGGGGAAGGTCCATCCCGAGCCCGTCGCCGATGAGCCGCTCGAGCTCCGTGACCGACAGGCCCCGAACGCTGACGCGCTCGAGCCTGCTGTGTTCCATCGCTCGGACCACCGGCGGCAGGGTCGTCGCGGACGGGTCGACCGTTCGCTCCGCGGCGATCAACCGGATCGGCTCCGCCTCCAGGCGGCGGAGGGCGAACTCCAGGACCGCCGCGGACGACCCATCCATCCATGGGATGTCGTCGATCGCCAGCAGGAGCGGGCCACTCCCGATCGCCGCCCGAAGGAGGGTCAGGACGGCCAGCGAGACCGCGAGTGGCTCGGCCGAGACCCCGTCGTCACTCACCCTGAGCAGCGCCGCGTCCAGGGCTCGTCGTTGGGGCTCCGGAAGATCGAGCTCGAGCTCATCGACGAGCTCACCGAACAGATCGGTCAGCGCGGCGAACGGGAGGCGTGCCTCGGCCTCGGTCGGGCGTGAGCCGATGACGCGGTACCCGCGCGCCCGGGCGTCGGTCAGGCGGCCTGCCAGATCGTGCTCTTGCCGATGCCGGCCTCACCGGTCAGGAGCAGCGCGCGCGCCTCGCTCTCGGGGTCCAGGAACCGACCGACGATCTCGAGCTCTGCGTCGCGACCAACGATATCCACGGGCGCCTGCCCTCTTTCACCCTCGGTGGGACAGCTCTTCGACCCACTCCTCGAGACGGGGCAGATGCTCCTGGACGTGCTCGGGGCCGGCCTTGCGGACCCAGTACGACGCGGCGGGGGTCAGCTCGCGCAGCTGAGCCCACGCGGCAAGGAGCTCGCCGTGGGCAGAAGCCACCTGGAGGTGCACGGTATCGAACGGGATGTCGCGCATCGCTGCAAGGTAGCGCTCGTTCTCGGCGTCGACGTCGACCTCGCCCTCGCGATAGGTTCCGGCGGCGATCTGGCGCAGCATCTGGGCGCCGCGGGCCATCCAGGTCCCGATATGCCCGACCGCGTCCTTCGCCGTCCAGCCCTCCGGGAAGTACCCGGGCACCTCCGCCATCTCCGGCGTGATGCGGTCGATCACGGCGTGAAGGCGGTGCCAGGATTCCGACTCGCCGGGGAGCTCTCGTCCGTCGGGTGCCATCGACACATGGTAGCCGAGCACCGCGCGTGGTCGCCTTCCGAGCGCAGGATGAATGTTTCGCACGCCTGATGCGTCGCTATCAGTAGAAGGCGGAGTGAACCCGAAACGAGAGGCCGGCCTGACCGAGGAAGCCCGAGCCATCGCGACTGACGCGGAGGCGGCCCGTGCCGCCGCCTTCGAGCGGCTTGTCGACGAGCGACTCGACGCGACCTATCGGCTCGCTCGCCTCATCCTCCGCGACGCACAGGAGGCAGAAGATGCGACCCACGACGCATTCGTCCGAGCTTGGCGCGATCACGCTCGGCTCCGCGATCCCGATCGGTTCGACGCCTGGTTCGGCCGCATCCTCGTCAATGCCTGTCGAGATCGGCTCCGGCGTGGCAGCCACCGACGCCACGACGACCTGGATCGAGCAGCTGCGACGGCTGCCCCGCATGACGCCAACCGGCAGGTCGACGACCGCGACGCTCTCGACCGCGCGTTCCGCGGCCTCAACGCCGACCAGCGAATCGCGGTCGTCCTCCGCTTCTATCGCGACCTCTCCGTCGAGCAGGTCGCTCGAACGGTTGGGGCACCTGTAGGCACCGTGCGATCGCGGCTCCACTACGCCATGAAAGAGCTTCGGCGCGCGCTCGAAGCCAACGGCGGGATGGACCGATGAACGACGCCGATCTCGAGCTGACCATCAGCAACTGGCTGGAGGCCGATGCCGGGGCGCTACGCGCGCCGAGCGGCCTTCGACGGCGAGTCCAGGACCTTCCCGCGCAGCCCATGCCGGCGACCCACTGGTGGCATCGCTTCGCGTCACTGCCCGCCATGTCGGGAGTGGTCGTGAGCGCCGGGGCGGTGGGCGTCCTGGTGGCGTCGATGTTCTTTGGCCTGTTCGATACGCCGGCCGGTACCGATGGCGAGCCGTGCAACAACCGCCAGGTGCAGCACGCGATTGACAATCTCCGTGACGCGGAAGGCTATCGATACGTCAACCGCGAGCAGCTCCGTCAGCTTGATCCCGACGCCGAGCTCTCCTTCGACGACCCCGCGTACCGCTGGACCGACGGCTGGGTTTCCGAGGGAGCCTACCTCGCGCCTGACCGAGCCCGAGACGTTCGTACGTTCTCGCTGCCCGCCCTCTACAACCGCGGCTACTCCGAGGCTGTCCATGCCGGCGGAGCGCGATATGAGCTGCAGGATATCGACGGCGCGCCGACGTGGGTCCGATCGACAAACTGGCCGACTGCAAACCAGGCATACGGCTACCTCATGGGCGCCTTCCCGACATTCTCGATCCCCGGCGTCAACAGCCTCGACTTCGGGGGCACGCCCGTTCCGGCGGAGCTCCCCGGGACGAACGGCTGCATCATCGCGGCGCGCATCCCAGGTGTCGACCCTGGCGTGCCAACGGCGATCCACATCGAGCAGCGCATCGTCGCGCTGCGCATCGACGTCGCCGCGGAGCGGCCAACCGCGATCTACCTCGGCCCTGAAGTGGGCGAGCCTGAATCGGACGGACAGGCTATGAGCACCTGGGAGTTGACCTGGACGACGCCGCCCTCCAATGAGTTCGTGGTGCCGACGGAGTGGATCGAGGATCCCAACGCCCCCGGCGCCCAGCAGTCATTCGAGCCGCCGCCGACGGCCTCCCCGATCGCGTTCGACGCATCGGCCTGGGCGCCCGTGGACTTGCCTGTGACACCACCGGCAATGCTGAACGGCGTCGTCGCGGGTGCCGGCCGATTCGTCGCCGTCGGGTCGACGTACGAAGACAACACTCCATCGGGGCTCGTGTGGACGTCCACGGACGGGACGTCTTGGGAGGCCGTCGACGGCCCCGTCGGATTCAATGGCATGGACCTGTCGCGGGTGGCCTGGAACGGATCGACCTTCCTCGCCGTCGGGAGCCGGAACTACGACTCGCCCGATGGGCCGCAGTTCTCCAGCGCCCAACCCGAGGCATGGCTCTCGACCGACGGCTTGACGTGGGAGCTCGGTGGTCCGATCGGCCCGGACGTTGCAGGCGGCGAGGTGGCAAATCTGGGTCTGCCGGTGCCCGCCGGTCCTGGCTGGGTTGCCGGCGGGTCCATCTGGTCACTCGCCGACAACCAGCAGCGACCCGCCATCTTCACGAGCCCCGATGGCGCGCGGTGGACGACCGCCGAGTTGGAGGGCACCGGATCCGGCAGCCTCGGGCAGATCGTCGTGCTGCCCGACGGGACATTCATGGCTGCGGGCTGCGAGTCCCCTGGCCCGACGAACCCTGTCCAATCCGGGGATGGATGCTACTCGAGGCCATGGCGCTCGAGCGACGGCGAGGCATGGGCGCCTGGCCCCATCTGGGATGTGGACATCGGCGCCATGGTCGTGTGGGGCGACAAGCTCATCGCGGTCGGTTCCGAGGCCGGCTCGCAGCAGCAGGCCGAACCGTGGACCGCGACGGCGACCTTGTTCGAGTCAACCGACGGCAACGAGTGGACGCCGATGTCTAACCAACCACCCGGCCAGGGCTTGCCGATCAACCTGACCGTCGTCGGCGACGCCCTCCTGCTCGACGGACAGATCCTGCTCGAGGGTCGGAGCTACCCGATTGGAACCGAGTGGCGCTCGCTCGACGGCGAGACGTGGGAGCCGATCTCTTTGGCGATGCCCGAAGGCGGCGATGGCAGCTGGGTCAGCGGGGCAGTCGCGACACCAACCGGCCTCGCCTTCCTCGGCCAGGTGCAGATCGGCGAGACGAGCTCGCAGGCGGTCATCTGGCGAGAGCCGCCCCTAGACTGATGCGGACCGATCCGGGGGACGGTTCGCCTCCGTGTCAGCCTGGGTCGCTGCCCCGAAGCAGGGTGAGACCGACGAGCCTCGAGATCACGAAAGCCACGTACATGAGGCCGGCCACCTGCTCGATCATCAAGATCGACCTGGCCTGCGCGACCACCGGCACGACGTCGGAGACGCCAACCGAGGTCAGCGTGGTGAACGAGAGGAAGAGCAGCTCGACCCACGTTCGTGGCGCATCCGGCGTGGAGATGCCGCGATGAACGAGCCCGGCCAAACGACCTGGCACGCCATGTACAGGTAGGCGAAGGCCCAGGCCACGACCGTAAAGGTCGCCCCTGTCGCGAACAGCTCGTCGCGCGTCACGAACCGGTCCTTGAACATGTACCGAATCAGCCCGTAGGTCGTGTAGAAGTAGAACGCCGCATGCAGGACCGATGACCAGAGCACGATCGTCTGGCTATCCGGGTCGAGGGCCTCGAGGATAGTGAGAATGACGACCGGGATGCCGAGCAGGACCGACACCCAGGTCAGCGCCGGCGTCGTCCGCAGCGTCCAGACGGCAAGCACCAGGACGATGAGGCCGAACAGCGACAGCGCGGCCCGACCGGCCGGCGCCGTCCATGAACGGGTAGACGAGCACGCCGATCAGCTGGGCGGTCAGCAGCACCGCCGACGGGTGGTCCCGAGCGCCACGTACCCAGCCGATCATCGTGGGCATGCTAGCCAAACGAAACGCCAGACCCGATCAGGATCCGGCGTCTCGTGATCGCGTCGGTGGTCAGCCCCCCAGGTACGACCCGATGAACTCGTAGCTGTCCTGGGTGTCGACCCGCCACGAATAGTCGGCGCCGTGGCACGTTCCGCTGTTGCCCCACGAGACCACGGCGACCACCTGGTTCGTGTTGTTCACGAAGACCGGGCCGCCGGAGTCACCGAAGCAGGAGCCACCGCGACCGCCGGTGGCACTCGGATTGTTGAGCGTGTGGAGGTTGCCGCCCTTCGACGCGTTTCCACGGAGCTCCACGATGCGCGACGTCGACTTGTAGCGCGTCTCGACCTCCAGCGGCTTGGGCTGGATCGACTGCACGCCGTAGCCGACCGTCTCGACCAGCGCGGCGTTCTTGTTCTTGGCGTTCGCCACCAGCGTCTCGGCGGTGCCAATGGGTGCCAGCCTGCCGTACGGGCCGCTCCGCGCCACGCTCAGCTCGACCACGCCGACGTCGAAGTTCACCGGGAAGGCCGCGAAGTCGTCGTAATCGGGGTGCGGGATCGCGATGCCCTTCGTGTATCCGTGCGCGGGGTCGTTGAGCCAGGCGCTGCGCGCCGCGTACAGGGCCGCCTCGGTCGGGTAATCGGCACGCGCGGGCCAGCCGGCAAGGGTGTCGGTGTCGTCGAAGGTCACCCACACATCGTTGCCGCCACTCGTGCTCGGCCCGACTGCGCCGTTCGTTCCGACACCCCAGGCGCAATGGCCGGCGGTCAGGAAGGTATCGGCGTCGAGCAGCGTGCCGCTGCAGCTGAACCAGCCGGGTGAGCTGGGATCGAAGAAGATCATGAACCCGACGTACGGGTGCTCGCCCGCATCGAGCTCGCCGTACGTGATCGCGCCGACCGGTGCGGCCAGAGCGATGATCATCGCGACGGCACCAATCAGAGAAGCCTTGAGTGTCCTCACCTAGTCCTCCAGGGCGGCCACGCACGGCCGTCGAATGCAGCTCGGGGAGGCGAAAGGATACGCTGGCCGCCGGAATCCTGCTGCGTCTGCCTCAGCGACCGATCAGCTCGGTGCGCAGCTCGTGGCTCTCGTCGGGAAGCCGTGCCTCGTACCAGATGCGATACCCGCCATCCGGGAGGCGAAGCACGTCGAGGTAGCGAACATCGGCAGCGGCATCGTCGCTCACCTGTTCGAGCTCGCCGGGACGTCGACCGGTGAGCCGCGCGATCCCGGTGCGCTCGAACCAGTTCTCCTCCTTCGACGCCCGGCCGTCGTAGGCGGCCTGGCCATCGGCGAGGACGGCGGTCAGTCGGGCGCCGCGCCGATCCCAGGTACCGGGCCGCGGCGCCAGGACCGTGCCGTGCCAGTCCCACGCGACTCCATCCTTGCTGGTCGCATAGGCCGTCGTCATGCGGTCCTCTTCGTCGGCAACGTCGAGCGGATGACAGCAGATCCACGCCTGCCAGCCGCCATCCGCCGTGCGCTGGACGATCGGATCCTTGACCCCCGTCCGCTCGTCGCCGGGGAAGACGGTGCGGGCCTCGGCGGTTGCGAGGTCCGCGGGGTCATCCGCCTCGAGCAGGTCGATCCACCAATGCTTGCTGGGCGGCTTGGCGGCGGAGCAGACGTAGAGGCGCCAGCGTCCGTCATCGGTCCTGACGATGGCCGGACGTTCCATCGAAGCCGCATCGAAGTGGGCCTGGTCCAGGTGAGCGACCGTGGTGAACTGCTCGCCATCGGGCGATCGGGCGACGACGGTCGAGCCGCGGCCCGCATGACCGGTCCGCACGCGGTAGGCAATCACGAAGCTGCCGTCGTCGTCGAGGGTCGCGCTCGACGCACCTGCCCACCAGCCGACGCCGGAGCCGGGGGCGGGCACGGCAACGACCGCCGCGGCGCTGCCGGGAAGCGGGAATCCCACCATGCGCCGGATGCTACGCGATCGGCTACGGGCCGTTCACGAAGCCCGTGGTGTTCACGACCTCGAAGTCGGAGCCGCGGAGCGCCTTGAGCTGATTTAGCTCGTCGTCGTCCCAACGGATGTCCGAGGTGCCGCCGAAGAACCAGGGCGAGCCGTTGTCGGCGAGGATCATCCCGTAGCGCTGCATGGCGACCAGGATCACCCGCATGCGCGGGCTGTAGCCGCTCATGTCGAAGCCGGCCTTCAGCCGCACGCGCATCCCCATCGACGGCAGGGAGGCGGAGCTGCCTGCCCCGGCGTGATGGCGGGCCGGGTAGAGGTGCGCGCTGCGCGTGACCGGCGCCGTGAAGCGGATGGCATGCTCGATCGCGCCGCCGGCAACTTCCTCGTAACGGACGAGGCCCGGCAGGATCGGCAGGCCGGCGGCATCGGCGCTGGTCCAGCCGTCGGGGCGGAGGGCGTTGGAGCGCAGGTTCCAGATCGCGCCGGACCCGGCATGCCACGCGGAGCCGGACCGCTCGGCCGCGAAGAGCTCGTAGAGGCGGCACGTCTCGATGTCCCACATCAGGATGTGGCGGTCGCTCCCTCCCTCGATCCTCGGCGAAGGCGGGATCGGGTAGGGCCCGGCGTCCGACTCGTCGTCGTAGTCGAAGCTGACCGACACCCGCGGCGTCGACGAGCCGACGACGTTGTAGGGGATCCCGTAGCCGAGGTACTCGCCAAAGTCGGGGTGCAGGTCCTCGCCTGCCCCGATCGTTGCGACCAGCGCCGACGAGTTCGAGGCGAGAGGAAGCGTATCGACGCGCCGGTTCCAGACGTTGGTCGCCGGAAAGAGCCTGCAGGCCGGCAGCGGGCCGGACGTTGTCAGCGCGCGATGCAGGAAGGCGGCCATCTGGCCGCGCGTGATCCCGGCATCGGGGCAGAAGCGACCGGGCGCGCAGCCGCTGGTGATGCCCGACTCGGCAAGCCGGTTGATGTCGGTCTGGTGGGCGGATCGATCGTCATCCGAGAAGTAGTCGCGGGTGGCGCCGGGCAGGCCGAGCGCCCGCGCCAGGAAGCTCGCCATCTGGGCCCGCGTGACGACCCCGCGCGGGCAGAAGCGGGCGGCGGCACAGCCGCCGGTGATGCCGGAGGCCGCGAGGCTGTTGATGGCGGACTCGTGAGTCGAGTCCTCGTCATCGATGAAGGCGTTCGTCGCCGATGCGGGCAGATCGAACGCGCGCACCAGGAAGCTCGCCATCTGATCGCGGGTGACGAGGTCATCCGGACAGAACCGTCCGGCGGCACAGCCGCCCGTGATCCCGGCATGGCGCAGCCACTCGATGTCCGCCGCGAACGGATGACCCGCCGTGTCCGAGAAGGGCGGGACGACCGCGAGCGCGGGCGCGCCCGCCGCACTGCCGGCGATGAACGCGCCGGCGAGCGCGCCGGCCAGCAGGCGCCGATGGATCGGGAGACGTGAGCTCACCCAACGATTAGGCGTTGCGGCCGACCAGAGCGCACTCCCCCATCCGTCTCATGACCGGGACCTACCGATCGGGTCATCAGGCCGTATTGGATGCCGCACCCGAAGCAGAGCGACGGTTCCGAAGGGCAAGGGGGTGTGAAGGGCCCGAAGTGACCTGCAGCGGCCACGCCAAGAGACAGGACGGCCGGAGCCGTCAGCGTCCAAACGATCCGGGCCCCTCATCGCACATTCTCCACCCGATGGCAACCGTGGGTGCCCGGATCGGTTGGCTTGCCCCGACGACTACGCTGGCCTCGGCACATGTGGTTGATGCCTGCGCACGGAGGAGAGAGCTCGTGAGCTTCGACGCATTGGGTGGCCTGAATTGGCTGGCCGTCATCGTTGGCGCGCTGGTCTATTTCGTGCTCGGCGCGCTGTGGTACGCCCCCCAATTTCTGGGGCGCCGATGGCAGCGATCGATCGGCTGGGATCCCGAGCGCACGCCGCCGCAGATGAGCGTCGCGACCTACGCCGTCCCGCTGCTCGCCTATCTCGTCATGGCCGTGGCCATCGGGCTGCTGGCGTCTGCGACCGGGACGGACACCATTGGAGAGGGAATCGTCCTCGGGCTTGTGGGCGGGATCGGCCTGTCGCTGATGCACACGCTGGTGGATGCAACGTTCGATCCGAACAAGCCCGAGCCATGGACCTGGTTCGCGATCAACGGCAGCTATCACGCTCTTGGAATCCTGCTCGTCTCAATCATCGTCGCGGTCTGGCAGTAGGACGATGGCTCCGGGCTCCGCGTCCGAACTCGAAAGCGAGGAGTTCTGGCGGGACTTCCTCACGCGCGGCCATTCGAGGGAACGGCGCCTCCGCGGCGTCTTCCGGCGCCTCCCGCACGGTCCACGCTGCCAGATGTGCGCGGCCCCGTTCGCAGGAGTAGCCGCTCCGTTCATGCGGATGATCGGCAAGCGGCCGTCGGACAAGAACCCCACCATGTGCACCTCGTGCTTCCGGTTCATGTCCACGCATCACGGTGGCGCGGAGATCGAATGCAGCTTCCTGTTCGCCGACATCCGTGGCTCAACGACGCTGGCCGAAGGGATGTCGCCGGCAGCCTTCCGTGCGCTGCTCGACCGGTTCTACTCGACGGCGTCGAAGGTTGTCTTCGACCACGACGGCAGCGTCGACAAGTTCGTGGGCGATGAGGTCGTCGCCATGTTCTTCCCGCTGCTGACCGGCGAACGCCACGCGGCGAGGGCGGTCGAGGCGGCACTGGCGCTGCTGCGCGCCACGGGCCACGAGGACCCACCGGACCCTGGGCACCACTCGGCGCCGGCGTCCATACCGGTCCGGCCTGGGTCGGCGCCGTCGGCGAAGGATCCCGCACTGAGCTGACGGTACTCGGCGACACGGTGAACACGACCGCGCGGCTGGCGTCGGCGGCAGCAGCCGGCGAGATTCTCGTCACCAGCGATGCCGCCGCGCTCGCCGGGCTGGATCCGACGCTGGAGCTGCGCCGCCTTGACCTCAAGGGCAAGCAGCTGACCACCCTGGTCGTGAGCCTCTTGGTCCGTCCCTGACTACCGCCTGACCTGCCAGCCTTCGGTCCACCGTCGCAGTCCGATCGAGCGCTTCCGGTGACTGTGCATAACGGGGCTCCAGGTCGGCGAGCATGACCCGACCCGCCCACGCGTGGCACGCCGCCGGAATCTCTCTCGCCTCGCGGCCATACCCGTCCGACCAGGCCTCCACCAGCTCATCCACCTGCGAGCGCACTTCGGCCGGCAACGAGGCAATCGACGGCTCGACCGTGAGCAGGCTGTGCGTCCGCGCAAGGTCGAGCGATGGATGTCCGCGTCGCGCGTTGTCCCAGTCGACGATGCCGGAGACTCGGGAGGCCCCGTCCACCAGCAGGTTGAGCGGATGCCAGTCCAGGTGGAGCAGCGCGTTGCCGGACGGCAGGCCGCCAACCTCGCGTCCAGCAGCGAATGGGTGGACGCCGTCGTCGAGCACGTCGATGAGCGAGGTCGGAGCGACGATCCCGTGCAGGTGGCGTTGCATCTCGCCCATCAGGCGTCCAAAGCGCCGCGTGCTCTTCGGATCGGCGACGAGCACGTCGTAGAGCGAGCGACCGGGGAGCCACGAAAGGAGCACGGCGTCAACCTCCGCGGTCGTGACTCGCCGAATCAGCTGGGGAGCCGGTAGCCCTCCGGCCAGTGCGGTGGCCATGGCGGCCAGCCGAGCATCGGTGAGGGCACTCGAGGACGCCAGCCGCAGGACGTAGGACGCTCCCGGCGGACGAACCCTCCACGCGGAGCCGCTCGCACCGCCGGCGGCGGGCTCGATGGCGGCATCGGGGCCGAGACCGAGCCCCCGCACGACGTCCTCGAGCGTCGCCCGGAGCGTCAACCGGCCCGAGCGGGATCCATCTGCTCGACCCACTGGCGCCGCCACTCGGGAGCCTCGAACGGGCTCGCGAAGTAGTCGGTCGCGCGGAGGATCTTGCCGTCCGCATCGGCTTCCAGGATCGAGACGAGGCTGACCGGCGTGCCGTCGCCGTAGTCGATGGTGCCCTCGACGACCCAGGCGTCGCCCGGCTTCACGATCCGACGGAGCGTGAGACTCGGCGCCGTGCCGGTTGCTCCCTCGTAGTGCTGGTTGACGGCGAGGATGTTGTCGCGGCCGCTGATTCGCTCGCCGGACTGTGGCCACTCCTGGACCATCTGCTCCGACCCCAGCTCAGCGAGCTGGCTCGACAGCTCCCCGATGTCGCCCGATGAATACAGGTCGTGGAGCTTCTGCTCCAATCGCGTCGTTGCCCATGAGACGCCTCCTTGCCCGGGTTCGCGCGGCGGACCGCCAACCGGTCGGGGGCCACGCGATGCTCGACCCAAGTGTGCTCCCACCGCGTCTCGCCGTCGAGGGCGACGATCTCAGGTCTTCGCGCCGCCGGTGAAGGCGATCGTCTCGCCGGTCAGGTACGTGTTCGCGCCGGACGCCAGCCAGACCACCAGGCCGGCGATGTCGTCGGGCGTGGCCAGGCGACGAAGCGGGATCGAGCGCGACATCTTCTCCGCCCGCTCCTCCGGGATCGACGGCACGCCGTCCTTGACGGTCAGGATCTGCGTCGGCGCGACGGCGTTGACGAGGATGCCGTCGGGCCCGAGCTCCTTGGCAAGCGAGGCGGTGAGGCCGATGACGCCCGCCTTGGCGGCGGCGTAGTGCGACGCCCGGCGACGCCGGCCAGCGCCGACCGAGACGCGAAGCTGACGATGCGGCCCCACCCGCCGGCGCGCATGCCGGGAACGACGGCGCGGGAGACCCGGAACGTGGAGGTCAGCATGTCCTCGATCATCGACGTCCAGCTCTCATCGCCGATCTCGGCCAGCGGCTCGGCACGGTAGGCCGACGTGGCGTTGACGAGGACCGCCACCGGGCCGAGCTCATCGGCGATGGTCGCGACCATGCCCTCGATGGCATCGGTCGAGCGCAGGTCCGCACCGACCACGATCGCGTTCCGGCCGGAGGACCGGATCTCGTCGGCCATCTCGTGCGCACGACCCCGTGCGGAGGCGTCGCGGACGTGGAGCGCCACGGCCGAGCCCTCGGTCGCGAATGCGCGGGCGAGCGTCGGACCGACGCCACCTCCGGCGCCGGTGATCAGGACGACGCGGTGGGCAAGGTCGAGTTCCATTGGCAGAGCATAGGACGGCCGGCGCCGGATCGGCTCCGCTAGCATTCACGCGGTGTCTGCGCCGCCGCGTCCGCGTGGCCTCCGGGCCTTGATCTCCGCCTTCGGCGGCGGGTTGTCCGCGAACTTCTGGAAGCTGTGGGCGTCGTCGGCTTCGGCAAACCTGGCCGATGGCATCGCGCTCATCGCGTTTCCGCTCATCGCCGTCGGGCTGACCAGGTCCCCCGCCGAGATCGCCGGCGTCTCCGTCGCGGCGCAGATCCCCATGATCCTCTTCGGATTGATCGCGGGCGGCCTGGCGGACCGGCTCGACCGTCGCTGGACGATGCTCGCCGTCCAGCTGCTGCGCGTCGCCGTCATCGGGGCCTCGCCGTGCTGGCGCTGGCCGGCGCGGTGAGCCTGCCCGTCCTGTATGTCGCCGCATTCATCATCGGCGCCGGTGAGGCGTTCTTCGACACGAACGCCCAGTCGATTCTGCCCGCCGTCGTGGGCCGCGACCGGCTGGTCACGGCGAACGGCCGGCTGTTCGCCGCCGAGACGATCATGAACTCGTTCGTCGGGCCACCGGTCGGCGGGCTCCTGGTTGCGATCGCGGTACCGCTTGCGCTGTCGGGCGCGGCGGCCGGATACGCGCTTGCCGCCGTCGGCCTGCTGTTGCTACCGGCAGGTTTCGAGCGGAACGCGACCCAGCCGAGCCGCCGCCTGGCGGTGGAGATCGGCGAAGGGATCGGCGTACCTGGTGCGGCATCGGCTCCTGCTGACGCTGAGCGGGATGGTCGCGCTGGGCCGCCTCGGCTCCGCGGCGTTCTTCTCGCTGCTCGCGCTCTACGCGGTTGCTCCCGGACCGATGGGGCTGAGCGAGCCGGGCTACGGCCTGCTGCTGGTCACGTTCGGCGTGGGAAGCGTCGTTGGGTCGGTCATCACCGGGCGCGCGGTGCCCGTGCTCGGGCGTCCCGGCGTGCTGACCCTGGCGACCATCCTCTTCGGCCTCGGGATCCTGGTGCCGGCGCTGACGAGCGAGCCGCTCGTCGTGGGCGCCGGCTTCTTCGTTGCCGGAGTCGCCGTGATGGCGTGGAACGTCACCAACGTGTCGCTACGCCAGTCGCTCCTGCCGCAGCAGCTGATGGGGCGCGTTCATGCGACCCATCGGTTCATGGCCAACGGTGCCGGGCTGCTCGGCGCGGTGACGGCGGGCGCCGTGGGCGAAGCGTTCGGGCTGCGCGCTGCCTTCGCCATCGGTGCGGCGATCGTGCTGGTGGGCGTCCTCGGCCGCTTCGTCATCACCGATGAGCGCATCCGTGCCGCGGAGTCCGTCGCGGCCGCCAGTGACGGCGTCCGCTGATCAGTAGCCGTTCCCACCGCCGTCGCTGTTGTTGCACGCGGCGAGGATGACGAGCAGCAGGAGCCATCCGAGACGCAGGTGACGTTCGTGGGTGACGGACCAACGAGAGATGGTGTTCATGCGGGTCGTGGACGGCATCGCGCGTGCCAGCCGCGAGGAGGTCCTGATCTGCGGCGTCAGGCAGCCGCGGTGACGTTCCGCCGTCCCGAGGCGGCGGCCGCCCGGCGGAGCCAGCTGGCGAGCGCGGGACGCGGGTCGCCGTCCTTGGCCATCACGGCCGCGACCTTGCCATTCAGCCGCTCGCGGTCGGCGGCGGTCAGGTCCTGGCCGGTCAGGATCAGGATCGGGACGTCCTTGGGCATGTCGCTCTCGGCCAGCCGGTTCACGACCTCGAAGCCGTCCATCTCCGGCATGATCAGGTCGCAGATGACGAGGTCGGGCTGGCGCTCACGGGCCAGGGCCAGGCCCTCCCTGCCGGATGCGGCGGTGACCACCTCGAAGCCCTCGGGCCGGAGCGCGTTGGCGACCAGATCGCGGGCGACGAGCTCGTCGTCGATGACGAGCACGCGGACGTTCCGCTCCTTGACCTTGGTGGTGAAGGTGTACGTCGCCAGTCGCGCCAGCAGCGCCTCTCGGCGAACCGGCTTGACGAAGTAGTCGACCGCGCCGAGGTTCATCGCCACGTTTCGCTCATCGACGACGGTGGCGACCATCACGGGCACGTCGCGCAGGGCCGGGTCGACCTTGAGGCGCCGCAGCACCTCCCAGCCGTCGATGCCGGGGAGCAGCACGTCGAGGATGATCGCGCCGGGCGGATTGGCGCGGGCGGCCGCGATGCCCGCCTCGCCATCGGTGGCGACCTCCACGTGGTAGCCCTCGCCTTCGAGATAGGTCCGCAGCAACCGCACGGCGCCCGGATCGTCCTCGATCACGAGGACCGTGGATCCCGGGTGTCGCGCGCCGTCGCCGGACACTGATGCGGGCTCGGCGGGCCGCTTCGGGCACCAGGCTGTCGGGCAGCACAACCTCGAAGCGTGAGCCGCTGCCGGGCGCGGATGTGACGTTGATCCGCCCGCCGTGCGCCTCCGCCAGCCGGCGGCTGAGCGCCAGCCCGAGGCCGGTGCCCGCCTCGCGTGCCTTCAGGTCGCCCACCTGGCGGAACTCCTCGAAGATGTGATCGAGATCGTCGCGGCGATGCCGACACCCGTGTCGCTGACCGCGATCCGTGCCTCCGACCCGTGCCAGCGAGCCTCGACGGTGATGCGGCCGCCATTCGGGCGTGAACTTGATGGCGTTCGAGAGCAGGTTGTAGACGATCTGCCGCAGGCGTCCGCGGTCGGCGCTGATGGTGCCGGCGTGCGCGTCGAGCACCATCTCGATCTCCTTCGCTGTCGGCCAGCGGGCGCAGCCCTTCGACGGACTCCGTCAGCGCGGTGCCAAGGTCGAACGGCTCGCGCGTCAAGCTCGATGCGGCCGGCCTCGATCTTGGTCAGGTCCAGGACGTCGTTGATGAGGGCCAGCAGGTGGTCGCCGCTGCGGCGCACGTGCTCGATCCACTCGTCCGGGACGACCGCCGGTCACCGTCGAGCGGCTCGTCGCGCATGAGCGCGGAGAAGCCGATGATCGCGCTGAGCGGCGTCCGCAGCTCGTGGCTCATGCTGGCCAGGAAGTCGCTCTTGGCCTGGCCGGCCTGCTCGAGCGCCTGCGACCGTCGCGCTGAGCCGCTGCGCGAGCGCCGCCTCCTGCTTCATCGCCTCGTTGCGCTCCGCGAAGACGCGGGCGCGGCCGATGAGGGCGGTCAGGATGCGCATGGTCATCGGCGGCGAACAGGCTCGGTCGCTGGCGCAGCATGACCAGCGCGCCCGGGTCGCCGCCGGCCAGGTCGAACGGCAGGACCGAGACGTACGGCGCCCCGGCGCCCGAGCCAGCCGCGCGAGCCGGTCCTCCGGGATCGTGGGCCGGGCGTCGCTCATCGACGACTCGCGGAATCTCCGCCAGGTGAGCGGTCGTGAACGCATCGGCCGCGTCGTGCGTCGTCCGTCGCCAGCGCCACGATCTCCGGCGGCTCGCCGACCACGATGAACGCGGCGGTGGAGCCGTCGTGCGCCGGCCGAGGTCGGCCAGGCGGATCCAGACGCCCGACGCGCCCTCGTCGACCGAGCTGTCCAGCAGGTGCTCGGTGAACTCGAAGGTCGTGACCGCGCTTCCGAGGTGCGCGCCCACGCCGGCGGGAGGAAGGCGAACGATGTAGAGGACGGCGGCCAGGAGGCCGAAGACGCGCCCGAAGTCGGAGCCGACGTCACCGCGCCAGCCCGGAAAGCAGTGTCGACGCGCCGAGGGCCAGCGCCATGAGCAGGCTCGCGGCGGCCGCACAGGCGAGCCGCCGTCGAGCGGAGCCGAATCGACGGCGCGCCTCGATGCCGAGGTAGACCGCGGCCACCAGGTGCGTGACGACGAAGACCGCGAGCCCCGACCAGCGACCAGCGGAGTGACCTCGGCAGCGGGAGGACGATCAGCGGCAAGAGGTGATCGCCCAGGCCACGGTCGCCGCGACGCGCACAGGCGCCGCGAATCGGGTGCAGCCGGTTGGCGAGGCGCAGCGTGAACAGCGGCTGGGCCAGCAGCAGCGCAAGCGCGACGCCGATGACCGGTCCGGGCAGGGTGCCGAAGAGCGCGCCGACACCCGCGACCAGGAACAGGCCCGCCAGCGATGCGAAGATCAGCATCACGTCGCGGCTCAGGGCGTCGCGCCGGCGCAGGTACGAGACGAGGGTGGCCACGAAGAGCGCGACGAAGAGGAGCTCGATGATCAGGGTGATGGCAGGTTCATCGGTCGCTCCGCGAGGCACGAAGTGCCCCGGGTGAACGCATCGGTCTCCGTCGATCGATGTGAGCGACCCGTCGAGCGAGGCGAGCAGCAGGTCGACGAGGTCGCCGTCGAACTGGGTGCCGCGGTGCCGGCGCAGCTCCTCGCGAGCCTCGTCCTCTGTGAGCCGAGATCGGTACGGTCGGTCGTGGGTCATCGCGTCGTAGGCATCGACGACCGACACGATGCGCGCGCCGATCGGGATCGCATCGCCCCGCAGCCCGTCGGGATAGCCGGCACCGTCCCAGCGCTCGTGGTGGCCGCGCACGATCGGGCCGACGATCTTGCCGAGCCGAAGCGGACGAAGGATCTCGGCGCCGATGAGCGGGTGGCGTTGCATCTCGACGCGCTCCTCATCGGTGAGCTTGCCCGGCTTGGTGAGGACCGACTCGGCGATGCCGATCTTGCCGACGTCATGCAGCACCGCGCCGTATCCGACCGCCTCGACCTCATCGGGCTCGAGCCCGGCGAGCCTGGCGAGCACCAGCGCCTGATCGGCGACGCGGCCGCAGTGGTGCTCGGTCATCGGGTCCTTCGCGTCGACTGGCATTGGCCAGGGCAACCAGCACGTCCTGGGTGTTCTCCAGGCGCGCGAGCGCCGAGGAAAGGCGGAGGTTTGCGCGAACCCGGGCCAGCAGCTCGGCCGGCTCGAATGGCTTGGTGATGAAGTCGCTCGCACCGGCGTCGAGGCCGGCGACCTTGTCCTCGAGCCGGCCGCGCGCGGTCACCAGGATGATGGGCAGGAGCGCCGTCGCCGGCATGCGTCGAAGCGAACGGGTGACCTCGAGCCCATCCATCTCGGGCATGCCGATGTCCAGCAGCGCCACGTCGGGCGGATGGCGCGTGATCTCGGCCAGCGCGGCCTTCCCATCCTCGACGACACGCACCCGGTAGTCGGCGCGTTCGAGCGAGATGCGCAGCAAGGCCCGCGTCGCCACATCGTCTTCGGCGACGAGGATGGACGGCGCCTCGACAATTGATCGCAGAACCGGTTGGTCCAAGGGTGATTCCTCCGCCGAAAGCGTGGCGGCGGAACGTCCCGATGTCAGCGGTACTTCCGACGGTCCGACATACGCCAGTTGTGCGGAACATGTTCCGTGCGATCGAGCTCCTGTGACCGCCCTCGACAGCCCTCCGGGGGCCGGTCGCGGACCGCGCTAGGGCGCGGCGAATTGCGGCCACCGCCAGGCAGGCTGGGCAGGCCGCGTCGGCCCAATCGGCGTACGGCGCGTCGAGCTCCGAGGATGCTGTCCTGCGCCGGCGAAGGACCAACCAGCCACCGGCGCCGAGCAACGCGAGCGCCGCGACGGCCACGGCGATGATCCCGATGCCGCCCTGGACCAGCTCGCTCGCAGACGTGCCGAGCAGGAAGCCGAGTCCAAAGTGACCGGCGACGAACACTCCGTTGCCGGCGATCAGTCCGACCAGGAAGGCCGGATACGGCATCGCCGCCAGCCCTGCCGCGGCGATGGCCGCGATGCGGACGCCCGGTGTCATGCGCGCCACCGCGACGCCACCGGCACCGGATCGCCGCAGGCGCTCGGCAAGCGCATCGATGCGTTCCTGCCGCACACCGGCGAATGCCAGGACGGCAAGCAGGGCACGGCGCAGGACGCGGCGGACGAGGAGGAATTGCACGCTGCCCCCGACATAGCCGACCACGAGGATGAGGACGAGCGCGACCAGCGCCAGTGGCGGGTCCCCGGCCAACGCCACTCCTGCGCCGATGACCAGGAGATCGCCGGGCACCGGGATCGGAACGCCGGCCTCCTTGACCAGGAGGAGCGCGGCGAGGCCGGCGAGGGCGATCGGTTCCATGGCCGTTGAGTCGATCCGTCAGCCTGGGGAGGGCGCCCGGTCGAGCGCAGCCCTCAGGCTCCGATATGCCGCGCGCAGCAGCTGGGCGACCTTCGGCCAGTAGGCCGCCCCGCGACCGGCAGGTCCGTCCGGATCGGCATCCGCTCCGCGGTCGCGGACCTCCGCAGCAAGCCCGCGAAGCCGGCCCGCCTCGGCGACGGCGGCGTCGGGCAGCGCATACAGGGCGCTGAAGAGCGCTGTGATGGCTTCGCCGGCCGCCGCACCGGCGGTTGAGCCGATCTCGCGGCGCACCACCCACCAACGCAGCTCGCGTCGGGCGACCTCCACCACGCGTTCCGGCGGGATCCCGAGCGCGCGGTAGCCACGGGTGATGTCGGGCAGGAATCGGTCGTAATCACCGGTCGACGACCCGAACCGCGATGCGGCCCGCGCCAGCCACAGTGCGCCGACCACTGCCCGGCGCCAGCCGACGCCGGCCTGCTCGTGGTTGGCGAGCACGAGCAAGGCGAAGAGGCGGGCCGGCTGCCTCCGGTAGTACGCCTTCCATGCCCGCAGCTCCAGCCGGGCAAGGCGCTCAGGATCGAAGTCGCGCCCCCAGGCAGCACCGGGCCCCATGCGCGGATTATCGCCGGGAAGCGGTCCGCGGTGTCCCGAATGCCGTACGTGAGGCGGGGCGCATCCCGTACGCTGTAGGGCCTCATCCAGGCGTGGCACCCGAGTCGTTCCGCAGGAGGTTCCGGTCACATGGACGTTCGACGCATCCAGCCAATCGCCCACCGGAGGCACCTCCGCGCCCCCGTCCTGCTCGCCACGGTCGCCCTGCTCTTGCTGAGCGCGTGCGGCGCGACCGGTGCACCAAGCGGCGGCGGGGACGGCGACGTCCCCAAGGTCGTCGGTGCCTTCGCCACCCAGATCGAGGAGCCGTGGGATGGCGTGATCCACAGCGCGCTCCAGGCCGAGGCCGACGCCGGCCGCATCGAATACACCTACACCGATGACATCGGCTACGCCGGCGACATGGAGCGCGTGCTGCGCGAAACCGCCGAGCAGGACGCGCCCGGACATCATCTTCGGCGACGCCTTCGGCAACGAGGAGGCCGTTCGCGCGGTGGCCGCGGACTACCCCGACATCGCCTTCGTCTTCGGGTCCGGTGGCGGTCCGGCCGAGCCGAACTTCAGCGTCTTCGACAACTGGATCCATGAGCCGGCCTACCTGGCCGGGATGATCGCCGGCGGCGTGACCCAGTCGAACGTTCTCGGCGTGGTGGGCGGGCTATCCCGTGCCCGAGGTGAACCGCATCGTCAACGCCTTCATCGCCGGCGCGCAGTCGACGAACGAGGATGTCGACGTCAAGGTCACCTTCCTCAACAGCTGGTTCGACCCCGCCGCCGCCAAGGAGGCGGCACTGGCGCAGGTCGGCTCCGGTGCCGACGTGCTCTTCGCGGAGCGGTTCGGCGTCATCGAGGCGGCCCAGGAGAACGACCTGGTGGCCATCGGCAACATGAGCGACCAGAAGGACCTGGCGCCCGGCAACGTCGTGACCAGCGTGACGTGGAACATGGCCCCGACGGTCGGATACGTGATCGACCAGGTCATCGCGGGCTCCTACACGGCCCAGGACCTGAAGGACTTCTCGATGGTCGGCAAGGGCGGCGCCGAGCTCGCCGAGATCAACGCTGGACGTGCCCGGCGGCGTCCCCGATGATCTGGCAACCCAGGTCGCCGATCGCGAGGCCGAGATCAAGGCGGGCACGTTCCGTGTCGACATCAACGAGGGCACGCCTCCGGGCTCGACCATCCCCGACGCGTAGCCGGCGCCGGCAGTGACCGAGGGCGCCGCGCCGGCGCTGGAGCTGCGCGGGATCACCAAGCACTTCGGTGACCTCGTCGCCAACGACGCGATCGACTTCGACGTGCGGGCGGGCGAGGTCCATGCCCTGCTCGGCGAGAACGGGGCCGGCAAGACGACCGCCATGCGGATCGCCTACGGGCTGACGCTGGCGAACGACGGCCAGGTCGTCGTCGAGGGCAACGTCCTGGCCATCCGCTCGCCGCACGACGCGATCGCGGCCGGCGTCGGGATGGTCACGCAGCACTTCGCGCTGGTGCGCCCGATGAGCGTCGCGGAGAACCTGGTGCTCGGCCGTTCGAGCGGCATGCGGCTCGATCTCGCGGCCGCCGGGCCGACGCGCGGCGGACGCATCGGACCGATTCGGGATCCGCGTCGATCCATCGGCGCGCGTGGAGAACCTGTCGATCGGGCAGCAGCAGCGCGTCGAGATCCTCAAGGCCCTCTCCCGCGACTGCCGGATCCTGATCCTGGACGAGCCGACCGCGGTGCTCGTCCCCGACGAGGTCGATGCCCTGTTCGCCACCCTGCGCTCGCTGGTTGCCGATGGACTGGCGGTCGTCTTCATCAGCCACAAGCTGGCGGAGGTGCGCGCCATCAGCGACCGGGTCAGCGTCCTCCGCCGCGGCAGGCTGGTCGGGACCGTCGACGGCCAGACCGATGAGCGCGAGCTGGCCCGCATGATGGTCGGCCGGCCCAGCTTCGGGGTCGAGCGATCAGCCGATGCCGGCGCCTCCGCCGGCGAGCCGATGCTCCGTATCCGCGGCCTGCACGCTGCCGGACCGCACGGGACTGCCCGCCGTCTCCGACGTGTCGCTCGAGGTTCGTGCCGGCGAGATCGTCGGGGTGGCGGGGGTCTCGGGCAACGGCCAGACCGAGCTGGTGGAGGTGCTTTCCGGGATGCGGCAGCCGACGAGCGGATCGGTCGTCCGTCGCCGGATCTCGAGCTGGCCGGGGCCGATCCCGACCCGGATGATGCGAGCCGGCATCGGTCGCATCCCGGAGGACCGGCACGCCAGCCTCATCGGCGACCTGTCGGTCGCCTACAACCTGGTGATGGAGCGCCTGGACGACTTCCGCCGCGGCGGGCGGATCGACGAGCGGCGGGTCCGCGAGCACGCGGCCGAGCTGATCCAGCGGCTTCGACATCCGCGCACGCCCGGACGATCCGGTCGCGACCCTGTCGGGCGGCAACATCCAGAAGGTGCTGCTGGCACGCGTCCTGTCGCGGGACCCGCGCGTGCTGGTCGTCTCCCAGCCCACGCGCGGCCTTGACGTCGGGGCGACCGAGTACGTCCGGTCACAGCTGCTTGCGCGTCGCGCTGACGGCGCGGCCATCCTGCTGGTGTCCGAGGATCTCGACGAGCTGCTGGCCCTGGCGGATCGGCTGGTCGTCCTGTACGAGGGCCGCATCGTTGGCGAGATGGCCGTCGCCGACGCGAACGTGGAGCAGCTCGGCATGCTGATGGCCGGCCGCGGAAGGGCAGCGTGATGCGCATCTCGATCTGGTCCACGCCGGTGCTCGTGGTCGCGGCCGTGCTCATCACGTTCGTCATCACCGCCGGGCCGATCCTCGTCGCCGGCGCAAACCCGATCGAGGCGTACGCCGCGTTCGTCGTCGTGCCGCTGACGTCGCAGTTCACCCTGCTCGAGGTCCTCGTCAGCGCCACGCCGATCCTGTTCACCGGCGCGGCCGTGGCGATCGCCTTCCGTGCCGGGTACTGGAACATCGGCGCCGAGGGCCAGCTGCTGCTCGGCGCGATCGGGGCAGCCGGCGTGGGGATCGTGGTCGGCGACCTGCCGCCGATCCTGGCACTGCCCGCTGATGATCGCCGGTGGGGCGCTTGCCGGCGCGGCGTGGGCGCTGCTGCCGGCCCTGCTGCGCGTGCGGTTCGGGATCGACGAGGTGGTCACGACCCTGCTCCTCAACCCGGTGGCGCTCCTGCTCGTCAACGGCCTCCTCCACGGCCCGTGGCGCGACCCGGTCACCGGGTTTCCCGAGTCGCCCCGGATCGCGGCCTCGGCCGAGTTCCCGACGCTCATCGACAGGTCGCGGCTGCACCTCGGATTCCTGCTGGCGCTGGCCGTGATCGTCGTCGCCTGGTACGTGCTTGCTCGAACCCCCGCCGGCCTGCGGCTGCGGGCCGCCGGCCTGAGCCCGCACGGCGCCCGCTTCGCCGGAATCAACGTGTCGCGCACGCTGCTGGGTGCCGCGCTGGTGAGCGGCGCCATCGCCGGCATCGCCGGCGTGAGCGAGGTGGCCGGCATCCAGAACCGGCTGACCAGCGGCCTGTCGCCGGGCTACGGCTACACCGGGATCGTGGTCGCCACGCTGGGGACCCTCACCATGCCGGGCGTCGCGATCGCCGCGCTCTTCCTGGGCGACCTCACGGTCGGCGCCAGCTCCGCGGCACGATCGCTCGGGATCCCCTCGCAGCTCGGCGCGGTGGTGCAGGGCGTCCTGCTGCTGACCACCGTCGCGTTGATGGCCGTGCGCCGCAATCGGCTCGGGCGCGCCGCCGGCGGGGACGCCGGCTCCGTCACCGGCGACGTCGCGGCAGAGGCGCAACCGGGATGACCTTCCTGATCGACCTGCTGGCGGCAACGCTCCGCAACGCGACCCCGCTCGTGTACGGGACGGTGGGCGAGACCTACGCCGAGCGCAGCGGCGTTCTCAACCTGGGCATCGAGGGCACGATGTACGCGGGCGCCTTCGCCGGCTTCGCGACCGCCTGGGCGACCGGCTCTCCGCTCCTCGGCCTCGTCGCGGCCATCGTGGTCGGGATCGCAGCCGGGGCGGTGATGGCGCTCATGACGGTGACCGTCGGCGCGAACCAGCACGTCTCGGGCATCGGCCTCACGATCGGCCTCATCGGCCTCAGCGAGTTCGCGAACCGGCTCATCTTCGCCGGCGGCGAGCTCCAGCGCATCGAGCCGATGTCGATCGTGAACCCGTTCGGCGGACTGGGCGAGATCGGCGCCATCTTCGACCAGTACGCGATGACCTGGGTCGCATTCCTGGTCGTTGTTCCGGCGGCGTGGTGGCTCCTTCAGCGCTCGAGCTTCGGGCTCGAGATCCGGGCCGTCGGCGAGAACCCCGAGGCGGCCGACGCGGCCGGGGTCAACGTGACACGCACGCGCTACCTGGCCCTCATGATCGGGGGCGCGCTGATGGCCACCGGCGGCGCGTTCATCACGCTCGCGCTGCTCGGCAGCTTCACGCTCGACATCATCGCCGGCCGTGGCTGGGTGTGCGTCGCGCTCGTCATCTTCGGCCGCTGGCGCATCGGTCGCGGCGTCATCGGCGCCCTGATCTTCTCGCTCGTCTTTTCGCTCCAGTTCCGCCTTCGCATCCTGCCCGGCTTCGGCGAGCTGCCCTTCGAGCTGCTGCTGGCGCTTCCCTACCTCGTCGTCATCGGCGCGCTCGCGCTCTCCGGCCGCAACGTCGCGTATCCGGGTGCCTACCTCAAGCCCTACCGCCGCAGCTGAGCCAACAGGAGGACCGATGGAGATCCACGACCGTGACCGCGCCGGGCTGCAGCACGCCATCGAGCAGGCGAGGATCGGACGAGCCGAGGGCGGCGTGCCAATCGGCGGCGCGCTGGTCGCCGACGACGGCACCGTCCTGGCCGTCGGCCACAACCGGCGCGTGCAGCAGAACAGCGCCATCCGCCACGGCGAGACCGATGCGCTCGAGAACGGCGGGCGGCTGCCCGCATCGGTCTACCGGCGCTCGACGATGTACACCACCCTGTCGCCGTGCGACATGTGCACCGGCGCCATCCTGCTGTACGGCATCCCGCGCGTCGTGATGGGCGAGAACCGCACGTTCGTCGGCGGCGAGGACTACCTGCGCGCGCGTGGCGTCGAGGTCATCAACCTCGACTCGCGAGGAGTGCGTCGAGCTCATGGACGAGTTCATCGCCGCGCATCCGGAGATCTGGAACGAGGACATCGGCGAGGACTAGGTTGGCCGCGTCGACCGCACGATGTTGTGGACGGGCGTCGGGCGGCTGAAGCCCTTGAGCGCCAACGGATCCACTTCCTCGGCCTCGAACTGGTCCTCCACCGCGGCGAAGAGCCGCTGGCTGACCAGGATCTGGCCGGCTGTGGCCGCCTCGCTCAGGCGTGACGCCAGGATCACCACGTTGCCGACTGCCCCATAGTCGTATCGCCCCTCGAAGCCGATACGGCCAAGGGTCGCGTATCCGACCGCGACCCCGATCCCCAGGCCAAGGTCGTAGCCGAGCCGATGCCAGCGCTCGGCGAGGGTGGCGAACGCCTCCCGCATGGCGAGCGCCGCGTGGATCGCGTCGCTCCGGTGCTCCGGCTTCGGCGCGGGATCGTTGAAGAAGACCATCAGCCCATCCCCCGCAAAGTGCTCGACCGTGCCGCCATGAGCCACGACCAGCTCGCCGACCATGCCGTGGTATTCGCGCAGCACGCCAAGCACCTCCTCGGGCTCGGCGGTCTCGGCGAAGGCCGTGAACCCACGCAGGTCACAGAACAGCGCGGTGATCTCGCGCCGATGCCCGGTGAGGAGCGACTTGCCCTCCTCGCTCGACAGCATGCTTGCCACCTGCGGCGCGAACCGCGCCAGCTCGGTGCGCTGCCGCTCCACCGTCTCGAACAGGCGGGCGTTTTCGATGGCCAGGGTGGCCTGGTCGGCGAAGGTGCTGACGAGCGCGATCTCTCGCTCACTGAAAGGTCGAACCTCCACTTCGCCCGAGGCCGATGACGCCGACCGGAAAACCATCGCGCAGCAGCGGGACTCCAAGCAGCGTGCGATATCCGCCGATCTTCTGCATGTCCCCTTGCAGCGGTATTCAGGGTCCGCGATCACATCGACGATGTGGACCGGGCGACGCTCCAGAAGGACTCTGACCGATCATCGATCCGCGGTCGGCAACGTAGTCGACCGCCTCTTCGGCCTCCCGATAGCCAGGCGTTGAACCCGAGGATGGCTGCGATTCGGTAGACATCCCGCACCGGATCGTGGCGGACGATGTTTCCGGTGTCGGCGTGGCAAAGCGCCACCGCGTTGGCAAGCACCGTGTCAAGCAGGTCCTGGAGGTCGAACGAGGAGCGGCCCATCGTCTGGAGCACGTGGCTGACGGCAGCCTCGCGCTCGACCGCCTCGTGCTTCTCGCCCATCAGACGCGCCAGGCGCACGGCGACGCCGGTCTGCCCTGCGAACACGGAGATCGTCGCGATCTCCTCGTCGTCGAACGGGTGGACGCGGTTCCGCCCGAGGCCGACCACGCCGATGACGTCCTCGTCGATGATGATGGGCAGGCCCAGGATGGTCCGGTATCCGGACATTCGCTGGCCCTCGCGCCAGCTGTATTCCGGGTCGGCCAGGACGTCGTGGATGTGCACCGCCGCTCGCTGGAGCGCCACGCGCCCGACGCCCGTTTCCGGACCCACCGGGATCGGGTGCTCGCGCTCGTACTGGCTGACTTCGGCCGTGACGCCGCTGTCCGCCATCAGCCGGAACACGTCGCCATCCCGAAGGTAGACGTAGCTGGTTTCTGCCGTGCAGAGCAGTGCCGAGCGCTCCGCGATCTTCTCGAGGACCGGCGTGAGCTCGAAGCCGCCGTGGATGATGGAATGGAGCACTTCGCCGACGGCCTCCAGCGACTCGGTGCCGCCGTCTCGCGCGCTGCGGGGCATGCTCGGGATCTAGCGTCTTGGACACGCTCGTGCTCAATCGGGGTGGATCGAGCGCAACCTTAACGCAGGCGTCGCCGCCGGTGAACCCCACCAGCCTGCGCGTCTCATACTCGACGAGGCATCAATCCTACACAGACTGGGCTCGAGACATGGACTTTACTCAGCGGTTGATCGACGAGCTTCGCTCGCACGGCGGCCAGGTGACGACGGGACCGATGGCCGGGCGGCCGCTCCTGATCCTGACCACCAGGGGTGCCAGGAGCGGCGAGGAGCGAACAGCTGTCGTCACCTACACGCGCGATGGCGACCGCTACGTCATCGCGGCCTCGAAGAGCGGCGCACCGACGAACCCGGACTGGTTCCACAACCTCCAGGCCAACCCGGAGGTCGGGGTCGAGGCGGGCGGGGAGAGCTTCACCGCTCGTGCGACGGTGACGAGCGGCGACGAGCGGGATCGGCTCTGGGAGCAGCACGCCGACGAGCGTCCCGAGTTCCGCGAGTATCCGAAGATCACGGACCGGGTCATCCCGATGATCCTGCTCGACCGGATCGACTGAGCGCGTGGCGCTCTTCGAGCAGCTCGACTTCGTCTACATGCCGAGCCGCGACGTGCCCGCGGACATCCGCTACTTCACCGAGGTGCTGGGCGCAGAGCTGATCTTCGCGGTCGAGGGGATGGGCACCCGGGTCGCGATGGTCGAGCTCACCGACCAGCCGCCGCGGCTCCTCCTTGCGGGCCATCTCGAAGGCGATCAGCCGGTGATGGTCTATCGCGTCGCCGACATCGCGAAGGCGACCGATGAGCTGACGTCGCACGGATGGCAGCAGGGGCATCGGCTCGAGATTCCGCACGGTCCCGTCTGCACGTTCACAACGCCGGGCGGCCATCGGCTCGCGATCTATCAGCTCACGCGTCCCGAGGCAGGCGAGCACTTCGCGGGGCGCCGCGACTTCTGACGATTGTCAGGCTCGTCATACTTCGGCGATGGCCAGCTACAAGGTGAACCGGCGCGCGGTCGCGCATTGCCGGAAGCTCATCGACGCGCGCCAGTACGTCCTCGACAGCGACTGGGGCGAGGCGCAGCCGACGGCCGACGACGAGAACGCGTTCCTCGAATCACATCCGTGGACCGAGTACGCAGCCTGGTATCTCGGCCTGACCGAGGGCGCCACCGACGAGACCAAGGCACGCCACGCGTTCGTCTACGGCGACCTGCGGCGCGTCCACCGCACCGGGCTGATCGCCTGCCAGTACCGGGCGGCGGAGTGGCGCCACAAGGAGGTCGAGCTGGCGGCGCATCGGCTGCTGCAGCACCTGGACCGGGTGAGCGCGTCGAAGGGCTGACCCGATCAGGAGCGCAGCTCTCAGGTGGGCACCAAGCGGGACCTCGGCTCGGCCGCCCAATCCGTGGGGAGCGCGGTATCCGGAAGCACCATCACCGGCTGCGCCGCCTGCGCAGGCAGAGGTCCCGCGGCGAGAACGCACGCGAACCAGTGGGTCCCACTCGTGATCCCCTCCGCACAGCCGATGCGTCCCAGTGCACGATCCGAGAGGATCGCGTTGTGGGTCGGGCTGCCGATCCACTGCGACACGACATGCCCTACCGGGTCGGCGACTCTGACATTCCACGCCAGCACCTCGGCGGTACCGGCGCGCTCGGCGCCATGGTCGAGGCACCCACACGCGCTCATCTCTACCACGCGCTGGTGCGCGATTGCATGCAGCTCCTCATCCACGGTCCTCGGGAAGTACGCGGCCGCCACGGCATCGGTCAGACCGATGTCTCCCTCCACGGGGCCGGCCGTGGAGAGGACGAAGATTGCCCCCAACAGCAGAACTACACCCAACAGCAAGTAACGCATCCAGACCGCCCCAGCACACACCGGACCAGCGCTTGCTCTTTGGACGCCCGAGCGATCGCCAAGGGGCCGAATCACGCTCAGGGGCCGTTGTGGATGCGGTGCCCACCCGCAACGCGAGCCCGGCGAGTCAGCCTGTGCCGGCCTCGAGGTCCGCGAGGCGAGCCCTGACCAGCTCTTCGAAGAGCGCGGTCGGCAGCGGGGCATCCGGCGTGAAGTGAAGGCTTCCCTTCGTGCGTTCGTACCCCTCGAGCTCCGCTTCGTGGGCGGCGAGGAACGAATCTGTCAGCGGGTAGATGCTGAGGTGCTTCTTCCAACCGGCGAACCAGAGCACGCCCTGGCCCTGGCGCTTGATGACCGGCATGCCATAGCCCATCGATTCCTCGGCATCGGGCACCAATCGATGGAGCTCGGCGCGGACGCGTTGCAGCGCCTCCCCTTGATCGGCCGGCAGTCCCGCCAGGTAGGCGTCGATCGGTGAGTCCGTCATGGAACCCCTACGCCTTCTTTGGTCGAAGCGAGGCGACGTGACTCCAGGCGACATCGAAGTACGGCGTGAGCTCGGCGGTGCGGCCGAGCAGCGCCGGCGGTACGGCGACGTACTCCCGCATCACGCGTCCATGTTGCTCAACCAGCGTCGTGTCGTACGTCTCGAGGAACGCCACACGCTCGGCGGGCGGCAGTCGCAGAGCCAGCGTGCCGTCGGGGGTGAGGAAGCTGAACATGTGGCCGTTGACCGACGTGTACGGCATCGTCTTGCCCTTTCGCTCGAGCCCAGGGCGTGTCGCCACGAGCTCCTCGTACAGGCGAAGGGTCTCGTCGGCGATCATGCGGGCACAGCGTAGGGCAATCCTGCAGTGGGATACTCCCGTCATGCCCCCGCGCAATGAGCCCGTCGAAGAAACGGTCAACTACGGGAACGGCAGCCTCAAGTACAGCGGATTCCTGCTCAACGGGGAGATGCACGGGGCCTGGTCGTGGTATCGCACCGACGGATCCCTGATGCGCTCGGGCGCGTTCGATCACGGCCGTCAGATCGGCAGCTGGCGCACATTCGATCGGGAGGGCAACGTCGTGAAGGAGACGACCTTCGACGATCGCCCGCTTGACCGATCGTGAACCGAGAACCAGGGGACTCCAGATGACCACTTCCGTCACCCGTCACCGCGACCGGCTGCGCCAGAGCATTGCGCCCTTCCTGTCGTTCTTCAGCGGCCCCTACTCCCGGCTGAACCGGGATCCGGACATCTCGAACTTCGCGGTCGGCAATCCCCAGGAGATGCCGCTCCCGAACTACGTTGAGGCGCTCCAGCGCAACCTCGAGCCCCAGGACAAGGACTGGTTCGCCTACAAGCTGTCGGAGCCGGCATCGCAGCGCACCGTGGCGGAGACGCTTACCGCGCGGACCGGGATGGCGTGGGATCCCGCTGACGTGGCGATGACGAACGGTGGATTCGCTGCCATCGCCGTCGCCCTGCGGACCCTGGTCGAGCCGGGGGACGAGGTGCTCTTCCTCTCACCGCCGTGGTTCTTCTACGAGATCCTCATCCTCGCGGTCGGCGGCGAGCCCGTCCGCCTCGCGCTGGAGGCTCCCGCGTTCGACCTCGACGTCGACCGCATCGCGGCGGCCATCGGTCCGCGCACCCGTGCCGTGCTCGTCAACAGCCCGCACAACCCGACCGGCCGCGTCTATCCGCCCGACGTGCTCCAGTCGCTGGCCGCCGCCCTGACCGATGCGTCGGCGCGCATCGGTCACCCCATCTGGATCCTGTCGGACGAGCCATACAACCGAATCGTGTTCGACGGTCGCACGGCGCACAGCGCGGCCGAGTTCTATCCCCACACCGTGATCACGTATTCGTACGGGAAGACGCTGCTGGCGCCCGGGCAGCGCATCGGCTTCCTGACCGTTCCGCCCACGCTGCCCGAACGCGTTGAGCTGCGGGACGAGATCTTCGTGCAGCAGATCGCCGCCGGCTACGCGTTCCCCAATGCGCTCCTGCAGCACGCGCTGGCCGACCTCGAGCGGCTCTCGATCGATATCGGGGCGCTCGAGCGCCGTCGCGATCGGCTCGTCCCGGCGCTGCGCGAGATGGGCTACGACGCTTCCATGCCCGAGGGCACCTTCTACACGATGGCTCGCTCCCCCATCCCCGACGACGCGGCCTTCACCGAGACGCTGGCCCGTCATCGCGTGCTCGTGCTGCCGGGAAGCGTCGTCGAGGTCCCTGGCTGGTTCCGCATCAGCCTCACCGCATCCGACGACATGGTCGACGCGGCAATCCCGCGCTTCGCCGCCGCCCGCCAGGAGGTCGACCGGTAGGGCTCAGCCGCTCGCCCGGAGCTTCTCGAGGCCGTCGAGGAGGAGGTCGAGCCCGAACGCAAAGTCCCCCTGCTCATCAGGGCGACGCGGCTTGAGGTGCTGATCCACGTGCTCGGCGAGGTACGGCAGCTCCTCACGGTTGAGCGCACCGAGGAAGTCGCTCGCCTTTCGTGCGAGGTCCTCGCGGCTGCCGAGGTCCATGCCGACCTCCCACAGCGTGAACCCCATGATGTGGCTCTCCAGCGCGTGATAGCCGTGATCGGTCATCTCGGCCGAGAAGCCGGCCATCCGCAGGGTGCCCAGGATCGCCTCCATGTATCGCAGCCTGGATGCGCTGACCCCCGAGGACGACAGCACGAGGCCGGCCGCCCATGGATGCCGGACGAGGACGTCGTATGCGGAGATCGCCATCCTGCGCAGCGCCGGCTTCCAGTCGTCGCCGGCTGACGGCAGCTCGATCTCGCCGATCACGATGTCGACGATCCCGTTGAGGATGTCGTCCTTCCTGGCCACGTAGTAGTACAGCGTCATCGCCTCGACCCCGAGCTCCTGCGCGAGCTTCCGCATGGTCAGCGCGCCGATGCCGGCCTCGTCGGCAAGCGCGATGGCAGCCTCGAGCACGCGCTCCCGGCTCAATGCGACTCGCGTCTCTTCGCGCGGTCTGGCCTGCGACGCCATCTGATGCCACCTCGGTTCGGGACTTGACACTCTTACACTGTAAGACTATCGTACGTCCTCTATCTTACACCGTACGAAATGAGACCGATGAAAGCATTCGTCAGCGACCGATACGGCTCGCCAGATGTCATGGAGCTCCGGGAAGTCGACAGGCCGGAGCTCACCGAGGAGGGCGCGCTCGTGCAGGTTCGCGCGACGTCGGTCAACGCCTTCGACTGGCACATGCTGCGGGGCAAGCCCTACCTCGCCCGCCTGGGAGAGGGCTTCCGCGCTCCGAAGACGACCGTCCTGGGCCTCGACGTCGCCGGGGTCGTCGAGGCGGTTGGCGCAGGGGTGACCCACATCCAGCCCGGCGACCGCGTGTTCGGCTCGCGGACGGGCGCATTCGCCGAGTACATCTGCGGTCGCACCATGGTGCCGATGCCCGCCACCCTCAACTTCGAGCAGGCCGCCGCCGTGCCCACCGCGGGACAGACCGCGCTCGTCGGGGTTCGCGACAAGGGCGAGCTCAAGGCCGGGCCAGCGAGTGCTGGTCAACGGCGCGGGCGGCGGCGTGGGCTCCTTCGCCGTGCAGATCGCCAAGGCACTCGGCGCCGAGGTGACCGCTGTGACGAATACGAAGAACGCCGACATGGTCGGCGAGATCGGCGCGGACCACGTCATCGACTACACGCGCGGGGACTTCACGCGCGGCGGGCAGCGCTACGACCTCATCGTCGATGCCGGCGGGAACCGCCGGCTGTCCCACATGCGGCGCGTGCTGGCCCCCGAGGGCACCATCGTCCTCGTTGCACCTGGCCCGGGCAACTGGATCGGTCCCATTGTCCGCATCGTCGGATCGGTCGTGACGACGCGCCTGGGACGCCAGAAGGTGAGCCCATTCCTGGCTCCCGTCAGCAGGGAGAACCTGCTCGTGCTGAAGGAGCTCATCGAAGCCGGCAAGGTCAGGCCCGTCATCGACCGCACGTACCCGTTCGACCAGATTCCCGACGCCGTGCGCTACCTCGAAGAGGGCAGGGCGCAGGGCAAGGTCGTCATCACCATGGACGAGGTCGCGGCCCGGTAGCGCAGGGCGCGGTCACCCAGCGACCTCGTTGCGCAGCGTCCCGATCCCCTCGATCTCCGACTCGACGACGTCGCCGGCAGCCAGGAATCGCGGCGGCGTGCGGGCAAAGCCGACGCCCGACGGGGTCCCGGTGAGAATCACGTCGCCGGCCTCGAGGGTCAGTCCGCGCGACAGCTCCGCGATGATCCGCGTGACGCCGAAGTGGAGATCGCCGAGCGTCGCGGACTGGACCGTCTCGCCGTTGATGCGACAGGTGATCGCGCGTTGGTAGGGCCTGCCGAACTCGTCGGGCGTGACGATCCAGGGGCCGATCGGGCAGGTGCCGTCGAGGCTCTTGCCGCGGAACCACTGCCCGCCGTGCTCACGCTGGACGTTCCGCGCGGTCACATCATTCGCGACCGTGAAGCCGAGGACGTGGTCGATGGCCTCCCCTTCCGGGATGTCCCGGCCCCCCGAGCCGATGACCACCGCGAGCTCGACCTCCCAATCGAGCGACTGGGTCACGTCCGCGTGCAGCTCGATCGTATCGAACGGCCCGATGACGGTCCCTGTCGCCTTCGTGAAGAAGGCCGGGCGGTCCGGAATCTCCTGCGCACCGCCGGCCCCGCGGACAGCAGCTCCCTCGGCGAAGTGGTCGACGTAGTTCCAGCCGACGCAGAACAGGTTGCGGACGAGCGGCAGCACCGGCGCCATGAGGGACGCATCGGCAAGGGGGATGCCCGGCCCGGGGGACATCGCGCCGCCGGCCAGGCGCGCCGCGTCGTGCGGCGTCGCGGCATCCGGAACCAGGCGGACGTCGTCGCCCTCGACCACGCCGTATCCGATGCCGCCGGCATCCCGCAATGCCACCAGTCGCATTCGTGCCTCCTCGACTATCTCTGCGCCAGGACAAGCTCAGCGGCCATGGCACTTGCATCGGCCGTTGAGAGACCCTGATCGACGACCAGCGAACGCCACGTCCAGAAACCAACGACGTGACCTATCGCGGCTCGCAGCTGACGAGCCGGATCTCTCACGCCATCGTCCCCGAGCATGGCATCGACCATCCGTTCATTGGTCGTCTGCCGCGCCCGCTGGTTGGAGGCCGGAGTGTATGCCGCGTCGCGGTAGATCGGATACAGGTCGTCCCCGTTCTCGCTGTACCAGCCGTACAGGTCGTCGAGCGCGCGCCGCACACGCGCCTCGAACGAGGGAATGGCGCGCCAGCGGTCGGGATCGGGCGGGGCGTGGAGCGACCGCCAGTGGCCCATGCACGCGCCGAACAGCTCGTCCTTCGAGGGGAAGTGGCGATACAGCGTCAGCCGAGTCACCCCGGCCTCGTCGGCCACGGCACTCATCGAGGTCGCCGAAGGGCCGATCGAGGTGTGGAGCCGGACGGCGGCCTCGGTGATGCGCTGCCGCGTCTGGTCGACCAGGTCGGCGCGCCTGCCCATTCGGTAGCGCCGCGACTTCGGTGAACGGATCTGTTCTTTCAAACCTTGACAACTCCGGCTACTCGCAATCAGTATACGGCACTGTTCACCCGATACGCGAGGCAGATGCTCATGACCGTTCAGGAACCCGTTGCGGCCGCAACCCTCAAGGTCGTTCAGCCCGGGGAAGGGCGTGCCGGCCGGCTCGGTCCGGGCGTCGGCGTCCACTTCAAGATCGACGGCGCAGACACCGGCGGCGCGTTCTCGGTCGTGGAGCATCCGTTCGCAGTCGGCGCCCTGGTGCGGCCACACGTCCACACCCGCGAGGATGAGATCTCCATCGTGCTCGAGGGCGAGATCGGCTTCCGGTCGGAGGACCAGGAGGTCGTGCTGGGCGCGGGCGGCTACATCGTCAAGCCGCGCAACCAGGTACATGCCATGTGGAACGCCGGCTCGACACCCGCCCGCATGATCGAGATCATCTCGCCCGCCGGATTCGAGGGATTCTTCCGCGGATTCGCCGACCTGAACGACGCCGGACCGATCGACCCGGCAGCGATTGCCGGACTTGCGGAGCAGTTCGGCCTGCCGTATGCCGATCCCGAGTGGCTGCCGGAGATCATCGCGCGCTACGGGCTCACGCCACCGCCACCACGGCCGAGCCGGAACGTCGGGTCCTAGCGGACCAATGCGGCGAGGGTCCTGGTTCCCTCAAGGCCACGCAGCTCGAACTCGCCGACGTCCGTGAATTCGAGGCCCGAACCGGCAAGGAGATCTCGGACGGTGCCGGACACGAGCACCTGCCCAGGCTCGGCGCGATCCAGGATTCGAGCGGCGGCATGGACGGTGATGCCGCGCACGTCGTCGCCCTGGAGCTCGACCTCGCCGGTGTGAACGCCGGCCCGGGCTGTGAGCCCCTTTGCCGCGGCTGCGTCGAGCATCCCGGCGGCGCCTCGTACCGCGCGGGCGGGGCTGTCGAACATCACGAGGAACCCGTCGCCGGTCGTCTTGATCTCGCGTCCGCCAAAGCGCTCGATCTGCTCCCGGGCGGCCTCGTTGTGCTCAGCCAGCAGCGCGCGCCAGCCACTGTCTCCCATGCGGGACAGCGTCTGCGTCGACGCAGTGAGATCGGTGAAGACGATCGTGGTGAACGTTCGCTCCGACATCTCCGCCGGCGACTTCGCGAAGAGCCGGCGTCCGGCGAAGTCGATGGAGATCCATGGCTCATCGCCGATGACCCACGCGTCGTGGCCGGGCGGCACTTCGAACACGTCGCCCTCGATCAATTGCATGCTGGCGCCTTCGTCCATCTCCACCCCGAGCGTTCCAGACATCACATAGCCGGTGTGGTGAACCTCGCATGAGCCGGTGCCCACGATCGGCTTGACATGCTCGGACCAGCGCCAGCCCGGCTCGAAGACGGTGCGGCCGATGACGGCCTCGCCCAGGTTGACAAGCTCAATGCTGGCCTTCTCGACCGTCCTTACTTCGTCCGGTTTGTCGAAGCGCTTCCGACGCAGTTGCACGCCGCAATCTTACGGGCCCGAATTGACGGTGCGGGTGGCCGCCCGGCGGCGGAATGCGATGTCGAGCCCCAGCAGGATCCAGCCGATGCCCATGGTGACGATCCCGATCTGCGAGAGCGGACCGAAGATGGTGGGCGCCGCCTCGGACGTCAGCCCGAGCCGGTCGATCCCCGTGATGGCGAGGGTGGCACCGAGCGCGACCGCCGTGGCCCCCAGCCGGGTCACGGCGCCGAGGCGGAACGTCACGAGACCGAACCAGGCGTCGCCGATCCACACTGCGAGCGCCGCCCAGAAGGCGACGAGGCCGAACGCGCCTCCGAAGACCGGGTCGGGGCGTCCGATCATGAGCACCACCATCACCAGGTACCAGGCGTTAGCGAGTACCGCCGGGACCGCGCCGGAAAGCGCGAGTGCCGGAGCGATCGGCGCCTGACGCCGGTGCACCGCCAGGACGATGGCGATCGAGCCCAGGTCGAACAGGATCAGCCGCACGGTGTTGAGGTCAGGCGGGATATCGATCAGGAAGGCCGCCAGCAGCACGACGCCGCCGATGACGCCGGCAGCGCCAAGGGCAGGGGCCTGGATGGGCGGTGCCGAGGCAAGAGAGCGGGCCATGGTGCGATTCCTCCACATGCGCTCGACCGCAGCCGTGGTGGCTACGTCGCCGAGCAACCTCAGCCAGGCACCCGCCGTTCCCCCGGACCCGCGGCCTGCGCGCGCGTCGCGGAGCGTGTCGTGGAAGAGCTGGACCATCTCATCCGCGAATCGATCTCGGAATTCGGCGGGATACAACGAGAGCATCCCGCGATAGACGCGCTCCTCGATCCCCGACCGAATGCTCATCCTGGCGAATCGAGCGCCCATGGGCGTGCGGCGTCCACCAGGCTCTCGAGGCGGCTGACCTCGGCGGTCACCACCGCGCGACCAAGCCCGGTCAGCCTGTAGTACCGGCGACGCTGGTCGTCCAGCGCAGCGTCGGGACGTTCATCGGACTCCTCGATCAGACCATCGTCCAGGAGACGCCTGATGGTGGTGTACACACCGCCGGGTCCCAGGCGGGTCGCCCCGTTCGTGATCCGGGCGACCTCCTGCATGATCCCGTAGCCGTGCCGCTCCTCCGGACCGATGGCGATGAGAACGTGAGCGGCCGTCCGCGAGATCGGCGGGTGCTGCTGCGGCTGGTCGAGCCCTTCCATGAAAAACAACTATATCCGTATCTGATGCATTGTCAACCAATAGAGTCGGAGGCGCCAGGGAGTCCGGCTTCGGTTCCTATTCAGGGGATGCGTCGGGCATCGAAATCAGGCGCTTCGGCGCGGTCATCCGATACGCCTCCCCGATGAGGTCGGCGACGAAGTCCCAGTCCTGATCGGCCTCCAGCGAGATGCCGATCCAGCCGTGGACACCCACGTAGGGAGGCACGAAGAACCGACCCGGGTCGCCCTCCACCAGCGCCCGCTGCGCACCGGGTGGCGCCTTGCACCAGATCCCCCACCGCCCTGCGTGCGAGTCGTGACGCATCGCGAAGATCTTGTCGCGCACCCGCCAGGACGGGTTCCCGACGCCGCCACCCTCGGTGGCCTCGGGCAGGGCAAGGCAGACGGCGCGGACCCGATCGAGAAGCTCGTCGCCCCCGGGATCCAACCGACCATCGGCCGCCATGACAGGAGGATACGCGTTGCTGGCATGGAGCCCGCAGAGCAGCCCCTGTGTCGCGGGATAGGATCCTTCAGTGAATCGGGCAGGGCGTTCCGGCGCATTGGCGCAACTCGTTCTGATCGTCGCGCTCGCCTCCTGCGCGGCCGCGGGGACACCGACCGGCTCTGCACCGGCACCGGCACCGGCCACGACCGCTGCGCCAACCGACTCATTCCCGCCCACGGACGGTGCACCTACCGAGCCCACAGCGACATTCACTGCCGATCCGTCCGCCGGTGCCGGCGCGGACTTCAGCGCCAATGCAATGGTCCGAGCGCTGGTCGGAGACATCTCGCTGCGCGCGGCTCCAAGCCTCGATTCGGAGCGACTCGGCGCGCTGCCGATCGGTGCGCGATCCCTTGTCGTGGGCGCCCCGCGGGAGGCCGACGGATACCGCTGGATCCAGATCGCAGGGCCCGGGCTACCACCCGCGAGCGGCTGCGCGACCTTCCCCGGAGACGAGCTCACCTGCCCCGTCTGGCTGGGCTGGGCAGCGACCGGAGATCCCGCGTCGGGGACCAAGTGGTTCGTCGACGATCCCAGCGGGTGCCCGGATCCCGCGGCGGATGCGCGAGCATTCATGCTGCTCGGGGACTACGAGGCGATCCATTGCTATCGAGGACTGCAGCTGACGTTCGTTGGCTGGCTCAAGCCGGCTCCCAGCACCACGGAACCAACGAACTGCCCATCGAGCGATTCAGACTCGGCCGCGCTGTGGTTGACGTGCCACGCGCGGAGGTGGGAGATCGCGTACGCCAACACCATCGAGGCGATCTCCATCGAGCTGTTCGTCGATCCGGCAACGTCGATCGCGATCCCGCGCGACGGCGGGTGGGTCACGATCACCGGTCACATCGACGACGGCGCGGCACGCCGATGCCCTGAATCCGTGCCCGCCAGCGACACGATCCGCCAGGCCAGGGCAGAGCTCGACTGCCGAGCGCACTTCGTCGTTACCGGCCTGGCAGACGCTGCCGCGCCGTAACGCGGATGACAGCCAGATGGTCCCCCACCTGCCATGCTCATCGGGTGCAGGAACAGCCGGAGCGACGCCCCTTCCGATTCGGCCTGGCACTGGATGCAAGTGAGGGGCGCCGCGAACGGGTCGTAGAGACCGCGAAGCGCGCCGAGGCGGCCGGGGTGAACGTGCTCCTGGCTTCGGACCACCTGGGTAACTGGGCTGCGCTGCCGACCCTGCAGGCCGCCGCGGACGCGACAACGCTCCGCATCGGCACACTCGTTCTGAACAACGACCTGCGCCACCCGCCCGTCCTGGCGCAGGACCTGGCGACGGTCGACGCGATGACCGGCGGACGGCTCGAGATCGGGATCGGCGCAGGCTGGAACCGGCCGGAGTACGAGGCTGCCGGACTGACCTTCGACCCACCGCCGGAGCGGCTACGGCGGATGCAGGCGTCGCTGCGGATGATCCGGCAGGCGCTGAGCGAGGGTCGAATCGACCACGAGGCCGATGACGCCTACCCCGCGATCCACCAGGAGGGCCTGCCGACCTCGGTCCAGCGTCCGCACCCTCCCATCCTGGTCGGTGGCGGCGGGCCGAAGCTGCTTGCCTTCGCGGCTCGCGAGGCGGACATCATCGGCATCGATCCCCGCTCGCTTCCGGGAGGCGGCGGCGATCCCGACGACATCACCGGTGCGGCGGTCGACCGCAAGGTCGGTTGGATCCGCGAGGCCGCCGGAGACCGATGGGGCGAGCTCGAGATCAACATCGCGCTCTGGCAGGTCGACCCGGACTTCCATACGCGCCGTGGGCCTCCCCCACCTCGTGCCCGCGGCATCAGCGAGGAGGAGCTCCTGCTGAGCCCGCACTATCTCGTCGGCGACACGGAGGAGATGGTCGAGACTCTCCTTGCCCGACGGGAGCGCTGGGGCGCCAGCTACGTGACCCTGCAGCAGAATCAGCTGGAGACCCTGGCGCCCGTCATTGCCCGCCTCGCCGGCTGAGCCGATCGGGACTCAGGCCTTGGCGTCTGCCTCGGACTGAGCCGCGGCGTCGCCCGCGTGGAGCTCGCGATGGAGCTCCGCGATCGCCTCGCGCCGCCGGCTCCGGCCGGGTGAGCCGCCCTGGTGCCGCTTGACGCCGCCCACCACGTTGCGAATCACGGCCATCGCGACCAGGATCCCGATCAGCTTGGGCAGCATCGACCCGACGGATCCGCCGCCACCCGGCCCAGCGTTTGGATAGAAGGTGCCTCGGATCGGCCTGCCGGACTCGGCCGGCTCGGACTGCCTGAACGTTGCGTGCATCGGTCATACCTCGGTTGTGGTGCGCCCCGCCCATCGGGCCGCTCGCCTCAGAGGCTGACGATCGATTGCGCTCAGACTGTGAATGCCGGATGGGAACCTGGTGCGCTCCGCTCCGAGATCGACCGGTCGGGACGTGTCTGCAGCAGTTGACCCGCCCCACGGGTCAACCCGCGGAGGAGCGTGATCTCTGCTCCGATTTACCCGCATTACGGGTCAAATCGCGGAGGAGCTC
This sequence comes from uncultured Chloroflexia bacterium, assembly GCA_963789435.1. Taxonomy (GTDB): domain Bacteria; phylum Chloroflexota; class Limnocylindria; order QHBO01; family QHBO01; genus JACDBZ01. Next base: position 173,502 of record CAWBKO010000002.1, read on the forward strand.
CCCCAGTTCGGACGCTCCGTTGCGCCTTGACCCGCCCCACGGGTCAAGCGCCGCCGGTCCACGGCGGCAGCGGTTGAGGGGCGTTGCGTGTTGACAACAGGGCTTATGGTTGCGGTCCAGTCGCGTGCCCCGCGACATCTCAGCCGTCGTGCCCCGGAACCAGTGGTGGATCCTCACGTGCGCGACCTGATCATCCTGTCGGCGACCACGCTGGTCTTCGTGCTGACCCTCTACATCCTGTCGCTCAGGGTCGCCCGCCAGCGCGAGCTCGAGGCACTGCTCGACGACGCCAGGGCCGAGATCGCATCACTCCGCGGCCGGCTCGCCGATGCAACCCGCCCGCCCACGCAGTTCGCCCGCATGCGCATGCGTGAGGTCGCCGTCAATCGGTTCGCGCGCCTGCGCCTGGCCGCGCCGCGGCGCACCCGAATTGTCGACGGCGACAGGGTTCGCGAGCGGACCCGCTGACCAGCTCGCGCTACGGCAGGTAGGCCGCGCTTTCATCGAGCCAGTGCCGGTGCCGCCATTCGTCGATGACCGTCCTCGCTGGCTCGTCGGCAAGCGCCTCCGGCAGCGTCTGACGTTGCATCTTGCTGAGCGCCTGCCGGAGCAGCTCCTCGAGCTCGTCCCACTGGTGTTCGGTCGGATACCGGGAGAGCGTGGGAGCGATAATAGAACGTATGTTCACTTTGCCAGTCTACGCCCCAGACCCCGGACGCCAAGACCCAACATCGATCCCCGTTGACAGACGCTCCGGCCAGTGATTGCCTTGCGGGGTGGAGCCGATTCGGTTCGCGGCGAAGATCCGCTATTGGAATGAGGAACGGTCGAGCGGACTCGCCGTGGCAGACGTCCCTGGCCCGCACGTCGAGGCGATTGGCGGCCTGAAGCAGCAGCGCGTCCGGGGGAGCTTCGGCGGCGTCGACTTCACGTCGAACGTGATGCCGGCCGGCGGCGGCCGGCTCGCCCTCAGCGTCAGCAGGGCGATGATGACCGCTGCAACCGTCGGCATCGGCGACGAGGCCGAGATCGAGATCACGGCGGTCGGCCGAGACTAGCCCGATGAAGCTCGCGCCGTCACTGCACCGGGTCGGCTCGGACCTCGTCAACACCTACCTCGTCGAGGAGAACGGCCAGCTCACGCTGGTCGACGCCGGCGTGTCGGGCCAGTGGAATGACCTGCTGAGCGAGCTCGCCCAGATGGGCCGCTCGATCGCCGACATCCGCGGCGTCGTGCTGACTCACGGCGATCCCGATCACATCGGCTTCGCCGAGCGGCTCCGTCGCGACCACGGCGTGCCCGTGTACGTCCACGAGGCGGACGCAGCGTTCGCCCGTGGTGAGGACAAGAAGAGCGTCGGCATGGGACCGATGAAGATCGGGCCGATGCTGCGCTTCATGTGGTACGCCGGTCGCAAGGGTGGGCTGCGCACGACGCCGATCAAGGAGGTCGAGACCGTTACCGACGGCGAGACGCTGCCGCTGCCCGGCAGCCCGCGGATCATCCACATCCCGGGCCACACCCCAGGGAGCGTGGCGATCCACGTGCCGTCGGTCGACGCACTGTTCGTGGGCGACGCGCTGACGACCGGCCACGTGCTGACCGGCGCCATCGGGCCAGCGCCGGCTCCGTTCACCATGGACCCGGCCATGGCGCAGGAGTCGCTCTCCAGGCTCGAAGCCGTCCCCGCGAAGTGGGTGCTCCCCGGCCACGGCGGCCCATGGAGCGACGGCTCGGCGGAGGCGATTCGCCTCTTCCGAGCCGCAGCTCAGGCCGGTTGACCCGTCGTCACTCCGGTGGCAGCTCGCGGTAGACGAGATCCACGTCGACGCCCTGACCGCGGCGGACCATCTTGGCGCCGTAGTAGAGCAGCAGGCCCACGACCACGATCATCCCCATGAAGGCAGGGATCTGCCACAGGTTGTCCGGGTTGCCGGCGAGCGCCAGGGCCGGGTAGGTGACCGTCAGGTAGACCAGGAACAACATGACCGCGATCGCGAGCGGCGCCACGATGTAGAGCACCGGGATGCCGGCGAAGCGAATGTTCGCGGGAGATGCCTGGTAGAGGTCAGGTCTGCGGCTGGGGAACATGATCGCCGCGATCCCGACGATGACGATGCACACCACGCCGGCCTCGACGCCGAGTGCCAGCCAGGTGAAGAAGTCGGTCGACAGCACGCTCCAGGCGAGCATGGCCGTCACCAGTCCCATCACCAGCAGGATGGCGGGGACCGGCGAATGCGTGCGCTCGTTGACCTCGGCGAGCTTCTCGGGCAGCAGCCTGTCGAAGGCCCACGCGAAGACCGATCGAATCGGCATGAAGGTGTTGCCAACCATGGCCGGCAGGCTCCAGAACAGGAAGGAGCCGAGGATGATCACGGCCAGGATCGGGATGTTATGCACCAGGGAGGCGAGGAACTGGTACCACGGCCCGCTCGGGATCGCGTACGCCTCGTTGCCGCCGGTGTTCAACGCCGCGGCAAGGTCGTACGGGACCACCTTGAAGAAGAGCAGCAGGCCAACGACGATGAGGATGCCGTCCCACAGCAGCCCGCCGAACATGACCGACAGCTGCCGGCCCCGGTCGGAGGCGCTCTTCAGCTCGCCCGACAGGTACACGGACCACCAGTTCCACATCATGAAGACCATGATCGCGAACACCGTGGGAAGGGTGGCGTCGAAGTTCGCCAGGTCGGGCGTAACGCCCGCTGTTCCGGCGGCAGCAAGAACGTCATCGGTGGTGCCTCCACCGAAATCGCCGTTGAGCGAGTTGAAGTTGGAGGTGAAGCCCGCCGAGTCGCCGAAGAGGAGGGCGAAGAAGGCGATGAACGTGCCGATGGTGGCGATGATCCAGAACCAGTTCTGCCAGCGGAACGTCGTCTTCACGCCCGAGATGAGGATCACCGTGATCAGCAGGATCATGGCGAGGCCGCCGAGGAAGATCCACAGGTTATCGGTCTGGAAGTTCGTCCCCCACTCCACCATCGTCGAGTTGTCGAAGATCACGCCCAGCCCCACGAGGACCGGACCGAGCGCGAACACCGGGAAGAACCGGGCCCAGAAGGTCGCGCCGATCATGGCGGACAGGGCCGCCGCGAAGTTCGAGATCATGGCCAGCGGCGGCGACAGGATCCGGCTCACCCACACGTAGTCCCCGCCTGTCCGCGGCATGCTCGAGGCGAGCAGCGCCATCATGATCAGGACCGGGATGTTGATGACGACCGCGATGATCGTGGCCCACACGGGATCGGCACCGGGAAAGGCCGATAAGGCCCACAGGACGCCGATGGCAAGGGTGGCGCCGACCGGCGCCGAGAAGACTGCGTTGAAGATCGTCGCGTCCAGCGCGGACGCCTCGCGAACGAGACCAGTGCTGCGTCGAACGAAGAGTCCGCTGTCGCCGGATTCGGGAGTGACCGCCACGCCAAACCTCCTGCCCGGGCGGCGCTCCCTCCGTACCGCCAGTGGCTTGACAAGCGCCTTGTGACGCGGCGATAGTCGAACACAAACGAACATCATTCGTCAACATTTCTTGTGAATTCGGCGGAGGTCCCGAGTGCCGTCTACGGCGAGGCGCAGGTCCAGGTCGCGGCCGGTGCGCGCCGCGGATCGGCGGCATGCGATCCTCGCCCGCGTCGCCGATGAGCAGACCATCCGTGTCGGTGAGCTGGCCCATGAGCTCGGGTGCTCCGAGATGACCATTCGGCGGGACATCCGCCGGCTGGAACGCGATGGGTTCCTGCGCCAGACGTATGGCGGCGCGACGGCGCACATCACGCGGTCCTTCGACATCAGCTTCAACGCACGGGCGCTGCTCGCGGCGCGCGAGAAGCGGCTGATCGGGATGCGCGCGGCCTCGCTGGTCGAGGGAGCGCGGGTGCTGTTCGTGGGCATCGGCAGCACCGCCGAGCAGTTCGCGCAGTACCTCCCCGCGCGGCGCGACCTGGCGGTCGTCACCGCCAGCCTGCCGATCGCGAGCCTGCTGGGGACCCGGCCGCTGCGAGTCGTGGCGATCGGCGGGTCCGTGCTGCGCGAGGAGCTGACCTGCGTTGGCCCGATCGCCACCGCCGCGCTGGCCCACTACCGATTCGACGCGGCCGTCATCGGCGCCGCGGGAGTCTCGGCACGCTGGGGAATCACGGAGCTCACCGAGGAGGAGGCCGCCGTCCAGCGCGCCGCGCTGGAGCGTACGGAGCGCGTGATCGTCATCGCCGATGGCTCCAAGGTGGGCACCGCGACACCCATCGTGGTCGCACCGGCACGAAGGATCACGACGCTGGTCACCGATCCGGCAGCCCCGGAGGACGAGCTCGACAGGCTGCGCGGCCTCGGGATCGAGGTGCTGATCGCCGAACGAGCCGCGCCGACCAGGCTGGAACCGATCGGGCCGGATGCCCGTGCTGCCGCCGGAGCTTGAGGAAGCGTCCGTGGAAACGTTCAACCGGATCTTCGGCGTCCCAAAGCCGGTGATCGCCATGCTTCACCTGCCGGCGCTTGCCGGGGCGACCGCTCCACGACCGCGCGGCCGGCGTGACGGGTGCCGTCGATGGTGTCGCACGCGACCTGGAGGTCCTCCAGGCTGCCGGGGTGGACGGCGTGCTCTTCTGCAACGAGGCCGACCTTCCCTACCAGCTCAAGGTCGGACACGAAATCACCGCGGCGATGGCATCGGTCGTCGGCCACCTGCGCTCGGAGGTGCGGGTGCCGTTCGGCGTGAACATCCTGTGGGACCCGATCGCGTCGCTGGCGGTCGCGCGTGCCACCGGTGCGCGCTTCATCCGCGAGGTCCTGACCGGCGTGTACGAGAGCGACCTTGGGATGATCGAGCCGCAGATCGGAAACATCGCGGGCTATCGGTCCGCGATCGGCGGTGACGACATCGCGCTGTTCGACAACATCGCTCCGGAGTTCGCGTCCGCCATCGGGACGCGCGGGGTGGCGGAGCGTGCCAGGGCGGCGCACTTCCTGCGCATGGACGCAATCCTCATCTCCGGGCCGGCCGCCGGTGTGCCATTCGAGATGAGCGACCTGCGTACCGCCAAGGAGGCGGCACCCGAGGCCGCCATCATCGCCAACACCGGCGTTCGGGCGGATCGCATCGCCGAGATCTTCGAGGTCGCCGACGGCGTCATCGTCGGGACGAGCCTCAAGGTCGACGGCAATACCTGGAATCCGGTCGACGCCGACCGGGCGAATCGGCTGATGGAGGCCGCGCGCTCGGCGCGCTCATCGCTGTCGGCCGGCGCCTGACGATCGGTGGCCAGCGCGACCCGCATCCTCTTCGTGACCGATCTCCACGGTTCGTCGAAGTGCTTCCGCAAGTTCATCAACGCCGCGCCGATCTACCGCGCCGACGTCCTGGTCCTGGGCGGCGACGTCGCCGGAAAGGCGATCCAGACGATCGTGCGAGAGCCCGGGGGCCGATGGCGCTGCCGCTTCATCGGCGCCGAGTACCGCGTGGAGGAAGGGCCCGACCTCGAGGCCCTGGAGCGGCTGATCGAGGATCACGGCTACTACCCGTACCGCGCCGAGCCAGGTGAGGTCGAGGCGCTCCAGGCGGACGGCGGTTTCGAGAGCCTCTTCGCAGGCCTCATGGAGAAGCGGCTCGCCGCCTGGCTCGAGCTTGCCGACGAGCGCCTGCGTCCCAACGGGACCCCGCTCTTCTTCATGCTCGGCAACGACGATCCGATATCGTTGAGGCCGCTGCTCGACGCAGCGCCGTGGGGGACGCACGCGGAGGGACGCGTCGTGATGATCGACGATCGCCACGAGATGATGAGCTGGGGATATTCGAACATCACGCCGTGGCACAGCCATCGGGAGCAGACGGAGGAGCAGCTGGCGGCCGCCCTTCGGGAGATGTCGGCAAAGCTCGTGGACCCCGAGCGTGCCATCGTCAACGTTCACGTGCCGCCCTTCGGGACCCAGCTCGATGATGCACCCGGTCCTCGACGCCGACCTGCGCGTGGTGCAGGCCATGGGTCAGGTGAAGTTCGCGCCGGTCGGAAGCACGGCGGTCCGCGACTTTCTGCTCGAGAGGCAGCCGCTGCTCGGCCTGCACGGCCACATCCACGAATCCCCGGGGATCCGTCGTCTCGGACGAACGATCGCCATCAACCCGGGCAGCGACTACGCAACCGGCGTCCTCAACGGGGCGCTCGTGACCCTCAAGGACGGCCGCGTGGCGGCGCACCAGCTCGTGCGGGGCTAGGGAGAGCTCAGTGGCGCGAAGGGAGACGCTTGTGGCCATCGACGTCGGGACGTCGAGCGCGCGCGCGGCCGCCTTCGGTCTCGACGGAAAGCGGCTGTACGAAGTCCGCCAGAGCTATCCCACGACCTCCCCGGCTCCGGGCTGGGCGGAGCAGGACCCGCGCGCCTGGCGCAGGGCGGCGCTCGCCGCATTGGCGGGGCTGGTCCGCCAGCTCGGACCGCGCCGGCGGGTTGCCGCCATCGGACTCACCGGCCAGTGCCCATCGGTCTGCCTGGTGGACGACAGGGGCAAACCCGTCAGCCCCGGGCTCATCTATCGCGACAATCGCGCGACGGAGGAGGCGGCCGCCATCCGCGAACGGTTCGGCGATGCGGCCATCCATGCCCGAACAGGACATCTGCCTTCGGCCTTCCACATCGCCCCGAAGCTCCTCTGGCTCCAGTCGCATGACCCTGCGGCCTTCGACCGGGCCAGCCAGGCGTTGCAGCCGCGCGACCTGGTCGCGCATGCGCTGACCGGGGAGCTTGCGACGGATGGCACCCATGCCGCCGCCACGCTGGTCTTCGATCTCCGCGAGCGGGCATGGGCCGCCGATCTGCAGGCAGCGCTGGGCCTCTCCCCCGACCTCTTTCCACCCGTGCGCGACTCATCCAAGCCGCTGGGCGGCCTGACGCCGCGCGTCGCTCGGCGGGTCGGCTTGCATGCCGGCGTGCCGGTCGTCCTGGGCGGAGCGGATTCGCAGGCCTGCGCGCTCGGCGCCGGCGTCATCGCGCCGGGGCCCGTCAGCGAGATGGCGGGCTCGTCGACCTGCCTGAACGCCGCCGTGCCGGACCCGTTGCCCGTGCTGGAGGTCACCCACTATCCGCACGTGGTGCCGGGCTCGTACACGACCGAGACCGGAATCAACACCGCCGGCGCCGCGGTCGCCTGGGTGGCCGACCTGCTGTACGCCGCCCGCGGGCGCAGGGCGGGGGCGTCCGACTACGCACGCCTCGACCGCGAAGCGGCCGCGGTTCCTCCGGGAGCCGATGGCGTCCTGGCCTTCCCGGTCCTGGCCGATGGCGAGCGAACCGATGCGGATCTGCGCGCCGCATTCACCGGCCTCTCGCTTCGTCACGACCGAGCCGTGCTGGCTCGCGCCGTCATGGAGGGCGTGGCCTTTGCCATTCGGGACCAGCTGGACCTCATCAGGACGGGTGGCGCGACGGTGACCGAGCTTCGGGTCTCGGGCGGGGACACGCAGGCTTGCGACCTGGAACCGGATCAAGGCGGACGTCATCGGCGTGCCCGTGGTCCGGGTCCCCGGTGATGCGGCGGTGGGCGGCGTCGCGATGCTTGCGGGCCTGGGGGCGGGGCTCTACGGCGACGTCGACGATGCGATCCAGCGATGCGTCCACCTCACCAGGCCGATCGAACCGAACCCTGCCACCCGGTCGCGGTACGACGAGCGGTTCGAGGCCTGGCGAGAGCTCGCCGCCGCGAGCGTCGTGCGTCGGACTGCCTGACCGATGCGCCTGCAGCTCGGGATCAACACCTGCTTCGCGGTCAAGCGCTGGCCACGCCCCGACGACTGGGCGCCGGTGGTTCGCGATCGCCTGGGCCTGCGGACTCGTTCAGCACAGCCTGGATCTCGTCGACACCGCGGCCTCCGCCGAGCGCCTGGACGTGCAGGCCGCCGAGGTCCGCGCCGCGGTCGCCAAGCACGGCCTCGACCTCCACTCGACATTCACCGGCCTCGCCGCGTACTCGGCGAACCTGCTGCTGGCGCCCGATGCGGTCGACCGCGAGGCCGCGCTGGCTGGTACCGACGCATCGTCGCGCTCACCGCGGAGGTTGGGGGCCGCGCGACCGGCGGCCACGTCGGGTGCTTCTCCGTTTCGGACTGGCGCGATCCGGGCCGACGGTCCGCAGCTCTGGAACGGCCTGCAGCGTTCCCTGGCCGAGCTCGCGACCGATGCCCGGAGCGCGGGGCTGGAGTACCTCGTCGTCGAGAACCTCGCCGTTGCCCGCGAGCCCTCGACGATGGCGATGATCGGGGAGCTGCTCGACGATGGGGATGCGGCTCGCGTCCCGATCCGCCTCTGCCTCGACCTCGGCCACATGGTCGTGCCGGGCACCAGCGGGCCGGATCGAGATCCGTATGCCTGGCTTCGCTCGCTCGGCCGGTCCGCGCCGGTCATCCAGCTGCAGCAATCCGATACGGACGGCGACCACCACTGGCCGTTCACCGAGGCCAACAACGCCATCGGTCGGATCTCGGCAGATCGCGTGATCGATGCCCTCGGCGAGGGCGGCGTCGAGGAGAGCGCGCTCGTGCTGGAGGTCATTCCGCCGTTCGAGCAGGACGACGACAGCGTGCTCAGCGATCTCGCCGAGTCGGTCGACTACTGGCGCGAGGCCCTCTCTCGCCGAGGGGTGCTCGCCGGCTAGTGCCGGACCTCCTCCGGCGTCTCGTACCAGCGCACCCGCTCGCCGACCCGGCCACGAACCCGCCAGGCGAGCGACTTGCGCCCTGCGGCGATCGCGGCCAGCAATGCCTCCGCTTGTACGACTGGATCGAAGAGCGTGTCAGCCGGCTTGCGCTCGCCTGCGTGGGCCGCCACGGCGCGCAGGTTGCGTTCGAGGGTGTGACAGAGGCCCCAATCGGTGCCGGTCAGCGCCAGGATGCGCGACAGGTCGATCGCATCAGGCTCGGGCCGATCCGCCAGCCGCCGGTCCGCCAGCAGGCACGTGATGTCGCCGAGGTCCTTGGCGTTGATCTCCCACACCTGGAGCTTGGTGAGCAACAGGTCGGCGAGATCGATGGTCGGCAGTCCAGGCTCCAACCGTCCGTGCAGGTCAATCAGGTGCGACATGCGCAGCTCGTCAACCACGACGTCGATGGTCCAGAGCCGCTCGGGGTGAGCCGAAATTCATCCGCTGAGCGCCGTGGATCGAGTTGAAGAGCCGCTCGGGGACGTAGCCCTGCTGCTCCAGGAAGGGCGTGACGGCACGGCCGTCACGCTTGCGTACGGCGAAGTCGAGGTCGTCGTAGGTTCGCGCGAACGGCGGGACGCGCACCGATGGCGAGACCAGCCAGACCGCCAGTCCGCCCATCAGCCGCAGCCCGAGGTTGGCAGCGGCAGCCGCGGCGCACAATCGCTCGGCTTCGGCGCGGATGTCAGTGGCGATCGGCACAACGCCGCGCATTCTAGCCGTGGCCCAGCCCGACTGACCTCATGGGGAGACCCTGGGCGAAAGGTACTGGTCGGCGCAAGGCAGTCGGTGCATTCCTGCAACGGCGGGCGACGGGCACACTCTCCTCATGACCCAGTTAGACCTTCAGCTCGCCGCCCTCCGCCACCGACGCCGTTCGATTGGCTTCGTCGCGTGGTTCCGCGGCCTGCGTCCCTTCGACCGCCGCGCAATCCGGGAGCCGGACGAACGTGATGACTACTGGGTCAACGTCCAGCGGCGCCTCGCCGAGAGCGACACCGCCTCACTGAGGCGCTTCGAGCCCTAGCTTCAACTGCGATTGCGGCCGCTACGATAGGCGGCATCGACGGCGATCTTCAGGAACGCACGCGCGAACTGGCCGAGGAGCTCGGAATTCCCGGCGTGGCCGTTGGCGTCTTCCACGAGGAGCAGGAGCGGTACGCCTACCACGGCGTGACGAGCGTCGACAACCCGCTTCCGGTCGACGGCTCGACGCTCTTCCAGTTCGGCTCCACCGGCAAGACCTTCACATCGGTCGCGATGCTGCGGCTCGTGGAGCAGGGCCGCGTCGATCTCGATGCACCGGTCCGCACGTACGTTCCCGAGCTGCAGCTGAGGGATGAGCGCGCGGCGGAGACCGTCACCGTCCTCCAGCTCCTCAACCACACCGCCGGGTGGTCCGGCGACGACTTCACCGATACCGGCGACGGCGACGACGCCCTGGCCCGCTACGTCGAGCACATGGCCGGGCTGGCGCAGGTCTCGCCGCCGGGACGCATCGTCTCGTACAACAACACCTCGCTCTCCCTCGCCGGCCGGATCATCGAGAAGGTCACCGACCAACCGTACGAGCGGGCGATCCGCGACCTCGTCCTCGGGCCGATCGGGCTCAGGGACACCCTGTTCTTCCCGAACGAGATCATGACGCGCCGATTCGTCGTCGGGCATCGGCGCGAGGAGGACGGCACGCTCAAGGTGCTCCGTCCCTGGGCGATGGCGCGCAGCGGGAACGCCATGGGCGGGCTGTCCGCGACGGCGCCGGATCAGATCCGATGGGCGCGTTTCCACCTCGACGCCGGGCGCACCCAGGACGCAATCCAGCTCCTCAGCCGGGAGCTCGTCAGTCGCATGCAGGAACCAACCGCCCAGTCACTCGGCTCGTCCATCGGCGACGCGGTGGGGATCTCCTGGCTTCTGCACGACATCGACGGCACGCGGATCGTTGCTCACGGCGGCGCGACGATGGGCCAGCACGCCGGATTCACGATGGTGCCGGAGCATCGGTTCGCGGTCATCTCGCTCACGAACGCCGAGCCGAACGGCCCGCTCTTCAACCGGCGCATCCGGGACTGGGCGCTCGAGAGCTACCTTGAGCTCGTCGAGCCGGACCCGGTCCCCGAGGGACGCTCGGCCGAAGCGCTGGCCGCCTATGCCGGGCGCTACGCGGACAGCTCGATCATCTACGACGTTACCGTCGATGGAGACCACCTGCGGAGCGTCTGGGAGCCGACCGCGGAGCTGATCGCCCAGCTGGGTGAGGACGCAAACTACCGCGAGCCGCCCGTCCCTCATCGGATGCTTCCCGATTCGGACCGCTGGGTGGTGACAGAGGGTCCATCGGACGGAGAGCGCGGGTTCTTCACGCGCGACCCGGCAACGAACGCCGTCACCGGCATGCATGCCCACGGCCGCTTCATCCCCCGCGTGGGCGATCCCGAGTGACCGACACGCGCGAGGGCCCCATGATGTCCGCACCGATGCTCACCCAGGCCGAGCCCGCCTGCCTCGTCATTGCCGACATCTCCGGCTACACCAGCTTTCTGGCCGGGGCGGAGCTCGACCATGCCCAGGACATCCTGGCCGACCTGATGAGCACCGTCGTCACCAATGTTCGGCCGACGTTCCGCCTTGCCAAGCTCGAAGGCGACGCGGCGTTCGTCTATGCGATCGCCGAGAGCATCGACGGACCGCTGCTACAGGACACGATCGAGCGCTGCTATTTCGCATTTCAGCGCCGGCTGCGGGACATCCGCCGCGCATCGAGCTGCGAATGCGACGCGTGCGTACTCGTCCCGAAACTCGACCTCAAGTTCGTCGCGCACCACGGACAGGTCATTCGCCAGCGAATCGCGTCGGCTGGGAGGAGCTCGTCGGGAGCGACGTGATCGTCGCGCACCGCCTGCTGAAGAACAGCCTCGAAGAAGCGACCGGCATCGGCGCCTACGCGCTCTACACCGATGCCTGCGTGGCGGCCATGGGCCTGACCGATCCGCGCGCGGCCGGCATGGTCGAGCATCGCGAGACCTTTGATGGCGTCGGGGAGATCGTCAGCTGGGTGGTCGACCTCCATGCAGCATGGACGGCCGAGCTCGCGCGTTCGCGGATCGTGATCGGAAGGAAGGGCGCGTTGCGAGTCTACGAGGCGACGCTCGACGCGCCACCGGCCGTGGCCTGGGAGTACGTCACATCGCCGGCGCTGCGGCCGAAATGGCAATACGGCGTCGAGGCGGTGCAGCAGGAGTCCGGCCCGGTGGGGCGACGCGGCGTCGGAACGGTGAACCACTGCATCCACGGCAAGGACGCGATCATCGAAGAGGTCCTCGACTGGCAACCAAACGACTACGTCACGTACCGATCTCTCCTGCCGGCTCCCGGCGTCCCCAAGCTCTCAAACACCTTCGCATTCGAGGACCTCGGCGATGGCAGATCGCGGATGACCGCGGTGTTCGGCCGGCCGCGATCGGCGAAGGACAGGGCGATCGCAGAGGGCCTGGTGCCTCTGCTCGACGACATGATCGAGCGCGGGCTCATCTCGCTGACCGCGCTGATTGCCGCCGGCTCAAGGTCAGCCGCTGGTGCCGATGGTCTCGCCGAGCCAGAGCTCCCATCACCTCGCGGCCGAAACGTCAGCGAGCCAATGAGAGCCGGCCCAGGTGAACCGCCATCAGCACTCCCCAGATCGGCAGGAGGACCAGCCACGCAAGAGCGCCAGCGTAAACGAGCATCCCCTCGCCACCGCTGATCAGCGTGCCGACCCCGTAGAGGACGAGGCCGATGCCCGTCACCACCCCGAACCAACGAAGCGCGTTCAGCCACGGCCCGGCAAGCAGGTTCGCACCCGCGATCCAGAGGCCGATGACGATCAGCGCCACCGACTCGACGGCGTAGGCACCGGTCGCCGGCGCGAAGTAGTCGATGTCCACGACCCCGGCCACGAAGAGCAGCTGCGTGACGCACCAGGTCGCGGCCGCCAGCCAGCCCCCCGCCTGGGCGACGAGCGCGAGCGGCGTGGGCGTCAGCCCGCCGAGCTCCCAGAACGCGAGCATCAGGAACGGGATCGCGGCGGTCATGACGACCAGCGCAAGGTCGTTGATCGTTCCGAACGGCTCGCCGATCCAGAAGAAGAGACCGATGGTCACGAGCGCCAGCCCACCCGCGATGCCGACCACCCAGCCCGCAATCGACGCCCGCCGCACGATGTCCTGTGTCGTTCCCATGTCACCTCCGCTACGCGGCGCAGCATGCATCCCGCGACGGCTGAGCTGTCGCAAACAACCCCGATGCTTCGCGGCATGGAGCAGCACCCTCGCCTGGTCAGCGTCAACGCCCGATTCGCCGTGGAATCGCTCGGCCTGGAGGTCGACATCCGCCTCCGAGAGCTCGACGGCCGCTGGATTGCGGTCGCGGACTTCGGCGACGAGCCGGAGGTCGGCATCGGTGCGACGCCGCGGGAAGCCCTTTCCGCGTCGCTGGCGACGCTCGGCACGCGCGCTGCCGCAGCAGTGATGGCCGATCCGCAGCTGTTCGGCCTCAGCGCCGCGATCCGCCAGCCCGCCTAGGCGCCAGGGTCAGCGGCTCGCGGTGAACGAGCCCTCGATCGTGACTGGGTCCGTTGGCTGCAGGTCTGCCGAGAACCAGTAGAACTCGTCGGCCACGCAGCTGAACGTGCCCTAGCTCCCGGTGTCGTCCCCGCGCTCGTACGCGACCTCGCAGTCCTCGGACGAGGCCTCCAGTCGTCGCCGGTGATATCGGAGTGGAACGGCACGCCGGTGTAGTTGATCGCGATCGTCACGAACTCGGCATCGGTGTTGTACGCCAGCTATGTCTTCCCATCGGTCGTCTCGGAGAGGTCGGCGGTCAGATCCTGGTCAATGGTGAGGCTGACGCCTCCGCCGACCGTGATCTGGGCACGGCCGCTCGTCCACGGACCGTCGTCGAGCGCCGGCGCCGCGCCGGTGAAGAGCCTGCTCAAAGTTAGCCGCCGATGCGGACGTTGACATTCACACCGAGCAGCGGGAAGACGATGAACCACATGACGATCGGCACGATGAACAGGAGGATTCGGGCGACGCCGCGGTCCGTCGGCGACGCGTACGCCGCCGCCTTCTCCGAGAACACGGCCAGGACGACCACCACGATCGCGATCAGCCCGCCGATGATGGCCCCGAAGAAGAGCATGCCGAGCACGCCGAAGACGATCGCCAGGCCACGCAGCAGCCCGTCGCCCACGCCGTCCGGCTGCCCACGCAGCCTCCGCGCATCGGCGGAGCCCATGGCCATCCCAACCGCGATGGCGAACGGCCATGCGAAGCCCGTGAACGGGCTGACGATGCCGATCGATGCGGCGACGAGCAGGTGCACGCCCCAGCGAAGCGGCGCGTAGACGGTCATAGGTGGTGTGGGGATACTCTGCGCAGTCATGCCTGAAATGTCTCTCGTGGGCTTGAAGCGGACATCCGGCAGTCGTCCCACCCGCCAGTGCGTCATCTGCCGCACTCGCACTGGCGGTGATCCCTGGCGCACGCGTTCGGGCTGGCCCGCAGCGTCATTGGCGCCCCTGAAGCGACTCTCCCACGGCTGCGGCCGTCGGCGCGTTGCGGCCTCATCGGATATATCAATAACGATATATTTCCTGACAGAATCGCCCGGGCCGTCGCGGGCCCCAGGTCTGGAGCCGGCACGTGATAGCGTCTGGCTCGCGATGAGCAAGACGACCGGCGACGAATCACGCGAGGGCGTCCCGCTGACGAACCTCGACCAGCCCCTCTTCGACGGCGCGGGCGCGACGAAGCGGGACCTGGTCGAGTACCTCGACGCCGTCCGGGATCGGATCCTTCCCGTCCTCGAGGACCGGCCGCTGTCGGTCATCCGCGTCCATCGCGGCCAGGAAGCCTTCATGCAGAAGAACGTGCCGAAGTACACGCCCGACTGGGTGCGCACGGTGCAGTGGTGGGCCGAGGCGTCGAAACGGAACGTCTCGTACGCGTTGTGCAACGACCGCCGGACGCTGCTGTGGTTCGCCAACCAGCGCGCGATCGAGTATCACCCCGCCCTGGTGCGCGTCGACCGGCCGGATCGCATCACCCATCTCGTGCTCGACCTCGACCCACCGGAAGCCGATGCGTTCGCGATGGCGGTCCGAGCTGCCCACGCGGTCCGTCAGGCGCTGACCGATGTCGGCCTCACCGGTGCGGTGAAGACCAGCGGCGCCAAGGGACTCCACGTGTTCGTCCCGATCGACACGAGGCATCGATCGAGGACTCGGCCGCCGCGACCCGAGCGATCGCCGTGCGAGCGGCGCAGCTCGAACCGGACATCGCGACGACCGCGTTCGTCAAGGCGGAGCGCGGCGGGAAGGTCTTCGTCGACTCGACCAGGGTCGGCGGCGCCACCGTGATCGCCGCCTACAGCCCTCGCGTCCGGCCGGGCGTCCCCGTCTCCTTCCCCGTCGCCTGGGAGGACCTCGACGACATCACCCCAGCCGACTTCACCGTCCACACCGCGCTCGGCCTGCTCGGCGACCGCGATCCGTGGGGCGAGCACATGCCCGACCCGCAGAGGCTGCCAGCCGAGCCTGATCGCCGAGGGCCACGGCATCCCCGTCGCCCGGGTCCAGGCCATGCACGAGGGCAAGCGCCGCGCCCGTGCAGCCCGCGGCGAGGGGGTCAAGGACAAGCCATGAGAACACCCGCCATCGCGCTCCTCGTGGTCGCTCTCGCACTGGGAGCCTGCTCTCGGGGACCGTCAGCCAGTCCAGCGGCACCCAGCGAAGGAGCTCCAGCCCGGTGCCATCGAACACGCCCGCGCCAACGCCGGCACTTGGCGCCTGGGGTGATCTTCGCGGGCACTGCTCCCGTGGGATCCGGTCGCGAATTGGCGGCCGAGTGCCGGGGCTCCGGCTCGCCGACCATCGTCCTCGAAGCCGGTGGCACGTCCTCGGACCTGAACGACTGGGACAACGGATTCCTGATGGGGCTCGCCGAGGAGAGCACCGTGTGCCGCTACAGCCGCGCGGGTGGAGAGGGCAGCAGCCCGCTCGACGATCTGCTCACATACGAGATGGTCATCGGCGACGCGTTCACCCTGTTGGACTGGCTGCGCGAGGAGCACGACGTCAAGCCGCCTATGTCTTCGTCGGCTGGTCGTTCGGCGGAGCTGTCGCCCTGGCCGAGGCCCTCGAGAGGCCCGAGGACACCGCGGGCATCGTCATCCTCGACACCGATCCCACTCTCGACCGTCGACTTCATGACCCAATGCACCAAGTCCGGCCGAGCGGAGGTCGACTGCCAGGCCGAGTACGACGATGATCTCGAGGCCAAACGGATCGAGGACGGCATTCGCACGCAGATGAGGCCGCTGCCCGATCTTCCGGCGGCGATCGTCAGCGCCCTGGTCTTTCCGGATTGCCACCTGGAGCCGGGCGAGTCGACCGTCTCGTACAGCATCAACGGATCCGACGTGACGGCTCCCGACTGCCAGGAGCTGGCTTCACGCGTCGCAGACATCCACGCGGAAGGATGGGCCGAGATCCTTCCGCGGATGACCCAGACACGGGTCTCCGCCAGCCACGACGGTCTCACCACGCAGGCGTCAGGGACCCTGATCCAAGTGATCCAGGAAGTCATCGCGCGGGCGTCCGACGAATGACTGACCAGCTGCACGTCCTGCTCGAGATTGGTCCGGGGGGCAAGCGAATCGTCGCCTCCGCGATGGACTGGCCGGGTCTGGAGCGCTGGGGCCGGACCGAGGACGAGGCCGTCGACAAGCTGCTCGAGTACGTGCCGCGCTACGCGCCGGTGGCGGAGCGCGTCGGCCTCCGTGACGAGTTCGAGCGGTCCGTCACGCCGCACATCCTGGAGCGGACGCCGGGCAACACCTCGACGGACTGGTGGGGCATCGCCCACGTGCCGTCCGTCATCGAGGCGGACCCTCTCTCCGATGACGAGCTGGAGCGGCGGATCGGCATCATGCGGGCGACGTGGGCGTTCTTCGACGACGCGGCGGACGCCGGCGACGCACCCCTCAGCAAGGGCCCGCGTGGCGGCGGGCGCGAGCGGGACGAGATCGTCCGTCACATCTACGCATCGGAACGCCACAACTTCTGGCGCAAGGTGGCCATCCGCGAGGACGACGGCGTGCGGCTGACGCCGGAGGAGCTCGCCGATCTGCGCGAGCGCTACGTCGCCGCGATCCGCGAATACCACGCCGACGATCGGCCGGCGCGCAAATGGCCGCTCCGTTTCCTCATCCGCCGCACCGCGCAGCATGCGATGGACCATGCCTGGGAGATCGAGGACCGCGACCCCGGTTGATCATGGCGCGGAGGCCGGAACATACGCGATCGCGTCGATCTCCACCAGGAGCTCCGGCCGCACCAGCGCGCTGACCACGAGCAGGGTGTTCGGCGGGTACTTCCCCGACGGATAGAGCTCGGGATACAGCTCCTCGCGGGCCTCGTAGAACCTGGCGATCATCGGCTCGCCCACGACGTAGGTCGTGAGCTTCATCACGCTCTCGAGGCCGCCGCCCGTCGACTCGAGTGCCAGCCGCAGGTTCTCGAAGATCTGCCGCAGCTGCGATCGGAAGTCCTCGCCGGCCAGCGATCCGTCGGCACGAACCCCGACCTGCCCCGCGACGATCACGAGGTCCCCTGCGCGGCTGAGGTGCGAGTACTTGCCGAGCGGCTCGCCCAGCGCAGCGGGATTCTCGTAAGCAACGGCCATCGAGCTGCTCCTATCTCCGTGTCAGTGGATGGCGGGTCGCTGCTCGCGCGGCTGTCGGTCTGCCTCGGCATCGGCCTGGTCGATTGCTGAGCCGATGCTCTCGAGCGCGAGATCGAGCTGGTCGTGTGCGCTGTTCAGGCTGTCCAGGATCCCCTGAAGAAAAGCCGAAGCCTCGACGTCATCGCGAATGGTCAGGAGGAGCCGATGCGCGACGTTGACGAGGACTGAGACTTCGTTGAGGTCGTCTGCGACCGCTGACACTTCCATGCCGGCGCGTCCCTGCGATATGTGGTCAGCAGCCTAGCGCCATCAGGTGATATCGGCGGCCAGCTGTTGGTAGGCGGGCTGGAGTTCCTGCCACCGCGCCCGCGCGTCGCAGCGTTCGCCGCCGGCGAGGTAGGCGGCGAGATCTTCGACGTGGATCTGGTCTCCCGCCCCGTAGGCGGCGATCTGCTCCAGGGGCACGCCGCGGTCCTCGATGACCAGGATGGTCTGGTCGCCGTCGGCGGTGAGCGTCACCTCGAAGACGCCGTCCGGTTGGTCCTGGGGAGCTGGTCAGAATCAGGAGCCGGTGTGGGGGCTCGCACACCTCGACGCGGCCGGTGCCTTCCCATCCGCTGGCGAAGAAGCGTGCGCGGAACTCACCGCCCTGGCGCAGATCGCCTTCTACCTCGCCGAGCCAGCGGGCGAGGCGGCTGGGATCGGTGAGGGCGGACCAGAGGTCATCGATATCGGTCTGAAAACGGTCTTCGAGACGCACGATGCCCGTCCCGTCTTCCGCTCGCAATGAGCCAAGCGTGCGCACGCTTCCAGGTGTGTTGGTGGTCATCGGGGGCTCCTTCGCTCACGCTTGCCGCGTGCAATCTCGGTGTGCAGGGCATCGAGGCGGTGCTCCCACAGCGCCAGGTGTCGACTCAGCCAGTCGTTGATCTCGGTCGAGAGGCTGCGGACGGAGCGTGTAGACGCGCCGTTGCGCTTCTTGGCGAACCTCGACCAGACCCGCTTCCCGCAGGACGCGCAGGTGCCGCGAGACGCCGGGACGGGCGATCGGCAGCATCGCTGCAAGCTCGCCGGCGGTTGCCGGGCCCTCAGCCAGGGCTTCCAACATGGTCCGCCGGCTGTCGTCTGCGATTGCCCTGAGACTCGCCTCCATGGCTTGGTTGTACCCTACTCGTTACGTAACTGTCAAGTTACATTACCGCGATCGCTCAGCAGCTCAGCTTCCTGGATCGGCGAGTCGGGGTTCGTCGCTGCGCAGAAGACGGATGACGACCATGACCCCGATAGCGGCGATGGCGAGGAAGATCACGAAGAAGGTCAGGTCGGCGCGGGACAGCGCGAGCCAGGCGATCACGGCGGTCGGGATCGCCGCCGCGGCTGCGGCCCACAGGACGGCCCAGATGGTCCACGTCGCCTGATCGGATCGGCCGAAGAAGCGAGCCTCATCGGTCCGGATCACCGCGTGCCAGGTCGACAACAGAAGCCACCAGACGGCGAGCGCGACGGCCGCGATGGCGACAGCGCCAACGGCGCCCAGCGCCGTGTCGCCCCACCCGACGAACCAGCCGCCAATGAGAGGGAGGCGGGACAGGAACCTGGTGATCGCGTGGCCGATGTCGGGAAGATCGCTCCGCAGCGCGACCAGCGAGGCGACTGAAGCGGCAACCACGGCCACGCGGGCGCAGGCCAGCGACGTCACCCGGACCTCACGCACCCCGGCGGCCTGCCGCAGGCGCGGCGGAATCGGATCCGATCCGAGCGGACCCGATGGCGCGAGGCTCCCCGCGGCGAACGCGACGGCGCTGACGAACTCGGTCATGTTCGACCAGTAGACCGAGTGGTCGAGGGCCGTGCTCGCGAGGTTCCTGATGCGGTAGCTGTCGACTCCCTCGACCTTCTTCGTGAAGAGCGGGCCGTTGGGAGCCGGATCGGCGGAGGCCCAGAGGTCCACCCACCGCATGCCCGGCAGTGCAGCGCGAACCTCGACGACGTCGTTGAGGATCAGGTCCTGCGCCTTGGCGTCATTCGCCTCCGCGTACTTCGCGAGCAGCAGCTGGAAGATGCCGACCGTCATGAAGCTGGCGACCACGCCAACGACAGCCTGCCAGGCCTGATCCCACAGCTTGCCGATATCGCCACCGATGTCGATCAGCGTGCCGACGACGACGAAGCCCATGAGGCCGGCGAGCAGGAGAAACAGGGTCGAGGCCGTCGCCAGGACGGCGAACAGGAACTGCCGAAAGCCGCCGACCCGCGTGTGCAGCCGATGGAGCGACTTCAGCTTGCGGAAGGCCTGCCCGAACGTGAAGAACATGGCGATCTGCGCTCGCTCCCCCTCCGGGCGCTGCGCGGTGCGGCGGATCGCCTGCCAGGCCACCGCGCTGCCCTGCGAGTGAGCCACCACCATGATCCGATCGCAGTTGCGGTCGAGCCACTCGATGTCCTGCCGCACGCGCTCCGCCATCGCGGCGAACCGCACCGGACTGCGGACGAACACGAGGAGATCGCCGAAGCTCCCCGCCAGGTTGCGGGCGAGCCCCTGCACGAAGCCCGAGATGACGGGGATCGGGATCAGGCTGAACAGCAGCAGCGCCAGCGCCAGCGGCGTGATCAGCGCCGCCACCAGCCGCCGCGATGATCACGAGGATCCCGAAGACGGCCTCGTCGATGAGCCATCGAGGCAGGCTGCGCCCGGGTCGGCGGAGCCGATGCTCCAGGCCGGCGGCCTGGGACGCGATCAGCCACGGCCCGACGCCGATCGCCCACGCCACGAGCTCGCCGAGCGTCGCCTGGCGGAAGGCATCGGCCCACCATGACTCCGCCAGCAACCACTTGTCGCCCGGCTCCGGGTCGTCCTTCCTCCGGGTCAGGACGACGGTCGCGTTCGCGCGGCCCGATGCCGCCGGCGAGGTCGTCCCCGACGCAGTCGCCTCCGGACCCCGAAGCGTCGCGTCGCGCAGGCTGAACCGATCGTTACCGAGCCACCTGCGCAGCCACTCGGTGAGCGCGTCGCCCATCTGCGTGATGGTGTCGCCACGCTCCTGCTGCCCCATGCCGTGGACGAAGAGAATGCCAAGCCGATAGGTCTTCTCCGGCGGCGGCCCAGGCTCGGGGCCGACAAGCGTATGCAGGGCGCTGTCGACCGCCAGACCGACCTTCTGCCAGAGCGGTGCATCCTCACCCATGGGCCAACGACGCTAGCCCGCCGATCTGCCCGAGTCAACGGCTATTGGACAGAGGGGCTCGCTATCCTGCCTCGGTGGCAGGCATACCTCTGGACAAGGTCCCGAGCTCCGCGCGGACCGCGTGGCTCGCGCTTCGCGACGAGCTCCAGCACATCCTGGGGGAGGAGCTCGTGGCCATGTGGGCGTACGGAGGGACGATGTCCGTCGAAGACCCGGCGCACGCGGGCGACCTCGATACGTACGTCGTCATCGCGCGCCGGCCCGATGAGGAGACGACCGCAGCGATCGAGGCCGCGCAGGATGCGGTCGCGAGCCGTCTCGGGGTCGAATGGGACGCGTGGTACGTGCTGGTCGACGCGGCGCGCAGCGCGGATCAGCCGCGCCATGCGTGGCGCGACGAGCGGCGCGACACCTCATGGGCAGTCAATCGGGCGCACTGGCTGGCCGGACGATACGCGAGCCTCCACGGCCCCGAACCAGCCGACCTGGTCAAGACGCCGACCTGGGAGGAGCTGGGGGGCGATCTCGACCGGGAGCTCGAGCACATGGAGCGCCATGTCGTGGAGCGCGACACCGATCCGTACGAGGCGACGTACGCGATGCTCAACGGCAGCCGCATCCTTCACTCGGTCGAGACGCACAACGTCGCCATCTCGAAGCGCGCCGCCGGCGCGTGGGCGCTCGAGCAGCTTCCCGGCCGCTGGCAGCCCGCCCTGGCCGCCGCGCTTCGGACCTACGACGGTCATCCAGCCGACGGCGATGCCTCGCTGCTGGCCGACCAGATGGCTCCGTTCATCGCGTTCGTACGGGAGCGAGTGCCGGCGACCGACGGCCGGCCGGAGGATTCCATGCCGCGCTGGTCCGGCTACTAGGCGTCAGCCGGCAGGATCCGAAAAGGACGGCTCCCGGGTCCGCGGATGGCTCGGAAGTGCCGCTCGTCCAGCGTGAGCAGGTCACGCACGCCATATCGGGCAGCAAGGACCACGATCGACGCATCGGCCAGGCCGATCTCGAGCGTGGCGTACTTCGCGATCACCCGCTCGGCCGCCGCAACGTCCTCCGATTGGAAGCGTTCGAGCTGGTAGACCTCGCGACCGACCTCGGTCAGCAACGCTCGCTCGGCCGATTCGCCAACACGCGTGGCGAGAAGGTAGTCGAGCTCCGCCAGCACGAACGGCGACAGCACCCAGGGTGGATCCGCATCCCGCAGCGCCGCGGCCGCGGCGTGATGATGCCGCTGGCTTGCATCGATGGCCGCAAGCAGGCCGCTCGTGTCGAGGATGATCACCGATCCCCGAAGCCTGCGAGAAGCTCATCGGTCCGCTCAGCAAGATCCGGCTGCCCGCTCTCGAACAGCGGCAGTCTCGGCTCGGCGATCCGATGCGTTCCGGTCACCAGCCCGACCCCCTCTCGGATCAGGTCCGCCTCGCTCCGCCCCGTCGACCGCGCCGCGCGACGAAGCGCGCGCTTCAGCTCATCGGGCAGGTAGACCGTCGTCTTCTCCATGCCACCCACGATACCATACGATGGGTGGCATATCTGCCACCCATCGGGCCACTCTGGGAAAGGTACGCGTGGGGTACTGCACCACACCACACCTGGGCGGTTTGGTGAGGTCGGCCAAATCGTGCCCCGACGACGGCAGTACGAGATCTCCATAGGCACGACCCACCTGCCGATGCATGCTGCGCCCAGTTCCGGCCGTCGTCTGGTCTCTGAGTGGCGGGGATCCCGGGGTAATCATGCGGTGCCCCACCAAGCCATCTGCTCGTGTCCGCACGCCGAGCAGCGATCCTCACCGTTCAGGACCAGATGACTGGCGGATCTGGCTGACGAGCTGCTCGGCGAGCGAGCGCACCGCTGCCTCGTCCCATGGGTCGCCGTATCCGCCGGCTGCGATAGAGGTCACGGGCGCGAGCCAGCGTTGGTCGATCGGCCTCGGGCAGCCGTGACAGGACCCAGTCGGCGGCCTCGTCCTTGGAGCGGATCTCCCCTGTCGCGACCGTCGTCCAGATCCGCGCGAGCGTGAGCAGCACGTTGCGGGTGTCGTCGGTCGAGGTCGGACATCAGGGAGGGCACGCCATCGAGCATGGCGCGCACGAGGTCGGCCCGCGGAACCGCGTCGAGGAGATCGGTCGCCGCCGGACCGATGAGCGCCCGGCCGGTCTGCCGCACCATCGTGATCAGCACGGCGAGATCCGGGTTCTCGGCCGGCTCCGGCTCGACCACGCCCGACAGAAGCGCATCACGCAGCCACTCGCCGAACTGGAGCTCCATCGCGTGGCGGGTAGCGCCAGGGACGGACGTCAGGATGGGCGACGATCGTCACCTCGATCGGCCTCCATGCCGGCGGCCGGGTCGTGCGACCCGAGATCGGCAGCAGGCCCTCGACGATCCGCGCCTTCTCCGTGGCCGTGAGCCTGCGATCGGTGACGACGAACAGGTCGAGGTCGCTGTCGGGCCGAAGGCCATCGGCGACGGCCGAGCCATAGAGGTAGAGCCCGACGATCTCCGCGTCCGCGAGCCCGCGGCGAATGACTTCGACGGCGGCAGCCGTTTGCGCCTCGACCGCGTCGACCGCCATGGGTCAGCTGGTGGCCATCGCGGCGATCTGGATGAGGTTGCCGCAGGTGTCGTCGAAGACCGCGGTCGTCACCGGACCCATCGGCGTCGGCGGCTGCGTGAACTGCACGCCGAGGGCGCTGAGCCGATCGAACTCGGCCTGGGCGTCGTCGACGGCGAACGACGTGTACGGGATGCCGTCCGCAACGAGCGCTTGCTTGAAGGGCTTCGCGGCGGGATGCGCATCGGG
Source organism: uncultured Chloroflexia bacterium (assembly GCA_963789435.1). Lineage (GTDB taxonomy): Bacteria > Chloroflexota > Limnocylindria > QHBO01 > QHBO01 > JACDBZ01. The sequence continues at coordinate 196,909 of CAWBKO010000002.1, forward strand.
CTCGAGGAGCAGCTCGACGCCATCGGGCGCGTCTGGCGAGACGACGGTCAGCCAGCGGGGTCCCCCGAGGTCGATATCGGTCTTCTTCGCGAAGCCGAGCACATCGGTGTAGAAGGCGAGCGCCTTGGCCTGGTCGTCGACCAGGACGCTGGTGACATTGATCTTCATCGGTCTGGCTCCTTCTGCGGCAGCGGCCAGCGCTCCGCGATCTGATGCAGCGGCGTGGTGTCGAGGTAGTGGAACTTGTATCGGCCCGAGCGCTCGGTCCGGACGAGGCCCGCCTCCTCGAGGACGTCGAGGTGCTGCGAGATCGCCTGCCTGGATGCGCCGATGCCGTGCTTCATGATCAGGCGGGAGCAGATCTCGAACAGTGTCTGCCCGTCGCGATCGGCCAGCTCGTCCAGGATCGTGCGCCTCGTCGGATCCGCGAGCGCCTTGTACAGGTCGCCCATGCGCCGATCATAGGCAAGTCGTCACTTGCCTGTCAAGCTGGCTGGCGCGTCACGCGGTAGCGGAGATAGACGAACTTCGAGCTGAACGTGCGGGTCTCGATGAGCTCGAGATTTACCTGGCGCTCGCCCTGCGGGAAGTACGAGATGCCGCCGCCAACCAGCACCGGGTGGACCATGACGCGGTACTCGTCGATGAGATCCAGCGCGGCCGCCTCGGCGGCGAGCGTCGCGCCGCCGATCGCGATCTCGCCCTCCCCCGGCTCGGCTCGCAACCGCTCGATCTCCTCCGCCAGGCCGCCGGAGGCCAGGCGGGCATTGCCCTGCACCGCCGACAGCGTCCTGGAGAACACCACCTTCGGGAGCGGATTCCACAGTCCGGTCCACTCGATCTCCGCGTCGTCGAGCTCTGCCTCCTCCTCGGCGGTCTCCCAGTAGAGCATCGTCTCGTACAGCCGCCGTCCCATGACGTGGACGCCGACCTCTCGAATGTCGTCGATCCAGAAGCGAAAGACGTCCTTGTCGGGCGCGGTCCAGTCGAAGCGGCCGTCCGGCCCGACGATGTAGCCGTCGAGCGAGGCGCTCATCGAATAGGTCACCGGGCGCATCAGGCGTCCCGACCTCCGCCCAGCTGGAGATCTCCCGCGCGCATCGCGAGCCAGATCCCCCACGCCGGCAGCAGAACGGCGGCGACCAGGACCAGGCTCCACACGTTGAACGGGAATGTCTGGAACCTCGCCCCCATGAGCACGACGACGATGACCGATGCAAGCGCCGTGAGATACCCCAGGTAGGCCCAGCCGACCGGCATGCCCGCACGCACGCCGGGTCGAGCCGCGATGACAACACCGACCGCCGCCGCGAGCATCGCGCCGTTGGTGAGCCAGATCTGGATGCCCTGCACGATGTTGAAGGCCATCAGGCGCGACATGAGCTCCTCTTCCAGCAGACCGCAGTCGCAGTACTGCGTGCTCGTCGCGATCGGCTCGGCGCCGATCAGGAGCAGCTGCGCGGCCACACCCAGGCCTCCTGCAAGCATCAGCGTCCCGCGCAGGATCGGTCCACGGCTGTCGCCAATCTCGACGAGCCGAGGGAGCAGCTGTCCGAGCAGCCCGATCGCCGCGAACCCCAAGGCGAACAGCACGCCCTGGGCGAAGTCCAGCGGATATTGCGAGGTGATGAACTCGTTCCCTGCCTGGATGTCGTCGGTGAAGACGCCGGTTTCCGCCGGAAACGTCCCGGCCAGCTCGAACACCTGGACGAAGAGCAGCAGGACGATGCCACCGACCATCCCCGCCACCATGAGTCCGACGATGACCTTGACTGTCGTCGGCCACGCCCACCGATCCATGTCCATCCTCCGCGTCGTGCGCGCCGCCCTGGAGCCGGCGACTCGGACCGCACGCGTGCAATATGGACCGATTGAGCCAGCGCCGTGAACGGTTCAGGCCAGGAGCCGCCGCTACTGCACAAGCCATCGGATGGCGGGTGTACCATCCGAACGCTCGCTCGCTGAGCTGCCGTGCGCAGCAGCGCAAGCACGCCGCCCGGAGGCCAGATGACTGACACGAACCCCACTCCACCCGCCGCTCACACCCGACAAACCGACGAAGGGCGGTTGGAAACGAACGGCCCTTGCCGTGCTGGCAGTCTTTCTGATCTGGCTCGCGCTCGGCCTGGTGGGAATCCTCCCGCGAAGCGTCTACATCCTGTGGATACCGATTGCCGCCGTCGTCGGATGGCTGGCCTACCGAGGCCGCATCTGACCTCGGCGAAGGCTCACGCCCTGCGCCGCTAGGGCGCGTCGACCGCCCGAACCGACTCGACCACAAACTGCGCGCGGCATCCGAGCACGCTGGCCTCGGGCGGGTCTCCCCACGTGCACCCTTGGGCTGCTGGATGGTCATACCGTCCGGTGACTTCGATCCACCGGCCGCGCGCCGGCATCTGCGACTCCGCTGGCTGGATCAATCGCCAGCCGTAGTCCGGACCAAAGAATCCAGCTGCTTCATCGAGCACGATGTGCTCATATCCGAGATTGCAGCCGATCCACCCCAGATCGCCGGTATCGAAGCCGCACGCACCCCCGAGGCCGGCCTCCTCCGGAATCTCGGGGTAGAACCCGACGATCGAACGCACTTCATCGCCAAAACAGGCGAGATACCCAATATATCGGAACCCCGAAGGCGAAGTCTTCGGTCATCACGGGGCTGGGCCAGGTCGGGCAGTCGATCGTTCCGGGAATCAGCCACGGATCGCCATCGGGCCCCTGCGCAGCAGCCCAGCCGATCCAGGTCGGGCAGTCGTACGGATCCGTATGGATCGGCGTGATGCAACCGGACGCGTTCGGTAACCCAAGGGAGCCGATGAGGTACCACTCGAAGCCGTCTGCCGCTACCGGGCCCGCCAACACGTAGCTGATCGACGCCCTCAGCCAGCGTTCCGAGTGAGGCGCCGCCGAGACCAGGATCCTCCCGAATGCGCAGGCGATCGACGGCCGTGCGTGGCCAGCGCGTCGATCTCGATGTGTCCATCGGGCCTCGCCGATGCGGAAGCCGGAGGCGCCTCAGGCGCCGATGCCGTCGCCTCCGCCGACGCCCGGGCGCTTGCCGAGGTCCGCGGACTTGCGGACGCCAGCCCGTCATCAGATGGCGACGAATTCGCTGGTGCAGCACACCCCACCAGCAGTACCAGGAACATCAGTGCCAAGCGCAGACCGGCCATGACGCAGATCCTAGGCACCCCGACTGCGGCCCGACAACGGCGAGCAATCGACAACTGTTGCTACCCTCGCGACCGATGAGCGACGAACCGGTGCCGGCACGCTACTCGTATCTCAGTGCGCTCACGTGCAGCGCGTGCGGGCAGACGACGGATCCGGATGCCGTCCAGGGGACGTGCCCCGCCTGTGGCCTGGTCCTGTTCGCGACCTACGACCTCGATGCCGTGCGTCGCGACATGCCGCGGCCGGCGTTCGAGCGCCGGCCCTGGGACCTGTGGCGCTATCACGAGCTTCTCCCGGTCCGCGACCCCGCCCACGTGCACTCCCTCGGCGAAGGAGCGACTCCCCTCCTCGAGGTCCCGCAGGCGATGGCCGATGCGGTCGGCCTGGCGGCCGGGCAGCTGCTCGTCAAGGACGAGGGCCGCAACCCGACCGGATCCTTCAAGGCACGCGGCATGGCCGTCGCCATCGCCCGAGCGGCCGAGCTCGGCATCCGCGAGGTCGCGCTCCCGTCCGCCGGCAACGCCGGAGCCGCGGCGGCAGCGTACGCGGCGGCAGCCGGAATCGGGTGCCACGTCGCCATGCCGCGCGACGTCCCGCAGATCAACCGCCTCGAGGCGGAGGCCTACGGGGCGGAGGTCACCCTCGTCGACGGCCTCATCGATCTCGCCGGCCGGCTCGTTCGCGAACGGGCAGCCACCGAAGGCTGGTTCGACCTGTCGACGCTGCGCGAGCCGTATCGGGCCGAAGGCAAGAAGACGATGGCCTACGAGCTCGCCGAGGCCGGCGGCTGGGGCGACGCGTGGTGCCCGGACGTCCTCGTCTTCCCGACCGGCGGCGGCACCGGCATCGTCGGGATGTGGAAGGCCTTCGCGGAGCTCGAGGAGCTGGGCTGGATCGGCGCAGCGCCGCCCGCGGATGGTCGTCGTCCAGGCCGAGGGCTGCGCTCCCCTCGTCCGCGCCTTCGAGCAGGGCGCCGACCGCGCCGATCCGTGGGTCGATGCGCACACGATCGCCGCCGGCATCCGGGTGCCCTCAGGCATCGGTGACTACCTCGTGCTTCGCGCCCTCCGCGAGAGCGGCGGCACCGCGATCTCGGTGACCGACGATGAGATCCTCGCCGCCCAGAAGCTGCTCGCCGAGAAGGCCGGCATCTGGTCCGCGCTCGAGGGCGCCGCCACCGTCGCCGCGCTCCCCCATCTCACGAAGACCGGCCTCATCGCCCGAACGGACCGAGTCGTCCTCTTCAACACGGCGATGGGCATCAAGTCCTAGTCGGGCTGACGCTATTCGGGCCAGGGAGCGCCGGTCTCCAGGGCGCGCGCGTACTCCGCCAACCGGTCGTCGTCGTGCCCCCGTATCTGAGAGAGGAACGGAAAGTCGGCCGGTTCCACCGCCACCCGGGCAACCGGCCGCACAGCCTCGAGACTGGCCAGCTGGGGAATCCTCACCTCGAACTCGCCGAAGGGGAGCGGCGGCTGGAGCGTGAACGAGTCACCGGGCAGGACGTACACCGTGCCCGATCGCCACGGTCGGTTGGGCAACTCCGATCGGCTGATCGAAAACACGTACTGCGGCGGACTGACGTTCCCCGCGGCGTCGGCCAGACGAACGCAGGCATTGGTGACCGATGCGACCCGATCCCGGTCCACGATCGCGAAGAACATCGCCCAGATGCCGTCGCCTGCCGCGTACACCGCCTTCTGATTGCCGAAGTCGGTCAGGTCGATCGCCTGGCGCGGCTCGAACACGTCGATGCCGGGATCACCGGAGCCGTGGAGGACGAATCCTCGGGCATCGGCGAGGTGACAGAGGAACTGCCACCTCAGCGCGGGCTCGACCTCGACCAGCGGGCGGTCGCCGGAGGCGATGGCGCGATCCCACGTCCGATCGAAGGACGCCCGCTCGTCCGGCCCGGGCTCGACACCGGGACGCGACAGCCAGTAGTCGGGTAGCTCCACCGGGGCTCTTGCCTCCTATCGGGCGCCCGCGACGGCGCCCTCTCAGCGCGTCCAACCGCAACCGCCACCCAGCCACCCCGCGATGACGCGCCCGTGAGGCTCGAGGGTCATGATCGCGGCGTGGGTGACGGCGAGGGCCGTCTACCAGACGCTGTCCTTGGTGGCAGTAATGATCGGCTTCTCGATGACCCCGGTCGGGCGTTCCATCACTGGGTGTTCCGCTTCAGAGTCCTCCTTCACGAGGGCCGGCATGCAGCGTGTGATGGTCGGTCAGCTGCTGGTACGCGTGGGCGGCACGGAACATCGTGGCTTCGTCGAACGGCCGTGCGGCGACGGCAATGCCCATCGGGAGTCCTTCACGGTCGAGACCCGAAGGGATCGTCAGCGTGGGGATTCCAACGATGTTGAAGACCGCCGTCGTGCGCGAGACGACCTCGAGCAGTGGCCGATCCTCCTCGCCGATCTTCGCCACCATCCGGTCGTGCCGCGGTGCGATGCAGACGCAGCCGGGCACGATCGCCACGTCGACTTCGTCGAAGGCGCGCTCGAAGTCGAGCTGGACCAGGTGGCGGGCGCGAAGGCAGTGCAGATAGTCGGCCGCGTGGACGAACTGGCCGCGTGCCAGCAGCCTCTGATACTCCGGGCCGTACTCGTCGAGCCGCGCGAACGTCGGCGAGTGCAGTGACGACATCTCCGCGTAGACGATCGTCAGCTCGATCGCATGCAGCTGCACCTGCTTCGTCGATGGCAGGTCGAACTCGGTGACCTTCGCTCCAGCCCGTTCGAGCTCGCGCACCGCTTCGTGCGTGGCCTCGGCGATCTCCGGATCGCACACATCGAAGAACCAGTCTCGCGGGACGCCGATCCGAAGGCCTTCCACGCCGCCATTGATCGGCGCGAGGTAGTCGTCCACCGGGACCTTCATCGAGTTCGGGTCCTTGCGGTCGTACCCGGCCATCGCCTGGAGGGCGTGCGCGGCGTCGATCGCCGATCGAGTCATCGGTCCGGCATGGTCGAGCGTCCATGACAGCGGCATGACCCCGGTTCGCGGGATACGCCCATAGGTGGCCTTCAGGCCCGTGATGCCGGCGAAGGCCGCAGGGATGGCGATCGAGCCGCCGGTATCGGTGCCGATGGCAAGCGGCAGCTCGCGAGCCGCGACGGCGGCAGCCGACCCGGACGACGAGCCTGCTGCGGTGCGCTCCAGGTCCCACGGGTTGTTCGTCGTGGCGTTCGCGCCACCCGCGAACTCGAATGTGTAGAGCTTGGCCACGTGCACGGCGCCGGCTTCGTCAAGCCGCTCGGCCAGCGTCGCCGTCTCCTCGGGGACCCAGTCGGCGTAGACGGCGGATCCACCCGTCGTCCGGATCCCCTGGGTGGCGATGATGTCCTTCAGCCCATACGGGATGCCCTCGAGGGGCCGCGCGTCGCCGCGCATCCATCGCCCGGTCGACTCCTTCGCGGCATCCAGCGCGAGGTCGGGCGTCAGCGTCAGGACCGCCTGCACGCGATCGTCCAATCGACCGATGCGGTCCAGGCACGACTCGACGGCTTCCAGCGGCGAGGCCCGGTGCGAGCGGTACGCGTCGAGCAGCTCCGCCACGCCCAGGTCGGCGAGCTGGGTCACTTCGAATGGCCCCCGTTCTCGATCCAGCGCACGGCGGTCTCGGGTTCGATGTACGGCGGCAGGAACTCGAGGCGGGTGCTCCTGAGCAGGTCGAGCTCGTGCCGGAACCTGACGTGCATCGCGCGAGCGGCCTCGAGCCGCTCGGGGGTGAGCTCCAGGCCGCGGTCGGCCGCCAGCGCGGCAAACACCTCGGCGGTCGGCATGGTCATGCCACGGTCTCCTCTTCACTACCGACGACCACCAGTCCGCGGTCGCCTCGGGGATCGGACCCTCCGGTGAGGGCCCCTGACACTGGATCGCGCATCACGCCGGCGAGGCGTGCCGTGTACCACTCAAAGTCGATCCGATGCCCCAGCCGCGCCAGGCCCAGGAGCGTCTGCGGATCGAAGTGCGGCTCCACCATCACCGTCATCGGCTCGTTCTCGACATGGATGCGCTCGGCCGCAACGGCGGCCGGCAGGTCCATCCCGAAGTCCTCGATGTTCAGCAGCGCCTGCACGATGGCGGTCACCTTGCGTGCCCCGGCCGGCGATCCGATGACGAGATACGGGCTGCCGTCGCGCATGAAGAGCACCGGACCGCCGCCGGTGATGGGCCGCTTCCCCGGAGCGATCGAGTTCCGGTGGCCCGGCACGGGGTCGAACATGACCATGTGGCAGTTCTCCTGGAACCCGAGCCCTGGGTGCACGACGCCCGACGACATGCCGAGCGAATGCGTGATGGCCGCCGCGTTGCCCGCCGCGTCCATGGCGCTGACGTGCGTCGTCTCGTCGCGGTGGCCCGCCCCTGCCGCCACGGGAGGTGCGCTGATCGCACGATCGATCGATTCGCGGATCTCGGCGGCGTATGCCTTCGAGACGAGCTTGTCCTGGTCGACCTCCACGAAGTCGGGGTCGCCCAGCAGGGTGAGCCGATCGATGAAGGCCGCGTTCATGGCCCGCGCCAGCCGGTCGAGATAGCCTGGTGAGTTCCAGCCGAGCGATTTGAGGTCCCAGCCCTCGACGACGTTGAGGATCTCGACCGTGACCGGGCCGACGGTCGGCGCGGGCTCGGTCAGCACGTCAAGGTCGCGGAACGTCGCCCGCAGCGGCTCGAGGACCTCGGCGCGGTACGCGGAGAGATCCGCCAGCGTGACGAGGCCGCCGTTGCGCTGGAAGTCATCGGCCATGAGGTGGGCGGTCTCGCCCTCGTAGAACTCGTCCGGGCCGTTGCTCGCAATGCGCTCCAGCGTCCGTCCGTAGTCAGCCTGGACCAGCCGTTCACCGATGCGGTACACGCTCCCATCGGGGTGCAGGTAGATCTCGCGGCACGCCTCGGTGAAGCCCAGGACCGTGGTGCCCTCCTCCGACTCCAGGAAGTTCTGGATGCGATCGGTCCGCGGCATCCACAGCCGGTAGAGGTACGGATAGACCTCGAATCCCTCGTGCGCGAAGCGGATGGCCGGCTGGAGGAGCTGCGCCCAGCCGACGCGGCCGGAGCCGAAGCGAGCTGAATGCCTCGTGCGCGCCGCGGACGAAGCCGGGCACCATCGACGCCTCGTATCCGAGCCGGTTGCGATTCCCCTCGACCGTCCACATCGCGCCCCACTGGCCACTGGGCTTCCACATGTCGGCGCGTGCAGCAGAAGGCGCCCTGCCGCCAGCGCTGATGACCTGGGTGGCGCCTCGGCTGGCGTCGTGGAAGATGCCGTGGAATCCGCCGGCGATGCCGCAGTAGATCGGGTCGACGACGCCCTGGGCGAATGCGGTGGCGACGGCCGCATCGGTCGCATTGCCGCCGGCCCGCAGGACCTCGGCTCCTGCCTCTGCCGCCAGGCTCTCAACGCTGGCGATCACGCCAGCCGTCATGGGCTGACCTTGCCGTCGCTCGGTTCGATCGACAGACCCTGGCTGACGAAGTCCTCTGTGATCCGGTCGATCGCGGTCACCTCGCCCCGCCGGAGGATCTCACGCGCCTGCTCGTGCTTGGCCTCGAGCGCGGCGACCGCGTCGGCGACCTCATCGGCGAACGCCGGCGGCACGACAACAATGCCGTCCTCATCGGCGACGATGATGTCCCCGGGGTTGACGACTACCCCGCCGCAGGCAATCGGCACGTTGACTTCGCCGAGTGGCCCGCCGAGGTCGGCGGCCGCGGCGACGACTGCGCGCGCGAAGGTCGGAAACTGAAGCTCGCGGATTTCTGATGCATCGCGCACGGCGCCATCGATCACGAAGGCTTTGATGCCGCGCTGCTGCATGCCGAGGGTGATGTTCCCGCCGAGCATCGCCGTCGAGGTTGATCCCTGGGTCGTGACGACGATGACATCGCCGGCCTGCGCCTGCTGGATGCCCATCTTGACCATGTTGATGCCGCCCGCCGGGATGGCGACGGTGATCGCCGGACCCGCGACTCTGGCAATCGGCGTGTAGGTGGCATGAATGCCGAGCATCGTGCCTGAGCGGTTCATGACGTCGGAGATGTCGCAGCTGCGGCATGCCAGGAGCCGCTCGATGGCCTCGGCCGAAGGCCGTGAGATGTCCGTGATGACGCGCGACCCGAGCCTCATTCCATTGCTCCGGTCAGCGGCGGGACCTCGCCGTCACGAACCGGGACGTTGATCGTCATGAACACCATCGGCTCATCCGAGTCGTTTCGGTGCTCGTGCTTGACGCCGCGCGGAATGAACACGAAGGACCCCGCGGGGACGATGTGCTCCTCTCCGTCCAGCAGGAGGCGCATCTCGCCTGCCATGACGTAGTAGGTCTGCTCGAAGTCGTTGTGGACCGGGTGGTTGGTGGTGTAGCCGCCGGGCGGATACTCCTGGACGAGGAGTCGCAGGGCCTCGGTGCCGCCGGCCTCCTTCGTGAACACCTGCCAATGATCTCCCTCGACGTGGCCCATCCCGTCGGTGATCGGCCGGCGCTCGAGGTCCTCGAGCCGCACGATGTTCCGCGTGGTAACCGCCATGGACTGCACCTCTGAATGCCGGATGCCGCGAGTCTACCGCAGCGTGCGAACTTTTGAAAAGCCCTCTTATTGACATGTTCTAAGCGCGCTGGCTAAGATCGCCCGATGGTTGATGCGGCAACACGGTCCCGGGTCACCACGGCGCATCTGTGCGACGTGTCCCCCATCGGCATCCTCATGGATTCGGGCATCGGATCGATCTGGCCGGGCGCTCACGTCTCCGGTCCCGCATTCACCGTGAAGGTCGCGCCAGGCGACAACGCTTCGTTGATGGTGGCGATCCGCACGGCCAAGGCGGGCGACGTCCTGGTGGTGGACGGCGGGGGCAATGTCGAGCGTGCCCTGTGGGGGGCGATCCTGTCCCTCGCCGCCCGTCAGCGGGGGATCGCCGGCATCGTCCTGGACGCAGCCGCGCGCGACCGCGACGAGATCACGGAGATGGGCTGGCCGGTGTTCGCGCGCGGGGTCACGCCGGATACCCCGTACAGCAAGGTCCACGGCTCGACCGGGCAGCCGATCACATGCGGCGGCCTGACCGTCAACCCAGGCGACATGGTCTATGCCGATGGCGACGGCGTCGTCGTCATCACCCACGAAGCGCACGCCGCGACGCTGGAGCGCGCGATGGAGCGGATCGAGATGGAGGAGCAGATCTTCCAGGGCCTCGAGGCCGGCCAGCCGCTCGACGAGCTCGTCCCCATCCTCGCGCGAACACGGAGAAACTGAGCATGGCCTTCCGCATCGGTGAACGACCCGAGCGTCCATCCGACTTCGACGACACGCTGGAGGCATTTCGCCAGGCCTCGACAGGGTCGCTGGGACACCTCACCGACTTCGGATACGCGCGCGGCCTCGCAGCGCTGACGCGACCACAGAAGGCCATCGGTCCGGCGTTCACCGTCCGTATCCCCGTCCTGGACGCCACCATCGTCCACTACGCGGTGAGCCTCATCGAGCCCGGCGAGGTCCTCGTGATCGACACCAGCGGCGAGCGCGATCGCGCGTGCTGGGGCGGAGTGGTCGCCCATGCCGCCATGCGCGCCGGCGTGGCCGCGGTGATCGTGGACGGGCCGATAACCGACTGGGGCGAGATCACGGAGTCCGGCCCACCGGTCTGGTGCCACGGCCTGTCGTCGATCACTGGACGACGGCTTGGTCTCGAGGGCGAGATCCTTCACACGGTCCAGGTCGGCGGTGCCGTGGTCAACCCGGGGACATCGTCTTCGCGGATACGGACGGCGTTTTCTTCGTCCGACCCGAGGGCGCCAACGAGCTCGGACACGCG
>CAWBKO010000003.1:0-202853 GCA_963789435.1 uncultured Chloroflexia bacterium
GCTGTCCATCATGGCGGTGGCGAGGCCGGTGACGAGGTTGATGGCACCAGGCCCGCTGGTTGCGATGGCCACGCCAACGCCGCCGGTCGCGCGGCTGTAGCCGTCGGCCGCGTGGGGCCCGCCCTGCTCGTGGCGGACGAGGATGTGTCTGAGGGGGAACTCGCGAAGGACATCGTAGATAGGCAGGACCGTCCCGCCGGGGTAGCCGAAGACGGTGGTCACGCCCTCGCGCACCAGCGCCTCGCATACGGCGCGCGCACCGATGCGGGGCGCGACCTGCTCGGCGGGTGGAAAGGCGCTGTTCGGGAGCCGGAGTGCTGTCATGTGGCCTGGGTTCCTCTGATCAAACAAGAACCCCGCCTGGCTCCTTGGCCTGGCGGGGTGGCGGTTGCGCTGTTCGGGTTGCCTGTCCGGCTACTCGGTCGAGCGTCCTCCATCCCGCCATCCAAGAAGGATGACGAGCCGAAGAATGCTGATGAGTACGAGCACGCCGAGGAGCCCGGCCTGGACCGGGCGCACGACTGGCTCAGCGGCGGACGTGCCGCGCTCGAAGGACATGGGTGGACCCTACCAGTGCTGTCAACCCCGGGTCAGTGGGACCTTCGGCCCAGTCGGTGCCGCGACATGCCAATCAGATTGGCCCTACGATCGGCGAACGCGGTTTCGACGGTCGATCGGCCAGGCTGGTTGGCGGTGCGACCGCCGAAACGCCAATTCCGAACAGCCCGAGGGTCGTACGGCCAACTGGATTGGCATCGCACCGCTCGGGCCGCGTGGATCTCACGGGAATCAGTCCCGCTGCAGCTCCAAGAGGGCCCGATCCAGGCGCTCGCCGGTCGTCACCGCTCCACGCGAGGCGGACGACACCAGCGCCGCGTACTTCGCCATGACGCCGCCGCGGTAGCGGGGCGCGGGCGGGGTCCAGTCCGCCAGTCGCCGCGCGATCTCTTCTTCGGGCACGTCCAGGTCCAGGCGCCGCGCGTCGACGTCGATGACGACCTGGTCGCCCTCGCGGACGATCGCGATGGGTCCGCCGAGCGCCGCTTCCGGCGCGACATGCCCGATCATCAAGCCGTGGGTGCCACCGCTGAATCGCCCATCGGTGAGCAGGGCGACGTCGCCACCGAGGCCCTCGCCGAAAAGCGCCGCCGTCACGGAGAGCATCTCCTGCATCCCCGGGCCGCCAACCGGTCCTTCGTTGCGGATGACGACGACGTCGCCTGGGCCGATGCGCTGCGCGCGAACGGCGTCGTAGCAGTCCGCTTCCGAGTCGAAGACGCGCGCCGGCCCGCGGAACTGGCGCATCTCGTGGCCCGCAAGCTTGACGACGCAGCCGTCGGGCGCCAGCGATCCGCGCAGGATCGCGAGGCCGCCCGTCGGCTTGATCGGGTGCTCGAAGGAGACGACGACCTCCTGGCCGGGAGTCTCGACGGCCGCATCGGCCACCTCGGCCAGCGTGCGACCGTCGACGTTCCTGGTGGCGCCATCGACGACGCCCCCGCGAATGAGCTCCCGCGCCACCAAGCCGATCCCGCCGGCCTCGTGGATGTCGAGCGCCGTGTAATGACCGCCCGGCATCATGTTGGCGACGATCGGCGTCCGCTCGGCGATCCGGTCGAAGTCCTCCAGCTCAAGCGGGATGCCCAGCTCGTGCGCGATGGCCAGGAGGTGGAGCACCCCGTTGGTCGACCCCCCCGTGGCCGCCACCGACGCGATGGCGTTGTCGATCGCGGCGCGCGTGATGATCTGCGACGGCCGCGTCCCGTCGTTGACGAGCTGCATCACCAGCTCGCCCGCGCGCCTCGCAGCGTCTTCCTTGCCGGGTCAGTTGCCGGAATCCCGTTCAGGCCGCCAGGGCTGATGCCGAGGAACTCGAGCGCAGTGGCTCATCGTGTTGGCCGTGAACTGGCCGCCACACGCGCCCGGCCCCGGACAGGCGGCGTCTTCGATCTCGCGCAGCTCCTCGAGGCTGATCTTGCCGGCCCGATAGGCGCCGATTGCCTCGAAGACGGTCACCACCGTTGCGTCCCGCTTGCCGCGAATCGCGCCGGGTTGATCGTGCCGTTGTAGAGGACCAGGGCCGGAAGATCCAGGCGTGCCAGCGCCATCGCCGCGCCGGGCAGCGTCTTGTCGCAGCCGACCAGGCAGACGAGGCCATCGAACAGGTGGCCACGCGCCACCAGCTCGATGGAGTCGGCGATCACATCGCGGCTGACGAGCGAGGCCTTCATTCCCTCCGTGCCCATGCGTCACGCCGTCGGACACGGCGATCGTGTTGAACTCCATCGGCGTGCCGCCCGCCGCCCGGATGCCCTCCTTGACCTTCACCGCCAGGTCGCCGCTGGTTGTAGTTGCAGGGCATGGTCTCGATCCAGGTCGTGGCCACGCCGATGATCGGCTTGGCAGGTCCTCATCGGTGAAGCCGATGGCCTTGAGCATGGCCCGCGCCGCAGCGCGGTCGGGCCCGTCCAGCAGGACGCGGCTGTGCTCGCGTGGGTCATACGTGCCGGCTGCGCGATCCGAGTTGAATTCCTTCGACCGCATGACGCGAGCGTAGTCAGTCGCCGCGCAGTTCGCTACCACACAATGCCGCGGTGAACGAGCAGCAGGACGCGCGCCGGTGGGTCGTGCTCGCGGTGGGCCTCCTCGGCCTGACCGCCGGCTGCGCCGCACAGTACGGGCTCGCCTTTCTCATTCCGGCGCTGCGCGCCGAAGGTCTCACCCTCGAGGCGGCGACGCTCCTCGTCACGGCGCCGATCGCCGGGATTCTGTGCACGCTGATCGCCTGGGGCGCCGCCGCGGACCGATGGGGCGAGCGCCGGATCCTCACGCTCGGACTCGCCGTTGCCGGGCTTGCCGAGCTCGGCGCCGCATCGGTCGACGAGCCGATCCAGCGCTGGCTGCTCCTCTTCCTGGTCGGTGCCTCGAGCGCGTCGATCCATGCGGCCAGCGGACGCCTGATCCTCGGCTGGTTCGGCGCGCCCGAACGTGGCCTGGCCATGGGCATCCGGCAGATGGGCCAGCCGCTTGGCGTGGGCCTCGCCGCGATCGTCCTGCCGTCGCTGGCCATCTCCGGTGCCGGCAACGCGCTGGCTGCGCTCGGCGTCGCCTGCCTGGCATCGGCGGCCCTCATCTGGCTCGTCGTCCGGGATCCGGTCCGTGTCGTCGACGCGGGACCGGCACCCGTCTCGCCCTATCGCGAGCCCTACCTGTGGCGCATCCACGCCGCCAGCGGGCTGCTCGTGATCCCGCAGTTCGCCGTGACCGTCTTCGCCTTCGACTATCTCGTCAACGCGCTTGGCTGGTCGATCACCGATGCGGGCCTCCTTCTCGCCGCGACGCAGCTTGCCGGCGCCGCCTCGCGGCTGCTCGTCGGCTGGTGGTCGGACCGCGCCGGCTCTCGCCTGGGACCGATGCGCCTCGTGGCGCTGACCATCGGCCTCTCGATGGCCGCGCTCGCGACGCTCGCCTTCATCGGCGCGTCGGTGGCCGTCGTGGCCCTGGGGGTCGCCGCGATCGTCACCGTCACGTCCAACGGCCTCGCGTTCACGGCCGTGGCCGAGCGAGCCGGACCCCGCTGGGCCGGCCGCGCGCTGGGCGTCCAGAACACCTTCCAGAACGTGATCGCGACATTGGTCGCGACGCCGCTGGCCTTCCTCATCAGCGCGGCCGGCGGAGGGGCGACCGGGTACGCGCTCGCATTCGCGGCTGTCGTTGCTTTCCCGTTCATCGCCGCCATCGCGATTCCGGTGCGCTCCGAGCGGCGGCTGGAGTAGCGGAAGCGCGGTCTTGACGAATCGGCTAGGGTCGAGCGACCGATGAGTGATCCGCCCCCGACTCAGCACGCCCGCGCACGATCGTCGACAAGATCTGGGACGACCATCTCGTCGCGCCCGGGACCGATGGCGCGCCCGACGTGCTCGGCATCGACCTGCACCTGGTCCACGAGGTGACGAGCCCCCAGGCGTTCGACGGCCTCCGCGACCGCGGCCTCCGCGTGCGGCGCCCGGGCCAGACCTTGGCGACCGTGGATCACTCGATCCCGACGACTGATCGCTCGCTTCCCTTCGCCGACGAGATCGCGTTCACGCAGGTCAGCCGCCTCGAGCAGAACTGCAACGAGTTCGGGATCCCTCTGCACGGCATCGGCTCGCCGCACCAGGGAATCGTCCACGTCATCGGTCCCGAGCTGGGACTGACACAGCCGGGCATGACGATCGTGTGCGGCGACTCGCACACCGCGACCCACGGCGCATTCGGCGCGCTGGCGATCGGGATCGGCACCACCGAGGTCGAGCATGTGCTCGCCACCCAGACCCTGCTGCAGCGACGCCCGAAGACGTTCGAGGTTCGAGTCGACGGCGAGCCTCCACCCCGGCGTCACCGCCAAGGACATCATCCTCAGCCTGCTTTCGCGAATCGGGGTCGCCGGCGGCACCGGCCACGTCTTCGAGTACGGCGGCTCGGCCATTCGCGCCCTCGGCATGGAAGGCCGGATGACGATCTGCAACATGAGCATCGAGGGCGGTGCCCGAGCCGGCCTGGTCGCGCCCGACGACACGACCTTCGAGTACGTCGCCGGCCGGCGCACGCCCCATCCGGAGCGGCCTGGGACGCCGCCGTGGATCGATGGCGCCGGCTGCCCTCCGACGAGGGCGCCCGACACGACCGCAGCATCGCCTTCGACGCCGGCGACCTGGTGCCGATGGTGACCTACGGCACGAACCCCGGCATGGGCTTCCCGATCACCGACCGCATCCCGGACCCGGAGCGCCTGACCGATGCGACCCAGCGCGACTCGCTGCGCGCCGCCCTCGCCTACATGGACCTTGTCCCCGGCGAGCAGATCCTGGGCAAGGAGATCGACGTCGTCTTCATCGGCTCGTGCACCAACTCGCGCATCAGCGACCTGCGCGAGGCGGCACGCATGCTGCGCGGGCGCCACGTCGCCGAGGGGGTGCGGGTAATGGTGGTTCCCGGCTCGACCGAGGTGAAGCGCCAGGCCGAAGAGGAGGGCCTGAACACCGTCTTCCTCGATGCCGGCGCGGAGTGGCGCGAGGCCGGCTGCAGCATGTGCATCGCCATGAACGGCGACCAGCTCTTGCCCGGCCAGTATTCGGTGAGCACGTCGAATCGCAACTTCGAGGGTCGCCAGGGAAAGGGCGGGCGCACCTTCCTAGCGTCGCCGTTGACCGCGGTAGCATCGGCCGTCACCGGTCGACTGTCGGATCCGAGGGCGCTGCTGTGACCGTCACACCCGCCCGCGAGCCGTTCCGCTCGGTCACCTCGGCCGTGGTGCCGATCGCGCGCAACGACATCGACACCGACCAGATCATCCCGGCGCGCTTCCTCAAGACGGTCAACCGCGCCGGACTCGGGGACCAGCTCTTCTTCGACTGGCGCTACCTCGCCGATGGCTCGCCGAATCCCGAGTTCGTGCTCAACCGCCCGAACATGGCGGGGCGCCGGATCCTGGTTGCCGGCGACAACTTCGGCTGCGGATCCTCGCGCGAGCATGCCCCGTGGGCGCTGATGGCCTGGGGCATCCGCGCCGTCATCAGCAGCAGCTTCGCGGACATCTTCCTCAACAACGCGTTGAAGAACGGGTTGCTTCCGATCGCCGTTCCGCCCGAGGAGCTGATGCGCATCGGCTCCATCCTGGAGGCAGAGCCCGACGCGCAGCTGACGGTGGACCTCGAGACGAGCGAGCTGCGCCTGCCCGACGGTTCGATCATCCCGTTCACCATCGACGCCTTCGCCCGCCGCATGATCCTGGACGGGACCGATGAGCTGGGCTATCTGCTCCGGCGTGAGCCCGAGCTCGAGGCCTACGAGGTGGCCCATCCGGCGAGGGTTTCGACCCTGGCATGAACCGCCTCACGGCGACGAGGATCATCGCCTGGCTCCTCGCGGCGTCAGGGGTCGCGTTCGGGCTCTTCACGATCGTCTTCGGGATCGTCGGGCCGGATCAGGACATCCACGCCGTTCACAACGCCGTGGTCGCCTCGCTTCTGCTCGTCCTCACCGCGCCGCCGATGATCATGGTCGCTCGAGCGCCTGAGCGCGCGATCCGCCCGTTGGTGATCCTGGCTGCGCTCGCCGTAGCCGGGCTGGCCGCCATGGCGTTCGCGCTCACGCCCGACCCATTCATCCTGCCGGTCCTGGTGATGATCGGCGTGCTGTGGTGGCTGGCGCCCAGCCGCGAGGATGCCATCCCGCGCGGCCGGCCAAGCCTCGTGATGTTGGCACTCGTCATTGCCGGGGCCGTGCTGCTCGTGCCATATTCGATTGAGCATGCGGTTCTCCAGCGCACCGATCACGCGAGCGCCCACGCCGCCTTCTACCACTGGGTCGAGACGTCCTTCACGGCGGCGGGAATCGTCGTCGCGGGGCTGGTCGCCGCCCTCCGCCCAGGAGCGTTCCGGATGGCTACTTTGTGCGCCGGCCTGACGCTGACGATCCTCGGCGCGGCATCGGTGCTGTTCGCGGACCACGCATCGGCGCTTGCGGCACCCTGGGGCTGGGCGGCGCTCATCGGCGGGGTGGCCTTCATCGCGGCGGGTGAGGTCGAGGTCCGTCGCTCGAGCTGACCGCGGCATAGATGGAACCGAGGAAGCGGCTCGGTACCTCTCCGATGAGGCGCGTATCACGCAGACCGACTCGAGCCGCCACACCTGTCCACGTGGCATGACTCATCGGCCACGGAACCCACTGGTTGCCGCGGTCGGACCCGTATTCGACGATCAGGAACCGACCGCCGGGCTTCAGGATGTCGATGGCCGCTCGCAGGACCGGCTCCTTGTCACGCACGAAATGCAGCGAGTTCGCCATCAGCACGCCGTCAAACGACGCCGGTTCGAACGGCAGTGGTTGGGCGAAGTCGGCCACGACGCTGCGCACCGAACCAACCGGGAAACGGCGTGCGACGGCATCCTCAAGCTTCCGGAGAGATCCCGCGTCCCGATCGAGTGCCACGACATCGGCACGCTCGCCCAGCACATCGAGGAGGGCGAGCGTGAAGGCACCGCTGCCCGCGCCGAGCTCGAGCCAGTGCGGCCCGGCGCCGTCGACGCCATCCCGGATCAGCGAAACGTGGTCGTCATGGTCCACTCAGGCTCCGCGAGGCGGCTCCTCGTGAAGCCAGTCGATGGCTTCGAGGTAGCCACGCCAGCCGCGGCCGATGACCTGGTGCCGGGTGGCCGGCGCTGTGACCGACACGCGTCGCCACGGCTCACGGGCGTTGATGTCACTGATGTGGACCTCGACGGCCGGCCGCTCGGAGGCGAGGAGGGCGTCATGCAGCGCGTACGACGTGTGCGAGAGCGCGCCGAAGTTGCAGATGACGGCGTCGTAGTCGAGCTGCTCCAGGCGGTCGATGAGCGCACCCTCGTGGTTCGAGTGGAACCCCTCCAGGAGCGAGCCACGCTCCAGGGCATGCGCGCGCGCAGCCTCGACGATCTCAGGCAGGGTCATCGACCCATAGATCTCGGGCTCGCGCCGTCCGAGGGTGCCGAGGTTGGGCCCGTTCAGGACCAGGATCCGCATCGGCCTCATTGTCCCCCGGCAGTGTCGAAGGAGCCGAGCACGCGCATCGAGCTGGTGTGCTCGCGGAGGGCGACGAGCGCAGTGGCCAGTGGCTCGACCGCGGCATCGCCGGAGACCTGGAGCAGGAAACGGTACTTCCACGGGCCGCTGCCCGACGGCCGCGACTCGATGCGGCTGACGTTGACGCCGGCATCGGCAAGCGAGCCAAGCGCGCGGTACAGGTCGCCCGGCTTGTGACCGGTCTCGAACGTGATCAGCGTCTCGCGCTCGCCACCGGCCGGTGGCGCCAGGTCGCCGCGCGGCGTCAGGTCGGTCGCGGGGTCGCGTGCCAGGATGGCGAATCGGGTGACGTTATGTGACGAGTCCTGGATGTCGCGTGCCGCGATCTCGAGCTCATACCGGATGGCCGCCCGCTCGGAGGCGACGGCGGCCGCGTGACGGTCACCACGGGCCGCCAGCTCACGGGCGGCACCAGCGGTGTCGGCGGCCGGCACGATCTCCCATCCGCGCCCCGCAAGGAAGCGCTCGCACTGCGAGAGCGCCTGCCAGTGGCTGGCCACCCATTCGATCTCCTCGATCTTGACCCCGGGCAGCACCAGGAGCTGGTGGCGGACCGGCAGCAGCAGCTCTCCCACGACGTGGAGCTCGCCCTCGGCCAGCGCATCAAGCGCGTCGCCGACGGTCCCGGCCAGCGAGTTCTCCAGTGGCAGGACGCCGGCATCGGCCGATCCGAATTCGACGGCGGCGCAGACGGCCGAGAAGGTGGACATCGGGATCGGCTCGACCGCATCGGCGCCGAAGTAGCCGACGATGGCCTCCTCGCCGAAGGCGCCCGGCTCGCCCTGGTAGGCGACGCTGGTCACGCGGCGATCGTCTGCAGGCCGAGCTCCAGCTCGGCATCGGTCACGTCGTCGGCCTCGATGACGCGGCCGATCTCCATCGGCAGGATCCAGCGCTGGCGCCCGGCGTGGCGCTTCTTGTCGCCGAGCATGGCGGCGCGCACGGCCGTGGCATCGAACGGGCGCCGGAGCGCGAAGCCGAGCCAGTCGAGGAGGACGTCCAGGCGAGGTGCGAGCTCCGGGTCGGCACCGCGGGCAGCGGCGATGGCAGCCACCGCTCGCATGCCGAGCGCGACCGCGGCGCCGTGCGGCAGCCGGTAGCGGCTCTCGATCTCGAGCGCGTGGCCGACCGTATGGCCGAGGTTCAGCGTGCGGCGCTCGCCGGTTTCGAACGGATCGCGCTCGCAGACGCCGAGCTTGAGGCGGGCGCTGCGCTCGAGGATGGCATAGCGCGCCGGCTCATCGGCCCGAAGGGCATTCGCGCCCCGCTCCTCCAGCAGCCGCCACAGCGCGACGTCGCCGATGATCGCCGCCTTGATCGACTCGGCCATCCCGTCGCGGCGGAGCCGGACCGGGAGCGAGCGCAGGGCAGCCACGTCCGAGACGACGGCGACCGGCGGCCAGAAGGCGCCAACCGCGTTCTTGCTGCTGCTCAGGTCGACCGCCACCTTGCCGCCGATGGCGCTGTCGGCCTGCGCCAGCCACGTGGTCGGCACGTGGACCAGCGGCAACCCACGGGCGTAGAGGGCTGCCGCGGTTCCGGCAAGGTCGCCGATGGTGCCGCCGCCGACCGCGATCAGCGGCGAGCCGCGCTCGACCCGCTCGGCCGCGAGCCATTCGAGGATCCGCTCCAGCGTGCGGATCCGCTTTGCCCGCTCACCCGCCGCGACGGGAAGACACCCGGTGATGCGAAGCGAACGCACGAGGTCCGGAGCAGCCGTGAGCAGGCGGCGGTCGACGATGGCGACGCCCGTCGGTGCCTCCCTTGCCAGGTCGACGCCCATCACGACCCGTCCGCTAGCAGGGCCGATGGGATGGTGCCGCTCGACCTCCGCGTCGAGCAGGCGACGGCCGCGCAACGGCCCCAGGCGCGAGACGAGGTCGTCGCCGATGGCGTCGGGCGGGCCGGATGCGTCGAGCCGGAGGTCGGCCGCCCGATAGGCCGGAGCCCGGTCGGCCAGGACAGAGGCGACGCGTTCGGCGCCGTACGGCTCGAGGGTCGGGCGCGGCACGTCATCGGCCGCCAGGCGCCGCAACAGCTCTTCGCTCGCGACGTCGAGCCACGCGACCGTGCCGTGATGCCAGAGCGTCCATCGGTTCAGCGGGTCGAGGATCGCGCCGCCGCCACTCGAGACGACGGCCCCGGATACGGCGCACGCCGCCAGCACTGCCCTGGATTCCTCGACGCGGGCGGCCGGCTCGCCGTGGAGGCGGATGTAGTCGGAGATCGGCATCCCGATGCGCTCGGCCACCAGCTCATCGGTTTCGACGAATGGGCGTCCCAGCCGATCGGCCACCAGGCGTCCGACCGTCGACTTGCCACTGGCCGGCATCCCGACCAGCACGATGCCGGATCCGGGTTCAGACATCCGCGCCGGGCCCGAGCTCCGCACGGAGGGCATGACGCATGACCTCGATCGGAGCGGCGCGATCCGTCCAGAGCGAGAAGCTAAAGGCCGCCTGGCGCAGCAGCATCCCGGCGCCGCCACGCGCGCGGGCACCGGCCGCGCGGGCCTCGCGTACCAGGCGGGTCGGGCTGGGGCGGTAGACGAGGTCGAGCACCGCCAGCTCGGACCGCAGCAGGGCGGCCGGAACAGGCGTCTCGTCGGTGTCGGTTCCGATCGGCGTCGCGTTGACAAGCAGGTCCGCGGTCATCACCGCGCCGGGCATGTTGGCCCACCGCGCTCGATCGACCACCACGACGGCACGGCAGCCGGCGGCCTTCAACGCGGCTGCTGCCGCGCGCGACGCGCCGCCGCCGCCCAGGATCACGGCGCGATTGATCCCCGGCGGGAGCTCCGCGCGCAGCGCCGGATAGTCGGTGTTGCGGGCGATCAGCCGATCGCCGTAGCGGATGATCGTGTTCGCCGCGCCCAGGCCGCGGACCTCGGGCGCAAGCTCGTCGACCAGGCGGCAGACCGCCACCTTGTGCGGCTTCGTGACGTTGGCACCGATGCGATCGCTCGAGCGCAGCGCGTCGACCTCGGCCGCCAGGCTATCGGCACCGACGTCGCGCAGCTCGTAGCGCGCGTCGAGCTCGAGTGCCGCGAACGCCGCGTTGTGAATGGCCGGGGAGGCGGAGTACCCGATGCCGTGGCCGAGCAGCACAGCCAGCGCCGTCATGTCAGGTCCTGCGCGGCGCGCGGGTCCGCCGCCGGCGGCGTGCCACCGCGGCACGCAGGTCGCCGATCGTGTCACCGCCGAACGAGAAGAGGAGCTGGTCGGCGAGGACGAGCGCCACCATCGCCTCGCCCACGATTGCCGCGCGGGGGAGGACGGTGACGTCGGAGCGCTCGATGTGCGCGCGACCGGGCTCGCCGGTCTCCATGTCGAGGCTCGGCAGCGGGGTCCGCAGCGTCGACACCGGCTTCTGTGCGGCGCGGACCACGATCGGCTCGCCGTTGCTGATCCCGCCCTCGATCCCGCCGGCGCGGTTGGTCTGGCGCGCCCAGCCGGCCGACTCCGCGCTCACCACGTCGTGCACAGTACTGCCACGGCGGTCGACGGTGCCGAAGCCGAGGCCGATCTCGACCCCCTTCACGCCGGGGATCGCCATCGTCGCGCCGGCCAGCAGGCCGTCGAGGCGGGTGTCCCACTCGGACGAGGAGCCGAGGCCGATCGGCGTGTCCTCGACCACCACCACGAACGAGCCGCCGATCGAGTCGCCGGCCTCCTTCGCGGCATCCACCTCGGCCAGCATCGCGCGCTCGGCATCGGGGTCCGGGCAGCGCAGGGGCGACGGCTCGACAAGGTCGCGTTCCGCCCACCCGTCCGGGATCGCGTCGAGGATGTCATCGGCGTCCGGGAAGGCTCGCACCGGCCCGAGCTGATCGACGAAGCTCCAGATCCTCACGCCGCAGATGGCAAGCAGCTGGCGCGCCAACGAGCCCGCGACCACGCGCGGGGTGGTCGAGCGCGCCGAGGCCC
Organism: uncultured Chloroflexia bacterium; assembly: GCA_963789435.1. Classification (GTDB taxonomy): domain Bacteria; phylum Chloroflexota; class Limnocylindria; order QHBO01; family QHBO01; genus JACDBZ01. The sequence continues at coordinate 11,532 of CAWBKO010000003.1, forward strand.
GCTCGAGCACGTCGCGGACGTCATCGGTGTCGTACTTGAGGGCTCCGGCGAGGTCCACATGCCCGGGCCTGGCGCGGGTGATCGCCTTTGGACGCCGGTCGGCGGGGATCGCCTCGATCGACATCCGCTCGGTCCAGTTCTCCCAGTCACGGTTGTCGACGGCGAAGCCGATCGGCGAGCCGAGCGTCCTTCCATAGCGGATGCCGGCGGTCCACCGCACCCGGTCGCGCTCGATCTGCATGCGGCGGCCGCTGCCGTATCCATGCTGCCGCCGCTTCAGGTCGCGGTCGACCAGGCGGGTGCTGACCCGCATCCCGGCCGGCAGCCCCTCGAGGATGCCGGACAGGCCCGGTCCGTGAGACTCGCCGGAGGTGAGCAGCCGCAGCCGCCGCAGGCTCATGCTCGCACCGCCGCCAGGTCCTGCCAGAAGGTCGGGTACGAGACCGATGCGCACTCGGGATCGTCGAGCTCGACCGCCGATGCCACGCCGGTGAGTCCGGCGATCGCGAAGGCGATCGCGATGCGATGGTCGCCGTGCGTCGCGATCTGGGCTTCCTGCGGCGTCGCCTCGTCGCGACGCGCCAGCCGTCGTCGAGCTCCTCCACGTCTGCCCCGATGGCTCGCAGCCCGGCGACCATGGCCGCAATGCGGTCCGACTCCTTGACCCGCAGCTCTGCGGCGTCGCGCACCTCCGAGGGCTCATCGACCGATGCCATCGCGATCGCGATCAGCGGCAGCTCGTCGATGAGGTCGGCGACCTCGCCGCCGCTGATCGGTCACCGCGCGCAGCGGCCTGCCGCCGCGCACCGACATCTCGCCGACCGGCTCCGAGCCGCTGACGCCGGTGACGCGGGTCTCGATCTCGACGCCCATGCGCTGAAGCAAGCCGACGAGCGCCAGCCGGGTCGGGTTCAGGCCGACATCGGCCATCGTCAGCTCCGCATCGGGATGAAGCGCGGCCGCCACCAGCCAGGCCGAGGCGGCCGATGGGTCGCCGGGGACCTCCAGCTCGAACGGCCGCGGCTTCGCCGGGCCGGTCACGGTCGTCATGCGGCCCTCGCGGTGGATCGGCACGCCCATGAAGGCCAGCATGCGCTCGGTGTGATCCCGCGTCGGCCCCGGGGTGTCGATGACGGTCTCACCCGTTGCGCTCAGCCCGGCAAGCGCGGCGGCTCCGAGCAGCTGCGGCGCTGGCGACCGGAAGGTGATGCGTGACGGCCGTGAGCGACGCGTGGCCGTTCACCGTCAGCGGGGCGTGGCCATCGGTGGTCGTCACCTCCGCGCCGGCCGCGCGGAGCAGCGTGGCGACCCGCTCCATCGGTCGGGCGCGGAGAGACTCGTCGCCGTCGAGCGTCGCGCGCAGTGGGAGGCCCGCCACCACGCCCGGCCAGCAGGCGCATGGTGGTGCCCGAGTTGCCGCAGTCGAGCGCCGCGTCGCGAGATGGCCGGCCCGTGATCACGTAGCGCCCATCGGCCTCTTCCGCGATGGAGACTCCGAGTGCCCGCAGGCAGGCGAGCGTGCTGAGCGACGTCGCGCCCTGGCGAGCGCAGCGGTGACCGTCGCGGGGCCACCCGAGAGTGCGCCGAAGATGAGCGCCCGGTGCGCGATCGACTTGTCGGCCGGGAGCGTGAGCCGGCCGCGCAGTCGAGTGGCCGGAACGACCTTCGGCGTGGTGCGAGGCCGGCGTCACCTGCCGGATCCGGTCGCGGCCGCGTCCGCCTCGGTCGCCGAATGCGCGTGCCGGCGCTGGACGGAGCGCGAGGCGCGGAGCAGCGCGTCGAACACCATCGTCAGCTCGACCGGCGTCATCGGTCCAGTGGTGCCGGTTGCGGCCTGCTCCAGGAGAGCGCGCTCGCGGCGGACGTCGTGACCATGTGAGGTCGGCTCGCGGCGGCGCTGGACCTCGAGCGCGAGCGCGGCTCGCTCCTGGACCATCTCGGCAAGACGCGCGTCGAGGTCATCGATCCGGTCGCGGACGTCCTCGATCTCGCCGGTGGCGACCGATGTGCTGGCGGCAGCCGGCTGCGCATCGCGCCGATCGGACGAACTGGAGCCGTCGCAGCTCGTCCATGAGCGCGCCGAACTCATCGAAGCTGAGGCTCTGGTCGCCATCGGATCAGGGCGTTCGCGGGATCGGGATGGACCTCGATGATCAGGCCGTCGGCGCCGACGGCGGCGCCCGCCAGGGCCATCGGCGCAACCAGGGCTCGATGGCCGGTGCCGTGGCTCGGGTCGACGATGATCGGCAGGTGCGTCCGGGAGCGCAGGACTGGCACCGCCGAGAGGTCGAGCGTGTTGCGCGTCGCGGTCTCGAAGGTGCGGATGCCGCGCTCGCACAGGATCACGTTCGGGTTGCCGGCGGAGAGGATGTACTCGGCGGCGAGCAGCCACTCCTCGATCGTGGCGCGACAGGCCGCGCTTGAGGAGGACCGGGCGTCTGCTCTGGCCGACCGCCTTGAGCAGGACGAAGTTCGCCATGTTGCGGGCGCCGACCTGGATGATGTCGACGTGCTCGTCGAAGGCGGGCACGTCGGTCGGGTCGACGATCTCGCTGATGACCGGCAGGCCGTACTCGTCATGCGCCTGGTGCAGGAGCTCGAGCGCAGGCAGGCCGAGTCCCTGGAACGAGTAGGGCGACGTGCGCGGCTTGAAGGCGCCGCCGCGCAGCACGCGGGCACCCTCGCGCTTGACGCATCGGGCCGTCTCCATGAGCTGCTCGCGCGACTCGACCGCGCAGGGCCCGGCCATCACGACCAGCTCCTGGCCGAGCCCGAGCTCCACGCCGTTGATGCGCACCCGCGTCCGTTCGACCTGGTGCTCGGAGCTTGCGAGCTTGTACGGCGAGCTGATCCGGATCACCTGCTCGACGCCGTCGAGCGTGCCGAGGTGCGCCACGCGCTCGAGGTCGCTGCCCACGACGCCGATCACCGTGCGCTCCTCGCCCACGCTGATGAACGCCTCCAGGCCGTTCTCCTCGACCGTCCGCCTGACTCCGTCGACCTCATCCTGCGTCGCCGTCGGACGCATCACCACGATCATCGGTCTTGCCTTTCGATTACTGCCCCGATCCGCATCGGGGAAACAAAAAACGCAGGAGCTTTCGCTTCCTGCGTCTGCGGGCACGAGTGCCTGCGCCGGCGAGATCTACTCGCCTGCCTCGTACCCGCTAGCCGTAAAACCACTTCTGTGTCATTGGATGACGGAGCCTAGTCGCCTTCATGGGCCGATGTCAACGGTCCAGCAGTATGTATTGATCGCAGCCATTGACATTGGCGATCGATGAGCAGAGGGTCTCGACCCACACCGCATGTAGCGGAAGCAGGGAGGGATTTCCGATGGCGCTTTCACGCAGTCGACTCATCACTATCGCGATCATCGTGCTGGCCGCAGCGATCATCGTGCCGATCGTGCTCGTCATGCTCGTCGGGGGCTAGCCTGTGAGGCGTCAACGCTCGATCATCGCCATTGCGTGCCTTCTCCTGGCTGGCTGCGCGGCACTCGCGGAACCGGAGCCTTCGGCACCAACAGCGGCCCCATCTGCGCCGTCCAAGGAGACTTCCCGCGACGATGCGATCGAGCTTGCCCGCAACGCAGCCAGCGACGTGGTGGGGGAGGAGTGGCAGGTCGACGAAGTCACAGCAGGGCCGCTTGGGCAGGTGGTGCCGGAGTTGGAGCGATATGACTGGGCACGCGACCTCCCCACGGACCTGCGGGTATGGCGAGTGGGCCTCGTGAGCGGCAATTTGAGCGCCCTGGTTGTAACGGACTTCGTGGACGGTTCCGTGTACGGCGTTGTGGTGGGGATCGCCAACTGAAAGGGGATCAGGGGCAAGGCGCCAAGGCTTGCTACTCGCGGCGAAACGAGTCCGCGGTCGAAAGGATTGTCCGACCGCCGTCGACGGCCCAGACCGCCCCGGTGACGTAGGAGGCATCCGGCCCGATGAGGAATCCGATGACGGCTGCGACCTCGTCAGCGGTCCCCATCCGGCCGAGCGGAACGTCCGTGCGTTCATCGGCAGGGAGCAGGCGCTCGTCGAAGTCGGTGGCGATCGCACCCGGAGCGACGACGTTGACGCGCACGCCATCGGGTGCGCCGATGACGGCCATCGAGCGTGCCAGCCCTTCGAGTCCCGCCTTGGCGGCGGCATAGGCGGGGGAGCGGAGGGAGCCCTCGACCGCGCCGACGATGCTGCCGACCAGCACGGCCGCGCCGCGCGCGGCAACGAGCGCCGGCATGCACACGCGAAGCGCTTCGTAGGCGGCAGTCAGGTCGACGGCGATGACCTCGTCCCAGTGCTCCCGGCTCTCCCACGGACCCGAAGGCGGGATCCCGGCCGAGCAGACCAGCGCGTCCAGCGAACCGCCGCAGATCTTGAGCGCAGCCGCAAGCATCGGCTCGTCGCCCGCGTCGCCCACCAGCATCTCGGCTCCGTCGACGCTCGCCGCGTTTCGGTCGATTCCGACGACGCGCCAACCGTCCGGCAAGCAGCCATTCGACGGTCGCGCGGCCAATGCCGGCGGCGGCGCCGGTGACGATGGCGGTCTTCTGCGGCGCGTCGGTCATGGCCGCGCCATGGTGACTGATCGGGTCAACCGGTGTGCTGGAGTCCGGCCGCCAGTCCGCTGACCGTCAGCTGCAGGAGGCGCTCCGTGGCGGCGCGCTCGTCGGAGGCAAGCGAGGATCCGCGCAAACGCGAGAGCCCGCGTACCTGCAGCTCGGACAGGACGTCGACGTACGGTGTCCGCAGCTCGACGCTGCGCTGGAGGCGAGGGCTGCGATCGAGCAGCCGCGCGCTGCCGGTCAGCCGCAGCACCTCGTCCTCGGTTCGCGCCCGCTCAGCGCGCAGGGTCTCTGCGATGCGGCGCATCGGCTCATCGGTGCCGGCCAGGCCGGCGTAGCGTGCTGCGACCACCGGATCGGCGATGGCCAGCCCGAGCTCGACGTTGTCGACGATCGAGCTGAAGAACGCCCACTCGCGATACGCCGTGGCGAGCTCCTCGCGTCCGCCGCCGCCGTGTTGCGCCACGTACCCGGAGAGTGCCGCTCCGACGCCGTACCACGCGGGCAGGTTCGTGCGGCTCTGGGCCCACGCGAAGGTCCACGGGATCGCCCGCAGCGAGGCCAGCGACGGCGTCGCCGCAGCTCGACGCGCCGGCCGCGAACCGAGCTCCATGCGGCTGATCTCGCCGATCGGCGTTGCCCGGTAGAAGAACTCCTCGAAGTCTGGGTCCTCCCAGACCAGTCGCCGGTAGGCGTCCTCGGCCAGCGCGACCAGCTCAGTCATCATCGGCCGCCATCGGTCGAGGCGCTCCGCCGTCGTTTCGTCATGCCCGGGCCGAGAGCTCAGCAGCAGCGCGTTCGTCATCTGCTCCAGGTGCCGCTGCGCGATCTGCGGGCTCGGGTAGCGCTCTGCGATCACCTCTCCCTGCTCGGTCAGCTTGAGCCTGCCGTCGACCGATCCGGCCGCCTGGGCCAGAACGGCGCGGTTGGCCGGGCCGCCGCCGCGACCGATGGTGCCGCCACGTCCGTGAAACAGCGTGAGCTCAACGCCATCGCGCCGGGCCGCTGCTACCAGCCCCTCCTGCGCCCGATGGAGGTTCCAGGCTGCCGACAGGTAGCCCAGACTCCTTGTTCGAGTCCGAGTAGCCGAGCATCACCTCTTGCCGCATGCCCCGGCCCTCGAGGTGGGACCGATATTCGGGGTCCGCGAAGAGCTTCTCCAGGAAGCTGCTGGCTCCCTCGAGCTCCTCGCGGGTCTCGAGAAGCGGCACGACGTCGAGCCACTCCGACGGGGGCACATCGGGAACGGCCGCACGGGCAAGCTCGAGCAGGCCAGTTGCGTCTTCGGGTTTGCGAGTGAAGCTGATGACGTAGCGGCGCGAGGCATCCGGTCCGAAGAAAAGGCCGATCTCCCGCTGCGTCCGCAACGTGCCCAGGACCTCGTTGAGCGTCACACCCGAGGCATCGACCGGCTCGTCGGTGGTACCGCCCGAACGGAGGCGATCCAGCGCGGCCGTATGAACGTCGGCGTGCTGACGAACCTCCAACGACGCGAGGTGGAACCCGAACGTCTGGACCTGCCATACGAGATCCTGGACCTCGCCGGCGGCCACGCGGTCGGCTCCATGGTGGCGAAGCGATTCCTGCATCCGGCGGAGGTCGGACAGCAGCTCGGCGGGCGACTCGTAGCCACCTCGTCGGATGCCGGGACCGGCGACCAGCCGCGCGCGCGTGCGTTCGATCCGCTCGCCGATAATCCCGAGCGCTTGCCGGTAGCTCTGGCTGCCGAAGCGCCGCTCGAGATCGGCGCGGATTCGAGGGAAGGGCCGCCCCATCTGCGCGACGTGCCTGCGATAGTCGTCCGCCACGCCGGCCTGGTCGTCAGAGATGGCGATCGCCTGCTGCAGCCGCTCGAGCACGTTCCGGTAGCCGCGCAGGATGTGGTCGGCCTGGATCCGCATCGTGCGGCGGGTCACCTCGGCCGTCACGCCCGGATGCCCGTCACGATCGCTGCCGATCCAGGACCCCAGCGCAGATACGGCTCCGCGACCGCATCGGTATCGGTGCCGCCGATGGTGTCCTGCAGTGCCCGATACAGCCGCGGCGTGACGGCGAACAGCGTCTCGTCGAAGAAGACCATCGCGGCCCGCACCTCGTCGAGCGGGGTCGGCCGCTGGGCGCGGACCGGGCTGGTCTGCCAGAGCAGGCTGATCTCCTCGCGGAGCCGGCGGCGGAGGTCGCGGTCCTCGGACCGGGTCAGGCGCGGATCGTCGAACCGATCGAGGAGCCGATACAGCCGCCGTTGCGCCACGAGCACCGTCCGGCGCCGTGCCTCGGTGGGATGAGCGGTCAGGACGGGCATCAGGCGCATGCGGTGAGCAAGTGCGCGCACGTCCTCGCGCGCCATGCCGTCGCGTCGGAGGCGAAGGATGGCGGCGCCGATCCCATCGGCCAGCGGCGCCCGCCGGCTCGACCGCTCGCGCTTGCGGAGCGTGCGGAGCCGATGCTTCTCCTCGGCCAGGTTGATCAGCAGGAAGTAGGCGGTGAAGGCGCGAGCGACGGCCAGCAGCTCGGTTGCGGGCCGGCCGTCGAGGGCGTGGAGCGCCCCTTCGATGGTCTCCTCCGGGCCGGCTCGGCGGCCGCGGATGGCGGCGCGACGCAGCTGCTCCACGAGCTCGAAGAGCTCGGGGCCCTCCTGCTCCACGATGACCTGGCCCAGCAGGGCGCCGAGTAACTTGACCTCGCGGGCCAGGGGATCCCTTGCGCCGGCGCTGCCGATGCCTCGTGGCTCGGCGCGACGCGCGGCATCGCCCGCGTCCCGTGTCCGGGTCACGGGCGAGACGCCGCGATCAGCCGGCTGCTTCGGCGAAGCCTCCGGGCGCGTAATGCGCCCGCTCCGCGCAATCGATGATGCAGCCTCGCGCATCCCGATTTCCTCGTCCGGCGAAGTGCCACCAGGTGCCGTCGTCGTGCATCTCGAGTCGACAGCCGCACGAGACGCACGTCACCGGCACCAGCCGTCCCTCGCGCACGGAGTAGAGGGAGAAGTCGCGCCGTGTCGTGGTGGTTGAATCGATGAGCTCCATGATTCGGAGCGTACGCGCGGCCCTCGGCCCGGTCAGCGCCGCATCGGTTCAGGTTGGGTTGCGGCATGGTTGTGATCTCGCGGCCTCCTTGACGGCCACACGTCGCGAACCTAGCATGCGGCTCCAACTCAAGACGGCGTCGACCGGGACGAGTAGTCGGTCGCACGGCCACAGCAGCGAGCCGGGATGGTGCAAGCCGGCGTGGTACGGCATCGGTGAATGGACCCGCGAGCCATGGTTGGCCACCGTTACATCGGCCTGCAAAATGAGCGCGGACCTGGACCAGGTCCGAACCAAGGGTGGCACCGCGGATCGAGCCTCCGTCCCTGACAGGATGGGGGCTTCGTTGTACCCGGAGCAGGACCGATGACGACCGAGACACCGACCCGCGTCACCAGCATCGAGCTGGCGGCCGACACGCTCACGCCGGTTGCGGCTGCCCTCCGCCTGGGCCCGCGATGCGCATTCCTGCTCGAGAGCGTCGAGGGCGGTGCCCGCTACGGCCGCTACTCGATCGCCGGGGTCAAGGGCCGAACGCTCGTCATGCAGGGCCGTGACGATCCGCTCGAGGTGCTCCGCGCGGCCCTTCCGGACGTCGAGCCGATGGCCGGCGATCCAGCCTTCCCGCTGGCTTCCGGTGTCGGTTACCTGGCGTACGAGGCCACCGCGCGCTGGGAGCGCGTGCCTGTGCCGGAGCCCGATCCGCTCGCCATGCCGAATGCCGTCTTCCACCTGCCGTCGTCGGTGATCGTGTTCGACCACCTCGCCCAGGTCGCGCGCGTGGCGACGCTCGACGGCATCGGCGCGCGAGACCGGCTGGACGATGTCGTGCGGACGCTGCAGACCCCAGCCAAGGGCGAGGTGCCGGCAACCTTCGACGCCGCCGTCGTGCCGGCCGAGATCGACCCGCAGGGGCGGTCTCGGTATGAGGCCAGCGTCGCGCGCCTGGTCGAGGAGATCCACGCCGGCGAGATGCTCCAGACCGTGCTCGCCCGCCGCTTCAGCGTGCCAACGCGGAGAAGCGCCATCGAGATCTATCGGTCCCTGCGCCGCATCAATCCCTCGCCGTACCTGTACTACCTCGATCTCGCGGCTGTCGCGCCGGGTGCGGCAGTGGTCGGCGCTTCCCCGGAGCTGCTCGTCCGCGTCCGGGATGGCGAGGTCGTCACGCGACCCATTGCGGGCACTCGGCCCCGTCACGAGGACCCCGTCCAGGATGCGGCCCTCGAGGAAGAGCTTCGCGCCGATCCCAAGGAGCTCGCCGAGCACGCCATGCTGGTCGACCTGGCCCGCAACGACGTCGGCCGGGTGGCGGCGCCGGCGACCGTCGAGGTCACCACGCTGCGCGACGTAGAGCGCTACGCCCACGTCATGCATCTCGTCTCCGAGGTGCACGGCCAGCTGGCTGAGGGGCTCGACGCCTTCGACGCCGTGCGCGCCGTCTTCCCGGCCGGCACGGTGAGCGGCGCCCCCAAGGTGCGGGCCATGCAGGCCATCGCCGAGCTCGAGGGCGAGCGCCGAGGCCCCTATGGCGGGGCGGTCGGGTATTTCTCACCCACCGACGTCGAGTGCGCGATCACGATCCGCAGCGCCCTCATCCGCGACGGCATCGCCACGGTCCACGCCGGGGCGGGGATCGTCGCCGACTCTGTCCCGGAGCGCGAGGCGGCCGAGGTCGCGTCAAAGGCGGCCTCCATGCTGGCCGCCATCGGGGGTGAGGGATGAGGGTCTTCCTGCTCGACAACTACGACTCGTTCACCTACAACCTCGTGCAGCTGCTCGCTCGCATCGGCGCCGACGTCACCGTCGCCCGCAACGACCAGGTCACCGCTGCGGAGGTCGAGGCACAGCATCCAGACGCCATCGTCATCTCGCCGGGGCCGTCCCGGCCGGAGAAGGCGGGGATCAGCGTCGAGCTGGTGCAGCGCCTTGGTCCATCGGTTCCAATCCTTGGGGTCTGCCTTGGGCACCAGGCGATCGGCGTTGCCTACGGCGCGCAGGTCATGCGCGTCCCACCGGTCCACGGCAAGGCTCGGCCGGTCCACCACGCCGGGCTCGGTTCGTTCGATGGCCTGCCCTCGCCGATCGATGCCGCCCGCTACCACTCGCTGGCCATCAGCACGGTGGCGCTGCCGGACGAGCTGGAGGTAACCGCCTGGTCCGAGGACGGCGTGATCATGGCGATCCGTCATCGGTCGCACCCGGTCGAGGGCTTCCAGTTCCATCCCGAGTCGATCCTGACCGACGATGGCGAGGCGCTCGTCGCCGGATTCCTGCGGCGCGTTGCCGCGGTACCGTCGGCCTGATGCCGGAGCCGACCACCACCGCCATCCGCCTGCGCTTCGCCGATGCGCCGGCGGCCCTTGCCGACATCGTCGCCGCGATCGCCGATGCCGGAGGCACGTTGCGAACCCTCTCGACCCCGCGCGTCGTTGACGACATCGCGGAGGCAGAGCTGGAGGTCGCTGGCCTGGATCCGCTCGCGCTCGCCGAGGCGCTTGCCAACGTGCCGGCCATCCAGGCGCACGAGGCCACGCGGACCCTCGAGGGCGTGTTCGGCAAGCGGGTGATCGTGGTCGGCGGGGGAGCACAGGTCGCCCAGGTTGCTCTCGGCGCGGTCTCCGAGGCCGATCGCCACAACCTGCGCGGCGAGCGGATCAGCGTCGACACCATCGCCCTCGTCGGTGAGGAGAACATCGCGGCGGCGGTGCGCGCTGTCGCGGACTTGCCGCGCGCCCGCTGCCTCGTGCTGGCCGGTTCGCTCATGGGTGGCGAGATCACCGCCGCCGTCCGCGAGCTCCGGGAGCACGGCGTCCCGGTCATTGCCCTCAACATGGCCGGATCCGTGCCGGATGCGGTCGACCTCGTCGTCTCCGACCCCGTCCAGGCGGGCACCATGGCCGTCATGGCCATCGCCGATACCGCGCAGTTCGACCTCGCCCGTCAGCGCGGCCGCCGCTACTGACCATCGGCCGCCGCCGTTACCATCGGCGGGACATGTGTGGCCGATTCAGCCAGGGCGAGCCCTCCCACCGGATCAGCGACTACTTCGGGGCGTACCCGGACGACGGCCTGCCCGACGGTCTCTTCAACGTCCCGCCGACCGAGACGATCCGGATGGTCGTCCAGCGCGAGGATCAGCGGCGACTGGCAGCGGCGCGCTGGGGCTTTCGGCCCTTCTGGGCCGACGACCAGGCAAAGCGGGCAACACAGACGTGGATCAACGCTCGGGCCGAGACGGCCTGGGACTCGCCGGCGTTCGGCCGCTCGCTGCGCAAGCGTCGCTGCGTCATTCCCGCCGACGCCTTCTACGAGTGGGACCGAACCGCGTCGCCGCGGCAGCCGTACGCCATCGGTCCTGCAGCGGACGGAGAGATGCTCGCGCTGGCAGGCATCTGGAGCCCGATCCACGGCGAGACGCCCACCGCCGCGATCATGACCACCTCGCCGAACGAGCTGCTTGCATCGGTACACAACCGCATGCCGGTCATCCTGGATCGGCACTCGCTCGACGTCTGGCTGGATCCGGACGCCGACCTCGGCCATGTCGAGTCGCTCCTCCGCCCAGCGCCCCAGGAGTCCCTGCGCATGTGGCCGGTTGGCATCGCGGTCAACAAGGTGGCCGCCGACGGGCCGGAGCTGCTTCGCCCGATCGAGCTGGCTCCCACCCTGGGGCTCGCCTGAGCCGATGCCGTCGCCCGAGGCCGTCCTCGTCACCGGCGCGTTCGGCAGCGGCAAGACGACGGTGGTCGCCGAGATGGCGGAGCTCATCGAGCGGCGCAGGTTTCGCTACGCCGCGCTCGACCTCGATTGGCTGGCGTGGGGCTGGCCCGGCGACGACGAGAGTGAGATGTCCGAATTCCGGTTGATGCTGGAGAACCTCGAGCTCGTCGTCGGGAACTACCTGCGACGCGGCAACGATCGGTTCCTGCTGGCGCACGCGATCCGAACCGCCGAGCAGATGGCAACGCTGCGAGCGGCGCTGTCCATGCCGCTGCGTGTCGTGCGCCTGACGGTGCCGATCGAAGAGATTCGTCGACGGGCCGCGCCCGACACGACGACCGGTCGAGCCGGAGATCTCGAGCGCGCGGAGGCGTGGCTGGGGGCCGATGACGGCATCGGCCTCGATGACCTGACGGTCGCCAACGACCGGCCGGTCAATGTCGTCGCGATGGAGATCCTGACCTGGCTCGGGTGGCTCCGGGCTAGCTGAGCCGGCCGTTCCCCGGCCAGCTTCCATGCCGCGGGGAGCAGGCCGGCGGCCAGGGCGATCTTCAGCGCATCGCCGATCAGGAACGGCCACACGCCGAATTCCAGGCGCGGTGGCAGGTCCACCCCGAGCCAGCTCGCGAGCCACGCCGACGCCGAGCACATAGATAACCAAGTTGCCGAGCGACCATCATCCCGACGGCGCCGGGCACGGTTCGATCGGTGCCGCGGCGCGCGAGCGCGCCGACCAGCGACCGCCGCGACGACGAAGCCGATGATGTAGCCGAACGACGCGAACTCCCAGCCGGACCGTCTGATCGCTGAACCAGGGCACGCCGACGACGCCGGCGACCAGGTAGAGCAGCATGCCATCCCGCCGCGGAACGGTCCAAGCGCCGCGCCCGCCAGCAGGACGGTAAGCGTCTGCAGGCTGATCGGCACGGGAGTGAATGGAGGCGGAATCAAGACCTGCGCCGCGAGTCCGGTGAGCACGGCCGCGGCAACGACGAGCACGACGTCGCGCACCAGTGCGCCGGGGACGAGGTCGGCCAATACGCGAGGCCGAGGCGCCACCTGTGCAGTCATGGCGCGCAGGGTAGCACCGCTACTTCACCATCGCCCTGGCAGCCAGCGCGGATCCACGGGCGCCGGCCATGTCACGATCCGGTACGAGAGCGAAGCCGGCGACAGCCGCCTGCTCCTCCCGGAGCCTGGTGTGAGCGCGCACGCGATCCAGGAACCAGTCGCGGAAGTGTGGCGACGCCTCGACCACGCCGCCACCGACGAAGTACACGCTCGGATCGCTGTAGTTGGCGGCAATCGTGAAGAGGCGTCCGAGCGCGGCGGCCTGCTGGTCGAACAGCCTGAGCGCCATCTCATCGCCGTCGACGCCGTAGGCGCGGACCTCCTTCGCCGCCTGGACGATCGGCAGCGCGGCCAGCGGATGGTCGGGATACCGGGTCAGCCAGTAGGGAAGCAGGTTGCGCATGATCCCGGTCAGCGACGCCACGCTCTCGACGTCGCCCGAGTTGCCGCACGCGCACGTGGGCATCGGCTGGTCGTCGGCCAGCAGGCCCTCGGTGAAGATCTGGACGTGCCCGAGCTCACCGGCCATGCCGGCTGCGCCGCGGACGACCTGGCCGGCCTCGATCACCCCGCCACCCAATCCGGTGCCCACCACGGCCGAGACCGAGGAATGCATCGGCGCATCGGCCCCGAAGTGGACGTGGTGGGCATACAGCGCGGCGGCGTTGCCGTCGTTGTTGTAGACGACCGGGTGGCCGATGCGCGCCTCCAGCGCGCTCCGCACGTCGAATCCCCACCAGGCGGGCTGGGCGAAGTTGGTTGCGCCCCGGGTGCTGATGACGCCGGCGGCGCTTGCCGGCCCGGGCGTGTCGAGGCCGACGGCCGCGACTCGCTGCGGATCGGTGCCAGTCTCGCGCAGCACGAGGTGCATCGTCTCGGCCATTGCCTCGATTGCGGCCTCCGGCCCCTCGGCCACCCGTGCGGGGATCTCGTACATGCGATCCACCAGGAATCGGCCCGACGCGTCGAGCACGGTGGCGTTGTTCTTGGTGGCGCCGTTGTCGATCCCGACGACGACCCGGTCAGCGTCCATCGTCTCGCATCCTAGCCGTCGGGCACCCGTTTGCGGCGTCTGACACAATGCGATCCATGTCGCTCCCGACGCCGAGCGTCCAGATCGCGCGCGAGCAGAACCACCTGGCCTGGGACCCGGCCATCCCGCCGGTGGCCAGCGTGCGCTCCGGCGACGTGGTCGAGTTCGACTGCCTCGACGCCTCGAACGGCGAGATCACCGCCGATTCGACGACGGCCTCGCTTGCGACGCTCGACTTCGACCGGGTCGACCAGGTCACCGGTCCGGTCGCGGTCGACGGTGCCGAGCCGGGTGACACCCTCCAGGTCGACCTGCTCGACTTCTCCCACGCGGACTGGGGCTGGACGGCCTCGATCTCGGGCTTCGGGCTACTCGCCGACGAATTTCCCGACGGCCACCTGAAGATCACGAGCCTTGTCCCGGGTGCCGACCGAGTCGAGTTCTGGCCCGGCATCACCGTGCCACTTGCTCCGTTCTGCGGCGAGGTGGGAGTTGCGCCCGAGACCGGCCCACGCTCGACGATCCCGCCCGACCTGCACGGCGGCAACATGGATACCAGGCACCTGGTGGCCGGCTCGACCCTCTACCTTCCGGTCTTCCACGCCGGAGCGCTCTTCTCGATCGGCGACGGCCACGCCACGCAGGGGGACGGCGAGGTGTCGGGCACCGCGATCGAGACGCCGATGCGGGCGCTCGTCCGGCTGACCGTGCGCAAGGACCTCCACGTGACCGGCCCCGAGTTCGTCGCCGCCCCCGACCCTCACGCCGCACTGCGAAACGGCGCTCGGTACGCCACCGACGGCATCGGGCCGGACCTCATGGAAGCCGCACGCGATGCGGTGAAGCGCATGATCGAGTGGCTCGGCCGCGAGCATGGGCTCGACCCGATGCAGGCCTACCTGCTGTGCAGCGTGGCCGTCGACCTGCGCGTCAGCGAGATCGTGGACGTGCCGAACTTCGTCGTCACGGCCCACTGCCCGCTGGGGGTCTTCGAATAGCCGACGGGCCGGCCCGGAGGCCGGCCCGCATCGGTCAGTAGGTCGTCCGCTCCGGTGGAACGGCCGCCGCTTCGGAGCTGCCTCCGTCGCCACCGTAGACGTCTCCCACTCGCTCGAGCGCCTCCGGGTTGCGGAAGCGCAGGACGAAGTAGGCGATGACCCCAAGGAGCACCCAGACTCCCACGATGGGCGCCGTGTAGCGGAGCGCCGTCTCGTACGGCGGCAGCTCGATGTCGAGGATCGGGATGGTCAGGCCGCCGATCACGGCGAGCAGGGCGGGGATCATGGCGATCACGCCGAGGACCGGTACGAGGAGGTGTTTGATCACGTTGAACTCGTCGCGCCGCTCCCGCCAGAAATAGCCGATGCACGCCAGGTTCACGAGGATGTAGATCCCGGCGAAGATCAGCCCGAGCATCGTGCCGAGGAACACGTAGACGTTCAGCCCGCCGAAGCTCCCGCCGCCCTCGGGGGTCGGATACGGATCGTTGGCGAGCACCAGGCCCAGCACGACAGCGATGATGATTGCCGTCACGGCCTGGAAGTGGACCGCGTTGACCGGGGCGCGGGTCTGCGGATGGATGGCCGCGAAGAAGCGTGGAAGCAGCCCTGCCCGTCCCATGGCGAAGAGCGATCGCGTCGCTGCCGTAGCGCCGGCGTTGGCGTTGGCGAGTGAGCTGTTGAGGATCGCGAAGACAACCAGCAGGCCACCGATGCCGGGGAGCACCTGCTCTGCCATGAAGCCCCACGGGTCGCCGTCGTGCGATGTGTAGAACCCGGTCATCTCACCGGGACCGAAGAAGACCGTTGCCGCGTAGTAGCAGAACACGTAGAACAGGCCGACAAGAATCGCCGACCAGATCACCGCCCGCGGAATCGTGCGCCGCGGCTCCCTGGTTTCCTCCCCGAGCGGCGCCGCCGCCTCGAAGCCGATGAAGGCGAGGAGGCAGAAGATCATGCCCTGGAACGCGGGCTTCAATCCGTCATCGCCGGGAATGAAGACGTTCAGCGTGTTGTTGTCGGCGTTGACGATCAGGAGCGTCGAAATGAGCAGGAAGATCCCGATCTCGATGACGCCCAGCACCAGGCCTGCGCGAGTGGAAAGCCCGACGCCCCGGTAGGTAAGCCACCAGACGACGAGGCCGCACAGGATGGCCAGCGCGATCCATGCGAACTCGAAGTCGATGCTGAGGTACGACGACAGGAAGATCGCGCCGTAGAACCCGAAGCCACCGAGCAGCAGCGGCATGACGAGCGGCTCCGCGAGGGCGAAGCTCCAGGCAACGAGCCACCCGAAGAACGAGCCGAGTCCGCGCCCGACATAGGTGTACATCCCGCCGGCCGAGGGCAGATGCCGGGCCAGCTCAGCCATCGAGAAGGCGGTGAACAGGACCGCGATCATCGCGAAGAGCACGGCGAGCGGCGTGATGCCGCCGGCGAAGGATGTGGCGGCGCCGATCGACAGGGCGGTCGCAACGGCGGGCGCCATATGGGTGATCGACTGGAACAGCACCTCGGGGAGTCCGATGGCGTCGCGCTCCAGCGATGAGCTTCCCCCTGAGACTTCTGCGGTTGAGGTCACGGGAAATGTCCTCCTCCGATACCTCCCTTAGTCACGACCCGCCGTGCCTTGGCGAGCCGCCACGCGGAGCATACGCGCGCGATCGGTCTTGGGAAGCGTTCCGTGGCCCGCGCTGGCAACGCGGCTGCGCCGGACGAGGTTGCGGGACGGCGTCGCCGATTCGTGACCGGACCGCTACACAGCCGGAACTCCGCTGCCCCTGACATCCGGCGGCCCCGCTCCTAGCGTGGGAGAAACCCGCGCAGAGGCGAGCTCGACCGATGACCGTCAGGCGACTTCAGCCGATAGACGCCCCGCTCTACGACCCCCGGCACGAGCACGATGCCTGCGGCGTCGGCTTCGTCGCCGACCTCGATGGCCGCCATGCGCATCGCACGGTGCCCATGGCGCTCGAGGCGCTGGCAGCACTTGCACATCGCGGCGCACGAGCCGCCGATGACCGCACCGGCGACGGCGCCGGCATCTCGATTCCCATCTCGCCCGGCTTCGGCGCGCGGCTGGTCACCGAGGCCGGGCTGACCCGCCGCCCCCGTGGCCGCGTGGCGGTCGCCATGTGCTTCCTGCCGGCCGGGGACGAGGGGGCATCCACTCAGCTCTTCGAGGAACGGGCAACCGCCGAGGGCCTGACCGTGGCCGGTTGGCGTGACGTGCCGGTCGCGACCGACCTGGTGGCCGACCGCACGGCGGGCGAGACCCCGGCCATTCGACAGGCGATCGTGGTCGGCGACCGCCGCCTCAGGCCGCTCGCGTTCGCGCGACGCCTGGCGGTGCTTCGACGCACCGTCGAGCAGGAGGCGCCGGCGACCGCTGTCGTCTCCATCGGCTCATCGCAGGTGGTCTACAAGGGCCTGTTCGTCGGCGATGAGCTCGGGCGCTTCTACGAGGACCTCCGGGCCGATGACCTCGACGCGCGCTATGCCGTGTTCCATCAGCGCTACTCGACGAACACCTTCCCCTCGTGGCGGCTGGCACAGCCGTTCGGGTACCTGGCGCACAACGGTGAGATCAACACGGTCCGCTCGAATCGCGAAGCGATGCGGGGACGTCGCCATGCGCTGGGCAGAGGCCGATGGGCGAAGCGGCTTGCCGAGGTCGGCCCGCTGGTGACCGAGGTCGGCTCCGACTCGCAGTCGCTGGACGACGCCCTCGAGCTACTGCTGCTGGGCGGGATGCGGATCGACGCCGCCATCGGCTCGCTGATCCCGGCGGCCGAGGGGCTCGGAGGCCCGGCGCTGGACCCGGCGCAGGCCAGGTCGGAGCCATGGGACGGCCCGGCGGCGCTCGTATTCGGCGACGGTCGACGGGTCGGAGCGATGCTCGACCGCAACGGGCTTCGACCGCTGGCGCTGACGGCGACCAACGACGGCCTGGTGGTCGTCTCGTCCGAGGCGGGGAGCGTCGAGCTCGCGGCAGAACGAGTGACGCATCGGCGCCGGCTCGGCCCCGGCGAGATGGTGGTGGTGGACACCTCAACCGGCCGGATGATCGGGCCGGCCATCGAGCGACACGGCACGCCGCCGCGGACGGTGCCGCGTCGCCTGATCACGATCATCCCGGTCGGAGAGCCACCGACCAGCGACGATCGGCTGCGCGTCGCGATGGGCCTCGACGCCGAGATCGTCAGGCAGCTGATCAGGCCGATGGCGACCGAGGGCCACGAGGCAATCTGGAGCATGGGCGACGACACGCCGATCGCGCCGCTCGCGCGGCGGCCGCGCCGCGTCTCGGCGTTCCTGCGCCAGTCGTTCGCCCAGGTGACCAACCCGCCGATCGACCCGGAGCGCGAGCGCGCCGTGATGTCGCTCGCCATGCCGGTCGGGCGGCGGCCGGACCTCCTCGGCCATCGGGAGCCGCGGGCCGTGATCATCGACTCACCGATCCTCGACCACGACCGGTGGAGCCAGCTGCTCGGATCCGTGAACCGCGTCACGGTCCTGGACGCGACGTGGCCGATCTCGCGCGGGCCTCGCGGGCTCGCGTTCGGGATGGCGCGGCTCGCCCGCCAAGCACGTTCCGCGGCGCGACGGGGAATGGAGCTGGTGGTGGTGTCCGATCGGGCGGCCGGTCCGGCGCGGGTCGCGATCCCGTCCGTCCTCGCCGCGGGCCGCGTCAACCAGGAGCTCGTTGCCGTCGGCCGACGATCGCGGACCGACCTTGCGGTGGAAGCCGGTGACGCGTTCGATGTCCACGACCTGGCGATGCTGGTGGCCGTCGGCGCATCGGCCGTCCATCCGTGGCTGCTCTTGGAGCTGGCGGGCGAGCAGGCTGGCGAACGCGGCTCCGAGGACCTGGAGCCGGACCGGGCGCGACACAACATGGTGGATGCGCTGGAGCAGGGGCTGCGGAAGGTGCTTGCCCGCATGGGAATCAGCGCGCTCAGCTCCTATCGAGGCGGGCAGATCATCGACGTGCTCGGCATGGACGCATGGCTGGCGGAGCGATGCTTCCCGGCCGCCAATCATTGGCCGGGATCGGTCACCGTGGATGCGATCGCCCGGACCCTGGTTGCACGCCATCGCCGCGCCTTCGCCGAGACGGCACCCGCCCTGGAGGACCCGGGATTCGTCAGGTTCCGCGGCTCGGGCGAGGCGCACGCCTACGCGCCGAAGATCGTGAAGGCACTCCAGCAGGCCGTCGACGGTGACGGCGAGCTCACCGCATACCGGGGTCTGCTGGCCGACCTCGGTGCGCGGCAGCCTCGCGACCTGCTCTCGTTGAAGGCCGCCGGCCGGCCGGTGCCGCTCGAGGAAGTTGAGCCGGCGTCGCGCATCGCGCGGCGCTTCGTCAGCTCGGCAATGAGCCTCGGCGCGCTGTCGCCGGAGGCGCATCAGGCGATAAGCATCGGGATGGCGCGGCTGGGCGGCAGCGCCAACTCGGGCGAGGGCGGCGAGGATCCCGCGTGGTACGCGGAGTCGGCCGATGGCGATCGGCGCGACGCGGCCATCAAGCAGGTGGCATCGGCGCGCTTCGGCGTGACGGCTGAGTACCTGGCGCGGGCGGAGCAGCTCGAGATCAAGATCGCGCAGGGATCGAAGCCCGGCGAGGGCGGCCAGCTGCCGGGCAAGAAGGCCACGGCCTTCATCGCCGGGCTGCGTCGCGGCCAGCCGGGCATGACGATGATCAGCCCGCCGCCGCACCACGACATCTACTCGATCGAGGACCTCGCCCAGCTCATCAGCGATCTGCGGGCGGTGAACCCAACCGCGCGGATCGGCGTGAAGCTGGTGGCCGGGGCGGGGATCGGCACGATCGCGGCCGGCGTGGCCAAGGCGCACGCGGACTATGTGATGGTGAGCGGCCATGCTGGCGGGACCGGCGCCTCACCCCTCAGCTCGATCAAGCACGCCGGCCTGCCGTGGGAGCTGGGACTGGCCGAGACGCACCAGGTCCTCGTCCGCAATCGCCTGCGCGACCGGGTTGCGTTGCGCACCGACGGCGGCCTGCAGACCGGGCGGGATGTCGTCATCGCGGCCATGCTCGGTGCCGAGGAATACGGGTTCGGGACCGCTGCCCTCGTAGCGATCGGCTGCGACATGGCGCGCCAGTGCCACCTCGATACGTGTCCCACCGGCATCGCAACCCAGCGCGAGGACCTGCGGGCCAAGTTCACCGGCACGCCGGAGCAGGTGGTCGCCTTCTTCACCGCGCTGGCGGAGGACGTCCGCCGCGAGCTGGCGGCGCTGGGCCTGCGGTCGCTGGGCGAGGCGGTTGGCCGCGCTGACCTGCTTGACGGGACAGCAGCGGCGGCAATCGACCTCGGCCGCCTGGTGTCGGCGCCGGCCTGGGCGCCGGACTCGGCGCAGCCTCCCAAGGACCGGCCGCTCTGGGCCGACCGGCCGGGCGACGACTGCTTCGAGGCCGAAGCGCTCGACGGGATCGTCACCCGCGTCGCCGAGGGCGAGACGCTGGTTCGCGCCGACGTCACCACGCGCGATCGCAGCATCGGCGCACGCCTGGCCGGCGCCCTGCAACGCCGCCCGGAGCCCAGGCGCCTGCCGCACGTGCGCTACGAGTTGACCGGGTCGGCCGGCCAGAGCCTCGGCGCGTTCGCGGTTGCCGGCATGCGCATCCAGCTCATCGGTGAGGCAAACGACTACGTGGGGAAGGGGCTCTCCGGCGCGACGATCGTGGTGCGGCCGCCCGACGGCATGGCGCAGGACCAGGCACTGGCGGGCAACGTGTGTCTCTTCGGCGCCACGGGCGGCGCCCTCCACGTGGTCGGCCGCGCCGGGATGCGATTCGCCGTCCGCAACTCCGGCGCACGGGCCGTGGTCGAGGGCGTCGGCGCATCACGGGTGCGAGTACATGACCGGCGGCACGGTGGTCGTGCTCGGATCGATCGGTCCCAACTTCGGCGCCGGCATGACCGGCGGGCGTGCGTACCTGCTCGACGACGGTACGGTGACCGGGCAGCTGAGCGCCGGCGTACGGACACGCTCGCTCGATGACACCGATGTGCGCGCCCTGCGTGACCTCCTGACCGCCCACGCGGCGGAGGGAAGCAGCCGCGCGGACAGCATCCTCCTCGGCTGGGACCGATGGCGCCGTCGCTTCCTGGTCGTCGAGCCGCGCGACGCGGACCTGGGTCTCAGCGAGGCTCCATCGTCGACGGAGCCGCTGGCGATGGCTCGATGAGCCGATAGCCGAGCGAGCGCACCGGCGTCGGGAGCGACGCATCGGCGTCGCGCAGCTTGGAGCGCAGTCTCGCCAGGTGCGGCTTGATCCACAGTGGGTCGGGGTCGGGCTCGCCGCGCCAACCCGCCTGCAGCAGCTCCTCGTGGGTGACGAGGTCGCCGCCGGCCCTGAGCAGCGCCTCCAGCAGGGTGAACTCGATGGGCGTCAGGGGCAGGAGCGTGTCGCCGGCCCACGCCTCGTGGCGGCGCCGGTCGATGCGAAGGGATTCGCCGCTGGTGCTCGGCGCTGTCGGTTCGGCCCGCCGGCGGCTGACGGCCCGGATGCGAGCCAGCAGCTCCTCCTTGCCAAACGGCTTCGTCACGTAGTCGTCGGCGCCGGCGTCGAGTGCCTCCACCTTGGCTGCCTCCTGGCCCTCGCCCGACAGGACGATGATCGGGGTCGCTCCTCGACGCCGGATCTCCTGGCACACGGCGATCCCATCGAGTCCGGGCATCGCCAGGTCGAGGATCACGAGGTCCGGGCGGTCGGCCTCGTACCGGCGCAGCGCCTCGTGGCCGTCGTAGGCGGCGCTGACACGATGCCCGACGCTGCCGACCAGCGCGGCGACGGCGCCGATCATGGCCGGCTCGTCGTCGATGACCAGGATCCGAAGAGGCGACTCGGTACTCATCCGGTCGCCTCCCGCAGCGCCGTGACGAACTGGCTGCCTCCGGCCGGCTTGTCCTCGATCCAGAGCCGGCCGTCCATGGCGCCAACCAGCCGTCGGGCCGCAAACAGGCCGACGCCCGTACCCGGTGCATCGGTCTCGTTCAGGCGGACGAATGGCTCGAAGACGCTCTCACGCATCCCAGGCGGTACACCCGGACCGTCGTCGCCGACTGCCACGCGCACCTCGCCGTCGGCCGACCAGTCGGCCACCATGATCTCGGCGCCGGGCGGCGCGTACTTCGCCGCGTTCTCGAGCAGCAGCTCGAGCACCTGCGCCAGCCGCGCCGGATCGCCGAGTGCCATGCGGCTGCCGGTCGCGTAGCGCTCCAGCCGATGGCGGCGCAGCAGCGGCGCCAGGCGGGTCAGCACCTCGTCGATGACCGCGCCGACGTCGAAGCGCCTGATCTCCACCGTGAGCAGCCGATCAGCGCGGACCGTCTCAAGGATCGCGTCGACCAGGTCGTTGAGCCGCAGCACCTGGCCCGTGGCCGCGTCGTGCCAGCCGGCCACCTCATCGGCTCGCGCCGGGTCCGCCGTCTCGGCCAGCAGGTCGAGGTACGCCCGGACGACCGCCAGCGGCGTGCGCAGCTGGTGGGTGACGACCGCGATCAGCTCCGCCCGCGCCTGGTCCACGCTGCGCAGGCCGTCGAGCTGTGCCTCGGTCTCCAGGTGGAGGCGCCGACGCTCGACGACCCCGGCAAGCAGCGACGCGATGGTCGACAGCCGGCGGACCTCGGCGTCGCCAAAGTCGCGGTGGGCCTCCGTCTTGACGTTGAGGACGCCGACTACGCGATCGGTGACCTCCAGCGGCACCGCCAGGATGGACGTGAATCGCTCGTGGTCGACGCCGCGGATCCAGGCGCAGCGCGGGTCGTTCGCAAGGTCGGTGCTGACCACCGGACCTCGGGTGCTTGCGGCAAGCCCGGTGATGCCCTGACCGATCTCGAGGCGCGCCACGCCGATGTGCTCGCGATCCACCCCGTTGGTGGCGGCGAGCGTCAGGCCGGCGCCGTCACGATCGACGAGGTAGAGCGAGCAGACCTCCGCGCGCATGGCGTCGGTTCCGCGATCGACGATCAGCTGCATCAGGTCGTCCCAGGTAGAGGCGCCGGCCGCGAGCTGCACGATCTCGCGCAGCGCCACGAGCTCGGCCGTGCCCGAAGCGGTGGAGTCGGCGGTATGGCTCGGGGTCATCACGTGATCATGCTAACGACCAGATGCGCCGATGGGTCAGAGGCGGGTGACCGTCACCTCGTCCACGACCTCGTCGACACCCGGCACGTCTCCCACGATCCCCAGGATCTCGTCGAGCGCCTCGATCGTCTCGACCTCGCCCTGCACCTTCACGCGCCTCCCGCTGACGGCGATGCGGACGCGCTCGCCGGCCGGGACGTCCGACGCGCGCAGCGCCTCGATCACGTCGGCCTGGAGCTCGCCGTCCCGCGGGAGGCCTCCCTCGTCGAACTGGATGTCGTCCTCGCGCTCCAGCTCGTCGTCATCCGACTCCTCGCCGGGTGCTCGCTCCGTCGGAGGGACGTACGGGACGCCCTCGGCGCTGGCGACCAGGTAGTCCTCGGTGTCGCCGCTCGCGGGCTCGTCGACGAGGTCGCCGCCGTCCTCGGATGGCAGGGGCTGTCGCTCGGGTCGGTCGTCCATCATCGGTTCACCTCCACTACCTCGATCCGAGCGCAAGCCGCGTGCCGTTAGGATGCGCCAATGACCCCCGACGCGCTCATCGACTCGCTTCGCGCGATCGTCGGCGCGAGCCATTGCATCACCGATCCCGGCCTTCGCGCCTCCTACGAGACCGATTGGACACGCCGGTTCCACGGGGAAGCGCTGGCGGTCGTCCGGCCCGCGACGACCGACGAGGTTGCCCGGGTGCTGGTCGCCTGCGCCGATGCGGGCGCGGCCGTCGTTCCGCAGGGTGGCAACACCGGGCTCGTCGGCGGGTCGGTGCCGCGTGGCGGCGAGGTGGTGATGAGCCTGCTGCGCCTGAACGAGATCGAGGAGGTCGATCGCGTCGCGGGCGAGGTCACGGTGGCAGCCGGGGCGACGCTTGCGCTGGTGCAGGCGGCGGCGCGTGCCGCCGGCTGGGAGGTCGGTGTCGACCTCGGCGCTCGGGATTCGGCGACGATAGGCGGGATGGTCGCGACGAACGCCGGCGGCGTGAACGTCGTGCGCCACGGACCGATGCGCTCGCAGCTGCTCGGCTTCGAGGCGGTGCGCGTCGATGGATCGATCCTGCGCCGCCTGCCGGGGATGCCGAAGGACAACACGGGCTACGACCTGGGCGGCCTGCTGGCCGGGTCCGAGGGCACCCTCGCCGTCATCACTCGGGTTCGCCTGCGGCTGGTGTCACCGATGCGACATCGGGCGGTGTGCGTCATCGGCCTGGCGGATGCGTCCGCCGCGGTGGCCGCCGCCTCGGAGCTGCGGCGGACGCTGGGATCGGTCGTTGCCCTGGAACTGTTCACCGATGCCGGCCTCGAGCTGATCACACGTCACACCGGCGCGGCGCCTCCGTTCGCGGAGCGCGCGCCGGTCTACCTGCTGGCCGAGGTGGCCTCCGACGACGCCGATCCGACCGATGCGCTCCTTGTGGCGCTCGAGGCGATCGGTGTGGCGGACGGCTCGGCGGCGGTGGCGACCGACGCGGCCGGGCGGCATCGGCTCTGGCAGCTGCGCGAGCGGCACACGGAGGTCATCAACGCCGAGGGCGTGCCGCACAAGCTCGACGTCTCGGTGCCGTCGGCGCGCTACGCCGAGCTGGTGGAGCGTGCTCCGGTGGTAGTCGCGGCCGTCGCCCCCGAGGCGAGAACCATCGTGTACGGCCACGTCGGCGACGGGAACCTGCACGTCAACGTGCTCGGTCCGGCGCCGGACGATCAGCGAACCGACGACGCGGTGCTGGAGCTGGTGCTCGAGCTCGGGGGCAGCGTGAGCGCCGAGCACGGCATCGGCGTTGCGAAGGTTGGCTGGCTGGTGCGAGACCGAGGTGAGGAGACCGTGGCCGCCATGCGCGCCATCAAGGCGGCATGGGACCCGTCCGGCATCCTCAACCCCGGCGTGCTGTTCGAGCGCAGCGAGCGCGAGCGCTCAATCGGCTGAGGGCTTGCCACCCATCTCCGGCAGCGCGCCGAGCTGTCGCATCATGCTGAGGAAGTCGGCCTGGTGCCAGTGCTCGGCGACCTTGCCATCGCGGATGCGAAAGATGTGGATCTCGCCGATCGTGTACGCCTTGCCGCTCGGCGGCATGCCCATGAACTCACCGGTCTGGACGGCGTGCCCGGTGAGCCGGACTGCCACCCGGTCGTTCTCGGCGATCACGTCCTCGATCTTCATGGTGGCGTCGGACAGGCCACCTGACACACGCGTGATCGCCTGTTTCATGCCGTCCTTGCCGGACGCCCCCGGACCCGACGTGTGCGACACGAAGTCGTCGGTCATGAGCTCATCCACGGCGTTGAAGTCGCCCTTCAGGAACACGTCGTCGATGAATCGCCGGACCAGCGCCTTCTGGGCTTCGACGTCGGTGGCGGGAGTGGTCGTGGTCATCGTTGCACCTCCAGGTTCTACGTACCCGCAGGTGCATGTCTCGTGCCGACGCTATTCGTCGTCAACTTCGCTGCCGATGACGGTGAAGGTCTCGTCGAGGCGAACCGCGACCTGGGTGCCGTCGTCCTTGCGGACCTCGACGCCGTAGGCGGCGCCGTCGTCGCCGGCCTCGGCTTCGGTGACGGTCCCGCCACCGGTGAACGCGAGAGCGGCTGCCTTGGCCTGGTCGAGGTCAGCGCCGGTCAGCGGCTGGTCGCTGTCCGTGCTCTCGACCTCGGTGCCCGAATCGCCGTTCGTTTCGGCGAGGCCGATGCCGACACCCGCGCCGACCAGGCCGACCGCGAGTGCGGCGCCGATCAGCCATCTCATTCGCTTCGTCATTGCTGAGCTCCGTTCGGTTGCGTGGATTCTCCGGTCACCCTAGTCCTGGGCACCTGATGCCTCGCTGAACGAGTCGGCCGCTCAATCGGCGGCGCGCGGCAGGCGAATCTCGACCACGGTCCCGCCCAGCGCGCTGTCGCCGATGACGGCGCTCCCGCCGTGCGCCGCGACCAGCTCGGACACGATCGCGAGTCCGAGCCCACTGCCGCCGGCATCGCGGGCCCGCGCGGCGTCGAGGCGTACGAAGCGCTCGAAGACGCGGTCGCGGTCGCCCGGCGCGATGCCCGGGCCGTCGTCCTCCACCCGGAGCAGCACCTCGTCGCCATCCTCCGCGACCGAGAACGAGACGCGAGCGCGAGCGTGGCGAGCAGCGTTCTCCGCGAGGTTCGCGACCACGCGCCGCAGCCCGTCCGGGTCGCCCTTGACTCGGCCGCTCGGACACCCCGCCCGCGTCGACCTCGAGGTGTCCGTTCCGGCGCAGTGCGCGCGCCGCATCGAGCACGAGATCGTCGAGGTCGATCGAACGGCGCTCCAGGGCGAGGGTGTGCTCGTCGGCGCGCGCCAGGAGAAGGAGATCGTCGACCAATGCGCGCCAGCCGCAGGCTCTCGGCGAGCACCGTCTCCGCCAGCTCCGACGCATTGGTGCGCTCGGGGTGAGCCAGCGCGACTTCAGCGTGCTGGCGGATCGACGCGATCGGCGATCGAAGCTCATGGGAGGTATCCGCGACCAGCTGGCGCTGACGGCTCTGCCCGCGCTCGAGGCGGGTGAGCATCTCGTTCATCGTCGCGGCCAGCCGTGCCAGCTCGTCGGTACCACCCGGCGTCGGGACTCGTCGATGGAGCTCGGTGCTCGAGATCTCCTCAACCTCACCCCGGATGGCTTCAACCGGCGCGAGCGAACGACCCACCAGCAGCCACGCCATGACTCCGACGACGAGGAGCACGATCGGCAGGCCGAACGCAAGGAGCTTGGTGACGAGCTCAGTCGATTCTTCGACCAGCTCCAGCCCACGGGCCGCCAGCACCATCCGGACGCCGTCCGGTCCCTCCGCTGCCGCAGCGACCACCAGGACCGGCTCGTCGTCACCGGGCGGCAGGATCGCCTCGGACTCGCCCGACGCCAGGTCGCCGGCCAGGGGCGTCTCGGGCGCTTCCGTGCTGGCCACCAGGACTCGCCCATTTCCGTCAAGGACCTGGATCAGGAGGTCGTCGGTGGTCGGCATGACGAGCTCGGCGGGCGCGGTGCCGCCCTCGAGATCGGCGACTACCTCGGATGCTCGTGCCTGCGCGTCGACTCTGACCGACTCCGTGAGCGCGCTGCGCATCACGCTCACGAGCGCCACGGCGCCGAGGAGGAGTGCGACGCCGACCAGGACGACGGCCATGGCCGTCGTTCGTCCCCGGATCGAAGTCGCCTTCGTCCAGACGCGCGACCACCGGCGGCTCATCGGCTCAACCGCCCGCGGCGTCGAGCCGGTAGCCGGCGCCGCGAATCGTCTCGATCGCCTGGCGACCGAACGGGCGGTCGACCTTGCTTCTCAGGTGACCGATGTAGACCTCGACGATGTTCGGGTCGCCTTCGAAGTCGTAGTCCCACACGTGGGCGAGGATCTCGGTCTTGGAGACCACCTCACCCGCCCGCCGCATCAGGAACTCGAGCAGCCCCATCTCGCGCGAGGTGAGGTCCAGGTCCGCTTCGCCGCGCCAGGCACGATGGCCAGCCGGATCCAGGCGAAGATCTCCGGCCTCGAGCACCGCCGGGCGTTCCGGGCGCTCCCCGGCGCAGCAGCGCCCTGAGCCGAGCGACCAGCACGGCATGCGCGAACGGCTTCGTCAGGTAGTCGTCGGCACCGCTGTCGAGGGCACGGACCTCGTCCGAGGCGCCGTCCCGCGCGGTGAGCATCAGGATCGGCGTCCAGATGCGAGCCTCCCGCAGCTGCTCACAGATCTCGAAGCCGCTGACTTCGGGCAGCATCAGGTCGAGGACGATGGCGTCGTACGGCTCCTCGCGGGCGAGCCACAGGCCATCGGTGCCGTTGAGCGCCACGTCGACGGCGAAGCCATCGGCCTCCAGGCCGTTCCGCAGGCCAGCCGCCAGCCGCTTTTCGTCCTCGACCACGAGCACACGCACGCGGTCATCTTGCCGCACGTTCCTGAAGATCACCTGAATCCGCGCTGACGCCAATTGATGTCGCGAATCGTCTGGAATCGGCGCTAGCATCGGCGCATGGCACGTGAGAGCGGGCACCCTCGAGACGAACGGCGCGCGCATCTACTACGAGGCGGAGGGCTCGGGCGAGCCCGTCGTGCTGGTCCACGCCGGAATTGCGGACCTGCGCATGTGGGACGACCAGGTCGCCGCGCTCCGCGACTCCTACCGGATGATTCGCTACGACACCCGTGGGTTCGGGCGCACGGAGACCGATGCGGTCGAGTTCTCCAACCGAGCCGACATCGTGGCGCTGCTGGATCACCTCGGCGAGGAGTCGGCTCACGTCGTCGGGCTGTCGCGCGGCGGACAGATCGCGCTCGACTTCGCGATCGAGTATTCGGATCGGGTGCGTTCGCTCGTGGTGGCGGCCGGCGGGGTCGGGGGCTATGACGCCGGAGACGAGGCCCCTGAAGGTTGGGATCAGGTCGAGGCGTGGACGGCCGCCCACGATTGGGCTCGCGTGGCCGAGTGGGAGACCGCGTATTGGGCCGATGGACCGGGGCAGCCTCCGGACCGGGTCGACCCGGCGATTCGCGCGAGGGTCCACGACTGGATCCTGACGACCTACCAGGCCGAGAAGGAAGAGGGCCAGGCACAGCCGCTCGACCCACCGGCCGCCGGACGGCTTGGCGATCTCCGCGCGCCGGTGCTGGTGATGCTCGGCACGCTGGACGATCCAGGCACGAGCGAGTCGATGCGCCACCTGGCGGAGGTCGTTCCCGGCGCGCGCCTCGAGGTCTTCGAGGGATCGGCACACATGCTCAACCTCGAGCAGCCGGAGCGTTTCAACGCGCTGCTCCTCGAGTTCTTCGGCGGGCCAGCCCGGACGACCCAGGCGGACCGCCCGGGGTAGAGTCGCCCCGTGAGCGAGATCGACGCCATCCTCGAGGCTGCGGCCGCCATGCAGGCCAGCGGCGCGCGTGCCGCGCTCGCAACGGTCGTCTCGGTTCGCGGCTCGTCCTACCGGCGTCCCGGCGCGCGACTGCTGGTCCCCGAGCACGGCGCGCCGATCGGCCTGATCAGCGGCGGCTGCCTCGAGGAGGAGGCTGCGCGCCTCGCGCGCGAGGCGATCCGGCTCGATGCGCCGGTCCTCGTGACGATCGACCATTCCGCGGAGGGCGACGAGCTCTGGGGCCTCGGCCTCGGCTGCCGGGGCGTGATCGAGCTGTTGGCAGAGCCGCCACGCCTCGCGGCCGGGACGCTGGCGGCCCTGGGCGCGGCCCGCGAGGGGCGGGCGACCTATCTGCTGACCGGGCTCGACGGGGAGCGTCGGGAGCTGTCGGAGCAGCAGGCCGACGCGCTGGGTGAGCGCGCGGCCATGGCCGTTGCCCATGGCCGTCCAACCGTCATCGGTGATGCGGTGCTCGACCCGATCCTGCCGCCACTCCACCTGGTCGTCTGCGGCGCCGGCCCGGACGCCGGTCCGTTGGTCGCCGCCGGGGTTCGACTGGGTTGGCGCGTCAGCGTGGTCGACGCGCGCCGGTCCTTCATGCGGGCGGATCGGTTCCCGGGGGCGGTCCTTCACGTGGTGGAGCCGGGCCAGGCGGCCGATGCCGTCGCGGCGGGCGAGTGGACCGCGGTCATGCTCATGAGCCACGACTACCTGCGGGATGCGGCATTCCTCGGTGGCTTCATTGGACGAGGTGTTCGCTACCTGGGCGTTCTCGGACCGCGCGACCGGACCGACCGGCTGCTCGCCGAGCTCGAGACATCACCCAGCGCGGCGGATCTGGCGGCCCTCCATGCGCCGGCCGGCCTTGATGTGGGTGCCGATGGCGCCGAGGAGGTCGCTGTCGCCATCGTGTCCGAGATCCTCGCCACCCTGCGCGGCCGAACGGGCGTCCCGCTCCGCGACCGGCCCGGTCCCATCCACGGATAGGTCACGCGCTGCCGAGAGCGGCTCGCACTCGCTCGCCGAGAAGCGCGATCCGCTCCACCGGCTCGCGGCTGAACACGAAGCGGACGTGACGATCCGCGACGTCGCCACCCCAGCCACGCATCTGGGTGGCCGCCACCTTGTGCTCGAGAAGCCGGCTCGAGACTTCGGCACCTTCGAGGCCGAGAGACGCGACATCGAGCAGCAGCGACCAGCCTCCGGCGGCGGAGATGGCTGGCAGGCCTTCGAGCTGGCGCATCGTCTCGTCGCGCCGGCGCTGATACTCCGCCGTGGCCGCTGCCTGCTCCTCGTCTTGCGTTTCGAGGGCCGCACGCAGGCCAACCTGCGAGAAGTTGCTCGGGACGAGATCGTTGTAGATCTCGACCCGCGAGACGTCGTTGATGAGCTCGCCCGGCGCGACGATCCAGCCGACGCGCCAGCCGATCATGCGCTGCTCGATGCCCGAGCCGATGGTCACCGTGCGGTCGCGCATGCCGTCAATCGCGCTGGGCACTCGCATCGGCCGCCCGTCGAACAGGACACTTTCGTAGACGCCCCAGTAGAGGAGCCGCAGGTCGTGGTCGCGGCACAGCGAGGCGATCGCCTCCCATTCCTCATCGCTCACCACCCAGCCCGTTGGGAACGACGCGTTGTGGATGAAGACGACTCGGGTTCGTTCGGTGACGGATGCGCGGAGCGCGTCGAGATCCAGGCGCCACTCGCCACCCGCGGCGACCAGCGGTGCCAGGCGGGGCACCGCGCCGACGAGCCGAACGCGGTTGATCATCCCGGCGTAGGTCGGATCGGTGAGGATCACCTCGTCCCCGGGATCGGTCAGGCAGAACAGCGCGTCAAGCATGGCCGTGCCCTCGCCGCTGGTGATCACGATCTCACGCCGCCCGTCGTAGCGCGGCCCGCCGCGTCGCTCGATGAGTGACGCCACGGCATCCTTGAGGTCGTCGCGCCCGGTGAATGGTAGCCAGCTGTTCCCGTCGTACGTGTCGATCGCCGCCTTGGTCGCCTCGATTGCCACCGCGGGAGGCCGCAGGTCGGTGTCGAGGTTCTCCATGCGCAGCACGTCGGGGTCGTTGCCGGCCGCCGCCGCCACGCGGTCGATGTTGAAGCCCGGGATGTCCTCGAGTCGCGAGACGCTCATGGCTCGGATCCTCCGTCAGCCCCCGATGAAGCTCATCTCAACCTTCGGCAGCTCGATCGTCTCGAGCGTGCGGAGCTCGGAGTAGCGATCGTCGCGCCCGGTCCAGATCACGCGAAGCGCCTCCGCCAGCTCGGCATCGGTGGCGCCCGACCGGATCACCTGGCGCAGGTCGTGGCCCGACGTGGCGAAGAGGCAGGTGAAGAGCTGGCCGTCCGCCGACAGCCGAGCCCGGGTGCAATCGCCGCAGAACGGCTGCGTGACACTGCTGATGACGCCGATCTCGCCGGCGCCGTCACGATACCGATAGCGCTGAGCGACCTCGCCCCGGTAGCCGGATTCGACCGGCTCGAGCGGCCACCTCGCGTCGATCGCGGCCACCACCTCGGTTGCCGGCACCACGTCGTCAAGGCGCCATCCGTTGGTGTGCCCGACATCCATGTATTCGATGAAGCGGACGGTCGTCGGGGTGCCGCGGAAGTGTTCGGCGAGGTCACCGATGGCGTGCTCGTTGAGCCCGCGCCTGATCACCACGTTGATCTTGATCGGTCCAAGTCCGGCCGACTCCGCCGCGGCAATTCCATCGAGCACCCTTGAGACCGGAAAGGCGACGTCGTTCATGGCCTGGAAGGTCGGGTCATCGAGGGCGTCGAGGCTGACGGTGACCCGGTGCAGGCCGGCATCGGCCAGTAGCTGCGCGCGATCCGCGAGCAGGGAGGCGTTCGTCGTCAGCGTCAGGTCGTCGATCCCGTCGACGCCGGCGAGCATCGCGACCAGCGACTCGAGATTGCGACGCACGAGCGGTTCGCCGCCGGTCAGGCGAACCTTGCGCACGCCAAGCGCCACCGCCGCGCGCGCCACCCGTTCGATCTCGTCGAAGTCGAGGATCTCGGCCCGCGGCAGAAAGACGTGGTCGCGCCCGAAGACCTCCTTCGGCATGCAGTACACGCACCGGAAGTTGCATCGGTCAGTGACGCTGATGCGCAGGTCGCGCATCGGCCGGCCGAGGGTGTCGAGGACAGTCAGTGGGGTGGGCATCGGTCGCCCATGGTGGCAGCGAGGACGGTTGGTGCCAAGTCAGCCAATCAGCTGGCTGGCACCGATGGCCGCCCCGAGCAGCACCGCAACGGCGCCGCCTCCCAGCAGGGCGACTCGTGACGCTGCGGCCTCGCAGCGAGGCAAGGTGGCGCCGCCGAGCCCGAGCCCGAGCCCGAGCGCACCCCCGATGATCAGCATCACCGCCACCGCCACTGCCGGGTTGATGAGGCTGGTGAGGCGTCCTTCGTGGATTCCATCGTCCGACAGTGTGAACGCGAATCGTTGGCGCGAGATCTCCGTGCCGCCGGCGGCCGCCAGGATCCGCACGCTGGTGTCCCATTGGCTGCCGGCCGGCAGCACGATCGCGTCGGCCGTCCAGTCGATCGTCCCATCGGCCGTCACGTGCTCCATTCCTGCCGGGCCGTGGCTCATCCCCGGCATCGACTCGAGCACCAACGGCACCCGAGTCGTCGTCCCGGCATCGAGATCGTCGAGCCCGAGCTCGAGCGTCGACGACGTCGCGAGGGCGTCGGTCGTGGTGACCACGATCCGGTTGAGGCCAGGGCGCCCGGGGATCACATCCATGCCCATGCCGGGCGCCACCTCGCCGAACGCGTCCGGAATGGGCCGGATGGCGACACCGGTCGGCTGATCGACCGGAGGCGTGATGGCGAGGGCGGCCGTGAGCACCAGAACCCCGGTGGCGAACAGGACCTCCGCCGTGATGCGGTTGCGGAAGCCGCCCAGCCAGCCCATCTGACGGCCACCGTCGAGGTAGTTGAGCCCACCGATCGAGAGCGCCGCGATCGCGACGCCGGACTTGAGGAGCAGGGTTCGTCCATATTCCGTTCCCGGGTCGAAGAGCACGCCGGTCTCCGCGTAGAACTGGTAGACGCCCGTCAGCCCGACCAGGCCGATCGAGGCGAGCGCCAGCGCCGAGAAGCGCGGAACCAGCGAGCGCATGGCGGGCACGGGTCCGTTCACCAGCAGCGCCGGCCGCGTCGCGAGCACCAGCAGGCTGACGATGCCGCCGATCCAGACCGCCGCAGCGGCGACATGGACGACCTGGCCGATGGTCGGCACCGGGGTCGCCAATGCGGACGCGTGGCCGGCCGACACGAGGAGGACGATGCCGGCGAGCCCTGTCCCCGCCGAGACCGCAGTCGCCCGCCTCGCCGGCAGGAGGAGCAGGCCGGCGGCACCGAGGCCCGCGACCGCGGCCCGCGCAACCTGGAGCGGCCCGTTTCGGCCCGAGAGGAGGTAGTCGGGCACCGAGCCCGCCTCCAGGCCGGCGGCGACGGCCACCACGACCGTCGCGGCCGCCGAAACGAAGAGGAGGGCCGCGAGTGCCTGAACGGTGGCTCGTGGCATCGCGTCCTGGCGGAGCACGAGTCGGTGGAAGACCGCGATGCCGAGCGCGAGCAGGATGCCGATGTACGTCAGCCAGCGGCCGATCACCCCGAGCGGATCAATAGCGGAGTGGACCATGCCACCGGGACCGCCCGCGAGGTTGCCGGGCACGTCGCCGACGCCGAAATAGAAGAAGCCCTGGGCGGCATGGCCGTCGGCCGCCGACAGCGACCTCCACGTCACCAGGTAGATGCCGCCGTCCTCGAGCGGCGCGCCGGTCACGACCAGGGCGTATGGGTCATCGGGGTCCACCGTGCCGGCGCGCTCCAGGAGCACATTGCCGTTGATGTCCGCGACGTCCGCGGAGCTGAGCCCGGCCTCCAGCGGCTCGCTGAAGACGAGGCGGATCTCTTCGGGTGCCTCCGGGACGATTGCCCCCGAGCCCGGCGAGCTGGCAACCAATTGCGCGTGGGCGAGCACCCGCCCGCCCGCCGCTCCCGGCAATGCCGGTGCGACGAGGAGGGCGAGCAGGGCACCGGCACCCGCGAGGCGCCATACCCGAGGTGGATGCATCAGGTCCGGCGGCGCGCCAGCGTGAGTCCCAGTGCAACCAGTCCGGCGAGCAGGCCGGCGCCGCCGAGGATCAGCGCCAACGTGGCCGTCCCGGCCGCCGCGGCGCCATCCCGCGCGTCACGGGCGGTATCGCCCGCGGCCGGCAGCGTGACCGGGAACTGCCCACCGGTCACGTCCTGCACCTCGCTGAACCCATCGGGGCTGGAGGTGAACGTCTCGTCGATGGCAGTGCCGTCGATGTCGCCGGTGATGTGGAAGGTGTAGGGCCCGGCCGCGGTCGGGAAGAAGACCGATTCGTACCACCCCGGCTCGCCGAAGCGGGGCTCGAGCGGAAGGTCACGGGTCTCCTCGCCGAAGGTGACCGTCGCCTGCAGCGTTGCCTCCAGACCTTCAACGGGCTCCTCGCCCCGGCTTACGCTGACCTCCAGTCCGCTCTTCTGGCCGGTGTACACCGGCTCGTCGATCAAGCCGACCTCCATGCTGTACTCCCCAACGTCCCGCTCCTCGTGGGCGAGGGCGACGCCGACACTGACGAACATCATCAGCACAGCGCCCAGGACGGCAACCCGTCCAATGCGCGTGTTCATTGCCTTGATTCTCCTCGTGGCGGGCGCGCGGGCACCCGCATCGGTTTGTCTCAGTACGCGGAAACGAACTGACGAGGAGGAGCACGCCCGGCGATCGCAGTCGCCAGCGGCGAGAGGCGCGGCAGGACCAGCTGGCTGCGCGGGCCGGGGAGTGTGCGCCCCCGGTGTGGTTGCTGCAATGCCTCCGAGATGATCGCCAGCAGCGTGCGTTCGGTGCGCCGCACAGCGGCCGCCACCACGGCGGCGAGTGCCGTGACGAGGCCGATGACCGGCAGCGCGAGCGGGTACTCCGGGCCGAGCAGTGCTCCCAGCCCGATGGCGTGGCCGTGGCTGATGACGTGCTCGACGTTCTCCTGGAGCACGAAGCCGAGAGCCACGACGGCAAAGAGCCGAAGCCAGATCGCGGCGAAACGTGAGCCGGACGGCATCGGGGCGCTGCCCGAGGTCCGCAGCAGAGCAACGCGGCGCCGAAGCGAGCGCAGGCGGAGGATGGCAGAGGCGCCCACGGCCACGCCGATGACCGCCAGGACCAGGCTGGCCACGCCCCAGTAGTCATGGCCCGCCTCGCGAAGGGCGCGCGCCAGCGCATCACCGGGACCGACCTGGACCAGGAAGATCGCGTCGTGGCTCAGGAAGAGCGCCACGCCGGCCATCGCCCAGAATGCCACTCGTGGCGGGAGGCGCCCGAGCGATGCTCCGATCCTCATGTCAGTCATACGGTAGCCGACACGGAGCGAATGCCTCCGCGGTATCCCGGGGGATGCGGTTGTCGTGCCGAGGCTCGTCTACCGGCACGTTTCGCAGCGGCCGACGACGGTCACGTGCGAGAGGTCCACCTCGAAGCTGTCGGACGCGAACGCGCCGATGATGGCCGCGGCAGCGGCCGTCTCGGGCCCGATGTCCCAGTGACGACCGCACCCCGCGCAGTAGCGGTGACCGTGCTCCGCGATCGGCTGCACGTGGTACTCCTCGCGGCCGTCGGCTCCATGGCCATGGCGCACCAGCCCGAGCTCCTCGAGCGCATCGAGGGTCCGATAGACGGTGGAGGGCGTGGTCGCGGGGTCGGAGGCGCGGCAGCGCTCAACCAGCTCCCCGCCGGTGACATGCCCATCCGAGGCGGCGAGCATCGCGATGACGAAGTTGCGCTGCGGCGTCCACCGCAGGCCGCGAGCGCGAAGTCGGTCCGGGACGGACCGCCACGGCTCAGGGAGGCTCTCGATCGGTGTCACGAGGCAGAGTATAGGGTCCGATTCTGATGCTGCAACATCTTGCAATAAGGCGGCAGGCAACCCTAGAATGCGCATAAGTTTCCCCGCCAGGAGCCGACCGCCGTGATCGCCTCGATTCTCCGACCGCTGGATCCGACGCAAGCGCCCGACGCGCTGCATGCTCCCGATGGCTTCCTGTCGGTGCCCGTGGCGCTCGCCATGTGGGGGCTCACCATCGTGGTCCTGACGCTGGCGGTGCAACGCACCAACCGCAACCTCGACGAGCGCGCCGTGCCGCTGATGGGTGTCATGGCCGCGTTCATCTTCGCCGCCCAGATGTTCAACTTTCCGGTGGCCGGTGGGACCTCCGGGCACTTGCTCGGGGGTGTGCTGGCCGCGGTGCTGCTCGGCCCGTGGGTAGGCACGCTGGTGATGGCCTCGGTCGTCGGGGTCCAGGGGCTCATCTTCCAGGACGGCGGCCTCCTGGCGATGGGCGCCAACATCTTCAACATGGGCGTCATCGGGACGCTCGGCGGCTATGGGCTCTACCGTGGCCTGTGCGGAGTCCTCGGAGGCGAGGATCGAGCGCGGATTCCAGCGGCGGGCATCGCGGCGTACGTCGCGGTGGTGGTCGGCGCCCTCGCCATGGCTCTCCAGCTGGTTGTCTCGGGCGCGGTACCGGTCGAGGTGACGTTGCCGGCCATGGTCGGCATGCATGCCCTGATCGGCATCGGCGAGGCGCTCATCACCGTCGGTGCCCTGACGTTCATCGGAGTGACGCGCCGCGAGCTCTTCGACCTGCGGGACGGAGCGATTCCACCCACCTCCATCCCGGGAGCCGTCCGATGAGGGGCGGCCGATGGTGGTGGCTCATCGGCCTGGTCGTGGCTGCGCTGGTAGTGATCATCTTTGCGCCGCTGGCCTCGGGCGACCCCGACGGCCTGAACCGCGTGGCCGAGAACCTCGGCTTCATCAACCGCGAGCAGCCGGCCCCCTACGAGATCCTGCCAGGCTATGAAGTGCCATTCCTCACCGGCAATGCATCGACCATCGTTGCCGGCCTGATCGGGGTGCTGGTCGTGTTCGGACTGATCACGATCGTCGGACGCCTCCTCGCCCGCCGGACGGACTGAGGACGCGGCCCTGGATCTGGACCGTGCGGTCGCCGGCCGAAGTGCGCTTCATCGTGCCGAACCGCGGCTGAAGCTGGTCGGCGCAGTCGCGGCCATCCTGGCCCTCTCGCTGTTGCCGATCGCGGCGTGGCTGCCGCTCTTCATCGCCTGGGTCGTGCTGGTTGCGGCATCGGCCAGTGCGGGCCTCGGCCCGTTTCGGCTGACGCGGGCGGCCTTCATCGCGCTGCCCTTCCTGCTCGCGGCCCTGCCACTCGTGTTCACGCGCACGGGGGATCCGTTGGGGACGATTTCGCTCGGCCCTCTGACACTCACCATCAGCGGCGAGGGGCTGCGCACGTTCGCGACGATCGCCCTCAAGAGCTGGCTCTCGGTCCAGGTGGCGTTGCTGCTGACCTTCACCACGCCGTTCCACGATCTGATCGACGCCCTCCGCCGCCTGCGCCTGCCCGCGATCATGGTGGCGATCATCAGCTTCATGTACCGCTACCTGGTGGTGCTGGGCGACGAAGCTTCCCGGCTGCTCCGCGCCCGCGCCGCACGATCGGCCGATCCGCATGGACGCGGTGGGGGGTCGATCCGATGGCGCGCCGGCGTGACGGGATCGATGGTCGGGACGCTGTTCCTTCGGTCCTACGAGCGAAGCGAGCGGATCTACCTCGCCATGCAGGCGCGGGGGTTTGAGGGCACCCTGCGCCACGCGCACGGGCGCGACATCCAGGCTGCCGAATGGTTCGTATTCGCCGTGCTCATGGTCTGCCTGTGCGTCTTCGAAGTCGCGGCGCACGCGGGCCTGATGCGGTGACGGAGCTCGGCGATCGAATGGCAGTCGACGACGAGCACGAGCATCGCCACGGCCATGCCGACGGCGCTCATCGCCACGCGCACCCCGACGCGGAACCATCCGATCGTCTCGAGGATGGTCTGGTCGAGGTCGAGCACCTGCACTTCACCTATCCCGACGGCTTCGAGGCGCTGAGCGGCATCGACCTGCGGATCGCCGCGGGCGAGAAGGTCGCCCTCGTCGGACCGAACGGCGCCGGCAAGTCAACGCTCATCCTGCATCTGAACGGCACGAGCAGCCCGAGCCACGGCGCGGTCCGCATCGACGGAGTGACGGTCGACCGGCAGAGCATCCGCCGCATCCGCGCGGCCGTCGGGCTCGTCTTCCAGGACCCCGACGACCAGCTCTTCAGCCCGACCGTGTTCGACGACGTCGCGTTTGGGCCGCTGCACATGGGCGTGCCCGACGACGAGGTCCACGGCAGGGTCGAGGCGGCCCTCGCCGCGGTGGGCATGGCCGGGTTCGAGCGTCGGCTGCCGCATCACCTCTCGATCGGGCAGCGAAAGCGTGTGGCGCTGGCCACCGTGCTGTCCATGGATCCTTCGGTCCTCGTCTTCGACGAGCCGTCGGCCGGGCTCGACCCGCGCGGCCGCCGTCAGCTCATCGAGCTCCTTCGGTCGCTGTCACACACGGTCATCGTTGCCACTCACGACATGCGCCTGGTCGCCGATGTGCTCCCGCGAACCGTGGTCATGGATGGAGGACGAATCGTTGCCGACGGCCCCACCTCGGTGATCCTCGGCGATGACGCGCTGCTTGAACGACACGGCCTGGAGCGGCCCTAGGGCCGGCTGTTACGCGGACTCTCCGTGAGCGTGGGGGTGCTCGACCATGCGCATCCGGAGCGAGGGGAGCGGTCGCGGGTCGGGGTCCGGCTCGTACTCGTCGGTTTCGTGGGCGACCGCGTAGGTCCAGCGCGGCCCGTCGGCCGCGATCGCGCGCAGCGCATCGGCAAAGGTGTCGATGTCGGACTTCGTGGAGCCCAGGCCGAGGCTCATGCGCGCTGCCCCCGGCAGCCGCTCGTGATTGCCCGCGCGCGTCTCGACCAGCAGCCGATCAGCCTCGGCGTCGCTCACCCGGAGCAGTCGCATCATCAGCGGATGGGCGCAGAAGCAGCCGTGACGGATGCCGATGCCGTGCTCGGCCGAGAGGACCGCGGCGAGGAGGTCGTACGGCACGCCGAGCAGGTTGAAGGTCAGCAGGCCGACGCGTGGGTGCTCGGCGGGCCAGACCCGGTAGTGCTCGAACGCCTCGACCTCCGCGAGGCGTTCGCGGGCGTAGTCGAGCAGGTCGTTCTCCTCGGCCGCGATCCGGTCCATGCCGGCGGTCGTCAGCGTGTCGCAGGCGACGCCGAGGGCCACCGCGCCGATCACGTTGGGCGAACCGGCCTCCTGGCGATCGGGGAGGTCCGCCCAGAGGGTCTCCTCCACGGTCACCAGCTTCACGGCACCGCCGCCACGCAGGAACGGGTCGCCGGTGCTGAGCCAGTCGCGCTCGCCGATCAGCGCGCCTGCGCCGTACGGCGCATAGAGCTTGTGGCCGGACAGGGCGAGGTAGTCGATGCCGTCGCGCTGCATGTCGATCGGGGCGTGCGGCGCCAGCTGTGCCGCGTCCACGAGGAGCCGCGCTCCGTGCTCGTGCGCGACGCGCGCGATGTCCGCCACCGGCCAGATCTCGCCGGTGACGTTCGATGCTCCGGTGGCCGCGACGAGATGCGGGTCCTCGCAATGCGGCAGGTCACGCAGGGTCGTCTCGAGCTGCTCGAGCATCTCGGCCGGCGTCTCGGGGACAGGCAGATAGCGCACGCCGATCCGCTTCCATGGCAGGAGGTTGGCGTGGTGCTCGCCTGCGAAGGCGACGACGTGCGTGCCCTCGGGGAGCGTGCCGGCAAGCAGGTTGATCGAGTCAGTGGTGTTGCGAGTGATGATCACCGCGTCGTCGTCGCGCGCATTGACGAAACTGCCGAATTGACTCGCGGGCGCCCTCGTAGGCGGCCGTCGAGGCCCTCGACTTGAACCCCGCGCCGCGGTGGACGCTCGAGTACCAGCCCAGCAGCTCCTCGACCGCATCGTGGACGGCCTGCAGCGCCGGCGCCGAGGCGGCGTAGTCGAGATTGACGTAGCGCCGAGTGCCACCGGTCACCAGCGGCACCTCGGTGTTTGCACCGACCAGGCGCACGAGCTCGCTGCCGTGGACAGATGGCTCTCGGGTGGCCGTCATCGGCGACATCCTACGCCCGCCGGTCAGGGCAGGAACATCAGCTTCGCGGCTGCAAGCACCAGTACGAATGCGAGCGCCCGACGCAGGTTCAGGATGCTGAACCGTGCGGCGCCCAGCCATGAGCCGATGAGCCCGCCGGCGATCACCGCGGCAACCCAGAACGGAAGCGCCGGAGGAAGGGACACGCCACCCGTCACGAGTCCGGCGAGCCCGGCAACAGAGTTGACCAGGATGAAGGCCCCTGACAGCCCGGCCGCGTCACGTGTCCCGGTCCATGCCGCGAGGACCAGCAATGGCGTGAGGAAGATGCCACCGCCCGTCCCGGTCAGCCCGGCGAGGAGGCCGATGGCAGCGCCGGCCAACACGCCGGGCAACGGCGGGACGCCTGGGCGCACTTCGTCGTCGGTCGCGGCGGAGGCTGTCGCGAGCCGCCAGGCGCCGGCAAGCAGCACCACGGCCACCAGCGGCCGATACACCTCGCCCGGCAGGTCGATGCTGCCACCCAGGAAGGCCATCGGCACCGATCCAGCCGCCAGGGGCGCCAGGCTGCGCCATGGCAGGTGGCCGGCTCGGGCAAAGCGAACGATCACGATCGTCGCGACGAAGAGGTTGAGGACCAGGGCAGTGGGGCGCATGGTCGAGGCAGACACGCCGACCAGCGCCATCGCGGCGAGATAGGCCGAGGCTCCGGCATGGCCGACGCTCGAGTACAGCAGCGCCGCGGCGAAGAAGAGCACCGCCAGGAGGAGCGCTTCGGGGGTCATCGGCGCCATTGTCCCGAATCGGATCGGCTCACGGGATGGACGCCAGCGCCTCGACCGCGACGCTGAAATCGAAGGCCTGGACCACGATGAGCGTTTGCCCTCGCCGATCGAGGTAGAAGGTCCCGAGGCGCGATCTCGTGCTGGGCGAGTCGACGACCGTGATCGGCTCGCCATCGATCGTCTCGTCGGCGATCGCCACGTCATCGGCGTCCGGCGGATAGGCAACCTGGCCCCAGCCCTCGGCGAGCTCGGCTGCCGTCGTTCCCTGCAGCCGGATCGCGTACATCTGGAGGAACCGCGCCCCGTGGTCGCTGGCGAATGCCGTCTCCAGCTCGTCGGGGTCCACGCCGAGCTCCGCCGCCAGCCGAGCCAGGATGTCCTCGCCGACGGCGAAGGTGTGGAGCTCCACGCCATCGAGCTCCCGAGGCAGCAGCGCTTCGACGGAGGGTTGTCGCCGGTGGATGGCTCGGCCGACGGCACGCTCCCGATCGTCGGGGCGGGGACGCTCGAGATCGGCGACTGCGACGGGATCGAGGGCTCCGGCCGGGAGGTTCGGCGCATCCCGTCAGCGCCAACGACAGGGCCAGGGCTCCGATGATGCGACGCACGATCGTCAGTACGGTCGCGGTGTCGCTCCAGGCTCAGCCGGCGACGGCGGCCGGATCGTCGCGGCGGAGGAGGATGCCGAGGTACGCCTTCCAGGGACCGACCTCGGCGTCGTGAGATCCGGCCATCCCGGCGAAGATCTGCGAGACGTGATCGAGATCGTGGACCGCCCAGGTGGCGAGCAGCTCGCGAAGGGTCACCTCGCCGAGCGATGGATGGAGGCCGCGCCGGTCGAGGTCCTCCTCCGTCACGAGCTCCTCGAGGCGAGCGAGATTCTCGGACCGCAGCCGCGCGAAGTGCTCGACCAGGTCCTCGAGGCTCGCGTCGGTGTCGCGGTCCGCATGCGCGAAGCGATCGAACTTCTCGAACGGCAGCGCGGTGCCGTGCTCCAGGATGCGCTGCGTTCGCTCGATCCAGTCGGTCAGCTCGCCGGTGATGAGGTGCCCGACCACGTCGTGCGGGCGCCAGCCGTCCTCCGGGACGTCCGTCGTATCGGTCCAGGACTCGGGCAGGCCGCTGAGCAGCGCCCGCAGCAGATCGGGCGTTCGTCGCAGCAGGTTCGTCGCTTCGCCGATGAAGTCGCTCACCGGGTGATCGTAGACCGGAGGCGCAATCGGCTCGCGCTAGGCTCCGAGCGCGCGGTCCGCTTCGATGAATGCGCGTGCCGAGCACGCGGGCGACCGTCGGGAAGGCGTGAATCGTATCGGCCAGGACACCGAGTGGGATGCTCGCCCTGATGGCGAGGACGCACTCGTGGATCGCCTCGCTCACCGCCGGTCCGGCCATGAAGGCGCCGACCAGCTGGCGCGTCGCTCGGTCGACGACGATGGTGCAGTGACCGTCGACCTCCGCGGTGTAGCCCTTGGCCGACGTCCCGATCTCGGTGGTGAACTCGACCGCGTCGATGCCGCGCTCCTTCGCCTGCTCCAGCAGCAGGCCGACCGATGCCGTCTCGGGATCGGTGTAGGTCGCGCGCGGGATCGCGTCGAAGGCCGGCCGATAGCTCTCGTCACCCAGGGCGATGCGCGCCGCGGCTTCTCCGGTGTAGTGCCCGAGGTGGGTGTGCAGCTCAGGCCCGCCGGCATCGCCAACGGCGTAGACGTTCTCGGCGATCCGGAGACGGTCATCGGGCGACAGCTTGCCGTCCTCGGGCGTGACGCCGATCGTATCGAGGCCCAAGCCGTCGAGCGGCAGGTCTCGACCGATGGCCAGCAGGATCTCGTGGCCCTGGACTGGATCGCCGTGGTCGACCTCGATGACGTGCGCACCATCGGCGCCCTCGCCGGCCCGCACCCGAGTCGCCCGCGAACCCAGCCGGAGCGCAACGCCGTCTCGTTCGAGCGACGCGGCGAGAAAGGCGGACGAGCGAGGGTGCTCCTTGTCGTACAC
Organism: uncultured Chloroflexia bacterium; assembly: GCA_963789435.1. GTDB lineage: Bacteria > Chloroflexota > Limnocylindria > QHBO01 > QHBO01 > JACDBZ01. The sequence goes on from CAWBKO010000003.1 coordinate 53,759, forward strand.
GCGGTCCCGCGGATGGATCAGCGTGACCGGCACGTCGTAGCGGGCGTACACCTGCGCAAGCTCGACCCCGGTCGGCCCCGCCCCCAGGATGGCCAGCGAGCGCGGCAGCTCACGGATGGAAGTGCCCTGGACGTTCGTCCACGGATGCGCGTCCGCGAGGCCCGGAAGGTCGGGCACGCGGCTCACTGATCCGATGGCAAGGATCACCGCGCCGGCCTCGAGCTCGCGATCGCCGACGTTCACGCGGCCCGGCCCGGCGAGGGTGGCCGAGCCGCGAATGACCTCGGCGCCCGCCTCCTCGAGCGACTTGGTGTGGCCCGAGTCGTCCGGCTCATCGGTCTTGGTGCGGTTGATCATGTAATCGCGGAAGTCCGAGGCCTTCGGCCACGGGTAGTCGCCTCCGGCGTGATGGACGGCGGCGGCGTGCAGGAGCGCCTTCGAGGGCATGCACGCCCAGAACGGGCACGATCCGCCGAACAGCGCACGGTCGATGACGGCGACCGAGGCTCCCTTCGAGCGGGCGTAATGCGTGGCGGCCTCACCCGCGACGCCGGCGCCGATGACGACGAGGTCGAAGCGTTCCATGCCGTGATGATAGGCGGCGACGCGCCTCAATCGCTGAGGTCGATCTCCTCCCCGGAGATCCAGATCCGCGTTGGCCTGACCGATCCGAGGCGCAGGGCGAACGCGCCCTCGTGCTCCGCGTCCCACGCAACGAGGTCGGCGGACGCGCCGGGTCGAAGCGCCCCGATGTCATCGCGTCGCAGGGCGGAAGCTGCACCGGACGTGGATGCCGCGAGCGCCTCGGTGACGGTCATTCCGAGCAGCGTGGCGCCAAGGCCGATGACGAGCGGCATCGCGCCGAAGCCGCCGAAGGTGCCCGCGTTGGCATCGCTGGCGAGCGCAACGGTTGCACCGGCGTCGATGAGCGCACGGGCGGGCGGCAGGTGGTCGCGCAGCACGACCGCCGGCGCCGGCAGCAGGGTGGCGACCGTGTTCGACGAAGCCAAGGCGCCCACGCCGTCCGCATCCAGCTGCTCCAGATGGTCGACCGATGCGGCGCCGAGGCGCACGCCGAGCTCCGCGGCACCGGTTCGCTGCAGCTGCTCCGCGTGGAGCCGAAGGCCGAGGCCGGCAGCGGATGCGGCTCGACCGATGCGCTCGGCTGCGGCCAGGTCGAAGAAACCCTCGTCGACGAAGACGTCCACGAACTCGGCCAGGCCCTCGCGCTCCACGGCGGGGATCATCTCGTTCGCGACCTCGGCCGCGTAGTCCTCCATCGACCCGCCATCCGGGGGCACTGCGTGCGCGCCGAGGAAGGTGCGGATCACCCGGATCGGAGACGCGATCGGCCACGCGGCCGATGATCCGCAGGTGGCGGAGCTCCTCGTCGAGCGAGAGGCCGTAGCCGGACTTGCACTCGACCGTGGTGGTCCCGGCGGCCAAGGCGGCGCGCAAGCGCATCTCGACGAGCCCTTCGAGCGTCGCGTCATCCGTCTCGCGCGTTGCGCGGACCGTGCGCAGGATGCCACCGTCGGTGTAGGTCGCGCCCTCCAGCCGGGCGGCCGCCTCGTCGGATCGGTCTCCGGCGAAGACGGGGTGGGTGTGGCTGTCGACCAACCCCGGGGTCACCAGCGCCGACCCGAGGTCGACGCGCTCATCCTGCGGCGCGTCGGCCGGCGACCCGACCCACGCGATGCGCCCATCGCGCACGAGGAGCGCCCAGGGCGAGAGGCCTGCCGGCGCGAGGCGGCCGGTGCCGCTCAGGAGCATCGACCTAGGCGACGCGGCGACCGGTGACCAGCCGATAGATGACGATCACCAGCACGACGATCAGAAGCAGGTGAATCAGGCCGCCAAATGCCCTCAGCAGGAACCCGAGCAGCCAGAGCAGCAGCAGGACGATGATGATGATGCGCAGCACGCGGTGAGCGTAGCGGACCGGGACGCCGGGAGGATTGTCGGAGCGGCAAGTTGATTGCCGCCCGCGCAACGGTTGATGGTGCTACTCCCGGCCCGTGCCAGTGGCCGTACACTCGCCGCCATGGCGGCGAAGCCTGCGATCCTGGCAGTCGACGACGACGTCCCGGTCCTCCGGGCGGTCGAGCGTGACCTGCTCGCGCGGTACGGATCCGACTACCGCATCCTCGCGGCCGGATCGGGCTCGGAGGCACTCGAGCTCGTCCGTGAGCTGACCCGGCGCGGCGACCCGATCGCGCTCTTCGTGGTCGATCAGCGCATGCCGACCATGACCGGGATCGAGCTCCTCTCCGAGGCGCTGCCGCTCCAGCCGGATGCGAAGCGGGTCCTGCTGACGGCGTATGCCGACACCGATATTGCCATCCGGGCGATCAACGAGATCCGCCTCGATCAGTACCTGCTCAAGCCGTGGGATCCACCGGAGGAGCGGCTCTACCCGGTCGTCGACGACCTGCTGGCGGACTGGGTTGCGAACTTCCGTCCGCCCTTCGAGGGACTGCGCCTCCTGGCGGGCCGTTGGGCGCCGCGCGGGCACGAGGTCCGCGACTTCCTGACGCGCAACCAGGTGCCCTACACCTGGCTCGATCCCGACGACGAAGAGGGGCGCCGTCTGGCCGAGTCGCTCGACGACTCCGTCGATCCGTCCGAGCCAATGGTGCTGCTGCCCGACGGGCGCGTGCTGCGCAACCCGGCCGTGCGCGAGCTGGCCGAGGCTGTCGGGCTCTCGACGCACGCCGCGCTTCCGTTCTACGACCTCGTCATCGTCGGGGCTGGGCCGGCCGGGCTGGCTGCCGCGGTGTACGGATCGAGCGAGGGGCTCAAGACGCTCCTGATCGAGCGCGAGGCACCGGGCGGCCAGGCCGGCACAACGAGCCGGATCGAGAACTACCTCGGCTTCCCGTCCGGCCTGACCGGCGCGGACCTGGCGCGCCGCGCTCTTGCCCAGGCACGTCGCTTCGGCACCGAGATCGTCTCCTCGCAGGAGGCAGCGACCATCCGGCGCGAGGATCCATATCGAACGGTCGTGCTGGACGACGGCCACGAGCTTTCGTGCCAGGCAGTCGTGATCGCCACCGGGGTGAGCTACCGCCAGCTGGACGTCCCAGGGGCGAAGGAGCTTGCCGGGGCCGGCGTCTATTACGGCGCGGCCACGACCGAGGCGGTGCTCTATCGGGACGCCGAGGTTGGCGTCATCGGCGGTGGCAACTCGGCCGGCCAGGCGGCGGTCCACCTGTCGCGCTACGCGACGCGCGTGCACCTGCTCGTGCGAGGCGCCGGTCTCGAGGCGACCATGAGCGCCTACCTGATCGAGCAGATCGGCGAGCTCGAGAACGTGGAGCTGCACACGCACTGTTCGGTTCGGGAGCTCCGCGGCGGCGATCACCTCCAGCGCGCCACGTTCGAGACTCCCGATGGAGACCTCGATCTTGCGCTCAGCGCCGTGTTCGTATTCATCGGGCAGCAGCCGCGGACCGCGTGGCTGGAGGGCGTGACGGCCTGCGACCGCCGGGGTTTCATCCTGACCGGGACCGACGTCGAGGACGGCCATGGGTGGAACCTCGACCGCGAGCCGCGTCTCCTGGAATCCAGCCTGCCCGGGGTGTTCGCCGCCGGCGACGTGCGCCATCGCTCGATCAAGCGCATCGCCAGCGCGGTCGGGGAGGGCGCCATGGCGGTCCAGCTGGTCCACGAGTACATGGCCGAGCTGTGACGCATCAGCACCTCCCGGCACAGGACGTTGCAGAACGCCTGCGCCTCACGCCGCTGTTCGAGGGCCTCGACGATGATCGACTGGCGCGGCTAATCGAGCGCGGCGAGATCGTGGACCTGGCACCCGGCGATCGGCTCATCGAGCGAGGGAGAGGAGGCCGATGCGCTCTTCGTCATCCTCGATGGCGAGTTCGAGGTCACCAAGCGGTCCGGAAAGGCCGAGATTCCGCTGTCACGCGTCGGCCCGGGCGCACTGCAGGGAGAGATCGCGGCGCTCGGGGGAGGCCGTCGCCTGGCGTCCGTCCGAGCGGTGACCGCTGGAGAGGCACTGCGCATCCCCGTCGACGCGATGCGTGAGCTGCTGAACGCGGGGCCGGATGTGGCGCTCTCCGTCATCCGCACGGCCGTCGGACGCCTTCGATCGATGGAGGCGACGCTGCGCGAGCGCGAGAAGCTGGCGGCACTCGGCACGCTCGTGGCCGGAGTGGCACACGAGCTCAACAATCCGGCCGCCGCTGCCGCGCGATCCGCCCGCGCCCTTCGTGATGCGATGGCCGCTCTCGAGGCGCTGCCCAGACCCGCGTCGCCGCTGCCGTCGCAGCCGGTCGATGCGGCCCGCCCGCGGTCCGCGCTGGAGCGTGCCGACCTGGTCGACGAGATGTCCCGCCTGACGGATGGACCGGAGGCTGCCACGACGCTCGTCGACGCCGGCTGGAGACCCGAGCAGCTGCGCGACCAGCCGCCGGAGGTCGCGAGATGGCTGGCGGCGCAGGCGGCCGTGGATCAGCTGCTCGACGAGCTCGGGATGTCGGTCGAGCGGATCAGCGAGATCGTGACCGCGGTGAAGGGCTACGCGTACCTGGACCAGGCGCCGCGCCAGCGGGTCGACGTGCGCATCGGCCTGGAGCAGACGCTGGTCATCCTGCGCCACCGGCTCAACGAGAAGAAGATCACGGTGGTGAAGGAGCTTGCCGACGACATGCCGGAGATCGAGGTGTATGGCTCGGAGCTCAACCAGGTCTGGACGAACCTGGTCGACAACGCGGTCGACGCCATGGAGGACGGCGGCACGCTGACCCTGCGCGCCCAGCGCGACCCGGACGGCGGCGGCGTGGGCGTTTCCGTCTGCGACACCGGGCCGGGCATCCCGCCGGAGATCAGGGCGCGGCTGTTCGAGCCCTTCTACACCACCAAGCCGCCGGGCAAGGGCACCGGCCTCGGCCTCCACATCTCCCACAACGTGGTCCTGCGTCACGGTGGACGCATCGAGGTGGCCTCGGGTGCCGATGGCACCTGCTTCAACGTCGTCCTGCCGGTCGACGCTCCCGACGGCTAGCCCGCCCCGAGCCGAGGGCGTCGGGCCCGCGGAGAGCGGATCCGGACGGTCGCCAGCAGCAGCCCGGCGAGGATGAAGGCAACCCCCAGCAGCTGAAGGGGCGAGGGTGCCTCGGCCAGGATCCAGACGCCCAGGAAGACGGATGCGACCGGCTGGATCGTGAGCACGACCGAGGTGATCGCGGCCGGGAGCCGCGGCAGGCTGATGCTGATCAGGAGCCAGCCGACGACGTGCACGCCGAGCGCGAGGATCAGCAGCCAGAGGTGGGCGGGCCAGGTCGGGCACGATCTCGATCTCGCCGAGCGGAATGCCCACCAGCAGGGTGACCACCGCGGCCGAGAGCGTCGCGTCGAAGAGCGGTCCCGCCGGACGGCGGACGTCGGCGTTTGCCCCGCGCTGGATGAGGATGAACCCGCCGTACGCGATGCCGGTGGCGAGCCCGAAGATCACGCCGAGGAGCGGGTCCTCGCCGTAGGCGCCGGAGCCGATGACCCCCGAGATGAGCACGACTCCCATCAGCACGATCGGCACCGAGATCGCCACGCGCCAGGACGGCCGCTCCCTGAGGAAGAGCCATGCGGCGATCGGCACGACCACGACCTGCGTGTTGCCGAGCACCGTGGCAAGGCCGGCGCCGACCTGGCTGATGGCGTGGTGCCACAGGATCAGATCGGCGGCGAAGAAGGCGCCGGCGATCCAGGCGAGGCGCGACGGGCCCGCCAGCCCGCGGACCGTAGCGGCGCCGCTCGTACAGTTGCCAGGACCGCCAGCGGCGGGAGCGCGTACGCGCAGCGGAAGAAGGCGGCGGTCGACGGCGGGACGTCGGCCAGCCGAACCAGCACGGCCGAGCCGGCGATCGCCAGGGCGCCGAGGACCGCCGTCAGGACCGGCCGCTCGGCAAGCAGGCGGAAGAGCGCGCGCACCGGCGCAGCCTAGCCGAGCGGGTGGGGTCTTGTGCCCGACGCCATCGGCATCGCACACTCAGCACCGATGCCCGAGCTGCTGACCGGTACCGTCACGTTCCTGTTCACCGACATCGAGGGGTCGACCAGGCTGCTCCAGTCGCACGGCGAGGGATGGTCGGCGATCCTCGCTCGACACCAGGAGCTCCTCAGCACGGCCTTCGAGGCGCAGGGTGGCGTCGAGGTGGGGACCGAGGGGGACTCCTTCTTCGTCACCTTCCCGACGGCGCCCGGCGCGGTCGACCGCCGCCGTGGCCGCGCAGCGCGCGCTCGCCGCGCGAGCCGTGGCCGGACGACGTCCAGGTCCGCGTCCGAATGGGCATGCACACCGGCGATGCCAGCTTCGGCACCGAGGGCTACGTCGGCCTCCACGTCCACCGCGCCAGCCGCATCGCAAGCGTCGGGCACGGCGGCCAGGTGCTCCTCTCCGATACGACTCGCTCGCTCGTCAGGGAGGCGCTGCCCGGAGCGCGTCGAGCTCCGTGACCTCGGGGTGCATCGGCTCAAGGACCTCGAGCAGGCCGGAGCGCCTCTGGCAGCTCGTGGTCGAGGACCTCCAGAGCGACTTCGCCCCGATCGCGTCTCTCGACGCGGTGCCGAACAACCTGCCGACTCGGCTGACGACCTTCCTCGGACGGTCGCGAGAGATCGGCGAGATCGCGGCCCTGCTCGCCGAGAACCGGCTCCTGACGCTGACCGGGCCAGGTGGCACCGGCAAGACGCGCCTCAGCCTCGAGGTCGCGGGCCGTTCGCTCGGCAGCCTTCCCGGACGGCGTCTTCTTCGTCGAGCTGGCGCCGATCACCGAGCCGGAGCTCGTCCCGGCGACCATCGGCCAGGCGCTCGGCCTCCCCGAGCGGGCGGGCCGCAGCTCGATCGATCGGCTGATCGACCACATCGGCGAGCGGCGCATGCTGCTGGTGCTGGACAACTTCGAGCAGGTGACCGATGCGGCGCCATCGGTCAACGCGCTCCTGGCTGCCTGCCCGAACCTCGGCCGTCATGGCGAGCAGCCGCAGCATCCTCCACGTCTCCGGCGAGCAGGAGTACCCGGTACCGCCGCTCGGCCTCCCCGATCCTGCCCACCTGCCGCCGCTCACGCAGCTCTCGCAGTTCGAGGCCGTGGCGCTCTTCATCGAGCGCGCGCGCTCCGTGAAGCCCGACTTCGACGTCACGAACGACAACGCGCCGGCGGTCGCCGAGATCTGCGTGCGGCTCGACGGCCTGCCGCTTGCCATCGAGCTGGCGGCGGCGCGCATCCGGATCTTCACCCCGCAATCGATGCTCAGCAGGCTCGAGAACCGCCTTGGCTGCTCGCCGGCGGGGCGCGCGACCTTCCGGAGCGGCAGCAGACGCTGCGCGGCGCGATCGCGTGGAGCCACGACATGCTCGATGAGGCCGAGAAGGCGCTGTTCGCCTGCCTGTCGGTGTTCGTCGGCGGCGCCGGGCTCGAGGCCATCGAGCAGGTGTGCGGCGGCGAGGTCGCCGGCGACATGCTCGATACGCTGGGATCGCTGGTCGAGAAGAGCCTCGTCCGGCAGTCGGAGGGGATCGGTGGCGAGCCGCGCTTCGGGATGCTCGAGACGATTCGCGAGTTCGCCCTGGAGCAGAGCGGCGCTGCGCGGCGGCAGCGAGGACCTGCGCGGGACGACACGCCGAGCTGTTCGCCACGCTTGCCGAGGGCTGGGCCGGCCGGGTGATGGCGGCCGACAAGGGCGCAACGCTGGACCGGGTCGAGCAGGATCACGACAACCTGCGGGCGGCCATGGCGTGGGCAATCGAGAGCCGGCGCCGCAGACATGGCGATGCGGCTCGGCTCGGCGCTGTGGCGGTTCTGGCAGATGCGCGGGTACCTGCAGGAAGGGCTCGAGCGACTCGAGCAGACGCTGGCGCTGCCGCACAGCCACGACCATCCCGAACGGTCGGGCCGATGCGCTCGACGCCGCGGCTGGCGTCGCCTACTGGCTGGGCGAATCGGGACCATGCTCGCGAGCTCTACGAGGAGGAGATCGAGGCTCGCCGGGCGCTCGGCGATCGGCGCGGGCTGGCGGAGGCCCTGTACGGCATCTCGTTCACCTGGTCGATCCGCGGGCTGCTCGAGGAGCGGACAATGCCGAGCGCGCTCAGGCATACGTCAACGAGGCGCGCGACCTGTTCCGGGAGATCGGTGACGAGGCCGGCGTCGGGCGCTGCGAATGGGCGCTGGCGAACGTGGCGTGGGGCACCGGCCGACTCGACGACGCGATGCGACACGGCCTAGGAGGCGCTCGCCGCGCTCGAGGCGATCGACGACCGCTTCATGGTGGGCTGGGTGGACATACACCCTCGGGCTCGCCGCGCTCAGCGAGCGATGCCGCGAACGCCGGAGGCCGGAGCACCTCGAGCGAGGCGCGGCGCTGGCTCCGGCAGGCGCTCGAGATCTTCGCCGAGGCGCAGGACGTCAGCGGCTACACCCTGGTCCTGGACGCGGTGGCGCTGCTGGCGCTCCGCAACGGCGACCGTGAGCGCGCGGCGCGGCTGTCGGCGGCGGTCGCCAACCTGGAGCGCACCAGCGGGACGGGCCTCAACCAGTGGAACCGCGAGGTGCTCGGCTTCTTCCCGGGCGAGCTCAAGGCCGATCCCGCGCTGGCGGACGCCTGGGCGGCCGGCGAGGCGATGACGGCCGACGAGGCCGTCGCCTACGCCCTCGGAGAACGGCGACTAGGCCGGAGCCGCGAGGTCGCGCCTCGGGAAGACGATGAGCGCGTAGATCACCGGCACGATCGCCGCCACGAACACGATCACCAGGTCGAGCAGGACCCCCTCACCGCCGAGGATGGCTCCGGGGTTGAAGTGGTGGAAGAGCGAGTAGTCCTGCGTCCAGGCCGCATCGGCCCACAGGGACCCGAGGATCTCGAAGAAGTAGTTGATCACCAGGTAGGCGAGTGACAGGCCGATGGCCGGGCCGGGCCGGTCGAACGTGATCGATGCGGCCAGCCCAAAGGTCGTGAACGCCGCCCACAGCCCGAAGCCATTGAGGAGGACGAGCGGCACCTGGCCGAGGTCGAGCTCATCGAGCAGGCCCTGGATCGCGGCCCCGGCGACCATGCCACCGATGATGGCGCCGATGACCATCAGCACGGCCGTGAACAGCGCGACCAGGAGGCTCAGGTAGAGCGTCCGGCGCGAGATCGGCCGGGCGAGCAGGACCTCGAGCGTGCCGCGCGCCCGCTCGCCGGCGACCGCCGTCGCGGTCGAGCCGACGGCGAAGATGGCGACCATGGCGATCGCCAGCGGATGCTGCGTGCCCAGCGTGATCGCGCCGGGCAGCGTGAAGAGCGAGCCCGACCCGAAGTTCAGCAGCTCCGGCGGGAAGGCGCCGGAGTTGGCGAGGTCGCGAATCATGTCGCTGAATGCGCCGTAGAAGACCGGGATGAGCAGTCCCCAGCCGAAGCCCGGCCAGCACCACGATGACGAGGCGCACTCGCTGCCAGCGCAGGGTCTGGAGGAAGAGCCTGCCGTTCACGCGGGCGTCGCCTCGGATGCGTAGTACTCGAGGAACGCCTCCTCGAGGCTGGCGGGCTCGATGGTGAGGTCCTCCAGGTTCGGCGACGCGATGGCCCGCACGAAGCCCGCGACCTCGCCGGAAAGCATGCCGATCACGCGGTTGCCGTCGACCTGGACGTCCTCCAGGCCGGGCAGCGCGCTCAGGTCGGGCGCTTCTCCCCGCCAGCGGATGGTCACGCGCCTGCGCCGCCGAGCGAGCAGGTCGCTCACCGATGGATGGCCATCAGCCGGCCGGCGCGAATGATCGCCACCCGGTCACACAGCCGCTCGACCTCCGAGAGGACGTGCGAGCTGAAGAAGACGGTCCGTCCCTCGCGTCGGAGGTCGTCGAGGATGCGGTAGAAGGCGTGCTGCATGAGCGGATCGAGCCCCTCGGTCGGCTCGTCGAGGATGGCGAGCTCCGGATCGTGCTGCAGCGCCTGGACCACGCCGATCTTCTGCCGCATCCCGCGCGAGTAGTCGCGCACCTTTCGCTTCAGGACCGATGCCGGCAGCTCCAGCCGCTCGCACAGCTCGGCGCGTCGATGCGGCTCGCGTCCCTGCAGGTCGACGAGGTAGTCGAGCACCTCCTCGCCGCTGAGCGAGTCGTACAGCGCGATGCCTCCGGGCAGGTAGCCGGTCAGGCGCCGGATCTCGACCGAGTCGGTCGCGACGTCCATGCCGAGGACGCTGGCACCGCCGCTGGTCGGGTGGAGGAAGCCGAGGAGCGTGCGGATCATCGTCGACTTGCCGGCACCGTTCGGGCCGAGGAATCCGAAGATCTCGCCCTGCCGGACGTCGAGCGAGAGGTCGGTCAGCGCCTCGACCGACCCGTAGTGCTTGGTCAGCGCTCGGGTGCTGATGGCTGCGGTCGACGGCGTGCCCTCCATCGACGGGATCGTACTGCGCGCTACGATCCGCCGATGCACGTCATCGTCATCGGCGCCGGCGTCTTCGGGACGTGGACCGCGCGCTGGCTGCGCCGTCGGGGCGCATCGGTCACGCTGGTCGACCAGTACGGTGCCGGCAACTCGCTCTCCAGCTCCGGCGACGAGTCGCGGGCCACGCGCTCCGCCCACGGTGCCGACGACCATTACCCGCCCTGGCAGCGCCGATCGCTGGAGCAGTGGCTGCAGCTCGATCCGCGCCTGTTCGTGCGGACCGGCGTCCTCTGGCTGGCCGGACGCGAGGACGGGTTCGAGGCCCGATCCGCCGAGGTGCTCGAGCGTCTCGGCATCCCGATCGAGCGACTGTCGAGCGGCGACGATGGCCGAGCGCTGGCCGCAGATGGCGACCGACGATCTGGCCTGGGGGCTCCTCGAGCCCGAGGCGGGCGTGCTGCTGGCGCGACGTGCCGTGGCTGCCACCGCGCGCGCCTTCGTCGAGGAGGGTGGCGTGCTCCGCATCGGACTGGCCAGCGTCGACGGGTCCGATGTCATCATCGGCGACGAGCGTCTCGCCGCCGATGCCTTCGTCTTCGCGGCCGGGCCGTGGCTGCCGAAGCTGCTCGGGCCAGCTGCCGGCGCTCGAGCTGAGCGTGCCGCAGCAGGAGGTCATCTACTTCGCCACGCCGCCGGGTGACACGCGCTTCGACGCCGGCGAACCTGCCCACCTGGGTCGAGTACGACGGCCGCGTTCTACGGCCTGCCGTCGATCGAGGGCCGGGGCTTCAAGGTCGCGCCGGACTGGCCCGGGCCGATCGTGGACCCCGATCGGCACGAGCGTCGCGTCTCCGACGAGCGCGTGGAGGCGTCCCGTGCCTACCTGCGCGGCCGCTTCCCGGCGCTTGCCGGCCAACCTGTCGCCGAGGGTCGCGTCTGCCAGTACGAGCTGACGGCCGACACCCACTTCATCATCGACCGCCACCCGTCGATGCCGGCGGCCTGGATCGTGGGAGGCGGGTCGGGGCATGGCTTCAAGCATGGCCCGGCGGTCGGGGAGTACGTCTCGGCGCTGGTGATGGGGGACGCGACCGCCGCGGCCGAGCTGGCGCCGCCCGACGAGCGGTTCGCGCTTCGTCCCCGAGCGGCGACGCCCGGCATGCGAACGTCCGGCGAGGCGCCCGCGGGGGCCTGACCCGTCAGGCCGAGCTCGTTCAGCGCGTCGGCGAAGAGGTCGTAGGTCTCCTCGCTGAACAGGACGAAGCGCGCCAGCTCGATCTGCGTCGCACCGCCCAGGTGCTCGACCACGGTGCGGATCGCCAATCGCGCCCCGTCCGGTGGCGGATAGCCGTAGATGCCCATGCTGATCGCCGGAAACGCGATGCTGCGCGCGCCGAGCTCATCCGCCAACCGAAGGCTGGACCGATACGCGCCGGCCAGCAGCTCCGGCTCACCCTCGTCTCCACCGCGCCAGATCGGGCCGACCGCGTGGAGCACCCAGCGGGCCGGCAGGTCGTGTGCGTCGGTCGCAACCGCAGTGCCGGTCGGTGTGCCGTCGGGGTATCGCCGCCGCAGCTCGTCGAGGAGGCCCGGTCCCGCCGCGCGGTGGATGGCGCCGTCCACGCCACCGCCGCCCCGCAGCCGCTCGTTCGCCGCGTTCGCGATAGCGTCGACCCGCTCCGTGGTGATGTCGCCGCGTGACAGCTCGAGACGCCGGCCGCCGACGGTGATGGAGTCCGTCGCCGATGCCATGGTCAGCGTGAAACGCGCGTGGCGCGCCAGACGTTTCGCAGGCCGACGCGCTGGCCGTAGAGGAGCACTCCCGCGCTGTAGATCCGCGACGCGAGCCAGAGCGCGGCCACGAGCGCCAGCGCCAGGAAGCGCCAACGCCAGAAGCACCTCAGCCATGCCGACCGAGGTGAGCAGCATCCTGGCCGGCATCAGGTAGGGACTGAAGAACGGGACCAGCGACAGGGCGCCGACCCAGCTCGCGTCGGGGTCGTTGAGGCCCGTGAACGACGCGAAATAGCCGGCGATCGCGAGGAAGATCAGCGGCCCGACCGCCTGCTGGACGTCCTCGATGCGGCTCACCATCGAGCCGGCTGCCGCGTAGAGGGTCGCGTACAGCAGGAAGCCGAGCAGGAAGAAGGCGCTGAACGCGAGCAGCACCGCAGGCGCAAGGTCGGGAAGCGAGATCGGCGCCTGCCCGCCGACGCCGAGGGCATCCGCGACCGGTCCGTTGGCGAGGAAGCCGATGATGGCCGCAGCCACGATCACGACGTACTGGGTCAGTCCCGCCGGCCCCGTGCCGAGCACCTTGCCGATCAGCAGCTGGCGCGGGGTGGCCGCGGTGATGAGCAGCTCCATGACGCGGTTGGACTTCTCTTCCGCAACGCTCTGCGCCACCCAGTTGCCGTAGGTGAGGATCGCCATGAAGGTCAGGATCACGACGGCGTAGGCGAGGATGAAGGCACCACCGAAATCATCCGGCTCGGCGGCCTCGTCCGGGTCGACCGGCTTGGCGGTGAATTCGGGCGGCTCGAAGATCTCCGCGGTCTCCTGCGAGTCGATTCCCGCCCGCGCAAGACGGTCGGCGATGGTGAGCTGCTGGGCATACGCCGTGACCACCTGCCGGGTCTGGTTCGTGGGGCTCGAGCTGCCGAGGTATTCGTAGGCCAGCTCGCCGTCGTCGTCGCGGGTGATCGTCAGCAGCCCGTCGAGCTCGCCGTCGCGAACCGCCTGCGCGGCCGCGGACGGATCCTGCGGCACGCGTCACGCGCGGACGACCCGCGCCCTCGGCGTCTCGGATCACTCCCGCTTGCGACGATGAGCGCAAGCTGCAGCTGGAGCACCGGGTCGGCCGGCAGGTCTTCGGCCTCGGACATCCACCGCGATCTGCGGCGGCTCCGCGACGCCGACCGCCGCCAGGATGGTCGGCACCATCGTCACGGCGGCGATGGCGACCGCCAGCAGCGCCGTGGTGATGGCGAAGGCGCGACCCCGAACGCGGACCAGGTACTCGCGACGCGCGACGTGGAGCGCGTTCGGGAACAGGGCGCTCATGCAGCGGCCTCGCGGTTCGAGCTCGCCAGGTGCTCTTCCGACTCGTCGACGGCGCGGCGACCGACGTACTCCACGAAGATCTCCTCGAGGCTCGGCTCCGCGATCTCGAAGCGCGTGACCCGCTCTCCCTGCGCGAGCGCCGCCTCGAGGATCGTGGCCGGGTCGCGCTCGGCGGGGACATGGAGCTCCACGTAGTCCTCGCGCTGGGTCGTCAGCTCGACGCCCGGCAGCTTCGTCAACCAGGCGGCCCCGTGGCCGTCGCCCGCGGTCGCGAGCCGCACGACGCGACGGCCCATGCCGCGCTTCACGTCACGGACCGCGCCGCTGACCACGACGCGGCCGAGGTCGATGATGGCGATCGACTCGCACAGCTCCTCGACCGTCTCCATCTGGTGCGTGCTGAAGATGAGCGTCTTGCCGCGGTCGCGCATCTCCAGGAACGCCTCCTTGAGCAACCGCACGTTGACCGGGTCGAGGCCCGAGAAGGGCTCGTCCATGATCAGCACCTCCGGGTCGTGCAGGATCGCCGCGATGAACTGGATCTTCTGCTGGTTGCCCTTGGAGAGCTCCTCGAGCTTGCGCGTCCCGTAGTCCGGGATCCGGAACCGCTCGAGCCAGTCGTCGATCTCGGCGCGCGCCGTGGCTTCGGGCACCCCGTACAGCGCCGCGAAGAAGCGCAGCTGCTCGCCGACGACCATCTTCGGATAGAGCCCTCGTTCTTCGGGCAGGTAGCCCCACGTGCGACGTGGCAACGACGTGTTCTCGGCGCCCAGCCAGGTCACGCGGCCGGCATCGGCGCGCAGGATATCGAGCACGATCCGCATGCTCGTCGTCTTCCCTGCCCCGTTCGCGCCGAGCAGGCCGAAGATGCGTCCTGGCTCCACGCTGAAGGAGATGCCGTCGAGGGCGACGACATCGCCGAAGCGCTTGGTGATGGAGTCGACGACGAGCGACATGGGTTGTCCAAGCCTAGTCGACGAGACCACTCGACCGCGCAGCGCCTGCCGGGATCGGTCCTGCTACACTCCGAAATCCGAACCGCCATGCGCCCTCGATGAGCTGCGGCGGTTCGCCCCATGCAGACCCGACGAAGAGAACTTGCACCGATGAAGATCGCTGTCCCACGCGAGACCGCCGAAGGCGAGACCCGCGTCGCGCTGACGCCGCTGATCGCGGGCCAGCTCGTCGGCGACGGCGTCGAGGTCCTCGTCCAGGCCGGTGCCGGTGAGGCATCATCGAACACCGACGAGGCATACCGCGAGGCGGGCGCCACCATCGTCCCGGACGCCCCGGCGCTCTACGGGCAGGCGGACGCGGTCCTGCGGGTCGGCCGTCCCTCCGACGAGGAGGTCGAGATGCTCCGCGATGGCTCCATCCTGATCGGCACGCTCGGAACGCTCGCCAAGCCGGAGCTGGCTCAGAAGCTGGCGAAGCAGGGCGTGACCGCCATCAGCATGGACGCCATCCCGCGCATCACCCGCGCGCAGTCGATGGACACCCTGAGCTCGCAGGCCACCGTCGGCGGCTACAAGGCGGTCCTCATCGCGGCCGAGCGGCTGCCGAAGTTCATGCCGCTGCTGACGACGGCCGCCGGCACCGTGCGGCCGGCAAGAGGCATCGTCATGGGTGCCGGCGTCGCGGGGCTGATGGCGATCGGCACGGCGCGCCGCCTGGGCGCCGTGGTCGAGGCAACCGACGTCCGGCCGGTCGTCAAGGAGCAGGTCGAGAGCCTGGGCGGCACCTTCATCGAGGTCGAGATGACCGACGAGGAGAAGGCGAAGGCCGAGACGGCCGGCGGGTACGCGACGCGAGATGAGCGACGACTACAAGCGCCGCCAGGCGGAGCTGATCGCGGAGCGGGTCAAGGAGGCCGACTTCATCATCACCACCGCCCTGATCCCCGGCCGCCCCGCGCCGCGGCTCGTGACCGACGAGATGGTCAAGAGCATGAAGCCGGGCAGCGTGATCGTCGACATGGCGGCCGAGATGGGCGGCAACGTCGAGGGCACCGAGCCGGGCAAGGAGGTCGTTCGCCACGGCGTGAGGATCATCGGCCTCACCAACCTGCCGGCCACCATGCCGGGCAGCGCGACGCAGATGTACGCCAAGAACCTCCAGACCCTGATCAAGCACCTGCTCAAGGACGGCAAGCTCAACCTCGACTTCGACGACGAGATCACCCGCGGCGCCACCATCACGCACGGCGGCAAGGTGGTCCACGAGGCGACCGCCAAGGCGCTCGGCATCGAGGTCGCACGCGCCCAAGCCGCGCACCAGCCAAGACCGATGCGCCCGCCGACGCGGGCGAGAAGAAGGACGCGTAGCCCGATGGAGCTCACCGCCTTCGAGCTGATCTCGGCGCTCTTCATCCTCGTCCTCGCCGCCTTCGTCGGCTACGAGGTCGTCTCGAAGGTGCCGACCATGCTCCACACCCCGCTCATGAGCGGCGCGAACGCCGTCCACGGCGTGATCGTGGTCGGTGCCATGCTGGTTGCCGCCACCGCCGGCGGGCGCGGTCGGGATCGTCCTCGCGCTGATCGCCGTCATCCTCGGCACCATCAACGTCGTCGGCGGCTTCGTGGTCACCGACCGCATGCTGGAGATGTTCAAGAAGCGGCCCAATGAGCAGCCGCGGGAGCGCGGCTAGATGGACACGCTCCAGGTCCTGACCTACCTCGTCTGGCTCGTCGCCAGCGTCACCTTCATCCTGGCCCTCAAGTTCCTCGCCTCTCCGTCGACGGCGCGGCGGGGCAACCAGCTCGGCGCCGCCGGCATGGCGCTCGTGATCGCGTGGACCTTCTTCACCACCGAGGGCATGCTCGCCAACTGGTGGATCATCGTCGTCGGCGGCGCGATCGGCTCGGTGGCCGGCTGGCTCGGCGCCAAGCGCGTGCCGATGACCGCCATGCCGCAGATGGTCGCCATCTTCAACGGGGCCGGCGGCGGCGCGGCCGCGCTGGTCGCGGTGGTCGAGTTCCTGCGCGACTCCGAGGCTCACCCCGGCGAGCTGCTGCCGCTGGCCTTCGTCATCGCCACGCTGCTCGGCGCGATCATCGGCTCGGTGAGCCTGACCGGCTCGGTGGTTGCCTTCGGCAAGCTCCAGGGGCTGATCGCGGTCGCGGCCGGTGAAGTACCCCGGCTCGCAGATCGTCACCGCCGGGCTCTTCCTGGCGGTCGTCGCCATCGGCGTCTACCTGGCCGCCGTCTCCGCCAGCGTCCCGCTGTTCCTGCTCTTCGTCGGTCCTGTCGCTGGTGCTTGGCGTCCAGCTGGTGATGCCGATCGGCGGCGCGGACATGCCGGTCGTGGTGTCGCTGCTGAACTCGTACACCGGCATCGCGGTCGCCGCGACCGGCTTCGTGCTCGGCAACTTCGCGCTCCTCATCGCCGGCACGCTGGTCGGCGCCTCGGGCGCCATCCTCACCCAGCTCATGTGCAAGGCAATGAACCGCTCGATCTTCAACGTCCTGTTCGCCGGCTTCGGCACGGGCGGCGGAGCGGTCGCCGCCGGCGAGGAGGGCGAGGAGCAGCTGCGCGAGATCAGCGCGGACGATGCGGCCGTGCTGATGGCCTACGGCAAGCGCGTGATCATCGTGCCCGGCTACGGCATGGCGGTGGCGCAGGCGCAGGGCCCGGTTCGCGAGCTGATGGACCTGCTGCGTCGCCAAGGGCGTCGACGTCCAGTTCGCCATCCATCCCGTCGCCGGTCGCATGCCGGGGCACATGAACGTGCTGCTGGCCGAGGCAAACGTGCCGTACGACCGGCTCAAGGAGATGGACGAGATCAACGACGACTTCGCCGATACCGACGTCGCGCTGATCATCGGCGCCAACGACGTGGTCAACCCATCGGCGCGCGAGGAGGGCTCACCGATCTCCGGCATGCCGATCCTCAACGTCGACCAGGCGCAGAACATCATCGTGCTCAAGCGCGGCCGTGGCGCCGGCTTCGCCGGCATCCCGAACCCGCTGTTCAGCAACGAGAAGACGACGATGCTGTTCGGCGACGCGAAGCCATCGGTCGAGGCCCTCGTCGCCGGAGTCAAGCAGGCCTGAGCCGCTACCGCGGCGAGAGCTGCCCGTCCATCGGCGCGATGTCGGCTCCCGGCGCCGGCGCGATCTCGATCCCGGCGACGGCCTAGTCGGCCCGGACGATCGACGGGACGTCCGGCAGCGGCCCAGGCATCGTCCCATCGCGCAGCTCGCCCCGCTGCAGGCCTGCGGCGACCAGCAGCCAGATGCTCAGCATGACGGCCACCGCGACGGCGATGCCCCCCAGGAGCCGTCGCGGTGCCACCGTCCCGGGGATCGTCTGGCGAGGGAATGCGTTCACGCGCCGATGCTGCGCGCCGAACGGGCGCCGCCGATCCCGTAGCCGACGTTCGCCGCGTCAAACTCCCGACGCTGCGCCCTCGTCTAGGATCGGGGCATGAGCGACTTCCGCGA
Source organism: uncultured Chloroflexia bacterium (assembly GCA_963789435.1). Lineage (GTDB taxonomy): Bacteria > Chloroflexota > Limnocylindria > QHBO01 > QHBO01 > JACDBZ01. Next base: position 71,658 of record CAWBKO010000003.1, read on the forward strand.
CCTGCACCGGGATGGCCTGTTCGTGATGCCGAACGCCTGGGACGTCGGTTCAGCCCGGCTCCTTGCGTCCATGGGCTTCCCGGCAATCGCGACCACCAGCTCGGGGCATGCCGCCAGCGCTCGGACGGACCGACCAGCACGTCACCCGCGACGAGCTGCTGGTCCACGTCGAGGCGCTTGCGGCAGCCGTCGATATCCCGGTCAGCGTCGACGCCGAGCGCTGCTTCGCCGATGATCCGGCCGGTGTGGCGAGACCGTTCGGCTCGTCGCCGAGGCCGGGGCGGCTGGATGCTCGATCGAGGACTACGATCCGCGATCCGGCTCGATCGACCCGATCGAGGTCGCGATCGAACGAGTGGGGGCAGCTGCCGAGGCGGCCGGGGAGCGCGGCACTGGTGCTCACCGCGCGCGCTGAGAATCACCTCTACGATCTCGGCGACCTCGACGACACGATCACGCGGCTTCGGGCATATCGCGACGCCGGTGCCGACGTGCTGTACGCGCCGGGCTCGTGACCGCCGACGAGATCAAGCGCGTGGTCGACGAGGTTGGCGCACCGATCAACGTTCTGGCCATGCGGCGGACTCCCGCGGTGCCGGAGCTGGCCAGCCTCGGCGTCCGACGCGTCTCGACGGGTGGCGGGCTGGCTCGGGCGGCGTACGGTGCACTGGTCGCCGCGGCGCGCGAGCTCCGGGACGCGGGCACCTCCACCTACCTCGATGCCGCGATCGCGGGATCGGACCTGGATGCGGCGCTGGAGCCATGACGGACCGCTGGGTGTGCCTCGACGTCGGCGAGACCCTGATCGACGAGACGCGGATCTGGTCGTTGTGGGCCGATGAGCTGGGCGTGCCGCGGCTCACCTTCCTGGCCGCGCTCGGGGCCGTCATCGCCCGCGGTGGCGAGCATCGGGACGTGTTTCCGATCTTCGGCGCCGACGACTGGCAGCTGCGGCTGCCCGCGGTTGAGCGCGCCTACGGCGGATTCGCCGAAGCCGACCTGTACGCCGACGCCCTTGGCGCCGTCGCGGGACTGACGCAGGTCGGCTACCGCCTCGCGATCGTTGCCAACCAGCCCGAGGTCCGCGGAGAGCAGCTGCGCGACGCTGGGGTTCGACGTCGAGGTGATGGCGATGAGCGAGGGGATGGGCGTGTGGAAGCCCGACTCCGAATTCTTCGATCGTGCCCTCGAGCTCATGGGCAGCCCGGAACCCGCGGCGGTCGCCTATGTTGGTGACCGGGTCGACAACGACGTGGTGCCGTCGATCGCCGCGGGGATGCGCGCGGTGTGGCTGCGTCGCGGGCCGTGGGGCGTGATCCAGCGTCTTCCGGACGGCACCGAACCGGCACTCGTGGTCGATTCCCTTGACGAGCTGGTGGAGCGCATCGGCGAAGCCTGGTGAGGCCTGGCGTCCGTGGCGATGGGACGCGTCATGCGGGCGCCGCCTTCGCAGGGTAGGGTGATTCGGCCATATGGCCGATGACGACGGGGCTCGCCCCGCCGACGATGGCCGCATCCACGTCACTGATTGAGGAAACCGATGCGCCTGCTGCGCGAGCTCTCGCGCCGGAAGCTGCGGACGACCCTCACGATCCTGGGCATCACGATCGGGATCTGGGCACTCGTCGTCTTCAGCTCGATGGCAAACAAGATCAATGCCCTCGTCGAGGGCGGTAGCCAATACTTCGCCGACAAGATCATCGTCACCGACGGGTCGACGTTCGGATTGCACCGATGAGCGTTGACTCGGCCGATGCGATCCGCGAGGTCGACGGCGTCGCAGCCGTCGACGCGCAGATCCAGCTCCTCTGGGACCCGGAGCCAGGCGTTTCGTTCAGCATTCCGGACATGGTCATCGGTGCGATTCCTGGAGCCGACGAAGGGCCACGAGCAGTTCCAGCTGCAGATCGCAACCGGGCGGATGCTCACGCTGAGGACGAGGGCGACTGGTCGTTCTCGGTTCGGCGCTGGCCAGCGAGTACGACGTCACGGCGGGCGACACGATCGAGATCCGCGGGCGCACGTTCGACGTGATCGGAACCCTGCAACCCGACGCTGACGGCGCCCGACACCACCGGCATCGTGCCGCTCGTCGGCCGCGCAGGAGCTCTTTGCCGAGACGCTTCCACCGCTGATCACCGATGCGGTCGCGCCCGAGGAGCTCGTGAACCAGATCGTGGTCTATCCCGACGCCGAGGCGGACGTCGATGAGGTCGCCGCAGGCATCGAGACCGCGGTGGACAACAGCGCGACCCTGACGGGCGCTGAGTTCGACGAGCAGATCGGTGCATCCACCGCGATCTTCAACGCGATCATCATCGGCGTCGCCATCATCAGCCTGGTGGTCGGTGGCCTATCGGTCATCAACACCATGGCAATGAGCGTCGCCGAGCGCACCCGCGAGATCGGGATCAAGCGCGCCATCGGTGGCTCACGCGGCAGGATCATCCGCTCGCTGGTCGCCGAGGCCGGCCTGATCGGACTGATCGGCGGCCTGATCGGCCTTGGGCTGGGAGCGCTCGTGGTCGTGCTTGCCAACGAGGCCGGGCGTGCCGGCGGCACCGTCCTCTTCGACCTGACGCCCGAGACGGCGATCTTCGCCGTCGGCTTCTCCACCATCCTCGGCATGCTCGCCGGGATCATTCCCGCCTGGAGCGCAGCCCGGCTCGACCCGGTCACCGCGCTGCGCTACGAGTAGGAGCGAACGACATGGCACTTCTTGAAGGCCGCAACCTGCGGAAGACCTACCGCCTCGGACGGCGCAACATCGTGGAGGCGCTTCGCGGTGTCGACATCAGCATCGAGGCCGGCGAGATGGTCGCGATCATGGGACCCTCGGGTTCCGGCAAGAGCACCCTCATGCACCTGCTCGGACTGCTCCACTCGGCGGATCGCAACAACGGCCCGGCGCCGGAGGTCCTCATCGACGGCAGGTCGGTGGCGAACCTGTCCGACCGGGAACGCACGCAGATGCGGGCGAAGACGATGGGTTTCGTGTTCCAGTCGTTCAACCTGGTGCCGACGCTCACCGCCCTCGAAAACGTGGCGCTCGCGAAGGAATACGCCGGAGCCTCCCGAGGGCAGGCCACCGCGGCGGCCCGCGAGGCACTCGCATGGGTGGGACTGGCCGAGCGGGCGGACCATCGGCCGATGGAGCTTTCGGGCGGGGAGCAGCAGCGCGTCGCCATTGCTCGCAGCCTCGTCAACGAGCCGGCCATCGTGCTGGCCGACGAACCGACGGGCAACCTGGACTCGGGCCACGCAAACGAGGTGCTCGAGCTCCTGCGCCGCTTCAACCGCGAGCGTGGCCAGACCGTCGTGCTCGTCACGCACGATGCCGAGGTCGCCGGGTTCTGCGACCGGATCGTCCGGATGCGGGACGGGCTGGTGGTCGAGGACGAGCCCGCAGTCGCCGCCTGACCCGGTCAGGGATCACGCCCGGCGGCGCGTCTCCAGGATCGCGGCAACCTCGCGGTCGCTGACGCCGAAGCGGCGCAGCGCGTGGCGGATCATCTCGTTGCCGAGCTCCCGATCGGCAACCACCACGCGCGCGGCGCCCAACCGCCGCAGGTCGACCTCTTCCGCATCGGAATGCGCGCGCGCGACGATCTCGATCCTCGGGTTGCGGTCGCGCGCGTAGACGACCGCCTGGCGTGACGCGAGGGCATCCGGCACGCAGACCACGAGGGCGTGGGCCTCAGTGACGCCTGCCTGGTCGAGCACCGGCGGCGTCCCGGCCTCGCCGTAGATCACGCGTGCGCCGGCCGCGCGCGCCTCGCGCGTGACGCCATAGTCGCTGTCCACGGCAACCCAGCCGAAGCCGCGCGACTCGAGGACCCGCGCAACCGAGCGGCCGACGCGGCCGTAGCCGAGGATGACGGCGTGCCGTCGCAGTCCGGTCGGGGGCTCGTCGCCCGGCAGCGGCGCGCGCGGCATGGCGGCGTCGAGGCGAGGGCCGATCCAACGTGCCGCGGCCAGCAGTGGCTCCGCGGTGAGGATCGAGATGACGACCGCGCCCATGGCCAGCGAGAATGTCTCGGGGGCGACCGCCCCCAATGCCAGGCCGGCGGAGGCGAGCACGAAGCTGAACTCGCCGCTCTGGCCGATCAGGGCGCCCGCACGAAGCGCGTTCGACGGCGACTGCCCGTCCCACAGCGCCAGGCCGGCGATCGGCAACGCCTTGCCCAGGGTGATGATCAGGAGGAGCGCCAGCACCACCGGCCAGGCGGCAAGAATGGCCGTCGGCTGCAGCAGGATGCCGATCGAGACGAAGAAGAACGTGCTGAACAGTTCGCGCAGCGGCACGATCTCGCCCAGCACGCTGGCGCTCAGGTCGGAATCGGCAAGCGCGAGGCCGGCGACGAAGGCGCCGAGCGCCACGCTCACCCCGAGCGCGCTGGCCGCGAAGGCGGTGCCGATCGAGATGACCGCCACGGCGATGACGAACAGCTCACGCGAGCGCAGGCCGGCGATGAAGCCCAGCAGCGGAGGGAGCACCCGCGAACCGCCGACCAGGACCAGGGCGACGAACCCGAGCGCCACGGCGCCGGCGCCGATCAGCCCCAACCACGACTCGTCGGCCTGGCCACCCAGTGCCGAGAGCCCGACGACCAGCACCACCGTCAGGAGGTCCTGCACGATCGAGACGCCGAGCGCCGTCCGGCCGTAGGCGGTCGTGTGCAGCGCGGCCTCGCCCGCCACCTTCACGAGCACCACGGTCGAGGCGACCGACACGGCACCGCCGATGAAGAGCGCCGACAGCAGCTCCCAGCCCAGTGCCAGGCCGGTCGCGGTGCCGATGGCCATCGTCAGGGCCACCTGGACCGGGACGCCGGCGAGGATGCGTCCGCCGACCGAGCGAAGCTCCCCGAGGCTGAACTGGAGGCCGATGCTGAACATCAGGAGCGCAACGCCGACGTCGGCGAGCGCCAGGACCTCCTCGCGATCGGCCACGAAGCCCGGCGTGAACGGACCGACCGCCATGCCCGCCGCGATGTAGCCGAGCATCGGCGGCAGCCTGAGCCGATGCGCCAGCGCGCCGAGCACCAACGCCGCCGCAAGGGCGACGAGCAGTGTGAACCCCAGGCCAGTCATGTCGTGGACCGGCAGTCGGCGGCGCGGAGCGTCGTCGGCGGCATGGGCCGATCATACCGGCCGGGTGTCGAACGGCCCCTCCCCGACGGATCGGAGAGGGGCCGCGTGGCGCGGTGAACGGGGTCGGTCTATTCGCCTCCCGGCGTGACCTCGACGACCGGCTTCTCCCAGTCCTCGCCGGTGGCGTCATCCTCGATGCCGGCGAGGGCGGCTTCGACGAGGTCCGTGCGGATCGCGTCCTCAGACGGATCTGCGGTCAGGATCTCTCCGGCAGTCGCCGTCTCGATCGTCTGTGCGTAGGTGTCCTGGTCGAGGACGCCGATGCCGTCCGGGGCCGGCCAGACGAGTGCGTTGACCTCGTTCATCATCCAGGTCAGGTGGCCAACCGGCCACAGGCTGCCCTGGTCGAGCGAGTACTGGACGCAGTCATCCGGGTTCTCGCGGCAGTAGATCCAGCCACGGAACGAGGCGCGCAGGAACCGGACGGCGACGTCCTCGTTGTTGCCCTCGGCCAGCCACGAAGCTCGCGCCCAGAGGGCATCCTGCAGCATGGCGGTGCCGTACTCGTTGTAGTCGAGGACGTTCAGGTCGTCCGGGGTGAACAGCTCACCGGTGTCCGGGTTCTCGGTCTCCAGCAGCTGGGCGTACTCGTTGTAGACCATCGCCTCGGCAACGTCGACGCAGTCGGTGTCGCCCTCCCCGCAGCCGTCGTACGCGGCCAGCAGCTCGCTCATGTCGAAGTCCTGCTCGACGCGGGTGTAGTCCTCGCCGGCGGTGAGCCCAGCGAGCGTCGCGGTGGCGATGACCTCGAGCTCGTTGCCGAATGGCCAGGCGCCGACCTTCTTGCCGGCCCAGTCCTCCGGAGTGGTGATGCCGCTGTCACGCCAGGAGACTGCCAGCGTCGCGGCGCGCTGGAAGACCTGGGCGATCTGCACCAGGTCGGATCCGGCCTCGCGGGCCTGGAGCACCTTCGGCACCCAGGCGATGGTGAACTCGGGGCCGTCCGGCGCCGAGCCGACCTGCTGCGGCACGACGTCGCCGCCGCCGGGCAGGAACTCGACCGTCAGGTTCTCATCGGCGTAGTAGCCCTGTTCGTCGGCCGCGTAGTAGCCGGCGAACTGCGCCTGGGGCGTCCATTGCAGCTGAAGCCGAACCGACGCGGCCTCTGGCTCGGCCGAGGCCTCGACCGACGATCCCGTCGACGCCTCCGGCGACGCCCCGGTCCCGGTCGATTCAGCCGCCGATGGTGATTCTGTCGCCTGGCACGCCGCCAGCAGCAGCGCGCCACAGGTCGCCATGACCAGGGCGATGCGGGATCCCTTCATCTCACTCCTCCGTGCCTGTGCTCGATGGGCTGTAAACCGCGTTTGGCAGATTCTAGGTGTCGGCCACCTCCGTGAGTGTCGTGACCGCATCAGCCCGGCTGGTCGCCGCGCACCGACGCATGCCAGGGGATGGCGACTCGCTCGATGGCAACGACGACCAGGTAGAGGCCGATCCCCATCGCCGAGACGACCATGATCGCAGCCCAGGTGACGTCGAAGCGCAGGGCGCTGGCACTTCCCACGACGACGCGCCCGAGCGCGACGGTCAGGCCGCCGAAGTACTCGCCGACGACCGCCCCGATCAGGGTCAGCGTCGTGGCCACCTTGAGGCCGGTGAACAGGAACGGGAGCGCGTTCGGGATCCGCAGGTGCCGGGTCACCGCGATCGGTCCGGCGGCGTAGGAACGCATCAGCTCGAGCGCCGACGGCTCGACCTGTGTCAGGCCTCGCAGGACGTTGATCATGATCGGAAAGAAGACGAGCGAAGCCGCGACGACCATCTTGGAGAGCGGGCTGAGGATCCCGAACCAGCTGTTGGCCAGCGGCGCGAAGGCGACGATCGGGATGGCGTTGATCGCCACCGCCAACGGCAGGATCGTGTCACGCGAGGCCGGCCATCGGGAGACGCCGAAGGCGACGACGAGGCCGGCGGTGATCCCGATGGCGAGCCCGCCGAGCGCCTCGTACATGGTGACCTGGGCGGCGGGAAGGATCTGGTATCCGGTGGTCCAGTTGTCGAGGAGGGCGGTCCAGATTGCCGAGGGCGCCGGCAGGATGAAGCCCTTGACGCCGAAGAATCGCACCCCGGATTCCCATGCGACCATCACCACCACGAGGAGCACGATGGCGGGCGAGTAGCGTCGGAGCGTGGCGACGAGACGCAACTCAGCCGACCTCGCCTTCGGCGGCGATGCGCTCGGCGGACGCCGTCGGACGCGGTCCGCCCCGTCCCTCACCGGCTCGAAGCGCCTCACGTACCTCGGTGATCAGCTCGAAGTAGCGGGGACTCTCGCGCGTCGCGAAATCGCGCGGCCGCTCGAGATCGACCTCCACCAGGTTCGTGATGCGGCCGGGCCGGGCGCTCATGACCGCCACCCGGCTCGACAGGAACACCGCTTCGGGGATCGAGTGGGTCACGAAGACGACCGTGATCCCGGTGCGCTCCCAGATGCGCAGCAGCTCGGCGTTCATCCGCTCACGGGTCATCTCATCCAGGGCACCGAACGGCTCGTCCATCAGGAGCAGCGACGGGGAGAAGGCGAGGGCGCGCGCGATCGCCACTCGCTGCTGCATGCCACCCGACAGCTGATAGGGGTGGTGTCCGGCGAAGTCGGTGAGATCGACGAGGTCCAGCATCTCCTCGGCACGCCGGGCGCGGGTCGCCCCGGTCCTGGCCGAGCAGCTCGAGGGGCAGCTGGACGTTCTCGCTCGACCGTGCGCCAGTCGAAGAGGAGCGGGGCCTGGAAGACCATCCCGTACTCGCGATCCATGCGAGCCTGCGCGGCCGGCTTCCCGTTGACCAGCACCGTGCCGGACGTTGCCGGAGTGAGGTCGCCGATGGTGCGCAGGAGGGTCGACTTGCCGCAGCCGGATGGACCGATCAACGACACGAACTCGCCGCTGCCGATCTCGAGGTCGATCCCGCTGAGGGCCACGGTCGTGCCTGACCCGACGGCGAAGGTCTTGCCGACGCCGGCCAGGCTGACGACCGGATGGCGATCCGATCCGGTCATCCGGCGAATCCTTCCGGCCATCGGCGCAGCGACCCGCAACTCAACGATCCGCACGATCGCGATAGAACACGATCCCGAGCGCCGCGCGTGACGATGATCGCGGACCACAGCTTCTCCGGCGCGATCGTGTACTGCTGGCTGAAGAACAGGATCGCCCGGCCGAGGCCGTAGCGGATGCCCCCGGGTCCCTCGCCGACGATGGCCCCGACGATGCTCGCGGTGGCGGTGATCTTGAGGGCGGTGAACAGGTAGGGCAGGGATGCCGGCAGTGCGCAGCTTCCACAGCACCGCGCGGCCGGCCGGCCGCGTACGAACGCATCAGCTCGAGCGCCCGCGGGTCCGGCGAACGCAGGCCGCGGATGCATCGCGATGGTGACGGGAAAGAAGCTCAGGTACGTGGCGATGATCACCACGCTCGGTCATGTTGTGCCCCACGAAGAAGCACGATCATCGGGGCCAGCGCCACGATCGGGATGGTCTGGCTGGCGATCACGTACGGCGAGAGCGTCCGCTCGATCAGGCCGGAGTGAACGAAGGCGATTGCCAGGCCAATGCCGAGGACTCCGCCCAGCGCGAAACCGATGAACGCCTCGCGCCAGGTGTAGAGCGCCTGGACCAGGAGGTATTCGAGCAGGGTCTCGTCCGTCCCCGAGTTCGGTGGGCCGACCATCTCGGCCCGATGTCCCAGATGTGCGGGAGGTTGGTGTCCGTGGCGAACCAGATCTTGAGCGGCGGGTCCCAGAGTCACCTCGCCGCCTGCTGCCCGCCACGGTATCGCCCCCGATGAACTTGACCCCTTCCCAGAGCACCGACGACCAAGATCACGAACGCGACGAAGACGACCGATCGTCGAGCGGCGACCTTGCCAGCCCGTCGCGCCAAGGGGCCGCTGAACCGTCACCTCCCGGCTGCCTAGGCGACCGCGGCATCGGTGATCTCGAGGGCTCGATCGATGATCTCGAAGCCCTCCGCCATCTCCTCCTCGCTGATCGTCAGCGGCGGGTTCGTGAAGAACGTGTTCCAGCGCACGAAGGTGTAGAGCCCGTCCTCCCGGAAGCGCTTCCCGAGCGCGACCATCTCGTCGGAGGTGCCGTTGAAGGGCGCCATCGGCTCCATGGTCTCGCGGTTGCGGACGAGCTCGACGATCCCGAACAGCCCGATGCTGCGCACCGCTCCGACGCTCGGATGCCGCGCCGCCAGCTGCTCGTGGTGCACCTTCAGCCGCTCGCCCATGCGCGCCGCACGCTCGATCAGCTCCTCGTCCTCGTAGACCTCGATCGTGGCCAGCGCGGTGGCGCAGGCGAGCGGGTGCGAGTTGTAGGTGAGGCCGCCGTAGAAGACGTTGTTCTCGAAGTGCTCCGCGTACTTGCGCCGCATGCCGAGCGCGCCGAGCTGCACGTAGGCGCTGGTCAGGCCCTTGGCCATGGTGATCAGGTCGGGGACGACGTCCCAGTGGTCGATGGCGAACCACTTGCCGGTGCGCCCGAAGCCGGCCATGACCTCGTCGGCGATCATCAGGATCCCGTAGCGGTCGCAGATCTCGCGGACGCCCTGGATGTATCCATCGGGCGGCACGAGGATGCCGTTGGTGCCGGTCACCGTCTCGAGGATGAAGGCCGCGATCGTGTTCGGGCCCTCGAGCTGGATGACCTCCTCGAGGTTGGTCAGGGCCTCGTCGGCCGAGTCCCAGCCGCGCTGGATTCCGTGGTAGGGATCCATGACCCGCACCACGCCGGGGATGCCGGGCTCGGCCGCCCAGCGCCGCGGGTCGCCGGTCAGGCTGATCGCCCCTGCGGTGCCGCCGTGGTACGACCGGTAGCGGGCAAGGATCTTGTGCCGGCCGGTGACGAACCGTGCCAGCTTGATGGCGTTCTCGTTGGCCTCGGCGCCGCCGTTGGTGAAGAAGAAGGTGTCGATGTCGCCGGGCGTGAGCTCCGCCAGCTTCGCGCCCAGGCGCGCCCGCGGCTCGGAGGCCATGAACGGGTTGACGTAGGCCAGGGTCTCGGCCTGGCGCTTGATGGCCTCGATCACCTTCGGATGGCCATGGCCGATGTTCGTGCACATCAGCTGGCTGTTGAAGTCGAGGAAGCGCTTTCCCTCGGGGGTCCAGAAGTAGACGCCCTTGGCGCCGGCCACCGGGATCGGGTCGACCTTCGACTGGGCCGACCACTCGAAGAGGGTGTGGCGCTTGGTGAGGGCGACCATCTCGTCGCCGGTCATGGTGCCGCGCTCGGTCTCGATCGCCATCGGTTCTCCGTCTCGATGCTCACGGAAGCCCCGATTACACCACACGCCGCAATTTGAATCGTGGGCGTAGACTCGATCCACGATGGGACCGATGACAGCCGCCGGTCGACGCACCGCCTACGGCGAGGATGCGGAGGCGGTCGTGCGCGCGCTCCTCGGCCTGACCGCCGGCGCGGGCGCGTTCGCCGCCGCAGCCGCCGCCTCGACCGGTCAGCTCCCGCTCATCGCCCTCCCGACGCTCGCGCTGCTCGGATTCCTGCTTGCGCGTGCGCCGATCGCCTCGGCGGCCTCGGCGGCGGTGGGCATCTGGGCGCTCCTCCTGCCGGCCGCGTCAGGCGAAGGAGCTCCTCGTGCCACTGACCATGATCGTGGTGTGCCTGGCGCTCGCCGTCGGACCCGATCGGCTGCTCTCCTGGCTCGCGCGTGACGCCGCTCCCGGCTCCGCGCCGCGCGTGGAGGACCGAGGATGGATCGAGGAGGACGAGGTCGGCTTCGGCTGAGCCGGGCCTCAGGAGCTCGCAGGCGCAGCGCAGGATGGCCTCCACGGACCGGTCGGCATCGGCCTCGGTGGTCGACCAGTTGCTGACGCTGATGCGCATCGCGGCCATGCCCTGCCAGGTCGTTCCGCCCATCCAGGCCGTGCCTTCCTCCTGGATGCAGGCGAATGACCCGCGCGGGTGCGATCGTCGTCGCCGAAGCGGACGAGGACCTGGTTGAGCACGACGTCGTTCAGGACCTCGACGCCCGGGGCGTCGCGTGAGCCGCTCGGCGATGCGTCGCGCCAGCGCGCAGCAGCGGTCGACCAGCGCCTCGACTCCCTCCCTGCCCAGCGAGCGGATGCGCGGCGTAGAGCGGGAATCCACGCGCCCGGCGCGAGACTGTCGAGCACCCATTCCCACGACTCGCGTTGCTCGCTGCGCATGAGATAGGCGGCGTCGGCGGACCATCGCGGCGCGGTGGGACCGCGCGTCGCGGACGGCGACGAATCCGCAGTCGTAGCCGAACATTCAGCCACTTGTGCGCATCCGTGGACCAGGAGTCCGCGACGGTCCACGCCGTCGCACGAGGTGCCGCAGCTCCTCGAAGCTGGCGGCCCACAGGCCGAATGCGCCGTCGACATGGAGCCACGCGTTCGGGTGGGCGGCGCAGCGCATCGGCGATCTCGCCGGACCGGGTCGAAGGCGCCGCTGTTCACGTTGCCGGCCTGCGTGGCCACGATCAGCGGCCCATCGATGGCTCCGATGGCGGCGCGCGCATCCGCCCGCGATCATCCGGCCCTGGTCGTCGGTCTCGATCCGCGTGACCCGGTCGCGGCCGAGGCCCAGGTACTGGAGGGCGGTGAGGGCCGTGGCGTGTGCCTCCGCGCCGATGAGGACCGCGATCTGCGCGGCGCGCCGTACAGTCCATCGCGCCTCGACGTCCCATCCAGCGCGCTCAAGGACGGCGTGGCGTGCGGCGGCGAGGCCGACGGTGTTCCCGAGCCCGGCGCCGGTGGGCAGGCCGAAGCTCGCGTCGTCCGGCAGCCCGAGCAGCTCGAGCATCCATCGCCCGGCCGCCTCCTCGGCTGCCGCCGCGGCAGGGGAAGGCGCGTGCAGCGCCGGCGTTCTGGCCCCAGGCGGTGGTCAGCCAGTCGGCCGCCGCCGATGCCGGCAGGGCTCCGCCGACCACGAAGCCGAAGTAGCGCGGACCCGCCGACGCGACAAGGCCGGGATCGACCGCCGCCGCCAGCTCCTCCACGACCGCTGTCGCGTCCATGCCGCGTTCTGGGAGCGGGCCGCCGAGCCGGGCGGCGATCTCGGCCGCGTCCGCCACCGATCCGACGTGGCGCTCCGGGAGGCCCCCGATGAATTCCAGGCCGATCTCGGCGGCGCGCCTCATCGCGGCGTCTCGTTCGTCCATGGGCCGCATCCTACAGCCCGGCGATCAGGCCCCCGTCGACGGCGACCAGCTGCCCGGTCACGTACGAAGCTCGCTCCGAGGCCAGGAACGCGACGAGCGCTCCGAGCTCCTCCGGACGCCCGTAGCGCCCCGCCGGAATGGTCGCGATGTGCGCGGCCCGCACGGCATCCTCGCTGGTGCCCTCGCGCTCTGCGCGTCCGGAGTCGAGCTCGTGAATGCGCGGCGTCGACAGGCGTCCGGGCAGGACGCCGTTGAGGGTCACGCCCTCCGCGGCGATCGAGCGGGCCGTGGTCTTGAGCCAGGCGGCGAGCACCGAGCGGCCGGCGTTCGAATAGACCAGGTCGTTGATCGGCTGGCGAACGCCGCTCGACAGGATCGAGACGACGCGTCCCCACCGCGTTCGCGCATGCCCGGCAGGAGGCGCGTGGTGAGCTCGATCGGCGTCGTTGCCAGCAGCTGGATGGTGCGCTGCCAGCCGGCCGCGTCCGTTGCCGTGGGATCCACGGTCGGCGGCCCGCCGGCGTTGGTGACCACGATGTCGATCGTGCCGAACGACTCGGCGGCCGCCGCGACGGTTGCCGCCGCCTCGGCCGTCGACGCATCGGCCGCCACGTGCGCCACCTCCACGCCGTGCGCTCCCCGGATCTCCTCGGCGGCAGCCGCCAGGCGGCCCTCGTCGCGCGACCAGATGAGGAGGCGGCAGCCCTCGGCCGCAAGCGCCTCGGCGGAGGCTCGTCCGAGTCCGGATGTGGCGCCACCGACGATCGCGGTTCGGCCGCGGAGTCCCAGGTCCATCGGTCTACTCGTGCTGGAGCTCGAGCGGCCGCAGCTCGCCCAGGCCCTCGGCCACGACGACGGCGTCGTCGCCGGCCTGGAGCCGGAAGTCCGCCGGCGGATTGACGAGCGAATCGACCGTCCCGCGTCACGGCCAGCAGGGTCGCATGGTGCTCGCCGCGCAGCCGCGTCGACAGCTCGTCGATCGAGAGCCCCACGTAGGCGTCGGGCAGCATCACCCGGTAGAGCTCCGACCCGTCGCCGCCCGGACACGATGTCGGTGACCAGCTCGGTGAGGCCGGGATAGAGGGCCGAGCGCGCGAGCAGCCGCGAGGCCAGTCGCGAGGTCACCAGGATCTCGTCGGCATCGGCCCGCCGGAAGTGGTCGACGTGCATCGGGTTGTTCGCCTCGACCACCGTCCGAACCTCCGGCGCGATCGACTCGATGGCCATCACCGCCAGGATGGAGCGCATGTCTGCCTCGTTCGAGCGATCGGACGGGAAGACGATGGCCGAAGCGGCCTCGCGGATCCCGGTCCGCTCGAGGTCTTCGGTGCTCGTGATGTCGCCGCGGACGAAGTAGACGCCATCGCCGGCCGGGTTGCGCTCGGCGTCGTGGAGCACGACCACCTTGGTCGTGAACTCGTCGCCCTTGAGCTCCTCGATGAGGTCGCGGGCGGTCGTGTTCCAGCCGCAGACGACGATGTGGTCCGGTAGCCCGCGGCGCCCATGCCCTGGCCCTCCTTGAGCAGATAGTCGATGACGAAGCCGACGACCGCGCCGGTCATTGCGGCCACGATGGCCACGCCGAAGAACGCGAGCAGCCATCCGACGAGAAAGCCGCCCGGCGAGCTCACGTAGCTGGCATCGCCGGAGCCGATGACGGTCGTGACGGCCCAGTAGAACGAGCTGCCGAAGCCCGCCAGGGTCGCTTCTCCTGCTCGAGAAGCGTCACTGACGAGCGCCGCGACGAGCACGAAGCCGATGACCGCCGTCAGAAGCGAGGTGAAGAAGTGGCGGTCCATCTGTCCGCCGATCCGCCTCGCATGGAAGCCGATGCGTCGAGAAGATCGGCGCGGCAAACAGCGCCTGCGAGCGGATTCGCGCACTGGTTCCTCCGTGACGGCGCGCTCCCGGTGGTGCGCCTCGGCAGTTCGCATTCTGCCATCCGGCAGCGGCATCGTGGAACGCCGGGAGCCGCGTGAGCGATTGGTCCGCCAGTGAAACCAAGGCGACCGCGCGGCAACGTCAGGCCAGCGGCGCGCTCAGCTGACCTTCGACCAGCGGCTCCCCGACGATGGCGGCCAGCCGCTCGGCGATCGCCCACCAGTCGTAGTCGGCGGTGACGCTGCTGGCGGGAACGCTGATGCATCGGTCCGCCGGCAGGTAGAGCGGCACGATGCGGTCGAGGATCGCCTCGATCTCGTCGCGGAACGCGTCGTTGGTGGACCGCACGCCATCGGCCAGGAGCCCGATGTCGGGGAGCAGGCGCACCGACAGGTCGTACGAGGCGGCCCAGTGGCGGATGAGCGGCTCGATCCCGAACGGGTCCTCGCCGCCGGTGACGCGCAGGTAATACGCGAAGTTGTCGACGACCGATCGATCGGTGACGAGCACCTCCGCCCGTCCGGCCAGCTCGAGCTCCTGCTGGACCTGGGTCACCAGCACCCAGAGCTGCGCCTCCGGCGTGGCGCCCTCGTTCAGGCCGAGCGGGTTGAAGCGCACGACCTCGCGACCGACCTCGACGCTGCGGCCGGCCCGCCCGATCGTCGAGGCGAAGGCGTGGACGGCGTTCGACTTGCGCACCGAATGCGAGCCGATGAACGCGATCTTGGCGTGGCGGCTCCAGGGCATGCGCCGAAGCCTACAGGCAGGCGCCGGTGTCGACGGCCGTCGTCGAGCCGATGGCCGGGCCGAGCCGCTCGAGCGCCTGGTCGGCACCGATCGCGTACCCGACGTCGGCCGCGGTGCGCGAGGCGCCGAAGACCACCCCGCCGACCACGCCCGGCGCGATCACGAGCGGCCCGCCGCTGTTGCCGCGCCGGATCTGGGCGGTCATCTCGACGACGCTCCGCTCGTTGAGCCCGTCGCCGTAGATGTTCGGGCCCGCCCGCCCGGAACGTGGCCGTCACCGCGGCCGGGCGTGGTGGTCAGATCGCCGCCTCCGGGATAGCCCAGCGCCACCCCGGTGGTGCCGCGCGTCGGTGCCGCCTCGCTCAGCTGCAGCGCGGGTGCGCGCGCATCCGGGACGCTGAGGAGGGCGAGGTCGGCGTCGGGATCAAAGGCGACCACGATCGCGTGGTGGACAGCACCACCGATCGTGACGGTCGTGTCGTCGCCGCCGGCCACGACGTGCGCGTTGGTGACCACGTCGGTCGGGGTGACGAAGAAGCCGCTCCCGACCACCCGCCCCTCGCCGCAGCCGGTGCTCGCGATGCGCGCGGTGCTGGCGATCGCCGACTGGGCGAGTGCCCGGCTCTCCGCGTCCGGGGGCAGAGCGACAGGCGGTGCCGGCGCGGGCTCGAAGCCGGCGAAGAGGGGAGGCAGGCCGGTGGTGTCGAGCAAGGCGATGAGCTGGCCGGCCACGATGGTCGGCGCCGGCAGCCGCTCGCTGGCGATGCGCAGCGCCACCGACTCTCGCGCGGCCGTCGCAAGGCTGGGCGCCATCCCGGCCGCGAGCATGCCGCCGATGAGCCAGACCAGCAGACAGACGTGTGCCACGCCCACGACGGCGCCGCCCAACGCGTCGAACGGACGCAGGCCGCTCTTCCACAGGCTGTGGCTCATCGTCGTGCCGCCGGCGGCACCCAGCTGCCTCGCCGACGATCACGAACGCGCCGAGGCCGGCCAGGGTCGCGATCGCCCGCATCGGCTGCTCGATGCCCGCCAGCTGGTCGCGGAACAGCGTCGCCAGCAAGAGCGCCAGGCCGAAGCCGATGGCGGCGCCGACGAGGCCGAGCACCGGCCCGAGGAAGCCGGCGCGCGCGCCTGAGATCAGCCCGATCACGAGCAGGGCGAGGACGCCCGCGTCGATGAGGTTCATGGGCCGCCCAGCCTAGCGGCTGGACGCGTCGGCGGTGAAACGCGACCACGGAGACCTTCATCGGCTCCGGTGTAGAGTATCGGCTTCCATCCAGACTTCAGTGCGAGCCGATTCGGTTCTGCGGAGGGTGAACATGGCGCGAATCGTCCGAGCGGCGCTGGTCCAGGCGGAGTGGACCGGCGACAAGGAGTCGATGATCGAGAAGCACGAGAAGTACGCGCGCGAGGCGGCCGCCGACGGCGCCAAGGTCATGTGCTTCCAGGAGCTCTTCTACGGCCCCTACTTCTGCCAGGTCCAGGATCCGCAGTACTTCTCATACACCGAGCACATCCCCGATGGCCCGACCACCGAGCGCATGCAGGCGCTCGCGAAGGAGACCGGGATGGTCCTCATCGTGCCGATGTACGAGGAGGACGAGCACGCCCAGGGCATCTACTACAACACCGCGGCGGTCATCGACGCCGACGGCACCTACCTCGGCAAGTACCGCAAGACCCACATCCCGCAGGTGAAGGGCTTCTGGGAGAAGTTCTACTTCCGTCCCGGCAACCTGGGTTATCCGGTATTCGACACCGCCGTCGGCAAGGTCGGCGTCTACATCTGCTACGACCGCCACTTCCCCGAAGGGCGCGCGGGCCCTGGGCCTCAACGGTGCCGAGATCGTCTTCATCCCGTCGGCCACCTCGCGGGGCCTGTCCGAATACCTGTGGCGCATCGAGCAGGTATCGCATGCGGTCGCCAACGGCTACTTCGTTGGCACGATCAACCGGGTCGGCATCGAGCCGCTGGGCGAGAACGACTTCTACGGCCAGTCCTACTTCGCCGATCCTCGCGGCCAGTTCGTCGGAGACGTCGGCGACGCGCACGACGAGGAGCTGCTCGTCCGGGACCTCGACCTCGAGAAGGTGACCGAGGTGCGGCAGCTCTGGCAGTTCTACCGCGACCGACGCCCGGACGCCTACGAAGACCTCGTCCGACCCTAGGCCGATGCCTGTGCGAAACGGCGAACATGGTCGTGCCTGACGCGCCCAGCGTGGTCCGATCCACGCAGCGCAGCAGCGCCACGGGGCTCCCCGTCGGCGTCGTGGGCGAGCAGGCGTTCCACCTTGAGGGCGCCTGGGTTGGCTTCCTCCGCCTGGAGCCCGGCGCGTCATCGCCGTGGCACCACCACGGCGAATGGGACAGCTACGCATACGTCACGGAGGGCGTCCTGCGCTGGGAGTTCGGCCGCGATGGCAGTGACAGCGTCACGGTCGCAGCCGGGGACGTGGGTCGCATGCCTGCCTGGGTCGTTCATCGGGATGTGAGCGCCGGGACCGAGGACCTGGCCATGATCCTCTTCCGATCCGGCGAGGGCCCGCTCACCATCGATGTCGATGGGCCGCGCGGGCTGACGGAGGAACGGACGGCATGAAGTTCGGGATCACGCTCAAGCCGGATCATCGGTTCGACCGGTCTGTCGACCTCGCGCGACGAGCCGAGGCTAACGGGTTCAACTATGGCTGGATGTTCGACTCACACGTCCTGTGGCGCGATCCATATCCGCTCCTGACGCTGATGGGCGGGGCGACCGAGCACATGCGGCTCGGCACCTGTGTGACGAACCCCGCCACGCGCGACATCACCGTCACCGCCTCGGCACTGGCGACGCTCAACGAGATCACCGGCGGGCGAATGGTCCTCGGCATCGGCCGTGGCGACAGCGCCCGCCGCGTGATGGGCAAGAAGCCGACGACCGTCGCCTACCTGGAGGAATGCTGCCGGGTCGTCCGCGCCCTCACCGCCGGCGAGAAGATCGAGCTCGACGGGACCGAGATCCAGATGCCGTGGGTGACCCAGGGGCCCGTGCCGATCTGGGTGGCAGGCTATGGACCGATGGCGCTCGCGGCGGCCGGCCGCGTCGCGGACGGGATCATCCTGCAGCTCGCGGACCCGCACGTCATTCGCTGGTGCATGGGCTTCGTTCGCGCAGCGGCACAAGAGGCGGGCCGCGATCCCGACACGATCGAGGTCATGGCGGCCGCGCCGGCGTACGTCTCGGACGACCTCGCGACAGCCCGCGACAAGGTCCGGTGGTTCCCGGCGCTGGTCAGCAACCACGTGGTCGACCTCATCAACAAGTACCCCAAGGAAGACCTGCCGGAGGAGCTGTGGCGCTACGTGGAGAAGCGCGAGGGCTACAACTACCTCCACCACGCCGAAGTCGGCAGCGACAACGCTCGATTCGTGTCGGACGAGATCACCGACGAGTTCGCGATCGTGGGGCCGGCATCGGCGCACCACGAGCGCCTCGGGCAGCTGCGCGAGGCGGGCGTCACCCAGTTCAACATCTACCTGATGAACGGCGAAGAAGAGGAGCAGCTCGACCTGTACGGGCCGATTGTCGAACGCTTCAGCTGAGCTCCTGGGACAGAGCGACGATGATGCCCTCGGGGCCGCGAACGTAGCAGAGCCGGTAGCTATCCTCGTACTGCTCAACCTCGCCGACGAGCTCGGCGCCGCGCGCACGCAGGCCGTCGACAGCCGCGTCGATGTCGTCGACGGTGAACATGACGCTCCGCAGGCCGAGCGTATTACCCAGTGCGTTCTCCGGCTCAGGCCTGACCACCTTCGGGCTATGGAACTTCGTCAGCTCAAGCCGGCCGTTGCCCTCCGGCGTCTTCATCATCGCGATCTCGACTCGGACGCCTTCGAGTGCGTTGATACGGTCCACCCAAGGTCCCTCGATCGGCGCCTCGCCCTCCAGCTCCATACCAAGGTCGACGAAGAACGCCTTGGCAGCCTCCAGGTCGTCGACGACGACGCTCACGTGGTCCATCCGCTGAATCGTCATGTCCTCGAGCATACCGCCGAGTTCGACGGCGAAGCGATTAGTCCGTGCCGCTGGTAGGCAGATCCTGATGAAATCTCTCAGGCGAGCCGCGTACGCTGGCCGCATGAAGGTCGCATTCGTCGACGGGTTCGGGCCGATCTCCCGGGAAGCCGATACGGCCCTTGCGTTAGGGCACCAGGGCCTGGGCATCCAGCTGGAGGAGGCGGCGCCCGAGCGTGACCACGAGGGCCACGGCGCCGAGTGAGCGTCGACGAACTGACGTTCGGAGCGCAGGTCTCGGCGTACCTACGAGCTTCGGTGACCCTCGCGCGCGAGACGGCGCGGGTCGGCCCGTTCCTCGCCAGCTTCTCGATCTCTGACTCGAACCGGTTCGCGAACTACGCCATCCCCGACGACGGGGCGACGCCGACGCTCGCACAGGTCGTGGCCCTGGCGGACGCCTACCGAGGCAGGGACCGGTTGCCGCGGCTCGAGTACGTACCCGCCGTGGCGCCCGGCGTCGAGTCGGCGCTGCTCGCGGCAGGATGGCAGGTCGAGGGCAGGCTGCCACTCATGCTGTTACCGCCGGCGATCGACCTCGACGGCACCGTACCAGCGGGCGTCGAGCTCATGGCGCCAATCACCGATGGTGAGCTCCTCGCCACCGCGGCCGTCCAGAACGAGGCGTACGGTGAGGGGCCGCCTGGACCCGGCGGCGGCGACGGCCTGCGCCGCACGATCAAGAACGGAGGTCACGTGGTCCTCGCGCGCCTGGCGGGCGGAGGCGAGGCAATTGGTGGTGGACTCTTCCCGTCACCCCAGGACGGCGTCACCGAGATCGCGGCGATCGGCGTGCGCGAGCCGTTCCGCCGGCGCGGGGTCGCGAGCGCCATGGTTCGGTGGCTGGCGCGAGAGGCCCAGGCGGCTGGAGCCGAGACCGTCTTCCTGATGGCCGAGTCAGAGGTCGAGGAGCGGATCTACGCTCGGATCGGCTTCGAGGCTGTGGGCGAGATGCTCCACATTTCCAGCCCCGCAAGCTCGGATCGGTCTCAGCCCGCCGCTGAGGGTTGACGGGTTCGGATCTGATCAGGCGCGGGCTCGGCGGCGGGGGAGCAGGAACCAGGCGAGGATGACTCCGAGGGCGACCGCGGCGATCAGGCCCGCGACCAACTGAAGGGGGAAGGCGCCGTTGGCGTCCTGGCTCACATCGGTGAGGCTGGGAACCGCGCCCGGGTCGGGCGGGGCATCTGCGGGGGCTTCGACGGTGAGCGGGATCGTCCTGCTCGCTCGAGACCCCTGCGTCGCATCCTCGATCGCGAACTCGATCGAGTACTCGCCGGGCAGCAACAGGGCGGCCAGGGGTACCTCGACGAACGTTAGGACCGATGGCCGTCTTCGGGATTGAGAACGCCGCCGGAGTCAGCCTTCGCCGGCGCGCATCGCTGCCTTGTGGGCGCGCTTCTTCGCCTGGTAGTCGGCGAGCGCCTCGGCCGAGTCGACGTCGCCCAGGGTCGGATGCTGCGGCAACACCTGCTCGATCCCGGGCGGTCGCACGCCCAGCAGGTTCGCGATGACGGCGGTCAGGGAGGCGACCTTCATGTCACCGAAGCCGGGCAGCGCGCTCAGGCGGCGCCTGAGGTCCGGCCCGTCGGTCGCATCGGTCCAGACGCGTCCCGCGTCGCCGTCGTAGGTCTTCGCGATGTGGGTCGCCAGCTCGTGGACCCGCCGGCCCATGGCAGCGGGGAAGCGATGCACGGCGGGCGGCCCCTTGGCGGCCGCCTCGACGACGGCGACATCCATTGCCGCGAGCTGGCTCGCGTCAAGCGTGCCCAGCCTCTCCCGCAGCACCTTGGGCGCGGAGAAGGCCCACTGCACCGGCACCTGCTGATCGAGCGCGAAGCCGATGAGGAGCGCCATCGGGTCCGAGACGAGGAGCCGGTCGGCCTCGTCGTCGCCGGTGAAGTGGAGTCGGTCCGGAATCATGCGTCGATGGTACGCCTCGTGCCCATCGCAATTGCGCCCCGCCGCAACTAACGACGAAGGAGCCGCCAAGACGGCCCGCTCTGGGCGCCATTGACCCCGTGAGTTGCGCCGGTGCGCAATTCGAGGGCGAATTCAGCCGCACGGTCGTCGTTAGCTGCGCCCAGGCGCAAGAATGGCGGCCTTCCGAGGGATTCGGGTTGTGGCCTGGCGCGCGGCGCTAGGATGTTCGCTCTCCATGGCTTCGGATTCCCGAGCAGCTCTCCCGAGGAGGACCGATGCGGACGCTGATCAAGGGTGGAACGATCGTCAACGCCGACGCCACGACGGCGGCCGACGTGCTGGTGGACGGGGAGCGCATCGCGCTCATCGGCGCGGACCTCGAGATCGCTGCCGACCGGACGGTCGACGCCGCCGGCAAGTGGGTGATTCCGGGGGCGATCGACGTGCACACCCACATGGAGCTGCCTTTCGGGGGCACGTTCGCCAAGGACACCTTCGAGACGGGAACTCGCGCGGCCGCCTTCGGGGGCACGACCACCATCATCGACTTCGCGGTGCAGTCGAAGGGGTCGAGCCTGCGCGACGGCCTCGACGCCTGGCATGCCAAGGCCGAGGGCAAGGCGTGCGTCGACTACGGCTTCCACATGATCATGTCCGACGTCACCGATGACAGCCTCGCCGAGATGGACCAGCTCGTCGACGAGGGCGTGACGGACTTCAAGCTCTTCACCGCCTATCCGGGTGTCTTCTACTCCGATGACGGCGCCATCTTCCGGGCCATGCAGCAGACCGCGAGGAACGGCGGTCTGATCCTCATGCACGCCGAGAATGGGATGGCCATCGACGTCGTGGCGGCGCAGAACGTCGAGGCCGGCAACACGGACCCGTACTACCACGGCGTCTCACGTTCGCCGGTCATGGAGGGCGAGGCGACGAACCGCGTCATCCGCCTGGCGGAGGTGGCCGGCGTGCCCGTCTACATCGTCCACTTGAGCGCGATCGACGCGCTGGACGAGGTCCGCCGTGCGCGGGACGAAGGGCTGCCGGCCTACGCCGAGACCTGCCCGCAGTACCTGTTCCTCACCCTCGAGGACATGGGCAATGGCTTCGAGGGCGCCAAGTTCGTCTGTTCCCCGCCGCTGCGCAGCGCCGAGCATGCAGGCGAGCTCTGGAAGGGCCTTGCCAAGGACGACCTACAGGTCGTCTCGACCGACCACTGCCCCTTCGACTTCGACGGCCAGAAGGACCTCGGCAAGGGCGACTTCCGCAAGGTGCCGAATGGCCTGCCGGGCGTCGAGGATCGGGTCAACCTGCTCCACTCGGGCGGCGTCGTCGACGGCTACCTGACCGCGAACCGATGGGTCGAGGTCATCAGCACGGCGCCGGCACGCATGTTCGGGCTGGAGGGACGCAAGGGCGTCGTCGCGGTCGGAGCCGATGCGGACCTCGTCATCTACGACCCGAACGCAAAGCACACGATCAGCGCGAAGACGCACCACATGAACGTCGACTACTCGTGCTACGAGGGCCGCGAGGTCGTCGGGCGTGCCGAGATCGTCCTGTCGCGCGGCAAGGTCATCGTCGACGGCGACGAGTGGCTCGGTGCCGCTGGGGACGGCCGCTTCCTGAAGCGCGCGCCCACGGGTGAACTGCTCGCCCGAACCTGACCCGGAACACACCCACGGTGGCTATTTCCGCGCTGGCCGCTATCCTGCTCGGGCTGCATCATCCATAGGAGAGCACTCTTGACGCGCATTTCGATCCTGCTCATCGCATTGCTGGCGCTCGTCGCCTCGGCGTGCACGAGCGACCAGGGAGGCTCATCGGCCTCGCCCACCGCCACCGAAGAGTCGACCCCCGAGGCGACCGAGTCCGAGCCCGCCGAGTCCGAGGCCGCCGAGACCGTCGGAGCCTTCCCATCGTTCGACATGAACGGCGACCCTGAGCTCGCCGCCCGCTTCCCCGATACGGTCGGGGGCGCTCCCCTCCAGGTCCAGAGCTTCCGCGGCGACGTGTTCATGGCCGGCGGCGGCAACGATCCCTCGTTCACGGCGTTCCTCGACTCGGTCGGCGCCGAGCTCGACGATGTCTCGGTCGCCTTCGGCGGCGTGATGACGGCTGAGAACCCGCTGAGCGTTGGCGCGTTCCGTATCCTCGGCGCGTCCGAGGACGACCTCGAGCGTGAGTTCATCGCCGCCAGCGAAGAGTCCGGCGACGTGTCGGGCCTCACGCAGACCTCCGTCGGCGGCAAGGACGTCTGGTCGGCAGCCGACCCCACCGGCACGGCCGGCATGTCGGTCTACATCTACACGAAGGACGACACGCTCTACTTCCTGACCGGCAGTGAGGAGCAGGTGGCCGAGATCCTCGCCGAACTGCCGTAGTGCGTTCGGGCGCGGCCGTCTTCCTCAACGAGGGGGCCGGCAGCGCGCGGACCGACCATGTCCGGCGCGCGGTGGATCTTG
The DNA here is from genome assembly GCA_963789435.1 of uncultured Chloroflexia bacterium. Lineage (GTDB taxonomy): Bacteria > Chloroflexota > Limnocylindria > QHBO01 > QHBO01 > JACDBZ01. The sequence goes on from CAWBKO010000003.1 coordinate 95,033, forward strand.
CCCGCCGCGCGCTCGACGCCGATCTCCACGTCGTCGCGACCCGTGACTTCGATGAGCTCACGGCCTGGCTGACCGAGCGGATCGACGGTTACGGGACCGCGGTGATCGCCGGTGGCGACGGATCGCTGAGCGTCGCGTACAACGTCGCGGCCGGCCGCGAGGGACTCACCCTGGGCTACCTGCCGGCCGGCTTCGGCAACGCGACGCGCCACTTGCTTCGCCTTCCGTCCACGGCGGAGGACCTCGTCGACGTCCTCGTGCGAGCGGACGCCCGCCCGATCGACCTGATCGCGGTGAACGGGCGCCTTGCGCTGTTCGCCGGCGCCGGCTGGGACGCGCGCGTTGCGGGACGCTACGCCGATGCCGGGGCGAACCGCCTGCCCGGCTGGGCCTCAGCCGTGGCGCGGTCGATCCCCGACCTGTGGCGGCGTCCGCAGGTCGAAGTGCGCGCCGACGACTGGCTCGTCCATCGCGGGCCGATGGAGCTGCTCGTCATCGGGACCACTCCCTTCTACGGGCGCGGGCTGAAGGTCAATCCCGGCGCGCGTCCCGACGCGGGCGTGATGGCTCTGCGGGTCTACTCCGGGCCGGCGCCCCAGCTTGCCGTCGAGGCCGCTCGCTGGGCGCTGAAGGTCACGCCGAGGGCCGGCCGGATCGACGCGCGCCGCGTCGAGCTCCGCTCGATCGATGGCTCCGGCATCCCGGTCCAGGCGGACGGCGACGTGGTGGGAGCCCTGCCTTCGTGGGCCTTCGAGATCCGCCCCGAAGCGATCCGGCTCATCGGTCGCTGGAGCTGAGTCCGCGCACGAGGTTGAGGGACGCGAACGCCGCGCGCCGCAGCCGCTGTGGACCGGATCCGTGGATCCGGAGCTCGCTGGCCGGCATCGCCACGCCTCCGCTGATGGCGACCCGGACCCGGCTCCGGCCATGGGCGTCCTGCGGCAGCAGGGAGACCTGGAGGACCGCGTCGGCCATCGGCGGGCCTGAGGCGGTCCCCATGTCGAGCACGCCGCCGACGTAGCGAGCGGCTCCATCGCGGGCCGGAGCCCCGCTCAGGATCGAGAGCAGGGCGCCCCCGGTTTCCGATTCCCAGCTGGCCATGGTCGAGACGCCCAATGCTCCCAATCGGGCGAGCGCAATGCTGGCGAGATCATCGTCATCGGTCCCGTAGGCGTCGTCGCCCAGTGCCTCCAGGGCGGCCGCCACACACCCGTCGAGCACCGAAGCATCGCCGCTCGTCGAGAATCGCGCGTGCACGCCGTCATCGCGGGCATAGATCCCCGCATCGACGCCTGCGGGCGGTGCCGTGAGGAGCGTTCCCAGCCGCTCCGCCATGGCCGACTCGCCGATGCCGAAGGCCTTGACCGAGCGCATGGCGAGCGGCGGCAGCCCGAACCGGGCCGCCAGCCGCGGCCGGACCTGCTCGCTCCACATGCGGCGCATCTCCGAGGGCACGCCCGGCATGAGCGCCACGATTGCGCCGTCGCGCTCGACCCACCAGCCCGGCGCGGAGCCGATCGGATTGGGAAGCGTCTCGGCCGACGGGACGAGCGTCGCCTGGCGCCGATTGGCAGCCGGCATCGGCCCGAAGGCGCGGAAACGTTCCTCCAGCGCGGCCAGGAGTCCGGCGTCCTCCACGAGCTCCTCGCCCAGCGCGTCGGCGAGCCCCTCGCGGGTCAGGTCGTCATGCGTCGGGCCCAGGCCTCCGGTGGCCAGGACGACCGACGAGCGTGCGATCGCATCGGTGAACGCGTCGCGCAGGACAGCCCGGTCATCGGGGAGCATCCGAACCGCTCCGAGCGGAAGGCCCAGGGATGCCAGCTCGGCGCCGAGGAAGGCGGCATTCGTGTCCACCGTCTCGCCGAGGAGGAGCTCGGCGCCGACGGAGAGCAGCTCGACGGACGTCATTCCGCGCGAGTGTAGACTGCAAAACAGAGCGTAACCGCCTGCCGGTGCCGGTCGAGATCGGTCCCGGCAGCCTGAAGGAGACTACCGTTGACTGACCCGGATCTGACAGTTGGCGCCGTCCTGACCGATGACCTGCGCGACTGGCTGATGGATGGCCTGCGCTACCCCGTGATCTCGGTGATCGCCGAGGATGGGTCGCCGAGCCAGTCGGTGATGTGGTTCGACCTCGATCCGGACGATTCGAACGTGATCGTCATGAACACCAAGCGGGGACGCGCGAAGGACCGATGGCTGCGCCGCGACCCGCGGATCAGCCTGTGCTTCGAGGAAGGCCTGCGCTGGGCCGCGTTCAAGGGACGGGTCACCCTCGACGACGACTCGGAGCGCGCCATGGAGCAAATCCGCGCGCTCGCGCGCCGCTACGGCGGCGATCCCGACCGATACGCCGGCCAGGAGCGCGTCATCCTGCGCTTCCGCCCGGAGAAAGTGATTCGACATGACTGAGCGGGCGGTTGCGCGATGGCCATGATCACCTCCGTCAATCCCGCCACCGAGGAGGTGCTTGCCGAGTTCGAGCCGTGGTCGGACGACACCGTCGATCACGCCGTCGACCAGGTGGTTGCCGCGCAGCGCGCCTGGCGGAAGCTGAGCATCGAGCAGCGTGCGGTTCCGATGCGCCGCGCGGCCGAGCTGCTGCGCCAGCGGTCCGAGCGCTACGGCGCCCTCATCACCAGCGAGATGGGCAAGCCAATCGTCGAGGCCGAGGCGGAGGTCAACAAGTGCGCCACCGCCTGCGACCATTACGCCGATCACGCCGCCGAGTACCTGGCCGACGCGCCGGTCGCCACGGAGTCCCTCGAGAGCTACGTCGCCTACGAGCCGCTCGGCACGATCCTGGCGATCATGCCGTGGAACTTCCCGTTCTGGCAGGTCTTCCGCGCCGGCGCCCCGACGCTCATGGCCGGCAACGGGATCGTGCTGAAGCACGCGTCGAACGTCCCGCAGTCGGCCCTGGCCTGCGAGCAGGTGCTGCGCGACGCCGGCTTCCCCGACGGTCTGCTGCGCACCGTCCTGATCTCCGGCGCGGACACCGAGCGGCTGGTCGACGACGAGCGCATCGCGGCGGTGACCCTGACCGGCTCGTCCGAGGTGGGTGCGCGGATCGCCTCGCTGGCAGCGGCACGCATCAAGAAGCAGGTGCTGGAGCTGGGCGGATCCGACCCGTTCATCGTCCTCGCCGATGCCGACCTCGACTACGCCGCCCGTACCGCGGCACGGGCCCGGAACCAGAACAACGGCCAGAGCTGCATCGCCGCCAAGCGCTTCATCGTGGAGGAGCCGGTGGCCGACGAGTTCGGCGCCCGCTTCGTCGACGCGGTTCGCGCACTTCGCGTCGGGGATCCGGCATCACGCGACACCAACGTCGGCCCGCTGGCGCGCGCGGACCTGCGCGACGCCCTCGAGCGCCAGGTGAACGAGTCGCGCGGGATGGGGGCACAGCCGCTCGTCGGCGGCGAGCCCATCGCCGGACGCGGCTATTACTACGCGCCGACCGTCCTCGACGGCGTCACCGACACCATGCCCGCCTTCCGCGAGGAGACGTTCGGTCCTGTCGCCGCGCTGGTTCGAGCCCGCGACGTCGACCATGCCATCGAGCTCGCCAATGACACCGAGTACGGGCTGGGCGCCGCCGTCTGGACGCGCGATCTCACGGCCGCCAAGGCGATCGCGCGGCGCATCCAGGCAGGCTCGGTGTTCGTCAACGGCCTGGTCGCCTCGGACCCGCGCATGCCGATGGGCGGCGTGAAGCACAGCGGCTACGGCCGCGAGCTGGGCCGCCACGGCATCTGGGAGTTCACCAACATCCAGACCGTGCGTATCGGTCCGGCGGAGGCTCCGAAGGCCTAGCACCTACCATTGGCGCATGACGAACGAACCGATCAGATTCGGCGCCAACTCCTGCAACCAGTACAGCGACTGGGCCTTCAGGTACATCGGGATCGGGTTCCGCCACTTCATCTTCGGCTTCCCACCGCCCTACGACGCGGAGTCGCTGGAGCGGCTCATCAGCGAGGTCAAGCCCGCGCTCGCCGCCTCATGAAGGTCACCCTCCTCGCCGGCGGCACCGGAGGCACGAAGCTCGCGCACGGGTTCGCCCTCCTTCGCGATCGCGTCGAGCTGACCGTCATCGCCAACGTCGGCGACGATATGGAGCTCCACGGGCTGCACGTCAGCCCCGACATCGACGCGTTGCTCTACACACTCGGCGGCGTGATCGACGTCGAGCGCGGCTGGGGGGTGCGCGACGACACCTTCACGGCCCACGCCATGCTCGCGCGTTACGGTGCGCCCGCCTGGTTCACGGTCGGCGATGCCGACCTGGCGACGCACGTGGAGCGCACACGACGCCTCCGCGACGGGGAACGTCTGACCGATGTGGTCGCCGCCATGGCAACGGCGCTCGGCATCAGCGCGCGCATCCTGCCTGCCACCGACGATCGGTACCGGACGCGCCTCGAGACCGACAGAGGGGCTGCTCGACTTCCAGGACTACTTCGTGCGCCGGCGTCAGGAGCCCGCGGTGCAGGGCGTCATCCTCGACGGTGCCGAGGCGGCCCGGCCCACGGCCCAGGTGCTCGACGCCATCGCCCGCGGCGGAGCTGATCGTGATCGGTCCGTCCAACCCAATCGTCAGCATCGGTCCGATCCTGGAGCTGGCGGGGGTGCGAGAGGCGTTGATTGCGGCGGGCGCTGCGAAGGTGGCCGTGAGCCCGATCATCGGCGGCCGTGCACTCAAGGGCCCCGCCGACAGGATGCTCACGTCGTTGGGCCACGAATCGAGCGCCCTCGGGGTCGCGCGCCTCTACGCCGGCCTGGTCGACCGGTTCGTGGCCGATACGACCGACGCGGAGCTTGCCCCCGCGATCGAGCAGCTGGGGATGGCCGTCGACGTTCTGCCCACCATCATGGGCACCGACGATGACCGCGCGGCGCTCGCCACCGGCCTGTTGGCTCTCGTCCGAAGCGTCCTGATTGGGCCGGTCCCCACGATCGCGATATGCTCCACCGGTGACAACGACGCGGATCATCGTCCCGCATCGAGGGCTCGAGGCAGCCAAGACGCGCCTCGCCCCGAGCCTCTCCCCGGAGGAGCGGGTCATGCTCGCCAGCCAGCTGCTGCAGCGCGTGCTGAAGGTGACCCGCGAGGTGAGCGACGACGTCGTCGTCATCTCCCCGTCGCGCGCGCTCGCAGAGATCGTCGAGCCCTCCGGCGCCCGGCTGCTCGTGCAGCGGGGGATGGGCCTCAACGAGGGGCTCGAGCAGGCGCGGTTCGACGCGCTGGTCGATGACGTCGGCACGCTCATCGTGCTCCACGGCGACCTTCCCAACCTGCAGGCCAGCGACGTCGAGGTGCTCGCTTCGGCGCTGCCCGACGGAGACGCGCCGGCGGTGGCCATCGCGCCGGATCGGGCGGGCACCGGCACCAACGGGCTCGTGCTGCGACCGCCGGGAGTGATCCGATTCCGATTCGGCGCGGGCAGCTTTGCCGCGCACCTCGACGAGGTCGCTCGCGCCGGCGTGCCGCTGGTGGCGGTGAACCGCGCCGGCCTCGCCTTCGATCTCGACACGCCCGACGATCTCGCGCGCTGGCTCAAGCTCGGCGACGCGGCGTGACGTCACGCATCGAGCTCATCGGCCTCGAGGGCATCCCCGAGGTCACGCCGGGCGCCGACCTCGCGGCGCTCATCGCGGACGCAGCGGCGGCCTCCGACGTCGGCCTGACCGATGCCGACGTGCTCGTGGTGACCCAGAAGGTCATCTCCAAGGCGGAAGGCCGGCTGGTCGAGCTCGCATCGGTCGAGCCGTCTGACTTCGCGCGGGCATGGGCCTCGCAATGGGGCAAGGATCCCCGCCAGGTCGAGCTCGTCCTCCGCGAGTCGGCGTCGATCGTCCGCATGGGACCAGGCGGCCTGATCATCAGCCGCACACGCCACGGATTCGTCTGTGCCAATGCGGGCGTCGACGTCAGCAACGTCGGTGGGGGCGACGTGGCCTCGCTGCTGCCGGAGGACCCCGATGCCTCGGCGCGTCGCATCCGTGATGGGTTGCGGCAAGCGAGCCGGAGCCTCGCCGGCGATCGTCATCAGCGACTCGTTCGGCCGACCGTGGCGCAACGGCATCGTCAACGTGGCGATCGGCTCGGCTGGAATCGAGGCGCTCCTCGACCTGCGTGGCACGCCGGACGCGTCCGGGCGGGAGATGCAGGCGACCGTGCTCGCGATCGCGGACGAGCTGTCGTCCGCCGCCGACCTGGCCGGCGGCAAGGTCGAGCAGCGGCCCGTGGTGGTGATCCGCGGATACACGTGGCGCCCCTCGGACGAGGGCGCATCGGTCCTCGTCATGGATTCGGAGCGGGACCTGTTCCCTTGAGTCGGGCATGGACGATCAGCTGATCCTCGGTCGATACCGGCTCGTCGAGCGCATCGCTCTCGGCGGGAGCGCCGAGGTCTGGCGCGCGCACGACGAGCAGCTCGACCGGCCGGTCGCAGTCAAGCGGCTGCACCCGCACCTGCTGCCCGACGAGTCGTCACGCAAGCGCCTCGCGGCGGAGGCCCGCGCGGCGGCCAGCCTGTCGCACCCGGTGATCGTGGACATCTACGACGTCGACGCGACCGGCGACGCGCCGGCGCTCGTGATGGAGCTCGTGGACGGCGAGTCGCTGAGCGCGCGCATCGCTCGATCGGGCCCGCTCGAGCCACGCGAGGCGGCGAGCATGGCGGCCGACATCGCCGAGGCGCTCTTCCATGCGCATCAGCGCGGCGTGGTCCACCGTGACGTCAAACCGGGCAACGTCCTGCTGGCGTCCGACGGCCGCACCAAGCTGGTCGACTTCGGTATCGCCCACAGCCTGGCCGAGTCTGCCGAGCGGCTGACGATGACGGGGACGGTCGTCGGAACGATGAGTGCCATGGCGCCAGAGCAGCTGCTCGGCGGGCCGATCACCCCGCGCACCGACCTGTATGGGATCGGCGTGGTGCTGTACGAGGCATTGACCGGACGGCCGCCCTACCCCGGCGGATCGCCGGTGGCGCTCGCGGAGGCTCAGCGAGCCGGACCGCCACCGCTGGATGGGATCGATCCGACCCTCGCGGGGATCGTCGCCGCGTGCCTGGCGGTCGAGCCCGAGAACCGGCCACTGCACGCTGGGGCGCTGGCGGTCGCCCTGCGAGGCTGGCTGGCGGGCGACGCGGTGCCGGCGTTTGCCATGGCACCAACCGGCACACACCTCTCGGCCGTCGATACCGGAGCCGTCACGACGGTGACTGCGGTGCCGGCCGCCCGCACGGAGGCTGCGGCAGTCCCATCCAGGCCTCGCTCTCGTCGCGGCCTGCTGCTCGGTGTCGCGGCCCTGCTCGGCACGGCCGTAATCGCGGTGGCGGTGGCTTCCATGGCGAACCCGGGACTGGCAGAGGAGTCACCGTCCGCAACACCGTTCAGCTCGCCCAGCGACGCCTCAACGCCCGCGACCGACGTCGCCCTGCCTGGCTGGGCAGAGAAGCTGGCCGAGAAGTATGCGAAGGAGTGTGGCAGCGAGCTCGATCGGTCACAGATCGCCGGCATGAACAAGAAGGAGGCCGAGGCGGCCATCGAGCCGCAGATCGAGGCCTGCAAGGAGGCCGACTAGTTCGGTTGGAGGAAGAGCGCGACGATCTCGCCGCCCTCCACGCGGAAGTTCGCCTCGACCTGCATCGGCGGCACGCCCGGACGCATGACGGTCACGTCGGCGATATAGCTGGCGCCCATGTTGCGGCTCTCGTTGGTGAACATCCGGAACCCGTTGCCCGCGCGGATGAACCAGCCGCCGACCTTGTCGCGGCCGCGCAGGTTCGTGCGCTCGTCTGAGCCGGGCACGCTGATGCCCAGCACGGCGTTCTCGGCGAAGAGCTCGACCGCCTTCTCGCGCAGGTCGTCGTTGATGAGCTCGAGGAAGAGGTCGACGGTTTCGGTGGCACCCATACGCCGGCCAGTCTAGCGCCGTATCGGCTGAGCGACGGTCCCGCCGATCTCACCGGCAGCCACCACTGGCCCCGCGGCCGGTGGAGCCACCGGGACCACCGTAGAATCTGCAGGCGGATCGCCCGCGCCCAAGCGAGACCCGAGTACGTTGGAGAGCCCCAGATGATCATCATCGTTGCCGCGCTTGCCCTCCTGGTGGTAGCCATCGTCGTGGCCGTGGCCCGCACACGGGGTGCGCTACAGGTCTCACGCGAGGGGGTGAGCGGTCAGGTCCCGATGGGATCGTGGCTGTTCGTGGTGGGCGCGATCGTGCTCGTCGGGTTGAGCCTCGGGTTCCGCGAGATTCCGGCCGGCTTCGTTGGCGTGGTCAGCCAGTTCGGCCGCATCCAGGACGCCGAGCTTTCGCCCGGCCTCCACTGGGTGCCACCCGTCGTGAACAACGTGACGAACGTGGACACCCGTGTCCGCGCAATCCAGGTCGAGGGCTACACCGCCGCAAGCCGGGAGCAGCAGGACCTGTTCATGAACCTGACGCTCAACTACCACGTCGACCCCGATCGGGCCTCGGACATCCTCCAGGGGCTGGGGACCGACTTCGAGGCGCGAATCGTGCTGCCCCGCTTCCTCGACATCCCCAAGAGCGTCACCGATGACTACGGGACGACCCAGGTGCTGAACGCTCGCGACGAGATCCGCTCAACCGCGGAGGACCTGCTGACGGCAGAGCTGGAGCCGTACGGATTCGTCGTCGACGGCATCAACCTGGAGAACTTCGGGTACAGCCCGGAGTACAACGCCGCGATCGAACAGCGTCAGATCGCCGAGCAGGAGGTCCAGCGCCAGCAGCAGATCCTGGCGCAGCAGCGGATCCAGGCCGAGCAGGCGGTGGTCCGCGCCGAGGGCGAGGCGAACGCGCGCATCGAGGAGGCTCGCGGCGAGGCCGAGGCAAACCGCCTGCTGACCGCGAGCCTCAACCCGCTGCTGCTGCAGTGGCAGGCCATTCAGAAGCTGCAGGACAACATCAACATCGCGCTGGTGCCGTCGGACGGTGGCCTGATCCTGGACGTCGGGAACCTGCCCGGCATCACGCCGGAGCCGAGACCGGCACCATGACCGAGCGCCTGGGCATCGGCCTCATCGGCTGGGGGACGGTCGGCTCCGCCCTGGGCGAGCTCGTCCGGGCCGGCCCGCTTCCGCTCACCCTCGAGTCGGTGGCCGTGCGCAACCGGAAGCGGCCGGATCTGCCCAAGGGCATCCAGGTCGGCACGCCCGAGGACGCTCTCGAGGCCGACATCGTGGTCGAGCTGGCCGGCGGCCTTGAGGGTCCGCTGACCTGGGCGCGCCTGGCGCTCGACCGCGGCAAGCCGTACGTGACCGCCAACAAGGCGCTCCTCGCCGCCCACGGCGGTGAGCTTGCCGAGCTGGCCGACCGGCGAGTGGCGGCGCTCCTCGCGAGCGCCAGCGTCGGGGGCGGGACGCCGATGATCGAGACCGTCACGCATCTCGCCACGACCGGGCGCGATCGAGCGGATCCGAGGGATCGTGAACGCAACCACGACCTACATCCTCTCGGCGATGGGCGACGGCCGCAGCTATGACGACGCACTCGCGCGAGGCCCAAGAGGAGGGCTTCGCGGAGGCCGATCCGAGCTTCGACGTGGACGGCCGCGACGCCGCACAGAAGCTCGCCATCCTCGCCTCGGTCGCCTGGGGGAAATGGCGGTCGGAGGCAGAGGTCGAGACGACCGGGGTCGTCGGGCTCAGCGTCGTCGCCGGGGAGACCGTCCGGCTGGTGGCCGAAGCGACCAAGGAAGCCATGTCCGTCAAGCCGATCCCGCTCGACGCAAGCGATCCGCTGGCTCGCGCCGCGGGCATCGAGAACATCCTCGAAGTCACGGTGGCGGATGCCGGCGTCTTTCGCATTTCCGGCCCCGGAGCCGGCGGGCGGGTGACCGCCGGTGCCGTGTACGCCGACCTCGGCCGCCTCGTCGCGGGGGAGCGTCCGGTCCTCTTCGGCGCGCGGTAGGGGTTCAGCCCGGGTTGAAGGCGTTCGCTGTGAATCGCGCTCCGGCCGGGTCGGCGATGACCGTGCCCCGCACCGGTGGCACGTCAAATGGCTCGACGAGGACGTGGCCACCATGCTCGCGAGCGGTCGCGGCGACGCGATCGGCGTCGGCGACGGCGAACGTGACGTTCCAGTGCGGCGCCTCGCCGTTGGCGAGGGGCATGATCCAGGCGACGCACTCGCTGAAGCCGGGCGGCGCGCCGAAGTCCGCGTGGCGTTGGCGGATGCCGGGATCGAACTGCTCCAGGAAGTCCGCGTAGCCCGGCAGGCGAACCATCGTGCCGTGCATGGCGCCCATGTCGACCTCGTCGACCTCCCAGCCGAAGACCTCGCCGTAGAACCGAGTGGCACCGGCGACGTCGGCGGTCTTGAGCTCGCTGAAATTCCACGTGCCCGGTGCGTTCACCGCCTCGGCTCCGGCGATGTGGCGAGGCTCCCACAGGCCGAAGCCGGCGCCGGTCGGATCGGCGCACCACGCCGTCCGGCTGAGATCGAACAGGTCGAACGGCTCCGGCCAACACCGTTCCACCGGCATCGCGCACCCGGGCGGCGGACGCGTCGGCGTCCTCGACGGCGACGTACGTGTTCCAGGCTGGCGCCGCAGCGACGCCCGGCGGTGGCGAGGCGACCGCAGCGACCTGCCGGCCATCCAGAGAGCCAACGAGGTAGCGCCGCCCGTCCTCCGCCGAGCCACGCTCGGCGAACTCCCAGCCGAAGAGGGCGGCGTAGAACGGCGCGGTCGCATCCGGGTCGGGCTGGGCGGTGTCGATCCATGCGGGCACGCCCGCTGGAAATCCCTCGCGCTCTCGCATCGGCAAAGCATGGCGCAAGACTCCTCCGGCCGCAGGCGTGTATGGTCACCGCATGAACGGATGGCCGACCGTCGGCGTGGCCGGCGCACGAGGCGTGGTGGGAGGGGTGTTCTGCTCCATCCTGGCCGATGCCGGCCTGCCGGCCGAATGTCTGCGCGCCTTCGGCCACGAGGAGGGAAATTCGGTCGAGTACCGCGGGGCATCGGTGCCGGTGCACGTGCTCGACGACGCCAACGCCGCGGAGCTGGATGTGCTCTTCCTCGCCGTGGATGGCCCGCAGAGCCGCGAGATCATGGCCGGGCCCGGCGCATCGGTGCCGCTGGTGGTCGACAACTCGAGCGCCTTCCGCCTTGCCGACGACGTCCCGCTGGTCGTGCCCGAGGCCAACGCCCACGCCGCACGGGAACGCCACGGCAACCTGATCGCCAACCCGAACTGCACGACGGCGGCCGTCGTGGTGGCCCTGGCGCCCATCCGCGATCTGGCCGGCCTCGAGTCGGTCGACCTCGCGTCCTACCAGGCCGTGAGCGGCGCGGGCCGCAAAGGCGTCGACGCCTTCGAGGCCGAGCGAGGGACCGATCACCGCGATCGCGCGGAGGACTCGCCGTTCCACGGCCGCATCGCCGATTCGGTCGTCCCGCAGATCGACGTGCTCGACGACGCAGGCTGGACGGGCGAGGAGAAGAAGATCCACGCCGAGATTCGCAAGATCCTCGAGATGCCGGACCTGGACGTGGCGGCGACGACGGTCCGCGTTCCGGTTCACACCGGCCACTCGGCGGCGCTCCACCTCCGAACCGAGCGCGACACGTCCGTCAAGGAGCTGGAGGCGGCGTTGCGCGCCGCGCCGGGCCTCGAGTTCCGGCCCGCCGACGGGTCTGACCGTCATCCGATGCCGCTCGACGTCGAGGGCCGCGACCCGGTGCTCGTCGGTCGGCTACGTGCCATCCCCGGCCGCGAGCGCGGCTTCGCGCTCTGGGTGAGCAGCGACAACCTGCGCAAGGGCGCCGCGCTCAACGCGATCCAGTGCGCGGTGGCCGCGGATCCCGACCGCTTTGGTCGGCTCCTCCCGCCACCGCGCTGATCCACGTCATCGGCCGCCTTCAGGCCGATCGCTGATACGCGCGGAACGCACGGGTCGAAAGCACCACGCAGACGACGGCCAGGACGGTCAGCCCGCCGACGCGAGGCAGGATCAGGGACCAGTCCGGGCGTCGCGAGGAGCGCCTCACGGCCCGCCTCGATCGCCCAGTTGACCGGGTTGAACCGCGCCACGGTCTGAATCCACTCCGGCGCCAGCGCCAGGGGCATGAAGGCAGCGGAGAGGAAGGTCAGCGGCAGCGTCAGCATGGTGTTGAGACCGATGACCGACTCCCGCTGCCGGAGCAGCAGGGCCGGACGCGTTGGAAATGGACCCGAACGTCGCGGCGATCAGCACGCCGCACAGGACGAGCACGGCAAAGCCGCCGATACCGCCGGCGAACTCCGCGCCCATCAGCCATGCGAGGCTGCCGATGATCGGTCGCCTGGATGACGAGGCTCAGCGCCTCGTACGAGATTCGGCCGACGATCATCGAGTGACCGATGGACCGGACTCGCCAGGAAGCGATCGACGAGGCCTCGATCCATGTCCTCGATGATCCCCATCCCGGACCAGCCGCTGCTCGATCAGCGCCGTCATGATCACGACGCCCGGCACCAGGTAGTCGAGATAGGAGGCGCCGCCCGCGAAGCCGGGGATCTCGGTGACGCTGCGGAAGAGCGCGCCGAACAGGAGCAGCCAGATGATCGGCTGCACGAGGGTGATGGCGACGAACCACGGCTGTCGCAGGAGCACCCGGGTGTGGCGCTGCGTCATGTACGGCCGAATGTGCGATGGCGGTCATGCGAAGGACTCCTCGGTCTGCGCGGAATGCCCGGCCGGTATGGCGGAGATAGACGTCGTCGAGCGACGGACGGGAGACGGTGACGGAGGCGACGCCGATGCCGGCGCGCGTCGAGCGCCGTGAGGACGGCCGGCACCGCGGATGCGCCACGGTCGGCGCGAGCGCGCAGCGAGCGACCGTCGAGCGAGCGACTCGCTCAGACCCGGCGACCCCTGCGCGAGCGCCGTGACGGCGCGCTCGTGCGTCCGCATCGGTGAGCTCGACGAAGATGGCGTCCCCCCGCAGCTCGGCCTTCAGCTCGTCCGGCGAGCCGGCCGCGACGACGCGCCCCTGATCCACGATGGCGAGCCGGCTCGGCGAGCCGATCGGCCTCTTCCAGGTAGTGCGTGGTGAGCAGGATCGTGAGACCGTCCTCTCGGGTGAGGCGGCCGATCTCGGCCCACAGCTCGGCTCGTGCCTCGGGGTCGAGCCCGGTGGTCGGCTCGTCGAGGAAGAGCACGCGCGGGCGGTGGATGAGGCCCATCGCCACGTCGAGCTTGCGCTGCATGCCGCCGGAATAGGTGCGCGCCAGCCGATCCGCCGCGCCCCGCGAGGCCGAAGCGATCGAGCAGCTCGTCGATCCGGCCGCTGGAGCTCGATGCCGCGGAGGCCGCGGATGCGGCCCTCGAGCGCGAAGGTTCTCGCGCCCGGTGGCGTCCGATCAACGGCGATGCGCTGCCCGACGCTGCCGATGGCGCGGCGAACGCGCTCGGGGTCGCGGATCACGTCGATGCCGGCGACGCGGGCAGTGCCTGCGTCGGCGCGGGACGAGGGTGGTGAGGATCTTGACCGTGGTCGATTTGCCGGCGCCATTCGGCCCGAGCAGTCCGAAGACGGTGCCCTGCCTCGACGGAGAACGCTGAACCCGTCGAGGGCCGATGACGCCGCCGGGATAGCGCTTGACGAGACCGATCGGCCTCGATGCCGCGGAGTTGCTATCTATGCGCTTGATCATGCTTGACCTCCTGAATAGCTTAGATGCTAAGATATTGGCATAATGAACGAGGAGACGATGACCGATGTCAAGCGAACTCGAACCTCACGACGCTCTGCACGCGGTTCATCGCCCAGGTCGATCGCGGCCCACGAAGCGGTCGCCGCGCGGCTTGGTCATCAACGCGACGGATCTGCGGAGCCTCGGATCTGCCACGGATCGGAGCCCGGAGATGACGCCGACGCCGCCTGGCCGAGCTGACGGGGCTGACCACGGGGGCGGTGACCGGCATCCTCGACCGCCTCGAGCGTGCCGGGTTCGTCCGGCGCGAGGCCGATCCTGACGATCGCCGCCGCACCTCGCGTCCGCCTCGATCCAGGAGCGGATGAGCGAGATGACCGCCCTACTACCAGCCGCTCATCGAGCGCGCGGTGGAGCTGTCGAGCCGACTGGGGGCCCGAGCTCGCGCGACAACCTGGGCCACTACCTCGACGGCCCTGGCCGACACGCTCGCATCGAGAAGCGATGCGCCTGCGGGTCGCGACCGCACGGCGGGATCGCTCGACGATGCCTACCTGGCGCCCCTCGGAGAGGTCGACGCGCGCACGGCTGGTGCTCGCCACCGGGAGCGCCGCGCCTGAACGCTCGGTGGATCGGCGCTCGGCCAGCAGGTGCGGATGGTCGCCGAGACCGCCGCGACCCGGCTTCGACCCTGCGCGCCGAGCGAAGCCCGGCGGCGAGCTCATCCGCGCGGCCTTCAAGGGCCCGCCACCCGACGTGCAGCACCGCCGACGGCGCCGTGACGATGCGCTACAGCCGGCGCCGGCTGATCGATACCCGCGAGCCGTGAGATCGAGGACGGCTCACTCCATCCGGCGGTCCCGCCTGGGCGATCGAGATCGACGGTGGCATCACCGATCTCGATGCGGACCTGCGCGGGCTCGGTCATCTCCTCGGCCTCGAGATCCGGGGCGGCGCAAACCACGTACCTCCAGCTGCGGCTGCCCCATCCGAGCGGCACGGTGCGCATCGCGCTCGATGGCGGGTCGAGCGAGGGTCGGATCGTGCGTCCCGCGGGCGTGCCCGTGGCGCTCAGCGCCCGCGGCGGCGTCTCCAGGCTCCGGTTCGACGACCAGAAACGAGAGTCATCGGGCGCCGACCTGCGCATCAGCTCGCCCTCGTACGCGAAGGCGCCGGACCGCTACGAGCTCGACCTTGCCGGAGGCGTCTCCCGCCTGGTGATCGGAGGAGTCATGAGCGGGCCGCGCTCGACGCCGCTGTGCGTGCTCACGCGGCGGCAATGCCCGACGACGCGCGCCGCCTGCTCGAGCCACTGATCTCGGTCGATGCAAAGGACGGCTGGGCTGCGAGACGCGCTGATGGCGTACCTGCGGCTATTTCGTGCGTCGTCTTCGAGAACGAGGAGCCGCGCGAGAGCGGCCGAGTCGGCGCTCGCCGGCGAGCTGTGCGCCGTCGTCGGGAACGGGAGCCGACCGGCGATGACGACGTAGACGTCACCGTTGCCGAGGCCGAGCTGGCGAATGGCTTCAGGTCGCGAGGCTATCAGTTCTCGGAGGCCGCACCCCGCCATACCTCGGCGCCTACATCTGGTCCCGCACCGACGAGCCGTCGGTTCAGCGTCAGGCTGCCGAAAGGGATCGAGCCAGGAGGTGACCGTCCACTTCATGCACGACTTCCTGATTCGCGGCTGGCTCCACTGGCGATCGTTCGGGGAGCAGGGTGCGGGCGGCTGGTACAAGCAGGACGACCCGGACTGGCCGGACGGCCTCTACGCGGTCGCGGATCGCTATCCCGACCGGACGACGAACCGAGCGTTCCAGGTCTCGCTGCTGGGCCACGAGGCCCAGCACGTCGCCGACCATCGCGCCCACCCCGGCCTCTCATCGGCCGAGCTCGAGTACCGCGCCAAGCTCGTGGAGCTCATCGGCTTCGACAGCCGGGATGACCGGCTGCGATTCTTCGTGGCCGATGCGGCCGATGACCCCGAGCAGCCCCATCCGTTCGCGGCCCACCTCATCGTCAAGCGGTTGGCCGAGCGGATCCTCGGACCGGTCGCCTGACGACGTGGATTGGGACGCCGTCCCAGTATCGAGGAGATCCGTGCTCAGGCGGAGGCGCTGCTCGATGAGGACACGGCGCGGCTCACGGCATCGGTCTAGACTGGAGCGTCCCCGGGCCGCAGAGAGGTTGACCGCATGCCTTCATTCGCCGCACCTGACCGACGACTTTCTCGATGCGGAGTTCGACGACTCGCCCGTTCGCGCCAGCCACCTCGGCCTGACCGAGTACGACGATCGGCTCGACGATCTGCTCCGAGGCCGCATTCGAGCGGCGCAGCGTCAGCGACGACGAATGGCTCCAGCGCTTCCGCGCCGTGCGCGACGACGAGCTTGGGCTTCGACGAGAGGATCGACCGCGATCTCGTGCATCAGCACCCTGCGCGGTCGTCAGATCGTCGATGACTTCGAGGTCTGGCGCCGCCAGCCGGACGTCTACCTCAATCCGCGGCATGACCGGCATCTTCACGCCTCTTCCTGCATCGATTGCGCCCGATCGGGACCTGGTGGACGCGGCCATCGCCCGCATGCGCCTGATCCCCGGCCAATCTCGAGGATGGCATGCGCAACCTGCGCCCGGAGCATGGTGCCGTCGATCTTCCTCGACCGCGCCGCAAACCAGGCGCGTGCCGGGCGCCCGCTACATGCGCGAGATCCTGCCGGCCCAGGTCGAGGATGACGCGCTCCGCGCGACGGCTGGCCGAGGCGGGGAGCGCGGCCGCGTGCCGCCTACGACGACTACGTCGCCTTCCTCGAGGGGATGCGTCCCACGCGCTCCGGTGAGTGGGCGCTCGGGGAGGAGCGCTACATCGGCGCTGCTGACGCGAGAAGGAGCTGCTCGGGTTCGACGCACGCGAGCTCCGCGACCGCGGCCAGGCAGGCCTACGAGCGAGCTCGCCGCCGAGCTGACCCGATGCGCCCGCGAGCTGCGCGGCACCGACGACTGGAGGGCGGTCCTCGACGAGCTCAACGAGGATCATCCGCGCACGCCGGAGGACGATGCGCGTCGGCTACGAGGACTGGACCGAGCGCGCGCGCGACTACCTGCGCGAGCATCGGCCTGGTGACGCTTCCCGGAGGGCGAGGAGTGCGCCGTCGAGCCGTCACCGCTCTTCCAGCGCCCGGTGCTGGCCGTCGCGTCGTACATGCGCCGCCGCCGTTCAGCGACCGGATGCAGGGCCACTTCTTCGTGCCCTTCCCGCCCGACGGCGCGTCGGAGGACGAGATCCAGAAGCGGCTCGCCTCGCAACTCCTACCCGGGCATCCCGACCACGGCCGTGCACGAGGCATACCCCGGCCACCACTGGCACCTGGTCATGTCGCAAGGCCAACGCCGTCGCGGCTGCGCCAGGTCTTCCGCACGCCGTACTTCAGCGAGGGCTGGGCGCTGTACGCGGAGCGGATGATGCGCGAGCAGGGCTTCTTCACCGACCTGCGCCACGAGATGAATCAGCTACGAGGCGACGATCTTCCGCGCGGCTCGCATCGTGGTCGACACGAGCCTCCACATGGGCGAGATGAGCTGGGACGAGGCCGGTCACCTTCATGACCGAGCAGCACCGCCCTGACCGAGCCGACCGCGAAGGCCGAGGTCACCCGCTACTGCGCCTGGCCGACCCAGGCGACCTCGTACCTCACCGGATGCCTCGAGATCTCCGCATCCGCGAGGCCTTCTTCGCGAGGCCGCGGCTCGTCGGACATCGAGGCGCTGCGCGCCTTCCACGACGGGATCACGTCGTCCGGTGGGCTGCCGATCGCGCTGGCCGAGCGGGCGGTGCTGGCCACCGCCTGGGCGCCGGATGACAGGTCCGATCAGCTGCCCTTCAGGCGATCGGTGATCTCGAAGAAGTCGTAGAAGTGGTAGAGGTCCTCGTGCGCCCAGCTGCGGTCGGGGAGCAGGGGGAGATCCGAGCCGAAGCGCGCGTTGAAGATGACGCGGAAGGTGTTGACCGGCGTGATGTCGTCGTGGAAGCCGGCGGCCTCGAGATCCGCGCCGGGCACCCGCATCGCGTACAGGATCCCGAACTTCTCCTCGAGCTCCTCATCGCTCGCCTGCCGCCACTCGAAGCCCCACTCGTCGGCCCGATACCGAGCGGGGAAGGGGCCCTCGTCGGCCTGCAGCATGATTACGGCGTCCGGCCCCGATTCGGCGAGGATCTCGTCCACCAGCCGGAGCATGCGCGAGTTGGCGTAGCTGAGCTGGCGCCGGTAGCTCTCCGGCTGACCCAGCCGGTCGACCTGCTCGCGGCCGGTGAAGGTCCCGTCCGCGTTGAAGACGTACGGGTCGTGGGGGAGCAGCAGGTGCCCGAAGACGTACTTCGGGCCGGGCAGAGCCGGGATCTCGTCCAGCCTATCCAGTTCGTAGCTCGTGGTGTCGCGCAGAACGTGCCAGTCCCACGGGTCGGTGGGCGCCGCCTCGGGCTCGTTGAATGCACGGAGCAGCGTGGTCTGGGCCAGGACCGTCGAGAACTCGTCCTGCCCCTGATAGCGAAAGGTTCGGTCGGCATCGACGTTGGTGGCGGTGGGCGTCCACCAGTTCGAGACGTGAATGTACTGGTAGCCGAGCTCCTTCAGCGCTGTAGGCACCACCAGGTGGTCGCGCAGCACCCGATGAATCGGCTCGCGATCCTTAGCCTCGGTTGCCTGGGCCTTCAATTCGTCGGCATCGAGGAAGTCAAGGTTCAGCGAGCTGGCGAGCGAGAGCGGCGTCTTGATGTAGTTGGCATGAGCGTGGCGCGCGACGTTGAAGCCACGAGCCTCGAGCGCAGTGAGGAACGGCTCGTTGTCGAACTCGTACGCCTGCTGAAGCCCAATCGAGCCCGCGTACCGATCGAGGATGATGTAGTAGACATCGGGCAGGTCGCTCGGATCGGCCGGGTGGAGCTCGAGCTGGCTCAAATCGTGGCGCGGCGGATCCACCGCGCCGAAGGCGACCATCGTGCCGGCAACGCTCCAGGCGTTGAGCAGCAGCGCGACGACGGCAACCAGGTTAAGCGCTCGGGTCGCGGTGCGCGCCCAGCCGGTGGATCGCCACGCGACGAAGACACCGATGCCGACGAGCAGCACCCATGCGCCGATGAGAGGCCACTGGCTGTCCAGCACCTGCCCGGCTGCGTTCCAGGCGTGGCCGTATCCGAAGAAGCCGGCGACAAGGACCGTGGTCATCAGCGCCGCGCGATGCCAGTCCCGCAGCACGAGCTTCGCCACCGCAAGGACGACGCACGCGGCACCCATGGCAACGGCGAGCGGCGCCCACATCGGGTCGAGCGTCACCTGGTCCGCCGCATTGGTGGCGAACAGGAACACGACCGGATAGGCCGCCGCCAGCAGCGGATGGACCGGAATCGCGGTCCAGTCCGGTCGGGTCACGGCAAGCTCGCCTGCGCAGGGAGGATGGGCGTGCCGTCCTCATTGCGGTGGATCTCCACGAAGTCGTAGATCCGCGTGTAGTCGGGCGACAGGTAGGTCGTATCGGGGAGGAGCGGCAGTCCGGCCTCGAAGTACGCATTCAGCACATAGCGGAGCGCATTCACGGGCGAGCTCCGCTGGTTCAGTCCGATGGCGGCCGGATCCACGCCCGGCAGGTGAAGCGCATTCAGGATGCCGAACTTGCGCTGGATCTGATCCGCATCGGCTTCCAGCCATTGGAAGTCGCGCTGGTTTTCGTCGAACTCCGGCGGGAACGGTCCCTCATCGGCCTGGATGATGATCACTGGCTCCTCGCCGGCCGGGACGTCGAGCAGCACGTCGATCGTCTCGAGCAGACGTTGGTTGGTGTACTCGACCTGCTGTACGTAGCGCTCGTCGTCCGGAATGCCCGGTCCCGGCGCGCTGCCGTCCGCGGCGTAGACGTAGGGGGGGTGGGGGAGCAGGAAGTGCGCGAATCCGAAGGTCGGACCGGAACGCTCCGCCAGGGCCTGCACCTGGCCCCACTCGAACTCGTGGATGCGTCGGACGAGGCTGGGTGTGTAGACGGTCGGCTCCTTTTCCTGCGCGGCCTGGGGCGAGAGGAGGGAGAGAGCGGTCGTCTCACCGAGAGCTGCGGTGAACTCGTCGCCGTCCCCATACGCGATCGACACGTCGGCTCCGGCATTGGTGATCGACGGCTGCCACCAGTTGCCGATGTGCACGTACTCGTAGCCGAGCCCCTGCAGGAGCGTTGGCGCGGTGTGGCGAGCGCGCAGCATCGCGTTGATCGGCGCGAGCTCATGCCCGACATCGGCCTGTGCGGTGAGCGCAGCGCCATCCAGGAACTCCATGTTGAGCGAGCTCGACACCGAGAGCGCCGTCTTCAGGTAGTTCGCCCACGCATCCTCAGCGACGTAGAACCCTCGCTCGCGCAGGGCATCCATGAAGGGGCCATTGTCATAGCCGTAGATGTCCGACAGCGTTCGGGCATTCGCATAGCGATCCATGATCAGGTAGTAGACGTCCGGGCGACGGTTCCCCTCGGCAGTGAGCGTGACCGGCGTCCCCGCCGGCTCGGACGGAGACGCCGTCCTTCCGACCTCCGTGCTCGCGATGTTCACCGCGTTGACGGCCAGCAGAGCCAACAGCGCCACGTTGAGGAACCTGCTCGTTGGGCGCACCCAGCTTCCGCCGCGCCAGATCAGCCATCCACCGACCAGCGCGATGATGAGGTATGCGCCGATCAGCCACCGGCGCGCGATGAGCACGTCGCCGACCACCAACCACACGTGACCGAAGCTGAAGAAGAGCGCGAGGCCAAGCGTGGCAAGCAGCCCTCCTCGGTACCAATCTCGCGTCGCAAGCCGGCCGACAAGGATGGCGACGCTTGCGGCTACGATCGCCAGCCCGAGGGGGGCCCAGAGCGGGCCAAGCGTCACCTGGTCGGCCGTGTTGGCGGCGAACAGGAAGACGACGGGATAGGCCGCCACGAGAAGCGGGTGCAAGGGTGCCGAGGTCAGGTCTCTCAGATGTCGGCCCACCTGATCAACCGATTCCGTTCGCGGCCCGGCCCCTGGCCGGATCACGCCCGGGCGCGAGCTCGATGTTCGCGAGGCCGGACGGGCGATGATGGCACACGCACTCAGGTGGGGTTAACATCCCTCTAACACTAACTGAGGCGCTAGGTCCATGCTATTTCTGGCTTATATCGATCCGGGCTCGGGAACGCTGCTCATCCAGGTGCTCATTGCCGGTGCCGTGGCTGTGCCGTTCTTCTTCCGCCGCGTGATCACCGAGGGATGGCGCCGCGTTCGTGGCGCGCCCGCCGAGACGCCGAAGTCGCCGACCGCATCCGAGGACGAGTAGCCACTCAGCTCCCTGAGCGCCGAGCGATCAGGGCTGTCGTCGCCCCCTCATCGCGTCGCCGAATACGCTCGCTCGAGCAGCTCGGCCGCCCAGGCCTGATCGACGTCGAGCACAAAGTTCTCCGCGCGGCCCGGGGCAATGTATCCACCCCGGATCTCCCGCAGCGTGGCCGTGCTCGGCACATGTCGGCGTAGCAGCTCCCCGGTGCCGGCGATTTCGAAGAGCTCGGATAGCTCCTGGGCCGCCGCCTCGGCCGATGCCGAGCCCATCGCCTCGACGATGAGTCGCGAACGGTCGGGGCGTTCCCGGTCCACGGCGCGCAGCAGCTCCGGCAGCGTCAGGCTGCAGGCAATGCCGTGCGGCAGGCCCCGCTCCGCGGTGAGGGGATATGAGATGGAGTGCGCGAGCGCCGTTCTCGTGGAGCTGATCGCCAGCCCGGCGAGGAGCGCGGCAGACATCAACGTTGCTCGCGCCTTGGCGTCGTCCGGCGCCTTCAGGACGCGCGGCAGCGCGCGCGGGATGAGGTTGATCGCCCGCATCGCCAGCCCGTCGGAGACCGGATTTGCCGCCCGATTCCAGATGGCCTCCATCGCATGCGAGAGTGCATCGAAGGCGGTCGGCACCGTCGTTGCCCGCGGCACGCTATGCGTCAGCGTGGGATCGAGCAGGGCCGCCTCGGGGTAGAGCGCGGGGTGCGAGACGGAGCGTTTCGTCGCGCTCTCATCGTCCCAGATGGTGGCCCACATCGTGACTTCGCTGCCGGTCCCGGCCGTGGTCGGAATGGCGATGATCGCTGGCGGGACGAACGGTTCCGGAAAGGGAAGCCCGTCTCGCAGGTGGCCGGCCAGCCAGCCCGATCCCGACCGCTGCGCCCGCTGCGCGGCCAGTGCCTTGGCCGTGTCGATGACGCTCCCGCCACCGACTGCGACCAACAGTCCCGCCTCCACCTCCTCCAGAGCCTCGAACGCATCCGTGCACGACGTGATGGTGGGATTCGGGAGCACGTCGCTGAACGTGGCGGCGATCCGATCGCCCAGTGCTGCCTCGATCTGGCGGAGCGCGCCCCGGCTCGCCATTCCGGCCGAGGTGACGAGGATGCAGTCGCGCTCGCCGATCGCGTGCGGCAGGCCGGCCAGCGCATCGGCGCCGAACTCGATCCGGACCGGATTGTTGAAGGCTTGCACCGCGGCCCCGCTCAGCTGGAGTACCAGGCCATGAACTGGTCCTTGACCTCCGCCGGCGCCAGGCCCGGCCGGCCAAGGTCTGCCACGGCGCTGAGGGCGACCTTGACGTGGATCATGGCCGGTCCGTCGCCCGCGACGGCCGCGGCGACGGCAGCCTCCAGGGCATCGGGGGTGTCAACGCGCCAGATGCTGCGATAGCCGCAGCCGGCCGCGATGGTGGCGAAGTCGATGCCACCCGATACCGTCGCCTGCCCTCCGGTCGATTCATGCGCCTCGTTGTCGATGATCACGTGGACCAGGTTGCGCGGGCCGTAGGCACCGATGGTGGCAAGCGTGCCCATCTTCATGAGCGCGGCGCCGTCGCCGTCCAGCACGACGACCTTCCGCCGGCCTTCCGACCCGAGGTGAATGCCCAGCGCCACGCCTGACGCGCAGCCCATCGATCCGACGACGTAGAGCTGGTTCGGGCGGTGCCCGAGCGTGTACAGCTCGCGGCCGATCTTGCCGGTCGTGCCGAGCAGTGCCGCGCTGTCGCCCGCGGTGTCCCGCACGATCCGGATGGCGTCGATTCGCGGCATGCGCTCGTCGGCGGTGCGGACGAAGGTGCCGCTCGGAGTGACCGGCTCCGGCATCGATCGGCGCGGTCTGTCGCGAAGCGGATAGGCGTCCACGGAGCCCTTCTCCATCACGAACGCGTACGGCCGGCCGCCGTCTGCCATGGCGGCCTCCGCCCGGTCGAGAGCGGCGGCCACCGCATCGGGCTCGGTCGGAAATGGCTCCCACGGAATGCGCATGGTGCTCAGCAGGTCGCCGGTGATCTGGCCCATCAGCTCGTGCTGAGGCTCATCGGCCACGCCCGCCGCGCCGCGGTGAGTCGTGATGAACAGGGTGGGGATGCGGAACGTGTAGTTGAGCGAGGTGAGCGGGTTCACGGCATTGCCGAGCCCGGAGTTCTGGCAGATCACGACCGTCTTTCGGCCGGCCAGGTAGGCACCGGCCGCGATGCCGAGCGCCTCGCCCTCGCTTGCCGCGCCGACGTAGTCGAGGTCGGGGCTCTGGATGACGTAGTTGATGAAGGGCGTCAGGAACGAGCACGGCACGCCGGACCAGAACGAGTAGCCGCGCTCGAGCGCCGGCTGGACGAATTGCTCGGCCTGGATCACGACGTGATCGTCCGACGCCCCTTCGGGTCGAACCACTGCTTGGTCTCGCCCACGACGCGAGCAAGGTTGTCGCCGGTGGCCAGGATGCGCGAGAGCTCCATCTGCCCGTCACCGGTGATCCGGCCGCCGATGCGCAGCACCAGCACCTTTCCGCCGCTGCCGCTGTAGCGCGTGTTCAACGCTCGGCTTGACATAGGCGGAGTCGCCCGGCTCGAGCGTCTCCTGGTTGAGCTGACCATTCAGCCGCCAGCGGAGCGTGACCGGCTTCGACCCGACGTTGTAGAGGTACTGGTGCAGGCCAGCTCGGAGGTCCGGCTCGGGCTCGCCGTCGAGGAGCACATTGACCTCCAGTCCCTTCGAGAAGGGCATGCTCCGCACCGGCGTCAGCTCGACGATCTCGTAGCGCGGTTCGTCCTCGGGGTACGCCCACCGCTCCGCATCGGCGTACGCCTGCACCAGCACCGGGTCCGCGAGGACCTCGGGAACCACGAGGTCGCGCACGCTCACCCGGAGTGCGGCCGCCAGGCGATCGAGGTCGTCACCCGCGGGCTGCTCGGAACCGTCCTCCAGGCGCTCAATACGCTGCGGGTCAAAGCCGGCGCGCCTGGCCAGCTCGGCCCTCGTCATGCTCAGTCCGTCGCGGTGGAAGGCGAGCAGCGATCCGAAGGAACGCTTCGGATCGGCGAAGTCGAGGGCAAGCCCGGCAGCGAGCTCCGCGCCGAGCGCCGAGACCTCCTGGCGGGTCTCACCGCCCAGCTTGTCGCCATAGGTCAGCGCGAGGATGATGCCGAGCTCGCCATCGTCGTTTCGGCGCGAGGCGAACGAGTGCGGCACGAACGGCGAGATGTACATCGAGTCGCCGGTCTCCATCACCGCGACCTGCTTCGTGCCGTCGGTGCCGCGGTAGTAGAAGTTCACCGGGTCCAACGAAGTACGTGAACTGGTGCAGGAAGTGGCCGTTGTTCCACTGGATGGCCGGGTTCTCCGCGTCGTTGTCGTCGACCACACACAGCTCCTTGATCCACTCCGGTCGGAACTGGGAGAGGGAGCTCATGGCCGTGTCGCGGTACTCGTAGTAGTCGCTGCCGGCTCGGCTCATGACCCGGCTGCTGCGCTCGGAGTCGGCGGCGCGGTGGATCCGAACCCCGGTCGGTGCGTCGTCGTTCAGCAGGTAGAAGTCACGAGGGCTGACCGGCCAGGTCGCGGTCGCCTTCTCGACGAGCGCCGGCGGCAGGGCCGCGGTGCCCCCGATGATCCCTTCGATCTCCGGCAGCGATACGCCGAGCTCGGCGGCAGCGTCTTCGGGCCGCCGCTTCAGGTCATTCAGGATCGCGCGGAAGTTTTCGCCTGAGCGAACGTCGGATCTCACTTCGCCTCCAGCATTGCGGAAGTCCTCGATGGTATCGATCTCGCGCCAGCCGCCCTCGATCATGACAGGGAGCACCTCGTGGCCACGATCGATGAGCTCCTGCAGCAGGTCGGTCAGGTAGGCGGTCTCGAAGCGCTGCGAGGCCTGGAACGGGCGGCCGGCGTGGCGGCTCGCCACATCGGCGAAGGTGGCTCGAAGGATCTCCGCGCCATCGCGCGAGAGCCGCAGCAGGCCGATGAACTCGCCGTCGGCCTCGTCCGCGCTGAGGTGCTTGCCGATCTTTCGGACCAGGCCATCCTCGATCACCACCTTCTCCGCCTGCTCGGTCGGGTGGTCCATGCGGCCGACGTAGACGCGCTTCCAGTCCGAGTCGCACACCGCCAGGATGTCTCCCTCCGCGGCGAGCAGCCGATCGACGATCGCGGGCTCGTAGACGATGTCCGAGTAGGTCACGATGACGTCGTCGTCGAGATCCTCCTCTGCGTACATCAGCGACAGGAGGACGTTGTTGTTGGCGTAGTCGTCGTTGTGCCGCGTCCGCACCCCGGGCTTCTGGAGCATCTCGGCGTGGTAGCCGGTCACGATGACGATGTCGGTGATTCCGGCCGCCCGGAAGGTGTCGAGCTGCCGGTCGATGAGGGACCGCCCGTCGAGCTCCAGGGTGCACTTGGGGCGGTCGCGCGTCAGGCCCTGGAGCCGGCTGCCGCGGCCGGCCGCGATGATGATCGCCTTCACGCCCGGGTCACCGATACTGCCCACCGCCACCGAAGTTCGAGGCCGCCACGACGTCGTGCAGGTCGTCGACATCGAGCCAGTGGCCACGGATGTAGACGACCTCGACCGCCTTCCCGTTCGCGATCAGCAGGTCGAAGACGTCCGCCATGCGCATGGAACGCAGGCGCTCCGGGTCCGCGAGGGACTCGCCGAGCTCGCGCAGCTGGGAGACGCCTGCACTGGTCATCTTGAGCAGGCCGATCCACTCGCCGTGGGCCTCCTCTTCGGGGATCCCGGTGCTCATCTTGACCAGCCACGATCGCTGGTCGAACTCGCTCCAGCGAAACGGGCGATCGCAGGTCACGAGATCGCGGTAGCCGTTCTTCTTCGGCCCGGGCTGCCCCTGCGGGTCGACGGCGATGCAGAAGTCGGCGTCTGACTCGAACAGGTGCATCGGAATGAACTTCTGGAAGAGCACGTCGCCGTAGGCCACCAGCACGGGGCCGGCGATCCCCTCGAGGCCCTTGAACAGCGAGAACGCCTCCTGGGTCGTCTCGTGCTCGTCATTGTCCACGTACGTGAGACCGGGAACCTGAAGCGCTTCCTTGCGATAGCCCCGAACGACCGTGATGTCCTTGATGCCGATGCTGTAGAGCGTGTCGACCGTGCGCTCGAGGAGCGGCTTGCCGGCGATCTCGACCATGGCCTTCGGGCGATCCTCGGTGAGCACGCCGAGCTCCTTGCCGCGGCCGGCCGCCAGGATCAGGGCCTGCGGCGTCTCCTGCTTTGCCGGCAGGTAGCGCTTCTCCGCCTCCTCCAGCTCGCTCGCGCCCTGGAGTCGGAACACCTCCCTGACCGTCACGATGCGATCCTCGACGTTGAGCAGGGTCTCCTCCTCGCGGAGCTGCTGCGCCGTCTGCTGCATGGCTGTCAGGGCGCTGCGCATGCTGTGATTGGCCCAGATGACGACGCTCACGCCCGCATCCCGGAACGCCTGGGTCGGGGTGCTGTAGTACGTGGTCGGCACGATCACGACCGGCCCGCGGTCCCCCCATTCGGCCATGAAGGCGAGGATCTCGTCCGGCTTGGACAGCTTGCTGTGGATGAGGATGGCGTCCGCGCCGGCGCGACGGTATGCCTCGGCGCGTTTCAGCGCCTCGCCCAGGCCCCAGCCTGCGATCAGGGCCTCCACCCGCGCGACGATGCTGAAGTCGTCGTCACGCTGGGCGTCCTTGCCCGCCTTGATCTTCCCGGAGAACTCGTCCATGTCGGCCAGCGGCTGGTTGTCGCCGATGAAGCTGTTCGTCTTCGGGAACAGCTTGTCCTCGATGCAGACGCCCGCGATGCCGCGTGTCTCCAGCTTCTGCACGAGCCGGCGCATGTTGTTGAAGTTGCCGTAGCCGGTGTCGCCGTCGAGCAGGAGCGGAATCGTCGTGGCGTCGCCCACGAATTCGAGCAGGTCGAGGACCTGCGTCCAGCTCATCTCGTTGTTGTCCCGCACGCCCATCGAGGCCGAGATCGAGAGGCCGCTGCCCCAGAACCCCTCGAATCCGGCCTCCTCGGCCACCTTCGCGCTCATGCCGTTGTGGGCTTCCATCAGGAAGCCCATGCTGTCGCGGGTCAGGAGCTCCCTGAGCGCCCTGGTCTTGTTCGAGGTCATCTAGCGGTCCGTGCGTGTGGATTTCTCGCGCGCCCGGTCGGCGAGGCGCGCCACGTGGCCTGCGCCGACGCTCGCGCTGCGGCCGACATTGTAGACAGCGCGCTCCCGGGCCTTCCTCAGCCGCTCTCGGTAAGCATCAGGATCGGCGCAGAGCTCGTCCACCAACGGAAGTCCTGCCCGGAGGTCCTGCGGGTCGACGATGGCGCCGATCTCGGCACGGATCGACTCCTCCAGCGTGGCCAACCCGATCCGGTCGTGCTCGGGGTTGTTGATCTTCTGGGGCATGTCGATGAACAGGACCGGGCGTTCGAGCCCGAACGCGTACTCCAGCGCGGCTCCGGACCAGTCACCGATCATCAGGTCCGACTCCTGGAGGGACGCCTGCTCCCGCATGTCGGTCTCGACCCTCAGGCCACCGTCCGCGAATCGCCTGGCCATCTCTCCGGCGAGCTTTGGGAATCGACGGACCGTCATCGGGTGCAGGCGCAGGACCACCGAGTGGCCGGCCTCGAGCAGGAGGCTGATAAGCTCGGCGCCGACCGGCGCTTCGATGAAGGAGCACTCCCCCCAGGAGGGCGCCAGCAGCAGCTTCCTGCCTGGGCCCGCGGCCGCGCGATGCGGTGGCCGCTCCGCCGCGGTCCGCAGGATCGTGTCGAGACGGCCATAGCCGTGCTCCACCAGCTCCTTCGGCGCGAGCCCGTAGACCTCCTCGGTTCGCCTGATCTCCGCGACGTGGTGAGGACCGACGCACAGGATCGTGTCGTAGGCGTCGAAGGCTCCCTTGCGATAGATGAGGTGGGTGCTGACCATCGCGTGGAAGACGTACACGTAGTGCACCGGATGGACCGATCGCTTGAGGTGGAAGGTCTCGAGATCGGGAAGGGTCATGACCACCACGTCCGCGTCGACCAGCTTGAAGAACGTGGTTCGCACCGTGCCGGACCCAACGAAGAACGCCCGTATCCGGCCGTCCTGGCTCGAGAGCACGGGGTCATCCTCGTCGGAGGTGACGTATGAAATGGTGCGGCCCGCCGAGGTCAGCTCTTCGACGATCGGTCCCAGGTGAGCCCAGTCCGCCCGGCTCTCTGCGTAGAAGACGATCTGCCGTTCGTCGCGCGGGGTGCGGTTGAAGCGACGAAGGGATGACGACGCGCGGAACATGCTGCCGATGCCGCCCATCAGGAGCGCGCCGGGTGGACTCGACGGTTGAGCATCATCAATCTCTGGCTGCCTGCTTCAGGTCGTGCTCGTCCGCGGCTGGCACCGTCATGTGGAGCCGATGACCCTGGGGAGTTGAGCATACCCTCGATCGGATGCCGCCATCGTGGCGGCGTATAGCGTTGGGCCGTGTGTTCGGGCCGCCCTCGACAGTCCTCATGCAGCGCCCGTAGCATCGACCTCATGAACCGACAGCGCATCAGCTGGCTGATGGACATGGACGGCGTGATCGTGCAGGAGGAGCATCTCGTGCCCGGCGCCGATCGGTTCGTCGCACGCCTGGCCGAGACGGGCCACCCGTTCCTGATCCTGACCAACAACTCGATGTACACGACGCGCGACCTCGCGGCGCGGCTGAACCGGCTCGGGATGTCGCGTCGCGCCGGAGTGCATCTGGACCTCGGCGCTCGCCACGGCCAAGTTCCTGGCCGACCAGCGCCCGGGCGGCACCGCCTTCGCCATCGGCGAGGCCGGGCCTGACCACCGCCCTCCACGAGGCCGGCT
Source organism: uncultured Chloroflexia bacterium (assembly GCA_963789435.1). Taxonomy (GTDB): domain Bacteria; phylum Chloroflexota; class Limnocylindria; order QHBO01; family QHBO01; genus JACDBZ01. Next base: position 123,859 of record CAWBKO010000003.1, read on the forward strand.
ACACGCTGGCCGAGACCGATCCGGACTACGTCGTGCTCGGCGAGACGCGCACCTACAGCTTCGAGCGCATCGCGCGCGCGATCCAGCTCATCAGCCGCGGCGCGCGCTTCATCGCCACCAATCCCGACCCGACCGGGCCGAGCCCGAACGGCCCGCTGCCGGCGACCGGCGCCGTTGCGGCGCTCATCTCATCGGCGACCGGCGTGCAGCCCTACTACATCGGCAAGCCGAACCCGCTCATGATCCGATCCGCCCTGCGCCAGATCGACGCCCACTCCGAGTCGACCGTCATGATCGGCGACCGCATGGACACCGATATCGTGACCGGCCTGGAGGCCGGCCTCGAGACGATCCTGGTGCTGACCGGCATCACCGCGGCGGAGGAGGCGCAGCGCTTCAGCTACCTGCCGACCCGGATCGTGGACTCCGTGGCGGACCTGATCGACGAGATCCAGCCGCTCGAGTCCTGAACGGCTCGACAGCCGGCGTATCATCGACGTGCGCCCGGAGCGGCGTCACGATCCAGCAGTCGCATCGGCGAGGTTGGGCCGGACCACGTAGGCGGAAACGTCGGATCACGTAGGTTTGGCCGAGGCGATCGACCGCGGGCTTAGCGAAGTCACTCCGGGCGTTTGCGTGCCCCACGCCGTTTGGCGCTGAATCCTGACCGATCTGGGCGGCCCATCGGTCCAGAATGAGCCGATGGCGTCCGACCTCGAGATTCCAGCCCCTCACCCCGAACGGCTTCCCGACCTGGCCAGCCTGTTCGAGCAGGGAGGCGATCCGAAGTGGTGCTGGTGCGCGTCCTTCCGCGTCCGCGGCATGGACTTCACCAAGGCCAGGCCGGCCGACAACCGCGCGGTCCTCGAGAAGGCGGCCAGGACCGATGCGCGCAAGGGGCGCGCGCCAGGGCTGATCGCCTATCGCGACGGAGAGGCGATCGGCTGGGTCAGCCTCGCGCCACGCGAGGACTTCGAGCGCCTGGAGCACTCGAAGGTGCTGGCCCGCGTCGACGAGAAGCCGGTCTGGTCGATCGTCTGCTTCGTCGTCGGCCGCAGGGCGCGCGGCCAGGGCGTGGCCAACGCACTGCTGGCCGCGGCAATCGACTACGCGCGCGACCACGGCGCCACCCTGCTCGAGGCGTACCCGACGGACACCAGCACGGGGTCGCATCGCGTCGGCCAACGCCTACATGGGCACGCTCTCGATGTTCGAGCGCGCCGGCTTCACGGAGGTCGAGCGACGGCAGGCGAACGGCTCCGTGCGCCCGCGCCCGATCGTTCGGCGCGCGATCCGCCCGCGGCGAACCGGCTAGCGGGCGAGGAACTGTCGGTACAGGTCGGGCAGGTGACGCTCGGGATCGGCGTAGAAGTCGTCCGCAGAGATCGGCAGGGCATGAATGGCCGGTCCGGCTCGATCACCTTCGGCGCTGATGCCGCGAAGTGGCGCACGGCCTCGCCCATCGGTTTGAGCGATCCGTCCGCGCGATAGAGGCCGAAGAAGCGCTCGTGCTTCTGGAGATCGCACGGCGGCCGGTCCCAGAGGGCGTCGACATAGTCACCGAAGCACCAGGCGAACGCGCCGACGCACCCGAGCCGGTGCAGCCGCTCCAGCACTGCCGCGTAGTACTCGGCGCCGGCCGCTTCGGAGGCGAAATACGCCCGACGCGTGCCGCCGTCCCACAGCGGCAGCTCCTCCCAGTGGCTCGGCGCCATCCGGGAGCTGCGTGTTCACGCCGAACTCCTCGAAGAGGATTGGTCGCCTGGCGAGCGCGGCCGTCAGCGCCGCGGTAAACGGGACGAGGTCTGGGTCGAGCGGCTCGCGCGCCAGCGAGTCGTAGATCGAATAGCCGTGCATGACCGAGATGTCGGTCTCCGCGGCGGCATGATCGATCCGCAGCCCGACGTCGGCATGCACCGAGCGCCGTGCAGGCCGATGAGCACGGGGTGATCGGGATCCACGTCCCGGATGGTGGCGACCATCTCCGCCATCCAGGCCCGTCCGGCATCGGCGTTCGGCGGCCGCGCGAACAGGTCGGGCTCGTTGCCGAGGCTCCAGGCCCAGAGGGCGGGGTGATCGCGCAGGGCGGCGCAGACGGTCCGCAGCTGGAGCCGCTCCGCGTCGAGGACGAATGGCTCGACGTACGGGTTGTGGATGTCGTGGCGCGCCGCCTTCGGACGTCCGAGGCTGACGACCTGGCGATCGCCGGGACGGAGGGATGCGACTCGTCCAGCAACCAGTCCGGCGCCCAGTTGGGGCCGCTCATGTGGCCGGTGAAGAAGGTCGGCTCGATCTTGAGACCCGTCTCGGCCGCGATGTCGGCCACCGTTCGCAGGTCGCGGAGCGCGCTTGCGTCCACCACGTCCGGCCGCGGCTGGAAGCTCTCCCAGAGCAGGAAGATCCGGACGTGGCCGAGGCCGAGCGCGCGGATCATCGCGAACTCCTCGCGCACCTCTCCCGGGTCGAAGTCGGCCCACCAGTACATCGCCTTCGCACGCGGCCAGTAGTTGACCCCGAGCAGGAACGGCTCGCCGCCGCCGTCGCTCACCCGATCCATCGAAGCACCGCCTCGGCGAAGAGGCTGTTCGCCCAGCCGAACCAGGGTCGGCTGAACCGAGCGGGATCGTCGACGTCGAACGACTCGTGCATGAGTCCCGTTCCGGCCGTGGTCGACGCCAGCGAGCTCAGCAGCCGTTCGGCCTCGCCGGGATCCGTCGAGGTCAGCGCCTGCATCGAGATGCCGATCGGCCAGGCCTGCCGGGGCGGCGTGTGCGGGCTGCCGACCCCCGTCGCGGCACTCCCGGTGAAGAAGTACGGGTTCTCGCCGCTCAGCACGAAGGCGCGCGTCGCGAGGTAGGCCGGGTCATCGGCCGGTCGGTAGCCGAGGTAGGGGATCGAGAGCAGGCTCGGAACGTTGGCGTCGTCCATGAGGAGATGATTGCCGAGCCCGTCGGTCTCGTACGCGTAGATGCGTCCGAAGCGCGGATGCTGCACGACGGCGTGCTTCTCGATGCCTGCCCTGATCTCGTCGCCCAGGGCGAGCGCGTCCTGCGCAAGCGCCGCGTCATCGAATCGATCGCCGGCGAATGCTGCAAGGTCGGGCAGGATCGCCGCGGCGAACATGTTGGACGGCACGTGGAACGGGTATGTGCAGGCGTCGTCGCTCGGCCGGAATCCGACCCACACCATGCCGGTGTCGCCGACCGGCGCACCGCGACCGCCATCGGCAAGGTTGTCGTTCGGGTAGACGTGCTCGGTTCGCCAGAATCGATAGTTCGAACGCTCCGCGTGCGCGCTGCTCGGTGCGCATCGTGTCGACGATCGCGCGGAGCATGCGATGAACCCCGTCGTCGAAGACCGATGCGTCCTTCGTCGCCTCCCACCAGTCGCGCAGCAGGAGGACCGGGTAGCAGAGGGAGTCGAGCTCCCACTTCCGTTCCCAGGTCCACGGCGTCATGGCCGTCTGGTCGGACTGGTGCCCGTTCCCGTTGGGCGCCGCGTTGAAGGCGTTCGCGTACGGGTCGAGGCTCACGTACCGCGCGGTGCGCCGGATCAGGCCCTTCACCATGGCATGGATCGCCTGCGTCGTCGGCGGCCAGAGGGACGTACGGCCGGACCTGCGCCGCCGAGTCGCGAAGCCACATGGCGGGGATGTCGCCGGTGGCCACGAAGGTCGTCCCATCCGGCTCGAGCGTGACGCTGGTATCGAGCGAGTTGCGGAAGCAGCCCTCGAAGATCTCGGCGATCTGCGGGTGCGAATCGGACAGCGTCGCCCGCACCCTGGCCACCACGGCGTCGATGGCCGGCGACTCGAGCCGTGGCATCAGTCCGCGCCGACGACCTCGATCCGGATGCGCTTGTTGATCCGGCCCTTCGACTCGTAGCCCGTCACCTTGACCCGGCCGATCTCGGAGGTCCGTGCCACGTGCGTGCCACCATCGGCCTGGAGGTCCAGCCCCGCGATCTCGATGGTACGAACCTCGGTGATGCCTTCCGGCAGCAGGTTGATCTTCGTCCGGATCAGGTCGGGAATGGCAAACGCCTCCTCCCTGCGGCAGGATGGAGACCCGGATCTCGCGGTCGGCGTCGATCTCTTCGTTGACCCGCTTCTCGATCTCGTCGACCAGGTCGCCGGACATCGTCTCGAACTCGAAATCCATCCGTCCCGACAGCGGCTCCATGTTGCCGCCCGTGACCGATGCGCGATGGTCGCGCCACACGACTCCGCACAGGACGTGCAACGCAGAATGCGTTCGCATCAGCTGGTGGCGTCGCTCCCAGTCGAGCTCGGCGGTGACCTTGGTGTCGACCGCCGGAAGCTCGGAGCCGGCCTCGATGGTGTGCCAGATGTCGTCGTCGCGCTTCTTCGCGCCGATGACCTTCCAGGAGCCGCCCGAGTCGCCGATCAGGACGCCGGTATCGGCCGGTTGGCCCCCGCCACCGGGGTAGAACACCGTCCGCTCCAGGAGGACCGCGTTTGCCTCGTCATCGACTTCCACCACCGAGGCCTCGGTCACGCGCGCGTAGGCATCGGTGTAGCAGATGTTCTCGCTCACACCGCAAGGCTAGCCGAGGTTCAGGCCTCGCGGCGCTCCGGTGCGGCCGACACGCGCCCGGTCTGTGCCAGGGCCGCGGTCCGGCTGCCGACTTCGAGCTTCAGGTAGATGTGCTCGAGGTGTTTCTTGACCGTACCGGGCGAAATCCACAGCCGCTCGGCGATGCTTGCGTTCGAGGCGCCCTTGGCGACAAGGTCGAGCACCTCGTTCTCGCGCGGCGTGAGAATGCCGTCGGCGAACGAGCCCGGCCGCATGGAGCGAAGCTCGGCGATGATTGCCGCCAGGGCACGATGGTCCTCGTAGGCAATCAGCGGGGAGCGGAGCGCGTCGAGCATGAGGCGGTCTCGACGTGAGAAGTTTCGGCCGCTGCGCGCCAGGTTGAGCTGCCACTCCGTGCCCGATTCGCCGGGGGTGCGCATCTGGATGGCGTGCGGTCTCACCGAATAGTCCAGCAGCTCGTAGACCTCGGATCGCCTGAACGCCTGCATGTCGACGACATCGGTGACGCGCCGAGCAGAGAAGTGTCGGTCGCCCGTGCGAACCGCGTAACGGCAGAACGGGTGCTCGGCCTCGATCACGTCCAGATCGTGATCGGTGGGCTCCCACGCGCTCGCCCTTTGCGGATAGTCGGCGGCGTGCAGCGGCAGCCGTGAATCTCCGTGATGGGAGTAGTCGCCGACTTCGTAACCAACCATCGCGGAGATCCGCTCAAGGATCCACTGGTCCGCTCGATCGGGTTCGGACGCAGCGCTGCCGACCTCGGCTGCGAATGCGAGGGCGGCCTCCATGTCGTCTCGGGATAGGCGCGCCATGAGGTCGCGAAAGATACGCCGTTGTGCGTATCGACACAAGAAAGCAGCCGCCGGATCGTGGCCTGACCGGCACCTGACCTTCCAGGTGCGGATTCGAAGGAGGCAACCGATGCAACGCAAACGGTCCCTGGCGGCTGGAGCAGTCGCGGCGAGCGCCCTCCTGGCTGCCGTGGTCACCATCACCCTGGCGTCGATGCCGTCAGGCGTCACGCCCACCCTGCTGGCGCGCGGAACGTACGACAGCTTCAAGGTCGCGTCCATGAACGGGCCGGCGATGTTCAAGGCGGAGGCGAAGGCACCCATCGACGTCGTGGTGCGACGCCACGACTACGCGATCGGTGGCTCGACGGGATGGCACGCGCATCCCTATCCGGTCTTGATCACTGTCATCTCGGGTGAGGTCACGTTCTACGAGCGCGACGATCCGAGCTGCTCGCCCGTCGTCGTCACGGCCGGTCACGGGTACGTCGATTCCGGGCATGGCCACATCGGGCGGAACCTGAGCGGTCAGCCGGCTGTCGATATCAGCGTGATCATGGCGCCGGTCGGCCAACCGTTCCGCACGGAGCTCGACGCTCCAGGGCCGTACTGCGACTTCTAGCCCTCAGCCCGCGGCTGGATCCTGCGACTCGCTACGTCGAATGTCGCATGACAGGATCCCGCCGCGGGCGGACGCTTGTCGGGCTGCCCCAAGATTGAACCGTTCGACGGGCTGTGGCCCTCCTACGGTATAGACGCGGGCACGCCGAGATGCCCGCGCGCCCAGCACGGAGGTGACGCGTGCGCCACGCATCGTCCAGGTCTCCTCAGTCCCACCGAGCGCGCCGGCGCATCGCTCCGGCGTTGCTGCTGACATTCACGCTCGTCGTTGCCGCACCCGCGTCGGGCGCCCAGCCTCCTGCGGCCGCCAACCCAGCGGTGATCACCAATTGGAATGCGATCGCAGTCACCAATCTGACGCTGCCCGTCGCGTCCGGCGGCCCCGGTATGACCCCTCCACCGGTGTTTCTCTACTTGGGCTTCGTCCACGCCGCGATGTACAACGCCGTCGTGGGCATCACCGGCGAATACGAGCTGTATCGCTGGAACGCCCGTGCCCCGAAGGGCGCGTCGCCGGAAGCCGCCGCGGCGGCGGCGGCCCATCGAGTCCTGGATACGTACATTGGCGGAGTTGGAAGCATAGGCGCGACCCTCGATGCCGCGCTCGCCGCTTCCCTGGCTGGAATTCCCGATGGCCCTCCGAAGAAACAGGGCATCCGTTATGGGGAGCGCGCCGCCGACCACATCATCGCCATGCGCGCGGGAGACGGCCGCGACGCCGCCGTCACGGTGCCGGAGGCGACCGAGCCGGGCGATTGGGCGCCGACTCCGCCGGCCTTCCTCCCGTTCGCGAGCCCGTGGTACGGCGGGGTCGATCCGCTGCTCATCGACTCGGCGACCCAGTTCGCTCCAGGGCCACCACCGCCAATCAACTCCGATCTCTACGTCACGGAGTTCAACGAGGTCCGGGATTACGGGCGAGCCGAGCCCGATTCGTTGCGAACGCCCGAACAGACCCTGATTGCGCGGTTCTTCGCCGAGATTCCCGTCGGACCGACGCAGAGGGCCCTGCGAGACCTAGCCGCGGCCCGGAGCCTGAGCATCAGCGACGCAGCGCGGCTGTTCGCGGCCAGCGAGATGAGCGTCGCCGACGCGCTTGCCACGGTGTGGCATGCCAAGCTCCAATACATGTGGTGGCGGCCGATCCACGCGATTCGTCTGGCGGATGGCGACGGCAACCTCGCCACCGCGTCGGTGGAGAACTGGTCCCCCCTGATCACGACCCCCCCGTATCCAGACTGGCCGAGCGGGCTCTGCGCCGTTGTGAGCTCGATCACGACGGTCCTCGACCGGTTCTATGGGAGCGTCGACCTGACTATCACGTCGCCGACTTGGGGGACCCGCTCGTATGCGGACAAGGAGACACTTGACGCGGAGGCGGTGAACGCCCGTGTCTGGTCAGGCATTCACTTCCGCACAGCCGACCAGGTATCGATCACGATCGGGACGGAAGTCGCCGACTTCGCGCTCGAGCGCTACTTCGCCCCGGCCGACTGACGAACTCATCTGCCAAGCCCAGGCCCGGCGCACCGCAAGGCGCGTCGGGCCTCTCCACTTTGGCCGCCGAGCGCTACCAGGTCTCTTCGTGGACGACCTCGCCGAGCGGCCGGCGGCCGCCGGCCACGTTGGGTTGCGGCGAAGACTGAGGGGTCCGCCGGATAACCGAAGGAGAGCAGGAAGTCGCAACGAACGACGGGGATCGAGTTGATCGCCTGCCTCAGGTCCATCGGTCGCTAGAGCCTACGCTTTCCCGGCCTTGTGAAGATTGAGTCCTGCCGTCGACCAGTGCGCCCATACCGTGTGAGAAGCCAGCCGGAGATGAGTCCGGCCCGAGCGGAAGAGGCATGGATACCGACCTGGTGACGCGCGCGCAGCATGGCGACGAGGAGGCGTTCGCGAGCCTCGCCGTCGCTTTCGGCGATCGGCTGCATGCCGTGGCGCACCGGATCCTGCGTGACATCGACCTCGCCGAGGATGCGACCCAACGGGCCCTGCTTGCCATCTGGCGCGACCTACCGCAGCTCCGCGACCCGGCGCGCTTCGACGCCTGGTCGTATCGGCTCCTCGTGCGTGCCTGCTACGCCGAGGGTCGTCGCAGTCACCATTGGACGCCGAACATGCGGCTGCTCCCGGCCAACGAGCCGAGCCAGGCGGACGGCTCGAGCGCGGTCGCCGATCGCGATCAGCTCGAGCGCGGCTTCCGCCGGCTCTCGATCGACCATCGCGCGGTGGTGGTCCTGCATCATTACCTCGACCTCCCCCTTGACCGGGTCGCCGACGTGCTCGACATTCCACGCGGCACGGCGCGATCTCGACTCCATTACGCGATGCGCGCGCTGCGAGCGGCCATCGAGGCCGACGCGCGCGCCGTCGATCGCGAGGAGGCAGCCCGATGAGCCGCACCCGGCACGATGCCGACGAGGTCGTTCGCGCCTGGCTCGAGGACGGCGTCACCGTCATCCCGGACCGGATCATCGACGGCGTCCTCGAACAGCTCCCGGCGGTGCCCCAGCGTGCCCGGGAGCGGCGCTGGATCCGCATCGTCGGAGCTGCTGCCGGACTGCTCCTGGTCGCCGTCGGGCTGGCGCTCGTGGTCCGCTCGCAGATCGGCGACGAGCCAGCCGCGGCGTGGCAGCGCTTCCCGACGCGGCCGGTGGAGTCGTTCACGGCAGGGCCGTACCTCATCGGCGACCCGTTCCCGGTTCGCATCGGCCTGACGGTACCGGAGGGGTGGGAGACCGGAGGACTGCGGCCGACGCTGGCGCAGATCGGCAGCCCTGGGGGAGGGCTCGACTTCACGGTCGTGGATGGCGTGTACACCGACCCCTGTCATCTCGAGGCCGGGCTCGTCGATCCGCCGGTCGGGCCGAGCGCGGACGACCTTGCCTCGGCGCTCGCCGCGCTTCCCGGCGTCGAGGTCGCTGGGCCGACCGACACCATCGTCGACGGTCACAGAGCCGTGACGATGACCCTCACCGGTCCACCATCGCTCGCGTCCTGCACCGCGCCCGATGACGGCGGACCGAAGTTCCGGATCTGGGGCGCGCCGGAGTGGCATTGGCTCGACGCGAACGAGCGCAACCGGATCTGGATCGTCGAGGTCCCCGGAACGCGGCTCGTGATCTCTGCGGAGGAGCTCCCGGATGCGACTCCACGGTTCCTTGCCGAGCTGAACGAGACGATCGCATCGATTGACCTCGAGCCCAGCACCGAAACGGCCGTCGTTGACGGCTCGCCCGAGCCCACGCCAAGCTTCCCGGAGCTCCCGGCGTCCGGCCCGTTGCCCGCCGGCGACTATCAGTACTCGATCCGGCTGCATCGCTACACCACCGGCGGCACCGCCATCCCCCTGTCGGAGCCGCAACGCGGCATCGTCACCGTTCCCCGCGGCTGGTCGGCGAGCGGAACGGGAGTTCTCGGGCCGGCCGGCATGCGCGTCGCGTTGGGATCGGTGGCGACGGTCTACCTCGACCCGTGCCGTTGGCGCACATCGGCCCTCGGGACGGCGGATCCCCCGTTGATGCGCACCCTCGGCGGCCTTTCCGAGGCCCTCTCGGGCTGGTGGGTGCCCGACGCGACGCCTTCGGTGGACTACGAACCGCCTCCGTTCGCTCCGATGACCACGGAGGCGATCGACGTCCCGCGTTACGGCCAGTTCGGTCGCTACGTCGAGCTGACCGTCCCCGAGGACGTCAACCTCGCCGACTGCGACGGCGGCGAGTATCGGATCTGGGAGGACCTCAACGGCAACGCCCGCGTGGCGAGAGCGCCGGGTGAGCTCATCCGGATCTGGATCGTCGACTACGAGCCGGGCCTGCTCGTCGTCGACGCATCTGTGCTCGCGGGCACATCGAGTGACGACGTCGCCGAGCTCGACGAGTTGTTGCCAACGCTGTGGGTCTTTCCGCTCGATCAAAGTCCCGCCAGCTCGCCTCAAGACTGAACCAGGAGCGCCTCCGGCCGCCCATACCGTGTGAGGCCTCAAGCGAAGACGCGTCGGCGGACACGCGGACCATCACAGCCCGTTGCGTCCGCCCTGCGCTTCGATCTCGACTTGCTGAGATCCGCTTGGAGGAACACATCGATGCCACCCATGCCAACCCTTCGTCACACCATCTCGCGAGCGGCGCTAGCGGCGCTCGCGGCGTCACTGCTCGCCATTCCCGTCGCGGCAGCCCCACTCGAGCGCCAGCGCATCATGAGCACCGACAGTTACACCGATGAACTGTGCGGCGAGCTATGGTCGGTCGAGGAGACCGTGAGCGGCCTCTTCGTCCTGAAGGCCGGCCAGCACGGCGGTCCACCGCGATTCTTTGCGAACTTCCGGGCCGAGGCCGTGTACACCGATCCGGATGACCCCGACCGCGGCTTCATCCTGTCGAGCAACGATCTCCAGAAGGACCTTCACGCGACGCTGGTCGCGGGGACGACCTATCGCATCGACAACATCCATGTGGGGCAGCCGGCCATCGTCGCGACCCTTGATGGCCATGTTCTCGCGCGTGACCGCGGCCGGATCGCCTGGTCGTTCACGATCGACACGATGGGCGACGACGACCCCGCGAATGACGTACTGCTCGGCAGCGAGATCGTCGACGTCGCCGGGCCACACCTCATCCACGCCCTCGGCGACGAGGTTATCTGCGATCTGATCGACTCGATCAGCGGCTGACCCACCCGAGGATGGCTAGCTCACAGCGCCCGCCGGCCTCCGGGCCGGTTGGGCGCCGTCAGCATGGCACTGATCGGCTCACCAGCGCTCGCGGTGGACGATCTCTTCGAAGGACCTGCGTCCGCCGGCGCGATTCGGAGTGGACAGCACGGTCGGGTCGGCCGGATGGCCGAACGACAGGAGGAAGTCGCACTTCTGGTCGGCCGGTAGATTCAGGAGTCGAGACGCGAGGGCCAGGTCGTAGACGGTCGCGGGCACGCTGCCGATGCCGATCTCCCAGGCGGCGAGGACCATGTTCTGCGCCGCGCGGCCCATGTCCCACATGATCGAGCGCAGCTGATGCTCATCGCGCGCATCCGGCCGCACCAGGGCGATCGCCACCGCGGCGCCGGCCAGGTGGTCTGCATAGTGCCCCACCTTGACCAGGAGCTGCAGCTGCTCCCGATCCACGATCGTGATGAACGCCCAGCTCTGCTGGTTCTTGGAGCTGCCGGCGCGCCTGCCCGCGTTCAGGATGCGATCCAGGTCCTCGGGATCGACTCGTTGGTCGCTGAATCGGCGGACCACGCGCACCGAATTGATCGCCTGCCAGGTTTCCATCGTCCTCGTCCGGCACGTCGTACGCCAATCACGATAGCGCCGCCAAAGAAGATTGAAGTTCTCATCGGCCCAACCTGCCCATACCGTATGAAGCATCGGTCTGAACCGATGCGATAGTGCGGAAGAGGCATGGATACCGATCTCGTGATCCGAGCCCAGCGAGGTGACAGGGAGGCGTACACCCTCCTTGCCTCCGAGATTGCCGATCGGTTCCTTGCCGTGGCGCGCAGGATCCTGCGCGACCTCGACCTCGCCGAGGATGCGACGCAGCAGGCGCTGCTGGGCATCTGGCGGGACCTTCCGCAGCTCCGCGACCCGGCCCGCTTCGAGGCTTGGTCGTATCGGCTCCTCGTGCGCGCCTGCTATGCGGAGGGCCGCAAGGAACGACGCTGGGCACCCAACCTCCGTCTCCTGCCGGCTGACGAGCCGGCGGCGGCAGACGGACTCGGCGCCATCGTGGACCGCGATCAGCTCGAGAGCGGATTCAGGCGCCTTTCCCTCGATCATCGCGCGGTGGTGGTGATGCACCACTACCTCGACATGCCGCTCGACCGGGTTGCCGACACGCTCGGTATCCCGGTCGGGACGGTCAACTCACGACTTCATTACGCGATGCGCGGGCTGCGCGCGGCCCTCGATGCCGACGCAAGGTCCACGACGCAGGAGGCTGCCCGATGAGCACCGATCGCGACACCACGCGCATCGTCCGGTCGTGGCTGAGAACGGATGAGCACGAATCCGCGGACCGTGTCCTGGACGCCGTGCTCGACCAGATCGACACGACCCCACAGCGCCGTGTCACCTGGTGGCCGGTGCGGAGGCTCTTCGACATGAACAAGGCATTGACCTTCGGCGTGGCGGCGGCCGCCCTCGTTATCGTTGCCGTCCTTGGTTACAACTTCCTGGTGCCCGCGGGCCCGCGCGTAGGTGGCCCCGCTGGATCTCCCTCTCCGACGGCTTCGCCGGCCGCTTTCCGCGCGGGAGCCCTCACGGCCGGCACCTACGAATTGAGGCCGTTTACCGACTCCAGGGACAGCGGCCTCTGTATGCCCGAGGACCCGCAATGTGCTGAGGACCCAGCAGACGACTCGATCCGCATCACGCTCGCCATCCCGGATGGGTATGAGGCAGTAGCGAACGGGCGGCCGCTGATCTGGGGCCCTGAGGGCGACACGGGCTTGATCATCCTGCGGGGTGCTGGCCTGTACAGCGACCCCTGCCACAGCACCCCACCGCCCGACATCGCGGTGGGGCCAACGGTCGACGACTTCGCCAATGCGGTCGCCGATCATCCGCTCCTCGACGCGACGACGCCGGTTGACGTCACCCTCGCCGGATACGCCGGGAAGTACCTGGACCTCCAGCTTCCGGCCGACGTGTCTGAGTGCACGGATAACTTCTGGGTATATGAGCCCGGGGTCTACGCGCAGGGGCCGTCGCACCGATGGCATCTCTGGATCCTCGATGTCGACGGCATCCGCGTCGTGATCCAGTCCATGGATTACCCAAGCACGTCCGCAGCGGCGCAGGCCGAGCTTCAGGCGATCGTCAACTCGATCCAGATAGAGCCGTAAACTCGTCGCCTGAACTGACGCCGGCGTGCCGATGGCTCCGCCGGCGTCGCTCTGCTCTACGCGGATGGGGCCGCTTCCGAACCTCGCCCTCGTTACCTCGGTTGAACGCTGTACCGACACGCCCTCTCATACTCACCGATTGGCCGCGGCACGCGGTCAGCGGACAAGTTCGGGTGAGGCATGGACCGCGAGCTCGTCGAGCGGGCGATGCACGGCGACGAAGAGGCGTTCGACTCGCTGGTCGGACGCGTCGGCGACTCCCTGCACTCCGTGGCCCGCAGGATCCTGCGAGACACGACGCTCGCCCAGGACGCGACGCAACAGGCATTGCTCGATGCCTGGCGGAGCCTGCCGCAGCTGAGGGATCCCGATCGGTTCGAGGCCTGGGCGCATCGGCTCCTCGTGAACGCCTGCTACGCCGAGGCGCGTCGCGAGCGACGTCATGGCGGCAACCTCCGGCTGCTTCCAAACGACGGCGGAAGCGCCCCGGACTCGAGCTCTCGCATCGCGATCCAGGACCAGCTCGACGGCGCCTTTCGCCGCCTCAGCGTCGAGCACCGCACGGTCGTCGTGCTGGTCCATTACCTGGGCATGACCCCAGGCGAGGCCGCCGAACGGATGGGGACGCCCGCGGGCACGGCGCGATCTCGCCTGCATTACGCACTTCAGCAGCTCCGTTCGGCGCTCGAAGCCGATGCGCGATCAGAGACAACACGAGGCACGGCATGACACGCGACGACGACTTCATCGGCCACCTCGAGGGTTACCTCGACGAGTACGAGGGCAGCACGCCGTTGCCCGACGAGGTCCGTGATGCCATCCGCGCCGAGCTTCCTTCGACTCGACAGCGCGCGGCCTGGTGGCCTGCGCGGAGGTTGCCCAAGATGAACCAGGCGATGCGCGTTGCGCTCGCGTCGGCGGCCGTGGTGGCCGTCGCGCTCATCGGCATCACCCTCTTCCGGGGTCCGGGAATCGGTTCGGACCCAGTCGCGCCGACGCCTTCGCCGACAGCGGACCCGTCGCCGGTCGCGCTTCCTGGCGCCGGCACTCAGCTGACGCCGGGTAGGTACGTCATCGGGGATCCCTTCCCGATCCGAGTCACCATGGACCTCGGTGAGGAATGGGCAGTCTGGGGCAGCGTGGCCCCCGACGTCGCAGCCGTCTACCAGGAGTCACCGGACCCCTCGGCCGGACGCGGCATCATCGTCGTGATCGTCGACAACGTCTATGCGGATCCCTGCAATCAGGTCAGCAGCCAGCTTGACCCGCCCCTGGGACCCACCGTCGATGACCTCGCGAGCGCCCTGGCAAGTCAGCCGAGCACGGACGCTTCGGAGCCAACCGATGTCACCGTTGCCGGCTACTCCGGCAAGTACCTCGAGTACACCATGACGGGTATCACCGAGGCCTGTCCGGGCGGTTTGATCCGCTGGCCATCCTCCCAGGGTCCGCGGCAGGCCGTCGATGGCGAGCACGACCAGCTCTGGATCCTCGACGTCGATGGCGTCCGGCTCGTGATCGACGCGTTCTCCTTCAGGGACACGCCCGAGGCGGCGATGGCTGAGCTTCGCCAGGTCGTGGAATCGATGCGGATCGAGCCGGGAACGTAGTGACGCGGACGATGCGTATCGCGCCCGCCATAGCGGCCATCGTCGTTGTCGGACTCGTCGGTTGCACCGTCGGGGGTCCGGGGACGGGGGCAGACCCCCCGGGTTCGACGCGACCTCCCGCGGCCGCTACGGCGCTGCCGGATCTCGGCCCGCTGTCGCCTGGCTCGTACCTCATCGGAGACCCGTTCCCGGTCCAGGTGTCGATGACGCTGGATGGAGAGCAATGGGGTATCTGGGCTGCGGTCTCGCCCGATGTCGCCGCCGTCTACCAGGAGACGCCGACCTCGCCAGACGGCCGCGGCATCGTCGTCGTGGTCGTCGAGAACCTGCCCACAGATCCCTGCGATCACTCCAGTGCGATGCTCGACCCCCCGCTGGGTCCGACGGTCGATGACCTCGCCGGCGCGCTGGCCAGCCAACCGAGCACGGAGGCTTCGGAGCCGACGGATGTCACGATCGATGGGTACTCAGGGACATACCTGGAATACTCGATGACGGGAATCAACGAGGATTGCCCTGGCGGGCTCATTCGCTGGCAGACGACCCAGGGCCCGCGCATGGCCATTGCCGGCGAGCACGACCAGGTCTGGATCCTGGACGTCGACGGCGTCCGGCTCGTCATCGACGCCTTCTCGTTCACCGGCACGCCCGAAGCCGCGTTGACCGAGCTCCGCCAGATCGTGGAATCGATGCAGATCGAGCCGCCAGACGGCAGCTAGACCCGTCAACGCACCGGAAATGGCACCATGCTCAGATGAGCTTTGCCGAGGCGCGAGACGCCTTCTTCGCCGATTACTTCCGCCTGTACCCGATCCACGCCACCGAGGCGGGCAACCACGAGCACGACCATCGCTGGCCGGACCTGACCGAGGACGGATCGGCTGATCGCCTTTCCTGGCTGGCCCATGCGCGCGCCCGACTGGAAGCGGCCGAGGCGACCGGCCGCGACGAGGAGATCGATCGGCGCGTGCTGCTGACCCAGATCGACGCCATGCGCTTCGACGAGGAGGACCTCGACGAGCTCTCCTGGAGCCCGATCAGCTACAGCTACCTGCTCGGCGCCGGCCTGTTCGGCCTGCTGAGCCGCGAGTTCGCGCCGCTGGCGGATCGGCTCGCCAGCGCCGCCGGCCGCATGGAGGGCATTCCGGCCGCGCTCGATGCCGCGCGCGCCAACCTCACCTCGGGCCGGGATCGTGCGGTGAGCGGGTTCCACGTCGAGAAGGCGATCAAGACGATGCCGGGCGTCGCCGACCTGTGCCGCACGGCCGTCGAGATGGCCTCGGACCTGGACGCCGACCTCATCGAACGCGTGCAGACCGCCGCGGCGCCCGCCGTCGCGGCCGTCGAGTCGTTCACGGCCTGGCTCAATGACGAGCTGATGCCCACCGCCGACGGCGACTTCCGCCTCGGCCGCGATCTCTACGAGCGCAAGTTCCACCACGCGCTGAAGGCGACGGTCACGCCGGATGAGCTCGAGGCCCGCGCGGCAACGGCCTACGATGAGGTCCGTGCCGAGATGCTCAGGCTGGCGCGCGAGCTCTGGCCGGCATGGATCGGCGACGAGCAGCCTCCCGACGACGGCGACGCCCTGACGCGGCGCGTGCTCGATGCGATCGCGGTCGACCATCCCAGGGCGGACGAGCTGCTTGACTTCTGCCGTGCCGAGAACGAACGGATCGAGGCGTTCATCCGCGAGCGCGACCTCATCGGCCTGGCGGAGGACCCGCTCCAGATCATCTGGACGCCGCCCTTCCTGCGTGCCTTCGGCGGCGCCATGCTCATCCCGCCCGGCCCGCTCGACCGCGGCCTCGACAGCTTCTTCGCGATCACCCCGCCGCCCGACGAATGGACCGATGAGCAGGTCGAGTCCTTCCTGCGCGAATACAACGCCCGCCAGCTTCGCCTCCTGACGATCCACGAGGCGGTGCCCGGCCACTACCTGCAGCTGGCCTGGTCGAACCGATGCGAATCGCTGGCTCGCGCCGTGTTCGGCTCCGGGGTCTTCGCGGAGGGGTGGGCCGTGTACGTGACCCAGGTCATGATCGACGCCGGCTACGGCGCCGATGACCCTGCCCTGCGCCTCAACCATTGGAAGTACTTCCTGCGCGCCATCACGAACACGCTCATGGACATCCGCATCCATACCGGCGACATGTCGGAGGACGAGGCCATGGCGATGATGGTCGACGGCGGTTTCCAGGAGCGCTCCGAGGCCACCGAGAAGTGGAGCCGCGCGCGTCTGTCGAGCACGCAGCTGTGCGAGTACTACCTCGGCAGCGTGGAGATGACCGAGCTCGAGCGCGAGGCCCGTCGCCGCGCAGGTGACGAGTTCGCCTGGCGACCCTTCCTCGAGTCGGTGATCAGCCACGGAACGCCGCCGATGCCGGTCATCCGCGACATCCTGTACGGCGGCTAGGGTCGCCTTCGGGCGAGCAACGCCGACAAGCTCGAGCAGGGACTGACCACCGGGCGGCCGAGCGGCAAGCATGCCGCCGAGATCGACCTCGGTGCGGTTGACCAGCAACGCGACCGTCACGTTCTGCTTCGGCAGGTAGAGCAGGATCGTGGTGTAGGTGTTGAGCATCCCGGTGTGGCCGAAGCCGGTCGCGCCGGGCACAACGATCCGCTGCGAGCCGAGCCCGTATTCGTCGCGATTCAGCGTGATCATCGCCTTGTCCGAGGCCTCGGTGAGGACCGCGCCGTCGTACAGCGCGTCGCCCCAGCTGGCCAGGTCGGCCGCCGACGCGGTCATGGCGCCCGACGCCCAGAAGATGGTCGCCCATGCCGGGGCCAGCGGCCCTTCGTCGCCGGGCTCTCCGGTGAGCACCCGGGTGTGGCCGAGGCCGAGCGGCCCCAGGAATCGAGCCTGGAGCTCGTCGGACAGGGACGAGCCGGTGATCCGTTCGATGACCAGGCCGAGCAGGAGATAGTTCGTGTTCGCATACGCCCACCCTTCGCCCGGCTGATACCACGGCGCGTGGACCGTCTTGAGGACCTCGCCCGTCGTCCACGGATGCTCGGGGTGATCCTCGAGGCCCTTCTTCGTGGTGTCGTTGAACACGTCGGCGAGCCCGCTGGTGTGGTTGAGCAGCTGGCGGATCGTGATCTTGCGGCTGATCGCGGACATATCGGGCAGGTAGTCGCGCAAGGCGTCGTCGAGGTCGAGCCGGCCCTCCTCCGCGAGCTGCAGGACGGTCGCCGCCACGAATGTCTTGGTCACGCTGCCGATGAGAAGCGACGCATCGGCCGCCAGGGCAGTGACACCGTCCCGCTCGCGTCCGACGGAGCCGCTCCAGACGAGCTGCCCATCGCGCACAGCGGCGAACGTGACGCCGTAGGCGCCGCCGGCTTCTCGGGCGGCTGCGAGCGCCGCCTCGAATGGCGCCGAGTCGACCTGCGGCACTGCCGGCGCGGGGACAACCGGGACGGGGACAGGCTCGTCGATCGGCGAGAGCGCATCGACCAGCTCAACCCGGCGCGGAGGCGCCTCCGACCGATCGATCGGCACCGGGAATGCCGCGGGTTCGACCGCGCTCAGCGGCGCCAGGGTCAGCTCGGGAGAGAGAAGGACGAGGAGCGAGAGCAGGAATCCAGCGATGGGTGCCCGAAGCGGCGGAAGGGTGCGGTCGCGCCGCTCCCCCCGCTGATGGATCGCTCGGGCCTGTCGAATGCGAGACTTCGTGCCGGCATCATCGCCTATCCGGCGGCTATTACTCAACCCGACTTGGTACTTCCTGGTCTTGCCAGCCGGCCTGATTTTTGTTAGCATAGCTAACGAATGACCATTCCCCGGCTCTTCCCGCGTGATTCACGCCGCCCCGATCGGGCGGCGTCACCGTCACGCTCCCGGGAACCTCACGCGTGGCTTCAGCGCCATGCGGCACCGCAACTATCGGCTCTACTGGTTCGGGCAGATCGGGAGCCTGGTTGGCGCCTGGATGCAGTCGGTGGCGCAGCCGTGGCTCGTCCTCGAGCTGGGCGGCTCGCCGCTGCAGCTCGGAACGGTCCTGGCGCTCATGTTCGCGCCCTCGATGTTCCTCGCCCCCATCGGCGGCGTGCTCGCCGACCGGGTCGACAAGCGACGCGTCCTCATGATCGTGAATGCCGTCGCCATGCTCCAGGCCGTGCTGCTCTTCGGGCTCGCGGCCACCGGCCTCGTCGAGATCTGGCACGTCTACCTGCTCGCGCTCCTCGCCGGGTTCGTGAACGCCATCGAGATGCCCGTGCGCCAGTCGTTCGCCGCGGAGCTCGTTCCTCCCGAAGACCTCGTCAACGCGATTGCGCTGAACTCGACCAGCTTCAACCTGTCGCGCGTCATCGGTCCCGCCATCGCGGGAGTGACGATCGCGGTCTTCGGCGTGGCGATCAACTTCGGGATCAACGCGGTGAGCTACCTGTCCGTGCTGATCGCGCTCTGGATGCTGGACGGGAGTCGCTGCGTCGCATCGCGCGTCCCGACCGGTTCCCGTCGATCCGCGCGAGCCTGGTCGGAGGGAGTTCGCTACGCGATCGCGACGCCGACCGTGCTCTGGCCGCTGGTCCTGCTGGGTGGGATGGCGACCTTCGCGATGAACTTCCAGACGCTCCTCCCGCTCTTCACCCGCGATGACGCTCAACCTCGACTCCGGCGGCTACGGCGCGCTCTTCGCGGCCATGGGCGCCGGCTCCCTTGTCGGATCGCTGATCCTGGCCTTCGCCACCAGCCAGCGTCCGATGCTGGCCCTGATCCTGGGTGGCGGCGCCATCTTCCTGGTGCTCGAGCTGGCGCTGGGCTTCGTCCGCAGCCCGCTGGCCGCGTTCCCGCTGGTTGCGGGCATCGGTCTTGCGTCGATGCTGATGGTGAACACGATCAACGTCACGATCCAGAACAGCGTGCCGGACGCCCTGCGGGGCCGGGTGATGTCGCTCTACGTGACCGTCTTCGCCGGCACGGCGCCGTTGGGCGGCCTGCTCGCCGGAGCGCTCGCCGAGGGCTTTGGTGCCGCGTTCGCCTTCAGCATGGGCGCCATCCTGGCCGTCTCCGTGCTGGCGCTGGTGGCCTGGCAGCTCCGAGAGGTCCGCATGCCGCGCAGCGACTTCGCGACACGAGCTGCAACCGAGCGTCCTCGCGAGATCGTCAGCCAGGCCGCCTGACGCGCCGCCGGGTTGTTAGCATGAGCAACCTCTCGGAGACCTGAACTCTTGGCCGACCAGCCCCGACCCGTACCGCTGCGCTCCGCCCTCGGCGGCCTGAAGCGCGGGTTCGCCGCGCTCTCGATCCGGAACTATCGGCTCTACTGGTGGGGACAGGTCGTCAGCCTGATCGGCACCTGGATGCAGCAGGTGAGCCTGCCGTGGCTCGTCCTGGCCCTGGGTGGGACTCCGCTGCAGCTCGGGTTCGTGGCCGTCCTCCAGTTCGGCCCGTCCCTGTTCCTGGCGCCGTTCGGCGGCGTCGTCGCGGATCGGATCGACAAGCGCCATGCCCTGATCGCCTCCCAGGCCGCCGCCAGCCTGCAGGCGCTTCGTGCTCTTCGTGATCGTTGCCACCGGCGCCGTCGAGATCTGGATGGTGATGGTGATGGCGCTCGTGCTCGGGTTCGTCAACGCGGTCGACATGCCGATGCGCCAGGCCCTGGCCGCGGACCTGGTGCCGCGACACCTGCTCCACAACGCGATCGCCCTGAACTCGATGTCCTTCAACGCCGCCCGCGTCGTCGGTCCTGCACTGGCCGGCGTCATCATCGCCGCGGGGACCGGGATCACCGGATCGGCGCTGGCGGGAGTCGCCGTCAACCTCGGGGTCAACACGGTGACGTACGCGGCGGTCCTCGCCGCGCTCCTGCGCATGAACCCGCGAGAGATCAGGCAGATGGAGCGACCGGAGCGTCATCCGCCGGTGCTCGAGAGCCTGCGCGAGGGATTCCACTACGCGGTCCGCACGCCGCTGGTGCTGTGGTGCCTCGTCCTGCTTGGCGGGATCGCTGCCTTCGGCTTCAACTTCCAGATCCTGCTGCCACTCTTCGCCACCGAGACGCTGAACCTGGAGGCGGACGGTTACGGGGCACTGTTCGCCGTGCTGGGGATCGGCTCGCTGGCCGGCTCGATGACCCTGGCCATCATGCGGCGCCGGCGTGCCATTCCACTCATGCTCGGTTGGCGGAGTGGTCTTCTCGTTCCTGCTGGTCGCGATCGCCGCGTCGCGCAGCGTCTGGCTGGTGGCGCCGCTCATCCTGGCCGCCGGCTTCTTCAGCATGCTCATGATCAACACGATCAACGCGACCGTGCAGGCCAACGTCAGCGATGCGTTGCGCGGGCGAGTGATGAGCTTCTACGTCACGGTCTTCGCCGGCTCCGCCCCGTTGGGCGGGCTCTTCGCCGGCTTCGTGGCCGAGCAGTGGGGTACGCCGGCAGCATTCGTCGCCGGCGCCGTCCTGTCGCTTGCGACCGTCGCGATCGTGGCCCTCGGCCTGCGCTGGGCGCGCCGCCGCGGGTCGCTCGGCGTGACCATGCTCGACACCTCGTCCGAACGGCCCGGAGAGCCGCGTCGCGCCCCCGAGGCACGACCGTCAGCGGCGCGCTGAGTGCTGCGGCAGCAGGACCTGGAGCTCTTCGAGCGCCGCGGCCACGCCGGCCCGCCGCTCCTCGGGGATCGGCTCCAGGAGCTCGTGCGCTGCCTGGAGCAGATCCTGGCGCATCGCGCGCGCCTGGCGACGGCCAACCGGCGTCAGCGCCAGCAGGACGGCGCGCTTGTCCTTCGGATCCGTTCGCCGCTGGACCAGGCCGGTTTCGGCGAGGGTGCCCGCCAGCCGGGTGACGACCGGGGCCGTCACCATCAGCCGCCGCGCCACCTCCGCCTGCGGCTGCGGTCCGAGCGTATCGATCATGCGCAGCACGTTGTACTGCTGGTAGGTGAGATCGCCCCAGGTCCGGTGCCGCCGGGCGTGAGCCACCAGGTGACGCATCACCGGCCCGACGGTCCCGATCAGGCTCGCCTCGAGGCTGGGTGGCTCGGGCGGCGGCGGGTCATGAATCGGCGTCTTGGCCGGCGCGGTGCGGGGCTTGGGGGCCATGGCAAAGGATCGTAGCAGCACGATGCGGCCGCGACTGACCCTCGTCCTGCTCGCCCTTGCCCACGCGGCGATCCACGCGCAGTCCGCGCTGATGCCGCTCGTCTACCCGATCGTGATCATCGAGTACGGGCTCAACGAACGCGACATCGGCACCTTCATCGCCATCACCACCGCCGTCGGCGGATCGATGCAGCTCTCGTACGGCTTCCTGACGCGCTACGTCGCGAGGCCGGCCCTGCTCGCCGGCGGCCAGATCCTGTTCGGGACCAGCCTGCTCGTCGGCGGGCTGTCGCAATCGATCACCCAGCTCCTCGCCGCCATCAGCGCGGCGCGCATCGGTGCCAGCCCGCAGCATCCGGTCGGCAACGCGCTCCTCTCGGACCTCTATCCGACCGAGCGGCGGGGCTTTGCCATCAGCGCCCATATCAGCGGCGGCAACGTCGGCACCATCCTGGTTCCGTTCGTCGGCGGCGCCCTGCTGCTGGGGGTGGGATGGCAGACGACGCTGGCGCTGTTCGGGATCCCGCCGCTCGTCATCGGCGTGCTCCTGGCGCTCTACGTGCGCGAGGACCACGCCGGCTACCGGGAGCGTGCCCGAGCATCCGGGTCGGTGCTCGCCCATGTCCGCGAGGTGGTCGGCCGGCGTGACCTGCGGCTCATCCTCGGTGCGTCGCTGGTGGCCGCCGGGGGCCGCGGGCTCGACATCGTTGCGCCGTTCATGGTGCTCTACCTGTCGGGACCGCTCGGCTTCGACGAGGGCACCGTCCGCCTGCTGTATGCACTGCTCCTGGTCGGCGCCGTCGTCGGCCCGATCCTGGCCGGCACCCTCTCCGACCGGTTCGGCCGACGCCGCACGCTCGTCACCTACTACCTCGCCTCGGCGGTCGGGATCATTGCCTTCCTGGCCGCCGGCGCGAACCTCCTGCTGCTGGTGCCGCTGCTGCTCCCATTCGGCACGGCGGTGTTCAGCGAGTCGCCCGTGCTCCAGGCCTACCTCGCCGACCGCGCCACCGGACCGTTGCGCGACGTGGCCTTCGCGGTCTACTTCACCTTCGCCTTCGGGATCGGCGCCTTCTGGGCATTCATCATCGGCTTCGTCGCCGACGCATTCGGCTATCCGGCCGCCTTCTCGATCATGGCCGCGTCATACGTGGCGGCCGCCGTCCTGCTGGTCGCGGTCCGTGAGCGAGCGGTGGCACCCGAATAGCGCGATCAGCAGACCGGGACGCCGTCGCAGATCTCGTCGATGCGGGCGTCCAGATCATCGATCCGGGCCAGGACGTCCTCGATCCGATCGAGGAGCTCGGCGTTGGTGACCGCTCCGCCGGCCGGTGAGGTCGGGTCGCCGCCGGCAGGCACGTCGGAGCTGAACGCGACGACCCACTCCTCGATGTCGTTCTCCAGCTCGGCCAGGCGCATCGAGAGCTCGCTGATCGGGACCCCACGCTCGAGGCCGTCGACCTCCGCCTTCAGGGCGACGACCTCCTCGCGCGCTGCGTTGAGGTCGGAGCGCAGGCCGACCGTCTGGAGCAGCACGAGCGACAAGGACGACGGCAGTCGCCACGCCGAGGACGACGAGAACGGCGCCGATCGGTCGATCGCATGCGGGTCCTCCCAGCAAGCGGCGCGCCTCAACCGAGCCACGCCCCCAGCAGGACTGCGACGCCGGCGAAGGCAAAGAGCGCCGCCGAGCCGATGCGGACCATGCGCGGCGACAACCGGTGCCCTACCTGCCGTCCGACCGCCACCGCCACCAGGTTGGCCGCGATCTCGCCGGCGGCCGCGCCGATCCAGGTCGGCAGCGCACCCTGTGTGGCCGCGAGCGCGAACGTGGCGAGCATCGTCTTGTCGCCGAGCTCGCTGAGCACGAACGTGCCGGCCACCGTCAGGACCAGGGCGGTGCCCGCCAGCCGCCGGCTGCCGGCTGCATCGGCCGCCTCGAAGCCTCTTCGTCATCCTCGCCGCGCAGCGTCCAGGCCGCGACGGCAAGGAACGCGATCCCGGAGACGACGGCAACCGCGGTGGACGGGCAGTGCGGCGCCGACGACCGCGCCAGATCGCGACGCTGATGCCCTGAGATGATCGCTGCGGCGAGGATCACGCCCAGGATCACCGGCCGCGCGGCATAGCGGGTGGCGAAGGCAAGGATCAGGAGCTGGCTCTTGTCGCCGAACTCGGCGATGAAGACGGCGCCGAACGCGAGCGCGGCGGCACCAAGGAAGGTCAGCATCGGAAGCGCCGATGCTAGCAAAGCGGGCCGGTGGCGCCTCGCGCCACCGGCCCGCGCCAGGACAGGTCAGCCGGCGAGGCTCCCGCCGGAGACGGCCGTCTCCTCGCGCCGCGTCGCCGGAAGATCGTCCTGGTGGCCGCCCACCTCGTCCCAGATCCGGACGTCCTTCGTCTCGCGGATGCAGATCCCGCCGATGACCACCGTCATCAGCGCGACGATGATCGGGTACCACAGCCCGGCGAATATCGAGCCGCCCGGAGTCACGCTGCCGAGCCACGCCAGTCGCTCCGCCGGCAACGGCCGCGGCGGTGATCGCCGTGGCGATGAACGGCAGCCAGCCGCCGAACTCGCCGTTGCCCAGGTGGTACGGCAGCGAGAGCGAGGTGTAGCGGATCTTGGCCGGGAAGTACTCGACCAGGAACGCGGCGATCGGTCCGTAGACCATCGTCACCAGCACGATCATCAAGAACACCATGGCCGTCAGCCCGACGAGGTTCGGGTCCTGGGCAACCATGATCGCCTTGCCGGTCGGATCAGTCCCCGGTTCCGGATTGGCGAAGGCGTGCATGGCGTTGAAGATCGGGAAGTACGCGATGGCCGCGATCAGGCAGCCGCCCGAGGATGATCGGCTTGCGCCCGATCTTGTCCGACAGCCAGCCGAAGAAGAGGAAGAACGGCGTCGCGAGCACGATGCGCGACCAGCATCACTGTGTAGGCGTCGACGAACCCGACGCCCAGCTGCGTCGGTCATGAACGACAGCGCGTAGAACTGGCCCGTGTACCAGACCACCGCCTGGCCGGCCGTCATGCCGAACAGCGCCAGCAGGATGAGACGCCAGTTGCGCCGATTGCCCAGGCTGTCCTTCAGCGGCGAGTCGGACGTCTTGCCCTGCTCCTTGGCGCGCGTGATACAGCGGCGTCTCCTGCAGCTTGAAGCCGGATGTAGAGCGCGCCGATCACGAGGACGGCCGAGAGCAGGAACGGGATCCGCCAGCCGAACTCGGCGAACGCCTCAGTCGCCCAGCGACAGGCGGAAGATCAGGATCACCGCCAGCGCAAGGAAGAGGCCGACGGTCGCGGTGGTCTGGATCCACGCCGTGTACTGGCCGCGCTTGTTGTCCGGGGCGTGCTCGGCGACGTAGATCGCGGCGCCGCCGTACTCGCCGCCGAGCGCGAGGCCCTGCAGCATGCGAAGCGGTGACCAGGATGATCGGCGCCAGGATGCCGATCTGGGCGTAGCCGGGCAGCAGGCCCACCAGGACGGTTGCGCCGCCCATGATGGAGACGGTCAGCAGGAAGGCGACCTTGCGTCCCGTCTTGTCGCCGATGCGTCCGAAGACGACCGCCCCGAACGGCCGAACGGCGAACCCGGCGCCGAAGGTGGCGAGGGCGCTCAGAACCTGGCGCCGTCGGATCGCCGGGGAAAGAAGACCGGCGCCAGGAACGTGGCAAGGACGGCGTAGAGGTAGAAGTCGTACCACTCGATGACGGTGCCGATGGCCGAAGCGCCGATGACGAACGGGATCTTGTAGTCGTACGTTCGATCGGGCGTTGTGCGCTGGTCATGCACGGACCCTCCCGATATCCGGATGCAGGTGAACGGGCCGAGCGTCGACCCAGGTCACGAGGCGTGGCTATCTGACGATATCGGCCCCTCCCTCCTGTGGTCCGCGCTGCGGCGGTGTCGGAGTCCCCGATGGGGCCCTGCAAGTTGGCTGCCGCGTTGGCCCCTGTCCACCTTCCGCAGGAGCACGTGCAGGTCGACCGGGGCGGGCTAGAATCGGCGGATGTCGATCGAGGGACGCTACGCCCGCCAGGCCATCGAGAACCTGCTGCGCGAGGACCGCACCTTCGAGCCGTCGCCCGAGTTTCGCGCCGCGGCGCTGCTGAATGACGCGTCGATCTACGAGCGCACCGCCTCGGAGGAGGGCTTCCGGGCCTTCTGGACGGAGGAGGGCAACAGGCTCGACTGGATCGAGCCATGGAATGACCTCTACACGTGGGAGGCGCCGTACGCGAAGTGGTTCATCGGCGGCAAGCTCAACGTCAGCGCCAACTGCCTCGACCGCCATGTCGCCGCCGGCCTCGGCGACCGGGTCGCCTACTTCTGGGAGGGCGAGCCCGGCGACACGCGCACCATCACCTACGCCGAGCTGCTGGACGAGGTCTGCCGCTTCACGAACGCCCTCCGCGCGCTCGGCGTGAAGAAGGGCGACCGGGTCGCCATCTACATGCCGATGATCCCGGAGCTCCCGGTCGCGATGCTGGCGTGCACGCGCATCGGCGCACCCCACTCCGTCGTCTTCGGCGGGTTCTCCGCCGACGCGCTCGCCGATCGGATCGAGGACGCCGAGTGCGCCGTCGTCATCACCGCCGACGGCGGCTACCGCAAGGGCGCGACGGTGCCGCTCAAGAAGAGCGCAGACGAGGCGATCGGCCGGACGTCATCGGTCCGGCACTGCGTGGTCGTCAAGCGCACCGGCGACGATGTCGACTGGGACGAGAGCCGGGACCACTGGTACCACGACCTCATCGCCGACCAGCCGACGACCGCGGATCCGGAGCCGATGGACTCCGAGGACCTCCTCTACCTGCTCTACACCTCGGGCACCACGGCCAAGCCGAAGGGGATCATGCACACCACCGGCGGATACCTCGCCGGCGTGGCCGCGACGCATCGGTACATCTTCGACCTCAAGCCCGAGACCGACGTGTACTGGTGCATGGCCGATATCGGCTGGGTGACCGGCCACTCGTACATCGTCTACGGACCGCTCGCGAACGCGGCGACCGGGGTCATCTACGAGGGAGCCATCGACTTTCCAGACAAGGACCGATGGGCCAAGATCGCGGCGAAGTACCACGCCACGATCCTCTACACCGCCCCGACCGCCATCCGCGCCCTCATGAAGTACGGCGCCGATGCGTTCGCCGGCGACGACCTCTCGTCGCTGCGCCTGCTCGGCAGCGTCGGCGAGCCGATCAACCCGGAGGCATGGGCGTGGTACTGGAAGGAGATCGGCGGCGGCCGCTGCCCGGTGGTCGACACGTGGTGGCAGACCGAGACCGGCATGATCATGATCACGCCGCTGCCCGGGATCACGACCCTCAAGCCCGGCAGCGCGACGTTCCCGTTCCCCGGCGTCACGGCCGACGTCGTGGATGAGGCGGGCAATTCCGTGCCGCTGGGTGGTGGTGGCTATCTGGTCCTGGAGCGGCCCTGGCCGGCGATGCTGCGCGGCATCTACGGCGATCCCGAGCGCTACGAGCAGACCTACTGGTCGAAGTACCCCGGCCGCTACTTCCCCGGCGACGGCTGCAAGCGCGACGAGGAGGGCTACTACTGGCTGCTCGGCCGCGTTGACGACGTGATGAACGTCTCCGGCCATCGCATCAGCACCACCGAGATCGAATCGGCGCTCGTCTCACACCCATCGGTGGCGGAGGCGGCGGTCGTCGGCCGCTCGGACCCGGTCACCGGCCAGGCGATCTTCAGCTACGTCATCCTGCGCTCGGGGCACGAGCCTTCGGACGAGCTCGGCGTCGAGCTCCGCGAGCACGTGGCCGAGATGATCGGCAAGTTCGCGCGGCCGAAGCAGATCCTGTTCACGCCGGACCTGCCGAAGACGCGATCGGGCAAGATCATGCGCCGCCTGCTGCGCGACATCGCCGAGCAGCGCGACCTGGGCGACGTGACGACGCTGGCCGATGCCAACGTCGTCAACACCATCCGCGAGGAGTCGGGCAAGGGCGAGGACTGAGGCCAGGCCCGACAGGTACCTACGAGCAATCGGGATGTTCGCCCGGGTAGGCGAATGCATCCCGCCGCTCATCGTTGGCACTGGCACTGATCTGCGCGAACACCGGGACCTCCAGGGGGAACAGGTCGTACTGCCAACCCTCCTGGTTCAGCTTGATCCAGATCGTATCGCCGCCGGCAGCGGAGCTCAGCTTGATGTTTCCCTTGGTGTACTCATGCACGATGCTGCACAGTGACGTGTCGACCGACTCATCGACTTCGGCGCCGCCCGCATCCTCGATGACGTTGACGAACATGCAGGCAACCGCGTCGGCATTGCTGGCGACCAGCCTGAACACGCTCCGGATGTTGGATGACTTGCGGTCTTCGGTCGGCCCACCCACCAGGAGCGCCGGGTGCACGATGGCTGGGTCCTTGACCTGGCTCTCGGCGTAAATGCCCTCGCCTGCCGCCGGGCGGAGCCGAAAGAAGTCGCCATCGGCAGCGGCGTGTCCGCAAGCGTTCACCGACAGCTGCGAGCTGACCACCGGCGCGCCATCCGAACCCACCTGGGCCGAGAAGCACGCCTCCTCGCCCACGCCACGCAGGAGCTCCATTGCTCCCAGCGACTCGTCGCTGAAGGCGGCGGCGGGCAGTGCCAGGTCGCCGATGGTTATGGGGTCGTGCGGCGTCGGCACGCCGTTCACGATGTCGAACACCGCGCGCCCCACCTCACCGCAGCGGATCAGCGTCGGATCCTCGACGAGCGTGGTCAGGAATGGCTCGGCCACCCAGCCGCTGGTGACCCAGCCGACAGCCCCGCCAAGCGATGCGACGCGGTACCAGTTCAGGTCAGCCACGACCGTCGGGCCCTCGGCCACCTGGACGACCGACCCCTTCACCAGGATGTAGTTCGAGGTGGCGTCGGCGCCCGCCGAGCTCCGCACGTTGAGCTCTTCGACCGCAACGGTGGCCCAGGCCCCGACCGGCATCTCCTGGGCGGGCCTGCCGGCGTCGGCTCGGGCGTGGGCGATGGGATTGCGGTCGGCTCGGCGGTAGCGGAGGGTTCGATCGATGAAGAGGCCGTCGCGGATGGCGTGGCGGACGGAGACGCCGCGCCGACCAGCGCGTCGCTCGGCCGCAGGAGCGTGCTGACGATGAAGCCGCCGATCACCAGCAGCAACAATGCACCGCCGGCGAGTCCCATCATGAGGCGCCGGCTCGGCCCGGATTGCTCGGGTGGCTGCGAACGGGCCGGCCTGGGGCTCGCCGGTTGGTCGTTCCAGAAGTCGCGCCCCGGCACTCGCGGCGGGAGCCCCGGCTCGGGCGGAAGATCCTCGACCCGGGGGTCGGGGCGGGCGACTCTCGTCAATCGGCTCCGGCGTCTTGAAGATCGATGGTCGCTGGGACGGATCGCGTGGATCCATGGCGGGGGTCCTCCGGGTACTCGGTGCGCCTGTGACGTGGCTGAGGGGCAGGATGTCGCAGCCGCTCTGCGGCGTGACTACGGTCCGACCGCCGCTAGAATCGGCGGATGGCGCAGCAGGGCATGGTCAACGGCGAGCCGACCGATGCCGCCGCCGAGTACCTGATGACGATCCGATACATGCATGGCGAGGGGCAGCCGGTCATCGCCGCGCGCCTCGCCGAGCGGCTCGGTCACAGTGCCGCCACGGTCAGCGAGATGATCACCCGCCTCGTGCGGGAGGGCCTCGTGAGCGTGGAGCCGGAGACGCGACAGCTCAACCTGACCGAACCCGGGCGGACTGCGGCGGAGCGAACGTTTCGACGCCACGCCCTGTCCGAGTGGCTGCTGACCGAGGTGATCGGGCTCGGCTGGGCCGAGGCGGACGAGGAGGCGCATCACCTCCAGCACGCGATGAGCGACCGGGTGACGGACCGGATCGACGATCTGCTGGGTCGACCACCGACCTGCCCGCACGGCAACCCCATTCCGCGCGACGGCCAGACCCCCGAACGGCCGGCCGGCCTGCGGCTGTCGGAGGCCACCGCAGGCTCGGACGTGACGATCCTGCGCGTCACGGAGGAGGCGGAGGAGGATGCGCGGCTGCTCACCTTCCTCCAGGAGAACGGGGTGCGGCCCGGACACGTGTTCCAGGTCGCCGACGTGTCGGCGCACATCGGCACGATGACGCTCCGACGGGTCGCCGGCGGGGCGGATGACGGCCACGAGGTCACCATCGGCCTGGTCGCCGCGGCAAAGCTGCGCATGCTCGAGGGACGCGCCGATCAGTCGCTCTTCCATCGCGTCCCCGAGCGGGCGCGGCTCGCGGCGACGCGCTGAATCGGTCTGCTAGGATCGGCCAAGCATGGTTCGAAATCGGAGCAAGCGCACCATCATCGCCACCGTGGCCCTCGTCCTCTGGATGGGATACATGGCGGTCGGCCTCGCCTTCATCGACTCGCTGGTACCGACCGTCGGCGGCGAGGGACCCGAGGGCACGGCCGCATTCATCGGCCTGGTATGGGGTGTCATCGCCGTCGGGCTGATCCAGTGGGCCGCCTCCGACTGACCGTGCTCGAGGGAGCGTACGGCGAACGCTTGCGTTAGCCTTGGCGCAATGTCCCTCTCTGCACGTTGGCTGCGGCAGGCCATGCTCAGGACCTTGCTGGTGCCCGGCGGCACCATCGCGGTGATTCTTCGCGATCACGCCGCCGTGAACCGCCCGGTCCGCGGAGTCCGACCGTGAGCGGCTCGTGGGACCGGCCACCGCCCGGGGACTCGGGCGACAGCTGGCCGAGCGAGGACGTGCGCGAGCCCTCGACCGACCGACCAGAGACCGATCGGTGGTCCACCGATGACCCCTGGAGCCAGCCCTCTTCGGACGCATCGTCCGGGTGGGGCATGTGGCCGCCGTCCGGCCCGCCTTCGGAGGGAGCGTTCTCCGATGATGCCGAGCTGCCCGTAAGCGATCCGTGGGCGGAGTCATGGGGCGACGATGTCTCGGAGCCGATTGCCGGCCCCGGCGGGGGTTTCGCGCCGCCGGATGCCACGCCGCTCGAGGCCGCGCCCACGGATGCCGAGCCGGCGAGCGGGATCGACGATCAGCCCGGCGCGTGGACCCCCTACGAGCCGCGCGCCGCGGAGCCGTGGATGCCGTCGGACGACCCATGGGCCGCCGACGCGGCCGTCGAACCGGCCCCGGTGTGGTCGCCTCCGGAACCGGCCCCCGTCGCCCCACTCCCGTCGCCCCTCATCGCCGACGAGCCTGAACCCGAGCCCGAAGCCGAACCCGAACCCCGCCCCGAACCGGAGCCCGAGCCCGAACCCGTTGCCGCCGCGTGGGCGGCCGTGCAACCCGAGCCCGAACCAGAACCGGAGGCCGAGCCGGAACCCGTCGTCGCCGCGTGGGCGGCCGTGCAACCCGAGCCCGAACCCGAACCGGAGGCCGAGCCGGAACCCGTCGTCCCCGCGTGGGCGGCCGTGCAGCCCGAACCCGTCGTCCCCGCGTGGGCGGTCGCGCAGCCAGAACCCGAGCCAGAACCCGAGCCCGAAGCCGAACCCGAACCCCGCCCCGAACCGGAGCCCGAGCCCGAACCCGTTGCCGACGCGTGGGCGGCTGTGCAGCCCGAACCAGAGTCCGAGCCAGACCTCGCACCCGTCGCTCCCGCTTGGGCAGCCCCAGAGCCCGAACCTGAGCCCGCACAGGGACCCGAGCCAGGGCTCGTAGCCGAAGCCGAGCCAGGGTTCGAGCCCGCGGGCGGTGCGGACTGGTCCGCCGAGCCCGAGGCGGCGTCGACCTGGGAGCCCGATGCGCAGGCGACGTGGCCGGAGAAGAGCGATTCCACGCAGGTTCTTCCGACGTCGTGGGTCGCGCCCGAGCCGACTGCGCGCGATCCCGGTGCGGAGCTCGACCCGGTCGTCGGGCGCATCAAGATCTCGCTCGGCGAGCAGGAGCAGGCGGGAGGGGAGGCGGAGGAGCAGCCGACGACGGCCGAGCAGGCCGTTCCGTGGCTCATCGGTGTGATCCTGCTGCTCGCCGGCATGGTCATCGTGCTGCTGGCGCTCATCTTCGCCGGCGATGCCTCGCTCCGGGCAGCCGCCGTGCCGTCCGGGAGCGGCCTCCTCAGCCCGAGCGCAGCCGCCACCAGCAGCGTCGTGCCGGTCGCATCGCCGACGGCGGCACCGAGCCAGAGCGCGGCGGCGAGCGTCGAGCCGTCGGCAGAAGAGGCGGTGGTGCCGGAGTATGGAGCGCTCGAGATGGTCTACCAGGGCCGCAGCGCAGCGCTGGCGCCCGATCTACCTGCTACGTCGCGACTTCACGAAGGCCGAGGACACACAGGTGGTCCTCGCCCAGGACTCGAGCCTTGACGTCCGGCGCATCACCTGGTCGCGCGACGGGACCGTCGGTGCGGGCCTGCTCGCCGATGTCCTCGTGTCGATCGAGCCGGGCAAGGAGAAGCGGCGCCTGGCGGATGGCATCAGCACGATCACGTTCGGTGCCGATTCATCGACCGTCTACGCCGTGCGCGTCACCGAGGACGGCGCGAACGACGTGGCGACCGTGCTGGCCATCGACTTCAAGAGCGGGGACACCACCGAGCTCGCGGCACCCACGTACACGCGGCCCGACATCGCGGCCGAGGAGCCGCTGGCCGAGGCGCAGTTCAGCGATGACGGAGGAGCGCTCCGCCTCTTCTGGATCGAGAGCGGGACCCTCCGCTTCTGGGCGCTCGGCGCCGGTACCTGGGAGATCGATCCCTCGGACGGCACCATGACCGAGCTCGAGGCGGACGCGGTGCCGACCCTCTGGTCGCCGACGGCCGACCGCTACATCACCACCGCCTTTGCGGACGGCAAGAGCACGATCACGCTGCTCGACCAGCGCGACGAGGAGATCGTCACGCACACGGTCACGGGTCGCGTCAGCCACCTTCGCTGGTCTCCGGATGGTGAGCGAGTCGTCTTCACCGTCGGGCGCTCGGCATCGGGAGGAGGCGTTCTCCAGGACCTCTTCCTGTGGGACCTCAACGAAGCCGACCCGATGCAGCTGACGGCGACCGGCGCCGCATTCGGCGCCGAATGGCTCGGCGCCCAGGCGCTCTGGAGAGATTGATGGCCGACATCGTGAACCCGATCGGCGTCGAGCTCGACGAGACCGCGCGGCGGATGCGGATCCGCTGGGATGACGGTCACCTCGGCGAGTGGTCCTGGCTCGCGCTGCGGCGCGCGTGCCCGTGCGCGTTGTGCGCCGGTGAGGGCAGCCTGCCGGGCGTCGTCACCCTCGAGACCTTCTTCGATGAGCAGCAGACGCACATGAACGAGCTGCGCTGGATCGGCCGCTATGCGCTCGCGCCGATCTGGGCAGACGGCCACGACACCGGCCTCTTCACCTACACGAAGCTGCGGCAATCCTGCGAGTGCGCGGAGCATGCCGCAGTCGTCTGACCGATGAGCGTCCACCCGCTTCGAGGACGGCTTCACGCTGGCACTCGGCGGAGGGGGAGCTCGTGGCTGGGCGCACGTCGGCGTCGCACGCGCGCTTGACGAGCGCGGCCTGCGGCCGCACCGCATCGTCGGCACCAGCATGGGCGCCATCATCGGCGCCGCGCTTGCAGCCGGACGGACGCCCGACGCGATCGAGGCCGGTGCGCTGCGCGCGCCGATGCATCGGCTCAAGTCACGCCGAGGCCGGTTCGCGCTCTACGACCCGCGGCCGATGCTGGAGCACCTGGCCGGCGAGCTCGGCGACCCGCGCATCGAGGACCTGCCGCTGCCGCTCGGCATCACCGCCTATGACCTGGTCGCCGGGGCGCCTCGACTGATCACGCAGGGCCGGCTGATCGACGCCCTCGAGGTCAGCATCGCGGTGCCGTTCTTCTTCCCGCCCCGGCGCGATCCCGACGGCGTGTGGTGCGACGCCGGTCCGTGGGAGGGGATCCCGGTCACGCCGGCGCGGGCCTGGGATCCGACACTGCCGGTCATCGGCGTCCTCGCCGACATCCCGAAGCCGGCATTCCTGGCCAGCCCGGCCGGTGCGCTCTTCCTGCGCGCCGTCTCGGCCCGCCTGGGCGTCGGCAGCCCGGAGGATCGGCTCACCGCCCGCCGCTACCTCGCGCTGCTGACCGCGCGCTGGGCCGATCCGGTCGTGCGCGTCGCGCCCGACCTGCTGATCGCCCCGAGGCTGGGGCGCCTGAATGCCCTGCAGTTCAGCCGGGTCTCGGACGCGATCGCCATCGGAGAGCGCGACGCGCGGCTGGCACTCGCTACCATCGGGGCTCCGACCAGCAGCAAGGCGGTAGCTCATGCAGGCTGAGGCGACCGGCGGCGTCCTCTTCGTCCACGCCCATCCCGACGACGAGTCGATGGGCACCGGCGGCACGATCGCGCGCCTGGTCGCCGAGGGCGTCCGGGTCGACCTCGTCACCTGCACCGACGGGGCGGAGGGCGAGATCCACGATCCGACGCTGGACCCCGACGAGGCGCGTCCGCGGCTCGCCCAGATCCGGGCCGACGAGCTCGCCTGCTCCGTCGACGCACTGGGCTCGGGCGCCATCCACCACCACATGCTCGGGTACCGCGACTCCGGGATGATCGGGACCGATGCCAACGCCCACCCCGACTCCTTCTGGCAGGCCGATCTCGACGAGGCCACGCGGCGGTTGACCGAGATCGTTCGCGCTGCGCGGCCGTCGGCGATCGTGAGCTACGACGAGAACGGCAACTACGGCCATCCCGACCACATCAACGCGGCGCGCATCGCGCGCCAGGCGTACCAGGCATCCCGCGACGAGGCGTGGCAGGTCGCCCGCTTCTACGAGATCGCCTTCGTCCGCGAGCGCTGGTCCGAGCTGATGGCGACCATGAAGGAGCGGGGGATCGCGCTTCCGTGGAACCGCGACGAGGAGGAGGCCGAAGAGAGCGATGACACCGAGTTCGGCCGCTCGGACGCCGAGGTCACCACGCGCATCGACGTCTCGGGGCATCTCGATGCCAAGCGCCGAAGCATGGACTGCCACAAGACGCAGCGCCAGGACCTCGGCTGGCTGCTCGACCTGCCGGATGACCTCGCCGACCAGGCGATCGACACCGAGTACTACGTCCTTCGCTGGCTGGACGGTTCGGACGTCCCCTCGACTCACCGCGAGGCGTGGCTCCTCGTGGAATAGCGGCTGGATTGCCCGCCCAGCGGGCGCATCGGCGACTCAGTGGCCGAATTACTGCTTCGCGATAGTAGGCAGCCACGGTGACGAGACCGTGCCTAGTTCCCTGTCCCGCAGCACGCACGATTCCGGCCACTGTCATGGCCGATACGCCCGTGCCGCGCAAGCCGGCGTGTGAAGTGCGGCGAACCGCGTACCATCGCGGCCATGGCGAATCGCACGATCAACCTCACCGACGACGTCATCGACTATGTCCATCGCTACGGCGTGCGTGAGCACCCCGTGCTGGCGAAGCTGCGCGAGCGAACCGCGCCGATGGCGATGGCGACGATGCAGATCGGGCCCGGACCAGGGCGCATTCATGGCGCTGCTCGTGAAGCTCATCGGCGCGAAGCGCATCCTCGAGATCGGGACCTTCACCGGCTACAGCTCGACGGCCATGGCGCTCGCCCTGCCGCCCGACGGACGGATCACCTGTCTCGACGTCAGCCAGGAATGGACCGATATCGCCCGCGAGGCCTGGGCCGATGCCGGCGTCGCGGACAAGGTCGAGCTGCGCCTCGGTCCCGCAGCCGAGACCCTGGCGACGCTGGACGACGACAGCTTCGATCTCGCCTTCATCGACGCCGACAAGCCGGGATACGACGCCTACTACGAGGGCTGCCTCCGCGTCGTGCGCCCGGGCGGGCTGATCCTGATCGACAACGTGCTGTGGAGCGGCCGCGTCGCGGACCCCGCGGATGACGACGAGAACACGCGGATCATCCGAGCGCTCAACGAGAAGGTCGCCGCCGATGAGCGCGTCGACCACGTCCTCCTGCCGCTGGCCGACGGCCTCACCATGGCCCGCCGACGCGCCTGATCGGTTGACAGCCGTGCTCTAATGGTTGGGAATCGCCGATTGATCGGCGATACCGAATCATTGTGAGCGCCGCCACATGGAAGATCACCTGAACATCACGCGCCCCGATCAGCTGCAGGCGCTGGGCGACCCGACCCGCTGGCGCATCCTGGGCCGGCTCAGCGAGAGCCCGCCACCGTCCAGGAGCTCGCTCGCGCGCTCGGTGTCGCGAAGGGCACCGCCGCGCATCACGTCCGCGTGCTCCAGGCCGCGGGCCTCATCCGCGTTGCGGAGACGAAGCGGATCCGCGGCGTCGTCGAGAAGCGGTATGCGCGCGTCGCGCGGCAGTTCCGCCTTGACGAGGGCGACCGGGAGCTCCTCGCGAAGGCAGCCGGCGACGCGGATCTCGCGAACCTGCCGCTCCGCCAGGCGCTGGCAGAGGCACGACCGAGCAGCAGCGCCTATCCCGACGACCCGTCGATGTCGTTCGTGGTGCGCGCCCGGATGCCGGTCGCGCGGGCTCGGCGATTTGCGAAGCTCGTCGAGGCGCTGGCGGAAGAGTTCGCCGACGGCGCGCCGGACGAGGGAGAGACGTTCGGGTTCGCCGCCGCCGTCTACGTTCCCGACTGGGCGAGCAACGCCGCGAGCGCAGCTAGATGTCGCTCGAGACGCCGACTCCACCGCGATCCGTCGCGGGCGGAGCTGGAGACCGCCGTGACGCCAAGGCGACCGAGCCTGTGGCGCCAGGGCGACTTCATGAAGCTGTGGACCGCCCAGACGATCAGCCAGTTCGGCGACGAGATCACCGGCATCGCGCTGCCGCTCGTCGCGATCACTGATCCTCGGCGCCAACGCCCTTCGAGATGGGCTTCCTCGGGGTCGTCCGCTTCCTGCCCTGGATCCTGTTCACCCTGCCGGCCGGCGTGTGGGTCGACCGCATGCGGCGCCGGCCGATCCTGATCGGCGCGGACGTGGCGCGGGCCGTGCTGCTGGCCTCGATCCCGGTCGCGTTCCTCGGCGGCTGGCTGACGATCTGGCAGGTCTACGTCGTGTCGTTCCTGGCGGGCACGCTCGAGGTCTTCTTCGACATCGCCTACCAGTCCTACCTGCCGAGCATCGTCGAGCGCGACGAGCTGGTCGAGGGCAACTCGAAGCTGGAGCTGTCACGCGCGGCCTCATCGGTCGTGGGCCCGACCGTGGCCGGGTTCCTGATCGAGGCGGTGCGCGCCCCGATCGCGATCCTCTTCGATGCGCTCAGCTACCTCGGCGCCGTGCTCGTTCGTGGCGCTCATCCGACGCCAGGAGAGCCGCTGCCGCCGCCGCACGACCCGGCCGACGGGCAAGCCGCCGAGCGATGTGGCAGGAGGCGCGAGCGGGCCTCGGCTACGTGCGCGACAGCCCATACCTGCGCAACATCGCCGCCTGCACCGGCACGCTCAACCTGTTCGGCAACATCGGCGGCGTCCTGCTCCTGCTCGTACCTCGTCGAACGAGCTGGGCGTCAGCGCCGGGACGCTG
Source organism: uncultured Chloroflexia bacterium (assembly GCA_963789435.1). Taxonomy (GTDB): domain Bacteria; phylum Chloroflexota; class Limnocylindria; order QHBO01; family QHBO01; genus JACDBZ01. The sequence goes on from CAWBKO010000003.1 coordinate 160,785, forward strand.
GGCCTGATCTTCGCCATCGGCAACATCGGCGTGCTGCTCGGTGCGCTGACGGGCGGCCGGCTGGCCGAAGGCCTTCGGGCTCGGGCGCGATGATCATCTGGAACCGCGCGCGCTGTCCGGCGTCGCGCTGGTCTTCATCCCGCTTGCGCCGCGCGACGATCCGTTCTGGTTCCTGGTCGCCGGCGGCGTGATCGGCGGCTTCACGACGGTCGCGTACAACATGAACCAGGTCGGCCTGCGCCAGGCGATCACGCCCGACCGCATGCTGGGCCGCATGAACGCCACCATGCGCCTCATCGTGTGGGGCACCATTCCGATCGGCGCGCTGATCGGTGGCTTCCTCGGCGGCATCATCGGCCTGCAGGCCGACGCTCTGGGTGTCGGCCATCGGCGCGTTCGTCGGGTTCCTGCCCGGTCCTCTTCTCGCCGGTGCGGTACGCTGCGCGAGATCCCGGCCCAGGCCGAATGACGCTCGAGGCGCCGATGCGCTGCTCGGCGCTGGCCGAGCAGCTGGGCGAGCCGATGATCGGCACGCGTCGACCGCCGCGTGTCGCTGGATGCTGGTCGAGGATCGCAGCGCCTGGGGCACCGATGCCGTCAAGGACGTGCTCGGCGAGGACTTCGCGCGCGACGCCAAGGCGCGCGGCGTGCGCCCGCTCCTCATCCGGCGCCGCGAGGGCGATCCCGGACGCCGATGCGGTGCGCCGCGCCATCCTGGTCGACACCGAGAGCGGCGAGATGGCGGTGCGCACCATCGGCCATCCATCCGAGCTGGCGATCGACGCCTCGCCGATGAGCCGGTCGCCGAGTTCGGGGCGACGATGACCGACCCGATCTTCCTCGTCTGCACGAACGGCAAGCGCGACGCCTGCTGCGCGCTCCGCGGTCGCGTGCTCGTGACCGCCCTGGCCGCCGACCATGCCGAGCGGACCTGGGAGTGCACCCACCTCGGCGGGCATCGGTTCGCCGGCAATCTCGTCTGCCTGCCCGACGGCATCGTCTATGGCCGCGTCGCGCCGGCCGACGGCCCTCGGCTCGCGGACGCCTATCTCGCGGGCCGCCTCGATCCGGCCCTGCTGCGCGGCCGATCGGCGTGGCCGGCGCCGGCGCAGGTGGCCGAGCAGGAGCTGCGTCTCCGCCTCGGTCTCGATGGCATCGCCGACGTTTCCTTGGCATCCGTCGAAGCCGATGGGGATCGTGCGACCGTCGCCCTCGCCGCCGCGGATGGCACCACGCACGGCTCGAGCTGGTGGCCGAGCGGCTGGCGCCGCCCCGCCCAACCAGCTGCCGCGCCGACGAGGTGGAGGAGCCGCTCCAATGGCGGGTGGTCGATGCCGCTTGACCCGCCCCACGGGTCTACGAGCGAAGGAGCCGGCCTTGACCGCCCACGGGTCGACCAGCGAGAAGCCGGTTCTGACGCGATTCACCCGCATGACGGGTCAAATCGAGGCGGAGCTCGCGCTTTCAGCCGCTCCTGCCACCGTAGACCCGCCCCACGGGTCATTCGCGGCCGGGCGCGCCGCCGGAGGGCACGTCGAGCTCCTGGAAGAGCGTGATGTGCAGGCCCGCCGGAGCGTCGAGCCGCGAGTTGAGCGAGCGCCATGGGGTCTCGGTCGGTTTGGCGACCAGCGTCGCACCCGCGGCAACCAGCTGATCGGTCGCGCCGGCGCTGTCGGCGACCTCGAAGGCGACGCGAACCTTCGGGGCGACCTGGCGCCCCACCTCGACCTCGTCGATCATCCGCTTCTGCGCCGGGTTGGCGATCTCGAGCGTCGCGCGACCGGCATGGAGGATCGTGACGCGCGCATCGCCCTCCCCCTCGAACGCGGCCTCCTCGGGCAGCCCGAGCACGTCGCGATAGAAGCGCACGGCATCGTCGTAGTCATCGGCCTCGACAACGAGGCGCATCTGCAGGACGGGTCGTCGGTTCGTCGGTTCGGGGATGCTCATGCAGCGACAATAGGCCGATGAACGATCCAATCGTCTGTCCGCGCTGCGACCTTGCCCTCGAGTACATGGGCACGCAGGACTTCCACGAAGGGACCCGGTGGGGCGTCCTCGGCGAGCTCGGCGAGCTGTTCGTCAACAAGCAGCGCTTCGACCTGTACGTCTGCCCGCGCTGCGGACGCGTCGAGATGTTCATCGACGGCATCGGCGAGGAGCTGCGGCCGCACGTCACTTCATGAGCCTACCGCGCCTGCTGGTCGAGGCGGCCGAGCGCTGGGGGACGCCGCTCTACGTCACCGACCTCGACGCGGCGTCGGCCGCCGCTCATGCCTGGCGCGATGCGCTGCCCGGGGCACTGGTCGCCTACGCGGTCAAGGCCAACCCGGATCCGGCGCTGCTGCGCCGCCTGGCGGCCGAGGGCTTCGGCTTCGAGGTGGTCGGGCCGATCGAGCTGGCGCTCGCCCTGCGCGCGGGCGGCACGCCCGGAACGGATCGTCGTCAACGGGGTCGGCCAGACCGATGCCGACCTCGCCGACGCGCTGGCGACCGGCGCCCTCGTCAACGCCGAGTCGCTCGGCGCGCTCGCGGCGCTGATCGCGGGCGGGGAGCTCCGGCCGCATCGGCCTGCGGATCAATCCCGGGTCTGGATGCCGACACGCACCCGCACCTGGCCACCGGCAGCGCGGACGCGAAGTTCGGGATCGCGCTGGGGGAGCTGCCGGCGGCGCTCGAGCGGCTGCGATCGGCCGGCGTGCGACCGGCGTCGATCGGCGCGCATATCGGCTCCGACATCGCCGATCTCGGAGCCGTTCGGGCGGCTCGCGGCGCTGCTGGCAGGGCTGGCCGATGAGGCCGGTGCCGAGCGGATCGACCTCGGAGGCGGCTTCGCCGGATCACCGGCGGAGTGGGCGGCGACGATCCGGCCGCACCTGCCCGACCCGTCGCGGCTGATCGTCGAGCCGGGGCGCGGCATCGTGCGCGATGCGGGCTGGCTGCTCACCCGCGTCGTCCGCGTCCAGGCGCGCGGCCACCTGATCGCCGACGCGGGCATGACGGAGCTGCTGCGGCCGATGCTCTACGGCGCCCGCCATCCGGTGACGGTCCTGACGCCCGGGCGGCCCGCTGCCGTCGGAGGTTCGGCGGATGGACGCTGTCCGGTCCGGTCTGCGAGGCGGGGGACGTGCTGGCGCGAGACCTCGAGGAAGCGTCCGGGTGAGGGCGCGCTGCTGGCGATCGGCGAGGCGGGAGCCTACGGGGCCGCGATGGCGTCGAGCTACAACGGGCGGCTGCGTCCGGCGCAGGCCGTGATCGAGGGTGGGGAGCTGCGGCTCAGCCGGCGTCGCGAGACGCTCGAGGACTACGTCGGGCGAGATCTGCCGGACTAGGTGGGCTGGCGGCGGAGGGCACCCGCCGCGCGGCCATCAATGCGTCCAGCATGCCCCGTCCCGGCCCGGACCGATACGGCCGGGGGTCGCGAGCCTCCTTACGTCATTCGGCCCGGACCATCGGGCCACTGGTGCAGCGCCGCACCACCCGACACGATGGACGGCGCATGCGCATCGCCATTCCGCTCGCCCTGCTGCTCCTCGTCGCTGCTCGGCCGCCGGCGGCTGCGCGCCCGCGCCGACGCCCACCCGACGGCTCGCGGTCGCCTCTGCGGCCGATCGGCCGTCTGCCCGAGCTCGATTCCGCCCGAGGGAACGGCCTGGTTCGGCATGAACCTCGACTGGGCGAACGACTCGATCGCCGAGGTATCGGCCCGGTTGGGAGCCACGCCATCGGTCTGGGTCCAGTTCGTCACGTTCCCGCTCGACGATGGGGGCCGCGGAAACCTGGACGCGTTCGTCGAGCAGGTGGCGGCCGTGGACGGGATCGGCCTGATCACACTGGAACCCAGGGACTGGCCTCGATGCGGTGACCGCAGCGGCCGCGGAGGAGCTCGCGCGACTGCTGGATGGCTACTGGCGCGACGAGCGACACGCCGACGCATCGTGCGATTCGCGCACGAGATGAACGGCAGCTGGTACCCGTGGGGCCAGCAGCCGGAGGCCTACGTCGACGCCTTCCGGACGGTCGCCTCCGCGGTCCACGCGCTGGCGCCGGCATCGGCCATGGCCTGGGCGCCGAACGAGGGATCCGGGTATCCCTTCAGCGGCGGGGCGTTCACCTCGCAGGACCCGAGCCTCGACACGGACGGCGACGGCGAGATCACCAACGCGGACGATCCCTATGCGCCGTACTGGCCCGGAGATGATGCGGTCGATTGGGTCGGCATGAGCGTCTACCACTGGGGGCTCGGCATACCCGTGGGGCGAGAACGAGATGCCGGCGGCCGGCGAGTTCCGCTCGCTGCTCACCGGCGCGGTCAACGGCGCGCACGAGGGCCAGGTCCCGATTCCCGATTTCTATGCCACCTATGCCGAAGGGCATGACAAGCCGATGGGCGTCTTCGAGACGGCGGCGCTGTTCAATCCGCTGCCGGCGGACCCGCCGAGGGCGAGCTGAAGGAAGCCTGGTGGCGGCAGGTGACGGCTCCCGCGGTCCACGACGAGTTTCCCGCGCCTCGCGATGCTGAACTGGTTCGAGTGGCGCAAGGACGAGCCGGAGGTCGGGCGGAATCGTCGATTGGCGGCTCACGAGCGATCCCGAGCTCGCGCGGGAGCTCATCGCCCAGGCGGCCGATGGCTGGCTGCGCTTCGGCGGCCTGAGGGCAGAGTAGCGACCACGCGACCGATTGCCGGCAGGGCGTGCTAGGGTCGAACGCGATGGGCGAGCGACTCCTCAGCTGCCTCGTCGCCGCCGCGGTGCTGTGCGGATGCACCATGCTGGCATCACCGACCGTCGCGCCCGCGTCGGCTCGTCCGACGAGACGCCGACACCCTCGCCGACCCCATCGCGTCGCCGAGCGAGACGCCGTCGGTCCGAGGCCCGCCAGCCCGAGCTGCGTCGCCGACCCCGGCGGTCGACGCGGAGGGTCTCGAGGTGCTCGAGCTCGAGGTGACCGGTTGCCCGGGCGGAGTGGCCCTCGACTGGTCGCCCACCAGCCGCGCCGAGTTCCACCACTACACCGCGCTGCGCAGCCTGGAGCCCGATGTCGCGACCGCCTATCCGCCGATCGCCCCGGCGGTCGATTGGGGACGCTCGTACGGGACGGACCGCTTCGTGACGACCGCCGTCGACGCATCCCTCATCCCGAGCGAGGCGAGCTTCTACTACCGCGTCATGGCCTACGACGAGAAGGACCGGCCGGTGGCCGCATCGCCCGTGGTCCGGTCGCGTCCGACGAACGTCGTCGACCTGGGGCCGCTGGCGGTGGAGGATGCCGCCGCCGAGGGCGCCACGCATATCGACTGGGAGCCGTTCGGCGGGCTCGAGGGCTGCTTCAGCGCCTACCGGGTGCTGATCGGTCCCGGGGGATCCGCCCCGTCGTCGACGCTGACCGTCATCTCGAGCCAGGACGTGACCGAGCGCGAGACCGTGGGACTGCACCCCGGAGAGACGTACGCCGTGCGCGTCGACGCCGTGCGCACCACGACCCTCGGCAGCTTCATGGTCGCCAGCACCGAGACCGCGACCTACACCGTCACCCTGAGCGGCGGTCGAGTCGCGGACGACGAGCTCGCCTCCAGCAGCACCGGAGCGGTCGCGTCGCCGACGGCCAGGCCCGCCAGGAGATCGGCGAGGTGCTCGACCGCCCATCGGCCGAGCGCGTCGGTCGGCTGGCGGACCGTGGTGAGCGGTGGATCGGTCCAGGCAGCCAGGTCGATGTCGTCGAAGCCGACCACCGAGATGGACTCCGGCACGCCGATGCCGGCCCGGCGCAGCGCGCGCAGCGCGCCGATGGCGGTGAGGTCGTTGTAGGCAACGATGGCGGTGATGTCGGAGCCGATGAGCGCCTCGGTGGCGCGGGCACCGCCGGCCACGCCGCCGTCGCCGATGGCGATGAGCGGCTCGCCGAGCCCGGCGGCCCGCAGCGCATCGCGGACGCCCTGGCGGCGCTGGGCGGAGGCGGCCTGGTCGGCCGGCGCGCCGATGTGGCCGATGTTCCGATGGCCCAGGCCGATCAGGTGCTCGGTCGCCAGCCGTGCGCCACGGCGGTGCGCGGTGGTCACGGTCGGGAGCCGCAAGCCGGCGACCGTGTCGTTCACGAGCACGACCGGCACTGCCGTCCGGTGCAGCCGCTCCGCATGCCGGCGGGTCATCAGCGACGATGCGATCACGATGCCGTCGACGCGACGCTCGACGAGCAGCTCGAGGTGCTCGAGCTCGCGGGCCGCGTCGTCGCCGCCGTTGGCGAGCACGATCCCGTAGCCGCGCGCGTGGGCGGCCGCCTCGACCGCTCGAACGATCTGCGGATAGAACGGGTTGGTGATGTCGGTCACCAGCAGCCCCAGCGTCCTCGTCTCACGGCGCTTCAGCGCGCGCGCGATCCCCGACGGGCGGTAGTTGAGCTCGCGGGCCGCCGCCAGCACCCGTTCGCGGGTCTGGGGCGGCGCCGGCCGATCCCGGCCAGCACGCGGCTGGCCGTCGCGGTCGAGACGCCCGAGCGGGCCGCGACGTCGTCGATCGTCGCAGCCATCGTCTCAGGCGGTCGGCAGCGGCGCCGTTATCGGCTTCTCGAGCTCATGCTCGATCTCCGCGAGCTCCGCGCCACCGCCCATGTGCTCGAGCAGCTGCGTCGGGGGTCATGTCCGCCTTGTCCCAGGTGCCGATGCCGTGCCCCGGTCGAGGATCGTGAACCGATCGCCGACCGGGAAGGCGTGGTTGATGTTGTGAGTGATCAGGATCACGCCGATGCCCTGGTCGCGCGCCTTGGCGATGAATCGGAGCACGACCGCCGCCTCCTTGACGCCGAGCGCGGAGGTGGGCTCGTCGAGGATGACGACTTTGGCGCCGAAGTGGATGGCACGCGCAATGGCCACCGACTGGCGTTCGCCGCCGGACAGGGTGCCAACGGGCTGTGACGTGTCGCGGAGGTCGATGCCCATCCCCTTCAGGGCTGTCCGCGTCACGCGATCGGCCAGCTTGATGTCGAGCGTCTTGAGCGGGCCGAGACCCGCGACTGGCTCGGCTCCGAGGAAGAAGTTCCGGCTGATGCTCAGCAACGGGATCATTGCCAGGTCCTGGTAGACGGTGGCAATCCCGCGCTGGAGGGCGTCGCGCGGCGACCCGAACGCGACCGGTTGGCCGTCGATCAGGATCTCGCCTCTGTCGGGCGGGAGGACGCCCGAGAGGGTCTTGATGAGGGTCGACTTGCCGGCCCCGTTGTCGCCGAGCAGGCAGAGCACCTCGCCTGCCCTCACCGATAGCGAGATGTCGTGAATCGCGACGACGCTGCCGAAATACTTGGTCAGGCCGCGCGCCTCGATGAGCGGTGCGTCGCGGGTCGTCGTGGCGGTCATCGGTCGCTCCTCTCAGTGCCGCGTCATGGTCGCGCGCTGGCGGATGTAGTTGTTGACGATGACGGCGGCCAGCAGCAGCACGCCAAGGAAGGCGAGGTACCAGTCGCCGGGGATCCCGGCGAAGACGATGCCCTGCTTCGTGATGCCGAGGGTCAGGGCACCGAAGACGGGGCCGATGGCGCTGCCGTAGCCACCCGTCAGCAGCGTGCCGCCGATGACGGAGGTGATGATCGCCTCGAACTCCTTGTCGTTCCCACGCAGGACGTCGCCGCTGCCGACGGTGAGCACCTGGATGACGGCGAGCAGAGCAGCCGACGCGGCGGTGGCCATGAACAGGACGATCTTGACGCGGCTGACCGGCACGCCCACGTTGCGCGCCGCGATTGCCGAGCCACCGACGCCGAAGATCCAGTTGCCGAACGAGGTGCGCAGCAGGACGAATGTGGCCACCAGCGCCAGGCCGATCCACCACAGGATCGAGACGGGGAACGGGCCGATGTCGGCGGTGAAGATCACCGAGATCGGGTCGGCCGCGATGGCGTCCGCCAGCCCACCAACCTGGGTTCGGCCGGTTACAGCGCGGGTGATGCCGATCGTCAGGCCGCGAAGGATGAAGAGCGTGCCGAGCGTGACGATGAATGACGGCAGCCGCGTCCGAACGACGAGGTAGCCGTTGACGAAGCCGATGACGAGCGCGAACACGAAGGCAAGCAGGACGGCCAGCCAGACGGGCAGGCCGACGACGCCGATGCCGATGGCGACGACCATGCCCGCGGCGCCGATCACGGAGCCAACCGACAGGTCGAATTCGCCGGCGATCATGAGCAGCGCGACCGCCGACGCGACAATGCCGACCTGGGCGGCGACTTCGAGATAGGTCGCCGTTCCGGCGAGCGACAGAAAGCCGCTTCCACCTGCCCAGATGGCGAAGACGATCCAGACCAGGACGGCCCCGATGATCGCGCCGATCTCCGGGCGAGCGAGCAGGACGGAAACGAGCCCGATGCGGCGAACGCGTTCGTCCGCGCCCGCTTCAGCGGTGGCCATGCTTGGTCAACCTCCTCGTTGGAGCACCGGGGCCGCCCCGCGGCCCCGGTGCCGATCAGCTCAGCGGATTCCCTGAGCGCTGAGGTCGATGACCTGGGCCGCGGTGTCCTGGGTCACGAACCCGGGACCGGTGCGGACCACGTCGCCGCCACCCAGCAGCAGGCCGTACTGCACGAACTGGGTCATGATGCTCACGCCCATGTAGCCCTGCAGGTACTGCTGCTGGTCGATCGCGAACAGCATCCGTCCCTCGTCGATCGCGGTGAGGACCTCCGGCGACAGGTCGAAGGTGGCCAGCTTGACCGCGTCGTTGCCCTCGAGGGCCAGCAACGCGGGAGCAGCGCCGGTGGGGCCCAGCGTCAGGACGCCGTCGATCGTGGGATCGGCCGAGAGCGCGGCCTCGATGGCCGCCTGCGAGCCGGTCGGATCCGACAGGTCAACCGGGACCACCTCGGATGGGACGCCGCCGAGACCTTCCGCGAAGCCGTCGCAGCGCAGGTCGAGGGCCCCGTTGCCGACCTCCTGGTTCACGCAGATCGTGTTCGTCACCCCCGCTTCGGCCATTCGCTCGCCGGCGCCGACGCCGGCCTCGAACTCGGTTTGCCCCACATGGGTGAGGAGCCCAAGCTCCTTGAACACGTCACTGCCCGAGTTGATGCTCAGGACCGGGATGCCTGCCGCAATGGCAGCTTCGATCGGCGCGCGCAGCGCGTCGGCGTCGGGGATCGAAACGATGATCCCGTCCGGCTCGGACGCCACCGCCGTGTCGATCAGCTGGGCCATCGCGACGACATCGAGGTCGTCGGAGGTTGGTGCGCGGTAGTTGGCCGTGATGCCCAGGTCGGCGGCGGCTGCCTCCACGCCGTTTGCGACGACCGACCAGAACGGGTCGGAGGCCTGACCGTGAACCACCACTTCGATCGTAATGTCGCTGCGATCGCCGCCACCGCCGCCACCGCTGGCGTCCGGGCTCGCACTTGTCGCCTGGTTCCCGCACGCAGCGAGCACCAACGCGAATCCTGCCAGTGCGGCCGCCATCTTCGTGATGCGCATGTGTTGACTCCTCCGATTCTCAGTTGCCGTTGGAAGCCCCAGGGACCAGTTTGTCGTCACGTCACCTCCGAGATTCGTACCGGGCGGTGCTCGCGCAACGAGCGCGTCGCGGCGACCGCCACACGCACCGCCTCGAGCCCATCTCGCGCCGTGCAGGCGCTCTCCTCTTCGCCGCGCGCCACCCGCAGGAACGCTCGCAGCTCACTCTCGTACGCATCGTGGAAACGGTCGACGAACGTCGACCATGCCGGCCCGGCCGGCGGTGGCACGCCCGGCTCAAGCGAGCGCATCGGCGTCCCAGGCCCGAGCCCTACGGAGACGCTGTCGCCTGATCCGAACAGCTCGGTGCGGATGTCGTAGCCCAGCGGGTCGTGCCGGGTCGTGCTCAGGATGGCGCGGGTGCCGCCCGACAGCCGCATGGTGGCGACCGCGGTGTCGACGTCGTCGTACTTCGCGAAGACCGGGAAGCCGAGGACGCCGCCGTCGGCGTAGACCTCCTCGAACTCCTGCCCCGGTCAGCCAGCGCGCGACGTCGAAGTCATGGACGCTGAAGTCGCTGAAGATGCCGCCCGAGAGCGAGATGTAGGCCTCGTGCGGCTGGCGCGGGGTCGTGGCCCGCGAGCCGCACGACGTACAGCGTGCCGAGGCTGCCGTCGACGACCAGGCGCCGCGCCTCGCGATAGGCCGCGTCGAAGCGGCGCTGGAAGCCAAGCTGGAACGGGATGCCGGAGGCCTCGATCTCGTCGACCAGCCGCTTCGTCTCCTCCAGGCCGGTGGCCAGCGGCTTCTCGCAGAAGACCGGGATGCCACGCGCGATGCCGGCGCGGATCAGCTCGGGGTGGGCGGCGCTGCTCGCCGCGATCACGAGGGCTTCCGCCCCCTGCGATCGCCTCGCCGATCTCGGCCGCCCGGGCCCCGACCGCGTCGGCCACGGTCCGCGCCCGCGAGACATCCACGTCGGCAACGGTGAGCTCGCCGGGCCCGAGCACGCTCGCCAGGATCTCCGCATGCATCGCCCCGATGCGCCCGGCACCGAGCTGCGCAACCTGCATCACGCCACCTGCGTTCTCGCCAGGCCGGCGACTTCGTCCAGGCTGACGCGCCGTCCCTCGACGTGCGCAATCGTTGCGGCGACCGCGACACGCATCGCCTCGAGGCCGTCGCGGGCGCTGCTCGACGGCGGGCGCACGCCGCGGCAGCAGGCAAGGAAGGCGGCGAGCTCCGCGCGGTAGGCCGCCTCGAACCGATCGAGGTAGCCATGCCACGGGTCGGTCGGCGCGGCCCAGTCGACGTGGATCGCGGGAGTGCGCGGTGAGAGCCCGCCGGTCACCGCCGCCCGCTCGGTGAGCAGCTCGATCCGCATGTCGTAGCCGGAAGGATGCAGCCAGGCCGCATCCAGCACCGCGAGCGTGCCGCCGGAGAGCCGCATGGTGACGATGGCCTTCTCGATCTGGCGCGGATCATCCGGCCGGCTGCCGTCCCGATTCCCGGCCTCCACCGAGACATCGGTCACTTCCTGGCGGCTGAGCCAGCGGACGAGATCGAAGTCGTGGATCGAGGAGTCACGGAAGCTCGGGGACACCTCCGGGCGCGCGCCGGAGAAGTCGGAGCGCGGCGGATTGACCGGGTCGTGCGCGGTCAGCTGAATGGTGTGGATTCGTCCCTCGGCGGCGTCGCGTGCGGCGATGAAGCCGGCGTCGTGGCGTCGCTGGAAGCCGATCTCGAAGTGCGAGCCCTCTTCCTCGATGCGACGGGTGAGCTCGATCGTGGAGGCCAGCGAATCGGTCAACGGCTTCTCGCACAGGACGTGGCGGCCGGCGTCGAGTGCGGCCTCGACCTCGGCCGCGTGAAACTCCGGCGGCGTCGCGACGATGACCGCGTCCGCGGACTGGACTGCCTCCTCGAACGTCACCGCCTGGCCCCCGGATCGCTCGGCCACGTCCTCGGCGCGGGCCGCATCGGCGTCGACCACGTAGAGCCCGTCGACGTCGCCCATGGCGCCCAGCACCTCGGCATGGAAGCCTCCCATGCCGCCGGCCCCGATGACGGCGACCTTCATCGCTCCAGCTCCTCGAGGGCGTAGCGCAGGACGCGCTGGCCGACCGCTGCGGCCTCGGCGGGTCGCAGCCAGGACGAGTCCTGCTCCACCATCAGCCAGCCGTCGAAGTCGACCGCCTCGAGCGTCGCGAGCACGCCGTGCAGGTCGAGCGCGCCGTTGCCGAGCTCGGTGAAGATCCGCTCCCGGACCGCGGCGCTGAAGCCATCGATCTCGCGGGACCGCAGCCGCGCCAGCACGGCCGGATCCACGTCCTTGAGGTGCACGTGCGTGACCAGCGATCCGTAGCGCCTGATGGCGCGCACCGGCTCACCGCCGCCGACCAGGTAGTGGCCGACGTCCAGGCAGAGCCCGGCGCCGGTGTCGGCCAGCCGCGTCGCGAGCGCCTCGACCTCGTCCGGCGCCTCGACCCAGGTCGCGGTGTGCGGGTGGAACGCGACGCGCACGCCCTCGGGAGCAGCGGCCGCCAGCTCGCCGAGCAGCTGTGCCAGTCCCTCGAACGCCGCGGCCTTCCACTGCGGCGCGCCGTCCGCCACGCGGCCGCTCCACGCGTCACGCTCGCCGCCGCCGTCGAGCGCAACCACCAGCACCTCGCCGCCGGCGGCGACCAGCCGCGCGAGGTCGCGGTGCGCCACGTCGTGCGCGTCGTCCTCCAGCCCGTCCGGACCGGCCGTCACTGCGCGAGTAGAGCTCAGCGAAGCGGAGGCCTCGGCTGGCAAGCGCCTGCCGCAGCTTCGCGCCCTCCGGGAAGCCGCGACCGAACTGCGTGCCGTCGAATCCGAGGCGAGCGATCTCGTCGAGCACGGTGGTCGCCGCGGTCTCCGGGGCGAGGTCGAACAGGTCGGCGTTGTTCCACACGATCGGCACGCAGCCGATCGGCGAGTCGCGGATGCTCACCGGTGCTGCTCCTCCGCCCGCCCGGCGAGCTGCTCGTCGTACACCGGGCGACCCTCCGGCACCGGCACGTCCCACCAGCCCGTCTTGTCCGGTCCGGCCACCGCCAGGTCGCGATCGACCCGGACGTGGACCAGCGACGGGCCGCCGGACGCGAGCGCGCGCTCGACCGCCGGCCGCACGTCGGCCGGCGCATCGGCGTACTCGGCGTGGATGCCGAAGGCCCTGCCGATGGCGGCGAAGTCGGGCGAGTACGGCTCGCCGTCGCGAGTGAAGTCGGTGATGGCGGTGCGGCCGAAGTGGGTCTGCTGGCCGCCCTTGATGCTGATCCAGCCCGAGTTGTCGAGGACGACCGTGCAGACCGGCGTCCCGGCCAAGGCGGCCGCCTGGAGCTCCTGCATCGACTGCAGGAAGTCGCCGTCGCCGCACACCGCCAGCACCTGCGCGTCGGGTCGCGCCAGCTGTGCGCCGATCGCGGCGGGCAGCGTGAATCCCATGGTCGAGAAGCCGCCGGAGGTGATGTGGGTGCGCGGCTGCCGGGTCACCCAGCGCTGCTTGACCATGCCCTGCGGCAGGCCGGCGCCGGTCACCACGATCGCGTCCTCGCGCGTCGCGGCCTGCACCTCGCGCACGGCGCGGGCCATCGTCATCGGGGTCGCGTCCGAGCCCGACTTGACCTCGACCTGCTCACTCCAGCCGTGGCGCAGGCGGTCGATCTCGTCGCCGTAGCCGGTCGCGGCCTTGCCCGATGCCGAGCGCCTCGAGCAGGTCGGCCAGCCCGGCGCGCGCGTCGCCGAGCAGCGGCACGGCCACCGGGTAGTTCTTGCCGATCTCGCGCGGGTCGATCTCGAGCTGGATCAGCTGCGTCGGCGGGATGGCGAACGTGACGCCCTTCCGCCAGGAGGAGGCGCTCCAGTCCACGAACCGGCAGCCGACGCTGAGGATCACGTCCGCGGACGAGGCAAGCGCGTTGCCGATGGTCGAGCCGGTGTCGCCGATCGTCTGGCCGGCCAGCGGATGCGTCTCGTCGATCGCCCCCTTGCCGTTCCAGGTCGTGACCACCGGCGCGCCCAGCCGCTCGGCCAGCGCCCGCAGCTCGGCCGTCGCCTCCGCGCCGATCACCCCGCCGCCGGCAACGATCACGGGTCGCTTGGCGCCGGCCAGCAGGGCCGCGGCTCGCTCGACCTCGGTCCGCGTCGGGACGCGGCCGGCCGCGCGCCTCGCGCGCATCGGGCTCGGGCATGACGACTTCGGCGGCCTCGGCCTGGATGTCCATCGGCACGTCCAGCAGCACCGGCCCCGGGCGCCCGGTGGTCATGGCGTTCCAGGCGCGGTGGAGGACGAAGGGCAGCTCGTCCACTCGCGACGGCTGCCACCACTCCTTGACGACCGGCTCGAAGATGCGCGGGTTGTCGGCGTGATGACGCCGCTCGAGCTCCTGGAGCACGCCGTGGCCGCGCATGTAGGTGTGGGTCGAGCCGGTGAAGAGCGCGACCGCGGTGGAGTCGACGTAGGCGGTCGCCATCCCGATCACGGTGTTCGTCGCCCCCGGACCGATCGAGGTGAAGGCCAGCATCGGCTTGCCGGAGGCGCGGTAGTAGCCATCGGCGAGGTGGACGGCCGACTGCTCGTGCATGACCTGCACGGTGCGGATCTCGGGCCGATCGAGGAGCGCATCGGTCAGGGTCCAGACGCCGTGGCCGGGGATGCCGGCGGCGTGCGTGACGCCCGCGCGCACCAGGAATTCGGCGATGATCTGCGCCCCGCTGAGGCGTTGCACGGCTGTGCCCCGTTGCGTCAATCCGCTACCATGCAAACGATTACATCGCGCGACTCTAGCATCCGATCTCCGGCCGATGTCAACCCTCAAGGACCGATGCAGACGCTGACCGCCAGCCCGCTCGCGCGAACCGTGTCCGAGACGCCGACCGACGTCTGGAACGACAGCTGCGACGTCGACGAGCTCGAGTACGCCGTCGGCTTCGGCGCCGTCGGCGCGACCGCCAATCCGACGATCGTGGTCGACGTCTGGAAGAAGGATCCCGACCGCTGGGCGTCGCGCGTCCGCGAGCTCGCCGCCGAACATTCCGACCTGTCGGAGCGCGAGCTGGCCTGGGCGATCGTGGCCGAGATGAGCGTCCGCGCCGCGCCGCTCCTGATGCCCGCCTTCGAGGCCTCCGGCGGGCGCGCCGGCAGGCTATCGGTCCAGACCGATCCGACCCTGTACCGCGACGCGCCCGCCATGGTCACCCAGGCATTCGGCTTCGACGGGCTGGCGCCGAACATCGTCGTCAAGTTCCCGACCACCGCGGCCGGCGTGGCGGCCATGGAGGAGGCGTCCTACCGCGGGCATCAGCATCAACGCCACCGTGTCGTTCAGCGTGTCGCAGGCGCTGGCGGCGGCCGAGGCCGTGCAGCGGGGGATCGAGCGGCGCGAGGCCGACGGGCACGACACCTCCGGGATGGGCCCGGTGATCACGATCATGATGGGCCGCATCGAGGACTGGCTGCGGGTCGTGCTGGATCGCGACGGCCTGGTCGTCGACCCGGCCGCGCTGCCGTGGTCCGGCGTCGCCGTCTTCAAGCGCGCGTACGCCGAGTGGCAGTCACGCGGCTTCCGGGCCCGGCTGCTCGGCGCGGCCATCCGGCACCAGCTGCACTGGTCGGAGCTCATCGGCGGCGACGTCATCATCACCATGCCGTCGTCGTGGCAGAAGCGCTTCAACGCGTCGTCGATCGAGGTTCGCCCGCGGATCGACGACCCGGTGCCCTACGTCGACGAGCTGGCGCGGCACTTCCCCGACTTCCTGGCCGCCTACGAGCCGGACGGCCTCGTCGGTCGCCGAGTTCGACACCTGGGCGCCGACGGTCCGCACGCTGCGCGCGTTCATCGGCTCCTACCACGAGCTGCTGCACCTGGTCACCGACGCGCTGCTGCCAAACCCGGACAAGTGATCGACCCGCAGCTTCGTCTGCCGCCGGGCGAGGCGGTGACCCCGCTGCTGGCCGGCTGGCGCTACCTGGGGTTCTCGGTGCACACCTTCACGGCGCCGACCGTCATCGGCCGCAAGGATCACGAGACGGCGATCGTGGTGCTCGCGCGGCGGCGGCGCCCGCGTCGACGACCTGGAGCTGCCGGGCCGCGCATCGGTCTGGGAGGGGCTGCCCTCGGCCGCCTACCTGCCGCCGGGTGTCGACGGCGTCGCTGCGCCCGCTGGGCGAATCGTTGACGGTGGCCGTCGCCGATGCCCCCGCGTCGGGTCGCGCCACGGCCGAGAGCGCCGGTTCGCATCGGTCCGGAGGACGTTCGGGTGGAGGTCCGCGGCGCCGGCAACGCGACGCGCCAGATCAACCACATCATCACGCCCGAGTTCCCGGCCGATCGGCTCGAGATCGTGGAGGTCTTCACGCCGTCGGGCAACTGGAGCTCGTGGCCGCCGCACAAGCACGACACCGACGACATGCCGAACGAGGCGATCCTCGAGGAGGTCTACTCGTATCGCTTCCGGCGGCCGGAGGCGTGGGGCGTGCAGCGGCTGTATCGGGGGACGGCTCGCGCGACGCTGCTGTGGGCGGTCCGCGACGGCGAGACCGTGATCGTGACCGATGGCTACCACCCGTTCGTCGCCACCCATGGCGACGACGCCTACTACCTCAACGCGCTGGCCGGCGACGTCCGCACCATGGCCTGCTCGTTCGATCCGGCGCTGGATCACGTGCGCTCGGCGTGGGACTCGATGGAGCCCGACCCGCGGGTGCCACTCGTCCGCTAGCGCCGACGCCGAGTCTCGCCCATCGCCGACGCTTTGACGCCCGGCAACTATCGGCCGGGTACGACCCTCCCAATGGCCGGGCGTTGCCTGCCCCGCAACGCATGGCGAAGCGGGACGGATTTGACGCGTGCTGGCTGGTAGTTGCCCCGCGGCAAAGTCCATCGGCTTGGCCCGAACCTGGTCAAAGACAGCGACACCCGGCCGCCAGGGCACGACGGGCCGGGTGTCGAGCTCGAGGACTCAGGCCGGTGAGCCGACCTTGTCCTCTACCTCATCGAGCTGTCTCCTCGGCCTTCGAGGTCGCCTGCTCGACGGTGTCGCGAACGGCCGACGTCACCTGCCGGCTGGCGTCGCCGAGCATCTCGCGCTCCTGCGGCGTCTCCGGCAGGATCGAGCCGACGACGGCCCCCGCGC
The DNA here is from genome assembly GCA_963789435.1 of uncultured Chloroflexia bacterium. GTDB lineage: Bacteria > Chloroflexota > Limnocylindria > QHBO01 > QHBO01 > JACDBZ01. The sequence continues at coordinate 177,371 of CAWBKO010000003.1, forward strand.
CGGCGGCGATCGCGCCCACCGCCAGCGGGTTCGCCTGCATGAAGCTCTCGAGCTTCCAGCCGACCTGCTCGGCCGTCTGACCGGCCCCCTCGGCCACCGAGCCGACGGCACCGGTGACGTTCTGGCCAACGGTCGCGGCGGCGTCGCCGACGGTCGAAGCGGCGTCGCGCGCCTTCGATCCGATGTCCTGGCGCCAGCCGCCCCGTACATCGATGCCGGACGGCTTTGGTAGCCGTAGCCGGCTGCCGTACGAGGTGGAGCGTCCACCCTGCGGACCCTGGCTGCGGTTGACCCACAGCAATGCGAGCCCGGCACCGGCCAGCGCGGCCGGGATCGGGTTGCGCCTGATCGTGTCCATCACCATTTCTGAAACCCCCTTTGCGGTGTCCTCGACGCGACCGATGGTCGCCTCGCGGACGTTCTCTTTTGCTTGCTGGACGAGGTGTCCGGGCTCGAGGCGATCACCGAGCTCGTTGAGCGTTCCGCCCATCTCCTGGCGCGTGCCCTCGATATCGGCGCGGATCTCCGCGACCTCGGCTGCCTCGTGCTCGGTCATTCCCTCGGCTTCCGTGTCAGTTGCGAACGTCGGCGATGCGGTCCGTGGTCACTTCATCTGCTCCCTGACGAACTCGACGTTCTCGCGAACCGTCTCGGCCGTCTGCTTTGGTGCCAGGTCGGTGGTCTGCATCTGCTTGACGCCGATGGAGGTCACGACCGCCGCCGACCACCAGCACGAACGCGCCGACGATGAACGCGGCCAGCCAGGCGTCGACGCCGGCCTCGATGAGGCCCAGGACGGCGGCCGCCAGCAGGACGAGCAGTCCCGCGTACAGGACGGCGCCGCCGGCACCGGCCATGGCCGCGCCGCGGCTCATGCGGCCGACGCTCGAGGTCACCTCGACCCGCGCGAGATCGATCTCCTTGCGGACGAGCGTGCTTACCTGCCGGCCGAGGTCGCCGAGGAGATCGCCGATGCCGCGGCCCTCCTCACGATGGTCCATCTCAGAACCTCTCGTTGCCGTTGGCCGTGGCGCCCGGCCCGATGGCCTCGTAGTTCGAACCGCGAAGATCGCTCGAGGCTCCGGACCGGTAAGCCGCGCTATAGCCCGCGTGGCTCGGCTTCTGGCTGCCTCCGCCGGCCGCCTTGATGAAACGCGACGCGGCCATGCCGAGCAGGAAAGCACCGCCAAGGAAGACGAGCGGTGCCTTGCGGGCGGCGTCCTCGACGTTGCCGATGATCTGCCGCGCATCCGTTTCGCGCAGGTAGCGTGCAACCTTGTCGGCCTGATCGGCCGCCGTCAGTGCCGCGCCGGCGATCTGCGGCTGGTCGGCCTCCATGTCGGTCGAGAGGCGTCGGACGGCGCGAGCGACCTTGTCGATGCCCTCCGCTGCCAGCTCGCGGCCATGGTCTGCCTGCTGGATGCCGACGTCGGCGGCTCGCTCGGCAAGGTGACCTGCGCTCGCCGTCGCCTGCTGTCCCGCTTCCACGAGCGGATCAGTCTCTGCTGTCTCGGTATCGAAGCTGGAGCCCGTGGTCGGCTCCTCCACAGTGGTCGTTGAATCGCGTCCGGTCACTTGGGGTTCCCCCGTGCGGTGTTTCAGGTGTGCGTCCAAATGCACCGGCCGTGCCACTTCGCTCAGCCGCCCGGCGACCGACGGCCCGCCCGGCCGCAGAGCCGAGCCCTTGCCTCCGCCCGTACAGTTCCACCCATGGCCGAGGCACCCGAGCCCGCTGCCGTGGCTGCCGCGGTCGAGCGTCGCATCGTCAGCGTTCTCTTCGCCGACCTCGTCGGCTTCACCACGCTGTCCGAGGAGCTCGACGCGGAGGACGTGGCGACCGTCCAGGACGCCTACTTCGCCGCCACCCGCGAGACGATCGAGCGCTACGGGGGCGTGGTCGAGAAGTTCATCGGTGACGCGGCGATGGCCGTGTTCGGGACACCCCGCGTCGCGCGACGACGACGCCGAGCGAGCCGTGCGGGCGGGGCTGGCGCTGATCGGCGCGCTGGAGCAGCTCGAGGCACGCCTCGGGATGCAGCCGCAGACCCTGCAGCTGCGGGTCGGCGTCAACACCGGCGAGGTCGTCCACGCAACCACCGGCCCGGACGAGGGCCGGGTGACCGGCGACACCGTCAACACCGCAGCCCGCCTCCAGACTGCCGCGCGCCCCGGAACGGTGCTGATCGGCGAGCTGACGGCCCTCACGGTGGCCGAGACGATCGAGACGGAGCCGATCGGGAGCGTCGACCTCAAGGGCAAGGCCGAGCCGGTCCGGGTCTGGGAGGCGAGAGGCGCGCGCTCGCAGCCGTCGCGCGAGGAGGCGCTCGGGGCGCTGAAGGCGCCGATGCTCGGCCGCGACGCGGAGCTCGCCCGGCTGCAGGAAGCCATCGAGGCTGTCGCGGGCAAGCGTCGCGCCGACCGGATCGTGATCGTCGCCCCGCCGGGCGTCGGCAAGAGCAGGCTGCTCGCCGAGCTTGCCGCGTCGACGAGCGCCGGGGTCCTTCGGGCCCGGGTCCGCCCGCAGGCCACCGCGCCGTACGAGACGGTTGCCCAGCTGCTCGCCGCGGCGGACACCACGGACCTCGCCGAGGCACTGGCGAACGCCGGCGTCCCGGATGCTCGGGCATCGGTCATTCGCGAGGAGGTCGACAGGCTCGTAGAGCCGGCGAGCGAACGCCGCGGTCGGCGGAGGCGATCTGGCTGCCGAGCGAGACGCCCGCTTCGACGCCTGGGTGAGCGCGCTCGACGCGTTGAGCGAAGGCGCATCGGTCTGGCTGATCGAGGACGTGCACTGGGCCGGCGGCGATCTCCTCGCCTTCCTGGACCACGCGGGTCGCGCGCCGAGCCGTCACGGCCGTCTGGTGGTCGCGACGGCGCGTCCCAGCCTGCTCGAGACGTGCGCCGGCCTGGTGCGAGGGCCCGCGCATCGACCTCGCGCCGCTGCCGCCAACCGAGGCCGGCGCGCTCGTGCGCGCGCTGCTCGGCTCCGCGCTGCCCGACCAGCTGTTGGCGGCCGTGGTGGAGCGGTCGGACGGCACGCCGCTCTTCATCGAGGAGCTGCTGCGGACTTGGGCCAGCGTCGGGACTCTCGTGCTGGCCGATGGCGCCTGGCACCTTGCCATCGAGCCGGAATCGGTTGCGCTTCCACCCACGGTGCAGGCCATCTACGCCGCGCAGCTCGACGACCTGCCGCCAGATGCCCGGCAGGTTGCCCGACGCGGGGCGGTGGCCGGACGCCGCGTGCCGCTCGCCGCGTTTCCATCGCTGGATCTGGACGGTCGTCGGGGAGGGCTGGATGCGCTGCGGCGACGCGCGTTCGTCGCGGGCCCGTTCGAGGACCCGATCACCGGCGAGGGCTACGCCTATCGCCACGCGCTGCTGCGCGATGCCGGGTACGCCTCGCTTGCCCGAGCCGAGCGAGCCCGTCTCCACGTGGCCATGGCGCGCTGGCTGGCGGAGACGGCGGGGGACCGGGCCGACATCGTTGCCGAGGCGGTGGCCGAGCACAACGCCAGCGCGCTCGAGAGCCTTCCCGCCATCGCCGGCGGCGACCTGCCCGACCGCATCCACCCTGATGCGCGAGGCCGCCGCCTGGTACGAGCGCGCCGCCGACGCCGCCCTGCGCCTCGCGGCCCACGAGGCTGCCCAGCGCCTGTTCGCCCGATCCATCGAGCTCACCGATGCGGGCAGCCCATTCGACCTCGCCCGCCGCCGCCTTGGCCTCGGCGAGATCCTTGCCGCCAGCGCCGATCTCGACGCCGGCATCGGCGAGATGGAGGCCGCGCTGGAGGGGTTCGCGGGCGATCCCACGGGAACGGCCGCAGCCGCCTACGCCCTGGCTGGTGCCTACATGCAGCAGATCCGTTTCGCGGAGGCCGAGCAGATCACCGCCGACACGCTCGCCAGTCTGGACGATGAGCCGGGTGCGACCCTCGCCCGTCTCCGGGCACTCCATGCGTGGGCGGTGGCGCGCAGGGCCGATCGGATGGCGTCCGTGCCGAGACGGACGTGGCCTGGGCCGATGCACAGGCGGCCGGCGATCCGTTGCTCGAGCTCGATGTCCTCCAGCACGTCAGCGCCGCCCGCGACGAGATTGGCGAGGCCGGGGAGACAGACTGGGCGCTGCTGGAGGAGAAGGCGCTCGCCGCCGGCCGCTGGCACCACGTCGTGGTGGCGGGCCGCATCCGGGCGCAGTTTCAGGCGGACACCGACCCGCACAAGGCACTGCCGCAACTGGAGGCGACCGTTGAGCTGGCATCCGCCCACGGGCTGACCGAGCAGGGTGGCTGGGTGAACTACTCGCGGACGGAGGTGCTCTTGGTGATGGGGCATTGGGACGATGCCCTCGAGGTCGGGCGGGAGGTCATCGAGCTCGGCGAACGGTACGCCTATGTGCGCCTCGCGTTCCGCACCTGGGTCATGGTTCTGCCGATGGCCGCCGCCCGCGGCGACGGTGCGCTGGCCGAACATTGGACACGATGGTGGACCAGGGCGGCCGACCACTTTCCGTCCGATCCCTCGCCCTACGCGCGTGTAATGCACGCGGCGATCGCCGTATGGGTGGCTCAGGCAACCGGCCAGCCGGTCGGTCCGCCTGCCAACGACCTCACCGATGCCTTCATCGCGATGAGCAACCCGCACTACCTCGTTGCCGCCGAGGCGCTCGTGGGCGCCTGGATCGATGCCGGCCGCACCGACCCTGCAACGATTACGGCAAAGCGTTCGGCCGAATTCGCTGCCGCCTCCGACGCCACACCGCTCATGCGGGGTTCGGCGGCGCTGCTGGACGCATGGACCACTGGCTCGGCCGAATCCGCTCGCACGGCGGCCACGTTGGCGCGAGACCTCGGGGCGCCGTGGTGGGAGCTCCGTGCACTCCGCGTGGTGGGAGACCCGCGTGTCGACGAGCTCGAGCGCGCCCTGGGGATCAGCTGATCAGGTCGGCGACCTTCTCGATGACGCGAGCGACGGGCCCGGACTCCTTCGGCGGCTCGATGACCCGGGCGCGCAGCAGATCGCGCTCGACCTGCAGCCGCTGCCGGTAGAGGACCTCCCACTCCTCGTACGGAACGGTCAGCTCCGCCAGGCGCTTGTCGATCGCGCGCAGCGCGGTCAGGGCCGCCTCCGGGTCGTCCGGATGCCTGAGCACACGCAACCCGTCCTCGACCTGCTGCGCCTCCTCGCTCGCCGTGAGGTAGGCATCGGTCTTGGTGAGCCGATCCGCCACCGCCGCGCGGGCGCGGGCAACGGCCAGCTTCGAGCCGGCGATCGCGACGTCCGAGGGGTGAATGGTCACCTCGATGTCGTGCGCGCGCAGCATCACGATCCGCTCCGGAACCAGCCGCCGCACGCTCTCGCCACCGACCGTGGCAAGCAGGCGAGACGGCGCCTCCAGGACGCGTGGGGCACGAGCGCGCGACAGGTCGAGACCCGCGCCGTCGACGGCGGCTTCGAGGTCGCTCACCACCTGGTCGTAGCCATCGGGCTTGACCACGATCGGGATGTGCGCGTCCTCCCAGCGCTTGAAGATCGTGCGCAGCTTGAAGATCGGCGCGACCACCAGCAGGAACAGGATGACAAGCGAGAGGATCGCGGCGTACGGGTAGCCACGGAGCACCTGGACCGCCTTGCCGCCGATGCTCTTCGGCCGATCGGCCGCATCCATGAGCATCAGGCCGCCCGCGCCGACCGCCATCGGCAGGACGATCGCCAGCACGAGCATGGCCAGCCGGATCCAGCCCTCGTCGATGAAGTCGGGTGCGGGGACCAGCGCGATCAGGAATGCGCCGATGTCGGGGACGAGCACCCCAATCAGCGCGACCACCCAGAGAATCGAGCCCAGCGCAACGCCCGCGAGGAGCAGCTGCTTGCGCTGCGGCACGCGGCCGAACAGCAGGATCGTCGCCCAGCCGAACGCCATCTGGACGATGCGGCCAACCTGCCGGCCGATGAACGCGAAGAGCGGAGCGAGCAGCGCCATGCCCGCTCCTTCGGCAACCGGCGTGCCACGGACCGCCTGTTTGCCACCGTGGCAACTAACAGCCACGCAGCGGCCCTTCCGTGGCCAAGCGTTGCGGGGGCCGCACAGAACGGCAGTCTGGAAACGGCTGAGGAGCCCTTCTTGGCCGATACTTGCGTGCCCAGCAACGCGTCCTGCGCGCCCGGGAAATGCGGGCCTAAGCGTCCGGTAAGTATGGGTGCGCGATCCTGCCGCAATGGCTGTGAGAGTCCGCATCCTGAGCGCGGCGCGTACGCGAGCTCGTGCAGTCCGCATCGAGATCGGCACAGGCATTCGTCACGCTCGTCTTGCGGCAGGACTGCCGCTGTCGCAAGTCGGAGGGGCGACCAACAGGTCGGCCTCCTGGGTCTCACGCGTCGAGCGCGGAATGGTCGCGGGGGTCATGCTCGACGACCTGATCCTCCTCGGAGCCGCGGTTGGCCTGAAGGTCTGGATCACCACGTTCCCGGCAGAGCGAGCAATCCACGACGCACCGCAACTGGCTCTGCTGCGCCGGTTCCGCGCGCGAATCGGCGACGGTTGGCAGTGGACGTACGAGGCAATCGTGCCAATCCAGCGCGATCAACGGGCGGCGGATGCTGTGATCCGCAACGCCGCGGCGACAGTGATGATCGAGGCATTCACCCGGCTTGCCGATGGGCAGGCCCAGCTTCGAGCCGTCCGTGTCAAGGCACGTGACATGGGCCTTACGAGGGTGATCCTGGTTATCGCAGCAACCCATGCCAACCGCAGGGCACTCGACCTGGCCTCCGATGTGATAGCGGCGGACTTTCCTCTTGGAACACGCGCTGTGCTGACGGCCCTCGCCGCGGGGCGCGACCCAGGTGCGAACGGCGTCGTGCTCCTCTGACTGGTTGCCTCGCGCGATTCGCTCTCCGTTGCGGTGGGGGCAACGAACAGCCGGCCTGACCCACGCCGCGGGCCGGGCATTGCTCCGCTCACAACTGGCAGCCATCGAGACCGGTCCTGGGCGTGCAACTTGGCCGATACTTGCCGCTCCGGCAAAGCGCCCATCCACGACGGGCGCGGCACGGAAACCTTGCGCCGATCGGCTACGCTCCCCGGTGCGAACCCACGGAGAACCGAGCATGGTCTGCGCGAGCTGCGGAGTCGAGAATCGCAGCGGCAGCAAGTTCTGCGACAACTGCGGCAGCCCGCTCGCGGCCACCTGCCCGCACTGCGGCGCGCCGAACCGGAACGACGCGCGATTCTGCGCCAGCTGCGGCCAGACGCTCGGCACCGATACCGCCCACGGCGGAGCAGACCCCATCCACTCCGGCCTCGGCCGAGCGGCGCCTGGTCACCGTCCTGTTCACGGATCTCGTCGGCTTCACGAGCCTCGCCGAGGATCGCGATCCCGAGGCCGTCCGCGAGCTGCTGAGCAAGTACTTCGAGACCGCGACCGAGATCGTGAAGCTGCACGGCGGGACCGTGGAGAAGTTCATCGGCGACGCGGTCATGGCCGTCTGGGGCACCCCGACCGCCCACGAGGACGACGCCGAGCGGGCCGTCCGCGCCGCGCTCGAGCTGGTCGACGCGGTCCGCACCCTGCACCCGAACCTCCAGGCTCGCGCCGGGCTCCTGACCGGGCAGGCGGCGGTCACGCTGGGCGCCACCAACCAGGGCATGGTCGCCGGCGACCTCGTCAACACCGCGGCACGCCTGCAGGGCGTGGCGGATCCGGGCACCGTGCTGGTCGGCGAGGCCACGCGACGCGCGGCGGAGTCGGCGATCGTCTTCGAGCCGATCGGCGACCACTCGCTCAAGGGCAAGACCAGCCCCGTCCCGGCGTGGCAGGCGCTCCGCGTCGTCGCGCAGCGGGGCGGCCACGGACGCGCCGACACGCTCGAGGCACCGTTCGTCGGCCGCGACGAGGAGCTGCGGCAGCTGAAGGAGCAGCTCCACGCCGTCGGCCGCGATCGGCGCGCGCGCCTCGTCTCGATCACCGGGCCGGGCGGCATCGGCAAGAGCCGGCTGGTCTGGGAGCTCGAGAAGTACATCGACGGCGTCTCGGAGCGGATCTACTGGCATCGCGGCCGCTCGCCGTCGTACGGCGAGGGGATCACGTTCTGGGCGCTGGGCGAGATGGTTCGCCGCCGCGCCCAGCTGACCGAGGACGACGACGAGGCCACCACCCGCGAGCGGATCGCGGTGACGCTGGACGAGTACGTCGAGGACGCGAGCGAACGCGAGCGCATCGGTCCCGCCCTCCTGACCCTGCTGGGAGTGGAGGAGGCTCCCGCCGGCGGACGCGACACGCTGTTCCCGGCCTGGCGGCTCTTCTTCGAGCGCATCGCCGAGCTCGGCACGACCGTGCTCGTGTTCGAGGATCTCCAATGGGCCGATACGGGCCTGCTCGACTTCATCGACCACCTGCTCGACTGGTCCAAGGGCCTGCCGATCATGGTCGTCAGCCTGGCCCGACCCGAGCTGTTCGACCGGCGGCCGGACTGGGGAGCCAGCCGGCGCAACCTGACCGCCCTGGCGCTGGAGCCATTGACCGATGACGCCATGCGCGAGCTGCTGAACGGCCTGGTCCCGGGGCTGCCGGAGGAGGCGCTGGCCGCCATCATCGGTCGTGCCGAGGGCGTGCCGCTCTACGCCGTCGAGACGGTGCGCGGGCTGCTCGCCGACGGCCGCATCCAGCGCGTCGGCGACCTCTACGAGCCGATCGGCGACCTGACCGACATCGCCGTGCCGGACTCGCTCCGCTCGCTGATCGCGTCGCGCCTGGACGCGCTCGAGCCCGCCGACCGCACGCTGCTCCAGGATGCCGCCGTCCTCGGACAGGTCTTCTCCGCCGATGCGCTGGCCGCGGTCACCGGCGCGACCGATGACCTGGAGCCGCGCCTGCGCGCCCTGGTGCGCCGCGAGCTGCTCGAGATCGAGGCCGATCCGCGCTCGCCGGAGCGCGGGCAGTATCGGTTCGTCCAGTCGTTGATCCAGGAGGTGGCCTACGGAACGCTCGCGCGGCGCGACCGTCGTTCGCGGCACCTCGCCGTGGCGCGCCACTACGAGGGCATCGGCGACGACGAGCTGGCCGGTGCGCTGGCCAGCCATTACCTCGCTGCCCGCGATGCCTCCGAGGAGGGCGCCGAGGCCGATGCGGTCTCCGGCCAGGCGCGCCTTGCGCTCACCGGGGCGGCCGATCGAGCCGGCGCACTGGGAGCCTACGACCAGGCGGTCAGCTACCTCGAGCAGGCACTCGCGATCACGTCCGATCCTGCCGATCGCGCGTCGCTGCTCGACCGCGCCACGCGTTCCGCCACCGCGGCCGCACGGCCGGACGCCCAGCGCTACGCCGAGGCAGCGGTGCAGAGCTATCGGGACCTCGGCGACCGCGCCGGCGCGGTCGGGGCATCCGTCCGCTTCGGGAAGACACTCATCGAAGGTGGCGAGGTGCCCCGGGCGACCGAGGTGCTCGAGGCAGCGGTGACGGAGGCCGAGGAGGTCGGTGACGAGCCAGTCCTGGCCGAGGCGCTGGCACACCTCGCGCGAGCCCGCATGCGGTCAGGGCTGTCGGATGCGGCCGTCGAGCTGGCGGACCGGTCATTGGCAATCGCGGAACGGCTCAACCTGGAGCCGATCGTCGCCGAGGCGTTCATCAACAAGTCGGCGGGCCTGGGCATCCTCGGCCGCCGCCGCGAGAGCATCGTCCTCGCCCGCGCGGCCCTTGCGCTGGCCCAGGACCTCGGCCTCAGGTCCTTCGAGATGCGCGTGCGAAACAACCTCGCCTCCTCGCTCTTCGACGACGCCCCGGCCGAGGCGTCACGGACGCTCTCGGAGGCACTCGAGCCTTGCGAGGGAGATCGGTGACCGCGCCATGTACTTCTGGCTCGCGGGCACCCTCGCGGCCGCCCTCTACGAAGAGGGCCGAGACTGGGACGCCCACGAGGTCCTCATGCAGGAGGCGTTCGAGTCCGCCACCCTGCGCGGCGACCGGGCCCGGCTGCTCACCCTCGGAACGCTCTACGCGACTGCGCGTGGCGAGGATCTGGAGGAGCGGCCGAAGCGGGTTCGCGAGCTCATCGGCGAGACCACGGATCCAGACGAGCTAGTTCCAGATCGTGATGTCCGAGAGCAGCAGCGCGCTGCTCATGGGCGAACTGGAGCTCGCGTACGCCAACGGCATTGAGGCAGCCGATCCTCCTGCCCCAGAACCCCGAGATCGGGCTGGAGGTTGCTCTGCGCTCCGCGATCTGGTCCGGCAGCCTGGAGCGAGCTCGAGAGGTTGCTGCCCGCGTGGCGGTGCTCGCCGCGACGGGACCGCTGACCGAGGCCCTGCGCCTGCAGGCTGACCGCGGCCGTGGCGGCACTCGAGGGGCGACGCGACGACGCCGCGACCAGCTATGCAGCCGCCACCGGACGCCTTCGCGAACTGGGACAGATGTTCACGGCGGCGCTCGTGTCGGTCGACGCGGCGGTCCTCCTTCCCGAGGATCCCCGGACCCGCGCGCTCGCCGCCGAAGCACGTCCCCTGCTCGAGGAGCTGCGCGCCGCGCCCTACCTGGCGAAGCTCGACGAGGCGCTGGCATCGGTTCCTGCGCCGGCCGCGGATCGCTCGGAGTCCCGCGCCGGCTCGCCGACCGTCTGAGGGTCCGGCACCACCGCATGAACGTTCCGCAGATCGGGATCTTCGCCCAGGGGACCATCGCCCACGAGTTCGTCGAGCTCGACCTGCGGCCCGACGTCGACCTGGCCCTGGCCACCGCCGCCCTCAGCCGCCTCCGCGCTCCGGCCGTCTCGGCCGGCGGCGTAAACCTGGTCGTCGGCTTCGGCGCGGAGCTGTGGCGCGCGATCGCCCCGGAGCATGCACCACCCGACCTCGCGCCGTTCGAGCCGATCGGCCGGCCCGGCGGCCATCACGCGCCGGCCACCCAGCACGACTTCTGGATGTGGATCAGCAGCAGCTCCCGTGACGTCGTGTTCGAGCACGCCCGCGCCGCGGTCAAGGCGCTCGACGGCGTCGCGACGGTGGCGACCGACCAGGATTGCTTCGTCCACCGCGACAGCCGTGACCTGCTCGGCTTCATCGACGGCACCGCCAACCCGATGACCCACGAGGCGCCCGGCGCCGTCCTCATCCCGGATGGTCAACCCGGCGCGGCCGGCAGCCACGTGCTCGTCATGCGCTGGATCCACGACCTCGCCGCCTTCGACGCGCTCCCGGTCGAGGAGCAGCAGCGCGTCTTCGGCCGGACCAAGCTCACGAGCAAGGAGCTGGAGGGCGACGCCAAGCCGGCAACTGCGCACATCGCGCGCGTCGAGATCCACGACGACGCCGGCGAGGAGCTTCCGGTCTACCGGCGCAGCGTCCCCTACGGCACGCTCGCCGAGCACGGGCTCCAGTTCGTCGCCTTCTCCGCCGATCGCGCGCGCATCGATCGCATGCTGGCCCGCATGTTCGGCCTCGACGCCGACGGCCTCCACGACCGCCTCACCGATTTCTCCCGCCCCGTCACCGGCGCCTTCTACTTCGCGCCGCCGTTGAGCCTGCTCGTGAAGCTCGCCGAACGATGGGGCGCCGTCGAGGTCGAACCGCCGCCGCCCGGCGCCGAGGAGCCCTGACCGGCGACGGCGCAAGGTATCCCATGCGGCGGGCGTATCGGCCACTCAGTGGCTGAAGTTGCGCCCAGCGAGAGCAGTGGCCAACGGGCCGAACCGCGGCCTGGCCATGCTTCCCGCCACACGCACAGTCGGCCACTCATCCGCCGATGCGCCCGCCCCGCGGGAGCTGATCAGTCAGCGGGCGACGGGAGAGGGATCGGCTGCCAGTCGGCCTCCATCGGGTAGACCGATACCCAGCGGAAGTCGGTGCCGTCCGCACGAATGATCGCCATGCCGGAGTCCGCGGGGTCGCCGTTCACGCCGACGCCGAAGGCGATGTACTGGCCGTCGGGCGACCACTCCGGGGCCTTCCAGTCACCGATGCAGCACGGCGACTCGTAGAGTCTCGACGCCTGGCCGCTGTCGACATCAACCGTCCACAGCTCGAGCATGAACGTCTGGGGTTCGTCCTCTAATCGGTGTCCGGATGTAGGCGATGCGCGTGCCGTCCGGCGACCAGGCAGGCACGCCGGGGCCTTCAGCGGGTATGGCGGAATCCAGCTGTCGAGCACCGGTCCCATCGGCGCGCACGACCCACAGCCCCAGGACGCCGCGGTCTCCCGCTTCGAACGCGATCATGTCCCCGTTCGGCGACCAGGTTGGAGAGCTTTCGAAGAGCCCGATGTCGTCATAGAGGCTCGTCGCTTCCGGGGTCTCGGAGCTCAGATCCACCAGGTACAGCCCAGCGCCGATGCCGTCCTCGGCGGCGATCACGATCCGGCTGCCGTCCGGCGAGAATTCCAGGCGCCCTGGGCGCGCAGGCAGCTCAATGCGCCGCGATGTGCCGCCCGCTGCGGCCTCGACGACGATCAGCGACCAGCGATCCTCTGCAGCCGTGTTCGCGGTGAAGGCCACCAGCGATCCATCGGGTGAGATATCGCCCTCCTCGCAGGACATCTCGGGGCAACCCTGCAGCTGACGCGTCTCGCCGGTCTGCGCGTCGTAGATCCACGCCCCACCCGCATCGAGTGATTCCTGGGTGGGAGGGGTTATGCACGCCCCGCAGTTCGGGGTCACGATGTAGGCAAGGCGGCGGCCGTCCGACGACCAGGCGGTCGTGATGAACACGAAGTCGCGGGAGCTGCACGTCCGCTGGCCCGAAAACAGCTCCTGCGAGTCTCCCGAGCTCGGTTCGATGCGGACGAGCCGTCCGCACTGGTCGACGCTCACGATCACCCCGTTCTCGGCCTGGGCGTTCGTCAGATCGGGGTCTGGCCGGAGGAGCCCAGCGCCGATCGCGATCGCTCCGGCAAGCAGGGCCAGCAGCAGTGCTGCCGCGATGAGCACGAGAGTCCGGCTGATCGGCCGCCGCCGCGTCATCCCCAGCTCGGCCGCTCGGGTGACCGCCTCGTTCCAGAGGTCCGGCACCTCGACGCGATCCAGGCTCCGGAACCGATCTTCCAGCTCACGCATGACGCTCACCCAGCAGCTGCTTGAGGCGTTTGCGGCCGCGGCTCAGGTTGGCGCGGACCGATAGCTGCGACGCGCCGGTTCGGCGCGAGATCTCGCGCACGGACGCATCGGCGTAGTAGTGGAGGACGACGGCGGCGCGTTGCCCGTCGGACAGGCGCGCGAGTGCGGCCAGCAGCTCGGTGTCGACCTCGGGATCGACGTACGAGCCGTCCGGGATGAGATCGACGCTCCGCGATCGGCGCTTGAGCTCGCCCGCCGCGATTCGGAAGCCTGACTTCCAGACCCAGGCCCTCGCATCCCGGATCGCGGTCCCGCGGCGAATGGCCTGGGCGAAGGACTCGGCAACCGCGTCGCTCGCGATCTCGGCATCGGCGGAGAAGGCGAACAGCGCCCGCCAGAGCTTATCGGCTTCCTGCCGATAGACCGCCTCGATCGTGTCGGCGACGCTCGCCGTGGCTGCCACGGATTCCATCTGCCTGAACAGGGAGCGAATCGCCCTGAAAGGTGACAGATCGCCCGCAATCGGTCGAGATCCGCTGTCACCTTTTGCGCCGATCGGCTCCCTGTATGGGTTGGAGGGACCAACACGCCCGAGTGAGGTCACAACACCGATGAACCGCGCGCGAGTGGCAATCCTGCCGATCCTGATCCTGGCTGCCTGCCAGGGCTCTGCCCCGGCCGTGACCTCGACCACGCCGGCTTCGGCCAGCACTACTTCAGCAGAACCGAGGAGCCTCGAGGGGCACATCCTCCTGACCGATGGCGGTCTGTTCGTCGCGAACCCCGATGGCAGCGTTCGCCGGCTCGTGTACCAGGAAGGCGCGTACTGCTGCGCCGATCGCATCTCGCCCGATCGCAGCCGCATCCTGGTCATGCCGGGCACCGATGACACCGGGTCGGTCCGCGGTGGCACGCTCGCCCTCGATGGATCGGACTTCGAGCTGCTGCCCAGGCCGGATGAGACGCTCAACCTCGTACCCCAGGCGTGGTCGCCCGACGGTGAGCGGATCGCGTTTGAAGGCTGGGACGAATCGGATCCCTCGCGGACCGGGATCTACACGGCCCGAACGGATGGCACGGACCTCCTGCGCGTCACGACCTCGCCCGGACTCCCGCACGACTCGGCGCTCGACTTCTCGCCGGACGGCACGCAGCTCGTGTTCTACCGCGCGGTGCGCGCCGAGCCCGATTTCCCGATCGACATCGGCGGGTCGCTATGGATCGTGAACGTCGACGGGACCGATCCGCACCAGCTGGACACCGGTGACGTCCGACCATGGTGGACGGCGCGCTGGTCGCCGGACGGGTCGACGATCGTCTTCACCGAGGAGCGTCTGCAGCCGACCGGTGCGATCTGGACCGTCAGCCCGGATGGGTCCAATCTCACCAAGGTCTTCGAGGATCCTGAGGGCAGGTTCGCTCGAGCCCCGGTCTGGTCTCCCGACGGGAGCAGGATCATGTTCTACCTCCACCCCGTCACCGACAACTTTGAGCACGCCGCAAACGAGATCTACGTCATCAACGCCGACGGCTCCGGACTGACCCTCCTCATCGGCGGGCCGACGTACAAGTTCGTGACCGAGTGGTGGGACTAGCCAGCGGCCCATCCGGCGGGCGTATCGGCCACTCAGTGGCTGACGTTGCGCCCGGCGGGAGCAGCGGCTAACGGGGCGATCCGCAGCCTGGCCACGCGTCCCGCCACACGCAAGCCCGGGCACTGATCGGCCGATATGCCCGCCCCGCGGGATCCAGTCAATTCGGAGCCCCCACTGAAGGATTCGGGTACGCGCGGCGCCATACTCATCAGCGCGGCAAACGGCCGCGCGCTGGTCGAGGCGACCGATGACGGCAGAGCTGATCCGACAGGCGCAGGCAGGCGACCACGCGGCGTTCGAGACGCTGATCGGCGCTGCCTACGATCGGCTCTACGCCATCGCGCATCGGATCCTTCGAGACCGCGAGGCTGCCGAGGACGCCACCCAGGACGCCATCATCCGATGCTGGCGCGACCTGCGCGGCCTGCGGGAGCCGGATCGGTTCGAGGCCTGGCTGCATCGGCTCCTCGTCAACGCCTGTCGTGATCTCGCGCGGCGCAGCCGGCGCCGGCCGCAGGAGGTATTCGGACAGCCCGTCGAACACCCGGCCGACACCGATGACTACGGTCGACTGGCCGATCACGACGAGCTCGAGCAGGCCTTCATGCGCCTGCCGGCGGATCAGCGGATCGCCCTGGTCCTGACCCACTACGCCGGCTACACCGCGCCCGAGCTCGCCACGATCCTCGACGTGCCCACCGGCACCGTCTACTCGCGACTTCACTACGGCGCCCGCGCCATGCGCGAGGCGCTCGCCGTGCCATCGACCGTCAACGCTGCCTCGGAGCCAACGCGATGACTCACGAAACCGACGAGCGCCTCGTCGCCTGGCTGGCCGATGGGCCGGCGCACGGACCGGCGGCGAACCTCGAGCGCGCATTCACCGCTGACGCGCGCACTCGCGACAGCGACCCGCGTGGCTGGTGGCCGCCACCGGCGGCACGATCGCCGCGGAGCGGAGCGGCCGGACAGCTCCGTTTCGGCCTGGTGGCAGGAGCCGTGCTTATCGTCACACTCATCGCCGGCGCCCTGATCGCTGGCGGACTGCTGCCAAAGCCGAACCCGGTTCCGTCGCCCTTGGTCATCGCATCACCCGATCCCTCGGCGCAGACCATCGGCCGCCCTGCCGGAGACGGGCCGGATCGTCTACACGCGGTGGCGGTCGATCCTGAGCGGTGAGGAGGATTGCGAGCTGCCGGGCCGGAACCAGCATTGCTTCCGCGCCGCCGTCTTCACCTCCCGGTACGACGGTTCGGACGAGCAGGAGCTCTTCCCGGAACCGTGGTCGGACCTCGTGGCCATGTCACCAGACGGCTCGAGGCTCATCGTCAGCATCAGGCAGCCGGACGGCGACTTCCTGTACCTGGCCGATCTCAACGGGTCCGAGCCCCAGCCTGCTTGACACGAACTGCGAGTTCCCGTGCGCCGGCGACGGGGGGTACGCCTTCTCGCCCGATGGAACCCGGCTGGCGTTCACGCGAAGCCTTTCCGAAGACCCAGAGACGCTGAACGCCATCGGGACGGTCATCGCCGTCATGGACTTCGAGACCGGCGCCGTGGTCGAGCTCGAATCGACCTTCGCGTCGAATCCCGACCTCGGCGATCCGTGCCACAACAACTGCGGCGACGGCGACAACGGGGCGCCGAGCTGGTCACCCGACGGTGCGCACCTCCTCTTCTCGCGGGGGAACATCGGCGATCCGAACGACCCGTTCCGGATGTTCCTCGACCGGGTGCTCTACGTGGTCGACGCCGATGGCGGCAACCTCCGTCAGCTGGTGCCGGGCGAGCTCCGCGCCAACGACGCGCGGTGGTCGCCGGACGGCTCGCTGATCGTGTTCACCTCGGCAATCGAGGCCCTGGCGGCACCCGGCATCGACAACTGGCAGGAGTACAACGACATCTACGCCGTCCGACCCGATGGAACCGGCCTGCAGCGACTGACGACCGACATGCTCGAACCGGTCGGGACGACCGAGCCAGGCGAGTTCGGCGCAAGGTTCCCGTCCTGGACGCGCGACGGACGCATCGTCTTCACCCGCAACGCCGCGCCGGGCGAGACGCTCTGGCAGCTGTGGGTCATGGACAGCGACGGCGGCAACGCGACGCGGCTCGATCCATCGGACCCGGTGGCATTGACCGCCATCGGCTGCATCTCGTGCCCGTATCCCGGCGTGGATCCGTTCGTCAGCCGCCCGTCGATCGCCTTCTGGATCCCGGCCCCATGACCCGGCATCGGCTCGTCGCCCTCTTCCTGGTCCTGGCGCTCACTGCCTGCGGCAGCGTGCCGCCCGCGGCGCAGCCCCTCGCAGGCGGCGCCATCGGTTGGCACGGGGCCAGCGCTCGCGGGTCGCATCCTCTTCTCGAGGAAGGGATCCGATGGGGTGGAGCACTACTTCACGATCAACGCGGACGGCACGGACGAGCAGGCGATCTACGACGCGGAAGGCTGCGGCTGCGCGCACTGGTCGGCCGACGGGACGCAGGTCTTCTCGCTCGATGCCACGGACCACGGCACCTTCTCGTTCATGACCATCCGGCCCGATGGCACCGAGCGCACGGTCGTCGACAACCCGATCGAGACGCTCAACCTCGCTCCCGGCGCGTCCTCCGCCGACGGAAGCCTGATCGCCTTCAACGGCTGGGACGAGACCGATCCCAGCAGGACCGGCCTGTGGGTCGCGTCACCGGATCTATCCGACCTCCGCCAGGTGATCCCGCTTCCCGAGGGCGTGCTTGCCGTTGAGCCCTTCGGCATCGCGCCGGATGGCGTAGCGCATCGTCTTCTTCGGCGAGACGGGACCCGACGGCGGCATCACTCACGGCGGCGACAACTTTGTCGTTAATGCCGATGGCAGCGGCCTGCGCCAGCTCAATCCGCCACATACGAAGACCGGCTTACATCGGAATGCCCACGATCAGCCTCTCGCCCGATGGCAGCCAGGCGGCCTTCGGTGTCGACGACGCGGTCTGGGTCGTCGACCTCGACGGCGGCGAGGCCCGCATGATCACCGATCAGACGGGCTTCGTCTGGGCCGTGGCCTGGTCGCCTACTGGCGAGTGGATCACCTACACGCGCTTCCATGGCAACACCTCGGTGGTCTCCCTCGTCCGCCCGGACGGCACCGATGACAGGGAAATTTCGGCCCCCGACGAGACCGATGAGGCCAACGCCAGCGTCTGGTCGCCGGACGGGAAGCTACCTGCTGGTCTCACGCGACAGCGACGCGACCCTCGACGGACCGATCGACCTCTGGATCATGGACCTCGAGGGCAACTACGTCGGCCAGGTGACCGACGAGCCATCGGCCTACGGCACCTACAGCTGGGCGCCGGCTGCCCCCTGACCAATTGCGTGGCGGGCATAACGGGCAATCAATGGCTGATTTTCCTTGGTACGAGTGCCTCGGCCAACCGGGCGGATCGAGGTTTGGCCATTGCGCCCGCCGCACGCATGTTCGGGCAATGATGGGCCGACACACCCGCCCGGTGGTAATCCGACGCTAATCGGCTGGTAAGAAGCCGCCCAGCACCATGGGCCGATGGCCACTCGTACCCGCGCCGTCGACGAAGCCCGACGCTCATGGCACCAACGACGCCTCACCCTGGGAAGCGAGCTGCGCACGAACCGCCTGACCAAGGGTGCGACGCAGGCGGAGACTGGCGCGGCGATTGGCGTATCACCGTCCGAGATCTCGCGGCGGGAGCACGGCGACGCACCCGGCGTCTCCGCGCGCTCGCTTTCGGAGCACGCCGCGGCCGTCGGTTTGCGCCTCGTGATCACCACGTATCCAACGGGCGGCGGTGTGCGCGACGCGGCTCAGCTCAAGTACATCCACCGCTTTCTGGAGCGCGTTTCGGACACCTTCCTTCGGGAGCTCGAGGCTCCTGTCCCGCTACCAGGCGACCTCCGCGCCGTGGACATCGTCCTGCGCGCCGCCGGCTGCCTCATCGCCGTGGAGGTCATCACCCGGCTGGGCGACATGCAGGCGCAGATTCGGTTCGCACGCAACAAGGCCCGAGACATCGGTGCGACGCGCCTCATCCTGGCTGTCGCGGGGACGCACGCAAACCGCCGCTGCCCTGGACGAGGCCCGCTCAGCCCTGAATGGCGCCTGGGATCTCGACACGCGGCATGTCTTGGCGGTACTGGCTGCCGGCCGCCAGCCCGACCACGACGCGTTGATCCTGATCTAGGGACTCCCGTCCCGCGGGCGTATCAGCCACTCATTGGCCGACCTTGCGCTACACGGTTGTTCCGGCGGTTCGGCCTGCCCGGAGCCTGGCCACGGGTCCCGCCGCACGCACATTCAGCCAGTCATTGGCCGATACGCCCGCCCGGCGCAAGCGCGGAAATCGCGGCACTCCACCGCCCGTCCACACAACAGAGCCACTTCCCCACAAATGCTCCACAATTGTCGGACAGCCGACACGCGAACCCCCCATCATCTTGTGGTGCGCCACGCAACGACACCACCAGATGTTGTGGTTTTGGCCTTGACGGGGGATTGTGGGCGTATTACAGTTAGCGGTCTGAGAATACGGCGCACAGCAAGGCGCCGGACCGGTTGGAGGGCGGCCCCAAGGCACGGGGTTGCGTGCGCCTCCACGGCCACAGCGCACGCAGAGGGACGCCCCCACCATGGCCCGATCATCCTCTCCCACCAAGTCCGCCAACGGCACGGCAAACGGCCACGACACGAACGGCAACGGCCACGGGAACGGACACGGGAAGAAGGGGAAGGGCTACGTCCAGCTGACGGAAGGGCGAGAAGCCGACCTGGCAGGGCCTCAGCATCGAGCGCCGATACACCCGCCCGGACGTCCATCCGTATGACACGGTGGACTGGGACCTCAGAGAAGCGACGATCACCAACGAGCACGGCAAGACCGTGTTCGAGCAGAAGGACCTCGAGTTCCCCAAGTAGCTGGAGCGCCCTGGCCACCAACGTCGTGGCCAGCAAGTACTTCCGCGGCCACCTCGGGACGCCCGAACGGGAACGCTCCGTCAAGCAGATGATCGACCGCGTCGCCGATACGATCGCGGACTGGGGCATCAAGGACGCCTACTTCGCGACGAGCGAGGACGCCGAGGCCTTCCGCAACGAGCTCAAGGACATCCTGCTCAAGCAGCGCGCCAGCTTCAACAGCCCCGTCTGGTTCAACGTCGGCATCGACGCCCACCCGCAGTGCAGCGCCTGCTTCATCAACAGCGTCGACGACACGATGGAGTCCATCCTGACCCTGGCCAAGACCGAGGGCATGCTCTTCAAGTTCGGCTCGGGCGCCGGCTCCAACCTCTCGACCATCCGGATCATCCAAGGAGACCCTGAGAGGCGGCGGCGAGGCCAGCGGCCCGGTCAGCTTCATGAAGGGCTTCGACGCCTTCGCCGGCGTCATCAAGTCCGGCGGCAAGACCCGGCGCGCCGCGAAGATGGTCATCCTCAACGTGGGCCATCCCGACGTGCAGGAGTTCATCGACTGCAAGCTCGAGGAGGAGAAGAAGGCCTGGGCGCTGATCGACGCCGGCTACGACGGGAACTTCAACGGCGGCGCGGCGTACGCATCGGTCTTCTTCCAGAACTCCAACAACTCCGTGCGCGTCACCGATGACTTCATGGAAGCGGTCGAGCAGGACAAGGACTGGACCACGCACGCCATCACGACGGGCGAGCCGGTCGAGACCGTCAAGGCCCGCTACCTGATGAACAAGATGGCGGAGGCCGCCTGGGTCTGCGGCGACCCGGGGATCCAGTACCACGACAACATCAACCGATGGCACACCCGCGCCAACACGGCGCCGATCAACGCCAGCAATCCCTGCTGCGAGTACATGTACCTCGACGACTCGGCCTGCAACCTGGCCAGCCTGAACCTGATGAAGTTCGTCAAGGACGACGGCGAGTTCGACATCGAGGGCTACAAGCACGCGGTGCGGATCGTGTTCACCGCGCAGGAGATCATCGTCGACAACGCGAGCTATCCCACGCCGCGCATCGGCGAGAACAGCCGCGACTTCCGGCCGATCGGCCTGGGCTACGCGAACCTGGGCGCCCTGCTCATGAACCGCGGCCTGGCCTACGACTCGGACACCGGGCGCGCCTACTCCGCCGCCGTCACCGCGCTGATGCAGAGCGAGGCGGCACTGCAGTCGGCCCGCATCTCGCGCGACCACGGCGGCCCGTTCGCCGGCTACGCCATCAACCGCGAGCCGTACCTGAAGGTCATGAACCAGCATCGGGACGCGGCGTACCGGATGGATCGCGACCTGATCCCGACCGACCTGCTCGACGCGACGCTGAACGGCTGGGACGAGGTCGTGGCGCTCGGCGAGAAAACGGGATTCCGCAACGGGCAGCTATCGGTCCTGGCGCCGACCGGCACCATCGCCTTCATGATGGACTGCGACACGACGGGCGTTGAGCCGGACATCGCGCTCATCAAGTACAAGCGCCTCGTCGGCGGCGGCTACCTGAAGATCGTCAACCAGGGCGTCACCAGCGCGCTGCGCAAGCTCGGCTACAGCGGGGCCGAGGCGGAGCAGATCGTCGCCTACATCGACGAGCACGAGACGATCGAGGGCGCCCCGCACCTCAAGGACGAGCATCTCGACGTGTTCGACTGCGCCTTCAAGCCGGCCAACGGCACGCGCTCGATCCACTACAACGGCCACCTCAAGATGATGGCCGCGGTGCAGCCGTTCATCTCCGGCGCCATCAGCAAGACGGTGAACATGCCGGAGGCCTCCACCGCGGAGGAGATCGCCAAGGTCTACATCGACGGCTGGAAGCTGGGCCTCAAGGCGATCGCGGTCTATCGCGACAACTCCAAGCGCAGCCAGCCGCTGAACATGAAGAAGGAAGGCGGGACCGATACCGCCGCCAAGGGCATCGGGCACGCCGGAAGTCCAGACCATCTACAAGCCGCTGCGACGGCGCCTGCCCGATGAGCGCGCCAGCATCACCCACAAGTTCAACGTGGGCGGCCACGAGGGCTACCTGACGATCGGCATCTACGAGGACGGCACGCCGGGCGAGATCTTCCTGCGCATGGCCAAGGAGGGCTCGACGATCAGTGGCCTGATGGACAGCTTCGCCACCGCCATCAGCCTGGCGCTCCAGTACGGCGTGCCGCTGAAGGACCTGGTGTCCAAGTTCAGCCACCTGCGCTTCGAGCCGGCCGGCTTCACCGGCAACCGGGAGATCCCGATGGCGAAGAGCCTGGTGGACTACATCTTCCGGTACATGGCATCGAAGTTCATGTCACAGACCGATAAGGATGCTGCGGGTGTTATCAACCGGCAGCTGACGTTGTCGGAGGTGCCCTGTGAGTGGGGAAGCCACCTCCGGCTCCCCGGCGGCCGCTGACGCGACCGGCGGCGGCAGCCTGCGGCGGCTCAACCACTGTCGGAGGCAGCTCCCACAGGGTCCGCGGAGGGTGGAGAAGACCAGCGAGCCTACTGATCAGGAAGTGGCTGAGAGTTGCGGGTGCGGTTGGTTTCGAGGCGATAGTTGATTCAGAGGCAGAGGATTGTCGTCGGGGGTGAGACGACGTCGCCGGCGCAGCCGAATGGGCTGTTGGATGGGTTGAAGATCGTGGCGCAGGGGAGTGCGGCGAAGGATCGGGCGGAGCGGCTCGCCGTGGGCCAGGCGCCGGTCGTCTTCGACACCGCCGACTCGCCGGCCTGCACCGACTGCGGCTCGATCATGGTCCGCAACGGCTCCTGCTACAAGTGCATCAACTGCGGCGCGACCTCAGGTTGCTCTTGAGATGAAGTGAGTCATCGACTGAAGCGACGGCAGTCGCACGCAGAACTCGGGCTGGGGCGAGCGGGAGCTCGACCCGTCTCTCGTTTCTATTGGGGTTCGCCTATAGGGAGCAACACCAAACGGCCGCCGACTGCATGAACAGTCGACGGCCGCGTGAATACCTCATCCGCCTGCGAGGCTTTGAGTCTCTGGAGGTAACAGGCGTTCCCAGCGTAGTTGCTCGCTGTGTCGGCGCCTATACACCTACCCACATTCCTTTCCACCGACACTGTGAGGACTGTTGATTGTTATGACACTTACCCACGTCACTAGCGCCCGGAAGCCGCAACGCGCCGGCTACACCAGAGTTGTTCTCGACGAAGATTCGAAAACAAGATGGCAAGCGCGTCTGATGCGGTGCTCCGCGAGGCGCGCGCGCGGCGTGACCTCATTGGCGAGACTGCACAGCACTTCCCTGGCGATCTCGGTCGTTCAATAGCGGATCTATTGCACACGGAACCGTGAATACGCCGGTCTCCGACTCCGACGGCGGCGTCGTACTCGACCGACGGGTATATCCGGACGTCGGTCCTGATGGAGGCGGCGCAGGACCGCCGAGATCGTCGAGCAGATGCGGCTTTTCATCCGCGAGGCCGTCCTCGGAGAGTACCCCGGCGCCCGTTGCTACGTCACCAAGCGCGCAATCAAGGTCGAGTTCAATGACCCAATCGACGGTCAGGACCCGACTGCGGATCTCGTAGTTACGCTGGATCGATTTGGTCAGCCTGGCCTGTGGATTCCCAATACAGATGCCGGCCGATGGGATGCTTCGATCCGGAGCGCCACACCCACCTTGCACATCGGGCGAATTCCGACACCTCCAGTGTCTGGGCGCGCGTCGTCCGGCTGGCTAAGGCCAACAATCGCGGTTACAGCGATCCCGCCCTCTGCTCGTTCAATGTCGAAGCGCTAAGCTCTCGGAAGCGTGGCCAAGGGAGATCTGGCGCTGAATCTCCTCCGATTCTTCAGAGACGCCGCCGATAACCTGAGTCGCGGCCTGACACCTGATCCGGCGGGCATATCAGCCCGATCAAACTCCTCATCGATAAAGCTGTGGCGGTTCGGCGGATTGTTAAGGCTGCCGAAGCCGTAGCCAGAGCGCTCGCTCACGATGGCGATGAAGAGATTGTTCGTGAGGCGCTTGCCGAAGTGTTTCCGAAGCAATTGGCCTTGCCCGACGTATCGCCCTATCTGACCAGGCTTGAGCAAGAACTGAATCACGGGAGTGCCGGGATCCGGGCCGGCACCGTGATCGGCGTCCTCCCATCAGCAGATGGTCACGAGGTGAAGTCCACACGCAGCCACGGCGGAGCTCGGATGGGTCGGCATGACTGGTCCAAGAGCGCCGGCGGCCCTTGGTATGGCATCCCCAGAGAGCGAATCCTGTTGAGCGAGGGTTCCGGAAGACCTATCCCTCAGCACGGGTCCGAAATGGCAGGCACCGTGCGTCGGTGTTCCGCGCGTACGAGTTGCTTCTGCCTGTCCCTCGGTTTGATCCTCGGCTGGTCGACATCCGGTTTGTCGGCCCTCAATTACACCCATGGCCTCAGGTCTTTGCCGACGGCCCGAAGGAGTCGCCGCATAGGTTTGAGGACGGAAGCCTGTGTATGTGGTTCCGACGCGATCCGTCGACAATGGTGTGGCTGCCTTTCGACGGGTTGGTGCGACTTGTTGACCACGTTCGCCTCCATCTCATCAAGGAGGCAGTCTGGCGAGAAACAGGGCGATGGATGGGTCCTGCTGGCCGGGCCACTCGACTTCATCAGCGCGAGAGCATGCATGAGCGATGAACTTTGGACGGTTGTTTCGACGTCTGCATCCGTCGCAGCGGCCATATCGCTTATCGGCAGCATCGTTGCGCTTTGGGTAGGGGGGCGACGCGATCGCCACAACCGCCAGCGGCAGACTCTTGCTCGGGCACTTGCGGCTGCGATTGATTACCGAGAGTTCCCGTATGTCGTTCGACGACGCCGGGCAGACCAATTACCGACCGAACGGCCGCGAATTACCGAAGACCTCCGGTGAGCTTCAGAGCCAACTGAATTACTTCACGGCGTGGATCGATGTTGAATCACCTCAAGTTGCGCAGGCGTATCGTCGGCTTGTAGCCGAGACTCGGAGAGTGGTTGGCCCGATGATTCGTGCGGCCTGGAGCGAGACCCCCATCGCCACTGACGATCAGGTGAGCATTCCTGGGCTTGACTTCGCGGAACTCGACGAACCCGAGATGCGCTTCATCGAAGCCGTGCGCCGGCACTTCTCCTGGCTCCGATGGGTCCGTCGACCCAGTAATTGACGGCGGACACCCGACTCGCCGAAGCTGATGGCTGCGACTGCACTCTTCACCAGCCGCAGTCGACGTGACACCCCGCACGGCGGGGGCGACATATGGAATCCATTTTCACGATCCCCGTCCTGCGCCTCGCTCAGCAGTAGTCCACCCCCTCAGGCGCTCGCCGAGGTTTAGGTGTATGTGCGCCTCGTCTTTCGGAGAGTCCCCTTGGGGTTCGAAGACCTCGATTCGCTTGATGTCGTCTCGCCGAAGAAGGATCCCTTCAACATTCGGGATCCGGGCATAAGTCTTTCCGCCATCAGCGGTCTTCATGGGATCCCCGAGATAGAGGTCCAGATCGCCGGCCTCGACCTCCACAGGGTCGGCTGCCTCCCGCGTATACCCCACGAAGGAATCCGTCTCGAGCTGCACCTTGAGCCACCGCGACTCGCCGAGCACAGAACCCAGGCAAGTGGCTCTGTCTTCTTGCGGAGGGCGGGGAATTCCTTGGCAATCCGTCGCCAGACCCAGACTGCAAGAAGACCGCCGACAACGGCGATGACGATGCTGATCAACAATCGCAAGTCTTCATTGTGCTCAGATATTGCCGAAGCGACGCACTCTTGGAGTCCTGTTCGCAGATCGGCCCGGCCCGGTTCATCCGCCGCCAGCTTGACGCCGCAATCCGCAATTTCCTTCGCCAGGTTGGTGGGCTTGTTGCCCACCAGTTCGGCAAGCCATGCCGCTAACCAGCCGATGGGGACTGACG